>NZ_PKEK01000058.1 GCF_002863225.1 Mycobacterium sp. | reverse complement strand
GGCCGCTGGGCACCTCGGATCGCTACCCCTGCCGGAACACTTCGCGAGCATCGACGGCCACGGTGTGCACGGCGTCGTCGACGGGCACACCGTCATCGTCGGCCAGCCGTCGCTGCTGGCGGCGCAGTCCTACCCCCTCAGCACCGACCTTCAAACTAGCCATCGCTGATTACCTATCTTCAGGATTGGCTGACATAGGCCTCGGCTTGTTTCGGCCGTCCAGGCAGTGCGCGACGACGCCAAATGCAGACGGCGACACCACCAACTGCAAGATGTGACCGTCCTCAGACCTAAAACTCTTTCCTCACCTGGTTACCATTGCTTCTCGAACACATGTTTAACTGTGGCCCCCTGCCCCTGGAGATGAATTCGGCTTCCAGGTTCTCGGCACCATCGGAATGCGCGGGCCGTCGCCAAATCCATTGCTGCTCAATGTCGCAAATCCCGACGCCTCGGCAGAGCTGTCCTTGCCCACCGTGTCGGCGAAGCCCAAGGATCCCGAGCCGGTTCCGGATGCCACCGCGGCCAAGACGAGCTCTTGGTCGTGCTGGGCCCCCCAGTCGGGGTCGACGTCGACGTTCATATCGGCGAATTCGTCTGCGTGGTCATGCAGCTCGGCCTTGCGTCGTCGACGCGTACGCGCCTTGGCCCGGCCCGCCACGCCAACCGCGGCGGCCGTGGCGATCGATTCGGCCGGAGCCTTGTTCTCGTCGCGATCGATCAGCGTCGGACCCGGATCGCCGTCGGGGTCCATGCCGCCCACCATGTACGGGAAAGCCGCGGCAGGCGCCGGAGTCGGAACCGCGCCACCGGCCGCACCAGCCGCGGCCGTTGATCCGGAACTCGCCGTAACGCTCCCGCCGCCCGGCGAGGTCATCGCCGCGGCGGGCATGCCGCCCGGTTGGCCGGCCCGAATGCCTAATGCTCCACCGACATCCGGCAACGGCTCTACTGCGCCGCCCGACAGCGCGGCCTTGATGCCGAAGTAGAGGATGACCGTGAGCCACGCGGGCGAACTCAGCACGATCGACCAGAACGTGTTTCCGAACGGGATGAAGAACGCTTCGTAGGCAACGAAGAACAGCAACGGACCCCACGCGCCCGGGTTGGAGAGAATGGCGCTCAGCGCACCGCTCGGGTCCTGGATCAGTTGCGTCAACTGGTTGAATAGGTCGGTGAAGAAGTCCCCCGTCGGCGGCAGGGCCGCGGCCGACTGCGCGCCGTCGGATTTCAGCACCGGCGGTGCCTCGTCGGTGCGCGGCGCCGACGCCATCGCCGCACCCGACACCGCCTGGTAACCCGCCATCGTAGTGGCGGCCTGAACCCACATGCGGACATAGTCGGCTTCGTTGAGCGCGATCGGAATCGTATTGATCCCAAAAAAATTCGTCGCGATCAGCACACCGTGGATGAGGTGATTGGTCGCCAGCTCCGGAATCGTCGGCATCGCGGCCAGCGCCGCGGTGTACGCGGCCGCGGCGACCTCGTGCTGAGTTGCCGCACCCGCGCTGTTCGCGCTGGCCTCGGTGAGCCACGCCAGGTAGGGCAGGTGTGCGCTCACGTACTCTTCGGCGCTCGGGCCCTCCCACGCGCCCGCCTGGACCGCGCCCAGTAGCGAGGTGAGATCGCTTGCCGCCGAGGCGTACTCAGCACTGAGCGCGGTCCAGGCCTGCGCGGCAGCCAGCAGCGACCCCGGGCCAGGACCGCTGTTGAGGAGCACGGAGTGCACCTCAGGCGGTGAAGCCATCCACACCGGCGCGGTCATCGTCAGAAGCCGCCGTATGTCCGTGGGGCGGCGGCGTAGCTCACGCCGGACTCGCCCACGCTGGCCGACGCCAATCCTTCTGGCACAACTCGCAGGGTCATGACCCTTCATTCCTCTGGTTGAAACTCACCGGCCGTGGACGGCGACGACGCAGAGTGGCCGATAGTTTGCGCGAACTAACTGACCCCGGGGCGATGGCGACTCGGCTGGAGGTGCCGTCGAAACAGGCGCCGATCAGGTCAGCCGGGTCCACCGAGTCGGGTACCGGCAGCGCCGAACCGGCGAGCGGCGTCGACGAATTCGTGCTGGCGCCGGCGGACGTGCTCCAGTGCACACAGGTGACCGGGTCGTGCAACGCGTCGAGCAGGCACATGCGCTGCTCCGGATAGCGGCTGGTGTCTAGTTGCCGCGACACGGGTAGCTTGGCCAACTTGTCGGCACTTAGGCGCGGTGGTCGGTTCAGACCGTTGGAGCTGCTGCACGGAATCGCGGCCAACAGCGACGAGACCTGCTTAAGGCCGTCCGGCAGCACTGCGTCGTAGTTCGTCGAATTGCCAACCCCACGTATTTTCACGACGCCGCCGATTGGGACAAGGACCGAGGAGCGGGCCGGCGTGCCGCGACCGAGAAGAGGTCCGGTTTGCCGGCGTCGGGAACGCCGTATTCAGCGGTTAGCACGCCTCAGTCCCCCTCTGTCAATGGACAGCTGAAACTGCCCGTGGGCGGACGTGAGAAATGCCTGTAGGTGGCCGTTAAGAACTGCCCAGTGGCGGACACGAATCTGCCCATGAGGGGTGCATCCGCCACCGGTCGG
>NZ_PKEK01000081.1 GCF_002863225.1 Mycobacterium sp. | reverse complement strand
TGTCAATGGACAGCTGAAACTGCCCGTGGGCGGACGTGAGAAATGCCTGTAGGTGGCCGTTAAGAACTGCCCAGTGGCGGACACGAATCTGCCCATGAGGGGTGCATCCGCCACCGGTCGGTGAGGCCGATGTCAGGTCAAGGATTTGACTCCTTTCCCGTGCAGGGCTTGGGCCAGTCGCACGGAGTCGCCGCTGGTTTGGCATAGGTGCGCGTGGTGCAGCAGTCGGTCGATGGTGGCGGTGGCCAGTGTTTTGGGCATCAGCTCGTCGAAGCCACTGGGGTGCAGGTTCGACGAGATCGCCACCGACTTGCGCTCATAGGCGGCCTCGACGATGCGGTAAAGCCCTTCGGCGGCATCGGCACCGACCGGCAAGAGTCCTACGTCATCGATGACGACGAGCTCAGCGCGCACGATCTTGGCCACCGCCTTGCCCAGGGAGTCATCGGCGCGGTGGGCGCGGACGAGCACCCCGATTTGTTCGAGGGTGAACCACGCCACCGGCATTCCGGCTTCGATGACCTTCTGTCCGAGTGCTTCGAGGAAGAACGTCTTGCCGGTGCCGGCGGGCCCGCAGACCACCAGATTCTCGTGGCGCCCAACCCATTCCAGGGTCTGCAGCGCCTGTTGGGTGGGTAACGGGATGGAGGAGGCCCCTGGGTCCCAGGCGTCGAAGGTTTTCCCGGTCGGGAATCCGGCGGCTTTGCGGCGGGAAGCCAGCATGGAGCGGGCGCGGCCGGCGGCTTCCTCGGTCAGCAGTGCTTTGATGACCTCGGTGGGGTCCCAGCGTTGGGCGCGGGCGGTGGCCAGTACGTCGGCGGCGATTGCGCGTGCGTGCGGTAACCGCAGCCCACGCATCAGCGCTTCGACGTCGGCTGACAACGCCGCAGTGGTCGTGGTGGTGGTCATGCGATGCCTGCCTCGTCGGCATCGATGATGGTGCGGCCGAACAGGTTCCACCCGGCGGTGCCTTGGGCCAGGGAGGTGTCTTCGTCCGCGCCGCGCCGAGTCAGGTCCAGGCCCTTGGCCGCGAGGATGGAATCCAGGTCGCCGGTGGCGAACCGGCCGTGCACAGCGGCATGCCCGAGTGCCCAGTCGACATCGGCGCGGCCGGCCAGCACGGACAGTTCGACGGCGTGAGCCATCTTCTGCAGAATGCGTTCAGTGCCCACCGCGGCGGCTTCCTTGAGCCATACCGCCGCACCGGGGCCCAACGCCAGGAACGTCTGCTCCGATACCGTGCGGGCGCGGAGGCGGTAGTCGCCGGGGACCTTGTCGTGGTGTTCGGGGAAGTGAGCGTCGTCGATGGCAGGGCTTCCCGGGGTGGCACGCCGGTGCCTGGCCACTTCGACGGGGCCGCCGTCATCGAGGGCGCAGATCACCACTTCGCCGGTGCCGTCGTGGTGGCGGATCCACACCGTCTGTCCCAATAGTGTTGCCGGAAGCGAGTATTGGCAGTGTTCGAAAGTCACCATCGGGGTGTTGTCGGGAACCCGGCGGGTCACCCCCAACGCGGCGGTGTGGGGCAGATCGGGCACGGCATGCAAGGCAGGACGTTCCTGAGAAAGCATCTCGATCGGACGGCGGCCCGTCGTGCGGTGCACCCGGGCGTTGATCTCGGCCACGAACGCCGCGCACGCGGCTTCGACGTCGGTGAAAGAGTCGTACTGGGGCAGCAGATTCGTGTCGGTGGGCACGATGTCGGCTTTGGCGAGTTTGACCGCGTTTTCCACCCCACCCTTGGAGGCGGGATCGGCGGGCTCACAGGTCAGCACCGAAATGCCGTAATAGCGGCCGAAAGTAACCGCGGCCCGGTTGCGGACCGGGACTCCGGCGATGTGTCCGGTCGTGACGGTCTTCTCGTTGTCGGTCAGCAGGTAAGTCGGGGCGCCCCCCACGATGCGGAAGATCCGATCCAGCCCGGCGAAGACACTGGGCGCGGTGCGGTCCCGCAGCGCGATCACCACCCGGTAGCGGCTCCACGCCAGCCACGCCACCAGCAGCACGATCTTGCGGCCGGCCACCATCGGGCCATCGGCGAAGTCGTACTGCAGCCACAGTCCGGGCTCGGTGATCCAGGGCCGGTGCACGCGTGTATTACCCAGTCGCCATTGCGCTTTGATCTCCGCCAGCGCACGCCGCGTGGTGCGGTCAGTGCCGGTGTATCCCAACGCCACCAGCTTGTCGTGGGCTTTGTCGCCTCGGATCTTGCCCTTCGAATCAGAAACCCAGCTCTCCAGGACGTCGCGCCAATCGTCGACCATCCGGGCCCGCCGAGTGGCCGGCGTCAAACCAGCGTTGCGATCTTCGACCGCCTTTTTCACGGTGTGGTGCGAGCATCCGCACAGCTCGGCGGCGGCGCGGAAGGACCCGGTCAGGTCGTAAGCATTCAGTATTTCCATGAGTTCTCCGTCAGACTTCAAGTAGGTCTCTCCTGGGGTGGTCGAGTCGACTAGGCATCGACATCGAAACCGCAGGAGAGGCCGCCACGGCGCTGACGCGCCGGACAGCATCAGATAGGTCTAGGCAGATTCATGGCCGCCAGCGGGCACTTTCGTGCCCGCCAGTGGGCAGAACTTATTGACCGCTAATGGGCACTTTCGTGTCCGCCAGTGGGCATTTTTTCATGTCCGCCGACA
>NZ_PKEK01000101.1 GCF_002863225.1 Mycobacterium sp. | reverse complement strand
GGTCGCGTCCAGATTCCGGTGTAAAAGCAGGGCCAAGCTCGCTTCGCTGCCAGCATACGAACGGCTGGACTCGGCGCGCCAGGTTCCCTCAAAGTACGTCTCCGGGTGTCAAACATGGCTGGGGCTAAGTGAGAACCAATTCGGACGCTAGCGCGTGTGCGTTTTGGGTTCGCTACTCGGATGCACGTGACAGGCTTAGAGGTATCGGCAGACCCGTTCGGCGGTGCAGGTGGTGGGCTCGGGTGTTGATGCCTGGTCGCGTAATTGGGCAATCGTGTCGCGAAGAGCAACGAGCTTGTTGATCTGCTCGTCGACGTCGGCGAGTCGGGCGTCGAGAAGATCGCGGACGTGCTCACAGGGGGCCTGACCGCGGTCTCGAATAAGCAGAACCTCACGGATCTGGGCGAGTGTGAGCCCCGCGGCCTTACCTCGGTGGATGAAGTTGATCCTGGTGACGGTGTCGGGCGAATAGTCCCGGTAACCGGAGGACGTGCGGTCGGCTTCGGGGAGCAGCTCCTGCTCCTCGTAGAAGCGCAGGGTCGTGCTGGTGGTGCCGACAGCGTCGGCCAACTCTCCGATCCGCACCGTCCCTACTACCTCTCGTTTGATTCGGGACTTGACCTTCATCTGTACTGGAAGGTTCATTCTGGCGCTGACGAACGGATTTTCCAAGCGATTCAGGAGAGACATGTGCGGCAGATTGTGCGCATCGTGACTGACAAGGTTGGCGTTGTCGGCACCGTCGTGGCCACCATGGCTTGCGCCATGTGTTTCCCGGCGGTGGGCGCTATCGGGGCGGTCATCGGGCTGGGATTTCTCTCCCAGTGGGAAGACTTATTCATCGACGTCCTGCCGGTGTTTGCCGCGCTCGTACTGGTCGCCAACGGACTGGGGTGGTTCGCCCACCGGCAATGGCGCCGCAGCGCCCTGGGGATAATCGGTCCGATCCTCGTGCTGATCGGATGGGTTTCGTTCATGAGCGAAGTCGCGGCTCACGGGCCGGCAAGGGTTGTGCTGCAGACGGGACTGGTGGTCATGGTCGTCTTCGCCGTTTGGGACCTGGTCTCGCCAAGTAGCCGCCGTTGCGGGCCAGAAGGCCGCGAACTGCCCGCGAAACATGGATGAGGAGGGCCGCGTGGAACAGACGAAGGTCGATCTTGCCGTGGTCGGGTCGGGTGGGGCGGCGTTTGCCGCCGCGATCCGCGCTTCGACGCTGGGCAAGTCGGTGGCGATGATCGAGCGCGGCACGGTAGGTGGGACGTGCGTGAACACCGGCTGCGTGCCCTCCAAGGCACTGATCGCCGCCGCCGAGGCCCGCCACGTCGCCCTCGACACCGGCAGGTTCCCCGGAATCAGCACGAGTGCCGACCCGGTGGACATGCCCGGCCTCGTCGACGGAAAGCGGACCCTCGTCGAAGCGCTGCGCGCGGAGAAGTACCTCGACATCGCCGAGGACTACGGCTGGCGGCTCCTGCACGGAGAGGCCTCGTTCGACGGCACCCCGGACGCTCCGGTCCTGCGGGTGAGGGCCGAGGACGGCAACAGCAGGCTCGTCGTGGCCGCGCACTACCTGGTTGCGACCGGTTCCCGGCCCACCACCGCAGCGATCGACGGACTCGACCGGGTCGACTACCTGACCTCGACCACGGCGATGGAGCTCGAGGAGGTTCCCGAGACGCTGCTGGTGCTCGGCGGCGGGTATGTCGCTTTGGAACAAGCCCAGCTGTTTGCCCGGCTGGGCTGCAAGGTCACCATGCTGGTCCGCTCCCGGCTGGCCTCCCGTGAGGAACCCGAGGCGTCCCAGTCCCTGCTCACGGTGTTCGCCGACGAGGGCATCCGGGTGGTCTGCCGAGCGATCGTTGACTCGGTGACGACCGATCCGGCCACCGGACGGGTGGTCGCGGGCGCGTCGGTGGCCGGCAGCCGGGAGGAGTTCAGCGCTGAGCGGCTGATGGTGGCGCTGGGCCGAACCCCGGTCACCGATGGGCTCAACTTTGAGGCGGTGGATGTCAAGACCGGGAATGCGGGGGAGATTGCGGTCACCGATCAGCTCGCGACGTCGAACCCGCGGATCTGGGCGGCCGGGGACGTCACCGCGCAGCGCCAGTTCGTGTACGTCGCGGCCTCGCACGGCGCGATGGTTGTCGACAACGCTTTCACTGGCGCGAACCGGTCGGTCGACTACACGCACCTGCCCCGGGTGACATTCACCAGCCCCGCGCTCGGTGCGGTCGGGATCACCGAGGAACAGGCCGTCGCGGCCGGCATCCGTTGCGACTGCCGCGTGCTGCCCCTGCACTACGTGCCCCGGGCGCTGATCAACCGCGACACCCGCGGCTTCGTCAAGGTGCTCGCCGACGCCGACACCGGACGGATCCTCGGGATCACCGCGGTCACCAAGGACGCCGGCGAGCTCGCCGCCGCCGGGGTCTACATCCTTGCCGCCGGCATGACCGTCCAGCAAGTCGCCAACAGCTGGGCCCCGTACCTGACCATGGCCGAAGCCATCAAGATCGCCTGCCAGTCCTACAGCACCGACGTCTCCAAGCTGTCCTGCTGCGCCTCCTAAACACTATCTACACCCACTTGAGAATCGCGAGAATCGGAGAATGCGATGACGGACCACACTCCCGACCTCGTCGACCGATTGACGGTTCCCGGCGAGTCTGGCCTGGACCCGGCACTTTTGATCCCGCTGCTG
>NZ_PKEK01000046.1 GCF_002863225.1 Mycobacterium sp. | reverse complement strand
CAGTTTCGAGAGGGCGGCTCGGCATGCGTCGATACCGCGGCGGGCGATGTCGCTGCGGTCGATGTGGTCGCACACCGCGAGGCCCCGGTAGCCGTCGGAGTCGCACAGCGTGCAGGCGTCGATCGCGGCGCGCTCGAGGTGCCGCGTGCTGGTTGCGCGGGCTTCGGCCATCGCTTCGTCGTAGGCACGGATGCGGTCGGCCTGGCGCTGGGCGTAGCCGTCATCGAGCTGCGGGCTCATGCCAGCCTCGCGGTCTCGGTGTGCTCTGGTGCGCGGTAGCAGAACGTCCGGCCGGTGTCCGCGTGGTACCAACGGTTCTCGCCGTCAACGCCTTTCGTGGCCCAGACGATGTGCTCGCCGCACTCGCCGCACAGCTTCCGGCTAGACATGCTCGATCGACTTCCGCTCGGCCAGCTCGGCGATCGCCGCCAGTTGCCGCTGGCCTGCTTCGAGTGCGGCGTCGTGGCGGTCTTCGCGGGCCTGGCGCTCGGCGTCGCTCTCGCGCTCGGTGCGGTCGCGGCGGATCTCGCGGGCGAAGGCGATGATCTCGGCCGGCTCCGGGGCGTCCGGGTGGCTGAGCGCGCGTTTCTTCACGGCCGCAACGAGATCCGGGAGTTCGAGCCTGTAGGTGCTGAACAGCTCGGCCCAGACGGAAGCCGTTGCGAGAGCGGCCTGTTCGTCGTCCATGCGGGGCGCGGTGCGGCGGTGGCACGCGGTGACGAGGGTCATGATTTCGAGGGCGTCTGCTCTGCTGGTCATTCGAGTTCCTTGGGCTGATCGAGGTTGGTGAGCTGGGAGTTTTCGCGGGCTCGTTCCTGTTGGGCGAGTTCGGCAAAGGCGCGCAACTTGCTGGTTGACTTGCCTTTGGCGCCGGGCGCTGCGCGGGATCGTTTGACCAGATCACCGAGGACGGTGGGCAGGAATTCGGGCCGGTCGCAGTCGGGCCGGCGGTCCCATTCGGTGAGGGATTCGCGGATCAGTGCGTCGGCGTGGCCGTCGCGGGCGAGGTCGCCGACCTGGACGGCGAGGCGTTCGAGGGTGCCGCGCGGGTATCCGGCTTCGCCGAGCACCTGGCGGACAACGGTCAGCGTGGCCGATGTCGGCCGGCGGCGCGTTCTGCGAGTTCCGGTTTCGACGTAAGCGGGTTCGTCGACGACGTCGCGGGCGTTCGGTTCTGGAGCTGTCGTCGAAAGGTGACCAGAAGTATTGGGTTGGTGTTGGTGTTGGGTATATACCCGGGAGTCCCGGGGGGACGCCGCCAAAGTGTCCCTAGGGGACTCTGACGGGGACATATCGGGAGACCCATCGGGGGACGAACTGCGCTGGCGCTGCTTCTTTTTGCGCCATTTCTCCCGGTCAGCCTCGATTTGCTCGCGGCTGTCCTGGCGTCCCGGACCCACGAATTCGTGGAACATGTAGCCGGTTTCGCCGTCTTGTTCTGCGCCTCCGTGCCACAGTCCCGCGAGCACTAAACGGCGTGCTTTTGCGCTCCCTTTTGACTGCTGTTTGACCCACCAATCGGGCACGAAACCGTTCGTCAGGTAGGCCATGCAGAACGATCCGGCACGAGCCCACATGCCCATGGCTTCGTCGCCGGCGCGCTGCGCCTTGGGGTGTGAGTGGAGTGCGTCATCGACGCGGAAGTGAGGCATTACGGGGTTGCCTCCTGGTTGGCGAGTTCGAGTAGGACATCGGCATGGCATGGCACCCGGTTGCCGTGCTCGTCAACGAGTGGGCACCAGCAGGCGAGATCGTGGCCGGCCAGCTCGTCTTCGACGTCGTCGATGGTGAACGACAGACGGTCTTCCATTAGGGCTTCGCGGAACAGGCGAGCGGCGATACCGCGCGTCTCTGCGGCAGACTCGGCGTAATGCTCGTAACCGTTCTCGTCACGAACGAAGTAGCGGCCGACGATGCGACACGGGTTGCCCCATTTCGTCGGGCGGGCGACGTTGATGGCGTCGGCGGGTTTGCGCCAGCCTTCGGTGCGGCGCAACTGGATTCGCTGCGGGGTCGTCATGGTGTGCACCAGGGGGCGTCGGCGCCGGTGAGGGGCACACTCTTATTGCCGCCCTGTTCCGCCGGGCGGCGGTGGCGCGGGAGCAGTCCGTTGATGGGCGCGATCAGCCGGCCGCAGAGGGGGCAGCGGCGGTGAACGGCGTTGCCTACCTTCATTCGATCCCTCCCTGAGTTGGGCATGCCATGTGGCCGGAGCGGTCTTCGCAGAGCTGGCCGCCGAGGTGGTGCAGCCACGCCGGGCCGTTCGGGGTGATCGGCACGTAGGTGATCGGCTGGCCGCAGTGGACGCACACCTCACCCATCGGTCGCTCCGTCCGCCACGTCGACGAAGTGCGAGTGCTTCTGCTCGTGCATCTCGACGGCGCTGCGCAGGACGCGGCCGGTCAGTGTCCAGGTGCGGGTGCAGTCCTGGCATTTCGCGGTGATCCCCGCGGCCAGCGCCACCGGTCGTTCGTCGTGCACCGCGGCCACCGGCGCGACGACTGGCACAGGTGCAGGGTCCGGTTGTTTGTTGCCGGGGCATTTCGTGGCCGATGGTGCGCAGCGCCAACCTGTTTCGGTCTCGACGAATCGGCGTGAGCCGGTGCGGCCGCACACCTCGCACGTGTGCCTCACGGCGTCCTGGGCGCGCGGTGCTGTCGACGGCTCGTCGAGATCTTTGGTGTGGAAGTCAGGACGATCGATCAGATGCCCTTGGTTGCCCCACGATCCGGCGTAGGAGTCGCCGAGATTGAGCCAGAGGGTGCCATCGTCGGCCAGGACGCGGTGCAGATCGCCGAACAGTTCTCGGAGGCGCTCGACGTACTCAGCGGGCGATGATTCGAGCCCGTATTGGCCTTCGGTGCCGTAGTCGCGCAGACCGTAGTACGGGGGGCTGGTGACGATGCAGTCGGCCGCGCCGGCCGCGAGCTCGCCGGCCACTGCCAGTGCGTCGCCGTGGTGAAGTGCGATCTGGTCATCGCGGTAATACTCAGTCATGATGCGACTCCGAACAGGTCGAGCTGACCCATGGCGTGGCAGCTGCACGGGCAGCGGTAGATGTGAGACGGCCGAACCACAACGGCCACAACGCCGCTCGGCGCGGTGACGTAGCCCTCGGGCAGCCGGATGCCGGACTGCAACGGGCCACCTGCGCGGTAAGCGCAGCGATCGTGGCGATCCGCCACGCAGTGACCCGTTGCGCCCAGC
>NZ_PKEK01000064.1 GCF_002863225.1 Mycobacterium sp. | reverse complement strand
TGTCCGACAGCAGTCGTTGGGGCACTCCGTGGGCGGCGATGGCCTTGTCCACCACTGCGATCGCGTCCGTGGCGGTCTCGCTGAATGCGACGTGGGAAGCGACCGCGTAGCGGGAGTGGTCGTCGATGAGCTGGAAGATTACGCACTTTCGTCCGCCGCTCAGCACGTACTCGGTCGCGTCGAGTTGCCAGCACGCATTCGGCGCCGGATAGACGAACCGCCGCCATGCCGAGCGGGGCTTCTTCTTCGGCTCCAGACGAGCCACGCCAGCCTCACGGAAGATGCGCGCCAGCGATGCCGTGGAAGGTACCGGTTGTAGGCCCATCGCGCGCATCTTTTCGTGCACACTGATCGGCCCGTGATCCAGGCCGGAGGCCTCCAGTGCGGCACGCACGGCCACAGCCTGCTCCTTGATCGCATCGCTCAACCTCGATGGGCTCGACTTGGGTCGTCTCGTCCTGGGTTCAAGTACTGCGGCCGGCCCGTCGGCCCTGGCGCGTTTACGCAACTCGTAGAACGACTTGCGGGAGATGCCGTACTCGGCGCAGAACGTCGAAACCGCCCCGCGGGGCGCGTCATCGGGCCACTGCGAGATAGCAAGCCGGACCAGAGGATCGATCGGTTCATTAACAGCCACCACCCGAACCCTGAGGCAGAAATGTCACCACCAACACAGCCCGAACTGTCACCGATGTCCTGACACAGAACTGTCACCGATGTCCTGGGAGATGACACATCCCGGGTGCGAGGAACGGCAGCCTATCGAACATACTTTCGATTATAGCCGCTACCCCCGACCGCGTTGACTCGTCAGAAATGCGCGCGAAAGGGTGATTCGTTGCCTCATCGAGAATGCGCGCGTGGACGGCGCGCCTGCCTGGTCGGGTCAGCAATGAGTTCGGTAGGCCCGGTTGATGGGGTTGACATTGGCAGAGCGCAGGGCGGTGACCCAATCAGCGGCGACTCGTTATCAGCAGGCCGGTAAGCGCGGTAAGACCCGGATTCTTGACGAGTTGTGCGCCAACACGGGCTGGCATCGCAGCCATGCCCGCAAGGCACTTAAAGCCGCGCTGGCCCCCAGGATCATGTCTGCACGAAGTCCGCGGCCCGTGAAATACGGCGAGGATGTGATTGCTGCGCTGACGATCTGCTGGACGGTGCTGGGCATGCCCGCCGGCAAACGGCTCGCACCCATGCTCACCGAGCTGGTAGCCGTGCTGCGCCACTTCCGGGAGCTGGTCATCAGTGACGAGACGGCGGCACTGCTGGTATCGATGTCGGCGGCCACCATCGATCGCCGCCTGGCCGATGAACGGGCCAGATACAAGATCAAAGGACGCGTGGGCACCAAGCCGGGGTCGCTGATCCGAAGTCAGATCCCGGTGCGCACCTGGGCCCAATGGGATGACGCTGTGCCCGGCTTCGTCGAGATCGACACGGTCTTCCATGACGGCGGCAATCGGGGTGGAGGCCATGCGTTCACGTTGACGGTCACCGATATCGCCACCGGCTGGACCGAAAGCCGCTCGCTACCGGACAGGACGGCCAAACACATCCTGGCCGCCCTCAATCAGATCGCCGCCGCGATGCCGTTCCCGATCCTCGGCGTGGACTGCGATAACGGATCGGAATTCATCAACGACGACCTCTTGGCATGGTGCCAAGACCGGCGAATCACCTTCACCCGGTCACGGCCGGGCAACAAGAACGACGGCTGCCACGTCGAGCAGAAGAACTGGGTGGTGGTCCGCACCGTGGTCGGCTACTACCGCTACGACACAGCGTCAGAACTCTTGCTACTCAACGAGATCTGGCGACTGCAGTCACAGCTGACCAACTACTTCCACCCCCAGCAGAAATTGGTATCCAAAGTCCGCAAAGGCGCCAAGGTATCCAGAAAACACGACACGGCCACCACCCCGTTTCACCGGGCGACCGACCACCCGAGTATGACCGTGGACCGCATCGTGGCGCTCAAGCGGACCTACTCACTGATCAACCCAGCCGCCACCCAACGCCAGATCCAGGCGTTGACCAACCAACTCTTCACCCTGACCACCAGCAAAGCCCCAGCCGGCGTCCCGACTCCACTCACCAAGCGCGCACGTTCACGTGAGGCAACCAACAACCCTTCGCGCGCATCTTGACATGAGGCAACTTGCCGACAAGGCTCGATCGTGTCAGGAGGTCAAGTAGCGGTCGATAACCGCGGCCGACAGACCGGCGCCGCACCAACTCAGGCAGGCCGGATCTCAAAGACGAACTCGCATCCCCCGATGCATACGCTGTCGCCATGCGCCAGAGTGGCGCTCCCCCGGATCAATTCGCCCCGCACCTCGACACCGTTCGTCGAGCGCAGATCGGTGATCACGAAACCCGTTCCGGTGTCAGCGATCACGGCGTGGTGGCGACTGACGTCGTTGTCGTCGAGCACGATGTCGTTGTCGGCCAACCGCCCGATCCGGGTGGTCGCACTGTTGAGCTGATAGCGGCGTCCGAAGCGGTCGCACAGTGTCGCCACGACCGACGTCGACAACGTGGTCCTGGTGTCGATCCGGCTGCGCTTGCGGGTGCTCTTGACGGCCTGCTTGGTGACGATCGGCTCCTGGCGCAGGATTCGCTCGTGCAGGGTGCTGACCGTCGGTCCGGGATCGATCCCCAGCCCCTCGGCCAGCGCCGTCTTCAGCTGCCGGTAGGCGCCCAGCGCGTCGGACTGCCGCTCGGTGACGTAATAGGCCGTGATGAGCTGCGCCCACAGGGGCTCGCGATAGGGATGCTCGGCAGCGAGCGCCTCCAGCTCCCCGATCACCCCGTCGGCACGCCCGCAGGCGATTTCGGCCTCAGCGCGAGCACTGTGCGCGGCCACCTTGTCTTCGAGGGCCTTGGCGGCGAACGGGGCGACGAAGTCGAAGTCGCGCAGGTCGTCAAGCACTGGGCCGCGCCATTCCGCCAGGGCCATGGACAGGTGACTGCTGGCCTCCTCGAACCGGCCAGCGGCGGCCGCCTCAACGCCGGCCGCCGCAGTCGCCAACGCAACGGGCGCCGGTGGCTCCTGACCAGCCGGCCGAGGCACCGACGGCGCCTCCAGTGGCGGGCAGCCGCGGAAGACCCAACGGCGGACGTCGACATGACGGCCGCCGGAACGGACAACGAGGCAGCAACGCCAACTGCGCACGGGGCCGGTGGCTATGTACCGGCGGCGGGCGTGACGGGGGGCGCGGCGGCAGACCCTTCTGCAGATCGATGACGGCATTG
>NZ_PKEK01000102.1 GCF_002863225.1 Mycobacterium sp. | reverse complement strand
TGCATGCCCCAACTGCACGATGATCAGAACCTAGATCGAGTTGGTTGCTCGCACCGGCGCGTATAATGTGAAAGGTGTCGCTGACCATAATGTAATCCAGTCGTCTTCGAATCCCTAAGCTACTCTCGAAAGTCCATACGTCCTTCCATGGAAGGTCTGCGTCGTCATTAGTACTGGTCAGCTTGTTTTCCGAGGCAAATCCCATGAGCAAATCGCTGCGCAGTCCAAGCATAACCGGACGCAGTCGGCCATCTCTCTATGTCAACCTGACTCAGGACCACTGTGACGGCTTGATTCGGGACCACCTCGGCGAGGAGGTGGTGGCTCAGGCGTCTTCGTAGGCTGTGATCGCGAGCTGCTACCGCGGGTATGGCTGAGCCGGTATGAGGTGGTGCCGGTTTCGATGATGGTGCCGTGGAAGGTGAGTCGGTCGACGATCGCGGCGCAGAGTCGGGGGTCGGTGAAGGTTTTGGTCCAGCCGGAGAAACTCTCGTTGGATGCGATGGCTACTGACGCCTTTTCCTCGCGTTCAGTGAGTACTTGGAACAGCAACTCCGCGCCCCGGCGGTCGAGTTCCATGTAGCCGAGTTCGTCGATACATAAAAGATCGACGCGGCCGTAGCGGGCGATCGTGCGGGCGAGTTGCTTTTCATCGGCGGCCTCGACGAGTTCGTTGACCAGTTTGGTCGCCAGTGTGTAGCGGACGCGGAAGCCTTGCTCGGCGGCGGCGGTGCCCACACCAATGAGCAGGTGGGACTTGCCGGTGCCCGAGTCGCCGATCAGGCAGAGCGGGTCGCCTCGGCGTATCCAATCGCCTTGGGCGACGGTATGTACGGTGGCGGCGTTGATGTTTGGGTTGGCGTCGAAATCGAAGTCGCCCAACCATTTCTGACGTGGAAACCCGGCCGCTGCGACTCGCCGCAAGGTGGATCGGCGGTCCCGGTCATCGCATTCGGCCAGGAGCAGTTCGGCGAGGAAGCCGTGGTAGGTGAGCTGTTCACGCTCGGCGACTTTCACTGCTTCGTCGATCACCGCACGCACGGTCGGCAACCGCAGGCGTCGGCATGCGGAATCGACGGCGGCTTGGGCCGCTTGTGGGGTCATCCCGCGTTGGCGGCGCAGGGTGTTGGTGACTTTCGTGGCCGTGCTCATGATCCAGTCGTTCCTTCCATTCCGTCACCGGGTGGCGGTGTTGGGGGTCTGCGTTGGAGCAGCTCGTCGTAGGCCGCGACGTCAGGCAGCGGCCGGGTGTCGGGTGGCAGGCCGGCGATCACGGTCGCTGGATCAGCCAGGCGGCGCTGGGTCAGACTGACGACCCGGTAATCGACGGTATTGGCATGGTTACCGGCGTGACGGTCTGATTCGAGACCACCACCGGCGGCATGCAGGCGTGCTTCGACCGCGACCACATCCGCTGAAACGGCACCGACCGACAGGGCGGCGTGGATCCCGGCGATCACATCGGTAGCGCGCATGCTGCGGTGCAGCAGCAGCACGTCGATTAGCGAGCGAGTCCCGCCAGCATCGCCGTCGACGCGGCGGGCCTGCTGCCAGAACGCCTCGTGCGCTGCGGTGAAAGTGCCGGCGGCGCGGGCCTGAGCAAGCGCGGTGGAGCCGGGCAACGCGCCGGGTTTGCAGTGCAACACCTCCAGATAGTGGTCGAGGTTGATCGATTGCCCGTTGCGGGTCGTGACGCGTTCATGGCGTGCGGCGATAGTGCGGCCGTCGAAGACGACCAACTCCGAGGCCCGCAGCGACACCCTGACTTTGCGTCCGATCAACCGGGCGGGAACCGAGTACTTCGCCGACCGCGCCGTGATCAGCGCCGACCGGTCCACCCGTGGATGCAGCACCAGCCCCGGGTCGAACCGCTCGGCAGGCAGAGCGGCGAGATGTTCTCGTTCGGTCTGGAAGTCCTGGCCCACGGTGTGCAGCCGGCCGGTGACCCGCCGATGATCCTCACGTGCTTCGCAGCGGCGGATGTAGTCGTTGAGCTCTGACAGCGAGTCCACTTCCGGCATGGGCGTGAGCCAGGTGCGGCGGAAACGTCCGATCTCGCCCTCGACTCCGCCTTTCTCGTGGGCGCCTTTCACTCCCGGCTGGCAGTAGAACGGGTCGAACCCGTAGAACGATCTGAACAGCACCCACCGGTCGTTCTCGACCCTGCCCCGACCGCGGCCGAACACCACCGAGGTGACCGCAGACTTCAAGTTGTCGTAGCGGATATGGCGCACCGGGATGCCGCCGATCACGTCGAATGCTTCGATGTGGCCTTCGAGGAACGCCTCCTGCGACTGAGTCGCATACACCCGATGGACTGCCTTGCCGGACATCGACATTCGGAAAACGAACATGTAGCAGCGGGTTCTGACACCAGCGAGGATGACGTGAACCTCGCCGAAATCAACCTCAGCTTCAGCGCCGGGCGGGTGTTCCTGCGGCACGAACGCTTCCTGCGCCTGCTTACCGGACTCGGCGATGATCTCCGCACGACGGACCCGGACATAGTCACGCACCGACGAATACGACACATCCTCAACGCCGTGTTCATCGGCCAGACGATTGCAAATCCTTGTCGCAGTGTGGCGTTGCTTGCGGGGCGCATCCAGATCGGTCCGCAGCATCGCATCAATCGCAGGTTTGAGCGGGCCCAGTTTCGGCGACTCCCGCACCGGTGTCTTCCGCCTCGGCGGCTCCGGATTCGCCAACGCGTGCCGGACCGTATCCCGGCCAACCTTGTACTTACGAGCAAGCGCCCGAATACCCAAACCCTCGACCCGGGCGTCCCTACGTATCTGGGCGAACAGCTCCACACGACTTCCCATCCGGAACCCTCCGACAGCGAGCCAATAATCGACACGCCAACCGTCGAGGGTGGTCCTGAATCAAACCGTCACAACACACCGGTCTGAAAGAAGGTGGTCCTGAATCAGGCCGTCACACCGGTCCTGAATCAAACTGTCATAGCCAGGGGGTTAGCAACAACGAGGTAAGGGTGAAGAGAACAGGAGTGGTGAAGAGGAAGAGAGGCGCGGGCCGGGTGTCACCGCCTGACACTTAGGCCCGCTAGTTAGGTTGGCTTGAAGGTGCGAGTGTGGCGCGCCAGGTGCTGAGCATTGCTCCTATGTCAAGCCGCGGTGGTTTGGCCTGTGTGGTGGCGTGTTTGTTCGTCGGCGTGTAAGCGGTTGTAGACGACTCGTGCTAGGCGTCGTTTGAGGCAGCGCAAAGCTTCTTTGGTGGAGTCGCCGTCGGCGAGTCTCATCCGGTAGTAGGCGTGTCCTGGGCTGTCGACGAGGCGGATCTGGGTTAGTGCGATGCGGTGC
>NZ_PKEK01000053.1 GCF_002863225.1 Mycobacterium sp. | reverse complement strand
GGGCATTTCCCCTCCGAGCAGGCCGCCATGAAATGCCTGTATCTGGTGACCCGTTCCCTGGACCCGACCGGCGTAGGCAGGGCACGATGGATGATGCGGTGGAAGCCAGCGCTCAACGCGTTCAGGGCAGGTTTCCAGGCTCTTCGATTTTGACCGGGCAATCAGCACGAAGTCTGGGTTGCGGCCCGCTGTTTGCGGGTGCAGTGGAATCGTATCCGGCGGGCCGAGTGCTCTCGATTCCGGAATCCGCAGCTGACACGTTTGACCTGTTTGACCAGTCGGTTGTAGCCCTCGGTGCGGGCGTTGGTAATGCCGGTCTGGACGAACGCGTTGATCTCGGGCCACCAGTCGTCGACGGTGGCGGCGAGGGTGAGCAGTTCGGGGATCTGGGAGTCGATGCACCAGGTGAGGAATCGGTGGAGTCGGTGCCGGGTCAGGTGGGGGTCGTCGCCAACACGGACGGTTGCCAGCAGGGTCCGTAATTCTTCCTTGGCGATCCAGGCGGTCAAGATTTGCGCGCTGGGGTCTTCGGCCTGGATCTGGTTCCACATCTTCGCAAAGCTCTTCTCCGACAAACGGTCCCGGCCACGGAGCAGGCGGCGCCGGTTCGCCCACTCCGGGTCGATCTTGCGGCCGCGGCGCTCGCGCAGGTCCCAGGTGATGCGGCGACGGACCTTGGTCAGTGCGTCGTTGGCCAATTTCACCAGGTGGAAGTGGTCGACCACCAGGGTGGCGTTGGGCAACAGCCCCGGCGTGCGGACCGCGGAGGCGTAGGCGGCGGCGGGGTCGATCGCCACGTACTGGATGGTCTCGCGGAACGGCGCGCTGCGCTCGGACAGCCACGCGATCACCGTGGCACCGGTGCGGCCCTCGCGCTGACCGAGCAGGCCCTGATCACCGGCCAGGTCCACGAAGCCGGTGTCCCAGGGGTCGGCTCGCACCCAGCGTCTGGTCGCCGTGCACCGTTCCCACCGGGGCTTTCCGCGGCGGGTCTCGTCGATCCCCAGCACCGGGGTGGGGTTCGGCTCGCCCAACAGCTCGTCGGCGTGGGCGACGAAGGCGCGGTGCGCGGTCGGCCACGACACGCCGTGCGCGATCGCGACCTCGGTCACCGAGCGGGCCGCCTCCCCGATCGCCGCGCCGATCTGGGCGCATAGCCGCCGAGTGGTCCGCGCCCGGGCCGGCACCTGTGGTATCGACTCGGTGAATGAGGCCCGTCCACAGTAGTCCTCCCGGCATCGCCAGCGGGTCTTGTTCCAGCGCACGATGATTCGGTCTTCGCCGTAGGGAATGTCACGCGGGGAGGTGGACACCCGGGCCTTCACCGACGTAGACACCACCCCACATGACGGGCACGCCGCCGCCGTCTGCTCAGCGGTCGCCACCTGCACCACACGGGTGCCGTCGGCGAGCCGTTCGACACGCTCAACTTGCACTCCTGGCAGCCCGAACAACAATGTCGTACCGTCAGACACGGCCCTTGGTTCCCTTCGTCCGTCCGAAAGCGTCGCAACTTTCAGACTTCGGAAGGCCAAGGGCCTCTCCATGCAACGACACGCCTTATGAGAGCGAAATCACAACTGCCCCTTTAAAATTGAAGAGCCGGTTTCCACCGCATCGTCCATCGTGCCCTGCCGGCGCCGGTCGGGTCCAGTGATCGGGTCACCAGGTAGAGGCACTTGAGCGCGGCCTGCTCGGAGGGGAAGTGTCCGCGGGCCTTAATCGCGCGGCGGTAGCGGGCGTTCAACGATTCGATGGCGTTGGTGGAGCAGATGACCCGGCGGATCTCCACGTCGTAATCCAGGAACGGGATGAACTCGTTCCAGGCGTTGTCCCACAATCTGATCACCGCCGGGTAGCGCTGCCCCCATTTCTCGGCCAGCTCGTCGAACGCCGTCCGGGCCGCGGTAGCGTTGACCGCGGTGTAGATCGGTTTCACGTCACGCTTGATCTCATCCCAGTACTTTCGGGACGTGAGCCGAAAAGTGTTGCGCAGCAAGTGGATGATGCAGACTCCCGCTGTCAACCTTTCAGTCCGTGGCGTGCTTGATCGCCGCGTCTGGCCAGGTTTGCCACAGCGCGGAATGTCAAAGCGGTTGGTTGTTAAGCCGCGGTCATGCCGTGATGGATGGCCGGATCGTAGGTGATGTGGTTAGGGCGCCCAGACCGCGCAACGCACGGTGGTGGGGTTGGCCGGCCGCGCGTGCCCGCTGGTAGATGTCAGCCGACCAGGGGTCTTCACGGACGGCGACGAACATCCACCAGTCGATGGCATGTCGCATCCGCCGGTTGGCGGCGTAGCGGAACCTCACCTGGCGAGTGCGCCCGGAGGCCTTGGTGACCGGAGCCAGCCTGGAATCGGCTAGCAGCGACGGCGGCGAGGGGAAGCGCTGTCTGGCTTCGCCCATCTCGGAGATCAACACTGCTGCGATGACGGGTCCGATACCGGGGAAACTGGTGAAGATCGGGGTGTCCGGGTGAATCGCCCCGGCATGTCCGGACTCCGGACATGCCGGGGCGATTCAGTTTGAATGATCGCGCGGTCCCAGACGGTGTTGACTGCTTCGGGCAATCCTTTCAAGCCGTCGCAGACCAGGATGCACACGTCGCCGGTGCCGCGGTTCTTGATCTCGGTGAGCACCGACAACCAGAACTTGGCACCCTCGCCGCCGTCGCCGGCCCACAACCCCAGAATGTCGCGCTCCCCGGCGCACGTCACCCCGACCGCCACGTAGATCGGTCGGTTGGTGACCTGCCCATCACGGATCTTGACGAAGATCGCATCGATGAACACCACCGGATACACCGACTCCAGCGGCCGATTGCACCACTCGGCCATCTCACCGACCACCTTTTCGGTGATCCGGGAGATGGTGTCCTTACTTACCGTGGCGCCATAGACGTCGGCGAAATGGGCAGCGACCTCGCCGGGCGTCAATCCCTTTGCCGTGAGCGACAATACGATTTCATCGATACCGGTCAGGCGACGCTGTCGCTTCTTGACAATCTGCGGATCGAAGCTGCTGTTGGTGTCGCGGGGCACCTCGATCTCGACCGGGCCGATCTCGGTGAGCACCGTCTTGGGCCTCGTGCCGTTGCGGGAATTACCGCTGCCACGGCCCGCCGGGTCGTGCTTGTCGTAGCCCAGATGCTCGGTCATCTCCGCATCAAGCGCGGTCTCGAGCACCGTCTTGGTCAACTGCTTGAGCAGCCCATCAGGCCCGGTCAGCGACAGGCCCTGTTCCTGGGCCAACCGCACCAGCTCGACCGCAGCCTGCTGCTCAGCGGACTGCTCAGCCGCCTTCCTCTTCGCCACATCATCCAGTGTCGTTCACGGCACCTTCCTCGCCGAGCATCGCTCAGCGTGTCAGGCCGGAAACACCGTTAATTCCACAGTCCCGGCTCCGCCCGAAGCGGTTCCGGGGTTGTATGTGCATCCTGATCACCGTCGTCGAAGGCGTCGGCGGGTTGTTCGGAGCCAGTTGGATGTCTAGTAATGATGACCGCATATCCAGTGTTTCAATGTCGCATAGTCCGATGGGTATTAAACGGCTAGAGCTTATTTCAGTGCTATATCGATGAACGGTGGCGGACACGCGGCAGTAAATGATAGACGCCACGCAGGGCGGGGCTTAGGCTCGGGCGTGGGAGGTGAGGCCGGTGAGCGACATGACACGGCTTCGGGCGTTGACCGAGGCGGGGTTGTTGCATCCG
>NZ_PKEK01000060.1 GCF_002863225.1 Mycobacterium sp. | reverse complement strand
GTGAAGTAGCTCAGGATCATGGACGCCGACAGTAGAGACACCACACGACCCGACGCAACGGCCAAACACCCAGGCCGCCCGGCCCTTCCGTGCTAATGCAACACGGGAACTAAGCGGGGACAAAGCGGCGCAACGAATGCAGATCCAGCCCGGGCGACAACCCGAGGTGATCGCAATAACGGCGGAACCGGCGCAACAGCGTGTTCTCGGCGACCAACGCCCCTCGCTCGCTGGGAAACAGGTCGATGCTGTCATCCATGCAACGCTGTCCGTGCGCCAGCCAATCGGCGATCACCTCCGGCGTCCAGTCAAAGACAGTCAGCACACCGCGGCGTTTGTACGGTGACCCACGTTTTGCCTTGCCGTAACGGACATGAACCAGCCCATAGCGTCCGAACTCGCGCCCGTGCGGATTACGAGCGAAGTCAACGGTTTGCAAGTGGCGAAGTTCGTTGAACCGTAACCCTTCTCCGGGGTTACCTGACCTGTTGCACGATGTTGCTCGATCTGCATGATCGGGCTGGTTGTTCGGCGTTTCTCCGAGGGTGTGGTGCTCGTGGCTGGTAGTCGTTTTTGACTGTCGACCAGAAAGCGAGAGACCATGCGAGCATTCCCGGTGAGTTTGCCGTCCGGGCAACGATATTGGACGGTGCTGAACGAGGACCTGCAGGTAGTCAATGTCGCCGACGAGTACCTGCGGCATCTGCGACTCGGCCGCGACGCGGCCGAGTCCACGACGAAGGCGTATGCGCATTCGATCGCGTTGTTCCTGCGCTGGTGTGCCCGGTCGGGTCGATCGTGGCAGGCCGGTGTCGAGGGTTTCGCGCTGTTCATGACGTGGCTGGCCCACGCCCGGCCATCGGTCGATGACGCCGCGGGCGTGGTGGTGGCCGGTCCCGGCGCTGCTGCGGTGCGGTGTCCATCGCGGATCAACGGTGTGCTGACCGCGGTGCGGGGCATGGTGGTGCACGCGAACGCGACCGGCACCGGTGCGGCGGGACTGGTGTCGATCCTGTACGAGGTCGCCGACGACCGCGACCTGCCCGCCGAGGCCCGCGGCGAGGACGGTCGGATGGCGTGGCGGATGCGGGCCCGCCATCGGCTGCGGGAACCGGAAACGACGATCGATCGGGCCAGCGACGAGCAGATCGTCGCGCTGCTGCGGGCGTGCCGGTCGACACGAGACCGGCTGATCGTGCTGTTGATGGCGCGGGCCGGGTTGCGCCGCGGCGAGGTGTGCGGACTGCGACGCAGCGATGTGCACCTGCTGGTGGATTCGCGGCGCCTGGGCTGCGATGTGGCGCGGGCGCATCTGCATGTGGTGCGCCGCGAGGACAACCCGAACCAGGCGTGGGCCAAGTCGCGCCGGCAGCGGGTGGTGCCGCTGGATTTCCTTGCGGTGCAAGCGTTCGACGTCTATGAGTTCGAGCGCATGCGCGTCGCCGATGCCGCCGACAGCGATTTCGTGTTCGTGAACCTGTTCCGCGGCAAGCTCGGCGCGCCGATGCGGCCGGATGCGATCGGCGAGTTGATGGCCGCGGCGTCGCGGCGCGCTGGACTGGACGTCGCGGTGCGGCCTCACCAGTTGCGACATGCATACGGCAGCAACATTGTTGATGCCGGAGCGGGGATCGACGTGGTCGCCGATTTGCTCGGTCACGCGACGGTCTCCTCGTCGCAGGTTTACCTGCATCCGGACTCCTCGCGGATGCGGGCCGCGGTGGATGCGGTGCCCAGCCCCCGCGAGCAGACCGGAGCGAGCCGGTGACCGCTGCGACGCTGACCCCGATGATCTCGGCCGCGGAGCAATCCTGCGAGTTCCCCCACGTGCTGGACGGGGTCGTCCTCAACGGCGCGGCCGCGCACCTGGCCGGTGGGCTGGACCGGACACTGTTGGACGAGGCCGGATGGGATCCGGTGATGCGGATCCTGTCGTTGCCTGCGGAGCATCGGCTGCTGGGCCGGAAGGTGTGCCGGGTGAAACGCTGCGTAGGAACAGTTCACAACGACGCCCCCGAGATCTGCCACCGGTGTTTCACCAGGTTGACCGGGCTGGGCATGAGCGTTGAGGACATCGGCGCCACCAAGAACCTGCCCGCCGCACCGGTTCCCGCGGAACGTTGCGCGGTCCCGAACTGCCAATGCAAGCCGACGGTGCGCGACGCGGTCATGTGCGAACCACACGCCCAGCAGCTCCGCGGCAGGCACATCCCGATCTCGCTGGAGCTGTTCCTGAGCGATCCGCGAGTGCGGCCCCAGCCGCCGCTGCCGGCATGTCTTGTACCGGCGTGCACCCGCACGGCCGACGGCGCGATCGGCTACTGCAACACCCACTATCAACGCTGGCGCGTGGCCCAACAAGACCCGGGCGAACCCGACGAGCAGTCGTGGCGGTGCCGGGAATCCGGCGTCGCCGAGCCCGGGCAGGTCAACGTGCGGGCCCTGCCTGCCCTGGTGGTCGTGGAAGTACTGGTCGGCTTGCAGACCCGCGTGCGGGAAGGCCTGCGGCTCACTGACGTTGTGCTGCGGGCGGTCTGCGACACGCTTCGTCACCACCAAGTCGCCTCGATCCACGACTGTGATACGAGCCTGGCCCCTGGCAAGCGCGCACGCTCGGTGCTGATGTCGTTCGCTCGCGACGCCCGTCGCGCGCTTGCTGACCCCAGGGTCGAACAAACCAAGGACATCTGGGATCTGGCCGTTTTCGGTCATCCCGGCGCCCTGTCGTTCTCCGCGATTACCCAACCGTGGCTGGCCAATGCAGCCAAACGATGGGCAGCCGAGCAGCTGCCGCATCACCGGGGCAGCGGTGCCTCTCGTGTCCGCGGCAAGATCAACAGCATCGGGCTGCTGTCCGAGTACCTGTATCGCCGACCCGATCACGGGCTCGACCCGACTGCTTTGGGCCGGACCGACCTGGAGGGATTCCTCAACCGACTCGGCCATCTGGAGTTCACCGGCCGGATCGGTCGCTACCGCCGCAACATGATCTGCCGTGACGTGCGGCAGGTGCTGGCCGGAATCCGATCCCTGGGGCTGACGAGAACCGGACAGGCGGCGGCCGGGTTGCCCGGCGACTTCGCCATCGAACGCGCCGACATCCCAGCCGATCCCGAACGCGGTGAGCCCGGACGATGCTTGCCGCCGGAGATCATGAACATCGTGTGCGCCAACCTCGACGCCCTCGAGCCCGCCGAAGTCAGGGTCGCCACCCAGATCGGCATCGACACCGGCCGCCGCCCCGAGGACATCCTCAACCTCACCCTGGATTGCCTCGACCGCGACAAGGACGGCGGTGAGGTGCTCGTCTACGACAACATCAAAGCCAATAGGCTTCGCCGCCGATTGCCGATCAGCAAGACAACCGCCGCGGTCATCACAGCCCAGCAACATCGGGTCCGGCAACGTTTCCCCGACACACCCATCCCGGATCTGAAATTGCTGCCGACACGGGTACGAAATCCTGACGGGCGCAAGGCAATCAGCACAAACACCCTGGCTGCTCGTCACCGTGACTGGCTTGCCGCGCTGCCCACCTTGCGCACCCGCGACGGGACCGAATTCGACAAGACCCGGGTGGTGCCCTACGCCTACCGGCACATTGTCCCCGCTTAGTTCCCGTGTTGCATTAGCACGGAAGGGCCGGGCGGCCTGGGTGTTTGGCCGTTGCGTCGGGTCGTGTGGTGTCTCTACTGTCGGCGTCCATGATCCTGAGCT
>NZ_PKEK01000001.1 GCF_002863225.1 Mycobacterium sp. | reverse complement strand
AGCCGGGTAGGTCGGTGACCAGACCCAGGTGATGTTCCCTTCGGTCAGGGACACGTTGTTCGGGTCGTCGAGCGTGACGTACAGGTAGATGTTGTGGATCAGCACCAGGCCGCTGATCGCGTTAAGCGCGGCGGTTTTGTGCACGTTGTCGGCCAGGACGGTGGCCACGGCGTTCATCGCGCCCGAGAGCGCGTTCTGGTCGCTGCCGACGGTCTGCAATCCGACCAGCGCGTTCTGGATGGGTTGCGCGGTCGGGAAATCAGACACGCCGTCGTATTGCCGGGTGAAGTCGATGACTTTGTACGGGGTGTTGGCCGGCTTGCCCTGCGTGTAGCCCACCGCGTCGAAAATCGAGTGCCCGTAGACGAATCCGCCGTACTTGCGGTTCGCGTTCGCGATCAGCCAGAAGCGCAGTCGCGCCGGGTCGACCGGGGTCGACTGCCCATATTTGGCGAGCCACCAGTCCGCAATCTGGCAGCCCTCGGAGTAGCCGAACACAAGAATGTCGGTGGCGCCGTTGTTGATCGCGTTGAGAATCGCGGCGTGCAGCATCTCCACGCCGTCGGCGACGTTCTGCCGGCCGGACTGGTTGACGTAGGGAATCGTGATAACGGTGTCGCCGGGCTTGCGGATCGTGCCCTTGAGTAGCTGCGGGACCATCGCGGCGCCGGTGACGAACGGCGTCACGTCGGTGCCCATCGGATTCAAAATGATGATTGTGGTCATGGCCTCACACCTTGTTCATCGACCAATAGGTCTGGAAGTTGCTCGGCTCGCCGAAGACTTGAAGGCCGGATAGGTAGCTGGTCGACTGTGTGGCGTCCACGTAGACCACCGGGACTATCTGGTCGCCGGCTTCGCAAAAGACCGGGGTGTTTCCGCCCATCGCGGTTGGCGCCCACTGAGTACCGAATACGTTGACCGCGACGCTTGGTCCGTTGGCGAGGACCAGGTGCCCGTTCTGTAGGAATCCGGTGTAGATCGACACCACGCCGCTGCCGGAGATGGCGTTTTGCTGGCAGCGAAGCTGAAACATGTACCAGTTCTCGTCGACGACGGTCATGGCGTCGCGGCCGTTCCAGGTGCTTTCGACAAACTCCGGCGTCATGTTGTCGGTGAATCCGAAAAACCCGTTCGGGAAGTAGCCCCACGCCAAGGCCGAGGCCGGCGGCGAGAGGTTGGTCGCCACGCTGATATTCCGCGCCGTCGGAGATGAGCACGCCTTGCGGAAACCGACCGAACGCACCTGGCTGCCGGCCACTGTGCCGGGCGCGCCGCCGCCGGTCATGGCGGCGTTGTAGTCCTTCACCTTCTGCATGTCCGCGTCGTTGGCGACGACGGGCTCGCCGGCGAAAATCTTGCCGACCTGGCCGATCTTGCTGCTGTTGCCACTGACGGCAGATCCGAGGTCGACCAGCGGAACCGGCGGGGGTGCAACGCCGAGCTGCTCGCCGAGAATCAGAAAGTTGTCGTTCCAGGCGCCCCACTTGGTGCGCTTGCCGCCGACCAGCGTCGCCGCGGTGTCGGTCGGGGAGCCGAACGGGTAGTAGAACGACCAGTCGTTGAGGATCTGATCGTTTCTCTGCTTGCGCGCCGCCCAAGCTGCGTCCTGATCCGCCCGCGCTTTGATGGCCGCCGGCCCGAGGTTGCTGGCCCACCAGTCCCGGAACTGCTGCACCGACGAGTTGACCGGATCGGTCACTGCTTGCCCGGCGACGATTTGTCCGACCTGCGTAAACCAGGTGAACGTCTTAGTCAGGTCGTCGGTGAGGTTCTTGACCCAGTCCTGCGGGATCAGGCTTTTCGCCGACAGAGACATATCGTCGAGCCACAGCGAGCCCGCCGTCGCGTTCTCGGTGAGGATCATCCGCAGCGACACGCGCGTGACACCCGCCGGGACCGTCCAGTCGGCCGTGAGCTGCCCCGTCTTCATCGCCCCGGCCGGCGGCGCCGTCCAGACCCCGGAACCCGTCAGCGCGCCGCTCGACGCCAGTACAACGGGCGGAAGTTCATTCCCTGCAGCGTCATACGGCTGCGCCGTCAACTGCGCCAGGGAGCCCGCGCCGGCCAGCCCTACCGCCGCCAGGTTCGCAACGAAAGTCCAGACCTGGCCGGGCGCCACGCTTACTTTGTTGGATCGCAGCTCTTTTTCTGAGCCGTCGGCGGTAGCGCGGGCCGAGCCGGCCAGCGCGCCGGGCGACCGCGAAACGGTCGAGTCCCACACGAAATCGCCGGACGGATCCGAGATGGACAGCGCGCCGTTGAAATTGGGGTTATCCAGCCGGTTCGTGTTCGCCGGCGCGAGGACACTCAGGTTGCCGTCACGCAACCCTTGCAGCATGTTGATGAAGTCCTCGACACCGTGCCCCATGCCGAGCAGCTGGTCGATCGACTGCGCCCACTTGTCGGCCGCGGCATCGGCTTTGGCCTCCGCCTGATCAATCTCCGCGCGAAGCGACACGAAGAACGACTGCACCGCCAGCAGCGTGTCATCATCGCCTTCGTAGGTGCCCTTAATCGCATCGAACAAGCGCACGAATTCGCCTACCACGGGCAGGCTTTCGATGAAGTCGGTCAGCAGACCCGGCAGATCCTCGGGACCGTTGATGTCGTTGGGGTCAGCGTTGGCGACAATCGATTGAAACCCCGCGAACAGGGTCGTCAAAAAGCCGAACGGTGTGAGCGGCGACATGGGGTCCGAGCCGGTGGAGCCACCAAAGATGCCGGCAATTCTGTTGGCGGCACGACCTTTCATCGCCGTTGGCGACATGTCCTGCGTCTTCGACTGCAACGTGTCGATCGTCAACGCGCCCTGCGGAAGGTTCGGCACTCCGCCCGGAGTAGTCACCTCTTGACGGCCCTCGCGTGTTTCGCGATCCGCTTCGGACACGTAGGGGCCTCGGCCGTCCGCGCAACGACCGGCTCCGCCTCAGTGTGCTGCGGCTGCTCCGGCAGCTTGATCGACTCCTGCCGCGCACCGTCGGTGATCCACGCCGGCGCGTGCACCGCATCGGGGTCGACATACTCGGTCTGGCGGATACCCAACGCCACGAGCTGCGCGGCCAAGTCGCCGACGACAGGCTGCAGCATGTGCAGTGGCATCTCCGTCGCGGTCAGCAGCGCCGACGCCAGCGCGCCGCCAACAGCTTTCGTTTGCGCGTCGATGTCGTCGGCCGCCGGGATCTTCTTTGGAATGACCTGCGCGTCGCCCAACGCTTGCGCCTTATCCGCCATCGCCTGCGCCACCTCGGGACTCAACACCGGCTGCGCCGGAGGCAGCTCATCTGTGCTCACCGTGAAGAACCCGCTGCCTCGAGGTCGTCCCATGGCGCACGAGATAACCACCTCTTCCCGCAGGGGCATTCGACGACAACGCCGCGCTTACGCGAAAACGTGCGGCGGCCCGACAGTTCCATCCATGCAGCGCCGTGGCGCAGCACCTCCTCATGCCACAAGCGGTCCAGCAATGTGCACACCAGGATCACCACAGTCCGATCTCCTGCAGTCCGCTCATTGCCTTCGCGGTGAGTTCCGCCATGCGCGCCAGGAAATCCTTCTCGTTGCGGGTGTTCGCGAATTCGGCCTCGGTCGTCACGCCCTTCCCTTCGTCCCAGTTGATGGTCAGCGTTCGGCAGCGACGCACGAAAACCTTCGGCATCAAATACCTTGATGTGCCGCCGATGCGGTCACCGAGCCACCAGTGACCGAAACCGTTGTCGCCGATCAGCCACGGGCTCGCGTTGGCCACCTGCAACGTGAACGCGATGTCGGGGTCGGTTTCACGCCTGCGGGTCCGGAGGTCCATGATCGACGCTGCGGTGAACGCCTGAGTGACGTTCGTCGACGTGGTTTCGAGGTAGTGACCCCAGCCCTGCTTCGATACACGCAGCAGCAGGGGGACGCTGATGTGCGCGAGGATCGAGTCCTTGTAGATTGGGTTCAGGAACGCATCCAACGAGCTGCCGATCGACCCGACGCTGAGGTCGAAGCCCGCGCCGAAGCTGAGGTTGGCCGTTAGGTTGTCTCCAAGAACGTTACCGGCGTATTGGATTGCCGCA
>NZ_PKEK01000070.1 GCF_002863225.1 Mycobacterium sp. | reverse complement strand
AGGTCACCGCATCGACGGTCTCGTTATCGGACAAGCCGTGCAGCGCTGCAAAGTGATCACCGACGCCATCACCTCGGCCGGCACGCTCGGCCGGCCCCGCCGCGACCCAAACAGATCGGCGAAGAGTTCGACTTCGATGCCCGCGGACTCAAACGTGGCCTGATCGCGCATCTGGGCACCCTTGGACTTCGTCACCACCCGCGACAACATTGTGTTCCTCGGCCCACCCGAGACTGGTTAACACTGCGCTCTCCTTCTATCAGGGTGTGTCGAACAGTCCAGGCTGGTCGGCTTTGACCTGGATACGGAGCCCTTTACGGCGTCCGCGGTTGACGTGCACGGCTTGCAGTTCGCCGCGTTGGACCTTGTGCAACACGGTTTGTCGAGCAACGCCAAGCGTCATGGCGGCCTCGTCGAGGCCGAGCCAGCGGGAACCTCGGGTCGGATCCGATCACGCAGGGCGTGGTCGATGCGGACGCGCCAGGGCGCAACCGGGGGTGATCTGTGCGGCGGTGACGAATCCGTCGCGGATCCAGCGGTACAAGGTGTGGTCCTGGCGACGCCGAGGATCTGTTCGTTGACGGTGATGGTGACCACGACGTCATCGTCGCAGTCGGTTCCGACATCGGGTCGGCGCCTGGTAGACGGTGATGTCGTGGCCGGCGCGCAGGATCGCCACCCGCGCTCGGGTGAAGGGTAGGCCGATGGCGGTGCGGCGTTTCTGTTTGGCCAGGATCGCCGCGATGGTGCAGTCGTCGTAGTGCTCGGCGAGCGGGCGGACCAGGGCGACGGTTGCCTCGTCGGCCACGCGTAGATGTCGGCCCGGTTTGGTTCATCGGTATCGACAGGTCGGTGGCGGCGCCGCCCTGCCAGAGGATCCGCAGCTGCGCGATGCGCTGCTCGGCGCGAACGGTGACGGCGATCTCGTCGATCACCGCTAGGATGAGTTGTTTGCGTTCGCGCAGTGTGGTGGGCGGGGCGCGTCGAACACGGCGCGCAAGTCCGCGCCGGCGGTGGTGATCCAGGCCAGTTCCTGTTCGGTCAATGCCACCGGCCGGCGAGCGCCTTGAGCGGACCAGGTTGTTCTCCGCGGCGCGGACCGCGGCCAGCTTGGTTTCCAACGTGGTTTCCATGTCCTTGCCACCAAACGGTTCTCCGGTTCGATGTTGTCGAACTGGCGCAGTGCGCGGCCAGCTTCGTAGCGGGCGCCTTCGGTGGCCAACTCGAACACCGCGAGGTCGCGCTGAGGTGCGTATCGGCCTCGGCCAGTGCCAGCGCGGTGGCGGTGAGCGCGGCCGGCTCCAGGACGATGAACCGCGCATCCAGGACGGTGTTGTCCGGCCGGACACCACCGATGCTCTGGCAGACGTGTTCACCGGCATACAGCTGTTTGGCGCGGGTACACACGTAACGTGGGCAGTTGCCCTTGGTCCCCGAGTACGCGGTCTGCATGATCCGCCCGCACCGCCCACCGCAGCAGGCCCTCTAGCAGCGCCCGGCCCTCGCGCACCGCCGCGTCGGCGCAGAGCACCACCTTGTCGTAGTCCAGCCCGACTAGGCCCTGGCGCAGTTCTCCTTTCGCCGCCTTGTGTTTGAGTCCCGCCGTCAGCCGGGACCGGATCAGGTGCAGCTCGGCCTCCGACATCGTCCGCTTCAGTCCCAGCACGAGGCGGTCGTTGAAATCGGCGGGGTGACACACCCCGTCGGCGTCGGCGATCAGTGTGTCGGTTATCGCCCACAGGTCCAGTAATTGATACCAGTCGGCGTTGTTGCGGGCCAGCCGCGATACCTCGATGCCCAGCACGATCCCGACCTTGCCCAGGCCGACATCGGCGCCAACTCCTTGAACCCGGTCCGTCCCGCGCTCTGCGCGCCGGAGCGGCCCAGCTCGGCGTCGATCACCACGACCTGATGGGCAGGCCAACCCAGCATCACGGCCCGCTCACGCAGCTCGTATTGGCGGGCAAGGGATTCGGTGTGATGAATCATCTGCGACGGCGTCGATTGGCGCACCTACACATACACATACGCATCGCGTGAGCGGTGCGACACGGTGACCTTCTCGGTGGACAATAGCAGCGTCGGTACCGATGTCCCCGCCGACGTCTGGCTGGTCATCGCTCACCGGCATCGGCGTGCGGGTCCTCGGCCGGGGCGCCGCGGGCGATCAGCCGGCCAACACGCCAGCACCTGGGGTCGGGTCTCCTCAGGAAGTGCCTGCCCATGGCAGGCCGGCACGGGTAGATTTCGCAGCCCAAGGGCGAGCTGGCGTGGAACAGCTACTCTCATAGCGCGCAAGTGGGTTCACTCTTTTGTAGTCGTGACCGCGATCAGGGACGAGGAACCTACTTGCGCGTCCACCCCCGACACGCCCACTTTGACACGCGTCGCCACCTGAACCACCAACCGGTGCAGCGCCCGCAGCCCGGCACCGTCCAGCACCGACCGCGGGCCTGGCTCGACGACACCCAAGACGTCGGTGGGATCCTTCCGCTGGTCTCCTCCCGCTACGAGCGAGCCAGCTTAATCGTCACCTGCAACAAGGCGTTCGGCCGCTGGGGCGAAGTGTTCGGCGACGACGTTGTAGCCGCCATAATCGACAGCCTCGTCCACCACGCCGAAGTCATCGCTCTCAAAGGCGACTCGCACCGCATCAAAGACCGCCACCTCGGTGAGTCCCGGGATCGACCACCGAAGAATGAACACCAAGGGGTCGATTTTCAACTGAAAAGGGGTCAATTTTCGGCCGCCGTTGACAGCCGCCCCGCCAACCCGCAAACGATGCGTTCTATCTGCCTCCGGCGGGATTCGGGCAGCAGGTACCCGGCACGGCTCTGCGAACTCGCCCGATCGATCTCGGCTCTTCGGGCGGATTTTCCAGCACATTTCGGCATGGCAACTGCTGTACCGAACTGCAGATCTGCACGGTGTCCCCCGCGTCGGAATCACGACCGTGCTGATGCAGCAGAACATCGGAGCGACGGGGCCGCGTCCGTTGGTGTAGTTTCAATGGGCGACCGATGCGGTCTCGCGGGCATGCTTTCCTTCATATGCGTTGCAGCGCGGCGCGAAGGCGCTCGGGTCGGGGCCGCAATTCGAGCTCATCCAGATTGCACACGCCCTTGCCCGCGGTTGGGTTGTCTCTGTTCCCGACCACGAAGGGGTCGATGGGCACTGGATTGCACCGCGGGAACCGGGTACCGCGCTCTCGACGCCATTCGAGCGATGCTGGCTTTCGCGCCGCTCGGCCTGAACCCGAGCACCCCAATCGGCTTGTGGGGCTACTCGGGTGGTGGACTGACCACGGCGTGGACCGCCGAAATGGCAAGTGGTTACGCACCGGAGCTGAAACTCGTCGGGGCGGTCGCGGGTTCACCTGCCGGCGATCCGGGATCGATGTTCCTGTATCTCAACGGATCTTCTTCGCCGGTTTGGTCATCATCGCGGCGGCCGCGCTTCGGCGCATCGACCCGGAATGGATCGGGTGATTCGTGAGCACGCGACCCCCGAGGGACTTGCATTGCTTGCGGCGGCCGAGAATGCCTCCCCATTGGCGGGGTGCTGCCATTCGCCAATAAGGATCTCGACGACTACCCGGACCCGCCGCTCAGTGAGCCGCTCGCCTCCCCGAACTCGCCGAAATCTTCCGAGAAATCAGGCCTGGCGGTAACGCGCCGGCCATGCCGATGCTCGTACTCCAGTACGTCCACGACCCGCTGGTCGGCGCGGCCGATATCGATTCACGGGTGCAGCGCTATTCGGCGGCGGGTGCGCACCTGGAATATGTCCGCGACCGACTCAGCGACGACCTCATTCTGGCCGCGGTAGCGACCCCGACGATGGTCGACCGGTTGGCGGACTGATTCGACAGTCGGCCGTTGGCTCCTGCCGGGGTCAGGACAGTCTGTGCACCGTCCTGAACAGGCGGTCCGGAATCGGCCTGGCGCGTCTAGCCTGGATTTTCGTCCGGGTGGTGGTGGTCGGACTCGGTGCCGGGGCGGGTTAGCGGATCTGGGTTTTAGGGGTTTGGCCGCGTTCGGTGGTCCGTGTCGCCGGGTGGGGCGGGCTTTCCAAGTGCCAGTGGATCTTTCG
>NZ_PKEK01000008.1 GCF_002863225.1 Mycobacterium sp. | reverse complement strand
CAGTTTCGAGAGGGCGGCTCGGCATGCGTCGATACCGCGGCGGGCGATGTCGCTGCGGTCGATGTGGTCGCACACCGCGAGGCCCCGGTAGCCGTCGGAGTCGCACAGCGTGCAGGCGTCGATTGCGGCGCGCTCGAGGTGCCGGGTGCTGGTGGCGCGGGCTTCGGCCATCGCTTCGTCGTAGGCGCGGATGCGGTCGGCCTGGCGCTGGGCGTACCCGGGGTCGAGTTCAGGCATTTTCGATCGCCTTGCGCTCGGCGAGGGTCTGCACGGCGGCGGCGATCGGGCGACCGCGGCCTTCGAGGCCGGCGTCGATTCGGGCCTCGCGGGCCTGGCGTTCGGCGTCGCTTTCGCGTTCAGTGCGGTCGCGGCGGATCTCGCGGGCGAAGGCGATGATGTCGGCCGGCTCCGGAGCGTCCGGGTGGCTGAGCGCGCGTTTCTTGACCCCGGCCAGCAGGTCCGGCAGTTCGAGGCGGTAGGTGCTGAACAGCTCCGCCCAGACGGCGGCGGTGGCGCGGGCGGCGTCGCGGTCGTCCATGCGGGGCGCGGTGCGGTGGTGGCAGGCGGCGACGAGGGTCATGACTTCGAGGGCATCGGCTGGGCTTGTCATCCGAGTTCCTTTCGGGCTGAGATGGTTTCGAGTTGGGCTTGTTCCCGGACACGTTCTTCGGCGGCGAGCTCGGCGAGACCGCGGAGCTTGCTGGGTGGTCCGTTGGGTGCGGCGCGGGCGTGGCCGTCGCGGCGTTTGACGACGTCGGCGGCCATCGATGCCAGGACGCCGGGGCCGACGCCGGTGCGGCCGACCCAGTCGCGCAACGCTTCCTCGACGACGTCGGGTGGTGTGCCGTCGTTGAGCAGCGCGCCGGTGCGGATGCGTAGCTCGGTTTGCGTTGCGGAATTGATTTCGCTGGGAACGATTTTGCGAACGAGGTCTGCTGCGGGTGTGGCAGCGACGGCGCCGCGCCCGGTCGAGTCCGTAGCTGACTCGTGAACGTAACCAGAGTTCTTAGTCTTAGTCTTAGTCTCAGTCTGACGGGCGGGCGCGCGTCCGCGTGGGTCCCCGACGTCCGTCCGGACATCCGCCGCACGTCCGCCATTTGTCCGGCCGGACAATTCTGAATCACCGCTGCTAGGCCAACCTTTGGCCGCTTCACGTGCCTTACGTTTACGTTCCGCTTCAGCCTCTCGGTAAGCCTTAACCTCGCCGGACGTACGCTGCCACTTCGTCCAACGTGTGAACCGGATGTCGCCTACGTGATCGCCATCCACCCACAACGGCTCGGGTCGGGTGGCCATCAGCGCGGCTCGGACCGTGGGGGTGCAGCCGAGCTCGCGGAGCTTGTCGGCGGGCACGTATCCGTCGGTGAGTTTCTTTGCTGAGTACGACCCGGCCAGGGTCCAGACACCGATCGCGGCGGCGCGGATCTTGCGCGGGATCGACATGACTTCGGGGGAGTCGTAGAAGTCCAGGTCGACGTTGAACCCGGGCGGTCGCTTCTCAGCCAACGGAGGCCTCCTGGGGGTATTGGTCCCATGTGCGGCCGTCGAGCTCGCGGCCGGCGGCTTTCTTGCCGACGCGGCGCATGCCGATGCCTGGTTCGCCGCTGAGTGGGAGAGCGACTGTCTCGGGCGTAAATTCGCCCCACTGCTTGAACAGGAACGGCACGCCAGCGGTCTCGCATTGGTCGCGTAGCGATCGCGCCCAGTCGGGGTGCATGGGTCGTGCGCCGGGGCCGGATTCGCCGCCAGCGATCACCCAGTGCAGTCGACTAACGCTGCTCCAAAACCCGTTACCGCGTTCTGGGTCTACGGCAAGCTGAAGATCGATTGGTCCGAGTAGTGGTTCGGCGCTGATGAATCGGACAGCGGCCGGGGTGTCCAGCAGCGCGGGGATGCGGATGTCGGCCCAACGCTGGTTTTCGGTGCTGACACCGAGCCACACGTTAGGCAGCGGCCACTCGGTGTGCGCGCCGTCAGATTTGCCGCGTGCCCGGTCGATGACCATCGCCGCGAAGCCGGGTTCGTTCAGCAGGATTCGCATGCGACCGTGCCGCTTGGTCAGTATCTGGTAGGTGTGCCGCGGTGTGGCGGCCATGACTGCGAAGAATTCGGCGAGCCACGGAGTCGGGACTTGGTCGTGGAACAGGTCGCTCATGCTGTTGACGAAGATTCGGCGCGGCCGGCGCCAGCGGATCGGTTGGTTGACCCGCTCGGGACGCAGCGTTACCCGGAATCCGTTGGGGTAGGCCTTGGTTCCGTCGAATCGGTGGGCGATGGTCTCGGCGTAGCAGTGATCGCAACCCGGGCTGACCTTGTCGCAACCCGTGACGGGGTTCCAGGTGGCGTCGGTCCATTCGATGCCGGTCTTGTCGCTCATGGTGTGCACCAGGGGGCGTCGGCGCCGGTGAGAGGCACACTCTTATTGCCGCCCTGTTCCGCTGGGCGGCGGTGGCGTGGGAGCAGTCCGTTGATGGGTGCGATCAGCCGGCCGCAGAGGGGGCAGCGGCGGTGAACGGCGTTGCCTACCTTCATTCGATCCCTCCCTGAGTTGGGCATGCCACCTCGTCAAGTGGTGTGCGTTTCCAGATGCGTCCGAGGCCGGGTGTTGAGACGTGACGGACGGCAAGTACCTGGGCGCGTTCGACGACGCCCGCGTGCACGCGGTCCGTGTGATTGGCGGTGACGCCGAGGGAGTAGCCGGAGACGTAGACGGCATACCAGGGGTGAGCAGGCCGACCGCCGGTCGCAGGTTCAAGGCCCGGTGTCGGTACCCAGCCTCCGCAGTCGCAACCTGGGACGGTGCACGCGGCGCCGCGTTGGCCTGCGCTGACCAATTCGCGGTCGGCGAACCGTTCGAGGCGTCCGGCGACCATCGGGCAGGCCAGAGTTGCGTAGACGGCGCACTCGGGATGCAGTGGCGGCTCGTCGAATTGGAGTTTGGCGACTTGCTCAGGTCCGCCCAGTAACACGATCGGGTGACCGATAGGTGTGGCGCACATCTGGCAGATCCCTTGTGTCCAGCAGGTCTGCGCGCGGCTCTCATGCTGGGAGCGGAAGTCGACGCCGCCGTCGGCGAGTTGCACATTCACCCAGGGGATGACGACGCCACCAATGGTCGGGCGTTGTTCGCACGTTGCAGGGATCGGCGGCCGGACGTGCTCAGCAGTCACGCGGTGGCTCCGTCCGCCACGTCGACGAAGTGCGAGTGCTTCTGCTCGTGCATCTCGACGGCGCTGCGCAGAACGCGGCCGGTCAGCGTCCAGGTGCGGGTACAGTCCTGACATTTCGCGGTGATCCCGGCGGCCAGCGCCAGCGGTCGTTCGTCGTGCACGCCGGCCACCGGCGCGACGACAGGCTCAGGTGCAGAGTCCGGTTGTTTGTTGCCGGGGCATTTCGTGGCCGATGGTGCGCAGCGCCAACCTGTTTCGGTCTCGACGAATCGGCGGGTACCTTCGCGGCCGCAGATCTCGCACGTGTGCCTCATGGCGTCCTGGGCGCGCGGTGCTGTCGACGGCTCGTCGAGATCCTGGGCGTCGGGCTGCGGCGCCGGGGTCGGTTGCGGTCCGGTCTCGCGGCCAGGGATGGTCTGCGGGCCGACCCGCTCGGGCACACCTAGGGTGCCGGTGAGGAACGTGGCGAGGTCGCTCCGGCATGTGAAGCAGAGGTCAAAGTCTGCTCTGTGGTCGCCTTCGTCGCTTTCGAGGTCATACACAACGAGTTCCGTATGCGGTTTGTCAGCTGGGAGTGACGCCGAGCAGCGGTCGCAGCCAATCAATTTCATGCTTTCCTCCGCATCGATGCGAGCTGCGCGGCGTACGCGCTGCGGACGTAGCGGTCGCGTTCGGCGATCTCGGGTTCGGTCAGGCGGCCGGCGCCGGGCGTGTGGCGGAGCATCGGTCCGAACGCGCGTAGGCAGTCACCGCACGGTTCGCCGACCGCGGGAACCAGGTTCGAGCAGCCCGGGATCACGCAGTCGGGGAACAGCACCGCGGCACTCACGATGCAGCCCCGAATAGCTCGAGCTGACCTCTGTCAGTGTCCACGCGGTGGCAGGTGCACGGGCACACGTAGCGGTGAGACGGCTGAATCACCACGGCGACAACGCCGCTCGGCGCGGTGACGTAGCCCTCGGGCAGCCGGATGCCGGACTGCAACGGGCCACCTGCGCGGTAAGCGCAGCGATCGTGGCGATCCGCCACGCAGTGACCCGTTGCGCCCAGC
>NZ_PKEK01000023.1 GCF_002863225.1 Mycobacterium sp. | reverse complement strand
AGCCGGGTAGGTCGGTGACCAGACCCAGGTGATGTTCCCTTCGGTCAGGGACACGTTGTTCGGGTCGTCGAGCGTGACGTACAGGTAGATGTTGTGGATCAGCACCAGGCCGCTGATCGCGTTGAGCGCTGCCGTCTTGTGCACGGTGTCGGCCAGGACCGCCGCGACCGCGTTCATCGCGCCCGATAGAGCGTTCTGGTCGCTGCCGACGGATTGCAGCCCGACGAGCGCATTCTGAATCGGTTGCGCGGTCGGAAAATCCGATACGCCGTCGTATTGGCGGGTGAAGTCGATGACGCGATACGGGGTGTTGGCGGGTTTGCCGTTGGTGTAGCCCACCGCGTCGAAAATTGGGTGACCGCACACGAATCCGCCATATTTGCGGTTCGCGTTGGCGATCAGCCAGAACCGGATCAGCGCCGGGTCGACCGGTGTCGACTGCCCGTACTTCCACAGCCACCAGTCCGCGATCTGGCAGCCCTCGGAGTAACCGAACACCAGAATGTCGGTGGCGCCGTTGCTGATCGCGTTGAGAATCGCGGCGTGCAGCATTTCCACGCCGTCGGCGACATTCTGCCGCCCCGGCTGATTGGTGTAGGGAATCGTGACGACGGTGTCGCCAGGCTTGCGGATAGTGCCTTTGAGTAGCTGCGGGACCAGCGGGGCGCCGGTCACAAACGGAGTTACGTCGGTGCCCATCGGGTTCAGGATGATGATTGTCGTCATGCCGGATCGACCTCGGCGATCGCTGTGCGAGCTGCTTCGCGGGGATCCTCGCCGGCTGCTTGTGCCTCAACCGCCGCGGCGATGGCGGTCGCCACCTGGTCGGCGGTGAACAGTTGCGGCGCCGGCACGTCGGGCGTTTCCATCGGCGGATGCTCGGCCGTCTCCCACCACTCGGAAGCGGCCATCAGTCGATCCTCTCGATAATGACCCAGGTACCTTCGCCGCCGCCGTCACCCAGAACCGAGTAGTTGCCCGACCCGGCGACGGCAATCGACGGGGCCCACAGTTCTGAGGCGGTGCCGTCGCCTTTTGCGTTAAAGCTGAACGAGCCGCCCAGGCCCAGGACGGCGGCCGCGTCGTATTTCGAGGAGGCCTTCGACACCACGGTCGGGCTGCCTCCAACGTTGGTGATCTGGTTGACCGACGCGTACGCGGTGCCGGCAGCGATAGCGCTCCACGCCCAGGGGCTGCTGGTCGCCGCCGAAACCTTCGTCGCGTGGGTCATCCGGTAGCGACCCGGCGTGTAGAACGCAAACCCGGTGGCGAACATCTTGATGTCGGCTGAGGCGTATTCCGGGTTGGCGTCGTAGACGTTGCCGCCCATGCTGACCACGGCGGCCTTGGGCGCCAGCACGCCAGATGTAGACGATCGGTACCAGCGCGCCGATGTGCCGTAGGTGCTGGCCGCAGCATTGGAATCCTGCAGCTTGAACTGCTTCACTCGCGCCGGCTTGAATACGTCGTTAGCGAGGCCGTGCGAGGCCGTCATGTCCTGCCCACCGCCGGTGTACGCGTCCCCAAGCATCGAGACGGTGCCCGACTCGGCGTAGGTGATGACCACCTTGCCGCCGACGAGCACCTGGTATGCGCGATGCGTGGCGGAGCTGCCGCAGCGAAGCTCGAACAGCGCCCCAGCCGGAACCGAAACACTGTTTTTCGTGTCCCACACCGTCTCGACGCCGTTGACGCAACAGCCGACCTGGACGCGGTTGTAGTTGACCTCAGCCCACACATAGTTCAGACCGTCGGCCGACATGCGGCCCTTGATCTTGTTGCGCGGCCCCAGCCCGCCGGCCATGTTCGTCGCGGCTTCTTGAAACACGACCGAGACGATCTGATCCCAGGTCAGCGTCGTTCCCGCGTTGAAAACGCCTTGTACCGTCAGGTCGACGGCAGAGCTCGCCGCCGTCGACACGGCGTACAGGTCGTTCTGCGAGTCCGGCGCGATATTGCTGTTAGTGGGCGTCGTCGTCCACGGTGTGCCCCAGCTGGCCGCTGAGCCGCCGCTGGCCGAAACAAGGAACTTGCGTCCGGCAACGGATGTGTCGGCGGTCTTGAGTGCGTCGACGTCGGCCTGGACCTGCGCTAGCGTGCCCTCGTTGACGATGACGCGCGTCTCGGTGGCCTGCGCGAAGGTGCCGACGTCGACCAGAGGCGGCGGGGTTGTCGGGACTAGGCCGGCCTGTTCGGCGATGATCTTCCAGTTGTCGTTCCACGCGCCCCACTTGGTGCGCTTCCCGCCGACCAGCGTCGCCGCGGTGTCCGTGACCGATCCGAGGGGCGCGAACCAGTCGCCGAGCACCTGGTCGTTCTGCCACTTGCGTGCGTTCCACGCAGCGTTCTGATCCGCCTTTGCCTTGAGCGCGGCCGGACCGAAGTTGCTGGTCCAGTAGTCCTTGAAGTCCTGAACGAAATCGTCGAACGCGGTCACAATCTGACCGCTCACGATCTGCCCAAGCTGCGTGAACCGGGTAAACGCCGTGGTCAGGTTGTCGACAAGATCCTTCACCCAGTATTGCGGGATCAGGCTTTTCGCCGACAGGTTCATGTCGTCGAGCCACAGCGAGCCCGCAGTCGCGTTCTCGGTGAGCACCGGGCGCAGCTCGACGAAATACACGGTCTCGGGGATCGTCCAGTCGGCCACCAGTTGCGCGGTCCGCATCGTTCCCGGTGGCGGCGCCGACCAGATCGTCGCCGTGCCCGTCAGCGTCCCGGTGCCCGTCAGCACGACTGCCGGCAGCTCGTTGCCCTGCAAGTCGTACGGTTGCGCCGTCAGCTGCGCCAGCGTCCCGGATCCGGTCAGCCCGACCGCCGCCAGGTTCGCGACGAACGTCCAGATTTGGCCGGGTGCGACGCCGAGCCGGTTCGACCGCAGCTCCTTCTCGGTGCCGTCGGCGATCGCCTTTGCCGAACCTGGGACTAGGCCGGGAGTCGGCGGCGACCGGTAGACAGTCGGATCCCATTCGAAATCGGTCGACGAAATCGACAGCGCCCCATCGAAACTTGGGTTCGTCAAACGGTTCGCGTTCGGTGGCGCAAGGAAACTGATCTGCCCATCGCGGAGCCCTTGCAGCATGTTGATGAAATCTTCGACGCCGTGCCCGGTTCCGAGTAGCTGGTCGGTCGTCTGAGCCCATTTGTCGGCTGCGGCGTCGGCGTCGGTCTGCGCCTGTTCGAGGTCTGCGCGCAGCGACACGAAGAACGCCTGCACCGCCAGCAGCGTCTCATCATCGCCCTCGTAGGTGCCCTTAATCGCATCCAACAAACGCACGAATTCACCTACTACAGGCAGGCTTTCGATGAAGTCCAGCAGCAACCCCGGCAGATCCTCGGGGCCGTTGATGTCGTTGGGGTCGGCGTTGGCGACTGTCGATTGAAATGCCGCGAACAAGCCCGTCAAGAAGCCGAACGGTGTGATTGCCGACATGGGGTCCGAGCCGGTGGAACCGCCGAAAATGCTGGAAATTCTCTCGGAGGCACGAGATTTCATCGCCGACGGTGACATGTCCTGCGTCTTCGACTGCAACGTGTCGATTGTCAGAGCGCCCTGCGGAAGGTTCGGCACTCCGCCCGGTGTGGTCACCTCTTGACCGCTCTCGCAATCTTCGCGATCCGCTTCGGACACTTGGGGGCCTCGGCGGTCCGCGCAACGACCGGCTCCGCCTCAGTGTGCTGCTGCTGCTTCGGCAGCTTGATCGACTCTTGCCGCGCACCGTCGGTGATCCACGCAGGCGCGTGCACCGCATCAGGGTCGACATGCTCGGTCTGGCGGATACCCAGCGCCACCAGCTGCGCGGCCAAGTCACCGACGACAGGCTGCAGCATGTGCAGCGGCATCTCCGTCGCGGTCAGCAGCGCCGAAGCCAGCGCGCCGCCAACGGCTTTGGTCTGCGTGTCGATGTCGTCGGCTGCCGGGATTTTCTTTGGAATGACCTGCGCGTCGCTCAACGCCTGCGCCTTGTCCGCCATCGCCTGCATCGACTCAGGAGTCATCACCGGCTGCTGCTCCGGAGTCTGCTCGTTGGCTACCACAGTCCGATCTCCTGCAATCCGCTCATCGCCTTCGCCGTGAGTTCCGCCAGGCGCGCCATGAAGTCCTTCTCATTGCGGGTATCGGCGAACTGCGCCTCGATCGCCACCCCTTTTGCTTCGTCCCAGTTGATCGTCAATGTTCGGCAGCGACGCACGAAAACCCTTGGCATCAAATACCTTGATGTGCCGCCGATGCGGTCACCGAGCCACCAGTGGCCGAAGCCGTTGTCCCCGATCAGCCACGGGCTCGCGTTGGCCACCTGCAACGTGAACGCGATGTCGGGGTCGGTTTCACGCCGGCGGGTCCGTAGATCCATGATCGACGCTGCGGTGAACGCCTGAGTGACGTTCGTCGACGTGGTTTCGAGGTAGTGACCCCAACCCTGCTTGGACACACGCAGCAGCAACGGCACGCTGATATGCGCGAGGATCGAGTCCTTGTAGATGGGGTTCAGGAACGCATCCAACGAGCTGCCGATCGACCCGACGCTGAGGTCGAAGCCCGCGCCGAAGCTGAGGTTGGCCGTTAGGTTGTCTCCAAGAACGTTACCGGCGTATTGGATTGCCGCA
>NZ_PKEK01000096.1 GCF_002863225.1 Mycobacterium sp. | reverse complement strand
TCTCAGCCCAATCCTCCACTGACAACAACTCCCTTCTCCTCTCGGCTCATAAGCCGAGACTCAGACGAAGGGGGTCAAAATTCAGGCGTCGACACGGGGTCAGTTTTCAGGCGACGCCGACACTCGTGGCCGGTATGTGCGCCAGGCATCCGTCGGCATGACGCCGTCCACATGCAACTCATTTAGAATTCCAGGGTGGACGCTGGTGGAGTAGACGAGGCTTCGCGGCGGAAGGCCGAGCTCCTCGGCTATGACGACCTCCCTTGGCTGCGGTCGGCTCGACACTGCGGCGGTCTGGCTTCGATCAACACCGAGAGCCTGCCGCGGGAAGACCTGAGTGCGGTCCTTGCCAACATGCGCGAGGGTCGACTGACCGTGCCGGAGCCGACCAATAGCCGATGACATTGCGATTTAACTTGCTTAGGAATCAAGCGTAGCCAAAGCGCGCAAGCAAGGCGCGCAGCAGCTCGTGAGCCGCATCGTCGGCGACCACCGGTCAAGTCTCGCCGCGATACGCAATCCGGCCCTAGCGCTGTGGCTTGAGATCTGTCGGTTTCTTCGTAGCTCTGTTGCGGGGTGGTCGGGAGTCTGATTGCATCTCGCTACAGTGCAGGTTCCGAGGCCGTCCGCAGGCTCCCTAGGCTTAGCGAGCTGCCTTGCCGTTGATGCGCACCGCGAGCAGTGGTTTCAACTCTGCCAGAATTAACGCCTGAACGCTTGAATAGCCTTTTTCTTTTGCTAGCAGTCGAAGCGCGCTCGCTTCGACTGGGAGAAAGCGGATATTTATCGGGTCGGTTCGTTGCCGACGCTCCGAGCCGCTTTTGCTTCCAGTTTTCGCCATACACTCAATGTACTACTAGTAGTGCAATGTGTATATTTCGGCGCGCCGGTTTGTGCCCTTGCTTGGCGAGCTGCTCAGCGTTCACAGATACTTCGAAGTCCCGCGTTATGTCGGTCGAGGTTTGCTTCTTGATCACGTACTCCTTCTAGAGCCGTTCGCGGAAGATGGCGAAGACCTGTTCTGGCGCACGGGGATTCCGAGTTTGCGCCATCGCCTGGACAGGACCTCGCGGTCGACACCTGCCTCGCGGGCCATGTCGGCGAGGCTGCGCTTGTTGATGACATGCTCGGTGTAGATCCACGCCTCAGAAATGGGCGGCGTTTGCCGATGCTTGCGTATACCGGCTTGGCTGGCTTTAGCGAGCAGCGTCCGAGGATTGCAGCCGACTTCGCGCGCAATATCTCTGACGGTGCGTTGTTTGACGATGTATTCGTGGTACAGCCATTCAGGCTCCACGGGTTTTGGCCGCCTTGAGTGGAGATGAATTGAGATGTGCTGCTCAAGGGCTAGCTGCTTCACGACATCTGAATCGATGCCAAACTGCTTGCCGATCGCGTGCATCGACCAGTTCTCCTGTTCATGCAGGCGGGCCAATTCGGCTCGCGAAAGTTGAGTCCGCGCTCGGTCGAGGCGCGTTGGCTTTTTCGGGCGCTGTTGCCCTCGGCATAGGGGTTGTTGCAGCGGTGCCCTTTCCAGCAGGCGCCGGACCACTAGTGGCCGCACGCCCATCGCTTGGGCAATGGCATGGGTCGATTGGGGCTGCGCTCGGATCACGTGATGGAGCTGTTCGATATTCAGCGCTTCGACGTCGGGTCCGGGTAGGTCGAGATCGGCGACCAGCGTTAGCGGCGGTGACCACACGACGGGTTCGTCAAAGATGCGGTGCTGACGAAGAAATCGTGTTGCGAGGGCGTCGAGCCGGTCACCAATCGGCGGTGCGAGCAGTTCGATCGGTTCTAGTCGACCCCTCGGTGCAGACGTGGGTGCAGCGAAGGGGGACCTGTTAGCGGGAAGCATGCTAACCCGGTCGAACATCCAGTTGCGGACGCGTTGTCCTGTGTGGGCACAGTCGAGGCGGCCGAAATCGGTCGTAGCGAATATCTCCTGCCAGTCATTGTCTGGCAAGATATTTCGATAATCGAGTCGCCGCCGTCGTGCGTAATCGATCGGACTAGGGTGATCGAGCAAATAGTCGGCCAGGCGTGTTAGTGCTGTCGCAACGTTGGGCCACCACCCGTCGTTATGCAGGCGCATTCTGACGGCGCCGGACTCGTTTTCGGCATAGTTTCCGGCCGAGGGTTGCAGCCCGAGGCTGCGTGCGATCTCGGGTTCGGAAGCGCGGTTGCCCACTGCGAGCAGCAATACGGCTAGCGCCGTTCGTGAGCCGTTGCGCCGGCCCGACCTCCCGTCAGGGGGCAGCAGTCGAATCCACCAGTCGCTCCACAGACTGGCGGGGACGTTGCGTAGCGCGGATGCGGGCACTTTGTGAGGGCATCGCGGGCACGGCTCCCACGCCCGGTATCGCAGCTGATCCAACAGACTGATCGAGTTCCGAAGCGCCCGCACCGTCGTTGCAGCGATGACCGGACTGCGGTTACCCGTGGATAAGACAGCGTTGGTCACCGTTTTACCGGCCTGGCGGCGCGCGGCGAGTAAAGGCTGCAAGTCAGCCGCGGCCTCGTCAACAGTGTCGCGTTGAAGAAGTGTTACGGCCGCGCTGATTCCCGCCGCGGCCATCAGCGCCGGCACTGTGCGACACGTGGCCGGCGCGGCGCGCCACCGCCGGACCTCAACGCTGTCCCACGCGCCAATGAGGTCGCCGTCCGGGTGAGGTAGTGCGAGGATCTCGTGCTCATATAGGGCAGTTTCCTCAGCGAAGCGCATTGCCAGCAGTCGAAGATCCGCGAGAAATTGGGTCGTCGACGCCGGCATCGTTTTGTAAAGACCTGCGGTCACCGTCGTGTTGGAAAGGACTTCGGATAAGGCTGCTTGCGCCTGGAGAAAAGGGTGCCCCTTCGGTAGGGAAATCGTGGATGCCGCCGATAGCAGGCGTTGACAACGGGTTCCGTCCGACTGGGCTGCGTGACATGATTCAGGAGCAGGGACGAGGTCGCCTTTGAGCCAGCCACGGCTGGTGGGTTGAGTGCGGCCACACGCCGGGCAGCTATCAGCGAGTAAGCGGGAATGCTTCTGGCACGCAAACACCCACGGGAGTCGCCACTCCAGCTGCCAGCGGCCGTGCGAGTCCGCCAGGCACGCGGGGCAAAATCGCGATCGGCCGAGGGGCCAGGTCATCTTCATCCGCCGTCGAGCGACATCGACGGTTCCGACCAGTCCGTCGAATCGGCACCACGTCATCGCCTCGATCGTGGCGGGGTCAGCACCCGTTGCCGCCGAGATGCCTTGCAGTTCGGCGGTCGTGAGGTGTGCGGTGATATCCAACCGGCGGAGCCAGTGTTTTCCTGACGCGCGGGCTGCGGGAAAGAGCAGGCCGAGAAACGTGCCCCACTCGACATCGAGGCACTGTGCCAGGGCCGCCAACCACGACTCGAGCGCCTCTCCAGGCACCGGGGTGACACTCACCGGAAGCGTTCGCAGACCCAGCCGCGTTCCCGGTGTCTGGCCCGGTGTTGCTGTGGACATTAACCCGGGTGATCTTCGCGATCACGGTCTGGCGAATGCCCGCGCCGAGCCATCAGGTCGCAGACCGAGACCGTTAAGGCGTCGGCGATGTCGAAGAGTCGCTCGTAGAGAAGACCACGGCGGCCGAATTCCACATCAATGAGCACGTTGCGGGTCACACCGGACCTGAGCGCGAGGGTCTCTTGCGTCATGCCCTGTTCAGTACGCACCCTGCGGATGTTGGCCCCGACGCGTTGCCGGGATTGCTCCCAACGCGCTACGCGTTCCGGATTGTTCTGATTCGGACGAGTCGGCACCGTCTCAGTAGTTGGCCGACGCCACTCAATGTCTGCCCTACTAGTAATACATTAGAGTGTCCGCTACGGATCGGCGGCCGTGCCGCGTCCAGCCGGATCCGGCAGGGGGTCCGCTGTCCAACGAGGCCGACTGAGAGTTGTCATGGTCGAGCAGTTGCCGAGTCGCCCCGCGCTACACCCTGATGAGGCGCTGGACGGCTACCTTGAACGGCTCGCCGAGGCGAACGGTCTCTCAACAGCGACTCTCCACAAGGTCATCCTCGCCTCACTTAGCACTGCTCCAGCGGCGTTGGCATATCTGATGATCAAACCTCCGCGCGCCGCCCTCAACGCGATTGCCGATCTCGGGGGAGTCGACCTCGCGGCGCTGACCGCAGCCACGTTGATGCGTTACGGCGATGGTCTGCCGCTACATCTGGAAGGGCTTGATCCAAGCCGGCGGCACACTTATCGCAACCTCGTGGCGCAGGGTTGGTTTCCACCGCACGGCTCGCAAGCCTGCCCCCAGTGCCTGGCACGCGACGGCATATGGCGGTTGGAGTGGCGATTGCCGCTCATCACGGTCTGCACGGTTCACGGGGTTGAGTTGCTCACCGAATGCGACGCGTGTCGGCAGCGTCTGCGCGTGCGGCGACACTCCCCGATGCGACCGTCGTTGGGTCCAGAACAGCTGTGCGGCAACCCGACCGGGGCCGGTCGGTACTGCGATCGGACGCTAGCGGAGCTTCGATCACCACCAGCGGGGCCAGATGTCAATGGACAGCTGAAACTGCCCGTGGGCGGACGTGAGAAATGCCTGTAGGTGGCCGTTAAGAACTGCCCAGTGGCGGACACGAATCTGCCCATGAGGGGTGCATCCGCCACCGGTCGGTG
>NZ_PKEK01000021.1 GCF_002863225.1 Mycobacterium sp. | reverse complement strand
CAGTCGCCTGATGCGTGGGCTGGGCTCAAGTATCTACCCCCGCAACGTCGACTACCCGGCGTTCAACGAGGTGCACTGGGTGGCCCCGGCCGAAGCCGTCTGGGCGGCCCGCGCCTTGGCGGCGACCCACCACGCCAGCGGCGGCTGGAGTGTGGGTGCGGTCGCCCTGGTGGCCGGTTGGGCCGCGCGCACCATGTCCGCGCACACCACCATCGCCGCGGTGTTTCCCGATGGCCCGCAACGCTATTTCGACACCATCTACAACGACGACTACTGCCGCGAACACGGCCTGCTCGAGCAATTCCCGCCAGAGGAGCCGGCCACCATCGCCGACCCCACCGGGCACGTGGTGCAGTCCTGGACCCGGTGCGCCACCGTCGTCGACCCCACCGCAGCACTGCGCTAAAGGCTCTCGTCGCCTCATCCCGCAGCTTCGACCGGCCCACCCGGATGCTGATGATCGACAGTTCGGCATCAACATGACTCTCTACATGTTGATGCCGAACTCAGCATCCTTCGCTTCGACGAGTCAACCAAATCCCCACCGCGTCAAACAGATTCATTTGTGGGTCTTCGTAGCATCTCGGACAGGACAACTCATGTCATTCGTGACCACACAGCCGGACATGCTGGGGGCCGTCGCCGGCGACTTCACGGGGATCGGTTCGGCCATGAGCGCCGCGAATCCGGCAGCAGCCGTCTCGACCATCGGAGTGGTTCCCGCCGCTGCCGACGAGGTGTCGGCGCTGACCGCGACGCAGTCCGCCGCGCACGCGAGCCGGTATCAAACGGTGATCGCCAACGCCGCGGCGATTCAGGACCAGTTCGTGGCCGCAATGGCGGCCAGTGCCGACTCGTATGCGGTAACTGAGGCCGCCAACGCGAGCGCAGCCGGCTAGGAGTGTGCAGCCATGGACTTCGGTGCGTTGCCGCCGGAGATCAACTCCGCCCGAATGTATGCCGGTCCCGGGTCAGCGCCGATGCTGGCCGCTGCGGCGGGCTGGGACGGGTTGGCCGCCGACCTGGCGTCGGCGGCAGCGTCTTACAGCTCGGTGATCTCGGGCCTGACCGGCGGGCCGTGGCTGGGTCCGGCGTCGATGTCGATGGCGGGCGCAGCTGCACCCTATGCGGCGTGGATGAATACCACCGCCGCCCAGGCCGAGCAGACCGCCAGCCAGGCCAGGGCCGCGGCGGGCGCCTACGAAGCCGCGTTTGCGATGACGGTGCCGCCCCCGGTGATCGAGGCGAACCGGGCCCTGCTGATGGCGCTGGTCGCCACCAACCTTCTTGGGCAAAACACGCCGGCGATCGCGGCCACCGAAGCACAGTACGGCCAGATGTGGGCTCAGGACGCGACCGCCATGTACCTGTATGCCGGCTCCTCGGCGGCGGCATCGGCAGTGACCCCGTTCACCGCGCCGCAGCCCGCCACCAACCCGGCCGGGCTCGCCGGGCAGAGCGCCGCGGTCGCCCAGGCCACCGGTACCTCGGCCAGCACCGACACCCAGGCGGTGCTGGCACAGCTGACCTCCACGGTGCCCACCGCGCTGCAGCAACTCGCGTCGCCTGTGTCGTCCACCTCGTCCACGTCGTTGCTGTCCACTCTGAGCTCGTCGCTGAGCCCCCTGACGACCGGCATGTCGATGACCAGTTCGCTCGGGTGGATATCGAGTGCGCTGCTATCGAACCTGAATCAAGTGAAAAATCTGACCATGCCGGCCGCCGCCGGCGCTACGGCGGCGGGGTCGGGTCTGACGGGCGGGCTCGCTTCGGGTTTGACCGCCGGGTTCGGTTCGGGCGCGCTGGGATCGGCGGGTTCAGTAGGTCTTGGCGGAGCGGCCGTGCCCGCGGGTGTGGGCCGGGCGGCCTCGATCGGGGCGTTGTCGGTGCCGCCGAGCTGGGCCGCCACAGCGCCGACGATCGCCCCGACCGCCGCCGGGGCGCTGTCCGGCACCATTGCGGGCGCCACCCCCGCAGCCACGGCAAGCGGGGCAAGCCTGCTCGGCGCGCCGCTGGCGCGAATAGGCGGGCGCAACACCGGCAACGTCGCCAATCCTGACCTCCGCTTCATGCCCCGGCTCGCGGTGGTGCCACGCTCACCGACCATCGGATGACAGGAAGGAAGGAAGGAAGGAAAGGATCTACGTCTGTCAGATCGGCCGCTATGCCGGACGTCATCGCAACCATCCCAACGTTCAGATCAAGGTAAGGAAATACCACGATGGCCACACGGTTCATGACTGACCCACATCAGATGTGTTCTGTGGCAGACCGTTTCGACCTGCATGCTCAAACGGTCGAATATGAGGCCCGCACGATGTGGCCGTCGGCTCCAGCTGGGCCTGACTCAACGCCTCAGCGCTGCAACATGCAGCCAGAAAGTCATTGCCCCGCAGGCTCCCTCGGCGGCGCACCAAACGACTTCGGCGGCCTCACCAGGGTGGTGTGCGTGCACTGGCCTAGCAATTTTCGCCCATCGTTTGAACGAAACGAGCTACCTACTCGTGTCCTAGCAAGAAGGGTAATGATGAACAGTCGAGCGCCCCACATCACAGGCCAGACAGTGGAATCCGCGTACAAACAGATCCTCCACCAGCAGCACGACGCAGCATTGTGGCGGTACGCCCCGCACCTAACCAGCGACCGGGCACGCGCCAAAAGCCTTATACAGGAGACGCTGCGGCATGCATGGCAGCAGCATCCCACCAAGCGGTCAGGGGCCACCCGATGATGCCACAATGTCAACCAGGGGCGCCGTTTGACGGCGAACCGTCCCGGCACAGTGACCACGCCTACGCGTTGTGGGACGCGGCCTACGTACTGGGATCGCTATCGCGCGCCGACCGGCTGGAATTCGAGGCGCATATGCGCGGTTGCGTGTCATGCCGGGAAGCCGCCGCCGAACTAACTGGCATGCCTGCCCTGCTGTCCCAGCTCGACCAAAACCAAATGACCGCAATCAACGAAGGCGCGAACGCGTCCGCAGCGCCGCGACCTCCCGAGGCATTGACCTCCTTGCTGGCCAAGGTGGCCTGGCGCCGGCGCCGCTCGCACCTGATAGCCGGCACCGCCGCCGCGGCCGTGGCGCTGCTGCTGTGCGGGTTCGTCACCGACGCGGCCCATTCCTCAACATTCGTCCCACAACCGGCGCAGACGAGCGTGTCAACGGCGGAGTTGACCCCGGCGTGGACAGCCAAAGGCGCTCCGCACCAAAACCTGTCGGATCGAGGTGTCACAAGAACGCTCCTCGGGGCCGCCATGGCTATACAACTGTCTGTCGCGCACTCAGCCTTAGTCGTTGCTGAACCGAATTCGAAGGTTAACCCCCCCAAACCATTCAGCGGCCTAAGCTGCGACTGCCACCAAGCGCCTACTACCGGCGAACCGTCACTGAGCCGCGAGATTGCGCGGGGACTTCGGGATGCGAGATTCCCCGGTTCGCACTCCTAGCATTTGCGCATCAAAGGCGGAGTTGCACCCGAAATTACCGGTGGCGAAGCCAATCAGTCGAGACCTCCCTACTGAGTCTGCGCCCAAAACTGCCTTCCAGCAGGGCTTCCCAGCTTCAACCCGCCAGCCGGATCGACGATTGTCATCAAGGATCGTGATTCATCTGATGTGAAACGACGGGGTCTTACTCATGGATAACTGCTGTTATCCATCAGTGTGCCGGGTTGACGACTTGCGAGCACGACCTGACGCCGCGCCGCCGCGCCGGGCTAATCTTCGGCCAGGGCGCTTCCCGGCAAGCGACCTGGCGACGCGCCTACGACAAGCACATAGGCGTGCGCGAGCTTCAGCACTGTCTCGCTGTTTCCAGCTGACGCTGCGCGCGACTTGATCTGGGCCAGGAGTTCTCTTTTCGCCTCGGCTCTTAGCTGTTCATCCTGGTCGTGGATGTCGCCACCATTGTCCGACAACTGCTGCTCCCCTCAACTTGATGTGTCGCTGCGGTATCGCAGCGAGGTCGACTGTAGACCCTGATTCGGCGGCTGCAATCCTTCTGAAGAGTGTTAACTCTCGATGCTGGGGAACCGTATCCAACGCCGAATTTGGCGGTGTTGTTAGCCGTCGAGGGGTCTGGTTGGTGATACTGCGCGGCGTGTCGCTCGATGCGCTGGTAGCTGAGGCTGGTCGTGCGCTCGGCGACCCGAATTTGTTCGGTCCCGCACGTGCACGGGTTGCCGATCCTCGCTGCAGTCACGGGTCGCGATATTTATCTGCGCCAGCCCGCGAGTCCTCGGCGGCTAGAGATCTGGCTATGACGCCACGAGTTCTTGCAGGCCAGCGGTCACCACGTAGACACGACCGCCGAGCCGACGTACGGGTAGCTCGCCTGATGCAGCGAGCCTGTAGGCGGCTGCCCGGCTGATCCCCAGTAATGCTGCGGCACGAGGAACTGCGAGGAGCAGCGGAAGCTCGTTAAATACATTGTGTTGCAGCATGACTCATCTTCTTTCTTGCGAAGCTATGTATGAGGGATGCCTTTTGGCAGCTTCCTGGGTACTGCACCGTGGACAAAAGGCTGCTGCGTCAGTTCCGTCAGCGAGAGTGACCGTGATTGTGCGCGATTGAGGATCCCCGCATTCACCGCACCACGCCAAAGCCGAAGCCCGCGCCATAGAGGGGTCGGGGAGTGTCAACGACGGCCGAAAATTGACCCCCTTTCGACGGTTGAAAATTGACCCCCTTGGTGTTCATTCTTCGGTGGCCGATCCCGGGACTCGCCCGAGATCGCGGTCTTTGATGCGGTAAGAGT
>NZ_PKEK01000085.1 GCF_002863225.1 Mycobacterium sp. | reverse complement strand
GCCGCAGTCGTCGAATGATTTGCTGGCGGACCGTAGCCGGATACGCGCGGGGCATGTGACCTCCTGATGATCACTCTGCCCTCGACTCGCATAACCCTGGACCAACAACACGGGTACAGATCATTCGGCGCCGACGCGGTGAAGTCGCGGCGCACCAGGTCGGGAAACTTCGGCGCGTTGCGGTCTTGGCGGGTCGATCCCCGGCTGCGCTTGGGTTTGCGGCCTTGCAAGCCCGGGCGGCGCATCGAATCGGCGAACGGTGTTCACGCTCACCGTCTCCCCGGACTCGCGCAGGTCAGCGTGGGATACGGGGCGAGCCGTAGCTGCCCTTGGAGGCCGTGAACAGGTTACGAACCTTCGCGTCCAGGGCCGCGCACCGACGCGACCCGTCGGTGGGGCCGCGATCGAACCATTTGTAGAACCAGGAGATGCTGAGCTGAACACAATCAAATTTCAGCGCTGCGGTCTACGCCTAATCCCTGTGACCGGAGTCCTGTCCCCATTTATAGCCGAAAGGCCTGCGCTGTGGCTGATGTATCTTCCATGCGATTCGCGCAATCGTTGACTACGCGCTAGCTTGTTCGGGCGCGGTGGTGAGATGACGGATAAACGCCGCCACTTCCTCAACGGCGCGACGGGCGTCTGGGTTGACATCGAAACTGAGTTGAAACATGTGCATCGCCTTGTGCCACTGCTGAACCCACACGGGCACCCCGTCGGCCCGCAGCCGTTCGGCCAGCACGAGGCTGTCATTGAGCAGCATCTCGTGGGTACCGACTTGGAGCAGAAACGGGCCTAGGCCACGGAGATCGGCCTGCGATGGCATCATTGGCGGCGGGCGGGTGCCGTTGACAGTGCCGAAGACGTCGTAGAGGAATTTCACCGCCATGAAAGGAAACATGACGTCGCGATGCTCTTTGAGGGCCCGGTACTTCAGCTCCATATCCGATGACGTCAGTGGTGACATCAACGCCTGGCCCGCAGGCGCTGGCAAGCCAGCGTCGCGGGCGGCCAGCGCGGTGCAGGCAGCCAGCATGCCCCCGGCCGAATCTCCTGCCAGCACGATGCGATCCGGAGAAAACCCCAGCGACATAACGTGACGGTAGGCGTCGAGCCCGTCTGATACGGCTTCCTCAAAATGGGCCTGGGGGGCCAACCGATAACCCACGTTGAAGACCTGCGCTCCGGTCTGTTGCGAGAGCTTACTGACAAACCGCCGGTGAGAATTGAGACCCAAAGTCACCAGCGCCGAGCCGTGGAAGTAGACGATAACCCGTTCTGAGTGGCGGGCCGTGGGGAACACGACCCACTCGGCCGGGCACTGCGGCAAAGCCACGGGGCTCACTTCGGTTCCCGGCATGGGCGGCACCACGCGCAGCGGTTTGTCGATGACATCAAGGCGTGTACGCTGCAACATGCCCGGTCGGACGCGGTTGACGACGATGCCGATGATAGTCAAGGTAGCGAGTACCGGGCGCACGAAGACGGCCGTCAGTAAAGCCATCAGGCGCGACTGCCAGCAAGTGGAGCCGAAGTGTGTGGTCGTGGGCCGATCCCGCCAATCAAGCGAATTCATAGGTTGACGGTACCAGGTACCCTGTGTATCGGGAACTATGCCGCGGCTTGGCGGTTTAGGTTTAGCTTCGATCAATTGACTGAATGCCGGGGGGTTCGGGGTATCGATATGACCACCACCGGCCTTTCTGGACGAGCTCATCATGACCATGGGTCGCGAGCCCGAGCACAATCCGAGTGGACAACGGACCCGAATTGAACAGTCACGCCCTCGCCGACGGGGCCCGCCTCGGCCCGGTGGGCTGCGTTTCTCGTACCCGGCGCACCGTGGAAAACGGGTGTGCCATCGACCGATGCCATCGAAAGCTTCAACGCGCGGATCCTTAAAGCAGGCAACGCGCAGGGCTTTTCGTGCGACCAACGCGCCGCGTTGACAGTCCATTACTTTAGGTACATAGTACTACTGGTATCCTATACTGTTGGTTCGAGAATTACGGAGAGCAGCAGTCAAGGAGCATTGGAGATGGATGCTGCATCGACGGGCTAGCGACCAGATCGCACGCAGCGTCAACAGCGCGGCTCAAGTGTCATGTTTAGAAAGAGCTAGCGTTCGAGCTGCTCGCCGGGCGGTTATGGCTGCGTTTACATCCACGACGGCCTTGAGCGCCGTGACATGTCGTGCAGTTCATTGACTTCTCGTTTGGGCAGGGTGTGCCGGTGTCAACCGAACTGCGGAACTGGCTATCGGCCAGTTCGAATAACCGCGGAGGCGATCAAGCTATGAAGGACTTCACCAATAAAGTGGTAGCAATCACCGGCGCTGGCTCAGGTATCGGTCGTAGCTTGGCGCTGAGTCTGGCTGAACAGGGAGCGCAGCTGGCGCTGTCGGACATCGATACCAGCGCGCTGGCCGACACCGCCGGTCGATGCGAGAAGATCGGCGCCAAGGCAGTGGCCTTCGAACTCGATGTATCCCAACGACCAGCAGTTTACGCACACGCAGAGAATGTCGTCAGTGAATTCGGCGGTGTGAACCTGGTTTTCAACAACGCGGGTGTGGCGTTGTGGGCCGACGTGGCCGACATGGATTGGGACGACTTCGAGTGGCTAATGGGCATCAACTTTTGGGGCGTCGCCCATGGCACCAAGGCGTTCCTGCCTCACCTGATTGCGTCCGGCGATGGCCACGTCGTCAATGTGTCGTCGGTTTTCGGGCTCGTCGGGATTCCGTCGCAAAGTGCCTACAACGCCGCCAAGTTTGCCGTCCGCGGGTTTACCGAGGCCCTGCGCCAGGAGGTCCGGGCCGCTGGGCATCCGGTCGGTGTGACCTGCGTTCACCCGGGTGGGGTGAAGACGAACATCGTCGGGCACGCGCACGGCCTGCCCGACGGCGCGGACCCTGAATCGCTTGGCCGCACTTTCCATATGATCGCGTTAACCCACCCCGACTCGGCGGCGAGGGCGATATTGCGTGGGGTGAAAAAGAATAAGCCGCGAGTGCTGATCGGTCTTGACGCTCGCGTGTTGGATGCCGTTCCCCGAGTCATCGGCCCGCGCTATGAGGACATCCTGGCCTCGTTCTATCGCATCGGCCGCTACGGTGCAGGGCGTCGAGTCGCCGAACGCCTCGGCCTACCCACACGACTCGGGTTCTAACGGTGGTTGCAACACACGGTGGTTGCAACACGTGATTGATCTTTCAGGAGTTGCAGGTGACAGATTCGTATCAACGCCAAAAACCCGAGCATGGCAAACCGCTGACGGCCCAGCGCTAGCTCTTTCTTCGCCTGATGAAACAAAGGCGGAACAATTCCGAGGCGTGTCGGCTGGTCGGGATTCACCGCAAGACCGGCCAGCGCTGGCGACGCGGGCGTCGTCACCGCGAATTCAGCCTCGCAACCGACGGTCTACTTCTGCGATCCGCACTCACCGTGTCAAGGGGGATCGAATGAGAACACCAACGGCTACTCCGCCAGTACTTTACCCAAGGGCACCGACCTGTCGGTCGGTACACACCGCCAATGATCTCGCCGCCGTCGCGGCCCAACTCAACACTCGACCCCGCACGCAAACCACTGGACTGGCAAACACCGGCCCAAGGCCTCGATAAGCTACTCGCACAAGCTCATTGACTACCATGTTGCAACCACCGCTAAAATTCGGCCCCAGCTGGGTGCCGATCCATACCTCCCGCTGGGCGCCGGCCATCCGGAGCTTCCACGTAATCAGCATCGCTTACTCCTGTCCGGTCAGGTCGCTCAGCGTCGCCGAGACCGCGCGCTGGTAGGCGTCTTCGATGAAGGTCTCCGACGGACGCACGTAAGGAATGGTCGAGGCCACTGTCCAATGACCGAGAAGTTGTTGGATGGCAACCAGATCCACGCCCGCGCTCGTAGTTGTGGGTCACGCAGGCGCGGCGCATCCCGTGCGGGCTGAACCAGTCCGATTCTGGGCGCCCTTCAACGGTCATCAAGTGCCGCAGTCGGTTGCGGATCGTGGCTGCGACCATCCGGCTACCGGGTTCATCGCACAACAACACCGCGCTATCCGGGAACCGGCCACGGACATCGTCGAGACACCAGCGCAGCACCAGATCCAGTCCACCCACGCTGACATGGCGGGCAGTGTTGAACGAATCGAGCGGGCAGGCCAGCCGCACTCCGAACGCCACTTCGATCTCCGCGGCCTTGCGGACCTCCAAGAACCGGTGAAAGCCCCTGAACACCTGCAGGTAATTGCGCCGCGTCGAGACCGCTCGACCCGAGCTGGCCATCTCGCCCACCCGATCGACGTCTTCGGCGATCACCTCCCACACCGGTCGCCCCAACGCTGCCAGCATCCGCTCCAGCACACCGACATCATTGGCGATCGTCGACTCGGCGAACCCACGTGCGGTCCACGACGCCACGAACGCCTCCACGTAATCGGCCTGGAACCGCCCGGGATCCGACATCTCGACGACCCACGTGACCTCGCCGGCGATCCACCGCAGCCGACCGTCGCCGACCCGCATACCTTCTTCGCACTTGATATTCAAGGCAATACCTTAACTCAAGTGGATATCCCCCGATATCGTGGAGGCATGGGCTGTGCGGAGTAGTCATGCCAGATGGGAGGGTGCGGTTCGCATCGTCCGTGAGACGGGCAAGCCGATCGCCCAGCTCGCCCGGGACGCGGGTCACCGCCTTCATCACCGACACCGCGACCGGTGTGGTGCCCGGCCAAGTCGCCGGCCTGGAGCTGCGGCACCGCCAGCACGCCCGCGTCGAAGACCGCATCCGCGAACTCAAAGCCAC
>NZ_PKEK01000095.1 GCF_002863225.1 Mycobacterium sp. | reverse complement strand
AGCAATGGCAAGACGAGCTTTTCGGCACCGAGGGAACCCTCGTCGGCCACCTGAAATAACACTTAAACCGTCGCCTAGGTAGCAAGGAATTGCAAGTTTATGTCTGAATTTTTTGATGTTGTGGTTGTTGGTGCTGGTATTTCCGGTATCAGTGCCGCCTGGCATCTGCAAGATCGCTGCCCTGACAAGAATTATGTAATTTTAGAGCGCAGGGCCGATCTAGGTGGTACGTGGGATCTGTTCAAATACCCGGGCATTCGGTCGGACTCAGATATGTGTACGTTCGGGTTCCGTTTCAAGCCGTGGCACTCGCCACGGTTCACCGTTGATGCGGCGACGATCAAGAACTATCTGCGGGAGGCGGCCACCGACAGCGGGATCGATAAGCATATCCGGTTTGGTACCCAGGTGGTGTCTGCGGACTGGTCGGACACCGACAGGCGCTGGACCATCAAGGTCATTCGGGACGGCCAAGAGGCCGAGATCACCACCGGATTTTTGTTTGCCTGCAGTGGCTACTATGACTACGACGAGGGTTATCGGCCTGACTTCCCTGGGGAGGAGGACTTCGGGGGGACTATCGTGCATCCGCAGCACTGGCCCGATGACCTTGATTATGCGGGGAAAAAAATCGTGGTAATCGGGAGCGGCGCGACCGCGGTTACTCTCATTCCGTCACTTGTGGATTCAGGTGCTGGCCACGTCACGATGTTGCAGCGGTCACCGACGTACATCGGATCACTGCCCAATATCGACCCCATCGCCGTGCAGCTCATCAAGTGGTTACCGCCTAGGAGCGCTGACTTCGTCAATCGCTGGAAGAACATTCTGTTAGTTGTGGCGCAGTACCAGCTGGCGCGGCGTTTCCCCGGTCCCATGCGCAAAGGGCTGATCGCGTGGGCCAGGCATCAGTTGCCCGCGGGCTATGATGTGGACAAGCATTTCGGGCCAAAGTACAACCCGTGGGATGAACGGATATGCCTGGCGCCAAACGGCGACCTGTTCAAGGCTATCGGGGCGGGTAAGGCCGATGTGGTCACCGACACTATTGACCATTTCACCAAGGCCGGGATCCAGCTGTCCTCCGGACACGAGTTGGCGGCCGACATCATCGTCGCCGCAACCGGTTTGAACATGCGGCTGTTCGGCGGCGCCACACTTGCCAGTAACGGCCAGGCTGTCGACGTCGCCAAGTCGATGACCTATAAGGCCATGATGCTTTCCGATGTCCCGAACATGGCGTTCACCATCGGTTACATCAACGCTTCCTGGACACTGAAAGCAGACCTGGTATCCGAATACGTTTGTCGCTTGCTCAACTACTTGGACGAGCACGGCTACGACACCGTCGTCGCTCCCCACCCCCGCGGGGACGTCGAGGAACTGCCGTTCGCTGATTTCGCGCCCGGTTACTTCCAACGCGCGATGAACCAACTACCGAGGGCGGGATCCCGCGGCCCCTGGAAAGCAAAGCAGAATTACCTCTTCGATATGCGTCAAATACGCCGCGGCAAGATCAATGACCCGGAGCTGCGCTTCACCACCAAAGCATCCCGCCCGGCAACTCTGACAGTTTCGGCACCACACCAAAGCGCTTCCGGGAAGACTTCTGGCTTAAACAACGGAAATGGCCAGCACCGCACAGATTCACTTATTACCGGGTAAGTTTCAGTGCGGCTAGCCTCGCCTGAATTTTTCGCAGAACGATTCGCGGTCGGTCAGGGTGTGTAGATAAGCGCACATGCGTGTCCCGCGGGCATGTTAGCTCGAGTAGAAAGTGTCGCCGACGGTCATGGGGGCCTGCGTTCATCGTCCAGGTGGGGTTTTTGAAAGCCGATGCCGGCGCCGCGCCGATCACCCGCGCCAGCGGGAGAAGCCGCGTAGTCGCTCATCGCCGCGTCAAGAATCAGCGACTCGCACATGCTGGGTTCCTGAGAACCCTGAGTTCGCTGTGCGCGTCCTCGGCTGCCAACGGGCACTTACCGGCGAAGCCGAGCCGGTGGGAACGGTCACGCCTAAAGCGCAACGCCACTTGTTCAACGAGTTCCTCGGCCAGCTGCATCACTGCCTGCAAACCGGCCAGCTCTATAACGATCATCGGGCGTTTGCCACCACCTCCCGCTCGCGGCTTGACTACAAACTTCGTGAGATGTCTTTTCCCCGTTCATGAAAACCCGGTGAGGCCGACGCAGGTTTCCGTGTGCACCCCGGGTGAGGGCGGATGCAAAGGAGGTTTCCAGTCGAGCGGAGGCGCCTCCGGCTCGTCGCATAGGCATCGGTGAGCCACTCCGGGGGCGATAGAAAAGCGGCGGTCAGGGGATATGCGGCGCTTACGACGTGAGAGGACGCCGGACCTGCCGAATACTGGCAACGCATGCTCGATCGCGTCGGGGCAGAGATGGTTCGCCTTGTCGGCGTCGCCTGAAAACTGACCCCGTGTCGACGGGTGATTTCGTCCGGTCCTCGCAACACACGGACCGAATTAGAGTAGCCCGTGTTCGAAGACTGAGCCTGGGGTGCGCCAGCCAAGGACCTTGCGTGGGCGGCTGTTGAGGAGCTTCTCGGCTCTGGTGACGGCGCTCATCGAAGTTCCCCAGGGGTGCTCACCGAATTTCCCCACCTGATGGCGCGGTCAGTGTATCGGTTGGCGGGTGCCGGTGGTGGCCCTGCGGAGGGTTTCGGCGGCGTCGTGGTGATCGCGTAGCCGGTAGGACTCGCCGTCGAGGTTGATGACGACCGAGCGGTGCAGCAGGCGGTCGAGCATGGCTGCGGCGACGGTGGTGTCGCCGAGGATGTCGCCCCAGGCGCCGACGCCACGGTTGGTGGTGATCACGATCGAGGTCTTCAAATACCGTTGGGACACAACCTGAAACAGCGCCGAGGCGGCTTCAGCCGGTAACGGCAGATAGCCCAGTTCATCGATCACCAACAGTGTCGGTCCGGCGTAGAAGCGCATGGTGGTTGCCCAGCGTCCCTCGATGGCAGCGCGGTGGCAGCGGGCGGCCAGATCGGCTGCGGTGGTGAAGTAGGTGCGGTATCCGGCATACGCTGCAGCCCTTGCCAATCCGACCGACAAGTGTGTCTTTCCGGTGCCCGGCGGGCCGATCAACAAAATGTTGGTCGCCGAGTCCAGGTAGCGGCAGGTGCCCAATTCATCGATCAGGCCGCGGTCGATACCGGCGGCGGCATCGACGTCGAAGTCGGCCAGGGTGGCCGGGGTCGGCAGGCACGCGAACCGCAGCCGGCCAGCCAGCCGGCGGGCGGTGCTTTCCTCGACTTCGACCGCCAGCAGCCGCTCCAGTGCGACGGTCAGCGACAGCCCTTCGGCGGTGGCCTGATCCAAGACGCCGGGAAGCGCCTCGGCGGCGGCGTGCAGTTTGAGCTCGGCCAGGTGTGAGCGCAACTGCTGATACCGGCTGGCCGCAGCCGAGGGCGACTCGTTGTCGGCGGCCAGGGTGGCGGTGGTCTTGGGGATGCGTGCGGTGGGGGTCATTGGACGGTCCTGTTCTGGGCGGCCCGCTCGTAAGCGGAGAGATCGATGACAGTGGAATCGGTTGATGGCGTGCAAGATTGGTCTGAGGGCGTGGCCTCGGCGTGTAGTCGGAGCAGGTGTGCGGCAGCGGCTTTGGCCTCGGGTCCAGGCGGGATGCGTTCCTTGCGGCGGTGCGGTCTGCCGGTGGCGGCAGCGGCCATCGCCGCGGTGTCCAACGCGATGACGTGCCCGCTGTCGCGGACTGTGATGCCGAGTCCGTCGGCGGCCATCCGGTGCCGGGCCACCACGATCCCACCGGTGGTGGCGATGTCAAGGAACGCATCGCCGAGCGGATGCGACACCACCACTGAGGCTGCTGCCAACTCCGGTGGCACCGAGTAGTGGTTGCCGCAGTAGGACACCAGCGCTTGACGAGAGGCGCTCCGCGCCTCGGTCACGATCACCGGATACGGGACGGCCGGCAGCGCCGCCAACGGCTCGCTGTTGGCGACGGTGGCCACCGAGGACCGCCCGTCAGCGGTGGCGCGCAGCCTCGTATCACCACGTACCCGGGCGAAACGATCCACATCGGCCTGCGCTTGCTCGGCGGTCATCTCATCGGCCAACGTGCGCCACCAGCGTTGCGCGGCAGTGTGATTGATCTTCTCCACCACACCCTTGCGGTTGCCGCGCCGCGGCGGGCAGATCGCTACCGACACCCCGTAGTGTTTGGCCACCCCGGCGAAGGATGCGGTGACCCGACCCGAGCCCGGATCACAGACCGTGGCCATCCGGTCGAACCGCCAGCAGCGAGTCACCCCGCCATGGCCGCGGACCACCCGATCCAGGCCGGCCACCAGATGTGGCTGATCCTCCGACGGCGCCAACGCCGCCCGCCACTTCCCCGAACAGGCCAGCGACCCCACCAGCAAGTGCGCGGTCTTGCCCCACCCCCACGATTCGGGCGGGTTCGGCAATTCCAGCCAGTCCCATTGGGTTTCATCACCAGGGTCGTGAGTGATGATCGCGTTCGGACGCTCGGTCACCGACCGGCACGCCTCACACACCGGCCGTAAATCGCGGCCGCGGATGTTGCGGGTCAGGCTCTGATACGACAGCCCAAACCCCAAGCCCTCCAACTCGTCGAACAGGGTCCGGGCCCACAGGTGCGGGTCCTCGACCAACCGGGCCGTGACGTAGTCGACGAACGGGTCGAACAGATCCGGTGACGGGCGGGCCCGCACTCCCGCAGTCTGATCCCCGGCCAAGTACTTACGGACCGTCTTGCGGTCATGGCCAGTGTGTCGGGCGATCGCCGCGATCGACTGATCTGTCCCCGTCGTTTTGAGCCGTGGTTATGCGAGTTGAGGGACGTTTTGGGTGGATGTCCAGAGCATCTCGAATTCTGTCGGGCTGATGTTACCGAGGTAGCTGTGTCGGCGTTCGG
>NZ_PKEK01000097.1 GCF_002863225.1 Mycobacterium sp. | reverse complement strand
AGCGAGCTGCTCACCCTGACCACCAGCAAGGCCGGACCCAAGCCCAAGGCTTCCGTTACGCGCGCATCCTCGAATGAGGCAACGAATCAAACTTCGCGCGCATCTTGACACGAGGCAATAGGGCATCTACCTCAGTGTCAGGGTGAGGTACCGCAGGTTGTTGCGGTGGTTGGATCCTGAGCATCTGGTGTCTGGCTCATAGCCTCACTGCCGCCTTCGGGTTGGCGTGCATGCGTTTTGTCGGCACCAGGTGTGAAGGACCGGCCGGCGTGACTTGATAGGAGCGTGGTACCGCCCCCACTGAGGTTTGTCCGCCGACCGGCCCAACCGTCACCTCACAGTGAATGGAGGCAACCACCATGGTTGTTGTTGGAGCCGATGTACACAAGCGCACGCACACTTTTGTCGCCGTCGATGAGGCAGGCCGCAAGCTCGGCGAGAAGACTGTCAGGGCTGTCACCGCGGGCCATGCTGAGGCGGTGATGTGGGCCCGGGAACGCTTCGGCGCCGAGGTGGTGTGGGCGATCGAGGATTGCCGGCATCTGTCAGCGCGCCTGGAACGCGATTTGTTGGGGTTGGGTCAGCAGGTGGTGCGGGTGCCGCCCAAGCTGATGGCGATGACGCGCAAATCTGCACGTACCCGCGGCAAGTCTGACCCGATCGATGCGCTGGCCGTTGCTCGCGGATTTTTACGCGAACCGGATCTGCCGGTCGCTTCTCATGATGAGGTCTCACGTGAGTTGAAGTTGTTGGTGGATCGCCGCGAAGTTCTTGTCGCCCAACGCACTGCGACGATCAACCGATTGTTGTGGCGGGTCCATGAACTGGATCCCGAACATGCACCCAAGGCGCGTTCGTTGGATCTGGACAAGCATCGTCGAATCCTTGGTGATTGGCTGATCACTCAACCGGGTCTTGTCGCTGAGCTTGCTCGCGACGAGCTCGCTGACATCACCCGACTGACCGCGACGATCAACGCCTTGGCCACCCGCATCGGTGCACGCGTGCGCCCGATCGCCCCGGCCTTGTTGGCCATGCCCGGGTGCGGGGAACTCACCGCGGCCAAACTCATCGGCGAGACCGCCGGCGTTACCCGATTCAAAAGCGAGGCCGCCTTCGCCCGTCATGCTGGTGTAGCGCCAGTCCCGGTGTGGTCGGGCAACACCGCGGGCCGGGTCCGCATGACCCGCTCAGGCAACCGCCAACTCAACGCCGCCCTACACCGCATCGCCGTCACCCAAATCCGACTCGACGGCCTCGGACAGGTCTACTATCGCCATCGATTAGCGACTGGCGACTCCACCCCTGAAGCTTTGCGCTGCCTCATTGGTGGAGTATCGCCTTTGCGGCTGGGCACGGGCTTGGCCGTGGCTCCTCGGTCGTGTCGAGGGATGGCCTCGTTGCCGAGCCAGCGGTTGATGGCCAGTTTGAGTACTGCCACCCTCGACACGCCGAGGCCCTCGACCGGCGTTAGGGACATGCCCGACCCAGGGCCGAACAATGAGGAACCGGCAAAGGGCCTCGACACCGCGGAGTCAACCACCGACTCCGAGGGGAGGCAAGGGATGAGTTATGTCGGCTGGGATTGGGCAAGCCGCACTCACGACGTCACAGTGCTCGATGACGACGGACACCGGCAGGCCCGGTGGGCGTTCGAGCATACCGAGTCTGGGTGGATCAGCACGCTGCACCGGCTTCGGTGTTACGGCGAGCCGCACGAGCTGCCGGTGATCATCGAACGCACCAGCGGGCTGGTCGTCGATCGGCTGCTGGAAGCCGGCCACCCTGTCGTGCCGGTGCATCCGGCTTCGTTTTACGCTGCGCGTCCCCGATGGGGAGCCTCTGGCGCGAAATCTGATCCAGGGGACAGCTACAAGCTGGCCGACTACCTGCGCACCGACGGGCACCGGCTGCGCCGGCTGGAGCCCGTCGAACCTGGGCTGCGCGAGTTGCAGGCTTTGGTGCGGCTTCGCGATGACCAGGTCCGCGCCCGGACTGCGGCGACCAACCAACTCGCTGCCACCCTCGACGCGCATTGGCCCGGGCCGCGAGATCTGTTCCGCTCCTTGGCATCCCCGATCGCGTTGGCGTTCCTGGCCGATTACCCGAGCCCGCAAGCGGCCGCGCATCTGGGCGAGGCCCGTATGGGTGCGTTCTGTCGTCGGCATGCCTACCGCGGCGGTAAATCTCCAGCGGAGCTGCTCGCCCGGCTGCGCGCAGCCCCGGCAGCGCCAATCGGATTGCCCGCCGCAACACTAAGCGCCATCGTCGCCGCCCAGGTCGATCTGCTGCGCGCGCTGCAAGCGGCGATCACCGACATCGAGCGAGTTATCGCCGATCGAGTCGCCGCGCACCCCCGTGCCCGACTGCTCGAACAGCTGCCCGGCGTCGGCATCATCAATCTCGCTCAATTACTCGCCGAACTCGGGCCCATCCTCGATCGCGTCGACACCGCTGAACAAGCGGCCACCGAATGCGGGGCTGCGCCGGTCACCAAGGCCTCCGGCAAAACCACCGGCGTCTACTTCCGATCTGCCGCCAACAAACGAGCCCGCAAGGCAATCACCGCCTTCGCGCACAACTCCAGAATGCAGTCACGCTGGGCAGCCACGCTCTACGCCGACGCCCGGGCGCGGGGCAAACGCAACCCCCACGCGATCCGCATCCTCGCCCGAGCCTGGATCCGCATCATTTGGGCATGCTGGCATTCCGGCGTCCCCTACGACCCAACCGCCCACCAGGCCCGTCAACGGATCGCGGCATGAATAACTTGACTCAGGGAACTCAAACGCAGACTTGCTCGCGTCGTCTTCGGCCATCTCCATAACGACCACCAAACCCGAAATCAGTCTTGCCAAATAGCAGCGGCTTGACATAGGAGAAACACATGTAAACTGCTCGTCCGTAGGCGGGAGGGAGGTCACAGGTGTCCGACGTGCAGGTTCTCTACGACCCGTTCGATGCATCGATTCTCGATGATCCCTACCCGACCTATCGACGACTGCGCGATGAGCGGCCGCTGTATCACGCGGCCGCGTCGAACACGTGGGTGTTGAGTCGCCACAGCGATGTTGAAAGCGCACTTCTTGACCACGGCCGCTTTTCGTCGGTGAATGGTGTGTTCCCGACTCCGCCGGGCTCCGGCTTCATCCACGCCTTCCTGCCGATGATGATCGTGATGGATCCACCTCGCCACAACCAGCTGCGCGCGCTGGTGATGCACGACGTTCACGCCGCGGCGTATCGCCGCGTTAAGCCAGGGCATTGAGGGCATGGCGCACGACTTGATGGGGCTTCTGGACAGGGCGCGAGTTCGGCAGACTTCGTGGATGACTTTGCTGGTCCATTGCCGGCGATGGTGATCGCCGATCTGTTGGGCGTCCCGCGAGAGGATCGTGTCCAGTTCCGGTTTTGGTCGAGTACATTGGTGCAGTCCAACCCGAGCCGCGGTGAAACCCAGCAGGGAGTGGCGGCCGCCGCGGCGATTTACGCGTATTTTGCCGACTTCCTCACCAATCGCCGCCGTGCGCCACGCGATGATTTGATTTCGGCGTTGGCGTCGGCCGAGGTCAACGGCGAGCGCCTGTCCGACGATGAAGTTCTCGGGTTTTGTCTGCTGCTGCTAGTTGCCGGCCACGAGACCACCACCAACCTCCTTTGTAACTCCGCTGTTGCGCTCGCGCAACACGACGACAGTCGTCGCCGCCTGTCGCGCGATCACGACTTGATCGGCCCCGCGGTCGACGAGTTGCTGCGTTACGACTCACCGGTGCAGGGGCTCTCACGAACCTTGACCCGTGACGTCAGGCTGCACGGCACGACGATGTGCAAGGGGCGAGTCGGTGTTGTTGCTGTTCGGATCGGCCAACCGCGACGAACGCGCCTTCACCAATCCGGATGTGTTCGACATCTCCCGCAAGCCCGAGCATCAAGTGGCGTTCGGCAAGGGCCTGCATTTCTGCCTGGGCGCCGCACTGGCCCGCCTGGAAGCCAGAATCGCGCTTGCCGCGCTGCTAGAGCGAATTCCTGACTGGGAAGTCGATCTCGACTCGGCGCACCGGCTGAAGTCCGGGCCGATCCGCGGCTACACCTCGCTGCCGATTCGGTGGCTACCGACCTGACCGATTCCCGCCGGGGACCGGCTCACCCGGCCGGCGAAAGTGTTGTGGAGGTGCGATGGATTCATCTGACCCCGCCCCGCGCGTGATTTTTCATCTGTCACGAGCCCAGCAATGGACGCTTGTGGTGTCGTGCCTGGCGGTGGCTTTGGTCATCGGCTCGATGGCGGCCTTGTATACGTCGCTTCCGGACATCGCCGAAACGACCGGCGCCACCCAACGCCAAATGACGTGGATTGTCGACGGGTACACCCTGGCGCTGGCGTGTCTGGTGCTGCCGGCCGGGGCGCTCGGTGACAGATACGGGCGCCGCGGGGTGCTGATCGCCGGGCTGGCAGTGTTTTCGGCGGCCTCGGCGATCCCGCTGTTCGTTCACGACCCGGTCTGGCTGATCGGCGCCCGCTCTCTCGCCGGTATCGGCGCGGCGTTTGTGATGCCCTCCACCTTGTCGATTCTGACCTCTGGATTTCCAGATCACCAACGAGGTCGCGCGGTCGGGATCTGGGCGGGGTAGCCGGGTCGGGCGGTGTCTTGGGCGTGCTGTGCTCGGGGGTCCTTCTGCAGCGCTGGTCGTGGGTGTCGATATTCGTCGGTCTGACCGCAGCCGGTCTCGTGTTGCTGACTGCAGCGTTCACGCTGGCTGAATCCCGTGAACAGCAGCATCAGGCAATGGATTATGCGGGTTCGGTAACTGTGGCCCTCGCCATCGGACTGATCGTCATCGGCGTCACCGAAGCGCCGGCACGCGGCTGGACAGACCCGTTAGCCTCGATTTTTCGTCCGGGTGGTGGTGGTGGTCGGACTCGGTGCCGGGGCGGGTTAGCGGATCTGGGTTTTAGGGGTTTGGCCGCGTTCGGTGGTCCGTGTCGCCGGGTGGGGCGGG
>NZ_PKEK01000113.1 GCF_002863225.1 Mycobacterium sp. | reverse complement strand
GCCCCTGCAGAGGCGGTATGGGCATGTCGTGCCCTAGCTTCGACCCACTACGTCAGCGGCGGCTGGAGTGTGGGCTCGGTCGCACTTGTCGCAGGCTGGGCCGTCCGAACACACCCGCGCGGCACCACCATCGCCGCAGTATTCCCGGACGGGCCGCAACGCTACTTCGACACCATTTATAACGACGATTACTGCCGCGAGCACGCTCTGCTCGACGTCGAGCCGCCGAGCGAACCGGCGGTTATCAGTCACCCCACCGAACGCGTCGTGCAGTCCTGGACCCGCTGCCCCGTCGTCATCGACCCGGCCGCCGGAAAGCGTTGATGGTCTTCACCGGCCCCTTTCGCAGCTTAGATCCGCCGAGCGGATGTTGGCATAGCCGGTCATCGGCTGTTGGTGCTGGCCATCTTCTTCGTACCGCTGACTGTGTTCTGACTCAGTCCGGCTCGGTGCCGTTGCAGCGTTGCCGCGCCGATAGGTTCGGCAGCGCTACTGGCAGTCGGGTTGAGCTGCCGTCTTCCTTTCAAGATGAATACCGTCGTATCACAAAGCAACGGAAGGCTGGTAGCTACCCACTCAGCGTCTACACACGATTATGGGCGTCGGTATCCTCTTCGTAAACCTCGCCGCCGGCTTCATCCCGGGCGCCGCGCGGGACATCGGATGAGGCAAACTCGTTTGTGCCCGGCTGATTGTCATCGGTGTCACCAAGGGTCCCGGTTCCGCGCCGCCGGTATCGCCATGGCCTACAAGCTGATCGAGGCCGCGCAAGCCCGCTGGCGGGTGGTGAACGCGCCGCACCTGGTGGCGCTCGTCCGGGCGGGAGCCGTGTTCCACAAGGGCAAACTGCTCGAACGTCCCCTCGATATCACACCGGCCGCACCAGCTCAATCCGGCGAAACCGACGTCGGCTAATCCCGGGTTGGCGCGTCGGGTGCGGGCCGGTCGGTGCGTGTGATGGACTGCGGACATGCCCAAGAGCCATGGCCGCCGCAAGGGCGCCAAGAACCGACCGGTGCGCCGTTCACCCCGGCCGCTGCAGCCCGCGGATCTATTGCTCGGTGACGCCCGAGACATCATCGAACTCGACGATGTGCTCACCGTCGAGACGTGGGCCAGCGGTTGGCTCGGCCAGGCGTGGTCGACCGCGGCGTTGACCGAGCGTGAGCCCGAGCATCAGCTGTGCATGCAAGTGACCGGGCGAGCATGCACCACACCGTCGCCGCACGCGCTGGGCGCGGTCGCTGCGCTGGCGCGGGTCGCGCCCGCGGCCGACAGTTCGATGTTGACCGAAACCGTTGCGATCCTGGCCGAGACCCAGCCGGTGCCGGCCTGGCACACCGCCGCCGCCTGGACCCCGACGGCGGCGTGGCGGGCGGTCGATGTGTACGACAGCGAACGGGTCCTGTTCATCGACTACGACGGGCCCCAGCCGCACACGCTGCTGGCCCAGCTCTGCCAGGTCGGTGGGCTGATGATCGACAAGCTCGCCGTCCTACAACCCGGCGCCACCACCGCGTGGGACCAACTACGCGAGCTCGACGACGTGCCGATGCCGATCCGGCAGGCCCCTGTCGCCGAGGTGCTCGCCGACCTTGCGCACGCGTTGCGCATGACCGACATGACCTGGCCCCGCAACGACGACGAGGACTTTCTGGACAACCGAGCCCTGGCCTGGTCGCGCTGCCGCGACCACCTACCCGACTGGCCCAACCCCACCGAGCTGACCGAGCCGCAACGCCGCGACCTGATCCAGGACTTCGCCACCCACAGCGGGCGCGACGACCCAGTGAGCCGGTCGCTGGCCGAGCTGCTGTTGGACTACGGCGAAGGCTACATCGGCGCTGGGCCCCTGTGCTGGAGCCCCGGCGAGGTCATGCTGCTGCTCACCGACTGGCTACCCCGCAAAACCATCCTCGACGCCGACCAGCGCGCCGCCCTGCCCGACGTGCTGCGCCGGTGGGTGCGCTTCGCCCTCACCCAACACGGCCTCGACCCTGAGTGGATCGCCCCGGTGGTCGACGCGGTCGATACCTTCCTGCCCGTCTTCCACGACGCCTTCGACGACGAAACCGCCTGGGGCCCTGCCAAACAAATCGCCGCCGCCCTCACCGAGCGAGGCATCGACCTCACCGACCGACACGCGGTCGACAACGCCATCCACCAACTCAACGCCGAACAACTCGCCCACCGACTACTGCCATAAATCGCCACGCCCGAGCGCATGCGATCCACAGGTCTTAACGATTCCTCCGTACTCCGTAACCACGCTCCTCCAGGCCTTGGACTCCCGACGCGACCGGAAGTGCAAGGTGGATGAGGATCGTGCCACCAGGTGCTAACGAGCCAGCTCAGCCTGAGGGGTAGGTGCAGCAGCTACGTCTATTGGCGTCGCGCCAGGCTTGCCAGATGTGTGGCTGTACCCGACCGCGGTAGGGTACAGCCAGTACGGGCGCTGCCTGAATATGAAGCCGGCATCAGCACCGAGGCGGTTCAATTTGATTCTGATAGTAGACACACTGTTATCGAGGATGCAGACTCATCGCGATAACGAGGGAACGGTTCATTCAATAACGGCTCGGGAATATCTCGAGGCACGCGCAGCCAGTGCCGAGGCCAGAAGGCGTTCACGATGAAAGAGTTGTTGAGCAAGGAAATCAGTTTACTTGTGGCACTTGGGGTTACGCCGTGGGTAATCCTCAACCCCCCCGTGGCCCAGGCCGGGCCGGGCGGCTCCGTTCCAGGCCCCGGCTTGTGCGACTATCCCGGTGTTGGCGGAAGCAGTTTCGAGGGGGGGGCCGCGACGTACTACTGCGATTTTCCTATCGAAGAGAACAGCACGCATTGGCACTGCGAATATGGCGGATGGAACCTAGGTGGTCCAGGTGGCAGCTCCTCCGTCGGTGGAACTTTTATGGGTTTTGGGATAACCATTCCTGCAGGCGACTTCGGGGGTGCTGCGGGTGGTTGTTCGTGGCGCTGGCCGGATAACACTATCGGCCCTGCACCGAACCCACCGGGCGCGTGGAAGAACTACTTGGTGCCAACGCCGCCACCACCGGAACATCGGGCGCCGTCGACTCCACCGGCTAAGCCAGCGTCCGGGCCACCGCCAGTAGAGAATCCTAATCTCGGCGATGAGCCACAGACACCGGCCTACACTAATCCCGCGTTGCCGAATCCCGGCAGGACTCAGAACCCGCCAACTTAGCTCGCGCCGGTATTGTGCACTGGGCGGGTGCCGTGCTGCAGCTGTTGGGGATGGCACCGTGCTAGTACCGTTGCCGGGATCACTTGGTCAATGGGCATCCTCAGTACCTGTTCAATATCAACGCAGCCGCGCATCCGTTGCCCGCTGCAGCTCGGGCTCGTTGCGTGGATGGAGCATTTGCTCACGCCCCGGCGTCGACGCGCGAACGTCGGCGGGCGACCATCCCCGTGATGCATCAATCAATATGCCCCGAAACCTGGTCCATGCATCACGTAACGAATGCCCGCGAAATCGGGGTCAGCTGGCGGTCTTGTTCTTGATGCGGATGCCGCATCTGACCTCGGGCAGGGCGGTTGGTATGGCGGCGTGGTAGAGCTGTTCGGTCTTGTCCTTGGCGAGTCTGAGCAGGGCGGCTTGGAGGTCGGCGATCTGGCATGCGATCGCGGCCGGGTTCAGGCCGTCGCGATAGGTGAGTAGCTCCGATCCTTAGGCCGGTGAAAGGACCCAGGCTGCCAGCAACCGGTTCAGTGGGGTCATGGGCTCGTCGTAGAGCCGGCGGCGCCGACCGTCGCGACTGGAGCCGTAGCCGATGAATTTGATGGTGGGGGTCGGGTAGTTGAGTCGGTCATTGACCAACTTCCAGAGTCGGTTGAGCACCACACGTTCCTCGTCGGTGTCATAGCGGTTGTAGAACCCGTACTTGCGCACGAGATGGTTGTTCTTGGACTCGGTCGTGGCCTGGTCGTTCTTCTTGGACGGTCGTGAGCGGGTGAAGAAGATCTCCATCTGCGCGGCCCACTTGATGACGGCCTGGTTGCGGAACTCGCTACCGTTGTCGAAGTCCAAACCGGTTACCTCGTAAGGTATTTCGTCCACCCCCGCCATCTGGGCACCGAGGATGTGGGTGTGGGCGTTGTTACGCACGGTGCGGGTGAAGACCCAGCCGATATGCATATCGGTGAGATTTAGGGTGCGGGCGAACCTCACCTTTGAAGTTGGCCCGCAATGCGCGACGGTGTCGCCTTCGAAAAACCCCGGTGATGCCTCGACCTCGTCGGGTTGCCTTGCGGATCTTGATCGACGACCGCAGCAACGGAGAAGCCTTGGTGGTCCATTGCCCCTTGATCTGGTCGCGGACCTTAGCGCCGCGCAGGTAGCGGTCGATCGAAACGCTGCTCATCGCCAACAGCTCGGCACGCGCGTCGGAGCTGTAGCGGTCCTGGCCAGACACCAGCTCGCCGTGGCGTTCCAATGCATCCAGCTGCGCCCCCGGCGGTCGGGTCGCGGCCCTCAACCGGCGCCGAGCATTCTCACGCGACCAACCGGTGACCTGCACCACCTGATTTAGAATCTGACCCCTGTCCACCTTCGTGGCCTACACATACGCCTTGTACCTGTGGTGATCTCGGCGTGAGACGACATCGACAGCCCACTCTCTATGCCTGGCGAGAATCACCGTCTCGCGGGCATTTTAAGTGATGCACCGAAGGCGTTCCGGTTTCGCGGGCGTTTTTAGTGATGCTTGGCGATCCCTCGACAAGGCCAGGACTCGCGAGTACCGTATGGGGGTATGGGGTACATGCGGACACGGGCGGATGCTCGGCATGTTGCCGCATGGGCGCGGTCTGCTGCCATGGCGGCCATTGCCACCGCAGTCGTGATGTGGGTCCTTGTCATCGGCGGGCACTTCGAACTGCGATCCGAGGCTTCTGCGCCGCATCCCGCGCACGCCGTGATTACGGCACTGGGCGGCGAATACACTGTCAATGTCGACCACCCACATCTTGTTGGCGGCGACGCCCTGGGCGCACATCCTGAGGAGCTCGCGGCCGCGGTGTTGTCGGACTCGTCGTCCACCGCCTTGGCCGCGCTGGGTCTGGTGGTGGCGGTGGTTGCTGTTGCGGCTTTGCTGGCCCACCGTGTGGTGCTGGCCGGGCGTGGCCCGCCGCGCGGGTTCGCCGCTGTTCTTACCGGTCACGATCTCTTGACGCGGTTCTCTGTTTCTCGTCGCTGATCGGTCAGCGCCAGGTCGTTGTGCTATGCCACGACGGCCGGTGGCCGCTGTCCGTGTCAACGGCCGCATCTGGC
>NZ_PKEK01000044.1 GCF_002863225.1 Mycobacterium sp. | reverse complement strand
GAGGACATACCCGCAGCGACCAATTCCCAGAACTGACGCTGCACCGCCACCAACGAATGATGAGTCGCCATCAACACCCCTACCTACGAAGTGTTGCAACCACCCCTTTAACCCAAGCGAGTGCACGCCACGCTGACGTCGATCTCGGCGAAAGCGCAGCGGGCGGTCTCAGCTCCGGCCGTGCTTGACCTGGTTGAACGGCACGCCGCGGTCGGCGGCGAATTCGCGGGGAAAGCCGAGGATGCGCTCGCCGATCACGTTGCGCGCCATCTCCGTGGTCCCGCCGCCGAGTGCCGCCGTCTGCCGGGACAGGTAGCGCTCGCCGACGGACATCAAGTCCGCCGCGACGTCCACGACGCCTGCGCTTCCAGCCACCGCCAACGCGGTGTCTACCTCGAGCGCCACCTCCTCGGCCTGGAACAGCCGGATCAGCGAGCCGCCGGTCGGAGGTAGCGATCCGTCCAGCACGCTGTGGTAGACGTGGTCGATCAGCTGCTGCCACACCGCGCGACGGGTGAGCGCGCGACCGGCCAACTCGCGGGCCCGCTCGTTGTCCGTCAACCCGGCCGCATGAATCATCGCGTGATAGTCGGGCGCCTGCTCCTGGTTGTTCTCGGCACCGCTGCCGCTGGCGAACTCTGAGCCGCCACCGACCGCGCGTCGCTCGTGGTAGAGCTGCCGCGAGGCCACCTCCCAACCCTTGTCGACTTCGCCGACCACCGCCGCGTCGTCGAGTTCGAGGTCGTCGAAGAACTCCTCGCAGAACTCGGTGGAGCCGTTGACCTGGGTGATCCGGCGCAAAGTGATCCCGGGGCTGTCCAACCGCACCAGGAACATCGTCAATCCCTCGTGTTTGGGTACGTTCCAGTTGGTCCGGGCCAGCAACAGCCCGTAGTCGGCGGCAAACGCTCCGGTGCTCCAGGTCTTGGCTCCGTTGACGATCCATTTATCGCCTCGCCGCTCGGCCCGGGTGATCACCCCGGCCAGGTCGGAACCGCCGCTGGGCTCCGACAGCAGTTGAACCAGCACCTCGTCGCCACGCAATGCTCCCGAAATGTGTTGCCGCTTTTGCTCTTCGCTACCGGTGTCGAGGATCGTCGCGCAGCAGATCGTGAACGTCGGGGTGTTCAGGATCAGCGGCATCTCGTAGTCGGCGCTCTCGACGTCGAACGCCTTCTGATAGGCGATGTCGAGGCCGAGACCGCCGTATTCGGTCGGAAAGCAGATCCCGGCGAAGCCGCCGTCGTGCAGTTTCCGCTGTAACCGGCGGACGTGTTGCCAGGAGTCCGCCTCGCCCCGATCGGCGTACGGCGGATTGGCCGGATCCGCGATCCGCGGCATGTTGTCGGCCAGCCACGCCCGCGCCCGCTCGGCGAACTCCGTCACCGATTCCGTCATATGCCGCCTCCGAGAGTTTCATTAGCAGAAAGCGGTAATGACATTACCAGCAGGTCGGCGCGGCGGAGGCGCCGAGAGCCTCAGCCGCCGCGGGGCCGGGTGAGGGTGAACTGCTCAACCGTGCTGACCGCGCCGTACGGCCCGTGGACGGCGTAGTGGGTGGCCTTGATCGTGGTGTTTCCGCCAGGTGGCCCCGGGTCGACGTCGAAAGCGACGAAGCCGTACGGATTGTCGCCGTCCCGGAAGGCCGACCACGGCGCGTCCTCCACCGCGTAGCTGGGTTTGCGGCGTCCGATCGAGTCGCGTTCAGACCCGAGCCCGGTCACCACGCGGCATCGGGGCTGCGGAAAGAACAAGCTGTTCGACGGCGAGGACGTGCCGCCGCCACCGATGACCACGTGCACGGTCCCCTTGGTCGTGTCGATTACGTCGCTGTGGTCGGCCACCGGGATCGGCGTCCTGGTCTCGGTGTCCTGCGTGCCCCGCAGGGGATGGGAGCGCTCGTAGTGATGTTCGTGACCGCATACCACCAGGTCGACCTGATAGCGGTCGAACAGTGGCAGCCACTCCTGGCGAATGCCCAAGTCGGCGCCATTGGTGTGGTCGGCGGTGGACACCGCGGTCTGATGCATGCAGACGATCACCCAGTCGACTCGCTTGTCGGCCCGCGCGCTCGCGAGTTCCTTTTCCAGCCAACGCTTTTGCGCTCCACCCGAATATCCGTGGACGTAGGTGTTACCGCCGTCCTGAAAGCAGATGTCGTCGTTGTTGAGGCTGATGATTCGCACCGAGCCGGCGGTGAAGGAATACCAGAGCCCGCGGAGTTCGGCGTCGGATCCGGCGTCGGGCAGGGCGAAGTAGGTTTGGTAGGCCGCGAAACCGATTGGGCCGTTGCCGGATTCGTTCTCGTGGTTGCCCGCCGCGGGCATCCACGGCCGGTATCGCGCGGAGCGGGTGTTGTTGTCGAACCAGTCCGACCAGGTGCGGATGCGATCGTGGGCCAAGTTGGCGTAGCACAGGTCGCCGTTGACCAAGTTGAACAACGGACCCAGTTTCTCGATCGCGGTTGTGATGTCACCGGCTGCCGGTGATCCCAGGTTGTCGCTGATGTAGTTCTTCTTGTTCAGGCGACCCAGTGTCGGCGTCGCCTGGTCGCCAAAGCTGGTGAAAGACAGCGGGTGTCGGCCGGACGGCGCAGTACGTACGGTGCCCAGTTCGGGGTTGGTGCCGTCGTGCACCGCGGCGTAGACGTAGTCGGTGTCGGGTGTGAGGTTGTCCAGCCGGGCGTGGTGGACCCGGACTTCGGTGTTCGACTTCGCATCCCGGTAGGTGCGAGTCTCGGCCGGCACGGTACGGCCGAAGCCGCCGGTGGTCGTGCCCGCCATCACGCGCGGGTTGCTGACCGCATCGGTGGTGTGCCAGGACACGACGACCTCTGAGGATGCGTCCCGGCCGAACTGCAGGTGCAGCCCGCCCACCGGTTGAGCCCCGCTTCTATCTGGTCTGGTCCACAGGCTGGGCCCGTGACCGGGTGACCCGAGCAGCGCCACGCCACCGGCGCCCAGGCCCGCTCCGATGATGGTAGCCGCCGCGCCGGTCGTCAGCAGCGTCCGGCGGCTGAACCCCGACGCGGACTGCTCGCCGCGCTCTGTGTGCGATTCTTCGACCATGCTTCTTTCCTACCGGCACGGTGGGCGGCGCCGGTAAACGGCGACCGGCTAGTTCATAGGAATTCGGCCGGTATGGGCGTCGCGCCTCGTGCTGCGGTCGGGCGGTTCGGTGGCGTTGCCCGCAACGGTCCCGGTCGACGCCGCGTACCGAGCGGGAAAGCGTGCGCGCCCGGCCGTTCTTTTCAGCATTTCCTCAGCTTTGGTGATCAACCTGAGATTCTGATCTTGGTGGGCCGTAGCCGGCCAATAACGGCATCGTGTGTTCGCAATCAACGCGTGCACACAATTGTCCACGGACCTTTCTCAGGCGGCCCCCTCGGCCGGTGCACCGGTTGCACGGTGGGGCGGGGCCGGTCCGCCGTGCCCGAGGCGATGAGGATCGACGTGGTGGCCGGCCGTTACAGCAGGACAGCGTCTGAGGGGGGAGTCGGGCCGGATGCGGGTCGCGGTGTTGCGGGCCCAATTATCAAGAGCGCGAGGCGTTTACGGTCAGGACGTGACGGCCGCAGGTTAGCTGGCGCCGAGTGTGAGACTTTGCCGGGTCGCATCGGAATCGCCGATTCACCACCGATGGTGGCCGCTGCGGCGCTGCGCGGGTCTGGCCGCTATCCGGTAGCTATTGACCGGCGTTCAATAGTTGCCACTTGTCGGAGGCGCTTTCCTGGCGCCCGGACATGCGGGGGAAGTCGCGCTAAGGGGGCTCAAAAAATTGTCGTAGGCGCAATGTCTCTTTGGATTTTCTCAGCACAAGATGCACTTTTGTGATTTAAGATTGCGCAACTGCCAGACTTCAAAACGCCCTGTTCGCGATTGGTTAATTGCATTAACTCAGCGGGACGGCCGACGCAAGTCTGGTGCTTGTCGTAAGGAGGGGTCAGTGTCGTTCGTAACTGCGCAACCGGAAGATCTGGCCGGCGCCGCGGGCAGCTTGGCGGGTATCGGCGATGCGATGACGGCGCGAAACGCCGCCGCGGCGACGCCGACTACCAGCCTTTCGCCGGCCGCTTCGGATATTGTTTCGGCGTTGACCGCGGCGCAGTTCGGTACGCACGGCGCCGCCTACCAGCAGATCGCCGCGCAAGCGGCGTTGGTGCACGAACAAGTAGTAGCCGCGTTGCGTTCCGGGGCGGGAGCGTACGCACTGACCGAGGCGGCGAATGCAGCTGCTGCCGGCTAAGGGGGGCCTGGGTCGATGAGTTTCATGATGTTTCCGCCGGAGTTGAACTCCGCGTGGATGTACAGCGGAGCGGGTTCCGGGCCGCTGATGGCTGCGGCCTCGGCGTGGGACGAACTGGCCGCCGATCTCGAGGCGACCGCCGCCGCGTATCAGACCGTGTTGGCTCAGCTGACCGGGACGACGTGGCTCGGTCCGACGTCCGCGCGGATGGCGGCAGCCACGGCGCCGTACGTGGACTGGCTGGCGGGCACCGCCGGTCAGGCCGCCCAGACCTCGGCGCAGGCCCGGTTTGCGGCCGCGGCGTACGAGAGCGCTTTCACATCCACGGTTCCTCCCGCGGTGATCGCGGCCAACCGGGCGCTGCTGGCGGCGCTGGTCGCCACCAACTTCCTCGGCCAGAACACGCCGGCGATCATGGCCACCGAAGCGCACTACATGGAAATGTGGTTCCAGGACGGCCTGACGATGGACACCTACGCGTTGACCTCGCAGCAGGCCGTCGTGTTGCCCCAGCAGACGCCGGCCCCCTCGACCAGCGACGGCGGGACGTCGGCCAACGCGGCCGCCGCCACTCAGGCGGCGACGAACTCGGCCACGAACTCCGGCACTCAGCTGGCCAGCATGCTGCAGAACCTGGCCCCGTCGCTGACCAGTAACTCCAGTTCCACCAATGGATTGTCGAGCGCGTCGGCCGTCGCCGCGCCGGCCGGCGCCCAGTCAGCGGGCACTGCCGCGGCTACGGCGCCGGAGGCCGCCGTACTGTCGACCGCCGGCGCATTGGGCCCCATCCAGGGCGTGTACTACTTGACCACCTTCGCCAGCATGCCGGCCAAAATGCTGATCAGCCTTGCCAACTCGATGAGCACCAGCCAGGCGATGCAGGCTGGCCAGCAGGCATTGCTCGCCGATGTGCAGGCCGTCATGGACGGCAAGATCAAGGCCTTGCTGGGCAGCATCTCCGGCCAGATGCGCGGGTTCGGTTCGCAGATCACCGCTCAACTGGCAGGCGCGGGCAAACTGGGCGGATTGTCCGTTCCGAACGGCTGGGCACAAAACGCACCCGAAATGGTGCGCGCCGCTCCGATACTGCCGGCCAACAGCGTTGCGGCTCCGGTGGCGTCGTCTGCGGGTATGCCGACCAGCCCGTACACCCAGGCCCTGATGGGTTCGCTCAACGGGCGCGGCATGGCGACGCAGGCCGCCAAGACGCAATCGGTGAAAGTTGAGACTCGCACGCCGGCTGGCGGATGAGAAGTGGGGGATGCCTTTGCTGCAGGACGCATTAACCCAGACATGACAGTGAGATAAGGAGAAAGACATGCCTACGCGTTTTATGACTGACCCGCACGAGATGCGGGCAATGGCGGGCCGTTTCGATGTGCACGCGCAGACTGTTGAGGACGAGGCCCGCAAGATGTGGGCGTCGAGCCAGAACATCGCCGGTGCGAGCTGGAGCGGTATGGCTCAGGCCACCTCCTACGACACCATGGGCCAGATGAACACGGCCTTCCGCAACATCGTCAACATGCTGCACGGGGTGCGTGACGGGTTGATCCGGGACGCCAACAACTACGAGAGCCAAGAGCAGGCCTCGCAGCAGATCCTGTCCAGCTAGCCCGGTCATCACTCGAAAAGGTTTGGGAGAACAACTATGTCGATCAATTACCAGTTCGGTGACGTC
>NZ_PKEK01000003.1 GCF_002863225.1 Mycobacterium sp. | reverse complement strand
TGTTGCGCGTCACTTTCGATGACGATGATGGCGTCGTCGGGGTTGACGACAATCAGGTGATGGGAACGGCCCCGCTCGGTGTGGTGAGCGGGGCCGTGGTGGGCGTGGTGACGGGGTGCTCGTCGGGTTGACGGAATCCTGGTCGGGTTGAGGTGAATCGGGTTCAGTCCGCTGCGGTTTCGGCGATGGCGATACGTGCTGCCTTTTCATCGACGATGGCGTGATCGGCGGCGAAGGCGGCGGTCAGCGCGTGGATGGCCAGGTTGTTGATGGCGCGGGGGTGACCGCGGGAGGCGTTGTGGATCAGCCCGATCGCGTCATCGGAGAACAAGGTGTCGGTTCGTCCAGCGATTTTGCAGTGGTGGGCGATGTAGTCGGCGGTGTCGGTGCCGCTCATCCCGGCAATCGTGTAGCGGACGGCGATGCGTTGATCCAAGGCGGCGAGCACGCCCAAACGGAGGCGGTGCCGCAGGCTGGGTTGGCCGATGAGTATGACCGCGAACGGGGATCCGGAGTCTATGTCGTGGTTGGTGAGCAGCCGGATCGCTTCGAGCTGAGGGTTATCCAGCAGGTGGGCTTCATCGACGACCAGCACGGGGTTGCGGCCGCGTTCGGCGTGTTCGCTGGCCAGTGCCTCGGCGGCCTGCGGGGTCAGGGTGGCCCGGTGGAAGGCCGGGGTGTGTCCGAGGGTGGCCACGATGTGGGTGAGCATGCCGCGCACCCCGACGGTCGGGTTGGCCAGGTAGATGAACACGTGCCGGGACGGGTCCAGCGCCGCGGTAGCCGCGCGCACGGCCACGGTTTTGCCCGCACCCACCTCGCCGGTGATCACCCCGATCGCGCGCTGGTCCACACACCAGCTGATGCGGGCGACCGCCTCACCATGGCCGGCATGCCGATGTAGCATTGCCGGGGCCAGGTCACGCCCGAACGGCATCCGGGTGAATCCCCAATGTGCTTGCAACCGTTGAATACTCACGCTGACGCCTCATCCTCATCGTCGATGTCGACGCTGGGTGCAAGGTCGTCGATGGATAGCTGGCCGGGGATCTCGCTGTCGTCGGTGTTGCCGTAGAGGGCGTGATAGCCGATGCGTTCGTCGCGGCGCAGCTGCTCGTGGTGAGCGGCCGCGGTCAGCTCCAGATAGTCGATCCCGGTCGGGCTCGGCGGATCGGGCTCGGGTGTCTCTGGTTTGGCTTTGGGGTGAGCGTGGCGGGAGATGGTGTGCGGCAAGGCTTTCCCATAGGACTTGTCGTGGTAGCGGACCTGCACGGTTTCCAGGTCGAACGGACAAAACACCAGCTCCACCCGCCGACCGACCAACGCCGCGTCGACTTGGTAGGTGTTGCCTGTTAACTGAACTACCGGGGTAGTTTTCCCTGTTCAGCTGTGGGTCGGGATTGGGGCCGTTAGGGTTCGGCGCCGTGGTCAAAGATGAGCTGGGGCGGGACCTGGCGGCGCTGCTGGTTGCTCGCATCGGGCGGCTGGACGCGACCGGTTCGCCGTGGGAGCCGTATCGGATGATCGATCCGCTCGGGGAGGTTGTCGGCCCGGTCGGTGAGTTCCTGAAAGAGCTGCAGGCGTGCGGGCGGTCGGAAGCGACGCAGCGATCGTATGGTCATGATCTGTTGCGCTGGTTCAGGTTTCTGTGGGCGGTGCGGGTGCCGTGGGACCAGGCGACCTGGGTCGAGGCGCGTGACTTCTGCCGGTGGGTGCAGATCGGAAGCAAGCCGGCGAGCGTGCGCTGGAGCCGGAGCGGCACGCCGTCTGCGGCGTCCGGTGGGAAGTATGCGCCGAGGACTGGCGCGCATGGCGAGAGTGTGTTGCGGGCGTTCTACGACTTCCATGTCGACACCGGTGCCGGGCCCATGGTGAACCCGTTTCCGCTGGTGCGGGAACGTCGACGCAAACGGGTTGGCGCGCATCACAATCCGATGCAGCCGCAGCGCAACGAGCGTGTCGGGTTGTATCGCCCCAAGCTGGTCGAACGGCCCCCGCGCTGCATCCCGGATGAGAAGTTCAACGAACTGTTCGCCGGGCTCGGATCGCATCGGGACCGAGCGCTGGTGGCGTTCTTCGTCTCGACCGGTGCCCGGGCTTCGGAGCTGCTCGGGGTGCGCTGCGGCGATGTGGATACCGGATCGCAGCTGATCACGGTGATCCGCAAGGGCAGCCGGGCGGCGCAGCAGCTGCCGGCCTCGCCGGATGCGTTCGTGTGGCTTCGGCTGTATCAGGCGGAATTCCACGGACAGGTGCGGACCGGGCGCGACGATCCACTGTGGCAGACACTGCGGCGGCCGTTCCGGCCGCTGAGCTATCACGCTGCCCGCGCGATGTTCATCCGCGTGAATTCTGTTCTCGGAACGGATTATTCGATCCATGACCTGCGTCACACGGCTGCCTATCGGATGGCCCGCGACCCTGATATGCCGCTGACGGACGTGCAGTGGATCTTGGGCCATGCCCAGTTGACCACCACCCAGATCTATACCTCGGCTCCGGTCGAGGAGACCATCGCAAGCATCCTGGCCCACCATTCGCGGAGATCAGTGGCGCCGTCGGCGCCGGCCGTGCTCACGCCGGAATACCGATCCGAGTCACTGGATGTGCTGTTCCCGGGAGCCGCGCGGTGACCACGACGGTGCCGGCTTCGACGATGGTGCCCGAGACGAGCCGTGAGCGACACCGTTGGGATCGTCGTGACCTGTTCGAACTGCGAAAGCAATTCCCGCCCCGGGTAATTCCCGTGTCGTGGGAGGCGACCGAAGCCTCACGCGGGTGTGTCCTTGCGCTCACCGTGCCGTTCACCGCCGACAACAAATTCCAGGCCGAGGTGCGCCGAAGTGTGCGCACCGTGCTGGACTGGCTGGCAACGATGCCGGGAAGAACCTGGCAGGCGCGGTGGGCCGCCTCCGGCGCGGAACGTGCCGCCGACTGGCGGATCCTCCCGGTGACACCGTTGGCGGCCGGGCGCACCGAAATCGCGGTCAGCAACCTGCAGCACCGCTGTTCGCGCGGCCTTTCGGTGCTGATCTGCGCCGATGTGATCCGCCCCAGCCTGGACTGGCTGCTGGCGACTCCGTCGCCGAAAAACCTCGCGACTGCGATGGCCCGCAGCCGCGACCCGCAGGGATTCGCGGTGCTCAACGAGCATTGCCGGCGGCTGGCCGTCGGCGACACGGCGCGCCGGATCGCGCTGGCGCGCATCGCGATGATCATGGCGGCCAAAGGCGGACGGACCGCCGACATCACCGTCGGCGACTGCCTCCAGATGGTGCAGATCGCCGCGGAGATCACCAAAGCCAGCGGCAAGACCCGCGCATACAGCAGCTCGTTCTTCTATCAGCTGGTGCGTTCCCTGGGCCGGTTCCCCGACAACGCCCCGGCCAGCACCAGAGCGTTCCACGTCTGCGGCCAGATGAGCATCGAGGAGATGATCGACCGCTATCACATCCAGTGCCGGCCGATCCGGGATCTGCTCGTGGATTACCTACGGCAGTTCCAGGTCAGCGCGGACTACAACACCGTGCTCGGACTGTCCTACGTTCTGGGCAAGCTGTTCTGGCGCGACCTGGAACTGCACCACCCGGGCATCGCTTCACTGCACCTGCCCACCGAGGTCGCCGCAGCATGGAAGCTGCGGATGCAGGTGAAGACCACAACGACGGTCGAGAACGGCGAGGTCGTCGAGCGTCATTCGCCACGACTATCGGCGATCCAGCACCTGGGCAACGTCCGAACGTTCTATCTGGACATCGCCCAATGGGCCGCCGACGACCCGGCCCGGTGGGGCCGTGGGTCGCGGTCTGCCCCATCCGCGACGGTGAACTGACCAGCGGCCGCGCTAAAACCGCTGCTGCCCGCAAGTCCCGCATGGACCAGCGCACCCGCGAACGCCTGCCGGTGCTGCCGACATTGATGACCGCTGCCGAGAACCGGCGCAGCCGGGCCGCGCGGGCACTGGCCGCAGCGCTGGCCACTGAGCCGGGCGGAGAGTTCAGTCTCGACGGGCAGGTGCTGCGCCGGGCCGAGCGCTCACCGGAATCCGGCAGCCACCTGTGGGCCGAGGATCCCGTAACCGCTAATCGCCGTGACCTGAAAGCTGAAGAGCGGCGCGCCTTTTGGGCATGGGCCGCCATCGAGGTGTTGCGGCTGACCGGCATCCGCATCGAGGAGCTGACCGAACTCAGCCACCACAGCCTCATCCAATACCGGCTTGCGGCCACCGGAGAGCTGATTCCGCTGCTGCAGATCGCCCCGTCGAAGACCGACGCCGAACGGCTGCTGGTGATCTCGCCGGAACTGGCCGACGTGCTGGCCACCATCGTCACCCGCATCCGCCAGCCCGGCGGTGGCATACCGCTGGTTGCGGCATACGACTACAACGAAAAAGTCTGGAACCCGCCGATGCCGCTGCTGTTGCAATGGCACTGGCGCCTGGAAGACCGGCCGCTGAGCCCCGTCGTGATCCGCCACCTGATCAACGACACGCTGTCCAGCACCGGATTGACTGACACTACCGGCGCGCCGCTGAGATTCACCCCCCACGATTTCCGGCGGCTGTTCATCACCGACGCCGTCATGCACGGCATGCCGCCCCACATCGCCCAGCTCGTCGCGGGTCACCGCGACATCAACGTCACGATGGGATACAAGACCGTCTACCCCGAAGAAGTCATCAACGGCCACCGAGCGTTCATCACCCGCCGCCGTCAGCTACGGCCCAGCGACGAATACCGGATGCCCACCGACGAGGAATGGGAAGAATTCCTCGGCCACTTCCAGCGGCGCCGCGTCGCCCTCGGCGAATGCGGCAGAAGCTATTCGAGCCCGTGCATCCACGAGCACAGCTGCCTGCGCTGCCCCCTTCTGCGGCCCTCGCCGAGCCAACGGACCCGGATCGCCGAGATCCGCGACAACCTGCGCGACCGGATCACCGAGGCCGAACGCGAAGGATGGCACGGCGAAGTCGAAGGACTCCGAGTGAGCCTCGCAGGCGCGGAAACCAAACTCGCCCAACTCGATCAGATGGCCCGCCGGGCCGCCACCATCCAACTGGGAATCCCCACCTTCAGCGAAGTCGCCACCCGCACCGCCACCACAGACACCGAGATCAGGAACGCATGATGACCCAGCACGATGACCTCGAACCAACCGACGAACCCACGACCATCACCTATCCCATCGGTTCCCTCGTCCACCTCGCCGAACTGCTCGACGAGATCGACGAATTCCTTCGCAGCGGAACCGACGTCACCGATCTGCTCACCGTGTTCATGACCCGCAATGGCCGCGCCCACCCAGGCTTCCGAGCCTGCAACCTGATCGACGACCTGAGCTTCACCGCCCACCACATCCGCCACCTCGTCGAGAGGCTCCCCGGAAAGCGAACATGATCGAGTTCGAAAACCCTCTGGAGCCAAGAGGTTTCGTAGTTCAGAGAATGGCGTGCAGCGATACGGTGGCGGTCTTGGTGACCACGCGGTATTGCGACCACAAGAACGCCTCGGTCAACTCATCGGCGGTCGGCATGGCTGGGGTCCGCCCGAGCCGCTCGAAGCCGGCGTCCCAGCGGGCCAACGGGCTTTGCCCGGTTTCGGTGTGGGTCCGGCGGTGGTATTCGGTTTCGGTCCAGGCCATAAACAGCCGGTTGAGCTCCAACAATGCGGTGGCGTGATCCACGCCGGCGGTAGTGAGGTCCTCGCTGGTGTCGGTGACCTCGATGAGGAACTGTTCGCGCACGGTGCGGAAAAACCGTTCGATCTTGCCCTGCCCTGGGGTCGGCCGGGTGCCGAATGAACCAGGCGTACACCGAGTTTCGCGCACGCCCGCAACAACCACGCATCGACAAAGGCAGAACCGTTGTCGACGTAAATCCCGCCGGGAACCCCGCGGGCGGCCAGCGCGGGGCGCAACGCCGCGGCCAGCCGCACGGTGTCTTCGGAAAAGCCGAACCGGTAGCCGGTCGCCAGCCGTGAATGATCATCCAAGAAGGCAAAAAGGTAGGTTTTGCGGTCGCCGACTCGCGGCCCGTG
>NZ_PKEK01000061.1 GCF_002863225.1 Mycobacterium sp. | reverse complement strand
CTTGTGTCCGCAGAGGCCGTGTGCAGTCGGGTTCGTGTTGCATTGGTGCTGGGACGATTCCGGGCGCGGGTTCGCGATGCAGATCGCCGCCGGTGTGGCGATAACCGACCGGGCGCTGTGACTGACGTCACTATCGCTGGGGTCAGCATGGTCCCATGACCTTCTGTTGGTGTTTCGGGTGATTCGACGGAAGGCGGGTAATGCCTGCCGCCGGGTCGTTGGCGGTGCGAAGCCGAAGGATCTCGTCGTGCTGGGCAGCGATCCGGGACAGGGCCTGAATCCGGAATTCGGTGAGCTCCTGGATTGTCGAGTTAGCGTGGACAAGAGTATTTTTCAGCTTTTCGACTTCTGTTTTGAGGCGTTCGATCTGCGCGGCCTTCGGGTCCGGGGTTTCTCCGGCCTGCTGGAGTTGCGCGAGGCGGTGCTCGAATTCGGCGCGCAGGTGGGCGTATGGGCGGGTGCCGTAGAAGGCGGTGCGGTCGACCCCGGCTTCGAGTGCGAGGGTCTTGATATCGCAGTTGCCGCCGGGTGGGATCTCGCCGCGCAGCAGCCGGTCCATGGCGGCGCGGATGCGGTTCTCGTTCTGGATACGTTGGGCGGCAGCAATTCTCATGCCTGTTCCTCGGGTGCGCTGGTTCGGGTGGCCGTGTCGATACTGGTGATGACCCGGACGGCCCGGTCGAAGTCGGCCTGCAGGCGAGCGTGTTCGGTGGTGCGCGTCTTGCCGAGTTGGCCGAGAAAGATCTTCGTCCGTTCGGCGTGCTCAGCCCAGACGGGCCGGTGATGCTGATGGTGGGTGGCCTGCGGGCAGCGTCCGGAGTCACACATGCCGATCATCGGTCGGTCCGCGGACGGGGTGCCCGCGAGTTTCAGGCAGAGCGCGCGGGAGGGGTCGGTGAACCAGCAGTAGTTCGCGGGGCCAAGGTGCAGCGCCTTCGCGCGTTTGGACAACAGGTTGAGGATGTCGCGGTCGTTGCGCTGGATCTTCGGCGCCGCAGTCGCTTCGGTGTTCAGTTCGGCGTCGATGGTGGCGAAGAATTCGGTCAGGCTGCGAGCGCCGGGGCCGGCGGGCAGAATGCCTTGCTGATAGTTGCGGAACTCAGTCAGCACGAGCTCGAGTTTATGGTCGGCCTCGAGCTTGTTCACTTCGCCCAGCAACTCCGACTGGGCGCCGCCCGGTCGAGCAGCATAGCCCTCTGTAGTTGCAGCAGCGATATGTTTGAGGTGCAGTTTTGCTGCGAGAACCCCGCCGGGGCGGTGGGCCATCTCCAACGCAACCGTCCTCCTGAGCATACGCAGTGCCACTGGTTCGTCGGGGATCGGGGCGAGTCCGAGGCGGGCTCCGGCCGGGGAATTCACCCAGGCGCGGAACCAGAGGTAGCGGACTCGGAAGCTGAACCGGGACAACAGCAGAGCGCCGTCGCGGGGGTCATCGTGGAGCTGCTCGATGAGCTCGATCGCTTGGTGGACGGGTTCGATGACGACCCATTCGTCGTCGGTGCCGCCGAGGCCCTGGCCCTTGATGATCTTGCTGACGACGCGGTAGCGCTTCAGACCGGGGATCGGTTCCTCGACCCGACGGCAGCCGACCCGCAGTTCCATCAGCTCACTGGCCCGCATTCCGGACGCAGCAGCCAGGACCACTATGGCGGCGGTGCGGGCGATGCCGATCAAGGCGGCCGCTTCGGATCGGTGCAGTGGCAGTGTCCAAGGCAGCAGGGTTGTGCCGTCGGCGGTTGGGGCCTCGGCGGCGTCGCGGCCGAAGATCTTCTCGACCCCGACGGTGCTGAGGGTGTCGATCAGCGGTTCGCGCAGTGCGGGCATCCATTTCGCCCAGAACTGGACGTAGCCGGCCTGCCGAGCCAGGACCCCGGTGGAGACCGGCAGCAGCGGGTCGCTCGCGTCCCAGCCGGCGGTGAGTCTGCGGTTGACGTCATGCTCTTCGAGCATCGGCAGCGGTGTGCCGGTTGCCTGGTGGTCGGCCAGCAGCCTCTTGACGGCGCTGACCATCGCCGGGGAGCGGTGACGAAGCCCAGGGGCCCCGGTGGCCCAGACGTTGTCGATTTCGCGGATCTGCTCGTTCAGCTCGACAACGTGCGGGCCGAGGGCCTGGACCAGGTGCAGGGCCGCGGCGAGCATCGGTTGCAGCACTTCGGCGCGGACGGCCGGTGTCTTGTTTCCTTCACGGCCGGAAGGCATTTCAGCAACCGCGGATGCTGTCGCACCGCCCCAGGGGCGCAGATCGGCCGGAACCCGGTCGGAGGTGAACACGTCACGGTAGTCGACCAGATCGACGATCATCTGCGCGGCAGCGCGGCGGACACCGGCGCTTTGCTCACCCACGACGACACCGTCGGCGTCGACGACGTAGCGCCGGAACGCCAGGTATTGCTCGCAGAGATGGGTGTCGAGTTCGGCGAGGGTAGTAATGCCCCGCTGATCGAGCCAGCCGAAGAACTTCCCGGCCTCGTAGAGCCGGCTGTAGCAGCTGGTCAGCTGCAGGGCAGTGCGGTAGGCGCGCGGGAGCCGGACCACGGCATCATGAGTGGGGACCAGCAGCGCCAGGATCAGCTCCTTGGCTACAAGCCGGCAGCGAGGGTCGGTGATGGTGGTGAAGTCGAATCGGCGCCGGTAGAGGGCCATTTGGACTGGGAGTCCGATCACGTCGGTGAAATCCCACAGGTCGTCGTCGAAAATCGGCCGTGGCGTGCGGTCCGGCAGTGTGAGCCCGGCGTCGCGGCAGACGTCCGCGCCGGTGAACGGGGACCGACGTTGGGCGTCGGGTGCCGTAGTCGCGATTGTGCTCGTCATGCGGTGAGTTCCTCGGGGCGCAAGGGGATTTCGTCGTCGCTGTCGGTGACATGGGCGGCTGCGGCGGCGAGTTCGGCGGGGTCGAAACGGTCGAGGATCTGGTCGATCCGGGCGGCATAGGGGCCGAAGACGGTCATGAAGTGGGCGGCGGGCATCTGCTGCCACTGGCGGGAGAAGAACGCCTTGAGCCGCAGCAAGTTCACCGCGTGCCTCGGGGCGAACACCGCCAGCGGGCAGAGCAGACAGACCCAGGGACGTGCCGGGCATGGCTTCCCGGCCGGTCCGTGCAGCCCGGCCAGCTGATCGGCGCAGGCCGCGGTGAACACATCCCGCGCGCCGCCGACCAGCTCTGCGAGCACGCCGTCGTCGAGCTTCATCGCTGCCAGCAGCTGCGGGTAGCCCACGGCGAGTGCAGCGGCGTCGTCCTCGGTGATCACGGTCGGTGGGTGCGCACGGCGAAGGAGGTCATGCTGGGCGTCGGCGATGATCATCTCGACGGCCTGGCGCTGGCCGGGAGTCGTCGCCGACAGGTAATGGTCGCCCTCGACCGCGGGCGTGTGGTTCGGGTCGATCGTGGCGCGCGCGTTCCCGGTCCAGGACTTCTTGTCCCGCATTGCATGATGGGTGGTGCGGATGCGGGACCGGTGCAGTTTCATCGGCTGGCCGTCGTCGCCGACGATGTCGTAGCGGCGCATCCACCGGCCAATCGCCGACCGGTTCACGTCACCGAGGCGGCGGGAGTAGCCGGGCTGGCTCATCCCCAACCACAGCGTGGTCCGCTCCTCCGGCGGCACGAAGCTGCGCAGCAGCGCCGAGTGCGCCAGCCACTGCTCGAGTAACCGCACCGCCGGCCGTGGCAGCGTGGTGCTCTCGGCGGCGGTGCGGCGTTTGATGTAGGACAACAAGATTGTCGAGTCCCCGGCCCAGTCGATATCTCCGATCTCCAGGTCGGCGATGCCGTCGGGGACGATGCCGGAGTAGATCCCGAACAGCAGCCGGTAGACGATCACGACGTCGAGGTGCGGGAACATCGCCAGCGCAGCCTCGTGGAAGACAGCAGTGACTCCTCGATGGCGGAAGACGTTGATGGACATGCCAATTGCTTCAGCAGCGTCGCTGCTGCCGATCGGGCCGAGCGTCGACAACAACCAGCAGAAGTTCTGGTGAGTCCACACACCCGCGCCCGGATGCCGCCCTCCGGCGGCAGACGCCAGCGCGCGCCGATGCGCGGCATAGGAGTCGTCGACCTGCTGTCGGCAGAGCGCGGTGAGTCGCTGCCATTCGCTTTCGGAATACGGCGGCAACGGGCGTCGATTGCGGTGAAGGTTGAAGTGCCGTCCCGCGGCCAGTTCCAGCACCCCGTCACCGAGACGGCCGCCGGATCGCGCATAACCTTCCACCAAGTACCGTGTCAGCGACTCCAGCCAGTTCGGGCCCGCCATCCAGAACTGCGCCAACTGCCCGCGACGCAGATCACCGGCACCGCCGGTGAAACCCTGATCAGCGAGTGTTCGCACCATCCTGTGCAACCCGCGCACGTAGTGGCCGACCGAGCCAGCAGTATCGGCACTGCCGTGCGGGTGGATCAGCTCCACCAGCCCGACGGCCAGATCACGCGCCAACCGGGAGTTCCCTGTCCCCTCCAGGTCGAATTCCGCTCTGCTCCCGTCGCTGAACACGCAGCTCAGACCGAGCGGAGTATCGACTACCCTCGTCGGCATCACAACACCTCGTCGGTGTCGTCGTCGAACTCGGCGTCGGCTTCCCGCTGCGCCGCGGTATCCTCGGTGAGTCCCGCTGCGGCTCCGGCGGTTTCGTAGGCTTGCCGATAAATCCGTGTCGTATCAAGGCGTTTCACGTACTTCTCGGTTGTGAGAACGGTCGAATGCCCGAGCAGATCCCGCAGCACCAGCAGCGGATCGGCCTTGGTCAGATAGAACACCAGCGCCGCGTCGGCGTCGGTGTCACGCACCAGCTTCGCCGCCTGCCGGTAGTAGCCGGTCACCAGATACTCCAAGGTCTGCATCGAGAACGAATGCCGAAGCCGATGCGGATGGACGTGCGGAAACCGTGGCTCGAACCGTGCGCGGATCCGGTCGCTGGTGCGCTCGAACACCGTCGCCCACGCGGTGAACGGGCCACCATCACCCTTCACCGCCAGCAGGCACGACCCGCCGTCGGGCGCCACCAGCCGCCGACGCTCGGCCGGGGTCAGCGACTCCCACGACCGGCGAATGCCGTTGATCCGGCCGCCACGTGCGTCCGGTTCGGTGACCTGCAGCGGCTCGCCCCAGCGTCGTGGTGGCCGCCAGGCCGATCCGTCGGTGACGGCGGCGCGGTCGAGCTGCAGGTAGTCGTGCAGCCCGGCCAGGGCGTCGTAGGAGATCCAGGTGGTGCGGAACTTGCGGCCCTTGGTGATTCCCGCCGGAACCGCCAACGGGATCGGGATCACTGTCGGTGCCGGTGGCAACGCGGGGATCTCCCACGGCAGCAGATGCGTGAACTCGCCCAGCCGAAGCCCGGCCGCCAGCGCGAGATCGCCGATCGCGGCGTTGCGGGTCATCTCCCGCCCGGTGAACCCGGTGTCATGGGTGCCGTCCGGCGCCAATCCACGCAACCCCTTCCGGAACAGGTCGGTGAAGTCCGGTTCCAGGTACTTGATACTCACGTGCGGTTTCGGGGTGCGGCGCACCGCCAAGTTCACCCGGACGTCGCGGCCGGTGCCGGCGAAGACCGCTCGCGCGGACCGGTAGGTGAACGGCTCCGCTGCCGCGTATCCCTCGTCCATCGCCCACCGGTAGAACAGCGACAGGATGCTTATGTGCTGGCCCCAGGTGGCCGCCGCGAACCTCGCCCGGATCGGTCCGGCCGCGCGGTGCTCGGCATACCGGCTCAGCCCGGCCTTGAGCCGGTCACGCGAATCGAACAAGCCCACACCGTGTTCGGCGAGGAATTCCGTCCACTCCTTGACCGCCCGCGCGTAGTTCTCCCACGAACTCGGCGCCGGAGCCCCGCTGGCCGGAAGCAGCCGCAACCACTGGTTGATCACCGTGGTCGGCCGCGGCGCTGCCGGGCCGTCCTCGAACAGCAGATCGTCATCGATCAGCACCGGCATCGCTTCCGGGATCACCGGCCGGTGCTCGACATCCCAGGACTGCCAGCCCGCCGAGGTGAAGTAGCTCAGGATCATGGACGCCGACAGTAGAGACACCACACGACCCGACGCAACGGCCAAACACCCAGGCCGCCCGGCCCTTCCGTGCTAATGCAACACGGGAACTAAGCGGGGACAA
>NZ_PKEK01000084.1 GCF_002863225.1 Mycobacterium sp. | reverse complement strand
AACGCGATCAGCGGCCTGGTGCTGATCCACAACATCTACCTGTACGTCACGCTCGACGACCCGAACAACGTGTCCCTGACCGAAGGGAACATCACCTGGGTCTGGTCACCGACCTACCCGGCTCCGATGCTCGGACTGTCGACCAGTTTCGCGTCGGCCGACCGCGAGAACCGGCTGCTGATCGAGCAGGCTTACCAGCGACCGGTCGCGATCCCGATGCCGAACTACGCGTCCGGCCCGGGCTGGGGCCAACCGGGCGGGCCCGCGCGGCCGGCGGCGCCGGTAACGGGATGGTGGTCGCCGGTCAAGGCGAGCCGCGGCAAGGGTGCCGGGAGCTACGCGTTCACCGGTCTGGGCGCTACTGGGTTCCGGGCTCCGCGCGCTGCGGCTGCCGCGGCGTACGTGTTCGCCGGTGCCGCTGTCGGTCGGCGGGTCGCGCGCGCGGTGGCCGCGGGCGGCGGATACGGGTTCGCTGGGGGTCCGGCGGTCGGCGACGACAACCGGCGCGAAGCAACCGCATCGGGCGCCTACAACTTCGCCGGCACCGCGGTCGGCATGTCCTCGCAGGGCAAAGGATCCGCGGCCGGGGTCTACAACTTCGCTGGTGGACCGGCATCCGGGCGGCGCCAGCCAAAAGCGACCGCGCCCGGTGCCTACAGTTTCGGCGGCGCGGCGATCGGCCGCAGGATCGCGCGGGCGGTCGCGGCTGGCGCGTACACCTTCGCCAGCTCGGCGATCGGCAAGGTGACACGGCGCGGATCGGCGTCGGGCGGCTACAACTTCGCGGGCTCGGCCGTCGGGTTCCGGCCGTCGACATTCCAGCCGTTTACCGAGGTCAATGCCAACAAGACCGGGACCACGCCGATCGGTTGCGCAGGCGTCTGGGTGACGATGCAGGCGCCCGGCGGTGGCGCCGGAAAAGGTTTCTACACCATGTCGGCCGTCGGCCGCGGCGGCGCGGGCGGCGCAGGCGGTGGCGCGAAAATCTTCCGCGTCTTCATCCCGGCTGCGCTACTCGGGACGAACTACTCAATCAACTGGGCGGCGGGCGCAACAACACAGAACGACGGAGCCACCATCGTCTTTACCTCGGGCGGCGTCACGCTGACGGCAGTCGGCGGCAAGAAGGGCGCCGACGGCGGATCCGGTGTGGGCGGCACCGGCGGCGCGGGCGGCACCTGGTCGGCGAGCGGCATCAGCGGCGTTACCGGATCCAATGGCGCCGCGGGCGGCCGGGGCGCCAACGACAACAACCAGGTGGGCACCGCGGGCGGCAACAACACCGCGGGCGGCGGGCCTGGCGGCGGCGGCGGATCCGGGCTCGGCGCATTCGGCGGCACCAACACATCAGGCAAGGGCGGCAACTCGGCCACAGCCAACGGCGGCGCGGCGGCTGCCGCTTTGAGTAACGGCAACAACGGCGGCGCCGGCAACGCCGACAACCCCGGAGGCGGCGGATCCGGCGGGGCCGCGCTGAACGGCAACTATTCCGGCTACGGCGGCAACGGCGGAAGTCCGGGCGCGGGCGGCGGCGGGTCGTCAGGCTGCGCTGCCGGCTCACCCGCGAACGGCGGCACCGGCGGCGACGCATTCACCCTGCTCGAATGGGTCGCGACCGCGGCCTAACACAGCAACAACCACCACAACCAACAGGAGAAGAAGTCATGGCACTAGCAGACGCGGCAATGATTCTGGCAGCCAACGGATTACGCGCCGGAATCACTCACATGCAGATTCACTCCGGCGACCCCGGCGCGGCCGGCACGGCGAACGTCGCACCCGGACCAGCTCGCCAGCCGATCACCTGGGGCGCTGCCAGCGCCGACGGCGACTTCAACCTCGCTGCCACGGTCGCGTTCACCGGAGGAACCGCCGGCGCCGCAGCATCCTGGATCTCTCTCTGGTCCGCGCTGACCGGTGGGACTTTCCTGGGACGCTTCGCGCTCACCGGCGACACCACGTTCAACAGCAACGGCGAGTTCTCGGTCACCGCGTTGCCGCTCAACGGCTCCGCATCGTAATCCGGAACTAACTCATGGCCCGATTTGCGGGCGCCGTCGCTGGCGGCGCCCTATTCGGCGTGCTCGCCGGAGTCGCTGCATTCCTGATCCACGAACGAAACGAGACGATCAATGGGTTCTGAAAACGACTGGGAACCAGCACGACTGCCGTCAAACTCGCCGCTGCTGGTGTGGAAGACGGTTCCCGGCACCGATGTCTCGCTGCAAGTCCGCAACGACGACGCCGGCGCCATCATGCTGGCCTACGCCGCGGACTACCACGCCTTCATCGAGCCGCTGCGCGACGCCGATTCGGCCTGCTACACCCCGACCAACTCTGTTCCGACGTCGAACCATCTCAACGCGACGGCGATGGACCTGAACTGGAATTCGCATCCCTTCCAAGTGGCCGACGCAGGCTTCGACGCGGCGAAGATCGCCCGGATGCGCGACCTGCTCGCGTTCTACACGGGCGTCATGTTCTGGGCGAATGACTGGGACAGCCCCAAAGACGCCATGCACCACCAGATGGATTACGGCTCTTACGGCAACCCGGCGACCGCCGCGTTCGTGCGAACCCGCATCCGGCCCGACGGGTTCTCGACGTACAAGCGAGGCAGCACACCGATCGGGGGCGGGACACCGGTCGTCGACGTCGGCAATACAACCCCGGCGACGGCCGAGGACGCGGTTACCGTGCTCTACGACGCCGTGCCGATCATCGACGAGGCGCAGGCGGCCGATCTGCTGGGCCCGCTGCGCGCCGGCCTGATCGCCGCAGAATGCACCAACCCGAAGCGCATCGCGCAATACCTGGCGCAATGCGGCTGGGAGTCGGATGGATTCACCACAACCACCGAATACGCCAGCGGCGCAGCGTATGAGGGGCGCGGCGATCTGGGCAACACCCAGCAAGGTGACGGTGTCCGGTTCAAAGGCCGCGGCTGGATCATGCTGACCGGCCGCGGGCACTACACCACGTTCGGAAGATGGGCAGCCGCACAAGGTTTGGTGACCGATCCGAACTACTTCGTGAACAATCCGAACGCGCTGGCCGAACTCCGCTGGGCCGGCATCGTGTCGGCCTGGTACTGGACCGTGGCCCGCCCGCAGATCAACTCGCTGTGCGACGCCGGCGACCTGGTCGGCGTCACCCGCGCCATCAACGGCGGCACCAACGGGCTCGAGGATCCCAAGCCCGGCGTTCCCGGCCGGCGCTCCCGCTACAACCAGGCGATCGCGCTCGGCGACCGTCTGCTGCTGCTCATCAACTCCGCACCCGCAACCGACCAAGGAGACGACTTCATGTCCGCACTCACACCTGACGAGCAGCGCGAAGTTCTGTCTGGGATTCGCTGGCTACGTGAGCAATTCGGCCCGAGCATCTGGGGCCCATCATCCTCACTGGGCACGACCGTCGTGGACGGCGAGACCGTCGAGCTGACGTTCCGCGACGGCGTGGCCGAAGAGAAGCGCACCGTCGAGCAGCTCCGCGAGCTGCTGAGCAAGCCCGGCGTCGCTATCGTCACCCTGCAGGCGCCGGCGGCGTCCAAGTGACGCTGAAACTGGGCGATCGCAACGAGACGGTGCGGCGCTGGCGAACCGTCATGGCCGCCATGTTCAAGGGCTATGCGCGTGAGGTCGACGTGCTCGCACCCGGCGACGAATTCGGACCGCGCGCCGAGGCCTGGCAGAAGGTCTACGAGCGCAACACCGGCCAACCGCAGGACGGCATCGTTTCCGACGCTGATCTCATCGCGCTGAAAATCGTTCAGCCGCATCGGCCCATCTGGATCTACTCGGCACCCGGATCCGGCGCGCCGTGGTGGCTGGGCCCGCCGTTCGACCTCGGCGAGTGGTGCAAACGGGTGCTGAACCTCAACCACCAGCCCATCGGCTATCCGATCGGCGGATACCTCGGCCTTATGGGCGGCGACCCCGGCACCTCGTATATCGACGTCGTCGAATCGCTGATCGCCGAGCTCGACAACCTGCTGGGCAAAAACCCGGACGTGAATCGTGCGCTGATCGACCGGGCGAAGGATCCGCGCGCGGTGGTCGACGTCGAGCTGTGGTTCACCGGCTACTCGCAGTCGGCTGACGCGCTCAAGCAGGCGATCGCGAGACTGTTCGGCGACGGCGGCAAGTACGCCAGCATCCGCGACCGCATCAACGGCCTGGTGCTGTTCGGCGACCCGGCCCGCCGGCCCGGACCGACCAAGGTCGGCAACAACCCGCCCGGCCGCGGCATCGCGCAGACCATCGCCTTCCCGCAATGGCTCGAGGATCTGGTGTGGGACATCGTCAACGTGTCGCCGACACCAGACTTCTACGCCAGCGTCACCGACAAGATCCGGCCGCTGTTCTACGAGTGGTTCATTCGCGCCGAGACCGAGCTGCCGTTCGTCATCTACACCGGGCAAATCATCATCCCCGCCCTGCTGAACCTGGTCGCGCCATTCCTCGGCAAGCAGGGCACCGCCGGCCTGTCCAACCCGCTCGCCGTGCCGGTGCTGGCCGGCGCAACCGGGCTGCCCGCCGGCACCATGAGCAGCCTGCTCGGCGGCGTCCTCGGATCCACCGAGGCGCCCAACCCGAAGCTCATCGAACTGCTGTCAGTGCAGGGACTGCTCACCAGCCTGCCCGACCTCATCGGGCTGATCGGCGCGCTCGGCGGCCTACAGGTGCACGGCGACTACTACGCCCCGAAATCGGAGTTCAACGGCCGAAGCGGGTTACAGGTCGGCTACGACATCATCGCCGGATTCCGCCGGTGACCAGACGCTTCCGATTCCACAACGGCATTCCACGAGTGCCTGTTTCGCTGCTACAACGAGAGGACAAACCGACAATGCTCGACAAACTGCGTGCGAGGATCTCGCGCTACCTGCCCGAGACGCGCCGCGAAAAGCTTCACGTGCTGTTGGTTGCGTTCGTTGGCTACCTGCTGGCTGGCGGGGTGCTCACCAACAACCAAGCCGAACTGTGGACCCGGCTCGGCGCGGCCACCATCAGCCTGCTCTTCGCATGGCTCTACGCCCGCGATGCCTGGCGCGCAGCACTTTACGGCGTCGTCGTCACCCTTGGCGGCGTCTTGTACGCCTACGGCGTTGCGCAGGGCATCAACTGGGCCATCATTGTTGCGACCACCGCGCAGGCACTCGGTATGGGCACCGCCGCGGCCAAAACCGTGCCGGGCAAACCTGACTACGTCCACTTCGCGAGCGGCATCCGGTACACCGGCGGTGCCGGTGGTGGCGGTGGTGGCGGTGCAGGGCTGCCACGAAAGTTCGTTCCGCCGCCTGGCGCGTGACTGCGCAGGGCGCGTCGGACTCCACGACGAAAGCCGTGCGAGATCTGACGACAAACATCGTCACCTGGTACATGGTGCTGGCGTCGATCCTCAACGGGTCGATCATGGCGCTGCGCTCTGAGGTATTCACATCGCACCCGCGATTCGTGCACCTCGACCAGATGCTGCACGGCCACCTCGAGGCATTCGGTGCCGTCCTAGCCACGGCCGGTCTAGTCAAGGGGGTGGCCGCGCTATTCGGCGACGGCACACCGCATCTCGTCGCGATCAAGGTCAGGATCATCGCCACCCTAATCTGCGGACTCTGCTGGTCAACGAACGCCTACTCCCAGGCCACCAACGTCAACCAGACCGGCGACTGGCCCGGCGTGCTGGGCATGACGTTGCTCTCGGGACTGTTCATCCTTCACGCCGGCGCGAGGTGGGTCTATTACCGCGAGATCCGCCATGGTCGATGACCCCCGCGTCAGAGTCGTCTTTCTGCCACGGCCGCGACGCTCGCGGCACCCGTATCAATGGGGCTGCGCCGCTGGGCTTTTGGTCTACGCGCTCGCCAACATCATCGTCGGGCCCGCCTCGCACAGCCCGCTGCTGATCGTCGGCAACCGCGACAACGAGTGGCTCAACTACTTCCTGCTGTTCGGCGCCGTGAACCTGCTGGTCGCCACCGTCATCCCCGACAACTACTGGCGGCTGTTCGTCGAGCTGTTCGGGCACCTGTCGCTGGTATTCAGCGCAGGCATGTTCGGCCTCGTCGCCGGCCAAAGCTTTCTCCTGGTCGCAGCCCGACCCGACGAGCAAAACGGTCTGTCGATGAACCTCTGCATGGCGACCGCGATCCTCGTCGCCGCCGGCTTCCGATGCCGCGAAATCTGGAAAACGCTGCGCGGCACCTACTTCAAGCCCAAGCAGCTCGGCAAGATCGTGGAACTCGACGACACTCTCGGCGGATCATCCTGATGCAGCAGTACATCGTCCCAGGCGTGATCACCGGTGTGTTCGCGGTCCTGGTGGCGCTCACCGCGGCGCTATTCGGTCAGGCGAAGAACCGCGCGGACGCCGCCGAGTCGATCACCGCCGGCGCGAAGATCCTGGCCGACATGAGCGTCGACGAGGTCGTCCGCAAGGACAGCAAGATCGTGGTGCTCTACGGCCGAATCAACCGGCTGCGCGCCCACATTCGGGAACTGCGCGACCGGCTGGTCAGCCACGGCGACATTCCACCGCCACTGCCCGGCGCGTACTACGACGACGACGATCCCGACGCCGACCTCAACGACAGGAATTGACATGAGACAGTTGCTCGTCGCGATCGCGGCCTCCCTGATGCTGTGCGGCCACTGGCATTGCGCCCCGCCCGCTCACGCCGACCTCCTGCAGGGCTGCTCGCAGCCGGCGGTCTCGGTTTACGTTGCGGTCCGGGTCATCGCCGAGGGCCAGGGCTTCTTTTGCGTCTATCCCAAAGAGGCGCTCGGAATGCACTCTTGGTGTCTGCAGGGCAGCGGTGGGATCGGCCTGAACCTCAACCTCGGCGGCCCGTTCGGCGGTGGCAACGGCGGCGCTGGCGTCAACGGCATCATTGGCGCCAATGCTCTCAGTTGCACGTGGCGTTGTCCGAACGGCCAGCTCGCATTTCAACCGAATCCGCCGGAAACGTGGCGACGGCAGATCAAGGTCTATCAGGACTGCGTGCCGATCGACCCCGAGAGTGAGCCGTTCACCTTTCCGCCGCCGGGGCCGCCGCCGGTCGACCCGCGCCCGCTGCCCGCCGGCACCTTCGCTGACAACGCCAAGAAAGACTC
>NZ_PKEK01000038.1 GCF_002863225.1 Mycobacterium sp. | reverse complement strand
ACTCCCAGGTACCTGAGTGCTACGCGGGAGATCCGCTCACCAGTGGTGGCGATGTCCGCGGCTGGGAGTACAACATGACTCACGGTCAGTCGCACCAGAACATCTGCGACGTCCTCGACGTCTCCGGAGTCGAGATCGGCGAAGTGGTCCTGGAACCACGTGACCAGAGCCCCGGAGCAGAGCTGAAGCAGGGAAGCCGATGTCGGCAGAAGCGGAGGGAGCCCCGTGGACGACGAGCCACCGCGATCATTCCCCGAGGGGTTGGACGTCAGAACTGCCTTGAGGAGCGGACTGTCTTGTGCTTCACAGAGGGTAAATTTCACCGCTGCGGTGATGCCGCCCTGCACGTCGCCGACATGTTCGGCAAGGACGGCATGAATGCCTTCCAAAAAGCGCTGACCCTCTGACACCACCAGCGCGTCACCGAGCCCCTGTTTGTCGCCGAACTCTTGTATAACGTCGGGCGGGAGACGCCGACCGATTCGGCGACCTCGCTCATCCGGACCTGTTCCCAGCCCTTCTCGATGGTGAGTTCTGGTGTCGCCCTCAAGACCTGCTCGCGCACATGCCGGCGGAAAGATATCCGCACTGGTTCAGTTGACATAGAAGCAGGATAGGCGCCGGCCCCAAAAGGGCAGTAAACCGACTGCCGAGTTCAGATGGTCCCGTCGAGGAATTCGACGACCGCCGTCGAGAATGCGTCGTTGTTGTCGCCGGCAATCATGTGGCCCGCGCCGGATACGTCAACGGTTTGCGCGTGCGGAACGATGGTGAGGAAATGCTTTACTGTCTCTTCGCTGACGATGTCTGATAGCAGACCCCGGACGAGCAGCGTCGGCGCAGACACCTGCCGCGCACCGTCGAGAAGGAATGCGCTCATCATCTCGAAGTCCTCAGCGCCCTCGTCTGGATCACCCTGCAGGAACTGGAAATTCGACGTCACAAACGCCGGATCCCATCGCCAGGCCCAGCGACCGTCTCCACGTCGCTCGAGGACTTTTCGGAGGCCGTTGACGTTTTCGGGGCGAGGGCGGTGCGGGTTGTAGGCGGCGATCACGTCAGCGGCCGACTCGAGGCTGTCGAAACCTTCGGGATGTGCCGACATGAACGCTACGATTCGTCGGGCGCCGTGCATCTCCATTCGCGGAGTGATGTCAACTAGGACAACGGCCTGCCATAGCGCCGGCGGGGCGAGCAAGTGTGTGCCGAGGATGGTCAAACCACCCAGAGAGGCGCCGATCGCGGCAACTGGGCGGGCGGTGCCGGCGTACGAGCGCACGGCCAACAGGTCGGACCCCAGCCGGTCCATGTCATAGCGTCCGTCCGGGTCCCAGTCGCTGTCACCATGCCCCCTCGCGTCGTACGCGACAACCGTGTAACCCCGCTGATGCAGGCGTTGGGCGGTGAGATCCCAGGCGTGCCGGCTCTGACCACCGCCGTGAAGGAGCAACACGACCGCCCGCGGCGCGTCACAGCGGTAGAGGTCGACCGCCAGCGACAGCCCATCCGCCGCGGGGACGCGCTCGACGACAGGAGCCGACGAATCACCTGGTCCGTTTGCAGACATCAGGAGTTCGTCTTCGGTGCGACGACGGTGACGGTGCCCTGGGCTGCACACACCGCTCTGCCGTCGTTGCAGATGTCGATACGCGCCACACCGCTGGTTCTGCCCAGCGAGATGATCTCAGCCGTGGCTACACAGGTACCGCTGGAGACCGGACGAAGCAAATTCAGTTTGAACTCCGTCGTCGCTACCCAGGATCCCGTCGGAATCACGGGATAAAACACCACTCCGAGGCAGTGGTCGACCATGGCCGACAAGCAGCCCCCATGCAAGTTGCCGAAAGGCGTCTTCAGGTCGTCACGTGCGTCCATCTCCGCAACGAGCCGTCCAGCAGTGAATTCCGTGTGCCGGAAGCCAAGGTAACCGGCCAACCCGCCCGTGGTTTCTGCTGCGCTCTGCAGTTGCTCAGCGACCTGTTCGTTGAACGTGATGAACTGCATAGACACTTCCGGCCTCCTACCTCAGCTGTCGTTGAGACATTACGCCATACTTGTCACACCGGTCGACGATGGTCACTCGCCAGGATTGCGGGAAGGAGAAACCTCGAAAGAAACGCCCGGAGCCCGTCACGACTGCGCTCCCGCGGTCCTCGAACCGTCAGCAGGCTCAGTATCGTGCGGAGAACCCACTCGGCGGCGTCGTCGACAGAGACACCTGGTTCTACGTAGCTCCAGTGTCTCCTGAAGATGGGGCGCAGAAATTCGGTGACGATTTCGAAGAGCGACGTCGAGGTCCCCGCCGCGATGCCGACGCCGGCGAGTTCCTCGTCGCTGCCGAACAACAATCCGATGATCTCTTCGCGGCGCGCGGCCTCAACTGTGCATTCTACGAAATCGACCAGAGCGGAGCCCAGGTCGGCGTGCGCCGCGATCCGGGGGTTGATGCGGTCGAGGTAGCGCTCGGCGGCGCGAATGATGACACCCGACATCACTGCCTCCCGGCTAGAGAAGTAGCGATACACCGTTGCCCTGGACACACCCGCTGTTCTGCCGATGTCCTCCATGGTCGTGCTTAACACACCGCAACTCTCGAGGCACCGCTCGGCAGCATCGAGTAATCGGTCGCGAGCGGAACCACGATCTGGCGGCGCAGCGGCACCCCACCGCAACAACTTCGTGGACACAACAGCCAGTATGCCGCGGGCGCGCACCATTGTGGCTTGACCAGAGACATGACACCATCGCCTTTGTGTCTCAAATCAGCCCCGTGGCCCTGAGCGGGTGCCGATGGCGGTAGAAGCGCGTACCCCGGTGGTGGTCGTCGGCGTAGGCGAAGTCACCCATCGCGGGGACGACATCGTGGACCCGATCGACTTGGCGGTGGAGGCCGCACGCCGCGCGGTCAGAGACGCAGGTCGCGCGGTCGAGCGGCGGATCGACACCGTCGCGACTCCCGGCATCCTGGTCATCTCGCGGGACAATCCCGCCAGCAGGATCGCCGAAGCGATGCGCATCAGTCCCGCCCGCCGCATCAGCTGTCCAGTCGGCGGAAACACCCCGCCGTATCTCGTCGAGGTGTTGGGTGGAGAAATCGCCGAGGGCCGCGCAGATGTTGTCGTGGTCGTCGGTGCGGAGAGCGGGCATTCCGCGCGCAAGCTCCAGGGCGCGGCACTTCTCAACTCCCCACCCCCGCCCCGCTCCGGCGACGAATTCCTGGGGGACGCCCGCCCCGGGCTGAGTCAAGCCGAGTTGTCGGTGGGTCTGAGTTGGCCGCAAGAGGTGTATCCCATCTTCGAGTCCGCGATCGCCGCGCGCCACGGCCGCGATTTCGATGCGCAACGGGAGTGGCTGGGCACCCTGATGGCACCGTTCACAGCCGAGGCGGCACGCCATCCCGAGCAGGCCTGTTTTCCGCGCACACGAAGTGCCACCGAACTCAGCGAAGTAACCTCGGAAAACCGCATGGTGTGCGCGCCCTATCCCAAACTGCTCAATAGCATCATGTCCGTCGACATGGCGGCCGCGTTCATCCTCATGGCGGCCGAGGTGGCGGACGAATTGGGCATCTCGCGCGATCTTTGCGTTTTTCCCTGGTCGGCGGCAACCTGCAATGACGTGTACTTCCCCGTGGAACGGCCGGACCTCAGTCGCTCAACGGGTATCGAGGTAGCGGCACGCAAGGCTCTCGCTGCGGGCGGATTGACCACCGACGACATTCGGTGGTTCGACCTCTACTCCTGCTTCCCGTCGGCAATTCAGATGGGCGCCGAGGCTCTCGAGCTGGACCCCGGCGACGACAGAGGCCTCACCGTAACCGGCGGCCTCCCCTATCACGGCGGCCCCGGAAACAATTACGTCAGCCACTCGATCGTTGAGATGGCCCGACGCTGCAGACGCGACCCAACCGATGCCGGACTCGTCACCGGCCTCGGTTGGTATTCGACGAAGCATTCGGTCGGTGTGTGGTCGGCCACCCCTCCACCAACCGGATGGCGACTGATCGGCACCGCAGACGAACAAGCTCAGATCGATTCATCGCGGCTGGCCGTCGCAGGCGTCGACGAGGCGACCGGTCGCGCGACAGTGGACGGATACACCGTCGTATACGACCGAGACGGGCGACCTCGATGGACACCGATCATCGCGCACCTGTCCGACGGGCGAAGAGTCGTCGCACGCAGCGACGATCAGCAGATTGCCGAGGCGATGGCGGGCGAAATGTACGTGGGTAGAACGGTTTGCCTCCGAAACACAGGGTCATTCACCGGATTCGAGCTTCCATGATCGCCGAGGCGATAGTGCTGACCGGACCGCGGAATCTGGAGCGGCGCCGGATGACCATCCCCGACGTCGGCGACCGAGGTGCGATACTGCGAGTTGAAGCATGTGGTCTGTGCGGTACGGATCACGAACAGTTCACCGGACACCTGCCTGCCGGCTTCTCATTCGTTCCAGGGCATGAAATCGTCGGCATCGTCGAACGTGTCGGCGCTGCAGCCAGCCAACGCTGGGGTGTACAGGCGGGCCAGCGCGTGGCCGTCGAGGTGTTCCGGTCCTGCCGAGACTGCCCCGCGTGTCGCCGCGGCGAATACCGGCGGTGTGCGGTGAACGGCATCGCCACCATGTTCGGGTTCGTCGACGTGAAAATCGGTTCTGGCTTGTGGGGCGGATACGCCACCCATGTGGAGCTCCCGTGGGACGCCATGCTACTCCCGATTGCCGAAGACATGGACCCCGTTCTCGCCACGTTGTTCAACCCTCTCGGGGCCGGCATCAAGTGGGGAGCAACGCTTCCGGAAACTAAGGCGGGGGATGTCGTAGCCATCCTGGGACCCGGAATCCGCGGAATCTGCGCGGCGGTGGCTGCGAAGGAGGCGGGAGCCGCGTTCGTCGCGATGACCGGCATCGGCCCACGCGACGAACAGCGACTGGCCATAGCCAGATCATTCGGTGTCGACCTGCCCATCGATGTATCGCAGGACGATGCCGTGACAGCGCTCCAGCGTGAGACACGCGGACGGCTTGCCGACGTGGTCGTCGACGTCACCGCCAAAGCGCCCTCCGCATTCGCCGACGCTGTGGCCCTCGCCAAGCCAGCCGGCACAGTGGTGGTCGCCGGTACGCGCGGCGGAGGGGGCGCCCCAGGCTTCGAGCCAGACCTGCTGGTGTACAAAGAGTTGCACGTTGCGGGCGCACTCGGGGTGGACTACCCAGCATATCGGCAGGCCCTCGAAATCCTGGCCTCGCACCGCTGGCCGTTTCATCGCATCACTCGGCAATCGACAGGATTCGCTGGGCTCCCCACGCTGCTCAATACCCTTGCAGATGTCAGCCCCGAATCGAGTAGTGCAGCCCTGCACAACGTCTTTGTACCGACGGCATGATGGTCGGCAGGTTTGACAGAAAGGGTCAGCCGTGACGATGACGGAACGCGTACCGATGCTCGACCCTGACCAGGCCCGGCTGCGGGCAGCCGAGTGTGGGCTGCCCGCAGAGATGGCAGACCTGTCGGTATTTCGCGTGGCACTTCACCAGCCGAGTCTCGCAGTGGCCCTGTACGGAATGCTCGAGGCGCTGCTATTTAACGGTGCGCTCGACGCCCGGATACGCGAATTGATCATCATGCGCATCGGCTGGGTAACGGGGTCGGAATACGAATGGACACAGCATTGGCGAATCGCGACACTGCTCGGCGTGGCTTCGGATGACCTGCTGGCGGTGCGTGACTGGCAGAGTTCTAATCGCCTGGGCCATGTCGAGCGTGCGGTCCTGGCGGCGACCGATGATGTGGTACGTGACGGGGTCGTTGCCGAGGAGAACTGGGCCGCGTGCCACAAGGCTTTCAAAGCCGATCACGCGGTTTTGGTCGAACTTGTCGGAGCGATCGCTAATTGGCGGCTCTTTTCGATCCTGCTTCGATCCCTGAATATTCCGCTTGAGGCCGGTACCGACAGCTGGCCGCCCGATGGGCGAGCTCCTCGACGTGACGATTGAGCGAAACGGTTGTTCAGCAGTTGCAGCTGTGTGAGTTCACGGCATAGGTGACAGATGAGTCGCGTCATGGGTGACACCAGCATCGTCTCGTGATGAGTCGCGTCATAGGTGACAGTCATGGCCTGTCGAAAGCGCGCGTGGTCGTGTTGGAAGTCGTCAGTGGTCATTTGCCAGTGAAGCGCTGCAGCCCAGGCGTATGAGATGTCGCCGCCGCCCGCGCCGCAACCGCGAACTCATGGCCCAGCTCGCTGCGAGAACCCGGTCTTCGTGGTGCGGGAAGTACCGCTGAAGATTAGGCAGTCCTGCGCGGGTCCTCAGCGGCCGACACAATCCGGGCCACTACCCTGCCACCACGGACGACCTCGATTGTCTCCCCCTCCGCAACCCGGTCGAGATAACGCCCCGCGTGTGTCCGCAGTTCGTCGAGTCCGACCCGCCCACCAGCATCCCGCGCCGCGACGTTGACCGGTTGCGTGGGGATCGGACTCGCCTCTGGGTTCCTCGTGGCCGACACGACCCGGGCCACCAGTTTGCCGCGCCACACAATCCAAATTGTCTGTCCAGCCTCAACCCGATCGAAATAGCGCCCCGCGCTATTTCGCAACGCTTCAAGCCCGATACGCCCGTCGGCGCCGTTCACCGCGACAAGATCGGGCAGAGCGGTCGGGGTCGAACGGTCACCCGCTGCCGATACGATCCGCGCCACCAACCTGCCGCGGCGGACGACCTCAATCGTCTCCCCCGCCAAAACCCGCTCGAGATACCCAATTGCATTGCTCCGGAGTTGACCGAGGCCAATCAATTCTCCCATGCGGGTCCGACCTCTGAGTTCAGCCGCATCTGCGCACGGTTGGACCAGATGCGATCACCATCAGCGGATCTCCGGTTCCGCATTCAAGCTACTCCTGTGTTGTTGACCAATCACAGATAAAATGATGGTTATACGTGCGACCAGTTTTAGACTGGCCCTCGGCGTTCAATCTTATCATGGTGGGAGCCATTGCATGGTCGGGCCATGGGACGGGTATTCCAGCGTGCTTGGTGGCCGTGGCGTGTTCCCGCTGGATGAGTCCAACTGATCTGTCCCCGTCGTTTTGAGCCGTGGTTATGCGAGTTGAGGGACGTTTTGGGTGGATGTCCAGAGCATCTCGAATTCTGTCGGGCTGATGTTACCGAGGTAGCTGTGTCGGCGTTCGG
>NZ_PKEK01000037.1 GCF_002863225.1 Mycobacterium sp. | reverse complement strand
CGCGTAATTGTCGCGGCCGACGTACCAGTAGCTGACGTCGTACAGCAGCATCGACGCCGCCGTCGCGTAGATCAGCTCGTAGAGCGTCGACTGCGGATTCGGCTGCTCGAGCAGCTGCACCAGCGGCCCGCCGCGCAGCCGGTTCCGGCCGTCCTCGTCGTCACGTTCGAACGCGTGCAGACCGAGGTGCGCGATGTTCCGTGCGATAAAACCGACGACGGTGCGCAGATGCGGCTGCTGACGCCACAACTGGTCGATCGGCTGCTGCAGCATCCCATCGATGAGCAGGCCGATGTCGACCGACTGCTGCCAGTACACCGCCGGCGGCGGCATGGACTGGCGGAAACCCAGCCATGAGGCTAGGCCCACCGGCCGGCCTCACATCGCGACGAAGTCGCTGTCCTCGTATGCACTCTTGGTCTCCAATTCAGTTGCCGCCGTTGCCCGCCCGAGCGCCATGATCAGCGCCACCACACCGTCGATCTTGTCGCCCGCATTTGCCTTGTCCGGCTTCACATTTCCCGCGGGGTCCATCGCCACCGCGAAGTTGTCCACCATCCACCGCAGCAGCGGATTGCCGCCGTGCCGGATCATCGGTTTCACCGGCGCGCCGTGCTCATCGGCCTTCGCGCCGACTTTGATCAACCGCTGCAGATCCTTGGTCGGCGCCGACATCGACGCGAACCCCTGCCCGTGCGTGATCATCGGCGCGCCATCTGTCGTCAGGTCGTTCACGATCTGCGTGGCGTTCCACCGGTCGTACGCGATCTCCTGGACCAGGAACTCGTCACGGTCTCGGCCAATCTGCGCCTTGATGAAGTCGTAGTCAGTGACGTCACCCGGCGTCGTCGTCAACCAACCCTTTTCGACCCAGCCCGACGCCGCGTCCGCTGTCCGCGCGTCCAGGTCTTCGAGCGAATCCTCTGGCGCCCAGCACCGCAGCAGCACGTCATACGCGCCGTCGTCGGCGGGGAACACCCAGCACAGCGCGCAGAGGTCGCTCGTCGCGCCGAGGTCAAGGCCGCCGAAACACTCCCGGCCCTTCAACCGGATCACGTCGAGGATCGACGCGTTCATGTCCCACTGGTCGACGTCGAGGTACCGCGTCGCCTGCTTCGTCCGGATGCCCAGGTGCAGTCGCAGAAACCGCGCCAGCTCGGCCGGCGAATCCTTCGCCTTCTCAGCGGCCTCGACCATGAACCGCTTAGTCGGACTGACGCCATAGCCGGGGTTGGCCTTGCGCCAGGTCGCCTCAATGAACGGGTCATCGCCGGCAACCAGAACACCCTTGTCGTATTCGGGCTTCTCGGCCGCGAACACCACGCCGTACGTCGTGGGCCGCTGCAGCACACCGCGGGCAAGTTTCTCGATCAGCGACCGCTTCTCGTCGTAGGGCGTGTGACGCTTGCCGGCGTCGGCCGTCGTGATGTAGATGATCAGCGGCTGCTCACGCGAGCCCGTGCCCGTCTCAAGCGCCTCGATCAGATCCATCAGCTTGTGCAGGTGCAGCTCGTCGACGATGGCGCCGTGAATGTCGGCGCCGTGCTGTGCATCGCCGGCGTTGGCGATCGGCTGGAAGTAGGAACCGCTCGCCGGGTGCGTGATTCGGTGCTTCAGCGCTCGTAGGTGCCGCTTCAGCCCTGGCGACTTGTTCACGAGCTGGCGGATCGGCTCGAACACGAACCCGGCCTGATCCTTGGTCGTCGCCGCCGCGACCACCTGGGCGCCGAACTCGCCGTCAGCCGCCGTCAGGTAGATCCCGAACCCGGCCGCCGTCGTCGTCTTGCCGTTCTTACGCGGCATGTCGAAGTAGGCGATCGTGATGATCCGGACCCACGCGCCCGAGTCCGGCGACCGGTGCACCCAGCCAGCCGGCGGCGCGATCAGATAGGCGACCTGCCAGACGTCAGGATCGAACCGCTGGCCGGCGAACCGGCCCTTGGTGTGCCGCAACTGGCGGAACGCCGCGATGACCTTGTCGACCCGAGCCGGATCGAACCGTGCGCCCGGAACTGAGCGAGGTTCAGGGGTTTTGACCAGTGGCGGGCAGTCCGGCGGCGGATACCCGCGCGTCTCCAGGTAGTACGCGACCTCCGGGCTGAGCTTCAGCCCCTCAAGGTCGGCATCCGCCCAAGGGTTGTCGTCAGTCGTCGCCGACGGCGCCCGCGAACGGGTTGGCCTCGTGCTCGTCACGGTCGTCATCCCGCTTCGACACGTTGCGCTCACCGGCCGGCGTCAGACCGAAGTCGTTCGCATACTGGCGCAACCGCGTCTCCGCCTGCTCGGCGACCGCGACGGCAGGGTTCTTCGTCCACCAGATCGAGGTCGTCCCGTCTTTGCGCGTCGACTCGTTGCGCACCGTGATCCCGTGCTCGTCGATGTCCCGGTACGCCTTCACCAGCCGCGACCACACCTGGCAGTAGGCGGACAGCGTCGCCCGATCCTCGGGCTTGACGAGGTCGAGGCGAGTCAGCCCCGGCGCAATCCGCCGCCACTCTGCCTTCGCCTCACGCGACAGCCAGGTCGGCGGGTTCGGCGCAAACCGCTTGAACGCCGGCGGCGTCGGAACCGGCCGACCGGCGCTGTCCTTCCCGTCGCCAACGCCGCTGAGCAGCAGCAGCTTCGCCGGCTGCGGTGGCCGCCCCACTAAAAGACCCCCCATGTGGGAATTTCGTGGAAAAACACAGACGCCCACCGAAGCGGGGGGCATCGCCGCAGGTCACAGCGATGTTGACCCCATACCCCCTGACCTGCAGTTTTAGGGTTAGCCGATGAGCATGAGCTGTTGAGCGTGGTCACGGTTCCCCTTTCGCAGGTTGCATTCGAGGTGGGCGCATTGCACGTTGGTCTTGGTGTGCTGTCCGTTGCGCGACAGCGGCACGATGTGGTCGAGGCTGGCGCTTTTTGGATGAGGGTGGCGCAGGCGCTTGTCGACGTGTCGGTGACATATCCCGCATCGCCAGCCGTCGCGTATGAAGATGGTCTGCGGCTTGATGGCTTCATTACCTGTTGCGCCGCGCTTGCGTGCTTCTCGTTTCCTAACGCTGGCTGCGCGAGCTGGGTTCTGCATGCTGCCCTTGTGCTTGGCGCAGTACTTGCCTCGTGTGCCGCCGTGAGTGCGAACGACGAGAGTTCCACACACCGCGCAATTCCACTGAGGCATTGGCCGACTGTTCGTCTTGGCGAGGTAAGCGCGTTTGCATTCTGCTGAGCACCACTTCGGAAGCCGTCCGCTGGATCGGTGGACGAATGTGTGTTCACAGTGTGCACACCGCACCTGGCGCATCCGGCACGGTTCTGAGCAGTAGAAAGCGTGACCGTAAAACCGTTTGTCGCAACCGATGCATGTGCTTTGGTAGCGGTGCTGTTTGCAGCGGCGGCCGGGCTTTACGGCTGGCTCGTTGCAGACGTTGCACCGCAGTCGCTTAGCTGCTTTGGCAGCTGATTGCTCGGCCTCCCTGTCAGCCCTGCGCTGCTTTCGGCAAGGGTGGCAGATGTACGGGACACCGAGCCGTGGTTGTTTGTGATATTTCCGCGGAGTGCCGCAGGCATCACATGTTCGAGTCAATTCTTCTCCAGGAATGCAAGAAGCCCCACGCCTGGAGACGTAGGGCTTCTCTGGCCGCGATGATCAGTCGCGGTTGGTGGACAGGTTATTCGGTGTTACTGGCTTCTGAGCGAGGTAGCGCGGTCAGGATCGATTGGATCGATCTGAAGCAGTTGGGGCAGAGGTCGAACTCAGGAGTGTCCACGTCTTCGCTCAGCGACTTCATGAACAGGCTGTCGTTGGGGACGTATAGGCGCGCCCATTCCCCGCGAGCGGCTTTGTAGCGGGCGGTCTGGCCGCAGCCGTCGCAGACCTTCTGACTACTCATCGGGCTCTTTTCTTCCCGCGCAGGGCATCTTGCGTGGTCTTCGCCGAATGGTGTTCAGCACACAGGCTCTGGTAGTTGGTCCAGTCGTAGCGGTCGCCGCCTTCGGCGAGGGGGACGATGTGGTCGACCTGGTCCATGACTCGGTGACACCCGGGGTGTTCGCACATCAGGTGCGCTGCCCGGTAGGCGTCCATGCTGCGGCGCATCCGCATGTCGGTCTTGCCGCCGACGTGGGTGCTGCCTTCAAATGCTGGTCTGCAGGCGCAGGGCTGGCCCTTCGGTGCGGGCTTCTTGCACCTGGCGCACACTCGGGGCGGTGCGCTAGGCACGCAGCTTCCTGTCTGCACGGGCTGTCTGTAGCGGCGCAGTGAGACGGTCGAGCTCGGTGTCCCAGTGCGTCATCTTGACGAAGTCGCCGTGTGCGCGCGCTCGCTCGCGTTCGTAGACAGCGGCTCGGATCTGCGGTTCGAGTTCGGCGGCGAGTGCGTGAAGCCGTGGGATGCCCGACTTGCGGTAGCGAGCATCGAACGTCTGGTGGCATGGCTGGCAGCGTGGTTCGTAGTGGTCGAGGTCGAGGCTGTATTCGAGGCCAGCGGGGCTGGTCAGTTCGTTCGGGTCTTGGTGGTCGTAAGACCAGTGGCGTGCTGGCGCTCCGCAGTCGATGCAACGCTGTCTTCGCGCGCGGCCGCGTCGGTGGGTGAGGCGGGCGTGCGTTGCGGCGTAGCTCGTCGAGTTGGTCGTAGGATCGGTCACGTCGATCTCCTCAGGGGTCGGCCGTACCCCGGGGCTGTTAGCGCAGTCGCCGGGGTCTTTTCATGACAAAGCCCCGATGAGCGGAGGGCTCAAATCGGGGCTGTTTTCGGGGTGCGGACGCACTTCTCTCCCGCTAAATCAGAAGAATAGCAGGTAGATGCGCCAGAACGGCGGTAGCTGCGTGTCGGCATGGGCGGAACATCAGGCCGGGTTGAATATCACTCGGCACGGTAGGTGCGGTTCCTCGTCTTCGCGACGGTAGTTGTGACACATCCAGCCCACCTGATTCACCATCTCCCAGACCACGGGGACGATCCAGCAGTTCTGATTGACGCAGCCGTCATTCGGGTGGTGTAGCTCCATAATGAGCGTTCCCCAACCACTCAGTTCAGGCGCGTCAAGCTGCTCTTTGGTGGTTATGGTCTGTGCCTCGTCGATTGCCCTGACGATGTGGCCAACGAGTCCGGACGAGATGTCCACGGGGCCTGGGAGTACGAGCCAGGGCTTGTTCGGCCATGTGTCAATGGCCTGTTGAATGACACCTGCGAGTGCGGTCATAGTGCTCCCTTTCATGTGCGTGCTGCGCCTCGGGTTCGGTTGCGTAGGTGGGTGTCTCGTCGGCGGAGGCGGCGTGCGCGTTCGACGCTGTAGGCGGGTTCGTCGCTGTCGTCGATTTGTAGTTGGACGATGGCGCCGCGGTGGAACCAGCCGCGGGGGCGGAGGCGGCGGGCTTTGATCCACTGGTCGATGCGGGTGGGGTCGACGGGTTCGTCGATGTTGGTGAGGATTTCGGCGAGGCCGGCGCGGGTGTGGAGGTCGCGTTCGGCGGCGGCGCGTTCGCGGGTGGCGCGGACGTCGATGGTCTGTTGGCAGCTTGGGCAGTCGACGGTGCGGTCGTAGGTGTCGGCGAAGAGCATGTGGCCGCACTGGCGGGGTGTGCCGTCGTGGTGGCGGCCGGTGATGGTGGGGCAGGGTCCGACTAGGTGGTGTTCGACGGGGTTGATGGCGCGGACGAGTTCGCCGCCGCGGTGGTCGGCGCCGACGAGGCGGCGGATGTCGTTGTAGAGCTTGCCTGCTCGGTCGTCGTTGGCGATGTGGTGAACGTTGATGCGGAGCCAGCGGGCCAGGTCGCCGGTGGTGACGTAGTGAAGGTTGGCGGGTTGCCGGCCGAGGTGGCGTTGCGCGATGTCGCGGACCCAGGTGGTGAGGAGTTGGCGGATGGTGCGGGCTTGGTCGGCGGCGTCGAAGTCGATGATGTTGAGTTCGTCGGCGCGACGGTTGCGGCCGATGGTTCCGGTGGAGATGCGGGCTAGGTTTTGGACGCGGTTGTCGAGTTCGGTTAGGAGCCAGGGGATTTGGTCAAGCATGTTGGCTAGTTGGGTTTCGCAGTTTTCGCAGAGGTATAGCTGTGTTGTGGCTGAGCAGGTGAGGCAGCGGTTCACAGGCACTCCCCGCGGTGGTAGGTGAAGCACTTCGGGCAGCAGGGTGCGTCGACGCGGCGGGCGTAGTCGGCGCACCTGGTGTGCATGAGCTCGTCGTCGAAGTAGTCGACATCGTCGCCCATGCGGATCTTCTGGTCGCCGTAGCTGCAGTCGCCGCTGTTGCAGCGGCCGGAATAACGCGCAGAAAAACTCACACGGTCACCTTTGGCCAGTCGATGGATTCGAGGGTGTTGCGGTGTCGGTCTTTCAGTTGGAACGGGAGCTGGTCGCCGCAGTGCGCGGCGCCGATGGATGCGAGGGCGGCGGCGTCGGCGATGTCGTCGTTGCGGATCGCTTTCGCGAGCGCCGGCCACCACAACCGGACCGCGAGGAGCACCTGCTTTTTCTTGTCGGTCGAGTCCTTGCTGCCTTCGCGTCCGATGACCCAGGTCTGGCGGGTGAGGGGTGTGACGACGGCGGTCGGGATCTGTTGTTGCCGTAGCGCGCTGAAGATGCCCCACCACAGCGCGTTTCCGTCGCTGGTGTAGGCGTTGTGGTAGCCGAAGGCCTGGCCTTCGATGACGGCCAGGTCGATGCGGTCGACGGGTAGGGCGTCGATGACGGAGCAGCATTGGCGGACGATGCGGTCGCTGCGGTGGGCGTAGCTTTTGCTGTCCTTTTGGCCGTCGTTGACGGTTTTCAGGGCGAGGGGTGCGCCGTTGATGAGGACGGCGATGCCTGTGCTGGTGAGGCTTGGGTCGATCCCGACGACGACGCTCATGGTTGGCTCCGGAATTTGGTGCGGGCGATGTGGACGACGCGGCCGCGGAGTGGGTGGTCGCGGCGCGGGAGGCAGGATTCGGGTTTCTGGTTGGCGTCGTATTTCGTTGTGCGGACGCAGGGTTCACCGGGCATGGCTTTGCAGAGCGGGCAGTCGTGCTGCAGCGCGGTTCTTACGGCCGGGTGATTCGGGTTGGCGAGCTTCGAGGTTCTCACCGGGCGCCTTCGGCGTTGGTCGGATATCCGTACGAGGCCCAGAAGCGGAGTGCGCGGCGCACCGCTCGTTTCGCTCCCCAGCGGGTCAGCGCGTAGCCGGCGCTCATGCCGGTCACGGCGGTGACGGGCATGTTCGTGATGACCCATTCCCACGGCCGAGTGCCGGGGATCGGGCTGCGTTTCACCCAGCAGCCCAGGGCGACGACTCCGCTGGCCTCGACGTTGGGCAGCGTGATTGTGTGCAGCGTGTGACCGTTCAGGTCGTGCCAGGTGATCGTCCGTGATCGGCTCATCGTTGTTTCTCCGTTGGAGCGGCGTGGATTTCGGCGCCGACGGCCTGGGCGTAGCGGGCCAGTGTGGCCAGCGACGGTGACCGGTTCATGCGGGCCGAGTTCTCGATCCGGTTCACCGCGCCCCGGCTGATGCCCATCGCGTTGGCGACGCGCTGCTGAGTGAGACCGCGGCGATAGCGGATCTGGACGAGTTCGTCGAGCAACGCGTAATTCATTCGTCCTCGTCCGGCGGGTAGTGGCCGAGTATCGGACCTCGGACGGAGAATGATGCGCCCCAGTGCCAGAACTGAATTGATGCTCCCCCAGCTGCCGTACTCGGGCCTGGGGTACGTTTTGCCGTTCCAACCGACGTGGTCGAATTCGCCGGTCGCGATGCCGAGTTCGATGTGCGCGCCGAGTTCGCGTCCGCGTGGGTCGTCGGGGTTGGTGGTGTCGCCGATGTGCCATCGAACCCGGTCGCCGTGGTACTCAGTCCAGCGCCTGATGAGTTTTGCGACGGTGTTCATGCTGGTCCTACTTTCGGCAGTTTCGAGAGGGCGGCTCGGCATGCGTCGATACCGCGGCGGGCGATGTCGCTGCGGTCGATGTGGTCGCACACCGCGAGGCCCCGGTAGCCGTCGGAGTCGCACAGCGTGCAGGCGTCGAT
>NZ_PKEK01000087.1 GCF_002863225.1 Mycobacterium sp. | reverse complement strand
CCAGTACGACCTCAAACTCCAGATTGCCGGTCTCAACACCGGATACGACGAAGTGGTCTTCAGCGGCGACCCGTCGCGAGACCGTGAATTCAGCTGCTTCTACTTCCGCGATCGTGAACTCATTGCCGCCGACTGCGTCAACCGCCCTCGCGATTTCATGTCCAGCAAGCGGGCGATCACTCAGCAGTTTCGGGTTGACCGCTCAGACCTGCTCACCGGCTCGATCTGACAGCCGGCGACGCCAAAACCATGCGCTCGAACCCGGCACATTCTGGCGTCGGCTCAGATGTAAAGGGGCTCTTCGGAAATGAGCGTGCAGCGGTGGTTGGCGGATATCCGCGGCTTGGGTCGTGTCGTTGAGCTGAGGTGGGGCCTCGGCGGGTGACGATGCGGGTTCCTACACACGCACGACCCCGCCGAGGTGACCCTTGTCGAAGGCTACTGCCTGCCCGCCCTCTGTTGTCGCCGACACGATCATGCGCACCATCGAGTTGGGCGTGACCATCACCGACGCTGCGGTCGATGAGAAGGTGACGACGATTTTCTGCGCCCCGCTTGTTCGCGATCCGCGATGCCCGGATTGTGGGCGCCAGGGCCGTTACCGCGACACCGTGGTCCGGCCGTTGGCCGATCTGCCGGTCGCCGGCTACCCGCTGGTGCTGCGGGTCGCGATACCTCGGTATCGGTGCGTCACGCCCAACTGTGGGCGGGTGGTGTTCAATCAGGACCTCGGGAAGCTGGCTGCACCGCGATCAGCCACGACGCGTCGGTGCCCGGTATGTGTTGCGGCGGTTGATGATCGACCGCACCACGGTCTCGGCGATCGCCGTCGAGCTTGGCGTCTCCTGGCACACCGTGAACACAATCGCTATGGGCGCCACCGCCGCATTGGTGGCCGCTGCGGGCCTCGACCGGCTGGCCGGAGTGAGGATCATTGGCATCGACGAGCACCGCTGGGCGCCACGACGCCACGGAACCGACGGATTCGTCCTTACGGTCATCATCGACCTGACACCGGTGCATGACCGCAGTGGTCCTGCACGATTGCTCGACGTGGTCGCGGGACGATCAGCGACCGCGCTGGCCAGCTGGCTGAGTGCTCAAACCGCAGACTTCGCTCAGACGGTGCAGGTCATCGCGATGGACGGGTTCGCCGGCTACAAAACCGCAGCAGCCCAGGTGATCCCGGATGCGGTCACGGTGATGGATCCCTTCCACGTCGTCGCGCTGGCCGGGGTCAAGCTCGACTTGATCCGCCAACGCATCCAACAGCAGACCCTGGGGCGGCGCGGCCATACCGGAGATCCGCTCTACGGCATCCGCCGCATCGCCCGAACCCGCATCCAGCTGCTCTCGACCCGGCAGCACGAACGGTTGACCACCACGCTCGACACCGAGGAACACCTCGCCGTCAAAGTCGCCTATGTGATCTACCAGAAGATCATCGCCGCCTACGCCGATGCCAACCGCCATCGCGGCAAGAACGCCATGACCCGGCTGATCGAATCGATCCGCCGCGGGGTTCCCGCCGGACTGGAGGAGATCGCCCAACTCGGCCGCACGCTATGGCGCCACCGCGTCGACATCCTTGCCTTCTTCGACCACCACGCCTCCAACGGACCCACCGAAGCCATCAACGGACGGCTAGAAGCTTTGCGCCGCAACGCCCTCGGATTCCGCAACCTCACCCCTAGTGCCCACCGCACGGCCAGACGCCCCGGGCGGTCAATACGCAGCCGACACGGTCGAGACAACCGCCACGACCGACGCCGAAGGCGCCGACAGCGGGCTGGTGTTGCTGCCCTCGGCCGGTGCGGTCGAGTTCGACACCGTCATCGCCGCCAGCGGCCTCCTGGCGGTCATCCCCTCGGTGCAGCGGATCAGCCTGGGCCCCAACCGCGCTGGCCAACGCGCGCACGTTTGGGTCGACGAGTACACCGTCCATGTCCTCATCGACGGTGCGCTGGTCAAGACGGTGCCCTCCAACCTGAGCGCTGAAGACCTCCGCATCCTGAGCATGCGCGGCGCGCGCCCGGCCGGAGCGCCGCCAGCCACAGCATCGGTGACCCGCGCCGGCAGCCTCCCGGCGGCGACCGTGATCGAAGTTGATCGCTTCGTCGATATCAACGGCAACGCCGAGCTGGCCAAGCATCGCCTGAAAATCGGCGCCGAACTCGCCCGACGCAAAGTCACGCTTCGCCTCGACGGACACCTCATCCACGTCGTCTACAACGACCTACTCGCCAAGACGCTGCCCTCACCTATCCCGGCCGATCAGTACACCAAAATCCGCGGCGCCCGGATCGCCGCCAGTCAATCGCCGCCCCCCGCACCCGGCCCGATCAGCGTCCAACGCAAGGTCCCTCGAGACGGCGTCGTCATGGTCGCGCGCCAACGCCTGCGCGTCGGACACACCTACACCGGCAAGATCGTCACCATCCACGTCGAGGACACCCACTTTCGCGTCACCTGCGACGGCGCCCAGCTGTCCATCCACCCGCGCACCACCGATCTCCCAATCCGCCGCTGGAAAGCCAAGATTCACGCTCCGCGCCCAAATCCGCCCATGTAAAGGATGTCGTGAGACTGTAAACCATGTCCTGCGACAAAGGAGTTAAGCACGTCCTGAGACCTCACAGGACAGTGACCGTCTCAACGGTCTTACGCCGCCCCGCACCGGCGACCCGCACGCACACCTTGGCGTCCTTTTTCGAGATATCCAGCCCGGCGCAACGGACATGCACGACTTCCATGACGGTTGACTCCCTTCCTGCTCACACTTATTGCGTGTCCGTCGTGGGGAGGGCAGGGAGATTGGAAAGTCTGACGCTCGGGCTCGATGGCACCAATCCACGGTTCCCGTGGAAGCCCTCCGCCACCATGCTGAATTACAGGCTCACAGGCACCACAGAGCGAATCGGGGTCAACCACAACGAACTCGCCAGTATCGATCCCCGCCAGTGCCGATGGCAACCGCAACCAGCGGCTCATCTTCGCCCGCCCACGGTGCGCCTCGACGAGGCGCCGAAACGCTGAATTACGAAGAGCCGGAAAACGGCCGCACGGCATAACGATCGTCGGCATAAGATTGCTTATGCCGACGTCTTATCCGGGGTTGAAAGCTTTGAGCTTGCTGTTTGTGCAGATAGACCGTTTGCGGACGCCTCCGTCAAAGAACCGTTCGTCGTTCTTCGTTGGCGGTGCGCCAGGCGTCCCAGATGTCGGGTCGGAGTTTGCCGCGGTCGGGGACGGTCAGGCCTGCGGCGCGGGCCCAGGCCCGGACTTCGGCGGTGGAGGGTTCCAGCGGCGCCGGCGCCTGGTCGAGTTCGGTCGTCGCGCCGGCGACGCCCAGCGGGGTGAGCTTGGCGATGGCGGCGTGCTCGGTTTCGGCCCAGGCGTGGGCGGCGGCGAGGAACCGATAGGTCCATTCCTCGGCGAGTTGGCGGGTTTCGCAGAAGACGATCGGGACGTTGGCCCAACGGATCTGGAGTTCGGCGAGGCCGTCGGCGACCAAGGCCGGCCGGATCCGGTCGAGCTTAAATACCTGCGAGTAGCGGTCCTCGACCACGACCGCGGCGCGGGGCAGTGCCGCCAGTTCGGCGATCGCGTAGCGGAGCTTGCCGCCGGTCAGGCTGGCCACCAGGTCGACCAGGGATTTACGTTCGACCGACGCCACCAACCGCTGGTCGAGGATGACGCCGTAGTCGCCGCACGGCAAGGTCCGCTTCACGATCCGGACGTGTTGACCGCCGAAACGGTAGGCGTACTGCTCGTGGGAGTCGACGACGATCTCGAGCTCGGCGATCCCGGCGGCCCGAGCGGTGGGGGTGCGCACGTTCGGGCGGGCCTGTTTGCGGGTGCGTGGGGACTGCCAGAACACCATGTCGCGGCCCCGGGCCTTGGTGAACACGATCTGGGAGCGGTTCTCCCGCCCCCGGTCGAGGATGACGTCGATGGCGGCGCCGCGCCGCACGCAGGACCGCAGGCGTGCGCGTTCCACTATGTCGGGGTCGGAGGGCCATTCGTCGACTGAAACTGGGTAGCAGAAAAGGGCTTTCGTGCGCGGCCAGGTCCCCGCGGTGCGGAACACCATCCCGTCGGCCAGCGGCAGCCGCAACAGGTAGGGCAGCGTGGAATCCGGGTCGGGGTTCCGGGCGATCAGCAACTCCACCGGTTCAGACTTCCGCTCGATTCACGGCTGCGGGCTCGCGGCCGAGCCGCCGTCGGAGTTCGAGGTTCTCGCCGTGGGCGGCTTCGAGGGCCTGCCGCAGCGTGCTGACTTCCTCGCGGTGGCGGCGTTTGAGCTCGGCGAGCTGGGCGGTGAGCGTGCGCACCACGCTGCTGGGCTGGTCGGCGCGGTCCGGCTGGACCGGTGACGTCCGGCGCTGCTGGTTGCGGAGTTGTTCGACTCGCTGCCGGATCTCGGTGTTGCGGTAGAGGAAGTCCAGCGACACCCCGGCGGACTGGGCCAGGCCGCGGAAGGTGATCGGCTCGCCGCGGCGGACCATGTCGCGGATGCCTTGCTCGGCCCGGGCCGTGGCGGCAGCGGTCTTCGCGGCGGCGGCGCGGCGGAGGTTGTCGGGGTTGCCTCGGCTCACGATCCCTTCCGCTCCGAATCGTGTTTTCGGTCACGGGTTATGGCGTCGGTGCGGGCCTCGACGCCGGCGCCTCGGACGGCCTGGACGGTGCCGTCCGCAGCCAGCCGGGTCTCTTCGAGCTCAAGGATGATCCGGCCGAGAGCGTCCTGTTCCTGGCGGCGCCCGGCCAGCCAAATGTTGTCGTCGCTCATCTCCTGTCCGGTGCGGGTCCGGAACGCCTGGCGGCGCTCCTCGACGAGTTGACTGGTGCGGGTCTGCTGGATCTTCAGTTCGGGCAGGAAGGTGGCGTCGGTGGCAAACTTGTCGCAGGTCAGGCAGGCGTTGCCCTTGCCGCAGACCTGACGGGGAGGCAGCAGGCAGTACCCGTTGGGCAGGATCCGGTCGGTGCGCCTGTCCAATTCGAGCATGTCGTAGAGGTCGCGGGGATCGACCTCGATCTCGCGCCCATCGGCGGTGATCTTGCGGAAGCGCAGGAACTCGGCCTCGGCGGTGGACTGCAGGGTCTGCGCGTAGGTCATGCTCATCGTCGGCGTGAGATGCCCGAGGTAACGCTGCAACACATGCAACGGGACGCCGCTGTTCAGCAAGCCGGTGGCCACTGTGTGGCGGAATCGGTGGGTGCGGTTGAAGTCGACCAGGGCGCCCGTGCTGTCACGTACGTCCAGCCGGACGGCCAGATCGGTGAGCAGATTCCGCAGGGTGTTGCCGGAGTAGGGCCGGTCGCCGTTGCGGTTCATCTGCGCCGCAAGGAACAGGTACTTCGGGGTCCTGTCGGGTGCGCCGTGTTTGGCGAAGAACCGCTGCGCCCATTGTTGCTGCTCGCGGATGATCGCGACGACCTCGGCGTGCACGAGGATGGTGTCCGGCGCGCCGTCGATCTTCGTCTGCTGGTAGCGCAGCTTGGCGACCAGTGCCTGGTCGTTGCCGTCTGCTGCGGGCTCGCCCGGCGAGGACGGGGCGCTCGGCGACAACGGCAGCAGTGGGTCGCGGTCGAGCAGGCAGATCTCGCTGACACGCCGGCCCAGCAACGCGACCAGGATGGTGATCCGCATGGCCTGCTCGTCACCGAACCCGCCGTCGGCGACCGCGGCGCCCAGCAGATCCAGCCCGCCCATGATCCGGGTCATGGCGTCGTCGTCGATGACCTGCCCGTCGAGTCGGGGCCGCGGCTTGCCGGGCAGCTCACCACGCCGGTAGAAGCCGGCGTGCTCGGGTCCCAGTCGCAGCCAGCCCGGTTCGGCCAGCGCCGCGGCGGCCGCGTCTTTGTTGTCGGACATGAACAGGTAGAACTGCTCGACATCGCTGGCCAGGCGCTGCACCGACGCCGGCGACAACCGCTGGCCGGTGCGGCGTCCACGGGTCACCGGACGGGCGCGGAGATGACCGAGGAAATCCAGCATGAGCGCGCGCATCCCGGCCGGGTGATCGGCCAACCACGGCCCGTCGACCCCGCGACCGGCCAAGAACCCGTCGAACTCGTTCACCGCCACGATCCGGCGGTGCACCGTCGACCAGGTCAACGCCCCGGTGTCCAGGCCGACCTTGCAGTGCCACTGCAGGCCGCGCCGCAGCCACCGGGTGCCGATCCGGTCGAACCGCACCGAGTACCGGCCCATCGGCTCGTGATCACGCAACGGAATCCGGTTGTCCTCCACCGGGTTCCACTGGTCCCGCTGCCACCACGGGCCGGTGTCGGCGGCGGTGACGAGCAGACGCATCATCCGCGTCAGCAACCGGCGGATGTTGGTCATCGTGGCAGCCGGTGGCAGCCGTCCGCTGCGGCGGTGCACCACACGCTGGATCTGTTGGCACCACTGCGGGACGGACAGTCCGAGCAGGGAGGTCGGCGCCCGCCCGCCACGAGCGGCGATCACCTCACCGAGCCGGCGGACCAGCATGCTCAACCCCGGTGTCGGGATCTTCCCGCCCAACTCGATGATGCGGAACACACACCACGCCACCTCCCGGCGCATCGGCTCCGGCAACGGCGACAGATCCACCCCGGCCCGCCAGGTCCCGTCGTGGCAGAACGCTCCCGCGTACTGCGGTGGGACACTCGACTCGGCGAAGCACGACAGCCGCATCGGTTCCGGCACACCCGCCCACAAGTCCTCCAGCGCCTGCGGGTCGCAGCGGCCGCGGGCCGCTTCCACCCAGTCGATCGTGGCCGCCTCGCGTCCGCCGGTCACGAGCCCGACCCGATCCGCTCATCGCGATCCGCGCCGATTCGCCAGCCGGCGGTGAACCCCTGCCAGTCGGCGACCGCCCGCATCTCTGCGTCCTCGGTCACGTGCGCGCACGTGCTCAGCGTGGTCTGCACGTCGACATGGCCCAATCGTCGACTCACCACATGCACAGGCACCCCCGACAGCAACAGCGCTGTGGTGTGCGAGTGTCGCATCCAGTGCGGGGTCCAGTCCGGTGGCACCTGCCCGCACAGTTGCCGGCGCAGCCGGTCCACCAGGTCGTAGACGGACTCCGGTCGCCACGGCGCGAACCGCGGCTCCCGGTCGAGGTTGACGAACACGCAGGTGGCGTCGAAGTCGTCGGTGGCCAGGTCGGCACCGGCCTCGCACAACTGCCACACGTACTCGCCGTAGAGGCGGTCCAACTGGTCGGAGACATACACGCGTCGGTAGCCGCTCTTGGCCCGCACCCCGTGCGGATGCTCTCGGTGCACGACCTCGATGAACGGGGTGTCGCCGCACCCGGTGTGCCAATCGCGATGCTGCAACCCCAGGGCCTCGCCCAGCCGAACGCCCGTCTCCGCCAACAACATCCACAGCAATCTGTTACGGACCGATCCGCGCCACCGCCGCGTGTCGGTGTCCCAGCTCGCGCACGCCTCATAGATCAGCTCGATCTGCACCGGTGTCAAGATCGGTGGCGCCGCGCGGCGCCGGTGGCGCACCCGGATCACCGCCTGCCGACGGCCCTTGCGGCGGGCGACGTGTTCCAGCAGCGGCTTGTACCGACCGCCGCCACGATGGGTAATCCGATGCAGGTCTCGGCCCACGTCCACGCCGTTGAGCACGTGGTAGTCGTAGCAGGAGATCACCGCGCCCAGCCGCGCACCGATCGTCGACTCGGCAAACCGGGCCCGACGGCGCTCGATCGACGCGACCTCCGGCCCGTCCCCGGTGCGCAACCAGGTCAGGAACGCCCCGAAGTTCTCCAATGTCACCGCATCCCAGTCCAGCCCGAACAGCTCCAGGAACTGCCACCACAACGCCAACGCCCGCGCGTAGGACTTCACCGTGTTCGGCGACACCTGCTGAGCCCGTAGATATTCCAGGTACTCCTCGGCCGGTCGGACCACATGGTGGCCCGCGTCCAGCACGGTCCATGTGCGTGCACCCGAGGGAAGAGTCAAACCCTGTGCCCGGCAGGATCCCGTCCCCACGGTTGCGGTCGTCACACCCCGCACCGTAACGACCCCAGATAATTCCTCTGCGAACGACACGCCGACCCCGAAAAGATCGGTTGTCATCCGTCACGGACGGTGGTCCCGCGACCCCGGATAAGACGTCGGGATAAAGCGACGAAATCGGCTTCGCACCGCTCGATGACACCGGCACCCAATCGTTGTTCCGACTCGCGGACGCCGGCTACGAGCGCCGCTCATTGGCCGTCGCCTCACACTGGCCATTCGAACAATTGGGCAGATTCCTACCCGAGCACACCACCGCCGCCAGCATTCTCGACCGCCTACTGCACCACGCCAGCATCGTCCCCACCAACGGAACGCAAAACGGGACTGTGGAATTAACGGTGTTTCCGGCCTGACACGCTGAGCGATGCTCGGCGAGGAAGGTGCCGTGATGACGACACTGGATGATGTGGCGAAGAGGAAGGCAGCTGAGCAGTCCGCTGAGCAGCGGGCTGCGGTCGAGCTGGTGCGGTTGGCCCAGGAACAGGGCCTGTCGCTGACCGGGCCCGATGGGCTGCTCAAGCAGCTGACCAAGACGGTGCTCGAGACCGCTCTCAATGAGGAGATGACCGAGCACCTGGGTTATGAGAAGCATGACCCGGCCGGTGTGGGAACGGGCAATATCCGCAAC
>NZ_PKEK01000078.1 GCF_002863225.1 Mycobacterium sp. | reverse complement strand
TGTATCAGACGTCGCTGCGGGGACGCCCGGCCGCCGGGCAGCGCACCGTGACCTTGGTGGTGCGATTCGACACGCGCAGCGCCGAGGTGCTCCCGGGGCTGACGTGGCGCAAAGATCCGGTCGCGGCGGCTGTTGCCGCATCTCAGCGTATTACGCGCGAACTGTGCCAACACAATTGCCGAGCGCGGCTGTTGACCGCCGAGCAGATGGACGCGGCGACCGCGGCCAGCCTGGGCGGGGCTGACCATCTGCGCTCGTCGTACCGCGAGGGCTGGACGAACCTTCAGCGCGCCGGGAAAGCTTATGTCACAAGCTATTTCTTCAGCGCCGACGACATCAACGCCGACACGCTGGACAACGTGTGGACCTATCAAAGTGACCACACCACGCTGGTCATTGGTTTGCGATGTGACGCGGCCGGAACGGTGCGTGCATCGGCGTTGGTCCGGTTGACCACCGTGCAGCCCTTGGCTGCTGCGCCCACGCTGGCGCTTAACGCGATGCCGGGACGGCAGTGGGAGGCGGTGGCTTTGACGCTGCCCGGTAAGGCGCGGCTGTCGCTGCCCTCCGCGCCGGTTACCGACGATTTGGACAGCGCGGTGGTGCCAGGTGCCTCAGGTGTGTTGCTCGGCGAATTCCGCAACGCCATGTTCTTGATGCCGATTTCTGATCCGGCGGCGCCGACCCGCATCGCGTTGCGCGCCGACGACGACAAGGCGGTCAAGCAATTCATCCGCCGCGCTGCGGCCTCCGGTGAACACGTTGCGGTCTTTGACCCTGCCGGCGTGTGGGCGATGACGGCACGTTCGCCGCGTATCTGGATCACCCGCGACGTTAACGCCAGGCCGCCACATCAGCCAACGATGGTCGTGCACAACGGCAGTGGCGACGAATTCCCTCGTGCCCGAACGATGGTGCGGGTCGGCGATGGCGCTGCCAACGGAGTGCCTGACATCCGCATCGAGCACCAGGGTGATCGAATCACGGTCAAGACGGCTCGTTTTCGGACCACCGTTGCGTCGGTGTCGTTCCGCAACGAAGAAGCCTATCTACGCTGATTCGCGGCGAATGTCGCAGTGATGATAGACGAACACCGCTGCGGGGCGGCACGATCGGGGGCATGGCCTACGACACCTCGGTGCTGCTGAGCGAATCCGAGCTAGCGGTGCGGCGCCGCGCTGTCCGGTTCTTCTGGGTGGTGCTTATCGCGTCGAGCAGTGCGTCGATTGTCGGCAACGCGATGCACGCGATTGTTCATGCTCATTCGGTGTCCCCGGTATTGGCCGCGGCGGTGGCTACGGCTCCGCCGCTGGTGCTGCTGGGGTCGATCGAGGGTTTGTCGCTGCTGGTCAAGGCGCGCCGCCGGTCAACGCTGACCTACTGGGCGGCGTTGGCGATGGGCCTAATGCTGGGCTTGGCGGCGTTCCGGTTGTCCTTCGATGCGTTGCGGGACCTGGCAGTCTTGTGCGGGCTTCGTCCAGGCTTGGCGTGGCTGTGGCCGCTGGTGGTCGACGTCGCCAACACACAGGCCGCCGTGTCATTGCTGGCGTTGAACCGTCAAGACCCTCAGGAGGATTCGCTAATGGGCTATGAGATCGAGGAGGCGTCTGAGTTCCACGATGCCGACGAGTTCGCATCGCACAACCCTGATGAAGGTAGCGAGGCCAGTGTCGTCACGATGGTCCCGGCGCAGCGTCAATTGGCCACCGGCCGCAAGCACGCCGCAGGCGACAACGATCATGCAGTGCACGCGGTCATCGCCTCGAACCGGACAAAACAGCCTCCAGAGGTCGTCCGCAGGATTTTGGCACTTCACGCCAACGGTCATAAGACCACCGACATCGCCGGGTCGGTCAAGCTGCACCACACCACCGTGAGCCGCATCATCGCTACCGCGATGGACCGCAGGACAGCGGTCGGCTGAATCTTTGTGCCATGAAAGCTGAGTCGGCGATTCGAGAGGCCACCTCATGTTAAGCGACGACTACAGCCCGTACTGCGGGCTGACCTACGACAAGAACAACCGGGTCCAGCGCGCCGCATCGGCCCCGCACATTGTCGTCAGCGCACCGACGCGCACCGGTAAGACACGGCGCATCCTGGCCCCGGCCGCGATCTTGCACCCAGGCCCGGTGGTCGGGGTGTCCTCGAAACCGGACCTCGCCGAGCTGATCATCACCAAGCGCTGCATGGGGGTGACTGGCGTCATTGATCTGCGGCCTGAACAGACCGAGGTGTGGCCAGATGGCGTGCAACGGATGGTCACCGATCCCACCCGCACCATCACCGACGCCCATGAAGCGCTCACGGTCGCCGAAACGATGCTGGCCACTTCCGGGGTTGGGTTCAGCGGTGCGTCGGGCGGCAACGTCGCCGCCGGCGGCCTGTGGGAGACCCAGGCCGCGCCGCCGTTGGCGTGCCTGCTCTATGCCGCCAGCCCGCTGGGCAACAACTTGGGTATGCCCTGGGTGCTCGATGCGGTGCAGAACTTCGGGATAGTCGACCCCAACGACGCGGACGCGGCAGCCGCGGAAGTGGGTGCGCCGTCGTGGCTGACGGCGTTCGGGTTATGTGACCAACCCAAGCTGGCCAACCCGCTGTACTCGGTGATCGCCGGCATGGATTCACGGCTGCGCGACAGCATCAAAATCACCGTCTCCAAGGCCGTAACACCTTGGCTGCGATTGGGTTTAAGCGCCGATGAGAACGTGGCCCGCCTGAGCGCGGTGGAGCGCATCAAGGCCGACTCGTTCGACGTCCGCATGCTCGATGACCCGGACGCGACCCTGCTGGTGATCGCGCCGAACACTGGCACGGTCGCCGGCGCCGCGGTCGCGCTGATCGACTCAATCATCCGCTACTTTCGTCGCAGGATGGCCAACCATCAGCTCACCCATCGTCTGCTTCTCGAACTCGACGAGGTGTGCAATTCGTGCCCTCTGCCTGACCTGTTGACCTACGTCGGCGAGTCGGCCGGCCTGGGGGTCAACATCCTGGCCACCGTGCAGGCGTCCTCCCATTTCGACGTGGTCTACGGCCCAAAATACGCTGACGCGCTGCGCGATATGTTCCCAGGGACATTGATCATGTACGGGGCGCACGAGCGCCACCTGCTCGAACAGGCATCGCACTGGCTGGGCGAAACGACCCGGCGAACGGAGTCCTACGACGCCGGCGGCGGTGGCCGCAGCCAATCGTCACAATTCGGGCAGGCCATCGACTGGCAAGAGCTGCTCCCGCAAACACGGGAAGAGGCGCAGCTTCTGCAGCGGGGAACTGCGGGGGAGCGGGTTCATATTCCGGATTGGACTGAGCTGCTAGGCATTTACGATGACGCTGTCGCTCAACGCTTGCAGCGGGTCCGCTGACTGCGTTGCGGCACAACCTTTCTGGCCTACCCATATTGCGCCAACGGTTGCTCGCTGCTTGACCGGGTCATCGGGAACAGCCCTGCAGACCTCCGATGGTTCTAACTGTCAAGTCAGCCGAGTGTGGTGTCGCTCAATTCAGCGGTAGCCTGTTCCTCGCCCGGTATCTTGAGACGGAGTCGTTTTGCCAGGAGAAGCCCGAGTGTGGCGTTCGGGTTCTGCGACTATCGGCAATGGAGACGTCTCGGATCTAAAGATTTGGGAGTAGTCAGATCTTGTCTCGCATGATCGTTGCCGCGAAGGTTTGGCGAGTAGACATCGCTGTGAAATCGAGGGATCAACCGCGGACCAGGACGGGCTTTAGCTCGTTGTACCTGTAGGCGTAGATTTCCGTCGCGGATTCATCGAAGGTGACGGAGACATCGAATTCATCTGCGTTATAGAGCGTTTGAACGACGCGCCCGATTCGTCGGTGGTGTTGATCGCCAGGTAGGGCGACCTTAATGTCGTTGCCCGGATGCATTTTAACGATGCGCCGTTGGCGCCGGGCCGCTGTGGCCGCGAGTTCCGCGCGTCGCAGAAGCTTGGCCGACAGGGACAGCGTGATCGCAACGACCAACGAGATTCCCGCGATCGCCTGGGCGACGTTAGCCGCTGAGGCTCGACTGTCCAGAACTAGTCCGCATGCAGAAAGCCCGAGCGGGAGGGGTTGTTCCTTTGTGACGTATTCCCGGGTCGGGTACTCCGCGAGTTTTCCGCAGGCCACTGAGCCGCTCATCACCGGCGAAAACATCAGGAACACGCTGGCGATCACTGCAAGCCCCACAACGATGAAAGCGACCCGCGTCGCGATCGTGGCGACGCGCGACAGTGCTCCGAGCGGTCGGACATCTCGGCCAGAATTCGCGGAGGTCGGCACACGGATATTATGCCGCTCCTAGCTATGGTGAAGGCGTCAACGTGCCGTGTCCGCAGCTAATCGACGTTGGAGGCGGGGGTGTGCTGGAACTGGTATTAGGCAATTTGTGCGCCGAAACTCCTGCATGTCGAGCCGAGCGCGAACTTTTTGGTGGTGTCCGGTAACCGATGATTACCGGACACCTTCGCCGGCTGTTGCGCCTGCTGACCCCGGTGGTTTCGCTGCGCACGATCGTCATCGTCGCCGCGCTATCGGTGGTCGGGGTCGTTGTGTTTCTGGGCACCTGGGTGTGGGTCGGCATCACCAATAACCAGTACGGCCAGCTGGATCGGCAGCTGGACTCAGTAAGCACTCTGGGCGATGTCAGCGCGTTGGGCGGCCGACACAACGTCGGGGCGGATCAGCCTATGCCCGACGGTATGGTGCGCACGGTTCGAATTAACGGCGCCACGGTATCGAAGCCCCGCAACATCACCCTCCCGGGGTTCGCCGACGGCTACACGACCACTACGGTCAACGGCGTCCAGTACCGAGTCCACACCTTCACCACGGGCCAGGCCTCCATCGCGATCGGCGCTCCGATCACCGAAGCCCGCCAGGCGATCAGACAACTGCATCTGAGAGTGCTGTTGATCTGCGGTGGCTTCATTGTTGGCACCTTCATCGTCGGATCGTTGATGTGGTCGGTCATGATCAACCCGTTCCGGCTGCTAGCCCAGCACGCGCGTGCGATCAACGCCCAGTCCAACCCCGAAGAGGTTCAGGTCCACGGGGTGTGGGAGGCCGTCGAAATCGCCGAAGCGGTCGAAGGGATGCTCGCCCGGATCGGCACCGAGCAACAACGCACCAAAGCCGCATTTGAATCCGCCCGCGACTTCGCCGCCGTCGCCTCCCACGAGCTACGGACCCCGCTCACGGCGATGCGCACCAACCTGGAAGTACTGCACACCCTCGACTTACCCCCCGAGCAGCGCAAGGAGGTGACAGAAGACACCATGCGCACACAGAGCCGGATTGAGGCCACCCTCGCCGCCCTGGAAAGGCTCGCGCAGGGCGAATTAAGCACCGCAGACGACCACGTTCCCCTCGACATCACCGAGCTTCTCGACCGCGCCGCCCAGGACGCCACGCGTGTCTATTCGGGCCTGAGCGTGACGTTGCTGCCGTCGCCCACCGTATTGATGCTCGGCCTACCGACGGGGCTGCGACTGGTGATCGACAACGCCATCGCCAACGCCGTCAAACACGGCCAAGCCACCCAAGTCCAGCTCTCGGCGGTGACTTCCCGTGCCGGCGTCGAGATTGTGGTCGACGATAACGGCTCCGGCGTCCCCGAAGAGGAGCGTGCCGTCATGTTTGAACGCTTCACCCGTGGATCGAAAGCGTCACATTCAGGGTCGGGACTCGGGCTTGCGCTCGTCGCCCAACAAGCCGAATTACACGGCGGCACAGCCTCACTGGAGGACAGCCCGTTAGGCGGCAGCCGACTAATGCTGAGACTCCCGGGACCCAAACGGGCTTAACTCGCTCCTGCACCAACCTTGGATGAAATGTGTACCAAGGCTCGACGACGATCTGATCTGTTCCCGCGTAGGCAAATGCGCGAACGAATACGCAACCGGGAACAACAAGACACGCCTAAGCCCAACCCCAGATAATCAGGAATTAGAGGGCGTTTTGAGGCCCTCTAGAACGCAGAAGATGACTGTCTCGGCCTCGTGTGAGGCTGCGTCGGGGTCTGCCGCGTCGGTGACGTACAAGACGGCGTTGTAGAACATGCTGAAAAATATTTCGACGGTGGCCTCAATCGGCACTGGGCGTGCGTAGCCGTTAGCCACAAAGCTCTCGAGTGTCGCACGCAGGAACGGCAAGGTCTGCTGCTCGTTGAGTTCGCGTACGCGATCCCAGCCCAAGACGCTCACGACCTGGCGGAGCAGCGCACGGGCATCGCCGTCAGCGACGTAGCTGCGCAGAAACAGACGGATCGCAGTCTCGACCCTTTCCCATGGCGGCTTTTCGGCTTCGGCGGTCATTGCGTCGATGACTTTGGCCACGACAGCTTCTTGGCTGGCTCGGAACAGTTCGATGAAGATCTCGCGCTTGTCGCGGAAATGGTGATACACGGTGCCTTTGCTGGACTGCGCCAGCTGGGCGATCTCGTCGACGGAGGTCGCGTCGAAGCCATTTGAGACAAACAGCGTCTTGGCGGCATCGAGCACGGCCTCGCACGTCAGCGCGGCATATCTCACGCGTCGACTGACCTTGACATCACTCACCGACGCGATAATACTCATCGACCATGGGTCACTAATAGACTGATAGTCAATTAATGACGGCGCGTCGATAAGTTGCCGCTCAAGGAGTGCGTAGGCGACGTCGAGCCCACAAGATCGTTGTCGGTTCTCGTATCGGCCGCGGCGGCAGCTTTCGCGCGGTGATGGAAGGGGCTGCGATGAGTAAGTTGGGTTCGCGCGCTGTTGTTTTAGGAGCCGGCATGGCGGGGCTGTTGACCGCCCGCGTGCTGTCGGACTTTTACGGGTCAGTGACGGTGCTGGAGCGAGACCGGCTGCCTGATCACCCGATCCATCGCAAGGGGGTGCCGCAAGGACGCCATCTGCACCAATTCCTCACTCGCGGCACACAAGTGCTCGGTGAGCTCTTCCCGGGCATCCTCGATGAACTCGTAGCCGCCGGAGCCGTTATCAACGACCCGTCACGGATATACACGCGGGTAGGCCGCTACGAGCTCGACAGCACCGGCAAGCTGGCCGATCCCCAGTCGCTGGTGTATTACCAGGCAAGCCGCCCCTTCATGGAGTTTCACGTTCGCCGGCATGTCGCCGCCATCGACAACGTCACCTTTCTCGACGGGCACGAGGTGGTCGAACCGGTCACCACAGCCGATGCCGTCACCGGTGTGCGCGTTACCAACCGCAACAGCGGCATCGCGACCATTCTGGATGCCGATCTCGTTGTTGACGCCATGGGCCGCGCATCGCGCACACCGGCCTTCCTGGAGAGGCATGGCTTTGGCTCGCCATCAGAGAAACAGATAGCGGCGAGTTGGGCCTACTCCGGCCAACTGATGAACGTCCCGGACGGACAAATCGCCCAGCGGATGGTTTCGATGATCGACCATCAAAGCAGCGCAAGCCGTCTCTTGCTCTTGGCTTACGAAAACAACACCTGGATCCTGGCCGTCGGCCACGCCGTCGGTCATGGAGATCCGCCGACCGACTTCGCGGAATTGCTTGCCACAGCTGAGCAATTCATTCCCCCGGCGATCATGACCGGTCTCCGCGATGCCACACCCATCGGGGATATCGCCATCTTCCGTAACACCGCCGCGGTATGGAGACGCTACGACCGAATGTCGCATTTCCCGGCCGGCGTGATGGTGATCGGCGACGCGCTGTGCACGTTGGATCCCATTTGGGGGCAAGGCATGACGATGGCCGCCATGCAGGCACTCACCCTGCGCGACTGCCTACGGGACGGCGGCACCGACCTCCCGCGCCGCTTCTTCACCACCGCTGCCGGACACATCGGTTCGACCTGGGCAATGAACCAGGCCAACGACCGAGCTCCATCCACCGTCGGCACAACGGGCTCGCTGCGTCAACGAATCAGCAAGTGGGCCACCAACGCTGCGTTGAACGCCGCTAGCAGCGACACCACCGTCACTGAACGGATCTTCCGCGTCGCCAACCTCGTCGACCCGCCCACACGATTACAAGACCCCGCCCTCATACCGCGCATCCTCCTCGCCAACCTCCGACACCCACGCGGCCGACAAGCCCCCAAGGCGCCTCAAGTGCCGCGGGCTTCGTAAGCCGCTAGCGGACGGGCGACTTGTCTCATTAGTAGAGAACGCGTGTTGGGGCGACGCAACTGGCGGCGGTTCCAGAGCGGTGCGGCCAGACCGACCATCAAGCAAATGGTTACCTCCTTATAGGGCGGACCCCGACGTCGGTGGGTAGTAGTAGCGTCGGTGCCGCCAGCAACATCGGTGATGGGCGAGGTCGGGAGGTTGGCGGTGAGCGGTAAGCCGCGGGTGCACGAGCTGGCCAAAGAGCTAGGCGTGCCGGCCAAGGAAGTGTTGGTGTGGCTGAAAAAGCAGGGCGAGTTCGTCAAGTCAGCAAGCTCGACAGTTGAGCGCCCAGTCGCCCGTCGTCTGCGTGCGGAATATCAGGCGAAGAGCGCCCTGGGCGGCAGCCGCGGTGCCGACGTCAAGTTACGATCATCAGCGAATCCCAGAACCAGCCCAGTCAGGCAGGCGACTTCACGGGCGGACGGCTCACCGCCTGCGCCCCTGTGGCTCACGCCCTCTCAGAGAGCTAGCGTCTGCAAGCGCTTTCGGTGGGCTTCCGCTGCCGGCCATGACCAGGCAGCGATCAGCCGGCTGTATTCCGAATGTGAAGCACAGTACGGGGTTTCGCGGGAAGCGCTGCGCGATGCCGTCGCGGAAGACTTACGCCGCTACCCCGGCGAGTACGTGCCCAAGCGACAATCCCGAAAGGGGGATGGGCTGGCGCACCCGCTCGCCGGCGGATCCGCATCGGTAATGGCGCGGGTCGAGGGCAGTCGCCCTCGACCGCGGACCGACATCCTTCTACCGGAGGTTGACGCTACGGACCTGGAGAGCGTCGTCGACCTAATCGTGAACGTCGACGCCAGCCAAGACGATCGGGATGAAGTCGCAGCGTGTGTGCAGGACTTCATCCCCGACGATGCCGGCTGCTATGGCTACCTCGCGTGGCGGTACTCCGCGGACCACCGCCGCGCGTACCCGGACCAGTCATCATTAACGGCTCATCACGACCTGGCGGTCATGGCGCACGTCATCGACACCGAGAAGCAGCTCGCCGAGCAGATCACCCACGCCCATGGTGCCGTTCTTGAACAGCCGGTCCTGGCGAACCGTGTGCTCGATGCTGAGTTCAGCGACCTCACCGAT
>NZ_PKEK01000112.1 GCF_002863225.1 Mycobacterium sp. | reverse complement strand
TTGGAAAGCCCGCCCCACCCGGCGACACGGGACCACCGAACGCGGCCAAACCCCTAAAACCCAGATCCGCTAACCCGCCCCGGCACCGAGTCCGACCACCACCACCCGGACGAAAAATCGAGGCTAAGCCGCCACGGCCCGGCATGTCGGCACCGCCAGCCACCCACTTGGGAAAACGGCCGCTCAATGAGCTTCGGCCAACAACTCCAGCTTCGTGTCGCGATTGAGGCGCACCCCACGCGCCCCCGCAACTGCCTGGAAGGCGCCCCACAAAAAAGCGGTCAACTCCTCGGCAAGGGCATCCCTGCTGATGGTCGGGAAATTCAGCCAGCGCAGCACACCAAGCCCCACCGCTCCCAGGGCAGCATCCACAACATATTCAAAGTTGGAGCCCTCGCCACCACGCGCCTGGATAGTGGCCGACCAAACATCCCTCGTGGCGTTCGAGAGCGGCCTGCCACCCTCAATCAAATCCGCGGGCGAACACCCATCCCTGAAATGGGAATTCACCAGGAAACGAAAAAGATTCGGCCGGTCATCCACGAGCCTGACATACGCTTCCACCGCTGAACTGACCAGCTCCAACGCCGTGCTGGCGGCATCCAACTGCGGCACGACTTGCTCGACAATCATCTCCTGCACCCGCTGACCGACCGCGGCGAATAAGGCGTCCTTATCGGCGAAGAACCGATACAACTTGGGCCTGGGAATCGCCGCGGTCTTTATGACATCGTCGATCGACAAGTCAGGCCCGTACTCGTCGATCGCGCGAAGCGTTGCCTCTACCAGCTCCGCCCGCACAGCAACTCGATGCTCGCGCCAACGATCGGCTCGGGCATCCCCAGTCAACTCCGGTAGCAACCGCCCCGCGGCACCTAAGTCCATCGACACCCCAATAAATTTACCCAAAGGCATAAAGGCCGTGCGATATGCAACAGCGCGTCACGCACCTCCGTGACACTACCCCGCTCTGTGTGCCACCTGTTGCGTGGAGCCACCTGAAAGGTCGCACCGCTCGTGACGATCCGCCTTCACCATCATGCACGCGATTCATCGTAGCGGCCGGTCGAGCCAAAACGAGGGAGGCTCGAAACCCACTTCTGTTGAAGAGTTGTAACGGTGATACGGTCGACACATGCGCGCAGACTGCGGGGATCGATTCGTCGGCGGTGGTACAGCGGAGCCCTTGGCCTGTGCTGGCGGCGCATGACGATCGTGGCCGCGTCCGACACTCTAGAGTTACCGGCTGAAGTGGTTTTTGACTACGCTGTAGACTATCGGCAGATGCCGGAGTGGGTGTTCGGGTTGCAGACCATCGAGCCGATCGGCGCACTGTCCGATGGGGTGGGCGCCGAATTTCGAGTAACCGGCAAGATCGGACCGATCGCCATGACCGGAACGAGTCGCATCACCGAGTGCGAGCCGTCTCGACGCATCACTGAGGCGTTGACGCTAGACAATGGCATCGTGGCCTCAGCAACCGTTGCCGTGACGCCGCTGGGGTCGGCACTAACCCGCACTGAGATAACTGTCGACTACAAGTTCCCCGGTGGGCTCGCGGGCAAAGTTCTCCAGCGCGCTATCGAGCCGTTGCTTGGTTCAGGTATCCGCTACACCGAACGGGCACTTCGTCGGCAATGCCTACGCACCTGCTGAAAAGGTTCCTGCTAACGAGGTCTCCGACTACCGGTTAACCAGTTGCATGAGACGATTCGCCGAAAATGTTCTTGGCGACGACCTCGACCGACCCTCGCACGGATTAGTTTTTTGGCTTGCTGCACGTTTGGGAGCCGCGACGAGTCGCTAACCAACGTCGCGAGCGAGATTGCACTGATCGCTCATGCGGTGAGACCCAGTGTTCAGCGGCCGGACGTGACGTGTCTGACCAGCAGCGCAGCCGCGACGACGTCGTCCGGTCGATCGACGGCGCTACGCCGCTGGTTCTTGACGAAGGTATTGATCGACAGCGTTGCTGCCAATCGGCTGGTGTGATCAACGATCTGCTGTGCGTCGACCTCGATGGCCCTGCTTGCCAGGCGCTGATGAGGTCGACGAATCCATCCACTGCAGCCAGTGGTGTGTCTCGTCATTGGTCGACCGCTTGGAGGGCGACGCGTCCGCGGGGCGACCTTGGCGAGGATGTCCTGGGCGCTGTGGCGGTGCATACGAATGGTTTGGGCGCCATCATCGCCGATCAGGCCCGCATGCGCCGCGACCTGCAGCCTGTCGGCGACGCATGAAAACTGACCCCGTGTCGAAATCACCCGTCGAAAAGGGGTCAATTTTCGACCGCCGTTGACACAGCCACCGCGACCCGGAGGCGGAGATCGCGGTGGATCTGCGGATCCTGACCCGCGCGGCGTAGCGACTTGGTCGTTGATCGCACCCGGGCGATCAACCGGCTGCGTGCCCAGCTGCGGGAGTACGTCCCCGCTCGTGGAGCAGGCGTTCGAATACAGCCACAGCAAGGCCGCCCTGATACTGCTCACCGGCTATCAAACCCCGACGGGCTGCACCGCGCGACTGGAAACCTGGCTGCGCAAACGCAAGGCCCGCAACGCCGCTGCCATCGCAGCCGCCGCAATCGAGGCCGCCAACGCGCCGCACACCATGGTGCCGGGACAAACGACCGCCGCCGCCATCGTCGCGCGGCTGGCTAAGGAGGTGATGGCTTTGACCCGAAATCGGCGACACCAAAGCGATGATCGACGACCGATTTCGCCGCCACCGCCACGCCGAGATCATCTTGAGCATGCCCGGATTCGGTGTCCAGCTTGGCGCTGAATTCCTCGCCGCCACCGGCGGCGACATGACCGCCTTTGACAGTGTCGACCGCCTCGCCGGCGTGTCCGGGCTGGCTCCAGTAAGGCGGGATTCCGGGCGGATCAGCGGCAACCGCAAACCACCTCGCCGCTACGACCGACGAATGCTGCGGGCCTGCTACGTGTCCGCCCAGATCGCCAACCGCACAGACCCGGCCTCGCGCACCTACGACCGGAAAAGAACCGAAGCCAAAAAACGCACCCAAGCCGTCCCCGCCCTGGCCCGCCGACGCCTCAACGTCCTCTGGGCCATCGCCAATCGCGACCACGCCGTCCGCCAGCCCGCAAATACCGCCGCGACAACGTCATTGAGAATCTCCTGGGTCGGAGGCCGTTGACCCAGCCGGGTCGTGGACCGACAGGCGTACGCCAGTACGCCTTACCGCCAGTACCTAATACTTGAATTCCGGCATATCCCATGTTTGAGCGGGTAGCAGCCGTGCCATCCGACTACGACTTCACGTCGGCGTTGACCATCGACTCAGGCCTTGCGCAGCGCATCCGGGGCGCTTATCGTGACTCTCACAACGGTACCGTTAGTACTAGTTACTGGGTGTTCGATGAAAGGCGACAGTCATGAGGAACGATTGGAAGGCGCGCTGGTCGGCCACCTCAAGTAGTCGACCGTACGAGGACACAGCCCGATAGGAGATCGACCGAAATGACCACTCGTAAGGTTTCCGCGGAGGCATATCCGAAGGTTTGGCGGATCGAGTTCCGGTTCGGCGAACCCGAACCGATTAACCGACACTTTGTCGACGGCGACATCGCGCTCAGCCATATGTTGGCGAATTTCCCCGGCACCTTCGCGCCCGGCGAGGAGTCGTTCATGCGTTCGGTGCGGCGTTTTCCGACGAGATCACCGATCCGGTGCTCAAGAAGCGGGTCCGCTGGCTTCATCGGCCAGGAGGCGGTGCACGGCCAGCAGCATCGCCAGCTCAACGAGAAGTTGATCGAAAAGGGCTACCCCAATGCTGCGGTTCCGGAATTTCGGCCCGAACACCCTGCGGCAGAGGCTCTTCGTCTTCGGCGAGAAGGTCCTTCCCGCCAAAGTGCGCCTCGCCATCACCGCGGCGGCCGAGCAACACACCGCAACACTGGGGCACCGGGTGCTGGAAACTCCTAAGATCCAGTCTAATCCGGCTGATCCCGAGGCCTGGCGCTTGGTGAACTGGCACGCATTCGAGGAACTCGAACACGGTGGTGGCGTTCGACGTCTACCGGGCGGTAGGTGGGCCGGAATCGATCCGGATCGGCGTGATGAGGTTCATGTACTACTTCACCATTCCGTTCGTGACGGCGGCAGTCGTTGTCTCGGTGCTCGCCGACCCGAGCGGATGGCGGCCGATCAAGCTGTTGCGCCAGATGTACGGCATCTTCCGCCGACCGATTCTCGGCGGCCTGATGGCGGAGATAATGCCCTACATGCGCAGGGGATTCCATCCCGACGGCATCGACACCGATGCCGTCCGGCAGAAGTGGCAAAGGAAACGATTCGGTACCGAAGGCATTCTCGTCGACCGCCTCAAATAACCGGAAGAACGAGGTACGTACCGTGAGCACCGGTATCGACCTCGATCGTTCCGGGACCGACCAACGGGTGACTCCCGACCACGAGGTGGTCGTAGTCGGAGCCGGGTTCGGCGGAATTGGAACCGGTATCGCATTACAGCGACAAGGCATTCACGACTTCGTGATCGTCGACAAGTGGGATTGGGTCGGTGGCACATGGCATGCGAACACCTACCCGGGTGTCGCGGTGGACATCCCGTCGGTGATCTACAGCTTCTCGTTCGACCAGCGCGGCGACTGGTCCCGGATCTTCGCTCCCGGTAACGAGCTGCGGGACTACGCCGACAATGTTGTCGACAAATATGGCCTGCGGGAGAAACTCCGGCTCAGGACTACGATCGTGTCCGCCAGATTCGACGAGCAGAACAGCATCTGGCGGCTTACCACCGACTCGGGCGCGGAGATCACCGGCCGGTACGTGGCGATGGCGACCGGCGGGCTTGAGCGTCCGAAGATGCCCGACATCCCAGGCATCGACGAGTTTGGCGGCACTTTGATGCATACCGCGCTCCGGGATCATGACGTCGCGCTCGCAGGTAGGCGCGTCGCGGTAATCGGAACCGGCGCAACGTCGTTGCAGCTGATCCCGGCCATCGTCGACGAGGTCGACTACCTCACCGTCTTCCAGCGCACACCGATCTGGGTGTTTCCCAAACGAGATGCAGCATTGGGTCCAGTGGGCCGCAAGATCATGGGACGCAAGCGGATCCGATCCGCTATCCGCCTCGTCGGCACCATCGCGACGGAGATCGCTTTGAGCGGACTGCTCACGGGACCGACCTGGATGGGGGATTCCACCCGCAAGCTACTGGAAGTGCCCACCCGCCGTTGGATGCGCAGTCAGGTCGTTGATACCGCCACGCGGGAGAAGCTGATCCCGCAGTACGGGCTGGGCTGCAAGCGGCCGTCGATGTCGAACGAATATCTGAAGACCTTCAACCGCGATGACGTCAGCCTGATTACCGAGTCGATCGAGCGCGTTACTGACAAGGGCGTACTCACGGCCGACGGTGTCGAGCACGAAATCGACGTCCTAATCTGCGCGACCGGGTTCAAGCTGTGGGAGAAGGGATCAGTTCCGCCCTTCCCGGTGGCCGGCCGGGCTGGTCTGGACCTGGAGAATTTCTGGGACGAGAACAGGTACCAGGCGTACCAAGGGGTTTCGGTCCCAGGCTTCCCGAACGTCTTCATGATCACCGGGCCTTATGGATTTGTGCTCGGCTCGTACCTCTGGATGATCGAGGCGACGGCGGCCCATCTGAGCCGTGCCATCGCGGAGACCAAACGTCGTGGCGCGAACGAGTGCGAGATCAGCCAGGAGGCTCACGATGAGTATTTCCAGAAGTGCCTCAAACGCCAGTCGCGCAACTTCCTGTTCACGCCTACCTGCTCGGGTTCGAACACGTACTATATCGACGACAAGGGCGATTCTCCATTCCGGCCGACGACACACGGTGAAATGTACTGGCAAAACCGGCATTTCGACCTCGACGTCTACCACTACGGCACCACAGCCGTGTCGGCAGTCGACTTCGCATCGACATCTACGGAGGCACCGTGAAGTTCAACAAGCTCAAACCTGAGCGCGTGGTGGTCACCGGCGCCGGTAGCGGTATCGGTCGAGCCACCGCGATCCGGTTCGCCAAACACGGCGCCCACGTGGTGGTCTCCGATATCGACCTGGACGCGGCGTTGGCCACCCGGGCGATGATCAGGGCGGCGGGCCACAAAGCGTCGGCTTCGCGCCTGGACGTCACCGATCCGCACGACTGGGAGGTCTTCGCCCGCGACGTGCTCGCCGACCACGGATTCGTCGACATCTTGGTAAACAACGCCGGGATGGTTGTCGGTGGACCATTCCTCGACCTCACGCCCGCGGATTGGGACCGCCAGCTCAGCCTTAACCTGATGGGCGTCGTCCACGGCTGTCGCACGTTCGGTGCGCAAATGATCGAGCGGGGTAAGGGCGGTCACATCGTCAACATCGCGTCGGCGGCGGCGTTCACGCCCACACCTGTGATGGCGCCCTACTCAGTATCCAAAGCCGGCGTGAAGATGCTGACCGAGTGCCTGCGCTTGGAGTTCGGTTCCCAGGGCATCGGCGTCAGTGCGATCTGCCCGGGCGTGATCAACACGAATATCGCTGAGAACGCTCACACCGTGGGCGTCGACAACGATCTCATCGAGCGCGGCAAGCAAGTCACCAGGCAACTCCAGGAACTCGGCGAGAAGCTACCTTTCTCGCCGATGAGCCCCGACCTCGTCGCCCGCGCCGCGGTGCGGGCCGTGCGTTTCGACCTCGCGATCGTGCCGGTGCGCACCGAAGCCTGGCTGGGTTATTTCATGCTCCGTCTCGCCCCCGGAATCAATCGGCGGATGACACAACCGTTCTCAGTACAGACCATGGAGAAGCTGGGTTTGCGGTTTCTGAACCGGCTGGGCCCAGGGGCGCCGAACGATCCGGCTGCCGCTGGGATAGACCACAAGCCGCCCGTCCTCAGCGACAGCAAGTAGCTCACCGATGCCCAGAGACCGATCGCCGGTGTTGCGGCGCCAGTTCCGCCTGCCGATCGACAACGGATGGCTGCATGTCAATGAATGCGGCGCACCCGACGCCGACGTCACGGTCGTCCTCACCCACGGCTCGGGTGTATCCAGCCGGAGCTGGGACGACGTGGCCGAACTACTGGTAACGACGGATCCAGCACTGCGGGTTCTGGCTTACGACCACCGGGGCCACGGCAGCTCGTCGAATGCACCAGCATCCATCAGGATCCTCGCCGACGACCTGGCCGCCCTGCTTCGGGTGCACGTACCTGACGGACCCATCGTGTTCGGCCGTCATTCCCTCGGCGGAATGACACTGATGGCGCTTGCGCTGCTCTACCCGGCAGTGATCGAGGAGCGGGTCTTCGGCGCGGCGTTCGTGGCAACCAGCGCAGGTGACCTTACTGGGCACGATACGAAAGACCCGCGGAGTCGATCCCCTGTTGCGGGCCCGCCTTGTCGTGTCGTCCCGGCTGAGGGTGCCGAGCAAGCCGCTGTTCCTCGCGCGGCAAGGCACCAAAGGGGCGTTATTCGGCTCGCGACCGCGGCGGCGCGACATGAACCGTTCAATCCGGCAAGTGGCACAGGCCAACCGCGCGCGGTGGCATTGTTGGGTCAGTCGCTGCTGCGGCACAACCGCTATGAGGCATTGGTGAAGTTCAACGACGTCGATGTCTTGGTGATAGCCGGGACCAAGGACGGGCTGACGTCACCGGCGCATGCCTGGCGGATCGCCCAGCTGATTCCCAACAGCCAGGTGATCGTCTACCAGGGTGCCGGCCAACACCTGCCCTATAATCGCCGCGAAGCCGTGGCCGCCCATGTCCTGGCGCTAACGGCCAAGGCCCGGGCGTCCGCGTGGAAGCGGGCGGGAGCGGCGGGATGAATTCTCGCGCACATCCGCTCAGACTCTTCGAGGTCATTAAAGAGACCGCCGACGCCGTCACACTCGTCTTCGACGTGCCGACAGAGCTGGCCGAGAGGTTCGCCTATGCACCCGGACAGTTCCTGACCATCGAGGTGCCCAGTGAGCGCTGCAGGTCGGTTGCGCGGTGCTACTCCCTTTCGAGCAGTCCGCACGGTGACGGCAGGCCCGCCGTCACCGTGAAGCGCACGGCCGACGGCTACGCGTCGAACTGGATCTGTGACAACGCGGCCGTCAACTCAGTCCTAACGGTGCTGGAGCCCGCGGGCGATTTCGTACCCAGCTCGCTGGATTGTGACGTCCTGTTATGTGCGGCTGGCAGTGGCATCACACCCGTCATCTCCATCGCCAAGTCGATTCTTCTCGCGGGCACCGGAAACGTTGCTTTGCTCTACGCCAACCGCGATATCGACTCGGTCATTTTCGCCGGACAGATCGACATGCTGGCCGCCAAGTTCCCGAACCGCCTGCACGTATTGCACTGGCTTGAGGAAGACAGGGGCTTACCGGCCGCTGACGGCATTGCGTCTCTTGTAGAGAGTTTCGCTGATCGCGATGTATACCTGTGTGGTCCAACGGGATTCGCGTCACAGACCATGGCGGCGTTGACTCGCTTGGGCGTTGCGGACGACCGCGTCCGCAACGAGGAGTACCGATCGCTGGAGGCCAACCCGTTCGCCGCCCCTACCGCATCTGTACTGGCATCGAATCCCAACAGCGCAACGACCGCAAAAGTCGAGTTCGAAGGCCAGACCTACGAGCTCGACTGGCCGGAGGACACACCACTTCTCGACATCCTGCTGGCCAAGGGCCTCGACGCCCCTTACGTGTGCCGCGAGTCGGCCTGCGGTACGTGCGTGTGCTCAGTCAAGAGCGGACGAACTCGAATGCTCCTAAATGAGTCACTCATCGACGAGGAACTCGAGAAGGGCCTAACCCTCGCGTGCCAGACGCTGCCGGAATCCGCTCAGGTGCACATCGCGTTCGACCAATAGAGTCCCCGGCAGAGTTCGCGGTCGGCACTTGTAACCTGGGCAGGGGGCGGCTGACACGTCGCAATGGGCTCTCCCCGGAATCGTGAAGGCTTCTCTTAATCTGCAGCCGGTTGGTCTGCAGCGAGTCTCTCGTATTGGATCGGCGACATCAATGCCGCCGAGCTATGCCGGCGCTGGGTATTGTAGAAGTCCTGGTGACGAGTCCCCGTTACTGAGTCCTCCGGGCTAGCCGCCCGGCGCCCGGCACGTTCCGGCATCGCAGTAGGCCGGCGACGGCGATGCCGGTGTCGTGCGGCCACACCGATCCGTTGTGGTAGCTCATCGGGTTGTAGGCGCCCATCGTCGTCGTTAGCCTCGATTTTTCGTCCGGGTGGTGGTGGTGGTCGGACTCGGTGCCGGGGCGGGTTAGCGGATCTGGGTTTTAGGGGTTTGGCCGCGTTCGGTGGTCCGTGTCGCCGGGTGGGGCGGG
>NZ_PKEK01000072.1 GCF_002863225.1 Mycobacterium sp. | reverse complement strand
CAATCCACCACCTACCGCAGACGTTACGAACATTGAATGCGAATTTGGTTAAGCAGACGGTACCTTCCCGACCACACATTTCGACGAACGACACGAACGGCAATAAGGTAGGTCGGTTAAGTCGATCATCAGGTAGTCGCAGCCTGATTCTTCGAACCGCAGGCCGGTGTCTTTGGTGTTGGCGGCCATCAGTTTTTCCAGTCGCGCTTTGGCGGCTTTGATCGACAGCTCGATGCGTTTTTTGCTGCGGTCGGCTTCGGCGGTTTCGAGTTGTCGGCGCAGGGTGTCGAGTTGTTCTTCGGTGTAGTCGACGCGGATGTCGGTGGAGACGTTGATCGCGGTGAACGCTGATTGCGGGATGACGACCAGATCCCAGTCGCTGGAGGCGGTTTGGGCGATGAAGCGGCGGCGGCCGTCGGCGGTGGTGGCCGAGGAGCCCAGGAGCACTTTGGCGGCGGGGTACCACTGTTTGGCTTCGCGGCCGACTTGTTCGGTGATGGAGTTGGGGACGACGAGCCAGGGTTGGCGCACCAGGCCAAGGCGGCGAAGTTCCATGGCTCCGGCGACCAGGCTGCCGGTTTTGCCGGCGCCGACCACATGGTCGAGCAGCACGGTGGGTTCGGCGATGATCCGGGCGACGGCGTTGCGTTGGTAGAAGTGCGGCGTGAAGTGGTCAGACATGCCGGGAAACCGCATGTGGGTGCCGTCGTAGGCGGGGGCGCGCAGGGAGTTGAATCGGCGGTTGTATTCGACGACGAGGGTGTCGCGGCGGGTGTCGTCGGTCCAGAGCCAGCGGCTGAATTCCTCGCTGATCTTGGTCATTTTGGCTTGCGCGGCGAAGGTGGCTTGGGGGTTGAGGTTTCCCTCGTCGTCGTTGACGAGGACGGCTTTGGAGTTGCAGGCGGCTTCGAGCAGCGAGATGGCGTCGCAGCCGCGCCGGTCGATCCCCCACTCGTCGGTCATGAGGCGGCTGTGGCGTTTGTAGTTGGGGATGTCGACGACCCAGCGTCCGGCGATGTGTTCGGCGGTGACTCCGGTTGTGCCGAAGGTGGTTTCGGCGAAGGCGGCGATCACATGTGCCGGGATCCAGGGTGCGCCGGGGCGGACTTTGATGTCTTCGGCTTCCCGCTGGTCGGGCAGGACTTGTTGTAGGGCATGGGCGTAGTCGTTGTAGATGGGGTTGGTGGCGGCGGCTTCGAGTGCGCGGGTGAGTTTGGTGCGGACGTTGCCGGATAGCGCGGTGACGGCGGGTACGAATTCGTCGGGGTCATCCAGGCTGGGATAGACCAGGCCGGCGATGAGGTCGCGGGCATCGGAGGCGGGAACTTCCAGCAGGGCGGCGATGACGTCGATGTCGACGCGCTGGGCGCGGTCGAGGCATATCGCCAGGGCTTCTTCAGGGGTGTCGGCGGTGGTGCGGTCGGGTCGCGCGCTGAGCAGGTCGGTGGAGAAAATGGGTGCTTTGCGGGCTTGGCCGGTGTCGTCGTCGAAGATTTCCAGCGCGGCAACCAGGGCCCAGCCGGGGTCGTGGCGCATGCCGCCGTCGAGGTGGCGGCGTTTTTTGTAGGGTGCGGGTGCTTCCCAGGCGTCGGTGTCCCATTGGGCGGCCAGCTCGTCGGGGATGGGCCCGGTGTAGGGGCGGCCGGGGTTGCCTTCGCTTGTGCGCCAGGCTGTTTCGGCGGAAGCGAGACGTTGGTCGTGGCGTTCTTGTGTGATGTTCGGGTAGACCCAGGTGAAGCGGTTCAGCGGGCCGTAGCGGCGGACGTAGTTGTCGTAGAGGGTGTTGAGGTGCCCGCGTAGCTGGTCGCGTTCGGCGGGTGGGCGCCCGTCGCGTTGGGAGGTGATGAGGCTTTCGGCGACGTCGCGCAGGCCGATGAGCTCGCGAGTTTCGGCGAGCAGTGTTTTGGGGGTTTTGTGGGGTTGCCAGTCGTGGCCGGCCCAGTAGTCGATGCCGCGGCTGGTCGGGTTGTAGCGCAGGGTGTAGAGCGGGGTGTCGTGGCCGCGGTCGGCGGCGGTGATCAGGCCGGGGTCGAACAGGTCGGCGGAGACGTCGGTGAGATCGGCGGTCGTGGCGGTCAAACCGAGTCCGCGCTGGATCGCGGAGTCGATCATCGGCGCGAGCCGCTCGCTGATTTGGGCGGCCAGCTCGGGGCCGGTGGCTCCGGCGATGAGCAGTTGTTGGGAGCCGTGCAGGCCGTGGCCGAGTTCAGGTGTGCCCAGGACGTTGTGGGGGTTGGCGGCGAAGTAGGAGTTGATGGTGATCGCGGCGGCGTCGCCGGTGTCGGGGTCGACGAGTTCGGCGGGTTCGGTGGCGATCCAGTCGGGCAGTTCGTCGGGGGGCTGGGTGTGGGGGTCGCGGCGGCGCAGCACGAGTAGGTCGGTGACGACTTCGGTGCCGGCGACGCGGGCAAACGCTTTGGAGGGCAATCGGATCGCGCCGATGAGGTCGGCTGTGGCGGCGATGTCGCGTCGGGCGGACTGTTTTACTGAGTCCATGGTGTAGCGGCTGGTCAGCACGGCCACGTAGCCGCCGGGCGCGGTGAGGGCGAGCGCTTTGATGATGAAGTGGTTGTGGATGGAGTGTCGTGCGGGGTTATGCGCGGGGTCGGTGACGGCGTAGCGGCCGAAGGGGACGTTGCCGATGGCTGCGGTGAAGCTGTTTTCGGGAACGCGGGTGGTTTCGAAGCCTTCGTGGCGGATCTGCGCTGAGGGGTAGAGCAGGGCGGCGATCGCGGCGGTGGTGGCGTCGGCCTCGACGCCGACCATCACGGCCTCGTCGGGGGCGTGGGAGATGAATGTTCCTGATCCGCAACCGGGTTCGAGCACCCGGCCGCCGGTCAACCCGGCCCGGCCTAGTGCATCCCAGACTGCGGCGGCGATGGCGGGATCGGTGTAGTGGGCGTTGAGGATGGATGCTTCGGCTTGGCGGTATTCGTCGCGGCCCAGCATCGCGGCCAGCTTGGCGCGGTCCTCGGCGAAATCGGCGGTGCGTGTGTCGAACACTTGGGGTACCGCGCCCCACCCGGACCAGGCGGCCAGCACTCGCTGCTCGGCCAGGGTGGCAGGACGCCGTGCGTCGCGCAGGGTGTTGAGCATCTCCAGGGCGGCGATGTTGGCGCGAGCGCGGGCTTTGGCGCCGGAGGGCACCAAGGTGTCGCGGCTGGCCGGGAAATCGGTGGGTGTAGCGAAATCCTCGGCCACGCTTGATGGTTCGGCGACGGGCTCAGCGGCGGCGGCGGGCTGTTCGGGGGCCCGCGCCGGCGGAGTGGGTGGGGGCAAGGGCGCCCCGCCGGGGTCGATGGTGCGCGGGTCGGTGGGCTGATCGACCTCGTCGAACAGTGAGGGTTGCTTGGTTACCGTTCGGGCAGGCCGTCGCTGCGCAGATCGGAATAGATCATCTGCGCCAGCTCTGCGGTCAGCGGGTCCTCCTGGTCGCTCGGCGCCGGAAGGCCGTCCTCGGCCCGGGCCGACAGTAGATACCCGGCTTTGATCCGAAACACCGCCGAGAACGCTGGTTTCGGCCACAACTGCTCGATTAGGTCCTCGATGTCCGGATTGGGAGCGCTGCGATACGCCGGGTTCGTCCACCGCTGATCCCAGGGCAGCTGACTGCGCTCGGGCGTCGGCTGATCCTCCCCCCACAAGCTGCTGGGCGGATCCTCCTCGTCCGGTATCTGCTCGTAGAGGTCCTCGCTGAGCACGATCTCCATGGCCTGGCTGCGGGCGGTGTTCACCAGGCCCACCTTGGTCAAGTAGTCGGGGGGCTGGCCGCGGCTGCGGGTCCACTCCCCCACTGCCTGCACTTCCAATTCCGCGGCCAGTTCGGCTACCCGATAGCTGATCTTGTCCGCCTCGTCCTGGATGAACGCTTGACGTTGCGCCGGGCTCCATTCGCTGGGCAGGGCCAACTGCTGCTGGTAGGCCTGCGTCACGATCTGCACGATCTCTGGGCTCGTCACTACCACCGTCCCCGCCGACGACGTCGAACAGACCCGGTTGTTGTGGATCTGGCCGTTTGTTCCGTGCCATATTGTGCGCTCCGATCGCATGGTGTCAGGGTCTGGGTAGCCGTGGTTGGCCATGAAGGTGCGCAGCCGCCGCACGGCGAGGCGTTGAATCGCCTCGGCGCGGGCTTGGCGCCGCGTCATGGCACCGCCCCGTGGCGGGCGCGAAGGCCGGGGACGTCGCAAGGGGTGTCTGTGACGGGTCTGGTGATGTCAGCTCCCCCCCGGGTCCAGTGCTCACACCACTGGCGAGCCCAGTGCATCGGCGCGGCGGCCGGCGGCGTGTCGGGTGGGCTGAACTGCCAATAGGCTCGGTATTCGGGCAGATCGGGTGGCGGAAGTTGCGCAGCGACCCACTCGGCGAGCGCGGCAGCCGACGTGGGCTCGGGAACCGCGACACCGCAGTTGAACAGCCAGCTGCGCGGTGCTGTGCGGGCGGCGGCCACGAGACGGGCGGGGCGGTCGATGATTTCCCAGCGGCCATCGGGGTAGCGCCACGCCTCGGTGCACACGATGTGAATCGCCACCCCGAACTCGGGTGGCTCCCCGTCTTCGCCAGCGGCACTGTAGCTGCGCGCGGCGTACCCCAGAGCGCGAAGGGTCGCTGCGACAATGTCCGCGTCCAAGCGCGGGTCACAACCGGTGGTGGGCATTGCTTCTTCGTCTCGGGGAATCGGAGTGGTGCGCAGTGGTTCCGATCATCGGACGGGTGGCAGACATCGCGGGCTGCCCGCAGACGCCAGCAGCGCAGCGTGTGGGTGGTAGTCGGACTCGGTGGCACACCATTGGTGCAGCAGCTCGCGCAGGGATTCACAAACGTCGGCGTGGGCGGGATCGTCGAGATAGCGCGGATCGGTGGCGACCGGTTCGAACCAGGCCAACTGTTCGGCCAGGTGATGCAGTGCGGCGCGTTCGTCGGCGGCCGCGACGCGCCGGCCGCTGGGACAGTGCCGCAGATCGAATTGGCTCACGCCGCCTCCGATCACCGCTGAGGTGTGGAGTTGGCCGGGGATGATGACCAGGGCCGCGCAGGCGGTCGACTCGGCCCACGTGGGTGCAGGCAACCCGGTCACGGCCGCGCTCCGCCCGGCGTGGTCCGGATTGCCAGCTGGGGTGTGGTCGGCGGGGCTGGCTTGGCCGGTGTCCGCGTTGGTTGCCATTGGTGCGGGTGTCCTCTCTGGATGTGGTTGAGGATCAGATCGCGGCGAAGCGCAGCACTGATGGTGTCGGAACGCTGTTGGGCAGCAATGGTTCTGGTGGGCGGCTGGCGGCGTGCCGGGGCTGTGTGGTGACCGCGGTGGTGATAGCGCGAAGGATGAGTTCGGGTGCCTGCTGGGGCAGCATGTGTCCGGCGTCGGCGACGGCGATGTGCTGCGCGCCGGGGATGGCGGCAGCGAGGTCGCGGCTGTGCGCGGCCGGGGTGAGCGGGTCGAGGCCGCCGCTGACGATGACGGTGCGAGCGCTGATCCGGGGAAGGGCCGCATAAACGTTGTAGGTGCGCAGCGCGGGCAGAAATCCCAGCGCGGTGCGCGGCGGCGTGGTGGTCAGCGCGTTCCAAGTCAGCGAGGCCAAGGTGGTGGCTGCGAGGTGCTCACCGAGGTGAGACAGCAATCCGCACATCGGTTTGGCGAGGGTGCGCAGGAGACTGTCGGGAGCCTTAGTGGCGCGCTTCAACAGAGTTACCGCACCCGGGGTGCCGAGCAGTCTCCCTAAACCGTGGTGGGTGAGTTTGCCTGCGGCCGTGGCGATCAGGACCAGGCCGGTGGGATCGACGGGTCGCTGGTCGGGGGGCTGGTCGAGGTAGGCGAGGGCGGTCATACCTCCCATCGAATGGCCAACCAGTGTGAGCTGGCCGTGGACATGCAGAGTGCGAAGCACATTTGACAGGTCGCCGGCCAGACGCGCAATGGTGTAGCTGCGCGCAGGTGCGGCACCGGAGTCACCGTGGCCACGATGGTCGTAGGCGATGATCCGCAATGCGGGCCCGTAGCGGCGGGTGAGCCAGCTGATGTGTTGGGTCCAGCTGGTGGAGTTCAGGCACAGACCGTGCAGGAACACCAAGGTGTGCGCAGCGGTCGGGTCACCGTAGTCGGTGCAGGCCAGGCGTGCTCCATCGTCGGTGAGCACCGTCCGCCGGCGCGGCTGCGAGCCAGCCATACGGCCCGCAGCGATGGCCGGCGTGGACGCCCGAACATGCTGTGGCGCGCAGAGATTGGTGAGGCTGCGGGATGGAGCCATCACAGCTGTCACTGTCGGCCTCCTGGTGATCGACGGGTGGGCTTATGGGGTCGCGGCGAGCTGCGGGGTGTCGGCGGCGGAGGAGGGATCGTCGCTGGCCTGCAAGTGGATGCGCCAGTGCGTCAGGCGGCCGGCCAGGCGGAGGTTATGGCCGTACTTGCCCAGGGCGCGGGGGTAGTCGCCAGCAGCGACACAGACATGGATTTCGTGCTGGTCGGGGTCGGTGATGTGCGCGGCAGCTAAGGGCAGCCCGAGCGCGCTGGTGACGAAGGTGGCGGGGTCGGGGTCGTAGGCCACGATGCTGACTCGTTCGCCGTTGAGGCGCTTTTCGACGTCGGAGATCCGCAGCCCGCCCCATCCGATGCAGGCGCCCACGGGGTTGACGCCGGGAACGCGGGCTCGCACCGCGACTTTGGCGCGGTGGCCGGGATCGCGTGCGACGGCGACGATTTCGATGAGGTCGTCGGCGAGTTCGGGGATGCGATCGTGCAGGGCGGAGCGCAGTGGGCAGGTCGTCATGGCCGGTCCCTTCGGGTCGGTGGTGTAGCGGGGCTGGGGGTGCTGTAGTTCTGCCAGGGCACGAACCGCCGTCCGCCGGACCCGGTGGGGCACCAGAAACCCCACTGGCGGCGTCGCGGCCCGGTGATGACGAGGCTCCAGCAGGGGCGCGGGGTGCCGCGGCCGTTAGTGAACAGGCGGATGCGGTGGCGGTGCTCGGCGCGTCGCAGCGCCAGGCTGCCGGGCGTGCGCACTGTCGCGTCGGTGTCGGTGACTTCGAGATAGCGTCCCGTGATCAGCAGCGACACAAAATCCCAGGGGTGGTCGTGCAGGGCGCCGGGCTCGTCGGAGCGGCAGAAGTGGTGCAGGTAGACGTTGAGGTGCCGGTTTGGCGGGATCAGGTGCCAGCGTCGCAGGTAGGGCGTGTCGAGGTCGCCGATGACCTCGTGGGGTTGGCCGCTCAGGAACGCCGGCAACCACCGCGCGTGTAGGCGGGTGCTGATGGTGGCGCTCACGGTCGGATCCATCGCGCGTAGGCGCGCCCGGCGTCGTGGCTGGGGCTGCTGAATGCCGCTTCTAGGGCGGCGATTTCGTGGTCGGCGTCGGTCGGTGAGGCTTTCCAATGCTGGGCGCGGCCCTCGGAGTCGACGCGGGTGACCAGTCCTCCGCGCTCCAGGGCGCACAGCGCCCGGTAAATCTGCTCGCGCAGCGGTGCGAATCGTAGACGGCTGCCGCGCACGGGGACATCGGGGGCGTTGGCGAGCAAGTGGGTGGTGCTCAGCGGACGAGGAGCGCTGCGTAGTTGGGCGAGCAGATCGTCGCGTAGCAGCGCGGTGGCCAGGGCGGGGTTAGGCACTGGCCTTCTCCGTCACGGGCGCGGGCTCGGCGGCGGGGGTAGGACGTGGTGCCCGTGAGCGGCGTTCGCGCTCGGTGGCCGCGAAGTGCACGGCCTGGCGGATGCGAAGCGATCGCTGGCGCAGTTCGGCCGGCTGGTGCTTGTAACGCGTGATGACGTCGCGCAGGCGTGTGCGGGCTGCCTCGAGCCCTTCCGCGTCGCTGATGCCGGGTAGATACACGCTGGCCCAGATGCCGTTGGTGGCGTCGCGGTCGAGGGCGCGTTGTGCGCAGGTCGCAATGATGGGGCAGTTGGCGCAGATCGCTTTGGCTTCGCGCTGGATGCGCGGTGATCTGCTGAACCAATTGTCGACGTCTTCGTATTGGCATAGGCCGGTGTCGGCTCGTAACGGTCGAACGGTGCTCACTCCCGCTCCCCCAATCCTGTCTAAGACTGTGCGTGGTTCTGCGTTTCCTAACCACTAAACATGGTTATAGCTGATTATCACGCTCAAGGCAACGTGGGTGCGGACAAAAGTTTCCCCAGTTCCAATAACCGCAGGCTGCGGAACTTTCGGCGGCGAGTCTGGGCGAGTCAAGAGCTGCCGCGCACCGGGAAACGTGAGCGATTCCTGCCTTTGCTGCTCTTGCAGCGATTGACTCTTGGGTACTGGTTGTGTTCAACCGCGCAAAGGTGTGGTCAACTTTTATAGTTGACTTGCAGGTGAAAGGCGTGTCGTCGGGCGACGACCGGGCAGAGGTGAAGGACGCGGTGAGACCCCAAACCCCGAAAGATTGGGATGACTTGGAGCGGGTGGGCCGTGCCGTGGCCGCCCGGCGAGTCGAACTCGGCTTCGACACCCAAGCTGAGCTGGCCTCGGCCGCGGGGGTGGCTTTGAACACTGCGGCGCTGCTGGAGCGGGGTAAGACCTGGCCTCAGCGCGCCAACCGCACCAAGCTCGAAGACGCTCTCCAATGGCAGCACGGAACTCTTGAGGCGGTGCGCACCGGCAGCGACGTGCCCAGGGAGACCACGGTGGCGGCACCGCCTCGGCCCGCGCCGGTAGCGCCAGTCGGCGGTGCGGCGCGCACCGATTTGCAAGCGTTGACTATCGCAAAGGCGGTCGCGGCGATCGCGGCGACGTGTGCCGACGTTTTGCTGCGTGAGCGCAGCGAGAAGGCCCGTGCGACGCTGCGACAGCTCGATGATCTACTGCTGCAACTGGAATCGCTGATCACGGCGAGCTTGCCGCACTTGGTGGGGTCCTCGTGGAGCGAAACGATGTCTGCTGCCGCGCAGCTTCACGAATACCGTGAGGTGATCCGCGACGCAGCCCAACAGGCGCACCAACAGCGGGTCGGTTAGGCGGTTGGGCGGCGCGCTTGGTACGAGGCGGGCATCGGCGAGATCTTCACCGGCACACCGGACTGCTGGGCTTCGACGACTTGCGTAGGGCTGATGGCGAGCATGACGTGGCCGGGCTCGGGGAAGATTAGGTCGCCAGCTTCGACGTGACCGTGCGGCACGGCTGGCCCGTTATGTATCTGGGTAAAGGTGTCGGGCCCGAGTGTGATTCCGGCTTGCGCGTAGGCCCAATGCGTGAGCCCCGAGCAGTCGAATTGGTTGGGGCCCTTAGCGCCCCACACGTAGGGTTTTCCGAGCTTGGTGAGCGCTTCTTTGACGGCGATTTGAGCGAGGGGGCTGCCGCCGGAGATGGCTGCGTCGTGGGCATCGAGCATCGCGTTGGGGTCGTGGTGGTGGTCGCGGCCCAGGCCGGTGAGGCTGCTGAGGGAGTCGAGGCCGGGGATCGACATTCCTGAGCCCAATCCCCCACCGCCACCACCGAGACCCATCGGCATGCCGCCGCCCATCC
>NZ_PKEK01000002.1 GCF_002863225.1 Mycobacterium sp. | reverse complement strand
CCTTGCGGGTCAACTCGACGTGCAGACCGTCGCCATGGCGAAGTGGTGGACCACTGAGCGAGCGATGAAGGTACTCGATGACTGTATGCAGCTTCACGGCGGATATGGCTACATGACCGAGTATCCCATCTCCAGATTGTGGGTGGACCAGCGCGTGCAAAAAATCTACGCCGGCACGAACGAGGTGATGAAGGAAATCATCTCGCGTTCCTTATGACTCAGATGAGTAGCCACATGCACGTAGGTCACCTCCCTGGAGGGGGATTCTCAATGAGGTTGTCAAGCCCGTCAGGGTCTTAAGCGGCAGCTGCTTTCGGTCCGTTGGGTTGGTAGACAGTGCCATCGCAGAGCATGGCCCACGGGACGTTGAGGCGTCGTCGGGCCAGCGCGAGGACGGCTTGGGTGTGGCGTTTCCCTTCGGCGCGTTTGCGGTCGTAGTAGGTGCGGGAGGCGGCGTCGGCGCGGATGCGGACCAAGGCGGACAGGTAGCAGGCGCGCAGCAGGCGCCGGTCGTAGCGGCGGGGGCGTTTGAGATTGCCGCTGACGCGGCCGGAATCTCGCGGTGCCGGGGCAAGTCCGGACACGCCGGCAAGGCGGTCGGCGGACTCGAAGGCTTTCACACTCACCGCCGGTGACGGCGAGGGACTCAGCACCGAGGATGACGCCGAAGCCAAGCATGCTCAAGATGATCTCGGCGTGGCGGTGGCGGCGAAATCGGTCCTCGATCATCGTGTCGGTGTAGCCGATTTCGGTGTCGAGGGCCATCACCTCCTCGGCCAAGCGGGCGATTATCGCGGCGGCGAGCTGCTGTCCCGCCACGATGCTATGTTGGGCGTTGGCGGCGTCGATGGCTGTGGCCGCGACGGCATCGGCGTTGCGGGCGTTGCGTTTACGCAACCGAGCCGCCAGTCGAGCAGCACCGGCGCGGCGCAACCCGTCGGGAGTCTGGTAGCCGGTGAGCCAGCATCAGTGCGGCCTTGCTCGTGCTGTAGTCAAACGCACGTTCCAGGGCGGGGACGTACTCCCGGCAGCTGGGCCCGCAGCGGGTTGATCGCCCGGGTCCGATCGGCCACCAGGTCGGACACGGGTTCAGTTTCAGACGATGCCGACAAGCCGCATATTCGATTCCGTTCGTATTCGACCGTTCTGTCTGGTTTCGGAGACCGAGGTTGTGGCGGCCCTGGGTTCGGGTGCGGCTTTCGAGCATGAGTGGATCAGGGCTGGCGGTCCGGCAGGGGAGCGGGGTTTGCGGGGCTCATTGGAGCGCGCTGTGAACACTTCAAGGGGCGGACGGAATGTGCCCTCGATCACCCGCTGCGGTCACCGAATTTTCGTGTCAGGTCGGTCGCGTCCATCTGGTTTCTCCCTGCCGGTCCGTATGGTTCACTGGGCCGGCTGAATCCCCGCCGTTGACCGGATAGGTCTGCGCGGTGATCGCGCGCCCGCGGCAGGGGGTTCCGCGGAAGGATGCCGCTTCGCGGTCCGATGGGCAAACGCGTGGCCACTGGAGCGAACGGCGACGTGCAGTGTCGGTTTGTCGTCGTCTGACTCGTCTGGGCGGGAGACTTGATCCCACATGGTGTCGATCATCGGTTGCAGGAAGAGCTGTCCCAGCTGTCGGACCATGATGTCGATGATCTGGGTGGATCCGCTTCGCTGCGCATTTGCGATACCGGCGTCGCGGGCTTTGATGAGCTCCGTTCGGGTCAGCTCTGTCAATCGCTGGAGCAGTTGGCCTTTAGACCCTGCGGGGTCCAGTAGCGCGCGGCGCAGATAGTTGACGACGGCTGGGTTCGATTCGAGCATCTCCTTGACAGCCACGTCACGCGCCGTGGCGACTTGTCTTGGTGTTCCATCAACGGGGACCTGCGCGATCGTCTGCGCGAAGTAGTCGACGACGAGTTGTTCAACGGCGCGCCGGATTCCGTCCTTGGTCTTAAAGTGGTGGACAACCAGCCCGACCGTGACGCCGGCTCTCGAGGCGATATTTCGCATCGACGTGCGGTCCTCCCCGAACTCCGCGAACAGGTCCATCGCGGCGTTGCGAATGCGCGCCTTCGCGGTCAGGTCGTCTGCGCCTGCGCGTGGATCGGCGAACGGTCCCATGCGTCTCCTTCGTTCCGGGCAAGTGTACAGTGAACATCACTTCTTATACAGATAGAAAGCTTCCTGTACAGTCGTACGGTATCGATGGAAGGACCACGTAGTGCAGGGCAGTCTGAACGGCGTTCGCATCTTGTCGCTTGCGGTGAACATCCCGGGCCCGCTCGCGGCGGCACGGCTGGCGCGCTTCGGCGCGTCGGTAACAAAGGTGGAACCCCCTACCGGAGATCCCTTGGCCGCGGTCGCGCCCAGCTGGTACGCAGAGCTCGTCAGCAAGCAGACGGTCTTGGTTCTGGACCTCAAGGACGCCGGCGATCACGCCAAGCTGGATGTCGAGCTGACTTCCGCCGATGTGTTGCTCACCGCCATGCGCCCTTCGGCGCTACGCAGGCTCGGGCTCGACGACGCGCATGTCAGGTATCCGGGGCTCTGTCACGTCGAAATCGTGGGCTACGACGGTGACCTCGAGGAGCGTCCCGGCCACGACCTGACCTATCAGGCCACGCACGGCACCCTGCAGCCCCCGTTGATGCCGGCGGTTCCGGTCGTGGACCTCCTGGGTGCCGAACGTGCCGTGTCCGGGGCCCTGTTGGCGCTGCTTGATAGGCCGAATTCCGGTGCCGGCCAACACGTCCGGATCGTACTGGCGGACGCCGCAGCCGACGCCGGCGCAGCCGTGCGGTACGGCATCGCAGGGCCTGGCGACCCGCTCGGTGGCGCGACTCCGACCTACGGGATCTACGCCAGTGCCGACGGCTATATCGCGCTGGGCGCAATCGAACCGCATTTCCAAAAGCGGACCCTCGAGGTCCTGGGCGCAGCAGATACCCACGAGGATCTCGCACGAGTCTTTGCCGGACAAAGCACGCGCCACTGGGAAGAAGTCGCCGAGACGGTTGACATCCCCATCGTTGGAATTCGTACATCGGAACAAGGAGTGGAACATTGAACGCGCGCGAAGCAGTGATTGTCGGGGCGGTGCGCACCCCGGTGGGTAAACGAGGCGGTGCTTTGAGCCGGTGGCATCCGGCCGACTTGCTCGGTCACACCTTGCGAAACCTGGTGGAGCGCAGTGCGATCGATGCCAAAGACATCGATGACGTCATCGTCGGCTGTGCGATGCAGCATGAGCACCAGTCCGGAAATATCGGGCGGCACGCGGTGCTGGCTGCGGGTCTACCCGAATCGGTGCCGGCGGTCACCATTGATCGCCAATGCGGGTCCGGTCAGCAGGCGGTCAACTTCGCTGCATTCGGCGTCACCGCGGGCATCTACGAGCTGGCGATTGGGTGCGGTGTGGAGTCGATGTCGCAGGTGTCGATGCCTGCGTCGTTCATGCCGGGCGCGCCGCTCGGTCCGCAGTACTCGCCCGTGGAGTTGGCCCGCTACGACGACAACTTGGTGGCGCAAGGCGCGGCGTCGGAGTTGCTGAACTCCAAGTTCGGTATTTCTCGCGAGGAACTCGACGAATTCAGTATCCGAAGCCACGAGCGAGCATTCGCCGCGACCCGGGCGAAAAAGTTTCGCGCGCAGTTGGTGCCGATCACCGTCGATCCGCTGGATCCGTCGGCCGCGTCCGTCAGTGCCGACGAAGGAATCCGTGAGCAGTTGAATCCGGTGAAGATCGCGTCGCTGGAGCCTGTTTTCGCGGCCGACGGCCGCACGACCGCGGCCAACTCTTCCCAGATCAGCGACGGGGCAGCCGCGTTGCTGATCGCCGAGCGTGGCTACGCAGAACGCAGCGGGCTAGTTTCGCGGGCGCGGTTCCTGGCGATGACGGTCGCCGCGGCGGACCCGGTACTGCAGTTCACCGCGGTACTGGACGCCACCCACAGGGCGCTCGAGCGCGCCAACCTGAGTGTCAGCGACATCGACTTGTTCGAGGTCAACGAGGCCTTCGCCGGGGTGCCGCTGATGGTGCAACGCGAGTTCGGCATTCCCGATGACAAGCTCAACGTCAACGGAGGCTCGGTCGCAATCGGGCATCCGCTCGGGTCGACCGGGGCCCGGATGCTCACCGATCTGCTGTGCGAACTCGAGCGCACCGGACAGCGCTACGGCCTGCAGACCATCTGCGAGGCCGGCGGAACCGCCAACACCACCATCATCGAACGAATCTAAGGCACAGACATGATCAGGGAAATCGTGAAGGGCGTGCCGTCGACGCACGGCGACCACTACCAGCTCAACACCACCAACCTGATCAGACATGCGGCGCGCACCTATCCCGAGCAAGAGGTCGTCTACCGCACCGCGGACGGCGACTGGCAGCGGTACACCTACGCAGACTTGTACGTTCGGGTCAAGCGGGCGGCGAACGCGCTCACAGGAATAGGGATCGGCCCGGCCGACACAGTCGGAGTGCTCGACTGGAACAGCAAGCGGCACTTTGAGCTCAGCTGGGCCATTCCCGGCATCGCCGCGGTGATGTTGCAGATGAATCTGCGGCTGGCCACCGAAGACCTGAGCTACGTCACTGACCACGCCGAGGCGCACTGGATCCTGGTCGACGAGACACTCCTTCCGGTCGCCGAGGCGTTGGCTCCGCACGTGCCGAAGGTCAAGGGCTGGATCGTAATGTCGGATAAGCCGCTCACCGAGATCGATACCACGCTGGAAAACGTCTTTCGCCTCGAGGACCTGATGGCCGAGTCCGACACCGAGATCGACTGGCCGGTCATCGACGAAACCTCTGCTTACAGCGCGTGTTACACATCGGGAACGACGGGTCGGCCGAAGGGCGTCTACTACTCGCATCGTGGCAGCTACCTACACGCGATGGCGATGGCAGCAGCGATCGATCTCCGTCGCGAGGACACCGCGATGCTCATCACCCCGATGTTTCACGGCCAGTCGTGGGGGCTTCCGCACACCGCGATGTGGACCGCGGCGAAGGTGATCCTACCCGGCCGCTACCTGGCCGAGAACACGCAAATGCTCGTCGACGCGATGATCGCGGAGAATGTGACCGTCGCCAACGGCGCACCGGCGATTTTCCAGCCGATGCTCGACTACATCAAGACCCTTGCTGTGAAGCCAGATTTCAGCAGGACGAGACTGCTGTCCGGCGCGACCGAGCCGGCGAAGTCGCTGATGCGCGATTTCCACGAGCTCACCGGCGCCGATTTTGTGCAGGGCTACGGAGCGACCGAGACGACGCCGCTGATCACGATGAACATGGGCATCAAACCGTCCCTGCGGGGCACGATCACCGACGACGAGAAATGGGATTTCAAGCGTTTTCAAGGGCTGCCCGCTTCCGGTATCGACGTCCGGATCGTCGACGACAACGGCAATGACCTGCCGCATGACGGTAAGAGTGTCGGCGAGGTACTGATGCGTGGGCCCTGGGTCATCGAGCGATACCACCAGCTCGACGACGACGACAACGCCGACCGCTTCCTCGACGGTTACTGGCGCAGCGGCGATGTCGGCACAATCTACCCGAACGGGTACCTCAAGCTCACCGACCGCCTCAAGGACGTAGTCAAGAGCGGCGGTGAATGGATTTCCTCTATTGATATGGAGAACGCCATCGTCGGACATCCGCTGGTGAAGGAGGCCGCGGTTGTGGGGATCAGCCATCCGAAGTGGCAGGAACGGCCGCTGGCCATCGTCGTGCCCGTCGAAGGTGGCGTGCTGACCCGCGATGACATCGTCGGCTGTCTGCTGGGGCAGTTCGCCAAGTGGCAGATGCCCGACGCGGTTCTTTTCGTCGAGGCGTTGCCGCGCACCAGTGTCGGCAAATTGGATAAGAAGATGCTGCGGGCCGAACACGCCGACGTTTACCGGGATGCGGTCACGTGAACAAACACATTTTGCGATCGACTCGCGACGGTGCGGTGGCCCTGCTGGAGATCAATCGCCCGAAGTCGAAGAACAGCCTCAACGACGAGCTGTTGGGCGCGATGGGGGCCGAGCTGGCGGCGTTGCGGTCCGACACGGCCGTGTTGGCCGTGGTCATCGCGGGCGCCCAGGGCATGTTCTGCGCCGGCGCCGACATCACGGCGTTCGACGAGATCCGGGCCCGGCCACTGGTCACCGGAGAGGCCAATGAGAGCTTCTGGTCGATACTGGCTGCGTTTCCGAAGCCGGTCATCGCCGCGGTCGAGACATACGCACTCGGGGGCGGCTGTGAGCTGGCGTTGGCCTGCGACATTGTCATCGCCGGCGAGTCCGGCCAATTCGGACTTCCCGAGGTGAAGATCGGCGCAATCCCTGGCGCTGGCGGAACTCAACGCCTCATTCGGGCGATCGGCAAATCCAAGGCTATGGCAATGCTTTTGACGGGCGATTCCATCAAGGCCCAGGAGGCGTGCGATGCAGGGTTGGTAGCCGAAGTCGTCGCCGACGGCCAGGCCGTGCCACGGGCGCTGGCGATGGCGCAACGGATCGCGACGAACTCCCCGCTAGCGGTGGTGCTCGCCAAGGATGCCGCTGTGCACGCGTTTCAGACCTCACTGACGCAGGGACTCGAACACGAGAAACGGAATTTCTACGTGGCGGTGCATTCCGCCGACAGTCACGAGGGCCAGGCGGCATTCCTTGCCAAGCGTGCGCCCCAGTTCACCGGAAAGTAGGTAAAGCATGCCCGGACTCTTATTCCCGGACTACGTCGTTCCGTGGGAGACCGAGGATCAAAAACTCCTGCGCAAGCACGCCGCCGACTTCTTCCGCAAGGAAGCGACTCCCAACCAAGCCAGGTGGGCGAAACAGCAGCAGGTGGACCGAGAATTTTGGAACAAAGCCGGCGCTGCCGGGCTTTTGGGCCTCGACCTGCCCGAGCAATACGGCGGTGGTGGCGGCAGTTTCGGTCACGAGGCGGTGGTGATGCAGGAGCGCGCCTACGCGCACGACACCGCGTTCGGTTTCTCCGTGCATTCGACGCTGGCTTCCCACTACATCGCCGAGTATGCCTCCGAGGAGCAGAAGAAGCGCTGGATCCCGAAGATGGTCAGCGGGGAGATGGTGATCGCCGTCGCGATGACCGAACCGGGCACCGGGTCAGACCTGCAGTCGATTCGCACCACCGCGGTCCGCGACGGCGACGAGTACGTCATCAACGGCTCGAAGACCTTCATCTCCAACGGTTCCCACTGCGACCTGGTGGTGATCGTGGCCAAAACTGAGTCCGGACTGTCGCTGATGGTGGCCGAAACCGAAGGGCTGGCGGGTTTCCAGCGCGGCCGGGTTCTGGAGAAGGTCGGCCAGCACGGCCAGGACACCCGGGAGCTTGCGTTCACCGACATGCGGGTGCCGGCCGCAAACCTGCTCGGCGGCGTTGAGGGCAACGGCTTCGCCCAGTTGATGGAGCAACTTCCGCGCGAGCGGTTGACCATCGGGGTCGAGGCGATTGCGATGGCGGAGGCGGCGGTAGTAGAGACGATCCGTTATGTCAAGGAGCGCACCGCGTTCGGCAAGCCCCTCCTCGCCTTCCAGAACACCAAGTTCGTGCTGGCCGAATGCAAGGCGGAGGTGCTGGCCGGCACGGCGCTGATCGACTACTGCATCGGCCGGTACCTCGACGGAAAACTCGATGCCGCAACCGCATCGATAGCCAAGATGTGGGGATCTGACAAACAAGTAGAGGTCACTGACAAGTGCCTGCAGCTTTTCGGTGGATACGGCTACATGATGGAATACCCGATCGCGCAGATGTATGCGGCGGCTCGGGTGCAGAAGATCTACGGCGGCACCAACGAGATCATGAAGGTGCTGATTGCGCGAAGCCTGTAGACAGACACACAAAAGGAGCAGCCGAATGGACATCGCAGCTAGCAGCGCGGTCGTCACCGGTGGCGCGTCTGGGCTCGGTTTGGCGACGGTGGAGACGCTGGCGCGGTCCGGAGCGCGGGTGGTCGCCGTCGACCTGCCCAATGCAAACACGGACGCGCTAAGCCTCCTCGGCGACGCCGTCCGGTTCGCGCCCGCCGACGTCACCGACGAGGATGCAGTGACCAGGGCCATCGAGATCGCCAACGCGGACAAGACATTGCGCATCATCGTCAACTGCGCCGGCGTCAGCGATGGCATCAAGACCGTCAGCAAGAAGGGCCCTTTCCCGCTCGACGCGTTCGAGAAAGTAATCAAGATCAACCTGATCGGGACCTTCAACGTCGTGCGCCTGGGCGCATACGCAATGTCGCAGAACGACCCCGTCGGCGGCGAGCGTGGCGTGATCGTCAACACTTCCTCCGGCGCGGCCTTCGACGGCCAGATCGGGCAGGCGGCCTACTCCGCTTCCAAGGGAGGTGTGATGGCGGCGACGCTGCCGATCGCGCGTGATCTGTCGTCGTACTTGATCCGGGTCAACACGATTGCTCCGGGGCTTTTCGAAACCCCGCTTCTCAACTCACTTCCAGAGGCTGCGCTAACCGCTCTCAAGGCGCTGACGTTGCACCCAAACCGACTCGGTGATCCTGCCGAGTATGCACACCTGGTCATAGCCATCGTTGATAATCCGATGCTCAACGGCGAGACGATCCGTCTCGATGGCGCATTACGGATGCCTCCGAGGTGATGTCCGGCCGTCAGAGTTGCTGATTGGATCCCACAACTCCAGGAGAGAATCAACATGCAGGACAGTGTCCGCGTCGTCGTCGACCATGTGCACGACACGGAAAATCGCGGCTGAGCGAGCGGCAGGTGGTGGCATCGGTGGGCCAGGCCCTGCATTGCAAGATGCGCAACGAGGCGTGCACGCAGTGTCCTCTTCGTCACTCCGAGTCGGAGTCAGAGAGAGAGGCTCAGTCGCGTTACCCAACAGTCGACGGGTTCTGAGCCCATAGGTATCGCCCGTCAGCCGTTTCCAACGCCTGGAACAGCCGTTGTGGGCGTGTCGCTGCACCAAAACTCGCTGATGAACCGGCACCATCCTTGCTGACTGAATAGTTGACCAGATGATGTTTCTTCATTCTGAGTGAAGTCGAGGAGGCGTGGGTTGGCTCTGGCTGTGGTCCGCGATCTGCGGGAACATCGAGTACCGGCCAGCGAGGAGGAGGTTGCCGACTTCGAGACCGACGTGTTGGCCGGGTTCGTGCTGGCAAGGGCGTCGGCCGGATTGGTCGACAGCACGATCCGCAACGACACCAACCACCTCGAGCTGATCCGCGACTGGTTCGGCCGGCCGCTGTGGGAGATGCAGCCCGCCGATGCCGACGTCTACTTCGGCACGGTGCTGCGCGACGCCAACCCCTCCACCCGCACCGGGCGGGCCGCAGCACTGGCCGTGTACTTCCAGTTCTTGTGGCGTGTTCCCGCTGAATGAGCCCGACCAGTTTTAGAGTCCTGTGGCCCGATGTCGGGCGGTCGTGTCCGGAATCCGGTGTAAATAGGGAGCACGGGCGTAGGTTCCGCTTCACGACCTGCAAGTCTGCGAAGAAGGAGTTACGCCCGTGCCTGTTCGAGTATCTGCCACTGACCGTATC
>NZ_PKEK01000059.1 GCF_002863225.1 Mycobacterium sp. | reverse complement strand
CGTCGCCTACCGCTACTTCGCAACGCCCAAGCGCAAATTCATCATCGCCGACACTCCGGGCCACATCCAGTACACCCGCAACATGGTGACCGGGGCGTCCACCGCTCAGCTGGCCATCGTGCTGGTCGACGCCCGGCACGGCCTGCTGGAGCAGTCCCGCCGGCACACTTTTCTGGCCTCGCTGCTGGGCATCGAGCACATCGTGCTCGCGGTCAACAAGATGGACCTCATCGACTGGGAAAAGGCAACTTTCGAGGCGATTCGCGACGAGTTCCATGCCTTCGCCACGCGCCTCGACGTCCAGGACGTGCTCACCATCCCGATGTCGGCGCTGCACGGCGACAACGTGGTCAGTAAGTCGCAGCACACCCCGTGGTACGACGGACCCGCTCTGCTGTCGCACCTGGAAGAGGTTTATGTCGCGGCTGATCGAAACCTCGTCGACGTCCGGTTCCCGGTGCAGTACGTCATCCGTCCGCAGACCCGCGAGCACCAGGACCACCGCAGCTACGCCGGCACGGTCGCCAGCGGTGTGATGCGCCCGGGCGACGAGGTCGTCGTGCTGCCGACCGGCAAACCCAGCCGCATCACCGCCATCGAAGGCCCGAACGGCCCAGTGGCCGAGGCCTTTCCGCCGATGGCCGTGTCGGTGAGTCTGGCCGACGACATCGACATCTCCCGCGGCGACATGATCGCCCGGCCCGCCAACGCCCCCCGGGTCGCCCAGGAGTTCGACGCCACGGTGTGCTGGATGGCCGACGCCGAGGCGCTGCAACCCGGTCGCGACTACCTGATCAAGCACACCACCCGGACCACCCGGGTCAAGGTCACCGCACTGGATTACCGGCTCGATGTCAACACGCTGCGCCGCGACAAAGAGGCAACGGCGTTGCAGCTCAACGAACTCGGCCGCATTTCACTGCGCTCGCAGGTTCCGTTGCTGCTTGACGAGTACACCCGCAACGCCAGCACCGGTTCCTTCATCCTGATCGATCCGAACACCAATGGCACCGTCGCCGCGGGCATGGTGCTGCGCGAGGCCACCTCGCTGTCGGCGAGCCCCAACACGGTGCGGCACGCCTCATTGGTGACAGCCAGGGACCGGCTCACCCGCGGGCGTACCTTGTGGTTCACCGGACTGTCGGCGTCAGGTAAGTCCTCGGTGGCGATGCTGGTCGAGCGCAAGCTGCTCGAAATGGGTGTTCCCGCTTTCGTTCTCGACGGTGACAACCTGCGGCACGGGCTCAACGCCGACTTGGGTTTCAGCATGGCCGACCGGGCCGAGAACCTGCGCCGGCTGGCGCACGTGGCGGCGTTGATCGCGGACTCCGGGCAGACCGTGTTGGTGCCGGCGATCAGCCCGCTGGCCGAGCATCGCGAGCTGGCGCGTGGTGTGCATGCCGATGCGGGCCTCGATTTCGTCGAGGTGTTCTGCGACACCCCACTGGAGGACTGCGAGCGGCGCGACCCCAAAGGCCTCTACGCTAAGGCTCGGGCGGGTGAGATCACGCACTTCACCGGGATCGACAGCCCGTACCAGCGACCGAAGAATCCGGACCTGCGACTCACGCCGGATCGAAGTCTCGACGAAATGGCGCAGCAAGTCGTCGATCTGATCGAGGGGCGGAATTGAGCGACCACGGTGACGACAACGATCACGAGCTGGCCGCGCGACTGGCCACCGAAGCGGGCCACCTGCTGTTGACGGTGCGCGACGAACTCGCCGACGCAACCGAAGCAGACCGAAAAACGGCGGGGGACAAGCGCTCCCACGACTACTTGACGGAAGCTTTGGCGCGGGACCGGCCCGAGGACGCGGTGTTGTCCGAGGAAGGCGTCGACGATCCGGTTCGGTTGACCGCGCAGCGGGTGTGGATCGTCGACCCGCTCGACGGCACCCGGGAGTTCTCCGAACTCGGCCGTCACGACTGGGCGGTGCACGTCGCACTCTGGCAATCCGGGGCACTGGTCGCCGGCGCGGTGGCGCTGCCCGCGCAGGGCGTCACCCTGGGCACGCCCGATCCGGTTCCGCCACCGGTGTTTTCGGGTCAGCCACGGATCGTGGTCTCGCGCACCCGGCCCCCGGAGATCGCGCTCAAGGTGCGCGAACAGCTGAACGGCACGCTGGTGCCGATGGGCTCGGCCGGTGCGAAAGTGGCCGCAGTCATTCAAGGCCTGGCCGACGTGTACGTCCACGCCGGCGGACAGTACGAGTGGGATTCTGCGGCACCGGTCGCGGTGGCCCGCGCCGCCGGCCTGCACACCTCGCGCATCGACGGATCGCCGTTGGAATACAACCGCGCCGATCCGAATCTGCCCGACCTGATCGTGTGCCGTCCCGAGTACGCCGACGCGGTGCTCGCGATTACCGGCTGATCCGTTACCGGTGGGACAATCTCATTCCATGCGGATGTCGGCGAAGGCGGAGTACGCGGTTCGGGCGATGGTGGAGCTGGCAACCCTCGGCGACGGCGTGCGGGTGACAACCGACGAACTGGCCACCGCGCAGGGCATTCCGCCGCAGTTTCTCGTCGACATCCTCTCGGCGCTGCGAAGCGACCACCTGGTGCGCAGCCATCGCGGTCGTGACGGCGGATACGAATTATCCCGTCCCGGAACAGAAATCAGCATCGCCGATGTATTGCGGTGTATCGACGGGCCGCTGGCCAGCGTCCGCGATATCGGGCTGGGCGATCTGCCGTATTCCGGACCCACCGCTGCGCTGACTGACGTGTGGCGGGCGCTGCGGGCCAGTATGCGCGCGGTGCTGGAGGAGACCAGCCTGGCCGATGTCGCGTCCGGTGCGCTGCCCGATCACGTCGCCCGGATGGCCGACGACTACCGCGCTCAGGAAACGCGTCGTCGCGGTCCGCGCAGCGCCAGCTAACCGCCCGAGCCGTAGGGCCGGGTCAGGATCTCCAGGTAGTGACCGGCGGGGTCGCGGAAGTAGACGCCACGGCCGCCGTCGTTGGTGTTGAATTCGCCGGGTCGGCGTCCGCCCGGGTCCGCCCAATGCGGCAGGCCGCGCGAGGAGATCTTGGCATAAATCGCGTCGAAGTCGGCCTCGGAAACCAGAAACGCGTAGTGCTGCGTAGCGATCTCCTGGCCTTCGGGAACTTCGGTGTAGTCCAGAGTGGCGCCATGTTCGAGGGCGACGGCCAGAAAGTGTCCGAACGGCTGCGGGCTCGGCAAACCGAACAGCTCGCTGACGAACTCGGCGGACTTCCGCTTGTCGTGCGTGGCGACGATGGTGTGGTTGAACGCGATCGGCATCGTGTCGTGAGTTTACCCGCGGCCGTCGGTGGCGAGTCCGTGCTGTCGGCACGTCGATGGCGCTGTGCAGGTGGCTGCGTGCCAGAATCGCGATCGTGCGGGTAGCGATGACCATGCCGGTGATGGAGCCGGATGTGGACGCCGGAGTACTGCGCGACTGGGCGCGCACGATCGACGACGGCCCGTTCTCGTCGCTGTGCTGGGGCGAACGGATGGCGTTCGACAACCCGGAAACCCTGACGCTGATGGGCGCTTTGGCGGCCTGGACCGAGCGGGTGCGGTTGGTGACCACGGTGATCGTCCCGCAGTTGCACGATCCGGTGATGCTGGCCAAGGCCTTGGCGACCGGCGACCTGATGAGCGGTGGGCGGCTGACGGTCGGCCTGGGCGTCGGCGGCCGCGTCGAGGATTACCAGGCCGTCGGCGCCGACCCGGCCACCCAGACGATCCGCGGGATGACCGAGCGGGTCGCCGTCATGAAGCAGGTGTGGGCCGGGGAGAAGGTCACCGAGTCGGTGCTGCCGGTAGGTCCCGCCCCGGTTCAGCCGGGCGGCCCGCCGCTGCTGGTCGGGACGATCGGACCCAAGACGCTACGCAGTGCCGCGGCGTGGGCTGAGGGCCTGGCCGGCACCACGCTGGACCTCGACGTCGGCAAGCAGAACGAGCTGTTCGACGTCGCGCGCGAGGCCTGGGCCGAGGCTGGGAAGCCCAAGCCGCTGTTGGCCACCTCGTTCTGGTTTGCGCTGGGATCGGCCGAGGGCGCCCGGCAGCAGGTGCACACCCATCTTCGCCGTTACATGAATTGGATACCGGTCGAATATGTCGACGCGATGGCACCGACCACGGGCTTCGCCGGAAGTGAGGACGACTTGATCGAGGTGCTGCGTGCATTCGAGGCCGTCGGTACGGACGAAGTCCAGCTCATTCCAACCAGTTCCGATCTCGATCAGCTCCGCCGGGCGGCAGAGATCGCGAGCGCGTTCGATGCCTGAGCGCAACGTACTGGGTGGCCCGCTGGAACCGTGCGGCAGCGAGCCGCTTACCGGTTTCTACCGCGACGGCTGCTGCTCGACCGGTCCGGAGGACATCGGCCGGCACACGATCTGCGCGGTGGTGACTGCCGAATTCCTGGAGCACCAGCGAGCGATCGGCAATGATCTCTCAACTCCCATGCCGCAGTTCAGGTTTCCCGGCCTGACGCCTGGTGACCGGTGGTGCGTTACCGCGAACAACTGGCTGCTGGCCTACCGCGACGGCTTCGCCGCCCCGGTGGTCCTGGCATCCACCCACGAGCGAACGCTCGACATCGTGCCACTGGACGCGTTGCGCGAGAACGCCGTCGACGTGCCCGACGACCTGGGCGGTTTGTAAATCCGGGGTACATCGCGTGTAGGCGATGAGTCACGAACAGGTCAATGAGCACTGGATTCATTACGCCTTCGTTACGCCGTCCACACTGTTAGCTCCCAGCCTCGCTCCGTACTGTCGCCTCGGAACCACGACAGGACACGGATGGGGGGTCAATCATGACCATCTTGCGCGCAGAATTCGACGAAGTTGTCGACGGTCATGGCCCGGCGGGTGCTCCGCGGTCCGGAGGACCAGGCAATGTCAGCTCTATTGCCCAGACCTTCAATGCAGATGCCCAGCAACGGATCTCGTTGATGGAATTGATGAGCAGGGTCACCGCGACGGGAATCGGTACCGACGATCCGCGGGTGCGGGAAATCCTGGACGCGCACGCCGGAGACGGTGGCGGCTTGTCGGCCGAGCAGTTCGCCGCCGTCTGCGAGGCCAACGGCGGACTGATCGCGCGGGCGTTGCGTGGTGATCTCGTCATTCCCGACTTCTCGCGAATGGAAAGTGAACTCCGCGAGATCTACGACAACGTCCGACCCAACAGCGACGGCAAAGTGGCGGACTACATCCCGCAACTCAAGAGGGTGGACCCGGACAAATTCGGGATCGCGGTATGCACAGTCGACGGTCAGCGATTCAGCATCGGAGACACCAGTGATCGCTTCTGCGTCCAATCCATGTGCAAGCCAATCAACTACAGCCTGGCCCTGGAAGAGCACGGGATCGCCACCGTTCACCGCCACGTCGGCCGTGAGCCCAGTGGCCGCGGCTTCAACGAGCTTTCGCTGACCGACATCGGGTTGCCGCACAACCCGATGATCAACTCGGGCGCCATCATGACCACGTCACTGTTGCACCCCGACGACGAACTGGCCGACCGCTTCGACCATGTCGCCGACGCGTGGCGCCGGCTCTCGGGGTCGAACGGCGTCGGGTTCAACAACTCTGTCTATCTGTCCGAACGTAAGACGGCGGACCGCAACTTCGCCCTCGGTTACTTCATGCGCGAGCACGACTCTTTCCCACAGAACACCGACCTGGTGGAGACGCTGGAGTTTTACTTCCAGTGCTGCGCAATTGAACTCGATGCGCAGGGCATGGCGGCGGTGGCAGCCACGTTCGCCAATGCGGGGATCAACCCCCTGACGAATGATCCGGTCTTCAAACCCAGCACCGTGCGTTACAGCTTGTCGCTGATGTCGTCCTGCGGAATGTACGACTACTCAGGCGAGTTCGCGTTCACCATCGGGTTGCCGGCCAAGAGCGGAGTGTCCGGCGGTCTGATGCTGGTCGTCCCCGGGGTGATGGGGGTGTGCATCTGGTCGCCACCGCTGGATCCGCACGGCAACTCGGTTCGGGGAGTGGCGTTCTGCCGGGAGTTCATCACCCGCTACAACTTTCACACCTTCGACTCGTTGACCGTCGGCGAGGACACCGACAAACGTGACCCGCGCAGAAAGAAGAACGAGTCCGAGATCAGCGGCACGATGCGACTGCTCTACGCGGCGAGCCAAGGAGATCTGGAGGAGTTGCGCGCGGTCCTGGCCACGGGCTCAGAACCCAACGCAGCCGACTACGACGGCAGGACCGCGCTGCACCTCGCCGCGTCGGAAGGCCACCTGGCCGTCGTGAAATACCTACTGTCCGTTGGTGCCAGGCCCGGTGTGACGGACCGCTGGGGCGGTACGCCGTACACCGACGCGAAGCGCGGTAGTCACGCTGCGGTCGCCGCGCTGCTCGCGACCGAGGCTGGGGATTCGGATGAGGAGCCGTTGTCCGCGGTGGTCACCGACCTTGCTCACCTCAGGACGAGACCCGATCAGTCGCACCAGGAGTCCGCGGCGCGGTACGTGCCACTGCCGTGCCCGGACGTCGTATGACACCGGCTAGGCGAAGAGCTGCATCAACTGCTCCACAGCGTCTTCGGCCACCCGGCCACGCTGCTGGAGCTGGAGGATGCAGTAGACCGTGAGGTCGACAGAGCCATAGATGTGGAACGCGATCATCGCCAGGTGTGAAAGTTGTTCGCTGGTCATCCGTTCCGGGTGGGCGAGGTCGCGGACGTAGACGATGTCTGCCTCGAGCACCTGGTTGCCCGGCGTGTAGACGTTGCCGTCGAACACTGTCGGCGCGATCGCCCACCGCTTCACGTCCGGGATCGAGTGCGGCATGAATCCCTGGGATCGCAGCTCGTTGTCGACCTCACCGAAGGTGGGCTGCCCGTGATAGAGCGGCACCAGCGACACCTCGGTGTGAATCGCCACAGCGCCACCGAGCCGCTGTTGACCGTTCTGGAACACCATCAGTTCCGAACCCTGGGCGTCGATTTTGAGCAGGTCGAAGTCGTCGATGTCGAGGTCGTCGAGACGATGCGTCTGCACCTCGTGCTCCTCGACGACCGTCCCGAAGTCCAGGAACGGGGTGAACAACGCGAGCTGGTTGTGGTCCGGGGTGAGCAGACTGGTCATTCCCGACGCCTTGGTGATCTTCAGTCGATGCTCGCGGCCGTCGGCGACCACCTCCGGTCGGTAATTCTCCAGCGGCCCTTTGCGCTGCTGGAGTTCCGCAAGCGCACGCTGCTGCGGCTCGAACCCTGTTACCGTGCACAGTCCGTAACCGAGCATTTCCTTGTACGGGGGATCGCCGTCGATGGGGTTGGCGCCGATGTCGATGATGCTGGTGGGCCGCGAACAGCGCACCAAATCGCGAAGGAGTAGCGCGGAGGTCATGTGCGGATAATCGCACGGGCGTCGCGCGACGGCGAGGGGGCGAAATAGGATGAGCAGAATGAAGCACGTATTGACCGGAGCGCTGATTGCTGCCGCGCTGCTGACCGCTCCGATCGGCCATGCCGACCCTGACCCGCACAAACCCGACTTCGGGGCGCACTACTGCCCGGGTGGCGGGACGGTGGACATGATGTCTCCCGCGGAGCCGTCATGCGACGGAGTGCCCTACGAGGACGGCTCCTACTGGCGCGCGATCAACCGGGGCGCCCCGGGAACCGCCGCCCTGGTCGTCGTTCAGTGCGTCAAGCCGGCACCCACCGGGCTGTTCGCCCCGCCGAATCAGGGTCCGGTCCCCGCACCTCCCGGAAGTTGCCAGTAGGCAACACCTTCTGCCGCTCCAGCGTTCGCGTCGCAAACGGCTGAGTGGTGCCCATCGTGGTTCGGGACCATTGCAATGGACCGGGCGGGACGCACAGCGGGTTCACAGCTGCTCAACGGGCGGCGCAGATGGTCACGGGTTAGCGTTGGACGAACCGATCAGCATCAGGAGGCCCACCATGAGCAACTACCTGGTCACCATCGAGTTCGACGACGGGCAGCGGGCGATCACGCAGTACTCGTCACCGTCGGACGTGAGGACCAAACTCGCCGAGATCATCGAAGATCTGACCGACGAGGACGGCATCGAGCACTTTCGCAGCGTGACGGTCACCCAGGCCCCCATCACGCTGGCGGCCTGAGACTGCGCGGTCGGGGCTAGCGACTCAGCCTTCGCAGGCGACGCCGTCGCCGTCGCGGTCGAGCTTGGAGCGGTAGTCCGGGTCGCCTTTGAGAATGTTGTAGCGCCCGTCGGCGTGCGCTTGCTTGCAGTTGTCATACGGTCCGCCGGCGTAGGCGGCGGGCGCGACGGCAGCCGCTCCGACAATGCCCAAGGCCGCTACGGCAACGACCAGCAACGTACGAATCATCGAATTCCCCCAGAGTGTCCAGCTGACTTGCGGGGCCGAACTTATCGCGGTACAGCGCCGTTGGCGGCCGATTCGGTGAAACGCGCATTCTGTGCTGGAAATTTGGCGTGACCCGGTCCGGTGCATCCGAAGTCTGGAGAGCGGGCCGGAAAAGTGGTTCAGCTGCTAAAACTCTGGTGCCCCCGGCAGGATTCGAACCTGCGGCCTTCTGCTCCGAGGACAGACGCGAAGAAAACGTCTACTACCTGGGACTATCCGGTAATCGAATGAAACCAGGTCTGACGACCGTTTCAGCGTGATACCCAGGAATCTCACAGCGTTGCAAGGAGGCAACGCGCAAGTTTCAGGGGGTATCGGGGTGACACGCACTTTCCGGCACATGGATGACTGGGTGCTGTCGATGCACGCAGGACGACGTTCCTACACGGTCATCGCGGAGCGAACTCGCATCGTTCAGCAGCTTGGATGTGAGACCGGCATCGAGCCATGTGACGCAAAGCCTTTGCAGATCACCGCGTGGTTGGCCAGTCACCGGTCGGACTGGTCGATCGGTACTGCGGGCACATATCACGGCTATCTGAAGGCGTGGTTTCACTGGCTGCAGTTCGACGATCGGCGAGTCGACAACCCCATGATCAAAGTGCCGCGTCCCATCTCTCCCGACCGTGAACCGCGCCCTGTTTCCGACGCGCACGTAATGCGACTGTTGAAGACGCCGATGCACCACCGAACACGAGTGATGATTCTGCTGGCGATGCTGGCCGGCCTGCGAGTCAGTGAAGTCGCCGCAGTGCGAGGTGAGCACGTTGACACAACCGTGCCGTCGATCTGGGTCGATGGGAAGAACCGGAAATCACGCACGATCCCGTTGCATCCGCTGTTGATTGACGCGGCCGCGACGATGCCGGTGCACGGCGTCTGGTTTCCGGCGAATGCCACGCGGCCGGGGGAGCATGTGCTAGGCAAGTCGGTGTCGCACATCGTCAGCTTGGCCATGCGCCGGGCGCAGGTTGCTGGCACGCCTCACAAGCTTCGGCACTGGTTCGGGACGACGCTGTTGCAGGATGGGGCGGACATTCGGACGGTGCAGGATCTGCTGCGGCACTCTTCGCTGAGCACGACGCAGATCTACCTGAAGGTTCCGGACCATCGCAGGCATGAGGCGATTAATCGGCTTGATCCGTTCCGGGGGGCGGCGTGATCCCCTAGTCTGCGCGCATGAAGGCAACGCTGATTGGCTTCGCGCTGGCGATCGCAACCAGTACGGCCGTTCCGTTGGCGTCCGCCGACCCGGAGCCTGTGCCGTCG
>NZ_PKEK01000029.1 GCF_002863225.1 Mycobacterium sp. | reverse complement strand
TGAACCGTCCCGGGTTTCGTGCGCACCTTCTTCTGAGGGAAGGATGGCACGATGCCGAGCAAGTACGACGAGAACACCAAGGCCAAGGCGGTGCGGCTGGTCCGAGAGCATCGCGATGACTACGAGACCGAGTGGGCGGCGATGCGCGCGATCTCGGCGCGGTTGGGGATGAGCGCGGAGACGCTGCGCAAGTGGGTGCGCCAGGCCGAGGTGGACGACGGTGAGGCTGCGGGTGTGCCGACTGAGACCGCACGCGAGCTGCGGGAGCTGCGCCGCAAAACCAAGGAACTTGAGCAAACGATCGAAATACTAAAGGCCGCAACAACTTTCTTCGCGCGGGAGTGCGACCCGCTACACCGCTGATCTGCGAGTTCATCGACGAACACAAGGACCGGTTCGGGGTCGTACCGATCTGCCGCGCCCTGGTTATCCAGGGCGTGGCGATCGCCCCGCGCACCTACTGGGCGCACCGGTCGTCGGCGCCGTCGAAACGGGCCCTGTGGGACACCACGATCACCGAGATCCTGGCCGGCGTCTACGAGCCCGACGAGCACGGCAAACGCCCACCGGAGTGCCTGTACGGCAGCCTGAAGATGTGGGCGCACCTGCAGCGCCAGGGCATCCCGGTGGCGCGCTGCACGGTCGAACGGATCATGCGCACCCACGGCTGGCGCGGGGCCACGCGCGCCCGGACGCTACGCACCACCGAGCGCGATCCGGCCGCCGCGAGAGCGCCGGACCTGGTGCGGCGGCGCTTTCATGCCTCGCGGCCCAACCTGCTGGACGTGGCCGACTTCACCTACGTGCCGCTCGATGGCGGCGGGTTCGGCTACACCGCATTCGTCATCGACGCCTATGCCGGGCTGATCGCGGGCTGGGAGTGCTCGTTGACGAAGAACACCGCCTTCGTCGAGCGGTCGATCCGCCAAGCCACGGCCTACCGGGCGCGGCAGGGACATCCGCTTACCGGTGACACGATTCATCACAGCGATGCCGGATCGCAATACACCGCAACACATTTCACTGAGACACTGATGCTGGCCGGACTCGTCCCGTCGATCGGGACCGTCGGGGACGCCCTCGATAACGCGTTGGCCGAAACCACGATCGGGCTCTATAAAACCGAGTGCGTGCGCGAGGGCTCCCCGTTCCGTACCGGACCGATCCGCACCCTCGCCGACCTGGAAAACATCACCTCGGCGTGGGTGCACTGGTATAACACCGCCAGGCTCATGCACCGCCTTGGCCGCCGCCCGCCAGCCGAAGCCGAGGCCGAGTACTACGCCCGGCTGCAAGCCGGTGACCCCATCAGCAGTGCGTAGGCGCGGGTCGCGACGGGGCTGTCACCGAACACCGATGGCAGACTCGGGACTTGTGACGGAGTTGTTGATCGCGGTCAACCCGGACGACGACTCCCGGTTGCGGTTGCTGCTGAGGGTCCCGCTCGCTGGCGGTGACCTGCTGTTTCGCACGTCGGGGACCTGGCCGCGGGAAAAAGCTTTGTTCGCCTACCCGGTAGGGCTGGACGAGTGGCCCGACAATCCGGTGATCGTCGAACGAGTGCCGCTTCGGTCGTGCAGTCGGCGCGGCGCGGCGATCGACGTGATCGCCGACCGGTCCCGGCACAACCGCTCCCAGCTCGTGTTCACCCAGGCTCGTGGCCGCGACGTGGTGTTTTGGCAGTCGCCGCGCACCCGCAAGCAGGCGCGCCCGAACGTGCGCACCCCGACCGCCCGCGCCCACGGCATCGAGGAGCTGCAGATCGTTGTCGACAGCCACGAGCAGTACGCCTACCGGTTCGCAACCCAGCAGGTCACCACGGTCAAGCGGGCGCTGCCGTGCGGGGACTACGGGATCGTCGTCGATGGTCAGCTCGTCGCCAGCGTGGAACGCAAGTCACTGGTCGATCTGGTAGCCAGCCTCACCGGCGGCAAGCTGCGCTACCAGGTCGGTGACCTAGCCGCGCTCCCGCGCGCGGCGGTGGTCATCGAGGATCGCTACTCACAGCTGTTCAAGCTTGACCGCGTCCGTCCCGCGATGGTCGCCGACGGACTCGCCGAGCTCCAGATCCGCTGGCCGAACGTGCCCGTCGTGTTCTGCGAGACCCGCCAGCTCGCCGAGGAATGGACCTACCGGTTCCTCGCCGCCGCCAACGCCTGGGCGACCACTGAACACGCTGCCATGCAACGTATTTCGCCGGTCAGAGTCGACATCGCCCACCTCGACCAGGCACCCGCAGCGCCGACGCCATCCACCGCGGAAGTCCGCGCCTGGGCTCGCAGTACCGGCTTACCGGTACCCGACCGCGGCCGGCTCCGCCCCGAGATCTGGGCTGCTTGGTACGACACCAACTCGTCGAACCGAACCTAAACTCTACCGCCGCGTACTACCCTCACCACCAGATCGGGAAGCACACCGGTCACACGAAACGAGGTGTGCATCAAACCCGGGATGCTTCACCTGCTCCCAGCCACACGTACCCCTGGGTGCGGGCGCGATGCTCGTTCATTGCCCGGTGTCGACCCGTCATCTCTCAATTCCCGTCTCACGTCTTCACGTCACCAATCTGACCTTGACCCTATCGAAGACCCTATCGAATTAATACCCCAGGAAGGGACGCGGCGGCCAGCTGACACTGAACCATCCCGCGTTTGATGCACGTTTGATGCACGTTTGATGAACACTTCTTTTCGTAGGAAGGTGCATTTCATGACGAGCAAGTACGATGTCGCTTGCCAGGATGAGATCCCCCCTCCCGAGACCGTGGAGGCACGATCTCGGGGCGCCGCTTAGTCTTACTTAGCACTGCGCCGATGCCGGTCGCCGCCGCCAACCCCGTCCACCACGGGCAGGTGGCGGTGCAACAGCAGCACCTCGACCAGCTCACGGGTTCCCCGGGCCATCACCGTGAGCACGTCGCGCCGCGGCCCAGAACGCCTCATGGGCGGCGGTGAACACACTCGCGCCGTGTGGCTCACGATGCCATTTCTCGCAGAGAAAACGGCTTGCAATCATGTTTTACTGTCAGTAAATGCGATGTAGCTGAAACCTCGGCATGCGCGACTGTCCTTGCCTGGTGTCAGGAGGAGGGTTGATGAAATGAGTTGCTAGGCAGCAACAAATCTAAACAGCGCGACGAATCGTTGACTGGAATGCTGCTGCTGTTGCGCAGTTCACATTGTTGCTAAAGCCGTGCTGAAGTCACTCTGGCGGGCAGGAATTTGACCGCGGGAGTGCAGAGGACGCCATGGCCGCCGCTTGACCGTCCTGCCCACGCCGGGCCGCACCCACGTGGGCAGCCCGCTTCCTTCGATACCGACGGAGGTCACACCATGACCGTGGACATCACCACCGACCCGCCCGCTCAATTGACCGCTCCACGCGCGACCACCGGCACGTTGGGAGAACTGGACGTCGACATGGTGGCGGCGCTCTGCCGGGCGAGTACTCGGCGGGGATTCAATCCGTTCATCGACATCGACTGGGACGCACCCGAGAACCTGTTGGATGCGAACGATCCGCGCTGGCAGCTCGATCCCGCCGTCGCTCCGCTCGCGACGACGTCTTGGTATGCGCAGCAACCACTTCAGCGGCGCATCGAGATGAGTCGCTGGATCACCGCGAACATCCTCAAGGTCACCCTCCAGTTCGAAATGATGTTGATCCGTGGCGTGATTCACTACGCCGGGACCTTGCCGAACGGCTCTGTGGTGTTTCGGTATCTGCTGCACGAGCTGACCGATGAATGCCATCACATCCAAATGTTCCAGGAATTTGTCAACCGCTCGGGCGACGACGTTCCCGGGATGCGGCGAGGCTCACGGATCTTCGGGCCAATCCTGGGCTTTATTGGCGGCTACGCCAACATCTTTCTGTTCATCGGAGTTCTGTGCGGGGAGCAGCCTCTGCACTTCCAGCAGACGCTGCAACATCGTGGCTCGACTGCGGTGCCCCCGCTGCTGAACAAGATCACCTCCATTCACCTGGCGGAGGAAGCCCGGCACATCTCGTTCGCCAACCAGTATCTGGCGCAGCGCGTTGCCGCGGCGGGACGGTGCCGGCGGATGTTGTACGCCTTGGCATTCCCTGTCTACCTTCGGTGGTTGATCGGCGAAATGATCGCACCACCACGCGCGTTCGCCCGGCAGTTCGGCATTCCCCGGCGCGTGTTCAAGGCCGCCTATTGGCGTAGCGCCCGATCGCGGCAGATGTTGGCTGAATCGGCCGCTGACGTGCGGCGCGTCGCCGAAGACCTTGGGCTACGCACGGTCTGGTCACGGTGGCTGTGGTCGCTGCTGGGTATCGACGGGCGGTTACCGCGGTACCGCGGTGAACCCGATCGGAGTCAACCGTTCATCCGTATGGCAGGGCTGCCAGCAGTGATGTGGCGGCGTGTAGCGGCCGCGGCGATGATGGCGGGCGTTGCTCTTGCGGCGACACCGGTCGGGTTGCGGATCATCGCGGTGGCCGCGGCCGCAGCAGCAGTGTGGGCGTCCTACCATCTGCTGCGGGCCCGTCGCGGTGGTGTGGTGGGCAACCAGCCTTTTGAGTGGCCCAGGCTGGTTGTCTGGGTGGTGGTCTGCGTGGCCATGGTTCCCGCCGGTGGGTTGATCGGACTGGCGTTGGTGGTGTTCATGATCCTTGCACTCGCCGAATTCATGCCGACGTTATGACCGAATTGCCATCCTTACTATGCACGCGCCGGTCGGCTGACATCGGTTAGCCTAGCTGGCGGTCGCCGGTGCGGGAAAGACGATGGCGGGTGACATCGCCGGAGGAGGCTGCGATGGGCGCGGCGCCGGTGTAGGTGGCGAACGCGTCGGCTGAGCGGAAGCGGGTGAACGGTGCCGACTCGGGCCACGATTTTGGCGGCGTTGAGGACCCCGATTCCGGTGAGCTCGGTCAGGGTGGTTCCGGATGCTTCGACGGCAGCTGCGATGTCGCCGGCGGCTTTGGCGATGCGACGGTCGAGTGCGCGGATCTCGGCGACGAGGTCAGCGGCCAGGCTGCGCAGCGTTTGAGGGCGACTTCGCGGGACCGGATCTGGCGCAGGATGTCGGCGGCGCGGTCAGCAGTCAGGCCACGCGCAGCGCCTGACGGTGTGAGGTGGGTCAGCAGGACGTGCAACCGGTTGAATGGTTTGAGTGCGCGTCTTGACCAGGTCCCCGCGGTGTTCCACCACGGCGCGCAGGGCGGTGATGGCCGTGTCGACCGAAGCAGCGTGAAGCCGAGTGGCAGTCCCCCTACCTTCAGCGGTTCCGCCCCGCGTGTTTTCGTGGCATCGGAACAACGACGTTGGTTCCGTAGGTTTCGTGCGTGAGTTCGGTGATCACCGCGGAAAGCGTTCTGATCTTGCTTCTCAGCTGAGCGTTTTCGGCAGCCAATTCCTGGTGGTGATGACGGGCCTGTGCAAGTTGTCGTTGCAGTGCCTCGGCATTCGGAGCGACGGGTCCGCACCCGACCGATGCCTTGAACTCGTTCAGCAGGTCGCTGTGATGTTCGTAGAGTCTCTGCCGTGATATTCCGGATTCGTCAGCCAAGGCCACAATAGTGTGCGCTCCGTTGCTGCGCTCGGCTTGGTTTTCTCGGAGGCGGATCATGGCGGCCTGGACCAGCAGTCGTTCCTCATCGTTACGGGTGGCTTTGCGCACGAGAGTCATTCGTTCTCTCCGCCCTGTTGTGGCGTCGGCGGTCGGCTGGATTCGTGTTCTGCGAGTGCCTTTCGGTGCTCGGTCAGGCGAGTCTGAATTCGTTGCCGCAGCGGTTCGGGGAGTGCGGGGGTAGCCAGGTCTTGTTGGAGTGCGTTGACATGCTGGCGAAGGTTGGCCGCGTCGCGGTCGGTACGGGCAGCATTGACGCAGCCAAGACGGCACCGACCCCAGGAGGGTTCAGCGGAGCTGTCAGTAGGGTCAAGACACGCCGCAGTGGCGCGCCGGAACACGCACGTCACGACCGCGCCGTGGTGGATCTGCAAGTCGGGGTTTGATAGTGCGGTGTTGATCTGACTCTTGGTGGTGATTGTCAAACCCGCAAATTTCCTTGCTCTGGTGACGCGGGCCCGGTACTCATCGGCAGCCGGACCGGAGACGTGCTCGCCGCGCTCGAGCCTTTGGGAATCGTCGTGGATGGTCTCAGCGCGGTGGAGAAACTGTTCGAACGTGATCTCGTCGAGAAATCCCGAGTCTGCTCCGCCGGCGTAACCTTGAATCAGTTGTGTGTGCAGGTGGCCGTATTGCGTTGCGCCGGCGATCGTTCCGCCAGGCCGCCGCACGATGTGCCAGGCCAGTGTGCGCCGCAGGCGCGGCACTTGGATCTTGCCCTGCGGATCGGCAGCGATCAGCGGATGGCTGATTGCTGGACAGAGCTCGCGGTTGAACCATTCAATGAATCGTGTGATGTCGGTGTTAATGGACCCTGGCGTCCTGGTACGGGTGGAGCCGTAGAGGAATCGCTCCTGGGAGCACAAATTGAAGGCTGGGAAGAGGAGGTCGCTGACTGTGATCTGCCCAAGGACGCTGACGGCATGAGCGGTTTCGTCGGTCACGACCCACGGGACCGTGGCAGGGGATCGGTCCCGGCGCCGGTCATCGGCCTTCAACTGGTGGCCGGACATGAATGTCAACGCCAGCTTCGAGTCTCGGGTTATGCAGCCGCGCCGCAGGTTGAGCGCCTCGCCGGTGCGAACACCCGAGAGGTAGGCGATCACGATGAAACAGGCTGCTGTGACGTGGCGAAGCAGTTCAACGAGTTCCATCGCATCGACGGGGTCTTCACGCCAGGGGCGCGTGCCGATGGCGCTGAATGTGTTGACGCGCAACATGTCAACTTCGATCGGCAATCCATACTCGGTCAACATGACCGAAGTTTCTTTCATACGTTTCAGTTCGCCGTGGTTCAGCCATCCGCCCACGGCCAAACCCATCAGATCGACACTGGTAGTTTCGCCCGTCCGGACACCCGGAAGTGAGGCGTCGTTGCGGTCAAGCGCGGCAAGCACGCAATCGAGTTGCTGCTTGGCGGTCTCGAATACCGACACCGTACGAGCAGGAGCACGGCGGATGTCGGGTGCGATCTGATGGGCTAAGTGACGCATCGCGAGAAGGTTGCGCGCTGCGGGAAGCAGATCGGCAGCGACCGAATTGGTAACCACCAACGCCGCCGAGAGCAGCGGTTCCATGACGTCGGGATGAATACGAGGGGTCGTGTTCGGCTTGCCCCAGGATGACTCATAGTTGGCAAGCCCTCGCGCACTCGCACCACCCCACAACGCGCCCGCGGGAAGCCGGCAATGCGCAGGCAGGACCTCCCGGTACAAGTGCAGACGCTTGATCGCCTGTAGCGCCGAGCGTTTGGATCCGGCGCTGACACCTCTCATTTCGGTGACATGGCGCAGATAGCCGTTGAGGTGTTCGGTGCTGACCTGCCCGAAGGATGTCACCCCCATCTCCACCAGCCACATCGTGAACCTTCGCAACGGCACCAGCTCACCCCAGATTGTCTTGATATGCGGATAGAGTGACCGGGCGCCGTCAAGCCGGGGTGCATCGTCAACCACGTTGAGCAAGGCGAACAGGTAGAGCTTGCAGGCGTGGCGAAAAGGCGTCGGGAACCCATCCCAGTGCACGGCTTGTCCGGCACTGTGCCGGTCCTCGATCGCCGCGGACAGGTCCCACACCGGGTCGCCAAATCGGCACCGGCTCCCATCGACGTGAAGGGTGCGGTTCAACAAGACCTCGGTGTCGGGGGCGACGTCGACACCGGCCACCAGGTCGAGTGCTACAACTGTTTGCGTCATGACGCTTCCAGGTTTCCCGACAGCAAGAGATTGACTGTGCGGTGATCGCTGTCGGTGATCTCGGCTCGCGCGGCGGTCAGCTGGGCCTGCTCGTACTCGGCGAAAATGTCGTCCAGTTGCGCGAGGGGACCCGCGTGATCGGTGATCCACTGCCCGATGGGCATCTCCTTGCGCAAGTCACGGAGCCGGTCAGCAACGACCAATTGAACGGGCAAGTGGCGCGGGAAGGCGCGGGCGTTGCTGCAGTCAAGGCATGCCATAAACGACTGGCGACACCGTTTACCGTCGATCGGCGAGTGCTCAAAATCGGCGCAATTGCCCAGCACAGCGTCCTGGGCGGATCCGTTGTCGTGGTTGTCCGGATGCACCGTCATCGAGCGCCGGGCCAGCGCTTGTGCTACCTGCTCATCGAGCGCCTCGGCCACGATCTGGAACCCCTCGTTCCTCACCGACTCCATTCGGCCCAGATAACGAGCCAACGTGGCCGGCGTGTGGGCCGTGGGCTTTCGGACCTGCTCCAGGTAGGTTTTGCGCAGCCGATCCATACTGATCCCGAGGAGCAAGTCGTCATGCCCGGGATCGCCGGTGAGCCACGGTGCCATCCAACGCCGTCGAGCGCTGACGCCGGACGCAGTTCTGCTGATGCCGTATCCGAAGGGTTTCTGTTCGACATTGTCTGGCTGGGCACTGTAGTAGACGAAGGCGTGCTGGCACCCGGTCAGCGTGCGGGCCGGTTCGGTCAGTTCCAGCAGCAGCATGAAGACCCCGTAAGCGGTAGTCAGCGACGTGTTGGCCACGGCGGCGCGCCGATTGTCGCCACCGTGCGGCATTGGTTCAGGGCGCAGCGCGGTCACTGGCACCGTCATGGCCGACCGGTTCCCACGGCGGGGCTTGTCGGCGTTGACGAACACGATGCCGGGCTCGTCTGGGCTGCTGGCTTGTCGGTGTGGGGCGGGCAGCGATTCGAGCGTTGACAGGTTCAGGCCGGTCAGTCCGGATAGGAGAACAGCGAACGCCCATGCTTCTCCCGGGCTCAAGTGCAGCAACGATTGAAGTCGGCATCCGCCAGCTGCGGTCACCGCGCGCCGCGTCACGAAAGCCCTTGCACCTGAGGCAGTGCGGGGGAAGTCGCCCTCACGGGCGCAGTGATCAAGCACTTCGGCCAGACTGCGCCCGGGGTGGGCACGGGGTTGATGATCGAACTGTCCCGCACGATAGTCAGCGACCATCCCCCAATGAGTCCGCAATCGTGCGCGCGCCCGCCGAACTATTCCCCGTGCCACCACGTTGATTCGGCGCATCTCGTCGGCGGAGTACGGTTGTCGCGCCTTCGCGTTCTTCTGGTGACGCACGCGCGCGAACGCCTGACGTGCCTCATCGGAGACGACAGGACTGCAGCGCAGCAGCGTCTTGAGGCTCGGTGCGGGGCCAGGGCCGCTGGGTACCCGACACGATAGGGCGAGCAGCCGGGCATCCGAGGCTGACAAATCTGCCAGTCCCCCTATTCCTGGACGGTTTTCGGCGAGCCAGCAGCAGGCATGCCGGGCAGCCTGCCACAGCGCCCCAGCCCCCCGCAATCGCTTGGATACGCCCAGCACACCGGTGGCATCCTCGAACGCGATCGCGAAATCGTGGCGGATTCCGCTGTTGCCCGGCAGGGAACCGAAGTCGAAATCCTTCGACTGAGCACCATCCTCGCTGACGAACGTCACGATGAGCCCGCGTCGCCGCAATACCGGTCGCCACGCCGGATCCGGCTGCGCCGCGCGGCGACCCGTCATATTCCGACCGTCAACACACGAGACTCACCGACGCCAGCTGAACCGTCCCGGGTTTCGTGCGCACCTTCTTCTGAGGGAAGGATGGCACGATGCCGAGCAAGTACGACGAGAACACCAAGGCCAAGGCGGTGCGGCTGGTCCGAGAGCATCGCGATGACTAC
>NZ_PKEK01000015.1 GCF_002863225.1 Mycobacterium sp. | reverse complement strand
GTTGTTGATCCGGCGGACGACCTGCGGCACCGAGTTGGCCGGGTAGAGGCTCTGGTCGGGGTAGGTGTGGCCGGACAGGTTGGCGTCACCGGCGACCTGCCAACCGGATAGGTAGATGGCCTTGAGGCCGGCGCGGACCTGCTGGACGGCCATGTTTCCGGTCAGCGCGCCCAGCGCGTTGACGAACTCCAGGTCGTGCAGCTGGCTCCACAACACCTCGGCACCGCGGCGGGCCAACGTGGCCTCCTCGACGACCGAGCCCTGCAGGGCCACCACGTCGGCGGGGGTGTAGGTGCGGGTGATGCCCTTCCAACGGGGGTTGGTGTCCCAATCCTGCTGGATTTCTTCGGGGCTCTTCGGCTGGCCAACGCTCGATAACATCGAATACTCCTTCGTGACGTTCCTGTAGCCGCTGACGTGAGGCCGCGGATCGGCGATCGGCGTGAGCGGTGCCGTGCAGGCGAGCTTCACCTCCAATACCTCCAGTTCCGTCAGCAGTTGTCTGCTCGCGGATCCCACGCTAAGCGACAGTTGGTCATCGGCTTTCAAGCGACAGGTAAGGGCACGATTTACGTTGCTGCTACTCACTTCGAGTGGGTATGCAGCCCGCCGATGAGTAGCGTCCACGAAGAGAAGACCCCGGGTTGGCCATCTGAAACCTGCCGAAATGCACGTGAATGCTACAACCAACGTTTTGCTGCGGAACTCGGCGGGTATTAACCTTCTTTCCGAGAAAGGTTGAGGTTATGAATCAAAGGATGGTACGCGCTGCAGCAGCAGCCGCCGTGACGCTCGGATGGGGGCTCGTCGGCATAGGCGCTGCTGCCGGTGCTCAAGCGCAGCCTGTGTTCTTTGCAAATGACCCTCCGTGCGGGTACTGGCAGCCCTGGTGCCAAGGCGGTCATGACGGCGGCGATCATGGCGGCTTCGGCGGCGATCATGGCGGCTTCGGCGGCGATCATGGCGGCTTCGGCGGCGATCATTAAAGTCCAGTGGCGGGTCGCCGGGTCGTCCTGGTAGACACTGTTGCGCCCGATCCAGTCGCCATGCGAACGAACCTGATGTGACGCCGCGGTGATCCTACCCTTTGTCCCACCCGGAGTGCGACTCGTCGGCGTCCCTTTGCGCCGCCGCCAGCCGGTCGAGCAGGGCCGCGGCCTCGCGAATGGTGACCACTGGGGCGGCCAAGCCGGCGTCGAACGACAGGGAGCGCGTACTTAGGCCGAGTGCGGCCAGGCAGTCTTCGATGACCGGCAGATCGGTCGGGAAGTAGCGCAGCGTGGTTGTGAGCACCGAGTTCAGCTCGGTGACCAGTTCCGCGGTGCGCCGGCGATCGAGGTCGGCGATGCGGACCGGCGCGCCCGCCGGCGCGCCCACGGTCCGCACTGGATCCACGCGGGAAGACCGGAAACGCCACACTCGCCACTGTCCCACCGACGGCGTCCCGGTCGCCTGATAGGCGGCCATCGCTCGCCGCGCGCTGGTATGCAGGGCGCGGCGGCGCAGATCGATGAGCACGTCCTCTCGCCCGGGATCGAAGTCCCAAGTTCCAGCGATCGCGCTGGGGCCGAGGCGGTGTATGTCGCGCGCCAAGTTAGTGATCTCGTTGAGCGGGCTGAACCCTCCTACCTGCTGGATTGCCGCGGCGCGCGCCGCGAAGTTGCAGCTGAGGGCTATCGCTTCTGCATGGTGATCGAAATCGGCTTGTCGCGCCGGGTCGAGCGGCCCCTGACGCAGTTGCCGCACAAACTTGGCGGCCAGCAGGGCGCGCAGCGCGTCGGAGGCGAAGAAGGCCGGCCACAGCGGGGCTGGGCTGTGCTCGGAGTCGAACAGCACAGGGCCGAGGGCGGCTGCCACCCCCGGCTCGCCGACGACCCTATGCAGGTCGGCCAGCGTCCCGGCCGGCGCCCGCACGATGTCGTCGTCGCCCACAAGGCACACGGTGCGGTCGGGATCGAGGCCCTGCACCTGCAGGACCGCCTCCAAGAGGAGTTGGCGCAGCTCCCCCATTCGCGGCCGGCGCGGCAGCGTCAGCTCCGCCACGGCGAACCGAACAGCAGCGGAGTTCCTAGCAGCAGCCAGGCCACGGGCCCGCAACGGGGTGCTGTCGGCCTCGCGGGCCTCCGGCCGATTGACCAGCAGCACCACTGAAATCGGCACCGTGGCGCGCTGCCTGGCCAACTCGCGCATGGTGTGCGTCAGCACGGCGCGGCTCTGCCCGCCGAACCCGACGGTGGGAATCATTACCGGCAGAGCCGGACCCGGTGGCAGCTGCCCGCTCAGCTCGTCGACGACACGACGGCGCAAATCTTGATACACCGCGTCGGCATGCACGCCGGCTCGGTCCGCGGTCCCGGTCACCAGCGCGATCCAGCACGATCGGGCCGACCGGCGACGGGCGCGCCACGCCGCCTGCCGGCGTGCTCACCCGCACCTCCAGACGCCGCTGACGGCGGGCAGTCCCGCTCAACTACCAACATTCCCTCCAGACCGCCGCGAACTACCGAGCCCTGCAAAGCCCTGCGATGATAACCGCCCGGCCGGTCCGCTATGACGATGGCTTCGGCTAATTATCCGCGAATCCGCAGTGGACGGTCCGACGCGTGGGTGAACCCGAGTTGCCTAACATGGAACGGATAGCCCTGGAACGGATCACACGATGGGAACTGGCGCCGACGTGGTGGTGATGACCACGCCGACAAGATCGCCGACCGCCTCTGTGAGCGCGTTGGTCAGTTGGCGCCAGCGGAGGGATCGCGGCCCAAGGCGGCTTCCCTCGTCTGATCACTGGTCGGAGTCGTCGCTGCCGGATGACTTGGACGAGCCAAGGTATCCGCGACCGACAACCAGCCGACAGTGGCGATCAGCAGTACTGCGCCGGTAATTGCAAACGCCGCTGAGTACGAAAGCCACTGTGCCAGCGCTCCGGCGACGATCGGACCGAGCACAGCACCGATATCTGCCGCCATCCCAAATGCGGCGAACACCGGCCCACCGCGCGCCTTCGACCCGACGATGTCGGCGACCGCGGCCTGCTGCGTCGAATTGATCAGTCCCGAACCGAGACCAGCGACGAGCGCAGCGGCCAAGAACGACGGCAACGAGGCGGTGAAACCCATCGCCACCGTCGCGATGCCGGACACGGCCGTGCCGACGAGCAGGAACGGCTTGCGCCCAAACCGGTCGGAGAGCCGCCCCGCCGGGAATAGCATAAGTGCAGTGCCAGCGCCGAACACGGTGAGCGCAATCCCGGCGATTGCGGGGTCGGCGCCCAGCACTTCGATGACAAACAGCGGCACGAGCGCCATGCGGACGCCGTCAACTACCCACCCGTCGGCGAAATTCGACCACAACGCGGCGCGGTATGCCGGTACGGCGAGCCCGTCGTGAAAAGACATGCGGCTTGGCGGACCGCTCTTCCCGGATGCCGCGATGGCCGAATTGCGGAGCTTGAGATAAACCAACGCCGCCGCAATCAATAACGCAGATGAATAGATGGCGAACGGAACGCGCAGACCGAAGTGAACCAACACGCTGCCAACCAGGGGCCCAATAATCCAGCCGAGCAGGAAGCTGGTCGCATACAATCCGGACACCCGACCACGGCCGTGCGGAGGTGCGATCCGTGCGATCAAGCCGAGCGCCGAGACCGTGAACATCGTGGAGCCGATACCGCCGAGTGAACGAAAAACCAGCAATTGCCAGAAGCTTTGGGCGAACACACATGCTCCAGATGACAGCGCGGTGATCACCAATCCAGTCAGATACACAGGTCGTTCGCCGCAGCGCTGCATCAGCCGAGCGCCGATCGGCGCGAACAGCACACGCATAAGTGCAAAGGCACTGATGACTGTGCTTGCCGCGGCCACCCCGACGCCAAAGCTGTGGGCGAACTGTGGCACAGCCGGCGCAACGATTCCGAACCCGAGCGCGATGACAAAGTTCGCCGCCACCAACGCCCAGATCTCCGGCGGCAAGGCAACGCTTGCCTGGTGTTCGTGGTCGTAGAGTCTGTCGGCCGGATGATTGGAAGAGCGACGTCTCAGCGCTAGGTGTCGCCCTGGCAAGCGCAGGGGACGTTTCGCGAACCAGGTCACACTCGACCAAACCTTCGTCGCTTCGCCACTGCCGCATTCTCCTTCTCGATGGGATGATTCCCACGGTACGAGAAGGAAGCCCGCAGTCGCCAGTTGCAGCATTCGCCAACGTCCGCTGCTGCGCACTACGTCAATTTTGTCGAACTGTCAGCGCCGGCACACATCCCAGCGACCAGTGTGACAGCTTCGGCGCCGGGTTCGCCCCACCCGATTTGACCTTCGGCTCGGGAATGTTAACCTTCTCCGCCAGCAGCTCCACCAGGCCGGTCCGCTCGGCCCGCGTCATCACCGAGCACCAGGCCCGCGCACGACACGAGATTTAGTCATCGAACACCGCTAAATCCGGCGCGAACCATGTGTCAGTTCCGGAACAGGCGGCGCAGAATTCAACCGGAGCTGACACCATGCGACACCCTCGAAAGTGCCTTTCGTTGCTGGTCGGATTATTGTGTGGTATTACAATCACACCAGCTCAGAGGGTGCGTCCTCCATTCCGACACCCCGACACCGATAACCACGTCGGTGGATCGAGCCCTTAAACGATTAGGAGGGCGGGATGTGACCGATCCTCGCTCGACGATCTGGAGGAGCAGGTACCGGGCGTGTAGGTGGTAGGACCTACACCTTCCCCGGATCCGGCGCCGCGACCCCTATCCTTGACAGCGCTTGCTCTCGCGCGGCGGACTGTTCGTGCGGCCGAGGGATAGGGTGATTCCGTGCATGTCCGCGCTCCAGGCAGCCCCACCGTGCCCGTTCAGCCAGGTGTCATAGCACTGTGGAGCGTGCCTAGATCCTGCTCTACGGCCTTTCTGCGGATGATGATCGAGCGCGGCGACACCGCCGTGGTGCACGAGCCATTTTCCCATGTTGCGGACTTCGGGCAGACGACCGTCGCCGGGGAGGTGGTGCGGTCGCACGAGGCTGCCATGGCAGCAATTTGTCGGCTGTCCGCAGGGGGTCCGGTCTTTTTCAAGGATACGACCGAGCAGCGCTACACCGCGGTCCTTGCGGATGAGTCCTTTTTGCGCAGTGCTCGCCATGCCTTCCTGATTCGTGATCCGCGTAAGTCAATCGCCTCGCATTATGCCCTGGACCCTGACCTGATGTTGGACCGCATTGGCTATCAGTGGCTCTGCGAAGTGCACGGCCGGGTGCGGGAGGTGTGCGGGGAAGATCCCCTCGTTTTCGAAGCCGAGGAACTGGTGGAACACCCCGCCGAGACTGTGGCCAGGTTCTGCGCGTGGGCAGGCCTCCCGTATGTTGCAGGTGCACTCTCGTGGGCTGCGGGTGAGCAGATCCAATGGAGTGCCAGCAAGGCTTGGCACTCCGATGTGAGCGCGAGTACGGGCTTTGTCAAACATGATTGGCCGGCACGCGCGGACGTGACTGCGGATCCGGTGCTGAGTGCTTATTATCGTTACCATCTGCCCTTCTACGAACACTTGAGGGCATGTGCTGGAAAGCATATCCACGGGACCCAAACCGGGTAGTGCTTGATCCTCGGTATACCGGATGTCTGAAAACATCTGGCCGCCCGGGTATTTGTCTACGCGGCGATGTCCTCAGTCTGGCCGCCGACCGCCCGGCCCCGGCGTCCGTTGCGTAACACCCACGGAGCAATGGGATTTCCACACCAGCGGGTCGACGATGGCACCTGCTCACCGCGCATCACCAGCGATGCCGGTCCGACGGTGGCACCGGCACCCAGCCTCGCCGCCGGCAGCGCCACACTGTGCGGGCCCAGCGTAGCTCCGGATTCCAGGACTACGGCGCCTGTGCGCATGATTCGGTCGTGGAACAGATGCGTTTGAACCACGCAGCCGCGGTTGACGCTGGCGCCGGCGCCCAGCGTCGCAAGGTCGGCTTCGGGCAGCCAGTACGTTTCACACCAGACGCCTCGGCCGATGGAGGCGCCCAGCGCGCGCAGCCAGAGATTCAACACCGGCGTACCGCTGGCCGCCCGCGCGAACCAGGGGGCGGCCACCGTCTGCACGAAGACTTCGGATAATTCATTACGCCACACGAACGTTGACCACAACGGCCGCTCGGTAATCCCAATGCGGCCCACCAAAAGCCATTTCGCCGCTACTGCGGCGCCGCCGGCGATCGCCCCGGCCGCCAGCAGCACCACACCACTGCCCAGCGCCGCCCAGCCGTAGCCGAATTCGCTTGCCAACCATTGCAATGCATCCACAACTGCAACGCCGATGGCAAACGTCACCATCAACGGAATCAGCCGGGCGGTCTCGACGGCGGCTCGCATCACTTTGAGCCGCAGCGACGGGTGATAGGTGCGGCCCGCATCCGCCTCGACCGCCTGGCGGCGCAGCGGAACCGGCGGACTGCCCAGCCACGACGACCCGGTCGCGGCCTTGCGCGGAGCCAACGACAGCACCGCGACCAGCCCGCCATCGGGCACCCGGCGGCCGGGCTGGGTGATGCTGGAGTTGCCGAGGAACCCGCGCTTGCCGATGGTCGCGGTGGCCGCGTGGATCCATCCGCCGCCGAGTTCACAGGACGCCACCATGGTGTCGTCGGCTAGGAAAGCGCCGTCGGCGACGACGGTGAACTTCGGTATCAGTAGCGCCGTGGAAATCTCGGTGCCGCGCCCCACCTTGGCTCCCAGCAACCGCAACCACCACGGCGTCAGCAGGCTTGCATATATCGGGAACAGGTAGATGCGCGCGGCAGCCATCAACCGCCCGGTGGCCCACAGCTGCCACCCGAACCGGCTGCGCACCGGGTGATAGCCCTCTGTCAACCCGAGCGAACAAACCCGCACGCCCAGCACGGTCAGCGTCGCGTACACCGCCAGCGTCGCGGACACGGCCACCGGCGTCCAAACCACGGTCGGCACGATCGCGTCAAACAGCGTGCGGCTGTCGCGCACCGCCCAGCCCAGCACCGCCAGTCCCGCGAGTTCGGCCAGCAGCGGCAGCCCGCCGAGCAACACCGGCGTCAGCCCGAACACCGCCACCCACAGCGGCGCGCGCGGCGGGCGGCGCTGCGGCCACCGGTGACGGGCCATACCGGACATCATCGCCGGCGAACCCTCCCAGTACTGGCCGTCGTTGACCGTGCCGATGACGCTGGAACCGGGGCCGATATGGGCGTTGTCGCCCACCGATGCGCCGGGCAGCAATGTGGTCCGCGCGCCGACGAGCGTGTCGTTGCCGATCCAAACCCGGCCGACATGAAGCTGGTCGCCGTCGAGCCAGTGCCCGCGCAGATCGACCTCCGGCTCGATCGCACTGCGGTGGCCCAGCCTCAACATTCCGGTCACCGACGGCGTGGCGTGCAGATCCACTTCCCTGCCGACCGTATTGCCCAACGCACGGGCGTAGTAAATCAACCATGGTGTGCCGACCAGATTGTCCACTTTGCTGGCCTCCGCGAGGCGTTCGACGAACCACAACCGCAGGTGCTCGGAGCCCCCGCGCCGGTAGGTGCCCGGCTCAATGCCGGAAAGCAGCAGCCGCGCTCCGAGGACCACGATGGCTATGCGTCCGGGCGGGGCGATGAACAGCACAAATCCGACGATGATCCACCACCAGTCGAGCGTCATCAGCCACGGCAGCGGACGCAGCGCCGCGGCCACATTGCTGATCAGCGCCAGCCAGGTGACCCACTGCAGGCCGGTCAATGTCGCGAGTGGCAGCGACAGCAGCACCTGCGCGGCCTGTGTCCAGCGCGGTATCGGGCGTACTAGTCGCGGCGCGGCGCGGACCGGCGGGTCGAGTTCGTCAAGGAAACCGGCCAGCGACGACAGCCGGGGATGGTCGTACAGCTGGGCAATCGTCACCTGCGGATAGCGCTGGCGCAGCGCATCCACCAGCTGAGCAGCCGACAGCGACTCCCCACCGAGGGTGAAGAAGTCCGCGTCAGGCCCGTCGACGACAGCACCCAGCACTTGGCGCCACAGGCCCGCCAGCCAGCTCATCGTGCCGCTGAGGTGCGGCGCTTCGTCCGTCTTTTCGGCAACCGGCCACGGCAGCGCGTCCCGGTCGACTTTGCCCGACGTGCGGGTAGGCATCCGGTCAACTGGCACCAACCGCGGCACCAGCGCGGCAGGCAGCGTTTGCCGCAGCGCAATCCGCGCGGCCACCAGGTCGAACGACGGATCGGTGCTCACGATGTAGCCGACCAGCAGCGCGGTTCCGCTGGGCGTCAAGCGCACGGCGGCCGCTGCGACGCTGACGCCGGGCAAATTCAGCAGCGCGGAGTCCACCTCGCCCAGCTCGATGCGCCGACCCGCTACCTTGACCTGGTCATCAGCGCGGCCGACGAAGGCTAGTCCGTCGGGCTCCAGCCGCACTAGGTCGCCGCTGCGGTAGGCGCGCTGCCAGCCCAGACTAGGCAGCGGCGCATACCTCACGGCGTCCAGCTCCGGATCGAGGTAGCGCCCTAGCCCGACACCGCCGATCACCAGCTCACCGACCTCACCGTCGCGCACCGTCTCGCCGTCGCGGTCGACGACCGCCAGGTCCCAGCCGGGCAGCGCCAGCCCGATGCGCACCGGCCCGCAGCCGGTCAGCTGGGCAGCGCAGGCTACTACCGTGGTTTCGGTGGGCCCGTAGGTGTTCCACACTTCCCGGCCTTCTACCGCGAGCCGCTCGGCCAGCTCGGGCGGACACGCCTCGCCGCCGACGATCAACAGCCGGACCGCCTCCAGAGCCTCGGCCGGCCACAGCGCGGCCAGCGTCGGCACCGTAGACACCACCGTGACGTCGCGGGCCATCAGCCATGGCCCGAAATCCCTGCCACTGCGCACCAGCGAACGCGGCGCCGGTACCAGGCACGCGCCGTGTCGCCACGCCAGCCACATCTCTTCACACGAGGCGTCGAACGCCACCGACAATCCCGCCAGCACCCGGTCGCCCGGCCCAATCGGGTTGTGCCGCAGGAAAATTTGTGCCTCCGCGTCCACGAACGCCGCCGCGCTTCGGTGAGTGACGGCAACTCCTTTCGGGGCCCCGGTAGACCCGGAGGTGAAAATGATCCAGGCGTCGTCATCGCCGTGCGGCGCGCCGACCCGCCGACCCCGTGACGAGCCGGGACCGCGGGCCAGCCCCCGCTCGGTGATCACCGCCACCACCCCTGCCTCGCTGAAAACCAGCTCGGCCCGCTCCTCGGGATCCTCAACATCCACCGGCACATAGGCCGCGCCCGCGGCCAGCGTCGCCAAGATAGCGAAATACAAGGCGTTGCTGCCTGACGTCATGCGAATTCCCACGCGGTCACCGCGGCCGATCCCGCCGGCCGCCAGCCACGCCACCCGCTCCTGAATGTCGGCGATCAGCTCACGATATGTCAGCGCGACGGTGCCGTCTTCGAGCGCGGGCGCGTCGGGATAGCGGGACGCGGTTGCACGCAGGATGCCGACGAGTGTGCGCGGCTCAGGAGCAGACGACGGCCGCTGCGCGGAGCCCGACCGACTTGCGGTATCCGCCGGTACCGCGACCCGGTCACCGTAACGGCACTGCTCACGGAGGCGGCGACCGCCGGACGCAGCATCAGCATCTGGGAGCCGAGGTTTACAACGGTTGATCGTCAACCTTCGAGCTGGGCCGGTCGGCGTTGCGAATCGGGAGACCGATGTCCTCATCGCAGTGCTGCGGTGGGGTCGACGACGGTGGCGCAGCGGGTCCAGGACTGCACGACCTGCCCGGTGGGGTCGGCGATGGTGGCCGGCTCCTCGGGCGGGAATTTGTCGAGCAGGCCGTGTTCGCGGCAGTAGTCGTCGTTGTAGATGGTGTCGAAATAGCGTTGCGGGCCATCGGGAAACACCGCGGCGATGGTGGTGTCCGCGGACATGGTGCGCGCGGCCCAACCGGCCACCAGGGCGACCGCACCCACACTCCAGCCGCCGCTGGCGTGGTGGGTGGCCGCCAAGGCGCGGGCCGCCCAGACGGCTTCGGCCGGGGCCACCCAGTGCACCTCGTTGAACGCCGGGTAGTCGACGTTGCGGGGGTAGATACTTGAGCCCAGCCCACGCATCAGGCGACTG
>NZ_PKEK01000092.1 GCF_002863225.1 Mycobacterium sp. | reverse complement strand
GACACGCGGCAGTAAATGATAGACGCCACGCAGGGCGGGGCTTAGGCTCGGGCGTGGGAGGTGAGGCCGGTGAGCGACATGACACGGCTTCGGGCGTTGACCGAGGCGGGGTTGTTGCATCCGAACCCCGGCGGGGTGTTGGCGCCGTTGTTCACCAGCGAGTCGGGTTTCTTTCTGGCCTCCGACAAGGTGCAGGTGAAGTACGAGATGTTGCGGGCGCGTCTGGTCGACGGCCTGTCTGTATCGGAAGTTGCTGCGGCACATGGCTATTCGCGTGCAGCGTTCTATCTGGTGGCTGCTGCGTTCGATCAGGCGGGGATGGCGGGACTGCTCGACGAGCGGCGCGGCCGTCGTGGCCCGGTGAAGTTACGGCCGGAGATCGTGGAGTTTATCCGCGCCGAGGGCGGGTCGGGGGCCCAGATCGCCGAACAGGTGGCCGACCGGTTCGGGGTGCGGTTGCACCGGCGCACCATCGAGCGGGTGCGCGGCCGGTGAGCACCCGGTTGTTCTGGCCGCCGGTCGAGGCGGCGCAGGTCGACTACGAAACACTGCGCGCGCACGTGTGCGAGCACTCCCGGCTACCGGAGGGTCTGGCCGCGGCCCGGTTCGCCCGCCGCGGCCTGGCCGGGTTGATCGCGTGGCCTGCCGCCGAGCCGGTGTTTGTCGCCGAACTGCTCGTCGCTGCCCGTCCGGCATGGACACCGCACGACGATCCGCGGGTGGCGGCGCTGGCGGCGGGCTACCAGTTCCTGCTCGATGCCGCCGCACGCGTGGATTCGGTTGCCGCACTGGCACTGCCGGGCAGGGGACTGCGGTGAGGGCCGCGCTGTACGCGCGGGTGTCGACCGAGCGCCAAGCCGACCGCGGCACCATCGGCTCGCAGCTGGCGCTGCTGCGCGAACACGTCGCCGCCGCCGGTGACGAGCTGGTCGGCGAGTACGTCGATGATGGGCAGTCCGGGGCCCGGCTGGACCGGCCCGGCCTGGACGCGTTGCGTGATGCGGCCGAGGCCGGGCTCGTGCAACGGGTCTGGTGCCTGTCGCCGGACCGGCTCGCCAGCGCCTACGCCTACCAGGTGCTGGTGCTCGACGAGCTGGACCGCTTCGGAGTCACCGTCACATTCACCGACTCGCCTGGGCTGGCCGCCGACGACCCGCAGTCGGTACTGCTCACCCAGGTCCAGGGCGTGATCGCCGAATACGAGAAAGCCAAGATCGCCGAACGATACCGGCGCGGCAAACTGTTCCGGGCCCGCGCCGGGGAGATCGTCACCTGGAAAGCGTCCTACGGCTACCGCCGCATTGCCCGCAGCGCCGCCACCGGCCAAGCACACCACGAGATCTACGAACCCGAGGCCGCGGTGGTACGGCAGATCTTCACCGACCGCGCCGCCGGCATCACCGTGCGCGAGATCTGCCGCCGGCTCAACGCCGACGGAATACCCTCACCGACCGGCAAGCCCACCTGGGGCCATTCCACGCTCAGCCGGCTGCTGCGCAACGAGGCCTACATCGGCCGGGTCTACTACAACCGCACCGAATCGGTGCCCGACCGGAGCCCCACCCGCCGCAACCGGCAGGTCCCGCGCGACCGCGACGAATGGATCCCGATCGACTGCCCACGGATCATCTCCGACGAGCTGTTCCAGGCTGCAAGCCGCGTCGCCACCGATAACGCCAAGTGGAGCCCCCGCCGCGCCGAACCCGGCCAATGGCTGCTCAAAGGCCTTGTCAAATGCAGTATTTGCGGTGTGGGCGCCAACTGCCACAAGATGCGCGGCCGCAACGGCACCTGGCACCGCTACTACTACTGCCGCAACCACGACCCCATCCGTGCTGGCGGCGAATCGCGGCGCTGCCCCGAACGCAACATCCGCGCCGACGCCCTCGACACATTCGTGTTCGACCACATCCGCGCCGCGATCACCCACCCTGACCAGCTACTGGCCGGCGAACAAGCTGTCACACTGCACACCCCCATCCCCGACGACGAACTCCTCGCCGCCGAACTGGCCCGCCTCGACCGCAAGATCGACGCCGCCGACACCGAACAGCGCCGCCTGATCGACCTCTACCAGGGTGGGTTCATCGAACTTCCCGAAATGCAGCGCCGCGCCACCGAAGTCGCCGCACGCCGAAAAGAGCTGCAGCACAAGCGAACCAGCCTCGCTCACGAACGAACCGCGCTCGCCCGCGACAACCAGCTCCGATCCCGCGTCCACGACTTCGCCGCCCACATCCACGCCGTCATCGACACCCTCGATGACATCCAGAAACAACAGCTGTTGCGCCTACTCGTCGAAGACGTCCGGGTCACCGGCTGGCACGTCCAGATCCGGCTCCGCATCGCGCTGGACCCGCCACCACCCGACCCGCCACAGCCGACGCCGACCAGCCCAACCGGCAAACCATTGCCAGTCCCGCACCCAGTGTCAACCCAAGACGGTTTGCGTTCCGTTGGTGTCGATGAAAGGAGACAGCTACCGACTTAAGGACCGAGACCTCGGCCGCGTCCCCGCGGCCACAACTACCAAAGAAACCTAGGAGCGGGGTCCACTTTCAACCTACGCAAAGGGGTACAGATTCACCCGACGTTGACAGAAATGCACATCCGAGTTCCCAGCGATTGCATTGCCGAGCATGATTGCAGGGCACAAGTGGCACCTCGCCTGCGAGTTCTCCAACATGATCGAACAATCGAACTCACCCAACTCGTCCGGCCAGCAGTGAATCCCGCCTCGACGGACTACTGCACCGAGGGGATCATTCAGGCGGACGGTCGCGCGCCGAGCAGATCCAGCGGTTGCCGGCAACGTCGATAAAGACGGCGACGGTCCCGTACAGCTCGTGCCGTGGCTCGGTGAGGAACTCGACGCCCATGCTGCGCAACCGGTCGTACTCGGCGTCGAAGTCGTCAACGCGCAGAAACAGCCCAACGCGGCCCGCGAACTGGGTGCCGACTGCACGCACTTGGGACTCTCCGTCAGCCGGGGCGAGCAGGAGTGCGGTCGTCGCGCCGCGTGGGCGTACGACGACCCACCGCTTCGGCCGGCCGTCGTTGGTCAGGGATGGCGAGTCCTCGACCAATTCGAAGCCGAGGACGTCGACGAAGAAATGAATGGCGTCGTCGTAGTCGTCCACGATGAGCGCGAACTGTTCGAGAAACACCGTCGTCATGCAACCACAGCGCGCGGCCTGGGTGACGACACGCCTGACAGACGCCTAACGATAGACGCGCAAGTCGAATATCTTACGGACAGGATCGCCGCGCAGCCGCGCAGCCGCGCAGCCAGCGGACCCGGAGGCGGCCGTCGCCGTATGACTCGCCCGGGAAAATGCCGGGTAATGGTTAATGGAGTCGATGCCTCAGGAACTGCTCGACGCCCGGTCAGGGTTTCATCGCGATGGGCCCGCCGCGGCACACCAAGGTGCGCCGGCTGCTGGCCGCCGCGTTTACCCCCAAGCAGATCGCCCTGATCGGCGCCCAAATTCGCGGCAACGCCACACGGGTGGTCGATGACCTCGCACCCCGAGGCGAGGCCGACTTCGTCACCGAGTGCGCGGCGCTGCTGCCGATGCAAGCCCGGGCCGGTCGTTGTGGCTGCCTCACGGCCGGGTCCGATCAGCCGCGACACCTGAATCCTCCGACGACGTAGGGAGCGAGTAATGGTAGGAATTGTCGAGCGCACGGCAGGTGCCGCACGGCAACGGCTGTCCTCGGTGCTCATGGTTGCGGCTCCGCCCACGGTGGATGCGGCACTGCTGGACCTCAGCGATCGGTGGCCGACGCGCAGTCTCGCCGAGCCGCCTTCGGGTAGCGACCTGCAGCCGGTTATGGGCGACGCCGGATTCCCGTTGCTCGGTCACACCCTGGACTACATCCGTTTCGGCCCCCGATTCGCCCGCAGACGGTATGAGCGGTTCGGGCCGGTGTCGTGGATGGAGGCATACGGAACGCGCATCGTCGCCGTGGCCGGCCCGCTGCCACCCAGATCGTGTTGGCAAACAAGGATAAGGCCTTCCCCCAGGATGGGTGGACCTTCTTCATCGACCGGTTCTTTCACCGCGGCCTGATGCTGATGAGTTTCGATGAGCACCATATGCACCGGCGGATCATGCAAGAGGCATTCACCCGGGACCGGTTATCCAGCTATGTCGACCAGGTGGGGCCGTGTGCGCGTGCCAGCGTGCCAGCCTGGCCCACACAGCGGCCCGTGCGGGTCTATCCGCGGCTCAAGCGGCTTACCCTGGACATCGCCACCCAGGTATTCATGGGCCAACGCGGCGGCGCGGACACCGTCGGCATCAATCGGGCATTCGTTGCCACCGTCCGCGCCTCCAGCTCCATCGTGCGCGCACCCCTGCCGGGCACGCGCTGGAGGCCGGGGTGCGGGGGCGTCAAGTCCTCGAGTCGTATTTCACCCAGCATCTGCCCGCCGCGAGGGCCGGGCGCGGCGACGACCTATTCGCCGCGTTGTGTCACGCGAGCACGCCCTTGGGGGAGCAGTTCAGCGACGCCGACGTGGTCAATCACATGATCTTCCTTATGATGGCCGCCCATGACACATCGACCATCACGACCGCGGCAAGCATGTACCACCTCGCGAAGCGCCCCGACTGGCAGGAGCGCGCACGGAAGGAATCGCTGGCGCTCGGGGCCGCCCTTCCCGGCATCGAGGGGCTGGAGCCTCACCACGCTCGACCTGATCATCAGGGAGTCGCTGCGGCTGGTCGCGCCCGTTCCATTGGTCTTGCGCAAGACGGTGAAAGACACCGAGATACTCGGCCATTATCTTCCGGTGGGAACCATCGTCGCGGTGGCCCCCGCGGTGAACCACTTCGTGGGGGAGGGCTGGACCGATCCCGACCACTTTCACCCAGACCGGTTCTCGCCGGGTCGCGGCGAGGACCACGCGCACCGATTCGCCTGGATCCCGTTCGGCGGGGGCGCGCACAAGTGCATCGGCATGCACGTCGGGATGTGCCGCTCATCGAAAATGACCAGCGTTGCTCACTGAAAGTGACCACCCTGGCGCGTGTTCAGGGTAGCTCTATGTGGTCACCTCCGGGGTTCGGATATGGGCGGCGTCGGCGGGGATGACGACGGCGATGACCGCCACGTTCTGGCGGCAGTGGGGGCATCGGGTGACGCCGTTGGCGGCTGGAACGGCGTCGGCGACGTCGTGAACGCCGTCGGCGACGTCGTTGGCGACGCTGTCAGGGATGCGGCGGTTGCCGGCTTCCCAGGCGGCTTTTCGGCAGCGCGGCGAGCAGTAGCGGCGGTTGGGGTTTCGGGTGGTGACGGTGATGGTGGTGCCGCAGGTGTCACAGGTGTCACAGGTGCGGGTGGTCATGGTCGGGCCTCGGGGTGTAGTGCCCGGCGTAACGCGTCGCTGCGTTGTTGATGGGCGCGCATCCGATACGACGGCCCGTCGATGGAGACCACGATTCCGGTGTGCAGAAGACGATCCAAGACGGCCGCTGCAAGCATGGGGTCGCCGAGGCGTTCACCCCACCCGGCGATGCCGGTGTGGGAGGTGATGATCGTCGAGGATTTCAGGTAGCGCCGCGAGATCACTTCGAACAGAGCGGTGTTGGCTTCGGGGTCGGGATGGGTTCGGGCGTAGGCGAATTCGTCGATGACCAGTAAGCGGGGTCCGCAGAAGAACCGCATGCAGGTGGCCCACCGGCCCTCCAGGGCGGCTTTGCGGCAGCGCTTGGCCAGATCGTCGGCGGTGGTGAAATAGACGCGGTGACCGGCCTCGGCGGCCGAACGCGCCAGCCCGATGGCCAGCATGGTCTTCCCGGTACCGGGCGGTCCGACGAACAACACGTTGCCGGCGTCGTCGAGGAATCGCAGTGAGGCCAGCTCGCGCACGAGTTTCTCGTCGACGCCGGGCTGGGCGGTGAAGTCGAACCCGTCCAGACTGGATTGCGTTGGCAGACAGGCGAACCGCAGCCGTGACGCCAACCGGCGGGCCTGGGTCGTGTCGACCTCGACGGCCAGCAGCGCCTCGAGTGTCGCCACCGTCGAGCGGTCCTGGGTGCGGGCGGCGTCCAGGATGGCGGGCAGCGCCTCGGCCGCGGCCGGCAGCTTCAAGAAATCTAGGTGTGCGCGTAGCCGTTGATAGGTGGCGGCCTCGCCGGTGGCGGTGCTCATCGGACCTCCCCACCGTCGTGGACTGGCCTGATCGGTCGGGTGGCCGCGGCGTAGCGGGCGAAGTCGGCCACCACCTGCTGACAGTCGGGCGCCTGGTCGGTGCCGCGGATGCGGTCGGCCTCCGCGCGTGCCTCGGCGGTGGGTGGGCGGCGGTGTTTACGCCGATACGGCGGCCGGTCGGCGAAGTTGGCCAGCACCACCTTCTCCAGTGCGGCCACATGCTCATCAGCGCACACCACCGCGCCGGCGCCGTCGGGGCGCGGCGGTGCCGGGCCAGCACCACACCGGTGTCGGTGACCACGTCCACGGTGAGTTCACCCAGGCGGTGACGCACCAACAAACGCCGACCGGTGTGACCGGGCGGCACCGAATAGATGTTGCCCCGGAACGAGATCCGCGCCTGATTACTCACCGTGCGCGACACTTCCAGCACTGCCACATAGGGCGGCGGCACCGGACGCAGCCCTTCGGCGTCGGCTAATGCCCCGACCGTGGTGGCGGTCCCGCCACGCACGCGTTTGCGCCCATCCAGGCGCACACACACCCGATCCAGCCCAGCCTGGGCCTGGTCCTGGGTCACCTCGTCGCCCAGGGTGCGCCACCAGCGTTGCGCGATCACCCCGGCCGCCTTTTCCACCGCGCCCTTGCGCCAGGCGTGATAGGCCGGGCACACATCAACCCCGACCGCGTAATGGCGTGCGATCGGCCCGAACGACACCTGCAGCCGCCCGCTCTGGGGCTGGGCGACGGTCGACATCCGATCAAAACGCCACCGCCTGCTCAGCCCACCCAACCGGCGGGTGACTGCATCAAGGCCCTCCACCAGATGCGGCTGATCGGTCGACTCAGTCAACCAGCCCCGCCACCGCCCCGAACAGGGCAGCGCCCCAATCAACACATACGCCGTCTTGCCCCACCCCCACCCGGCCGGTGGATCGGGCAATTCCACCCAGTCCCACTGGGTTTCGGCTCCCGGTGGGTGCTCGATCACCGCCCGGTCCACGGTCTTGCCCTGCTTACACGACTGGCACACCGGCCGCAGCGCCCGCTCCCGGACCGCGCGGGTGAACGACGGATACGAACCGTCATAGCCCAGCGCGACGACCTCGTCGAACAACGTGGTCGCCCACAAATGCGGATCCGCGCCCAGCCGCAACCGACAATATTCGACATACTCGGCGAACGGGTCCGGTGCCGACCGCGAACGCACCCCCGGGGTGGCCTCCCCGGACAGATACCGGCGCACCGTCAACCGGGTCACCCCAAGATGGCGGGCGATCGCACTGACCGTCCAGCCCTGACTACGTAAAGCCTGTGCTTCCACAACCAACTCCCATGCGAGCATGAGGCGCGGCCCCTTCCACGAAACTCCGGACTCTGACACCCGGAGCCTGGAAGGGGTCCGCCTACAACCAGCGGATCTCAAACGGCGAGCCGCCCCTGGGGGTGGTCACTTTCGATGAGCAGGATTGGTCACTTTCAAATGAGCGGCGGCAGATGCTGGAGGTTAAGGCGATATTGCACGAAATGCTGCGAAACTATCAGTGGAGCGTTCCCCCCGACTACGAAGTTCGCTGGGACAACACCGCGCTCCCGGTCCCGGTTGACGGATTGCCGATTCGGTTCCAGGAGCTCAGACAACCGGTCGGAGGTGCCCCAACTGGGCGCGGCTGGCAATCGTGATGAGCCGCGCAGAGCCAAGTCTGTCTGCCCGGGCTCGCCGGGTGAAAACGGTCCCCGCATCGCCCCGCATGAATCGACTTTTGCGGGTTCATCTCTCGCCGTCGACGAGCAAACGAACGCACTCGTTCAGTCCCGACCGGAGTGGTCCTACCACGCCTAAGTCCTGACCGCCCGACCTCGCTCCCGGGTCGCCGGGGATGCAAGCCCGAGGTAGCGCAGTGCGACCTCCGATATGCGCCACCCGGTTTCGGCGCTATCGGCAGTCGGCAGCACGACGTGGCTGATCGTGAGGCGAATGAGGGCGTCGACACCATCGACAACGTCATCGGTATCGATCTCGGGGAAGTATTTACCGAACCAGCCAACCAGCCGCGCAGAGGCAAGCCCAAGCATCGACGCCGACGTGGTCAGCAGCGGAAGCACCCCCGTATCTTCCGTGCGGCTCTCCGAGCCGGGGGACGTCAGCACCGACTTCAGCAGTGGGCTGGCTGCGGCTTCATCTAATGTATAGCGGACCGCCGCTGGGATCGCTTCCTCGACGGCACTGGAGTGTGCATCGAGCGTCGCTCCGATCCCGACCAGAAATCTCTCGGCTTCCTTGAGCACGAGCGCGTCCCCGAGCCCCTGCTTGTCTCCGAACTCCTTGTACAGGGTCGGACGAGACACGCCGATCAGGGCGGCAACCTCGCTCATTCGGACGCGATCCCAGCCCTTTTCCACCGTCAGCGCGTGCGCGGCGCGGATCGCCTCCTCGCGCAGGTGTTTGCGAAACGACAACCGCAGAGATCCGTCGACCACCCCCCAATGGTAACAGCCAGACTTTAACTGCCAATAACTGGACAGTCGAGGGTCCTTGCGGCGGGTGTAAACGACACCCGGAATCTTTCGACAAATGCCCCGCGTCTTCGGCTCAGGCCCACTGGCTAACCGGTAGGTCCGTGCGCGGATAGTCGAGCCTGCCCGTGGCCATGCGATGAACATCAATTACCCATCATCGACTGTGCGCTGCGGAGTACCCGCGGGCTAGAGGGCGCGGGAGATGATCTCTTTCATGATCTCGTTGGTGCCGGCGTAGATCTTCTGCACGCGGTTGTCAGCCCATAGTCGGGCGATCGGGTACTCGGTCATGTAGCCGTAGCCGCCGTGTAGTTGCAGGCACTCATCTACGGCGATCATGGCCCGCTCGGTGGTCCACCACTTGGCCATCGCGACCGTCGGGATGTCGAGTTCGCCGCGCAGGTGACGGGCAACGCAGTCGTCCACGAAAACACGGGCGATCCGGGCGTCGGTGGCGACCTCGGCGAGCTTGAATCTGGTGTTTTGATATGCGAGCACCGGCTTGCTGAAGACGTGCCGGTCCTTGGTGTAGGCCAGGGTGTGTGCGAGCGCGCTTTCCATGGAGATGACGGCGCCGACGGCGAGGATGAGCCGCTCCTGGGGCAGTTGGTGCATGAGCTGGACGAAGCCCTGCCCTTCGGCGGTGCCCAGCAGGTTGGTGACCGGAATGCGAACGTCGTCGAAGAACAACTCGCAGGTGTCCTGGCCGCGTTGGCCGATCTTGTCCAGGACGCGGCCACGGCGGAAGCCGTCCCGTGTCGCCTCCACGAGGATCAACGAGATTCCATCGGCACCGCGGGTGGCGTCGGTTTTGGCGACGACGAGGAACAGGTCTGCCTGTCCGCCGTTGGTGATGAACGTCTTCGACCCATTCACCATGTAGTCGTCACCGTCGCGACGGGCGGTGCTCGTCACGCTTTGTAGATCCGAGCCGGTAGCGGGCTCGGTCATCGCGATGGCGCCGATAACCTCCCCGGTGGCCATCTTCGGCAGCCACTGGTGCTTTTGTTCTTCGGTTCCATAGGTGTTGAGGTAGTGCGCAACGATGCCGCTGTGCAGGGCCGCACCCCAGGAGGTGTCACCGATACGAGCCTGCTCCTCGATAAGCACCGCCTCGTGGGCAAATGTGCCGCCCCCGCCCCCGTATTGCTGGGGGATGGAGATACATAGCAGTCCGAGCGCACCGGCCTCGTCCACAGATCCCGATCGACATGATGCTGTTCGACGAATTTCTCGATGTTCGGGGTGATCTCCTTCTCGCAGAACGAGCGCGCCAGCGCCCGCAACGCGTCCAGGTCTTCGTCCATCCAACACGAGCGATACGCCGTCATCGAGATCGTTCCTTCGCGCCAGGTGCCGGTTGCGGGCCCGGCTGCTCGGTTTGCCGCCGAACCATCGGCATATACAACATGTACTCGTCTGACCGGTACTATGCAATAGTGTACGCAGCGTTACTTAAATGACAAGCATCCGCGTTGACTCATCGAAAATGCGCGCGTAGGGGTAGTCGTTGCCTCATCTGAGAATGCGCGCGTGCGGCGCGCCTGCCCGACCCCGATCGTGGCGCCGGATAGGCCGAGACGATGGGGCTAT
>NZ_PKEK01000031.1 GCF_002863225.1 Mycobacterium sp. | reverse complement strand
AGCAATGGCAAGACGAGCTTTTCGGCACCGAGGGAACCCTCGTCGGCCACCTGAAATAACACTTAAACCGTCGCCTAGGTAGCAAGGAATTGCAAGTTTATGTCTGAATTTTTTGATGTTGTGATTCACAGATTCACTTATTACCGGGTAAGTTCCAGTGCGGCTAGCCTCGCCTGAATTTTTCGCAGAACGATCGCGGTCAGGGTGTGTAGATAAGCGATAATGCGCGTACCGCGGGGCACGATAGGACCAACGAGCGTTCGATGTTACTGAGAGGAAGGCAGGTCGCAGGTGAAGAGTATCCGCGCGGTGCTCGGGGTGATATCCTTGGCACTGTTGAGCATCGTCACGCTCAACATCTTGGTGTGCGAGTTTGGCGCAACGGATATCTCTGGCGCGGGCGCGGCTACCCCACTCGGTCTGTTGGTATCAGTTCTGGTGGTTGTGCTGCACGAAGATCTGCTGTTGCGGCGCGCCGCAGACGATCCCGTGGCAGGGCAACGATGACAGCGTCGACCGGTTTGACCGTCTACCTTCGCGACCAACTGCGGAAGCCGCTGGGGCAGGTAGGCGACTTCACTCGGCTGTGTGTGCTGACCGGCAAGGCGTTTGCACGGCCGTTCCAATGGCGCGAGTTTATCGTGCAGGGCTGGTTTCTGTTTGGGGTGTCGTTTTTGCCCACCATTATGGTTGCGATCCCGCTGACCGTGCTCATCATCTTTACGCTGAACGTCCTGTTGGCTGAGTTCGGCGCCGCCGATGTCTCCGGCGCTGGTGCTGCGCTGGGCGCGGTCACGCAGCTGGGCCCGCTGGTGACGGTGCTGGTGGTCGCTGGGGCCGGTTCGACCGCCATTTGTGCGGATTTGGGCGCGCGGACCGTTCGCGAGGAGATCGACGCGCTCGAGGTGTTGGGCATCGACCCGATTTATCGGTTGGTGGTTCCCCGGGTTGCCGCGTCGACCCTTGTAGCCCTTCTGCTCAACGGCGCGGTGATCACTATCGGACTGGTAGGCGGTTTTTTTTTCGGTGTGTATATCCAAAACGTCTCCGCGGGCGCGTACGTTTCGACGCTGACCCTGATCACCGGGCTGCCGGAGGTGCTGATCTCAATTGCGAAGGCCACCATATTCGGGTTGATCGCCGGGTTGGTGGGCTGCTATCGCGGGTTGACGACCGGCGGCGGAGCCAAGGGGGTGGGCACAGCCGTCAATGAGACGCTGGTGCTTGCGGTAATCGCGTTATTCGCGGTCAACGTGGTGCTGACCACCATCGGTGTGCGGTTTGGAACGGGGCGCTGAGGGTTGAGTACCGCGCTCATTCTGCGTTCGCATTTCCCACGCGCTTGGAATCAAGGCACCAGGTGGATCGGCGCGCCGGGCCGGGCGCTTGACAGCTCCGGTGACGTCGCGGTGTTCGTCGTCACCGTACTCCGCTATCTCTGGTCTGCTTTGCGGGATTACCGCAGGGAAATCCTGCGGCTGATCGCCGAAATCGGCATGGGCACCGGCGCAATGGCCACTGTTGGTGGCACGGTGGCGATCATCGGCTTTGTGACACTGTCGGCCGGTTCGCTGATCGCGATTCAGGGTTTCGCCTCGCTGGGCAATATCGGTGTGGAGGCATTCACCGGGTTCTTTGCCGCGCTGGCCAATGTGCGCGTGGTAGCGCCAATTGTGACCGGCACGGCGTTGGCCTCCACTGTCGGAGCCGGTGCCACGGCGGAGCTGGGCGCCATGCGGATCAGTGAGGAGATCGACGCACTGGAGGTGATGGGTATCAAGTCGATTGGTTATCTAGTGTCCACCCGAAGCATTGCCGCGTTCATGGTCATCATCCCGCTCTATACGGTATCGATCCTGCTGTCGTTCGTTGCCGCGCAGGTGGTCACCACCTTCTTCTACGCCCAGTCCATTGGCACCTATGAGCATTACTTCAATACGTTCCTGAGGGTCGACGACTTCTGGTACTCGCTTGCTGAGACGATCGTCATTTCGGTCGTCGTGATGTTGAACCACTGCTACTTCGGTTATTACGCCAGCGGCGGTCCTGTCGGCGTCGGTGTAGCGGTCGGCCGATCGATGCGCACGTCGCTGATCGCGATTGTGTTGGTGGTGCTGGCTGCTTCGTTGGCGCTGTACGGCGTCAACCCGAACTTCAACCTCACGGTGTAACCGCTGTGGCGACTTCAGGCAAGCAGCTATGGCGGCTTATCTCGGTTCGAAAATCAGCGGGTCTGGCCTTGTGGCTCATCATCGCGTTCGTGCTGATCGTCGTGTGGGTCCAGTTTCGGGGTGGCTTCACACCCGAGACGCCGTTGACACTGTTGACGAGCCGGTCGGGCTTGGTGATGGATCCCGGGTCGAAAGTCACTTATAACGGGGTGGCGATCGGCCGGGTCGCCAGCATCACCGAGGTGGAGCACGACGGCAGGCCGGCAGCCAAGCTTCGGCTGAATATCACACCGAAGTACATGGGGCTGATTCCGGCCAATGTGGATGCCGCGATCACGGCCACCACAGTGTTCGGCAATAAGTACGTGTCGTTGACCTTGCCGAAACACCCCGTTTCGCAGGGGCTTACACCGGCCGACGCAATTGAGGCGAAGTCGGTGTCAACGGAGTTCAACACCTTGTTCGAGACGGTCATGCAGATCTCAGAGAAGCTGGATCCGGTCAAGGTGAACCTGACACTGTCGGCGGTGGCCGACGCGCTCAATGGTCTTGGCGACAAGTTCGGTGCCTCGATCGTCAACGGCAACGCCGTCCTCGACGACATCAACCCGCAGATGCCCCAAATCCGCCATGACATTCAGCGGTTCGCGGATCTAATTGATATCTACGCTGACGCGTCGCCGGATTTGTGGAACGCGCTAAACAACGCAGTAAACACGGCGCACACCTTTAACCAGCAGCACAAAGATGTGGACGCCGCACTCTTGGCCGCGGTCGGAGTCGGGAACACCGCTGCGGACGTCGTTGGCCGGGGTAAATCGGACCTGGTGCGAGCGGTCTCCGATCTAGTGCCGACCTCGCACCTGCTGGACACTTACAGTCCCGAATTCTATTGTCTCTTCCACCACGGTGCCGCCGTGCTACCGAAGGTGACACACCGGGAAAGCGGTAACGGCTACTCGACGAAGCTAACCGGCACAATCTTGGGTGGGGAAAACGCGTACGTCTATCCGGACAACCTGCCGCGGGTGAACGCTCACGGCGGACCCGGCGGGAAACCCGGATGCTGGGCGACGATCACCCGGGACCTGTGGCCGGCCCCATATCTAGTGACGGACAGCGGTGCCAGCATCGCGCCGTACAACCACTTCGGACTCGGCCAGCCGCAAGCTGTTGAGTACGTGTGGGGCCGTCAGTGGGGAGAGGGCACGATCAACCCATGAAAAGCACCGCCACCGCAGTTAAGCTCGGTGCCATTTCGCTGGTGTTATTGGCCTTCACAGCGGTTATTGTCGTGGTGTTCGGTCAGATCCGCTTCAACCGTACCTCCAGGTACACCGCAGAATTCAGCAATGCCAGCGGCCTGCACGCCGGGCAATTTGTCCGCGCCTCCGGTGTGGAGATCGGTAAAGTAAACAACGTACGGATCATCAACGGTGGTCATCGGGCGCGGGTAGACTTCGACGTAGACCGCTCGGTGCTGCTGTATCAGTCAACGAGCGCATCCATCCGCTATGCCGACTTGCTCGGTCAACGCTACATAGAACTCAAGCGCGGCGAGGGTGAGGTGATGGATCGGGTCCTGCCGCCGGGCGGTCTCATCCCGATATCGCGCACCGAACCAGCCCTAGATCTCGACGCGCTGATCGGTGGGTTCAAGCCGGTGTTTCGGGCGCTCGACCCTGTGAAGGTCAACACTATCGCGACCGCCATCGTCACCGTATTGCAGGGCCAAGGCGGCACCATCAACGATATTTTGGACCAGGTAGCGCAACTGACCGCGCACATCGCGGAACGTGACCAGGCCATCGGTGAACTCATCAAAAACCTCAACATAGTGCTGGACACCACGGTCAAGCATCGCAAGGATTTCGACCAGACGGTCGATAACGTCGAGAAGCTGATCACCGGGTTGAGTGATCAAGCCGATCCGGTGTCTGCCAGCGTCGCGCATATCGGTAACGTCGCTGGACAGCTGGCGGATCTCTTGGCCGACAACCGGCCCCTGCTCAAGAACGCTGTCGGTTACGTGGACGGCATTGCCAAACCGCTGATCGACCGGATCGACTACGTCGACGGGCTGTTGCGGGACGCCCCGATATCGGCGAAAACTATCGCGGGTATCGGGGGGGTTTACGGCGACTTCTTCAATTTCTACGCGTGCGACATCTCGCTCAAGGTTGACGGGCTGCAGCCCGGCGGGCCCGTCCGCACGGTGAGGATCTGGCAGCAGCCATCGGGGAGGTGTACTCCGAAGTGAGGACCCTTAAACCCGCTAATCGGTACCGGCTCGGGGCGATGGGCGTCATCGGGTCGGCGCTGGTGGTCGGCGTGGGCCAAAGCTTCACCAGCATTCCGATGTTGTTCGCCCAGCCCAGTTACTACGGGGAGATCAGCGACACCGGTGGACTGAGCAAGGGCGACAAGGTACGCATTGCCGGGGTGAACGTCGGCACCGTGCAGGAGTTTAAGGTCGATGGCAACCACGTCGCAATGAAGTTCTCCATCGGCTCCACCACAATCGGCACCAAAAGCCGTTTCGCGATCCGCACCGACACGATCCTGGGGAAGAAAGTGCTCGACATCGACCCGCAGGGCACCCAGCCACTGCGGCCGAACGAAACGCTGCCGCTGGGGCAAAGTACAAGCCCATATCAGATCTACGACGCGTTCTTCGACGTCACCAAGGCCGCCACCGGTTGGGACATCGACACCGTCAAAGGCTCGCTGAAGGTGTTGTCGCAGACGGTTGATCAGACCGCTCCCCACCTGAGCGCAGCGTTGGACGGGGTGGCTAAATTTTCCGACACCATCGGCAAACGTGACGAGCAGATCAAAAGACTCCTGGCCGAGGGCAGGCAGGTGGCCAGCATTCTCGGTGACCGTGGCGAGCAGATCGACCGGCTCCTGGTTAATACGCAGACACTGCTGGCGGCGTTCAACCAGCGCAAGGGTGCCATCGATACGCTGCTGGGCAACGTGGCGGCCGTCTCGACGCAGCTGAGGGGTTTGATCGACGACAACCCCAATTTGCATAAAGTGCTGGAGGAACTGGGCACGATCAGCGACCTGCTACTCAAGCATAAAAAAGATCTCGTCGAGTGGGTGCCGGCTGTGGCCTACTACGCCGCGGCACTGGCCGAGTCAGTCGCGTCGGGACCCTACTTCAAGGTGGCTCTGGCCAACCTACTGCCGTATTGGATCCTGCAGCCGTGGGTGGATGCGGCGTTCAAAAAGCGGGGGATCGACCCCGAGAACTTTTGGCGCAGCGCAGGGCTGCCCGCGTTCCGCTGGCCCAACCCGAACGGCACACGCTTTCCGAACGGCGCTCCACCGTCAGCGCCGCCGGTGCTGGAGGGCACTCCGGGCCATCCGGGTCCGGCGGTCCCGCCAGGTTCACCGTGTTCGTACACCCCGTCGGCCGACGGGCTGCCGCGTCCGTGGCACCCCCTGCCCTGCGCGGTCATGGATGCGCCACCGTTCGGCGGCGGCGGATTCCCGGCACCTATCGACGTGCAGACGTCACCGCCTAACGGCAACGGACTGCCACCCACACCGGGTATTCCGATTGCCGGGCGGCCCGGCGAACCACCACCGGAGGTGCCGGGCACCCCGGTGCCGCTCCCTATTAATGCACCGCCGGGCGCACGCACCGAAAACTTGGCACCAGCAGGGCCGACTCCACCGCCGTCGACGTTCGCGCCAGGGCTCCCCCCGGGACCCGGAGCGCCGCCGGGACCCGGCCCGCAGCTGCCGGGCCCGTTCATCACACCGGGCGGAACAGGCGGTAGCGGCGGCGCGACGGGAGGTAGCCAGAATTGAGTACCGTTTTCGACATCCGTAAGGTCCGGCTTCCGAAAATGTCGCGGGCCGCGGTGATCGTGGCTGCGCTGGTGGTGCTGCTAGCCCTCGTCGTCGCGGTCCTCGGCCGGGACGCCTACCGCAGACTGACCGTTAACACCGTGGTCGCGTACTTCCCTGAGGCGAACGCGCTCTATGCCGGGGACAAGATCCAGATCATGGGTGTGCGGGTGGGCGCGATCGACAGAATCGAGCCGTCCGGCGACAAGATGAAGGTGACCTTCCACTACGACAACAGATACAAGGTTCCCGCCGATGTCTCAGCGGTGATTCTCAATCCCTCGCTGGTGGCCTCGCGCGTCATCCAGCTGGAGCCGCCGTACAACAAGGGCGGCCCGGTGTTAGGGGATCACGCGGTGATCCCCGTCGAGCGCACCCAGGTGCCGGTGGAATGGGACGAACTGCGTAACAGCGTCACGAATGTCGTCTCCAAGCTCGGTCCCACACCTGAGCAGCCCAAGGGCCCCTTTGGCGAGACGATCGAGTCGTTCGCCGACGGGCTGGCTGGCAAAGGCAAACAGATCAACGCGACGCTGGCCGGCCTGTCGCAGGCGATGACCGCGCTCAATGAAGGCCGCGGCGATTTCTTCGCCGTGCTGCGCAGCGTGGCGCTGTTCGTCAACGCGCTGCACAAAGACGACCACCACTTCGTCGCATTGAACAACGACCTCGCCGGATTCACCAACTCGCTCACCAGCTCCGATCGAGCGCTCGCGAACGCGGTGCAGCAGGTAGACGAGATGCTCCCCGCATTGCGCAAGCTTTTAACCGACAACCGGGAGGTGCTCACCCACGACATCGACACGCTCGCCGACGTGACTACCGCGCTGGTCCAGCCTGAGCCCTACAACGGGTTGGAAACGGCACTGCACGTGTTTCCCCATTTCGCCGCTAACGCGCTCGCCATATACGAGCCGGCACACGGCGCGCTGACTGGGGAAATAGCCTTACCCAACTTCGCCAACCCCATGCAGTTCATCTGCAGCGCAATTCAGGCCGGCAGCCGCCTTGGCTATCAAGAGTCCGCGGAACTGTGCGCGCAATATCTGGCACCAATTTTGGATGCGATCAAGTTCAATTACCCCCCGTTCGGGGTGAACCTTTTCACCACCCCTGATGTGCTGCCCAAGCATGTCGCCTACTCCGAACCGCGGCTGCAGCCCCCACCCGGGTACAAGGACACCACCGTCCCGGGGATCTGGGCACCGGATTCACCGTTGTCGCACGGCAACCACGAGCCGGGGTGGATCACTGCGCCTGGGATGCAAGGCATGCAGGTGGGGACGCCGACCGCGAACCTGCTGACCCCGAACTCGTTGGCTGAACTGATGGGTGGCCCGGATATCGCCCCTCCGGCATCGAGGTTTCAGACGCCGCCTGGACCGCCGAACGCGTACGACGAGATCAATCCGCCGCCCCCAGCGCCGCCGGGGCCGCCCCCACCGACAGGATCCGGCCGGTGAACATGCGGAGAAGAATCTTGCAGGTTGTGGCGGTGCCTCTCGCCGCGACGTTACTCACCTCATGCACCAGCTGGCACGGTATCGCGAATGTACCGCTGCCCGGTGGTCCGGGAACCGGCTCCCGTTCCTACACCGTCTATGTGCAGATGCCGGACACGCTGGCTTTGAACGCCAACAGTCGGGTACGGGTGGCCGACGTTTTTGTCGGCAGGGTGCGCGCGATCAACCTAAAGAACTGGATCGCGACGCTGACTTTGGATCTGGATAAGGGCGTCAAGCTGCCGAAGAACGCCACCGCCAAGATCGGACAGACTAGCCTGCTAGGTTCACAGCATGTGGAACTGGCCGCGCCGGCCAACCCGTCGCCGCAACTGTTGAAGGATGGTGCCACCATCCCGCTGCAGAATGCGTCTGCCTACCCCACGATCGAGCGCGTCTTAGCCAGTTTCGCCGCGGTGCTACGCGGTGGCGGCATCCCGAACGTCGAAGTGATCACAAACGAGGTCAACAACATCCTGACCGGCCGGGCCGATCAGATCCATGATTTCCTGGGAAAGCTCGACACCTTCACTGCGCGGGTTAACGAGCAACGTGACGATCTCACTCGCGCCCTCGATTCCACCGACCGGCTGTTGACGTATGTGGCCAACCGGTCCGACACCCTGGACCGAGCTCTCACCGAATTTCCGCGGCTTGCGAAACATTTCGCTGATCAACGCGATCTCTTCGTCAACGCGATTAACGCCCTGGGACGGTTCAGTGACGTTCTCGATCAGACCTTGACGGGGGCGCGTCCCGACCTGGATCAGGACGTGCGGTGGCTGCAGCGGCCGCTCAAACAGCTTAGCCGTGCCTCGCTCGACCTCGTTGAAACGCTAAAGATTGCCCTGACCCTTCCTTTCAGCGCCGACTCCATTCCCAAAGTGGTGCACGGTGACTCCCTCAACGTCTCGGTAATGCTGGATCTCACGTTGAGTTCACTGGATAACGGGTTTCTCACCGGAACCGGCTTCTCCGGTGCGCTGCGCGCACTTGAGCAATCGTGGGGACGCGAACCAAACACGATGCTCCCAGACGTGAGGTTCAGCCCTAATCCGGTCGACGTTCCCGCAGAGAGGGACGAGGACTAGCGCATGTTGACTCGGGCCGTCCGCCTTCAGTTGTTGGTGTTCACCGTTGTAACCGTGCTCGCGACGATCGCGCTGGGCTGGCACTATCTGCGGTTGCCCAGCGTGGCCGGTATGGGCCAGTACACACTGAAGGTGGAGTTGCCTACTTCGGGCGGCCTGTATCCAACGGCCAACGTCACCTACCGCGGTATCCAAATCGGCAAGGTTGCCAGCGTCGAGCCCACCGAACGCGGCGTTCGGGCGACAGTGCGTATCAGCGACCAGTACAAGATCCCGATCGACGCCTCGGCCAACGTGCATTCGGTGTCGGCGATCGGCGAGCAATACTTGGACATGGTGTCGCCCGGAAACCCGGGCAAGTATTTCACACCCGGACAGACTATGACCAGGAGCACAGTGCCCAGCCCAATCGGGCCGGCGCTGGACACCGTTTACCGCACGTTGGATGTCCTGCCCAAAGACAAGATCACCGCTTTGCTCAACGAGACAGCCCAAGCAGTTGGCGGGCTGGGCCCGGCGCTGCAGCGGCTCGTCGACTCGACCCAGGCAACCGTCGGTGACTTCAAGACCAATCTCGGCGACGTCAACGACATCATCCAGAACTCCGCACCGATCATCGACAGCCAGGTCAACTCGGCTGACCCCATCGAGCGGTGGGCCCATAACCTAGATACCCTGGACGCCCAGGCCGCGGAAAAAGATCAGAATCTTCAGAGCATCCTTACCCAGGCGGCACCGACCGCCGATCAGATCAACACGGTGCTCAGCGACGTGCGCGAAACGCTGCCGCAGACAGTGGCAAATGTCGCGATCGTCGCTGATCTGCTTAAGCGGTACAACAAGAACATAGAGCAATTGCTAGTCATACTGCCGCAAGTCCCCGCGTTCGGCGAGACGGTGACTGCTGCTTACCCGGATTCGTTTTCTCTCTCCTTCAACACCCCGATCAACGTCACGCCGCCGTGCTTGACCGGGTTCCTGCCAGCATCACAATGGAGATCCCCCTCCGACTCGACCCCAGGGCACTTAACGACGCGCTACTGCAAGATCCCGAAGGAGGCCCCGAACGCGGTTCGCGGCGCCCGTAACTATCCCTGTGTCGACGTCCCCGGCAAGCGGGCGGCTACGCCGCGCGAATGCCGCAGCAACGAGCCGTATATCCCGTTGGGCACCAACCCTTGGTACGGGGATCCCAACCAGATTCTCAACTGCCCCGCACCCGCAGCGCGTTGCGATCAGCCGGTGACGCCGGGTGAGGTGATACCGGCGCCGACGATCGATAATGGCCTGAACCCGCTGCCCGCCGACAGACTGCCGCCGGGAGGTCAGACTCCACCGCCGTCAAGCGATCCGCTGCAGCGGCCAAGTCAGGGTACGGTGCGGTGCAATGGGCAGCAGCCCAACCCGTGCGTCTACGTTCCCAGCGGATCTAGCGCATTCTACAATTCACAGAGCGGTGAAGTAGTAGGGCCCGACGGGGTTCGATACAACGTCGAAGATTCGAGTAACGCAGGCGACGACGGCTGGAAGGAGATGCTAGGACGGCGCAGCTGAGCCCCACGCCCCGATACTGAAATGGCAAGACCGGCGAAGCTCCGATCGCAGCCACTCGAAATGCTGTCGAATACAGCTTTCAACATCGGTCGAATCGAAATCCATTGTATTGATCGGCATTTTCGGGACTATGTCGCTAACGGCGCCTCTCTGTGTCGAGTGTGCTGTAAAGTTGGTTGTGGCGGGTCCGGAAAGTGACCTTTCCGAACAGCCGGTGTTCGGGGTATTAGTCGGCCGCGCTGGACCTTTGCGTCGTCCCCGAGTCCTTCCGGGCCTGCCGCCATGGTGGTAGCGTGCGGACCACGTCCCGGAGGACGCCTCGATCGGTGCGGTGCCGGTAGGAGGGCGAACGCGGCCGCCATATGCAACCGGGTGACGGCGCCTTGCCCAGCCGAGGATCTTTCCAGCGGTTAGTACACCAATGCGGGACAGCCCGGTCAGAGTCGTTGCCGAGGCGGTGACCGCGGCTTCGTGCCGTCGGTGGCCTTGGTGATGCGACGGTCGAGGTGGCGTAACTCGGCTGCCCAGATCCACCGCGAGCCGCGCAACGTTTGGGCCGCGGGTCCGGATTTCCCGCAACAAACCGGTAGCCCGGTCGGCGGGAAGTGCGCGTGGAGCGCCGCCGGGGAGCGGGTTGATCGTCGGTGTGCGGGTTTTGACCAGGTAGTCCCGGTTTCCAACGATCGCGGGCAACGCGGTCGTGGCGGTGTCGACCGCAGCGGTGATCAACTCGCGCGAGGTGAGGGCGGCGATGCCGACCTTGGCTTCAGGGGTGGTTGCAACACTTGGTAGTTAGGGTGTTGACCTCGATTTTTCGTCCGGGTGGTGGTGGTCGGACTCGGTGCCGGGGCGGGTTAGCGGATCTGGGTTTTAGGGGTTTGGCCGCGTTCGGTGGTCCCGTGTCGCCGGGTGGGGCGGGCTTTCCAA
>NZ_PKEK01000069.1 GCF_002863225.1 Mycobacterium sp. | reverse complement strand
CCCAGCCATGTTTGACACCCGGAGACGTACTTTGAGGGAACCTGGCGCGCCGAGTCCAGCCGTTCGTATGCTGGCAGCGAAGCGAGCTTGGCCCTGCTTTTACACCGGAATCTGGACGCGACCTTCCGTTCTGAGGCAACACGATCGAGAGTGCGTACCCCACCGCATTCCTCGGCGCACGGGTTGACCGTGGTCGCGATCGCGGCGGCGGAGCGCGACGCATGAGCACTGTCGATGCCTATGATCGCCTGAACACCGGCCCCGTCGACGACTGCTGCGACACTACGGATGCTCCGGCGGACGGCGTCGCGCAGTCGGACAAGCTGCGCTGGCGCTGGGCGGCGCGGTGGTCGCAGAAGCTGGCCTGGATTAGCCTGACGCTCGTCGTAGCCGAAGGCGCCGTCGGTGTCTGGCAAGGCCTGGTGGCAGGCTCTGTCGCGCTGATCGCGTGGGCGCTGGGCGGGGCGCCCGAAGCGTTGGGCAGCCTGGCGGTCATTTGGCGATTCAGCGGTGCGCGAGCGCTCTCGCCTGCCGCCGACCGGCGAGCTCAGCGCGGTGTGGCGCTGTCGTTCTGGCTGAGCTCGCCGTACCTGGCGGCCGAATCCGTACACCATCTGCTGACCGAGCACGAACCGCGCCCAACAGCGATCGCCATCGCGGTCACCGCCGCCGCGCTGCTACAGATGCCGGTGCTGGGCTGGGCCCAGCGCAGGCTGGGTTCCCTGCTGGGATCGGCCGCCGCTGTCAGCAAGGGCACCCAGAGCTATCTGTGCGCCGCACAAGCCGCCGCTGTCTTCGGCGGATTGATCGTCACATCTCGGTGGCCGAGCGCGTGGTGGCTCGACGCGGCCATCGGTCTCGGTATCGCCGGCGCCGGAGTGTGGCAAGGCGTGCGGGTGTGGCGCGGACGCGGCTGCGGGTGTTGAGGCCGGCACGTCGCGTGGCCGTTACGACGTCACCGAGCTAGTGACACCACCGATCGGCCGGCCGTTTACCGGAAGTTCAGCTGCGGATAATTGCACATATCGCAATATACGCATATATTCCCCGAAATGCGCTTATTCGGCGGAGAAGAGAAAGGGCGGTCCTGATGAGCGGAGGTCACGGTCACAGTCACGGCCCTAGTTCACCGGACGCTGACCGGAGGTGGTTGGCGGGCGCATTGGCGGTGATCACCACCTTCATGCTGGGCGAGGTAGTGGTGGGGGTGCTCGCCGGTTCGCTGGCACTGATTTCCGACGCGGCGCACATGCTCACCGATGCGGCCTCGATTGCGTTGGCGTTGTGGGCGATTCGGCTTGCAGCGCGGCCCGCCGCCGGGCGTATGACATACGGGTGGAAGCGGGTAGAGGTCTTATCTGCGCAGGCTAACGGCGTGACGTTATTAGTGCTGGCCGGGTGGCTGGGCTATGAGGCGGTGCGCCGGCTGATAGAACCGCCCGCGGTCGCGGGAACGCTTGTCCTGGTCACCGCGCTGGTCGGGGTGGCGGTGAACGTGGCCGCGACGGTCATGATCAGCCGGGCCAATCGGTCCAGCCTGAACGTCGAGGGCGCCTTTCAGCACATCCTGACCGATCTGTACGCCTTCATCGCCACCGCGGTTGCGGGGGTGGTGATGATGTTCACCGGCTACGCACGCGCCGATGCGATTGCCACCCTGGTGGTGGTCGCACTCATGGTCAGAGCAGGTGTCGGTTTGGTGCGCGCCGCGAGCTTGGTTTTCCTGGAAGCTGCGCCTCGAGATCTCGATCCGGCGGCAATCGGGGAGGCGATGGCCCGGCATCCCGCGGTGGCGCAGGTGCGCGATTTGCATGTCTGGGAGATCACCACAGGGGCGCCGGCGATGTCGGCGCATGTCGTTATCGCCGCCGACAGCGACTATCACGCCATCAAGCGCGAGCTGGCCCAGGTGTTGGCTCAGGAACACGGCATTGAGCACAGCACGCTACAACTCGACCTGCCCGACGCGTCCTCGGCTCACGCCGCAGACGATTGCGCGCACTGCGAGGCCGGGCACGACTGAGTGTTCGCCCGTCGACGAGCGGTTACCGAGGTGTCGGCGCCTCCGTGAGCGCTCATCTTATTCGCACGGTCACGGTGTCAGTGAGTCTCCCCGGTGTGGCGGGTTCGGTGTGTCGTGACGATGGTTTGACACCTGAAGGGGGTGCGCAGTTTATGAGCGAGCAAGTATTCATCGATGTGGGCAATGAGGTGCGGTCGCCGTCGCGTCACGTGCCGACGTTACGTGACATCTGTTGCAACACGGCGCGTCTGTCCTGGGTACTGGCCGCGGTGGCCGGGTTGATCGGGGCGGCGGCGTTCACGCATTCGGCGGGGTACTTCGTCACCTTCATGACCGGCAACAGTGAGCGCGCGGTGGTGGGGTATTTCTGCGGTCAGCGTTCCATTGCTATCGCTGCCGGGGTGCTGTTAGTGGCGTTCGTCGCCGGGGTGGTGATTGCGTCGCTGTGTCGGCGTCATTTGTGGCGCAGCGCCACACCGCATGGGCCCACGGTGTTAACGGCATTGTTCCTGGTGACGGCGGCTGCAGTCGATATCGCCGTCGACGGTTGGAACACCAAGGAGGTCTCATTCGTCCCGGTCGTTTTCGTTGCGCTGGGGATCGGATCGCTCAACACGTCGTTCGTGTCAAACGGTGAGGTGTCAATCCCCTTGAGCTACGTCACGGGGACACTGGTCAAGCTCGGTCAAGGGATTGAACGCCACCTTAGCGGAGGTCAGGTCGGCGACTGGCTCGGGTATTTCCTGCTGTGGGGTAGTTTCGTGACCGGCGCCGTGATCGGCGGATGCATCAGCTTGATCGTGAGCGGATCACAGATGATCGCCGCCGCCGCGCTGGTGTGCGTCCTGCTCAGCGCCGTCACGCAGGTCCACAGTCGTTGCCACGTTCCCCGCGGACCCGCTGGCGCCCAAACCTGAAACGCGGCGACCCGACCGCACGGTCACCATGGTGGTCGACGCCGCGGTGTAGGCAGCGCCAAGGCGGCGACGACGAGGAGCCGTCCACGCTCGGAAAGCTCGAACATCTGCAGCCGACCGTCGCGGCGCGACGTGGCGAGGCCAGCGTTCTTGAGTAGCCGTAGGTGGTGGGACACCAGGTTCTGACGTTTCCCGACAATCCATGCGACATCGCCGACGCACAGCCGCTGGCCTTGCAGCAGCGTCGCGGCGATCGTCAGTCGTGTCGGATCTGCCAGCGCGTGCACCACCTCAGCGGCCCGGGCGATTCGTGCCCGATCGCTGACCGCCGCCCGGATCGATTCCGCGTGCTCGGGGTCAACGCCGCGCAAGTCATCGCTATCCGGTGGCGAGTGCATCACGGCTGTCGATCCGATAGCCGCGTGGGGTGATCGGTGTTGCTCAACGGCCACGACACCGGTGAGATCCTGTGAGTTCGATCCACGTCCGCGCACCCCGTTGACCCATCATCATATAGCGATATGCTTATATATTACGGCAGCTGGTTGCCGCAATGAGGAGGTTGAAACGATGTTGTACGGGTTTGCCGCTAAAGCGGCCGGAACGGTCGTCACTGGAGTGGTCGGTGTCGGCGCCTACGAACTGGTCCGCAAAGCGGTCGGAAAGGCCCCGCTTCGCCGGGCGTCGGTCGCGGCGGCGGAATTGGGTTTACGCGGGACGCGGCGCGCGGAGGTGGCCGCCGAATCCGCGCGGTTGCGTGTCGCTGACGTGGTTGCCGAAGCCCGGGAGCGCGTCGGCGAGGAAGCCCCCCCGCCGGCGGTCGGGGCTGCCCACGACCACGACCACTGATCGACAACTATGAGCGGAGGCGATTCGGCGGTGGACGTCTTGTCCGATGCGGCAGGGCGCATGCGAATCCACGTGCCCTGGGTGCGATCGAATTCCCGGCGCGCGGTAGCCGTCGAGGAGGCCGTGGACAAGCAGGTCGGTGTGCGGGCGGCACACGCCTACCCGCACACGGGTTCGGTGGTGGTGTGGTACTCGCCGCGGCGTTGCGACCGGGCAACAATCGTGGCTGCGATCGAGGCTGCCAAAGATGTTGCTGCTGAGCTGATCCCGGCGCGCACGCCCCGGTCGGCCGATGTCAACAACGCCGAGGTGCTACGCATCTCGATCGGCGGTGCGGCGTTGGTTCTGCTCGGCATCCGTCGCTACGGATTCCGAAGGCCTCCACTACTGGGCCGCAACGCCCAGTTGATCGCCACCGGCGCCACCGTTTTCATGGGTTATCCGTTCTTCCGCGGCGCGCTGCGTTCCCTGCGCTCCGGGCGGGCGGGTACCGACACGCTGGTCACTGTCGCCACCGTCGCCAGCATGGTGCTGCGTGAGAACGTGGTCGCGCTCACCGTGCTCTGGCTGCTCAATATTGGTGAATATCTGCAAGAACTGACCTTGCGTCGCACCCGCCGGGCGATCACCGACCTGCTGCGCGGCACCGCTGACACCGCCTGGATCCGGGCCGCCGACGGCAGTGAAGTGCAAGTGCCCATCGACACGCTCGCGATCGGCGACGAGGTCGTGATTTACGACCATGTCGCGATACCGGTGGACGGCGAAGTCGTCGACGGTGAGGCGGTGGTCGATCAGTCGGCGATCACCGGGGAAACGATGCCCGTCAGCTTGAACGCCGGCGCCTCTGTGCACGGCGGATCGGTCGTCGTGCGCGGACGACTCGTGGTGCGCGCCAGCGCTGTCGGCGACGACACCACGATCGGGCGAATCATCAGCCGCGTCGAACAGGCTCAGAACGACCGCGCACCCATTCAGACGGTAGGCGAAAAATTTTCCCGCCGCTTCGTACCGATCTCGTTCATTGTCTCCGCGCTGACCCTGGTGCTCACCGGCGATGTGCGCCGCGCGATGACGATGCTGCTGATCGCCTGCCCGTGTGCGGTGGGGTTGTCGACGCCAACAGCGATCAGCGCTGCCATCGGTAACGGGGCTCGGCGCGGCATCCTGATCAAGGGGGGATCCCACCTCGAGCAGGCCGGCCGTATCAACGCCATTGTCTTCGACAAGACTGGCACGTTGACGGTGGGACGTCCCGTTGTCACCAACGTCATTGCTCTGCACAAAGATTGGCAACCCGAACAGGTTCTGGCGTATGCGGCCAGCTCAGAGATCCATTCTCGTCACCCGCTTGCCGAGGCGGTGATCCGTTCCACTGAGGAGCGCCGCATCATCATCCCACCGCACGAGGAGTGCGAGGTGCTGGTTGGGCTGGGCATGCGCACCTGGGCCGACGGCCGGGTGCTGCTGCTGGGCAGTCCGTCGCTGCTGCGCGCGGAGAACGTCAAGGTGTCCAAGAAAGCGGGGCAGTGGGTTGACGACCTGCGCAAAGAGGCCGAAACTCCGCTGTTGCTTGCGGTCGACGGCACACTGGTCGGCCTGATCAGTCTTCGCGACGAAGTCCGAGCCGAAGCACCTATCGTACTGAATAGATTGCGCAGCAACGGAATTGAACGCATCGTGATGCTCACCGGCGATCACCCGGACACTGCGGAAGTCGTTGCGCGAGAGCTCGGTATCACTGAGTGGCGCGCTGAAGTGCTGCCCGACGACAAGCTCGACGTGGTTCGTCAGCTGCAAGCCGACGGCTACGTCGTAGGCATGGTCGGTGACGGGGTTAACGATGCTCCCGCGCTCGCGACCGCCGACATCGGCATCGCGATGGGCTTGGCCGGAACCGACGTCGCCGTCGAAACCGCCGACATCGCCTTGGCGAACGACAATTTAGAGCGGTTGCTGGATGTCCCCGATCTCGGGGTCCACGCCGTGAAAGTAATTCGGCAAAACTACGGCATGTCGATCGCGGTCAACTCTATCGGCCTGCTGATGGGCGCCGGGGGCGCGCTGTCGCCGGTGCTGGCTGCGGTCCTGCACAACGCCTCGTCCGTCGCGGTCGTCACCAACAGCTCGCGGTTGATTCGCTACCAAATCGCTAACGGCAATTATCTCGCGGCGAATGGCCGAGCTAGCGCGAAGCCTGACATGGCCGAGATAGCCGAAAAGCTCTGAGCACACCAGTGGTTCGTCGTCCCGGCTGCCGATTCTTGACGCGGTCCCGGAGTGAGTATCCGTCCGCCCCAGGTCGGCGCGGGCACGCGCGAACCGGGCCAACGTGCGACCGGGATCACCTTGCGGCGCCCGCACGCCGCGCGGCGCAACCTGCTCGAGACGGGTAGGCACATCGACAGCGGAACGCACCGACGCGAGCCCCGGTGGGTGCGCGGCCAGACGCGGCGCCCTGGCGCTGAGCACGCCGTGAACAAAGCCTTGCACCGCCTCACGACCTGGCTGGTGTGCGCCGCGGCGTCGGTGGCGATTGTCACGCCATCGTTGACGGCGTCGGCATCAGCAGATGACACCGACGACGACTTCCTGGCGGCGTTGCAACAGCACGGGATCGTTTTCGATGACCGCGACGCCACGATTACCGCCGGCCGCGGGGTGTGCACCGGGCTGGACCAGGGACTGTCACCGACTGCGTTGATCTTGATAGTGCGCAAAAACAGCAACCTCTCAGCCCACACCGCCGCCTACTTCTTTGGTGCCGCGGTGCGATCGTATTGCCCGGATAGCCCGCACTTTCGTCCGGGAACCCGGGCGCCACAGGATGAGTACCGGCCGGTAGATGACGTCTTACCAGTTCGAGGGTCGGATGGTGACTGCGCCAGTGCTAACCTAATTGCATCGCAAAACACGAACCCCACCGGCGGTGCCTACGAGCGGCGCTCCCCATTGGGGCATGTTTATGGATCGTTGCGGGGGGCGTCGCCGAGCTCAATAAGGTCGGGGCCGGCGCACCCGGCCCGATTTCTCCCTCTACGGTGGCTACCGCGATCGCACCGGTGCGGGCGGTTGCGCCGCAACTCGCGGCCGTATCGCTATGTCCGAAGGCATCGGTCGCTGCGGTCGTTTCTCGGTCAGTGTCCAGTCGGCAAGCTGCCGTAGGTGTCATCGTGGCCGAAGCGGCACCGTCGTGGCCTACGGTGATCCTTCCTAACCACCGTCAAATTTTTTGGCGCTCTCTCGGTACTGATGGTCGACAAGTCCTGACGCGGCTCTGTCTGCTCCGCTTGTGAGGCGCGCCCGCGCCCACCAGCTATCTCACTGACAGCGCACCGTGAACCTTTTCGCCGCGGTGCAGAACTAGCCGCAACGCCAGCACGGGTCGTAGTCAAGTCCATAACGACGTTAATAAGGCCGTTTGACCGCGCCATCAAACGCCGCATCGTGTGAACGTGTCGCGCCCGATTTTTTTTCCTGTGTAGGAGGACACCGTGTCCAAACCTGCTGTGCTCGCCGACTCGAGTGCGGCGACTGCCTACCGTGTGAGTCAGGTATACGGGCAACCCGCTCGAACGCCCGTGTGCGCGGCCACACCCGGTTCAAGACGACGCCACCGCCGGCCCAGGGCTAGATTCACCGCCCCCCTACTGCCTCGGACCGTCACTGCGACAGAGCTTGGCCGATGAACACCGCTGACTACGCGTGCGGTGCAAAAGCGTCGCTAGTCAACTCATCTGCCGATCCGGACGACCGTTGCTGGGCTGCGCAGTGGTTGCGCCGGCTTGCGTGGTCGGGCCTGGCGGTCGTAGTCGCTGAGGGCGTCAACGGCGTCATGGTGGGTCGCGGTGCAGATTCGATTGCCGTGATCGCGTGGGTCTTAGGTGGTGCCGCTGAAGCGTTCGGCAGCCTGGTCATTCTCTGGCGATTCACCGGATCGCGGCGATTGTCCCGCTCCGCAGAGGCGCGAGCGCAGCAACGGTTGGCGCTGTCGTTCTGGCTGGCCGCTGGCTGTCTGGTCGCTGAATCAACGCACCATCTGCTGGTGCGTTTTGAGCCGCACCCAGCGGAAAACGCCATGGTCGTTACCGGAGTGGCGCTGATACAGATGCCGTTTTTCGGGTGGGGACAACGCAGGCTGGGTGAGATGCTCGGCTCGAGCGCCGCTCGCAGCAAAGGTGCGCAAAGCTACCTATGCGCCGCGCAGGCCGCGGCGGTTTTCGTGGCAGTGGTCGCCTCGTTCTCGTGGCCCGGTGGTTGGTGGCTCGGTCCCGCTATCGGTGTAGGAGTCGCCAGCGCCGGCTTCTGGCTGGGTGCACGCGCCTGGCGGGACAGAATTACCCCCCAGAACGGCGACGCAGGCCGATGAGGCGCCGCGGCGGAAGCCGGCGCCCATCTTCGCGTCCGGTTCGCTCGCTGGGTCTCGCGCCTGACACGTTTCGCTGACATTGCGCTCGCGGCGCGTTGACAGTTGACCACCGTTGCGTGGTTTGAGCCAGCTAGTCGCAGAATCGAGTCATCAACTTAACTGGAGCCTCGCCCAGCAGACTGCCGGCCCCATCGCTGGTGTGGCTGTGTCAAGGTAAATCGGCCCCAGTGTGACGGAGCAATCGGGCCCCAGGTGGAGGTCGACGAACATAAGGCAGCGGGGCCGATGGTCGAAGGAATGCAGGCGGTCCGCGGGGGGATTTACTGCTGGCCCGACGAGTTGGGTCTTGTGGGGGCGGTTAGAAGTTCGCCGATGAGGGTTTGGACGTTATGGGCTATTTCGTCGCGGATCAGGCGCATGCGCTCGATGCCGTCGATGCCGCGCAGCGAGGGTTCATCGGTGTCCCAGGTGCTCACCGGCTTGATTGCGAGCGGCGGATCCAGGTGGGCTTGGGTGCCGACGATGACGACAAGGTCGGCGGCGTAGATCAGGTCGGCGGTCAGCTGAGTGGGCCGGTGGCCGCTGATGTCGATGCCGAGTTCGGCAAGGGCCTGTCTGGAGAGGTCGTTGACCCCGGTTTTGGCTTTTGTGCCCGCAGAGAGTGCGGTGATAGAACCGCCGGCGGTGTGACGCATTAGGTGTTGTGCCATGACGGATTTCCCGGCATTACTCACGCAAACAAACAACACGGTGGGGATGTGACCGGTCATCGCTCGTCTTCGGTGGTGGATGTGGTCGGCTGGTTGAAGCGGGGTCGCAACGCCAGCGAGAGGTAGACCAGCGCGATAAGGACGGGGACTTCAATGAGGGGCCCGACCACGCCGGCCAGGGCTTGTCCGGAGGTGGCGCCGTAGGTAGCGATGGCGACGGCGATGGCGAGTTCAAAGTTGTTGCCGGCGGCGGTGAAGGCGAGTGTGGTGGTGCGGGGGTAGCCCAGGTGCAGCGCAGCACCTAAGGCGTAGCCCCCACCCCACATGATCGCGAAGTAGGCCAGCAGCGGTAGCGCGATGCGGGCCACGTCGAGGGGGCGGCTGATGATCTGGTGGCCTTGGAGGGCGAACAGGATGACGATGGTGAACAGCAGCCCGTAGAGCGCCCAGGGTCCGATGATTGGCAGGAAGCGTCTCTCGTACCAGTCGCGGCCTCTGGCTTGTTCGCCGAGTTGCCGGGAGAGGTAGCCGGCGATCAGGGGGATGCCCAGGAAGATCAGCACGGATTTGGCGATCTGGGTGGGCGAGGTTGTGATCGTGGTCTGCGGCAACCCGAGCCAGCCGGGCAGCACAGATAGGTAGAACCAGCCCAACACGGCGAACATGATGACTTGGAAGATCGAGTTGAGGGCGACGAGCACGGCAGCGGCTTCGCGGTCCCCGCAAGCGAGGTCGTTCCAGATGATGACCATAGCGATACAGCGGGCCAGCCCGACGATGATCAGCCCGGTGCGGTAGGTCGGCAGGTCAGGCAGCAGCGCCCAGGCCAGAGTGAACATCAGGGCGGGACCCAGCACCCAGTTGAGCAGCAGCGAGCTGATCAGCAGCCGGCGGTCCCTGGTGACGGTGTGCAGCCGGTCGTAGCGCACTTTGGCCAGCACCGGATACATCATTGTTAGCAACCCGGCCGCGATCGGCAGCGAGATCTTGTCCACGGCAACGTCACTCAAGTCGGTGTTGATATCGGGCACCATCCGGCCGAGCGGCAGCCCGGCAGCCATGGCCAGGCCGATCCAGACCGGCAAAAAGCGATCCAAAGCGGAAAGCTGTGCCGCGGCGGTGGTTTGGGTGTCAGTTGTGGTGGCAGTCATCGGTAATTCTCTCTCGTTCAGCAGCACGACGGCGCATCGGCGGGCGTGTCCTGGCTGGTGGTGCAGCAGACGGACTGTTCGGCCGGCGGGCTGTCCAGATGTGCGGGGCTGGTGCCGAAGTCCTCGGAGTCGGCCAGCACGGTGTAGACCTCCCAGCGCTCGCCGGCTGGGCCGGTGACCCAGACCTTGTCCTGGGCAGCGAAACAGCACGTGGTGTTGATCTGCTTCTCGGTGACCATCCCGGCGTCGTCGAGGCGGGCGATCTCGTCGTGCACGACCTGACTGGATTCGACCTCGACCCCCAGATGGTTCAGCGTGCCGCCTTGGCCGGGGTTTCCAGCAGCACCAGCTTCAGTGGCGGGTCGGCGATCGCGAAGTTGGCATAACCCGGCTTGACCTTCGCCGGCTCAGTCGCAAAGAGCTTGGAGTAGAACGCGATCGCGCTGTCAAGATCATCGACGTTGAGCGCGAGTTGAACACGAGACATCAGATCAGCCTCCGGGGTTGTGAGACATATATCGAACTCGTAGGGACGCCTCAGCATGCCGTCCTTTTCGATATATGTCAACAAGCCGTGGCATGATGGTCAGATGCCCAAGACGTTGCCAATGATCGATATGACCGCGCCCGTGTGTTGCGCCCCGGTGGCCTCGGGCCCAATGGGCGACGCCGATGCGTTGGCGATCGCGTTGCGGCTCAAAGCGTTGGCCGATCCGGTGCGCGTCAAGATCGTGTCGTATCTGTTCAGCTCGACCGCCGGTGAGGAAATTTCTGGAGACTTGGCTGCGGTACTGGGACTCGCCGAGTCGACGGTCAGTCATCACCTGACTCAGTTGCGCAACGCTGGCCTGGTGGTCTCGCAGCGGCGAGGAATGAACGTGTTTCACCAGGTGCGCCGAGACGCGCTGGAAGCGCTGTGCACTGCGCTGGATCCTAAGTGCTGCACTTGATTCCGATAGTGACGGAGTTCCTCGAAGAACACCGCTACAGTGCTGCCACCGCGACGGCTTCGCGCCGCCGGCGCGGTGCAGCGTGTGTGGAGGTTGATGGTCTGCCGATGGTTTTTGAAATCCCGCTCGACAATTCGGCGCCGACTGCGACAACGCGGTGGCCTGTCGGGGCGCTTTCCCGCAGATGTTGAGAATCCGCCCGGGGGTCGCGTCCAGATTCCGGTGTAAAAGCAGGGCCAAGCTCGCTTCGCTGCCAGCATACGAACGGCTGGACTCGGCGCGCCAGGTTCCCTCAAAGTACGTCTCCGGGTGTCAAACATGGCTGG
>NZ_PKEK01000091.1 GCF_002863225.1 Mycobacterium sp. | reverse complement strand
GTCACGCACGCTGTGCAGCATGTTGACGATGTTGCGGAAGGCCGTGTTCATCTGGCCCATGGTGTCGTAGGAGGTGGCCTGAGCCATACCGCTCCAGCTGGCCCCGGCGATGTTCTGGCTCGAGGCCCACATCTTGCGGGCCTCGTCCTCGACGGTCTGGGCGTGGACGTCGAAACGGCCTGCCATGGCCCGCATCTCGTGCGGGTCGGTCATAAAGCGTGTGGGCATGATTTCTCCTTATTGTGGGCGTTTTGGCAGTTTTTACGTTGTGGGGCAGTGCTATCCGCCGGCCGGCGAACGCGGCATCACCTTGGCGGCGACCTTCGAACCCATGGCACTCATGCCACGTCCGGCCAGCGCGCCCATCAGGCCCTGCGAGAACGGGCTGGTGGGCAGGCCGGTCGACATGCTGGGTGCGGCGACGCTGTTGGTCGGCAGCAGCGGAGCGGCACGGCTGAGCTCTCCGCCCGACGCACCGGTGTGCCAGCCGTGTGGCACCGAGAGCCCACCGGCGTGCAGGGCGTTGGACATCTGCGCCTGGATGCCGGCCTGGATTCCCGAGCCCCATTTGGACAGCTGACCGGAGACACCGCTGAGCACCTGGTCGCCCTTTTGGTCGACGAGCTTGCCGACGTTGTCGAGCAGCGAGCCCTTCATGGTCTCCAGCGTGTCGACCAGACTGCCACCGGCGCTGCCACCGCTGCCACCGCCGTTCATGAACATACGAGCGGGCGTGCTGCCCAGCATGCCCATGTAGTACGTGGCCTGGACGGGAAGCAGGGCGGCTGTCGGGTTGGCGGCCAGCGTCGTGCCCAACCCGGAGAAGAATGTCGGCAACCCGGCGAGCGAGGTCAGCTGACCACTCGCGGTGTTGCCGAACAGGTTGCCGCCGAAGTTGATCAGTCCGACAAGCACCGATTCCAGGCCGTTCGCCGCGACGTCTCCTGGCGCCGCCGCGGCAGCAGCAGCCGCCGGGTCGGCACCCGTCGTCACCAATGGCGCGGGCGTTTGCGCGGGCAGCGCCCCGGCCGCACCGGTGGAATTCAGCTGGTATGTGTCCATGCCCAAGGCGTCCTGGATCCACATCTCCAGGTATTCCGCCTCGTTCTGGGCGATTGCCCCGGTGTTCTGACCGAGGAAGTTGTTGGACACCAGCGTGGTCAGCTCAGCCCGGTTGGCCTCGATCACCGGCGGCGGCACCATCGCCGAATACGCCGTCTGGTACGCCGCGGCGGCGGCCTTGGCCTGAGCACCGGTCTGCGCGGCCTCGGTCGCCGTGCTCTGCAGCCAGGCGATGTACGGCTCGGCGGCGGCAGCCATGTGCGCCGACGACGGACCGAGCCACGCGCCGGTGGTCAGGTTGGTGACCGCGGTTTGGTACTGGGTTGCGGTGGCTTCCAAGTCGGCAGCCAACTCATCCCATGCCGTCGCAGCTTCCAACAACGGACTCGACCCCGCGCCGGAGTACATCAGCGCGGAGTTGATCTCCGGCGGTATCAGCGAGAAGCTCATCGACCCGCGCCCCGCCTAGTCGGCCGAGGCGGCGTTGGCCGCTTCGGTCAACGCGTAGGCGCTGGCGCCCGAGCGCAGCGCGGCCACCAACTGCTCATGCACTTCGGCGGCCTGAGCGGCGATCTGCTGGTACGTCGCGCCGTGCGTGGTGAACTGCGCCGCCGTCATCGCCGAGACCAGGTCGGACGCCGCCGGGGGCAACCCCGTCGTCGCTCCGGCCGCAGCCGTGTTGCGCGCGATCATCGCGTCACCGATCCCCGACAGCGTGCCTGCAGCCCCCTGCAACACCTCTGGCTGTGTGGTTACGAACACTTTCCAACCTCCTCCAACAACCGCACCAAGACTGAAGATGAACGCTACTTCAGACCGGGCGTTTGGATTGACCTCCCCTAGAGCGATTGCCACACGTGATGGCGGTGAAATCGTAAAGCTTTTTCGCGTTTTGCGATAGCGGAATCGAGAAACCGTGTCGGCCGCAAACGGCACAGGTTTTTCTTGGGTTTTTCACAGATTTTAATGGCAACAACTGAACAACGTTAACTCATATCGGTCGCCGGCGCTGTCGACGCGCCCTTCCGGAGCCGGCCCCCGTGGGACTGTATCGTTGCCGCGTGACTGAGCAGCCACCAAAGCTCTACATCTTTCCGCATGCCGGGGGATCGGCCGAGTTTTATGTTCCCTTCGCCAAAGCCTTTGCCAGCGATATCAAACGCGTCGCCGTTCGGTATCCCGGTCGCGGCGGTAATCACGACCTCGGCTCATTCACCACCATCGCCGATCTGGCCGACAAGGTTTGCCAGATGATCAAGCCGCCGGAAGCGGGTGGCGAGAAAATCACCTTCTTCGGTCACAGCATGGGCGGGCTGCTGGCCTTCGAGGTCGCCCGCCGGTTCGAGCAGGCGGGCAGTCCGATTGCCGCACTGTTCGTCTCGGCCGTCGCCGCGCCGGGCCACGTCGGGTACGAGCACATCCCCGAGTCGGACCGCGGGCTGCTGGACGCGGTGAGTGAGATGACCGGGGTCAATCCTGAGTTCCTGGAAAACGAGGAATTCGCGGCGAGCATCCTGCCGACCCTGCGGGGCCTCAAGGCGATCTCCAAATATGATTGCCCGCCGGGCGAGAAGTTGTCCTGCCCAATCGCGGCGTTTCTCGGCGACGACGACGAAGTGGCCACCCCGGAGAAGGTCCGGCCATGGGTGGAGCGGACGACCTCAGAGTTCACTATGAAAGTTTTTCCCGGCCATCATTTTTATCTGACCGACCACATCGCCGAGTTGGTTAGCGAGATCGAACCGAAGATCTTGTCCTCATGTAGAGGTTGAGCAACTTCCAATTGACGCGTTTTGTTGCCAAATAGGCCGCCGTTATCAAGGTCAAAATTGGACAGTTTCTTCATTATTTGAATGACTGGATTAGCCAATTAATTGGACTCTTTCACCGACAATTCGGACGGCTTGGCTGCCCCGTACGGGTTGGGGGTACTCAGAACGCTCCGCGCGGCCGCTCAACTGGGGATCTTTGAAAAAAAGTGAATAACGCCACACCCCGGTTCCGGCGCGGCGAAAGCCAGCAAACCCCCTCTTGGGCGGAGGTTTCGCCGGTGTCGCGGCGGCCCGCCCGGCGGTCTCGCGACGGCGAGGGTGGCGGCAGCGGTCTCGGCCGCTCCTCAGTCCGTCGGCACCCCTGTCACCACGCAAAAGTCGCCGCAACGCGTTTAACTATTCGGAGTTATGCGTTTCAACTGACCGTCCGGTAAGGTGAAGGCGTCGTGACCAGGGACCGGACGCCTCTGGGCGCGACCTAGTTAGCAAACGAGCAGCCCCAGCAATGACGCTGGCGCGAACGGGTCGTCCGTTTGGTACACGTATTACATTCCTGGGTTTTTGGTCCGGGAAGCACGTGGCCCCTGTTAATCTCCTGCATCACAAGCGCCCGTCTAGTTTTTGTCCGGGGCTCTAGATCTTTAAGGGGTGGTGTCCCGATGGCCGTAACCGAGACTTCTATTGCCGCACTACTGCGGGAATGGGCCCGGCAGCAACCGGATGCACCGGCTTACACGTACATCGATTACGACGTCGATCCGGCCGGCTACAGCCAGACGCTGACCTGGTCCGAGCTCTTCGGCCGCGCCCAGGTGCTGGCTCGCGAGATCGGATCCGTGAGTGCGCCGGGCGACCGGGCGGCAATCCTGGCTCCGCAGGGCCTGGAGTACATCGTCGCGTTCTACGGCGCCCTGGAGGCCGGGCTGGTGGCGGTGCCGCTGCCCGTCCCGCAGTTCGGTGCCCACGACGAGCGGGCGTCGGCCGCGCTGCAGGACTGCGCTCCGACCGTGCTGCTGACGACCTCCGCGGTGGTCGACGACGTCGTCGGCTGCGCCCGGGCGCTGCCCGGCAAGACACCGGCGCTGATCGAGGTCGACAGCCTGGACCTCAACGCGGAGCCCGACTTCAACGCCCCGCCCGCGCCGCGGACCAAGAACGCGGTGCTGCAGTACACCTCCGGTTCGACGCGCTCCCCGAAGGGCGTCGTAGTCAGCCACAAGAACATCCTGGCCAACTGCCAGCAGGTGCGTGACGACTACTTCCAGGAGGAAGGCGCGATGCCGCCGTCGGACACCACCTTGGTGTCCTGGCTGCCCGTCTACCACGACATGGGTCTGCTGCTGGGCGTCACCGGCGCGCTGACCATGGGTCTGCACTCGGTGCTGATGAGCCCGCTGTCGTTCCTGCAGCGGCCGGCCCGGTGGGTTCAGGCGATGGCAACGAACACCCGCGTCTTCACCGCCGTGCCGAACTTCGCATTCGAGCTGGCGGCCCGGCGGACCACGGACGAGGACATGGCCGGGCTCGACCTGTCCGGCGTCCACACCATCCTGTCCGGCAGCGAGCGCGTGCACGCGGCCACCATCCGGCGCTTCATCGACCGCTTCGCCGAGTTCGGCTTCCCGGCCAGCTCGCTCAAGCCGTCCTACGGCCTGGCCGAGGCCATGGTCTACGTCAACTCCTCGGGCCCGGGCCGCCCCCCGACCGTCGCCACCTTCGACTACGAGAAGCTGTCCGCCGGCCACGCCGAGGCCTGCGACAACGACACCGGGGTCGAACTGGTCAGCGTCGGCGTCCCGCGTGCCTCGACGATTCGCATCGTCGACCCGGAGACCCGTACCGAGAACCCGGCCGGAATGGTCGGCGAGATCTGGCTGCACGGCGACAACATCGCCTCGGGGTACTGGCGCAAGCCGCAGGAAACCCAGAAGGCGTTCGGAGGCCAGCTGGTCGACCCGTCGAGCGGCACTCCGCTCGGCCCCTGGCTGCGCACCGGCGACCTGGGCACCATCCACGACGGCGAGCTCTACATCATCGGCCGCATCAAGGACCTGCTGATCGTCGACGGGCGTAACCACTACCCGGACGACATCGAGGCCACCACGCAGGAGATCAGCGGTGGCCGGGTGGCGGCCATCTCGATCGAGGACGGCCGCACCGAGCGCCTGATCGTGATCGCCGAGATGAAGGACAAGGGCAACACGGCCGAGATGCAGGAGCGCCTCCGCAACGTGAGAGCGCAAGTGACATCTGCCATTTCGAAGTCCCACGGGCTGCGGGTGGCCGACCTCGTCCTGGTTCCGCCCGGCTCGATTCCGATCACCACCAGTGGGAAGATTCGCCGTTCTTCGTGTGTTGAGGTCTACCAACAGGACGACTTCAGCCGTTTGGATTCCACCGCTTAGTGGGGTCCCGACGGCTTTGCACCGCAGCGGGAGTAAAGCCAGTGTTTCCTGACAAATTCTTGATGCTCGCTGCACAGGGGGGGAGCGTTCGACGCCGGTCACGTGGCGGTAACATCAGTCACTTCGGCTGGGTAGGACGTTGTGGGCGCGACGAGGCGAACCGACTGGACGCGCCCGGATGACACCGGTTGGCGGGGCGGCGGCTCTCGTGCCCGGTTCAGGACGACAACAACTTTCCGACAGACCGGGGGGAGCGCGATGACGGCTGCACCGTCGGATCGTCGGGCCATCATCACCGAGGCGTTGCGCAAGATCGACGACCTGACCGCGCGGCTGGAAATCGCCGAGCAGGGTGACACCGAGCCGATCGCGGTGATCGGCATCGGCTGCCGCCTGCCCGGTGGCGCCGACAGTCCCGACGCGTTCTGGCAGTTGCTGCAAGACGGCAAGAGCGGCGTCGTGGGGGTTCCCGACGACCGGTGGGACGCCGACGCGTTCTTCGCCGACGACCACTCCATCCCCGGGACCATCGTCAGCAAGCAGGGCGGTTTCCTCACCTCCTGGCAGCCGTACGAGTTCGACGCCGACTTCTTCGGGATCTCGCCGCGGGAGGCCGCGGCGATGGATCCGCAGCAGCGGCTGCTGCTCGAAGTCACCTGGGAGGCACTGGAAAACGCGGGCATCACCGCGCCGATGATCCGGGGCAGCCAGACCTCGGTCTTCGTCGGCATGACCACCCACGACTACGGGTTGTCGCTGTCCGGCCGGCTGCCACCCGAAGAGGTCGACCCGCACGTCCCGTTCGGCAACGCGGCGAACTTCGCGGCCGGCCGGTTGTCCTACTTCCTGGGTGCGCACGGACCGGCCGTGGTGCTGGACACTGCCTGCTCGTCCTCGCTGGTGACCGTGCACCTGGCTTGCCAGAGTCTGCGGCGGAGAGAAAGCGACCAGGCGCTGGCGGCCGGGGTCAACCTGATGCTGAGCCCGGAGAACAGCGTGGCCACCTCGCGGTGGGGCATGCTGGCCCCCGACGGCCGCTGCAAGACGTTCGATGCCAGCGCCGACGGTTACGTCCGCAGCGAGGGCTGCGGCGTCGTGGTGCTCAAACGGCTCAGTGACGCTGTGCGCGACGGTGATTCGGTGTTCGCGGTGGTACGTGGTTCGGCGGTCAACCAGGACGGGCCGAGCAGCGGTCAGACCGTGCCGAGCGGTCCGGCCCAGCAGGCGGTGCTGCGTTCGGCGCTCAGTGCCTCCCGGTTGGCCCCCTCGGACGTCGACTACATCGAAGCCCACGGCACCGGAACAGCGCTCGGCGATCCGATCGAATTGGGCGCGCTGCACCAGGTTTTCGGCGAGCGTGACGGGTCGGCGCCGCTGGTGCTGGGGTCGGTCAAGACCAACGTCGGCCACCTGGAGTCGGCAGCGGGTATCGCCGGCTTCATCAAGACCGTGCTCACCGTGCAGCGCGGCTACATCCCCCCGCACCTGCACTTCACCGAATTGACGCCCAACGCGGTCGAGGGAGCGTCGGAATTCACCATCGCCGCCGACGGAATGGAATGGCCCAAGGTCGACCGTGCCCGCCGGGCCGGCGTCTCCTCGTTCGGCGTCAGCGGCACCAACGCCCACGTGGTGATCGAGCAGGCGCCGGTAGCAGAGACCTCGAAAAGCGCTGCGCCGCAACCGGAACCGGCGGTCACCACGCTGGTGGTCTCCGGCAAGACCCCGGCCCGCGTCGCTTCGACGGCGGCCACGCTCGCCGACTGGATGGTCGGCGCAGGCGCCGCGGTGCCGCTGGCCGACATCGCTCACACGCTCAACCACCACCGCACCCAGCACAAGAGCTTCGCCACCCTGGCCGTGCGCGACCGTGCCCAGGCAGTCGCCGGCTTGCAGGCGCTGGCCGCCGACCAGTCGGCCGTCGGGCTCGTCGTGCCGCACGAGGGATTGTGTAAGCCCGGAACGGTTTTCGTGTATTCCGGCCAGGGTTCGCAGTGGCCCGGAATGGGCCGGCAACTGCTGGCCGACGAGCCCGCGTTCGCCGCAGCGGTCGAGGAGTTGGAGCCGCTGTTCGTCGAGCACATGCGGTTCTCGCTGGCGCAGGTGCTGACCGAGGGCCAACGGGTGACCGGCGACGCGCGCGTGCAGCCCGTGCTGATGGGTCTGCAACTGGCGTTGACCGCGCTGTGGCGCTCCTACGGTGTGGAACCCGATGCGGTGATCGGACATTCGATGGGGGAGGTGACCGCGGCCGTGGTGGCCGGGGCGCTCACTGCCGACGAGGGTCTGCGGGTGATCGGGATCCGGTCGCGGCTGATGGCGCGGTTGGCCGGCCAGGGCGCGGTGGGCTTGCTGGAGCTCGACGCCGAGGCAGCCGAGGCGTTCCTGGCCGACTACCCCGAGGTGAGCCTGGCGGGGTACCTGTCGCCGCGGCAGACCGTGGTCGCCGGGACGGTGGAGCAGGTCGACGCGGCGATCGAGGCGGCCAGCGCGCAGGAGCGGTTCGCCCGGCGGGTCAACATGGAAGTCGCCTCGCACACCTCGCTGATGGACCCGATCCTGTCCGAATTGCGTTCGGCGCTGGCCGATCTCAAGCCCAAGACACCGACCATCCCGTTCATCTCCACCGTCACCGACCCGAACTCGGCACCGACTCTGGACGCCGACTACTGGGTGGACAACGTGCGCCAGCCGGTGAAGCTGCACCAGGCCGTCACGGTCGCCGCGGCGCAGCACGCCACCTTCGTCGAAGTCAGCCCGCACCCCTCGCTGACGCACGCGGTCAGCGAAACGCTGGCAGCGGTGCACCACCACAGTGTCGGGACGTTGTCGCGCAAGGGCGATGACACGGTGAGCTTCCACACCAACCTCAACGCGACGCACGTGATGCGGCCGCCGACGCTGGCCCACCCGCCCGAGCCGCACCCGGTGCTGCCGAGCGCGCCGTGGCACCACAGCAGGCACTGGATCGACGCCGACGAGTTCGTCACGACCGCCGATTCGGCGCCGCAGCGCGGAACCCTGCTCGGACAGCACATTCCGGTGGCCGCGACACCCCCGACACACCTGTGGCAGGCGCGGCTGACCTCCACCACCAAGCCTTACCCCGGCTCGCACCACAACAACGGGGTCGAGATCATTCCGATTTCGGTTCTGCTGCAGACACTTTCGCGTGCCGCCGACGAGTACGACGTTTCAACGCTGTCCGACATCCGGTTCGACTATCCGATCGTCGTCGGGGAGCCCCGCGTCATCCAGGTGGTCGCCGACAGTGGGTCGGTCACCGTGTCGTCGAGTGCCACCGGGCAGGGCGGAGCGTGGATCCGGCACGCTACGGCGCGTATCGACCACGACGGCGCCGCGTCCGGCTCGTCGGAGGCGGTAGCCGCCCCGGGAGCGGCCGACGCCGAGGTCACCGACGAGTCGGTGACCTCACTGTGGCAGACCTGGGGCAGTGAGGGCCGGCCGTTCGGCTGGTCGATCGGGTCAGCCCACGCCAAGGCCGGCGAACTGCGCGCCGACGTCGAGCTGACCCAAGCCTCGTCAGTTGCGTTGCTGGACGCCGCAATTCACCTTGCCCGGCTGCTCGACAGCGACAACCCCAGACTGATGGTGCCGGCCGCGGTCACCGGCGTGCGGTTCGACGCCGAGCTCGCCGACCCGAGCGGCCGCGTCGAGGTACGCCGCCGCGGTGGCAACGACGAAGAGCTCGTCGTCGACATCGTGGCGACCGGCTCGGACGGCAACCCCTGCCTCGAGGTACGCGGGCTGCGGTTCGCCGCGGTGGACGCGAGCGCGACCGCGGGCCGCGGCGATGACCCCACCGCGATGGTGCACGCCATCGACTGGCAACCGTTCACCCCCGACGAGGGCCCCGACGGCCATGCCGCCGGTGCGAGCACCCTCGCGGTGCTCGGCGACGACGATGTCGCCGGCGGACTGCGTGACGGACTGGCCCGGAGCGGTTACTCCGCAGCCGCCGTCGCCGATGCCCGCTACGTGCTGTACGTCGCCGAATCCCGTTCCGGCGAAAGCGATGTCGACGCCGCGGTGCGGATGTCGATGGATCTGGTGGACCTGGTCCGCGGCCTGGCCGAGCGCGACGAGAGTCACCCGGTGACATTGTGGATCGTCACCCGCGGTGTGCGCGAAGGCAGTTCGGACGCCGCCGTCACGCAGAGCCCGCTCTGGGGCACCGCCGGTGTGATCCGGGCCGAGCAGCCGCAGTTGTGGGGTGGGCTGGTCGACCTTCCGGACGACACGGCGATCGCCTCGCTGGTGCCCGCGCTGGCCCCGCTGCTGCGTACCCCGGCCAAGTCGATCCTCTCGCTGCGCGACGGCGAATTCAGCGCGCCGGGCCTGGCAACGATCTCCGGTGAGCCGGTGCGCGAGCCGCTGCGCTGCCGCCCGGACGCGGCCTATCTGGTCACCGGTGGCCTGGGGGCGCTCGGTCTGCTGACCGCCGGGTGGCTCGCGGACCGCGGAGCCCGACGGGTGATCCTGGCCGGACGCACCGCACTGCCGCCGCGGCGCGCCTGGGACAGCGACAGCAACGACGCGGCCACCCAGGCCAAGATCGACGCCGTCCGCGCGCTCGAAGCCCGCGGCGTGGCCGTCGAAGCCGTGGCACTCGACATCGGCTCGCTCGAGGCGATGCAGGCCCTGCTGGCCAAGCGCGACGACGAGGGCGCGGTCCCGATCCGCGGTGTCGTCCACGGCGCCGGCATCACCGACGCCGAGCTGTTCACCGAGCTGGAGCAGAGCCGGCTGCGGCGCACGGTCTGGCCGAAGATCGCCGGGGCGCAGGTGCTGCATCAGACCTTCCCGCCGGGCAGCCTCGACTTCATGTTCCTGACGGCCGCGGCCGGCGCCGTGTTCGGCGTCCCCGGCCAGGGCGCCTATGCGGCGGCCAACGCCTACCTCGACGGTCTGGCCCAGGCTCGGCACCGGCAGGGCTGCCACACCGTCAGCCAGGACTGGGTGGCCTGGCGCGGGCTCGGGTTCGGCGCCGAAGCGCAGATCGCCCTGCAGGAACTCGAGCGCCTCGGGTCCCGCGCGATCACCGCCGAAGAGGCCTTCGCCGCCTGGGAGCACCTGTCCCGTTACGACGTCGCGCAGGCCGTGATGGCGCCGATGGCGTCGACGACCGATGGTTCCGGTGCCGCCGAGCCGGCCGCCGCGACTCCGGCCTGGTCGGACATGCCGGCCGACGAGGTCCGTGAGCAGCTGCAGAGCGGGTTGCGGGCCATCCTCGCCCGTGAGCTGCAGCTCGCCGAATCCGAGCTGGAGCTCGACCGGCCGTTCGCCGAATACGGGCTGAACTCCGTGATGGCGATGTCGGTGCGCCGCGACACCGAATTGTTTGTCGGAATCGAGCTATCCGCGACAATGCTGTTCAACTATCCGACTATCGTTGCGCTCGCGGAACACCTGGCGAAAAAGGTCTCGCCGCAGCCGGAATCCGACAGCGACATCGACATTTTGGGCGACTCGGACGGCGGCGTGTTGAGTGAGCTGTTCGACAGCGTGGAGTCGGCACCAGCTGGCAGTGAAAGGGGCATCTGATGACGTCCTCGTATGACGAGGAAGCGCTACGGCACTGGCTGGCCGATTACCTCGTGACCACGGTCGGTTGCAGCCCGTACGACATCGACTTCGACGCCCCGATGAGCGACCTGGGCCTGGGCTCGCGTGACGCTCTGGTGCTCTCCGGCGAACTGTCCGAACTCCTCGGCCGCAAGATCTCGCCTGTCGAGTTCTGGCAGCACCCCACGATCGCCGACCTGGCCCGGTTCCTGACCGGCACCGAGTCGCTGGCCGCCGAGTCCGAGGTCGAGGCCAACCGCGGACACCTCGACGAGCCGATCGCGGTGATCGGCCTGGGCTGCCGGCTGCCCGGCGGTATCTCCGGCCCCGACGAGTACTGGAAGTTCCTCTCCGAGGGCGGCAACGCCGTCACCGAGGTGCCGGCGGACCGCTGGGCGCCGTTCGACGACGGCACACCGGAGGTCGCGGCGGCGCTGTCGAGCACCACCCGCCACGGCGGCTACCTGGACAACCTCGACGCATTCGACGCCGACTTCTTCGACATCGCCAGCCGTGAGGCCGCCAAGATGGACCCGCAGCAGCGCATGCTGCTCGAAGTCGCATGGGAGGCACTGGAACACGCGGGTATTCCGCCGAGTTCGCTGCGCCGCTCGCAGACCGGTGTGTTCGCCGGGGCCTGCTACAACGACTACGGCGTCGTGGCCGCGTTGGACCTGCCCAACGTCGACGCGTGGAACAACTCCGGCGGCGCCATGAGCATCATCGCCAACCGGTTGTCCTACTTTCTCGACCTGCGGGGCCCCTCGGTCACCGTGGACACCGCGTGTTCGTCGTCGATCGTGGCGCTGCACATGGCTTGCCAGAGAGAGGCTCACCAAGAAGAGGTCTAGATTAGCTCCAGCAATGAATGAATTGATATTTGAACATAAATAATTTTAAATTTTATTTGGCAT
>NZ_PKEK01000020.1 GCF_002863225.1 Mycobacterium sp. | reverse complement strand
GGGGTACCGAAAATAGTTGGCGGGCAGGCCTGTTCGGGGATGGCTTGTCGGTGTCGGGCGGTAGAATCAAACGTGTTGAGCAGGTCATTCGGACCGGCTCCCGGTTCCCTGGAAGGGGAGTGTTGTTGTGACTGCTGTTGTGGAGAATTCGGTTGACGTGGGGTCGCGAACAGTGGGTGAGGCGTTGGGTAGCGGGGTGCAGCCCGGGGCAGTGTTGTGTGTCGAGGTCTCGGGCAGGACTGAGGCGGGTTGGTTGGTCATCGACAGCGCTGGCGTCCATGGCAGTGAGGATCGCCAGTGCGCTGTGGTCGGCGTCGCGAACGGCGCGGTGCTGGCGGTAGGGCCGGTTTCGCAGGTGCGTGTGATGGGTGAACCCATCTTGACCGCTGATTCGATGCCAGCATGGGCGCCCGTGGTGGCCAGTGGTGCGTGGGTCGCTGCGGGCCTTCGCAGTGAGCGCGACCAGCTGCGCGTCCAGCGGGACCAGGCGCGCGAGGCGATCGCGGCCAGTGAGGTGCGCCTCGAGCGCATCGTCGATGCCGCGCACGAGTACGCCGACGAGAACTCTCTCTGCGAGGTCTTCGACCGGTTCATGATCTCGCAAAATCTGCGGCCCCGGAGCCGTGACTGGATGTGTGAGGTTGATGTCACTGTGCGAGTGCGCATTCTGGCCTCCGCGCACAGCTCGGACGCCGCCGCGTCCACCATCACTGAGGAGATGGCCATCGCCGCCGTGGGGCAGTTGCGGCCGGACCTGTTGGCCGATGCGGTCCGCGACTTCGATGTCGTCGACGTCGAGGAGGACTGACAGCCACCGCTGCGAGCGGGTTAGCCGGTCATCTGGCCGGCTAACCCGCTCCCCACCCGGCACCGGGTCGGGGTGGGGCTGAATCCGTTTGGTGGGGAGCCGGATTGGCCGGGTGGCGTTTTTGTCGGTGGGGGTCGGTAGTGTTTGTGGTGTAGGGCAAGCCAGTTGGGCAGGCCTCCGAATCCCGAAGGGGAAGCACGAATGACTACAGCCAGCATTGAACGGGCAGCGGTTGTCGACGGCCAGGGCGAGGTCGACTGGCGGGCGTTGCTCGATCAGGCGATGACTTTGCCGGGTCGTATGGGGGACACCTATTGCCGGTTCTATCAGTATTCGTTGCAGAATCAGATTCTGTTGTGGTCGCAGGGTGTTTCGGAGCCGTGCGCGCCGTTCAGTGTGTGGAAGGACCTGGGCCGTATTCCGGTCAAAGGTGGTGGGCGTGCTGTGCTGCATCCGTGGAAGATCCGCAAGACCGATAAGGAGACCGGCGAAAAGGTCGTCGTGATGATGCGCTTCAAGTTGAGGCGCTCGACTTTTCCGTATTCGAATACCGTTGGGCCGGAGGTGGAGTGGCCGGAGCTGCCTGAGTGGGATCAGCACCGCGCGCTTGCCGAACTCGGCATCACGCGGGTGCCGTTCTCGATGATCAGCGGCAACACCCAGGGCTACTCGCTGGGGCGTGAGATCGCGGTGAGCCCGGTCGCCAAGTACCCGCTCAAGACCCTGTTTCACGAGCTCGGGCATGTGATGCTCGGGCACACAACAGAATGCCCTGAGGGGGAGAGCCCGTGCAGTCGCGGCAAGGCTGAGTTCCAAGCCGAATCGGTCGCACACCTTTTGGCGCACGAACTCGAGCTGGAGCAGTGGGACCCGACCGAGTCGCGCGCCTACATCCAAAACTGGCTTGCCGGTGAAGAGGTAACCGACCGGGACATTCGGGCGGTGTTCACCGCGGCCGACAAGATCCTGCGCGCCGGACGACTCGGCAACGCCGAGACCGACGCCCATGCGATCGCGAGCTAGACACGCGGACCGCGCAGCGCGCGCCGAAGGCCCGCCCAACCCTTCGGCCGCGGCGCCGCGGCTCGCGCCCCGTGGCCCGCCGGCAATTCCCCCGCTGCCGGCGGGCCACCCCTCCCGGCACCGGGGCGGGTGGGGGAATCAAACACGTTGAGGTGCTGACGGTTTGGTGCGGGTCTTGTCGGTGCCGTGGGCTAGATTGATCTCCGTTGGGCACGCCGTTGGGGCGGGCCTGGGAATCCCGGAAAGGGGATCGGTGTTATGTCAGCGCTGAATTCGCGTACTCAGGATCTATCGGGTGGCTCGGCCGCGGCGAGGCTGGGCCGGCAGGTCGTCGAGGCAGCGCGGGTGATGGCCGAGTTGGGCGGTAGCAGCCCTGATCTCCGGCAGCAGGAGGTCCTGCGGGCGTTTCCGGGGTGGGGCGCGGTTGCGAAGATGTTTGATCCGCAGCCTGCCGGAGTGTGGGCCGAGCTGGCCGACGAGCTCGACGAGATCGACCCTGAAGCGGTGGCCGCGGCGGCCCGGATCGTCGACACCTCGTTTTTTACCCCGCCTGCCCTGGTCGATCGGATCTGGGGTGTGCTGCGGTCGGCCGGCTTCTCGGGTGGTTCGGTCCTCGACCTCGGGTGCGGTGCTGGCGCGTTCCTGCAGCATGCGCCGGCGGATCTGTCGCTCGCGTTGACCGGTGTGGACGCCGACCCGTTTGCAGCGCAGATTGCGCGGGCCCTGCATCCGGGCGCCACCATCATTGCCGGCGAGCTGCAGAAGATCTCGCTGCCCCGCAACAAGTTTGATGCCGCCGTGGGCAATGTCCCGTTCTCTGCGGCACGAGTGCATGACAGTGCCAGCGGCTTCTACGGTCCACTGCACGAGTACTTCGTGCACCGTGCGGTGAGCGCGGTACGCCCGGGCGGCTACGTGGTAGTGGTGACCTCACGTCACGCGATGGACGCCACACGGGGGCTTTCCCACGCGATCACCGAGCACGCCGACCTGATCGCAGCGGTGCGGCTGCCCTCGGGCTACTTCGCCCAGTCCGGCACCAGCGTGGTCGCCGACGTCCTTGTGTTGCGGGTACGCGACTACGACGAGGAGCCCCGCCGGTGGTCTGGTGCCGGAGAGGGCGGGCAGTCGGCAATCTCTGACGTCGTCGATGGCCGGCCGTGCAGCGAGTGGGTGAGCAGCTATTGGACGCTGCACCCCGAACTGGTGGCCGGCGAGATGCGCCTGACCGGATTCGATCGGCTGCCGTTGGCCGTGCACGCCGACGATCCAGCCGCCGATCTCACCGCGGCGTTCGCCGCGGTGGCACCGCTGCTGGTCCCCTACACGTCGGAGAACGCGTTGCCGGCCGATCTGATGGACGTTCGGCTGACCGACGATCAGGGGCGCAAAGAGGGCTCCCTGCACGTCGTCGACGGCCAGGTGGTCTGTGTCGTCGGTGGGGAACTATCGGTGCTGGCGCGCCCAAGCGCTGAGCTGCGGGCGTTGATCGAGTTGCGCGATGCCGCGGTCGCGCTGCTGGACGCCGAAGCGGACTGGGACCGCCCCGATCACGCCGTCGAGCCGCTGCGGGTGGCCTGTCGTGAGGCCTACACCGGGTACGTGGCCCGCTTCGGTGCACTGAACCGAGGGACGATCACCGAGGGTAAACCGGACTCGGATACGGGACTGCCGCGGCTGGGTTGGCGAGTTCCCACGCTCGGGGGTTTCCGCAAAGACCCATACGCGCCAGTCATTTTCGCGCTCGAAAGCTTCGACCAGGACAGCGGGCAGGCCGCGCCGGCGCCGATCCTGCGACGCCGGGTCAACAAGCGACCCGAGCCCGCCACCCGCGCCGGCACTCCTGGTGAGGCGTTGGTGATCAGTCTGGGTGAGGGTCGTGGTCTGGATCTGGGTCGCATCGCCGATCTGCTCGGACTGGCCGATGCCGAGCAGGCGTTCGCCGCGCTCGGGGACCTGGTCTACCGCGACCCCCAGACCTCGCGGGCGGTCATCGCTCGCGACTACCTGTCCGGTGACGTCCGGGTCAAGCTGCGCGCAGCGCTGGAGGCCGCGGCGCGCGATGCCCGCTTCGAGCGCAACGTGACCGCACTCGAGGCGGTGCAGCCGCCGTGGCTGGGACGCGGAGAGATCCGCATCGAACTGGGCTCGCCGTTCGTCACCGCCGGCGACGTCGCCGACTTCTGCGACGAGGTATTCGGTCTGCGCGCCCGGGTCAACCACATTGCGCCGTTGGCGGCCTGGGAAGTTGAAGGATCTCGGGCGCGAATGTCAGCTGAGGCGCAGATCGCATACTGCACAGCGGAAATGGATGCCTTCGCGTTGCTGCAGTACGGCTTGAACGGGGCCGCGCCGGTGGTGTGGGATGAGGTCTGGGACCCGATCGCTCACCGGAGCCGGCGGGTGCGCAACGCTGATGCGACGGAGGCGGCCGAACAGAAGCTCGCCGCGATCCAAGAGCGATTCTCGCTGTGGATCTGGGAACACCCCGACCGGGAGCGGCGCATCGTCGAGCAGTACAACCACACGATGAACGCCCGGGTCTTGCGCCGACACGACGGGTCGCATCTGACCTTCCCGGGTCTGGCGGCCGGCATCGACTTGTGGTCGTGGCAACGTGACTTCGTCGACCGCGCGGTGTCGACCCCCGCGGTGTTCTGCGCACATGAAGTCGGGCTTGGAAAGACGCTCACCGCAATCGCTTTGGCGATGACTGCGCGGCAATTCGGGCTGGCGAACCGGCCCGGATTGATTGTGCCCTGCCACCTCATCGAGCAGGCGACCCGGCAGTGCTACCAGGCGTGGCCGGCGGGCCGGTTCCTGATCGTGACCCGCGCCGATCTGCACGGAGATGCCCGGCGGCGGTTCATCGCGCGGGCGGCCACCGGTGACTGGGATCTGGTGATCATGACGCACGAAACATTCTCATCGCTGCCGGTGCCGCCCAGCGTGGAGCAGGCGTGGCTGGAAGACCAGCTGTCCGAGCTGGAAAGCTACTCGCGCGCAGCAGGATTCACCGGTAAGCGGATCGCTGCGGCGGTGCGGTCGCTGCAGGGGCGTATCGAGCGGCTGCGGTCCTCGATCAACGATCCCAACGCCATCACGTTCAAAACCCTTGGGCTGGACTATTTGATCGTCGACGAGGCCGATCGGTTCCGCCGGCTACCAGTGACCACGCGCGCGGACGGTTTCAGCCTGGGGTCCTCGAAACGGGCGTTGGATCTGTTTCTGAAGATCTCAATGTTGCGGCGCGCCAACCCGGATCGACCGCATGTCTGCCTGATGACCGGAACACCGTTCACCAACACCCTGGCCGAGGGCTATGTGTGGCAAAACATGCTGGCGCCAGAACAATTGGAGCGCACCGGCCTGAGTCATTTCGACGCCTGGGCGGCGCAGTTCGTGCGCTACGAGGTGCTGATCGAAACCAGCCCCGACGGGTCCGGATTCCGCTCACGGCGCCGCCCCGCCGTGATCCAGAACGTGCCCGAGATGCGCACAATGCTTTCCGAGTTCATGTCGATGGTGCGCGCTGACACTGTGGGATTGTCCCGACCCACAGCCCAGTACCACACAATCCTCACCGAGCCGACCGACGCCCAACGCGCCTACATGGAAACGCTGGTCAAACGTGCCGATGATCTGCGGGCCCGCCGGGTGCAGCCTGACGCTGACAACATGTTGTTGATCTGTGGAGACGGCCGAAAAGTCGCGTTAGACCCCAACCTGGTCGGACTCATCGAGGACGCCCCCAAACTCGGCGGTGCCGCCGACCTCATCGCCAAGATCTATCACCGCACCACCGATCTGCAGTACAGCGACTCCAGCACGCCGGGAGCTTTTCAACTGGTGTTGTGCGATCAAGGGACACCGAAAAAAGACGACGCCGGCAGCTATGGCCGCATCCGGTCCGGACTGATCGAACGCGGAATACCAGCGGACAGAATCAGATTCGTCCACGAGGCCACCACACCCAAGGCCAGGGAAGCGCTATTCGCCGGCTGCCGCGATGGGTCGATCTCGGTCCTGATCGGCTCGACACCCAAGGTGGGCATCGGCACCAATCTGCAGAAACGCCTGCACTCGATACACCAGGTCGACCCCAAATGGACCCCGGCGGCCTGGGAACAGGGCAATGGCCGCGGACTGCGTCACGGCAACGAACACCCGGTCGTCGACATCTACTCCCACGTAGCCCGCGGCACCTTCGATGCGTTCATGTTCGGCACCATTGAACGCAAATCGCGGGCCTTCGAACAGCTTTACCGGGTAGACGGCCAAGCCAGGGAGATCGAAGACCTCGGCGATGGAACCCTGACGTTCGGCGAACTCAAAGCCGCTGCCGCCGGCAACGATCTGCTGTTGCGTCAACACGAGCTGATGACGCGGGTACGCAAGCTGAAACTAGCCCATCTGACCGTGCAGCAAAACGTCCGGACGCTGCTGCACCAGGCCGAGCTGGCCGACAACAACGCCGCCGCCGCCGGCGCGCGCCACGATCGGCTGCAGGACTTCGCCCAGCACAGCCGCGCCGACCTGGCGAACGTGGATCTATCGGCCGTCGCCGAAGACGCCTGCCCGACCCCTCAGGGCGGGCACGGCAGCCCCGGATCGCGCTATCACGCCGGCTGGAGCGCCCCGCGGGTGTCGATCCGCATCGACGACACCGACCCGGGCCGCCAGCTGGCCCTGCGGTTCGACTACTGCACCCTGTGGGCCGAGCCGCTGCCCGGCAAGATCCGGCGCCGCGGACCCGCTGCGGTGCAGGCCTGGGCGGAGGCGATGGTGACGGCCTGGGTGGCCGGTGTTGATCAGGAGATCGCCCAGACCAGCGTTCGCGCCCAGGATGCGCAGCGGCGCGCGCAGGACGCCCGGCGGGCTGCGGCCGGCGCCGATATCGCCGAGCCGGCCGAATTGATCGCTGCTCGCGCCGAGCTCACCGAGGTCGACAAGGCGATCAGCGCCGCAGTGGCTGCCGATGGCCGGACAGCGCAGGCCGCATAGGGCGCATCTCTGTAGGTGTGATCAACGGCACACGTCGCTGACCCTGTAAGAGGCGTGAGTTCTCACGGGAAGAGGTGATCGGCCTATCACCTCTGAAGCGGCGCAGGCTTGATCGACCCGAGTGGTCGCGTCGCGCTGTCCTGAAAGGGGACGCCCGATGAACACACCCAAGTGGATCGGCATCACGATCGCGGTGGTGGCCGGCGAAGCGTTGTTGCTGGCCGGCTACGTCGTGCATGAAACCGGCAGCACCGAAGGACTGGTGATGATCGGCCGGCTTGTGGCCGCGATCATCAACGGCTTCGTCTGCTGACGCTCGCCACCTCCGGCGGCCGGCGCCCGGCCAAACCGTGGCCCGGCCGCCGGAGCCCCACAACCCCCTCCCCACCCGGCACCGGGGCGGGGAGGGGGTGCACCGGTGCGCGGTGTTCGGTTGGTGCCGTGGGGTTTTGGCTGCATAGAGTGTTGTCGGTGGGTGCCGGTAGTGTCGGTGTTGTTGGGCAAGCCATTCGGGCGGGCCTGGGATTCCCGGGAAGGGGATATGTTGTGGCTGTTGGGGTTTCGCCGGTGGCGTTGAGAATCGGCATGGATGGTGTGGTGACGCGGGTGCCGTTCGTCACCGATCTCCAGGGCGGTGCTGGCGCGATGTTTCGCGAGCAGATCGGCTGCTCGCTTTTCGATTGCGTGTCGCTGAGCGCGCGTCTGGACATGTGGGTCGATGACGAGGCGATCATGAACGTCGATGTCCGCGATTCGACGGCGTTGCGTGAGCACCTGAATGTGGTTGCTACGTTGCTCACCAACGTGTTTGGTGTCGCGCGCCCGGTGTTCGGTGCGGTGGTGATCACCGCATTAGCGGGGGAGAGCGCCGCGCCGCTCGACGGCGACCAGCTCGCGCTGCTGGAGCGGTTGAGCGGGTTGTGCAACGAGGTGCGGGCCCGCCGGATGGTCCGGAGCTGAGCGCCATGCTGAACCTGAAATTCAAGGTGGAGAACGCCTACAGCGACGGGCACACCTCCGAGCAGGTCCACGAGGTCGACCTGGGTCAGTTCCGCGGGGATGAGGCGCTGTGGGATGAGCTCTGGGAGTACACCGGCGACGGACACGGTGACGGCCGCGACCTGTGCGCGATCTACACCGTGACGATCCTGGAATCGCCCCAGTTCCCGCCGCTGGTCGGCCTGAGCAATGAGTGGGGCTGACATGAGCACACCAACCTTGGCGGCCGCGGCCGCCTCGAGTGGGCAGCTGTGCACCCTTACCGTCGTGCACGGTAGCGACCGCCTCGACAAAGGCGAGATGCCCGGGGTGAGTGTCTACGCATCGCCACAGACCGCGCTGGCCGCGGTGCTCGACGACTTTGCCCCGGAGCTTGCCGCGTACGCCGACGAGCACGGCGGGGAGGCGCCGACCGACGAAGCGGGTGCTGCTAAGGCGCTGCGCGACGTCGGGATTTACGTCGAGATCCTGGCCCAGGAGGTGATGTCATGAGCACACCGGCACCGCCTCCGGGCGTCGTCGCCGCGGTGGCCGCGCTGCGGGCCGGGTTCGCCGATCTGCACGTCATGTACGACTGCGACGACGAGTGTCCGAGCGACTGTGACCTCAGCGACTACAGCGAGTCGGCCTACCGCAGCCACGACGAGCACAACGCCGACGTCCGCGAGGACATCGAGGAGCGGGCCAGCGGCCTCGTCGATGCCCTCGAGGAATGGCTGGGCCCCGACGCGCTGGGTGGGTCAGGTCCCAACGCTGCCGCCAACAATCAGCCGCCGACGCCGCGGCCGGTCGAGGTCGATACCGGCATCAGCGAGATCGACGGCGCCCACATCGTGCAGATTGACACCGCCGACAATCCCGGCCGGATCAGGGTGTTCATCAACGACGGCACCGTCTATGACGGCTACCCCGAGACTGATTGGCCACCCGGGTCGCACTACCGCGAACGCCCCGAGTGTGAGAAACGCCGGCCAGCCCGGGTCAACGATGAAGACCGAGGCCCGCGCTGCGATGAATGCCACGCGGCCACCGACGTCCTGCTGAGTGTCGAGCATGAGCCGTCCTGCTCGCTGCACCCGGACAACCTCGCCAACTAAACCGGTGCCGCTGGGCTGGCCCGCATGCCCACGCTGCGGGCCAGCCGCCATTTCATCCCCTCCCTACCCGGCACCGGGGCGGGGTAGGGAGGGGCCAAAAATATTGCTGCAGATGCTGTTTGGCACCGATGTTGTCGGTGGCGATCGGTAGAATCGTCGGTGTAGGGCAAGCCAGTTCGGGCAGGCCCGCGACTCCCTGGGAAGGGGAAATCTGATGAAGATTGCTGCGCCGACTTCAACTTTGGTGGGTACTGCTGCGGCGTTGCCGACGATCACGAGCCGGGTGGACCCCGAGGGTGCGCGCCGGATGATGGAAATGCTGGTCAATCTGTATGCCGACCGCCGCCTGGCGGTGGTGCGCGAGTACGTGTCCAACGCTGTCGATGCCACCCGCGCAGCGGGGCGCGTGGAGCCGGTGGCGGTGACCACTCCCACGATGATCGAGCCCAGCCTCGTCGTGACCGATCAGGGCACGGGCATGTCGCTGGAGGAGGTGGAGGCGACGTTTCTGGCGTTCGCGGCCTCGAGCAAGCGCGACAGCAACGACCTGATCGGAGGTCTGGGTGTCGGCGCGAAATCGGCTTGGGCACTTGCGGAGTCGTTTCTGGTGGACACCGTGAAGGCCGGTCGGCGCACGATGGTGCGGGCCGCCCGCAATCTGGAGCACCAGGTGCTGTTGGCCGGTGAGCCCAGCGAGCTACCCGATGGCACAACGATTTGCGTGCCCGTTGAGGTCGCCGGCCATGTTGAGGCGTGGGTGCGTGCGGTGCTCGAGGTCGCTGGCGCCCATGACTCTGGCGTGGTTCTGGTGGACGGTGAGCCGGTGCCCAGCCTGTCTGGCGGCGCATCGTGGATCGGGCCGGTGTCGTGCCGCCGCCTGGACCGCCCCGACCGCAGCGCGGTGATGATTCGCAGCGGTGGGACGCTGTTCTCGTCGGTCACCGAGGTCACCCGGCGCGTGCTGGAGGGCACCGGCGGTCTGACGGCGTGCGTGCTCGAGCTGCCGATTGGGTCGTTCGACCACACCCCCAGCCGGGAGTCGATCATCGCCACCGACCGCACCCTGGCCGCCGTGGACACCGCGCTGCAACAGTATCAAGCAGCCTATGAAGCTCTGGCGCAGCATATTTCGCAGCTTGCCGCCTCCGATGTCGCCGCCGCCGTGGCGTTACGCAGCGACAGCTTGGGCGGCGTCGGCAACGCCAAGATGCTTCCCGTCCCCTTCCGGGTCAGCGTGCCCGCCGGGGCTGGAGCGTGGAGCATGTGCAGCTACAGCCATCGGTCGCGCTGGGATCGGGTATCGACCGCGCAGGGCGACTCGTTCGATGCGATCAATGCCCCCGCCGCGCTCAAAGAAACGCTGGTGGTCACCGACGTCCCGGCAGGGCGGGTGCTGTCGCGGTTCGCCAAGTTCCTCGACGAGCAACACCCGAGCGTGCGGCGCGTGATCGCAGTGCCCCAGGGCCAAACGACGCTGCCGCTGAACGTGTTGCAAGGCACCACACCCACTGAGCAGGTATTCGAGGTCGGTGCCGACACCAACGGCATCGCCGCGCACTACACGTTCACGAAGTGGAGTGCTGCGCTGGCGGCCCGCCGCGCCACACGCGGGCCGGTGTCGGGCTATGCGTGCGTGGTCATCGAGCGCGACGGCCAGCAAGTCCGACACGAGGTCTTGAGTGGCCCGGAGATCGCCGCGCTGGGCCTGCCCGTCATCTACGTGTCGGAAGCGCGGCCCTACCAGCCCACGTGCAACGGATGGCCGGCCTCAGTCACCGTGCATCTGGGAAAGCGCAAAACCGAGCCGCTGCTGGCCGCAGTGCCCTCGGCGATGACCCGCAGCGCCTGGGCAGAAAAGCGGTTCGCCGCCGAGATCGCGGGGTGGTCGCCAGACGAGCTGTTGGCTGCGGCCTACACACACCCGCGCTGGGATGCGACCAGAGCCGAATTTACCGTCGGCGCAACGGCCCTGGCGACGATCACCGAGGCCGACCCTCAGCACGCGCTGCTGAGACGGATCGCGGCACTGCTGCACGCCGCCGAGAACGCGACGACAGCCCAGCGGGCGACGTTGCGCGAGATGAGCGGCTGCCCGACCGCGCAGGCGCAGTTCGACAAGATCGGCGCACTGCGCAGCGAATTGCGGCGGGCCTACCCGCTGCTGATCCATATGAGGAGCTGGGACACCACCAAAACCGCCGCCAATTTCGTCGCATACGTGGCCCACACACCCCCTCAGACAGCCGACGACGACCAGACCGCCTGAGCCGTTCCCCAACCATCGTCAAACTGACACCACCAGAACAGGATTCACATCATGCACGCACTCATTGACCACCAGTCAATCATCGTCACCGAAGGGGCAGCCAGTGTGCTCATCGGCGCTGCCGACCCAACCTACGAGCCGGTACGCCGCTACCTGATCGACGACCAGGGCGACGACATCGCCGTCGTTCGTGAACTGGTCGCCACCTACCGGCAGACAGTCAAAGCCGCCGCCGCTGACGCGGTGTCGGTCGTAGACGGCGACAGCACAGAGGCCGAGCGGTACCGGATCAAGCACGGCGACCCCGTCGAAGAGGTCGTACTGGCCGCCGCGATCCGATTGACGAGCAGCACCGCCGATCTCGCGCCACTGGGAGCGTTCCTGCGCCGCCTCGAGCGCAACCCCTCCCCGGCATCCCGGTCACAGCTGTTCGGCTGGCTCAAGGCCGGCGGATTCACGCTCACCACCGACGGGCACATCGTCGGCTACAAGTCGGTACGCGCCGACGGGTTCTCCGCTCACGCGGGCCGTGAGCCCGTCAACGTGCGCGCCCAGGACGGCACCTCACAGACCATCACCGGCCACGTGCCCTACCCGGTGGGAGCGACGGTCTCAATGGACCGCGACCTGGTCGATGACAACCGCAACTCAGCCTGCTCGGTCGGGCTGCATGTCGGCACGTTCGGTTACGCCGAACGCTTCAGCGAGCAGATGCTCGTGGTGTTGGTCGATCCTGCTGATGTGGTGTCGGTGCCCACCCATGCCGATGCCGAAAAGATGCGGGTGTGCCGGTTGTATGTGGCGGCCCGCCACGATGGCGAGCAGATCGCTGACGCGGTGATCGATCACGTTCGGACCCTGCCGGACTTTGACGCTGGCTGTGACTACGCCAGGCGGGTGGAAAACAGCGTGGCCGCGTTCGGTGTGGCCGCCGGCCTCGACGTTCCCGCAGACCTCGACGACGACCAGGACGACGAGACCGACGACGATCCCGACGAGGCCGGCGGTGTCGGCTATTGGGGGTTCTGACGGAAGCCCTGAGATGGTGGGCTCGAGCTGCCCCGCAGGATCACCTGCGGGGCAGCATCACCCCTGGTGGCGGCGCGTCAGCGCCGCGAATGATCCGATAAACAAATCCATTGCAGCGCAGCGGTATTCGTAAACATCGTGTAGGATAGGGGAATGATGTTGAACGGCAACGAGATACGCGCCAACCGCGAAAGCGGTTGCAGCGCAACCCCTAACCGCAGGGAAGCGGGCCAACGTCATTCCACAGCACCGCGTCAGCGGTGCCAATCCCGAAACATCAACCACCGCAATAGATCCCAAGACAACCGCGAAAGCGGTTGGCGCCCAGTCTGACTCGCGGACGGGCTTGCCCGGCCGGCAGGGGGA
>NZ_PKEK01000110.1 GCF_002863225.1 Mycobacterium sp. | reverse complement strand
ACTCTTACCGCATCAAAGACCGCGATCTCGGGCGAGTCCCGGGATCGGCCACCGAAGAATGAACACCAAGGGGGTCAATTTTCAACCGTCGAAAGGGGGTCAATTTTCGGCCGTCGTTGACACGCCGTTGCAGTCTTGCGGTCCAGCAGCCCGCCGCCACCTGTTTGAGCACTCACATCTCACCCATCGCCATCGTCATGAACCCGTGGCCAGCGATTCTGCGTCATCACCGGGGTCTTGCCGCAAGCCCCCCTGTCAGCTATAAATTGAAAGGGGCAGGGAGATAGGCCCTTTCGGTTTCGCCGGCTAGGTTCTCGCGGGCCGCTGAGACTCGCGGCGAATGTTCGGTGACTCGAAGCGGTCGGCACGGAGCCGCTCCAGCCCGGCTGGCGCGATATCCATCTCGCCCAGACAATCGGGTACAGTTAACATGCCGGTAATCCTGCCGGCCCTCAGGGCAGATCACTCGCTGAACGTTGGGCTGCACGCCCCGCCACGATCCCGTCGCCTTCTCTGAGACTTCTCAGAGGAATTTATGCCCTCCCCCGCCCATGGCAATCCTGCTCTCGACTCGTATGAACAATGCGAGTGCAACCTTCCGGCAGCTTATTTCCCGCTTCCCGCGGGTTCCAGCGCAATCGTTTACTGCGAGGGCCAGTTCGGCGAGCAAGATGGCAAGACCGCCAATGGCCTGGTCAGGCACTCCGAGAAGTACGAAATTCTCAGTGTTATCGACAGCCTCCGGGCCGGGGGCGACGCTGGGAAGCTCCTCGACGGCACCGCGAACGGCATCCCGGTGCTGGCGTCGCTCGCCGAGGCCCTCTCGCACGCCGGCCGCGTGCCGGACTATTTGATCTGTGGGCTGGCACCTGCCGACGGCCTGCTCTCGAACGAACAGCGAATCGTGTTGCTAGACGGCATTGCCCGCGGGATGCACATCATCAACGGTTTGCACGAATTCCTGAACGACGACGCCGAGTTCGTGGCGGCAGCCGTGATCGCCGGCGTCACCATCACCGATGTGCGCCGCCCGAAAGCCAAGCGCGACCTGCATCTGTTCTCCGGTCGGATCTTCGATGTGACATGCCCCAGAATCGCGATCCTGGGCACCGACGGCGCGATCGGTAAACGCACCACCGCGACTTTGTTGGTACAGGCGCTGAACGCACACGGCATCAAAGCAGTGATGGTCGGCACCGGTCAGACGACCTTAATCCAGGGCGGTAAGTACGGGGTCGCGCTGGATGCCTTGGTCCCCCAATTCTGCTCCGGCGAGGTCGAGAATCAGGTCGTCGCCGCGTTCGAGGGCGAAGACCCCGATGTGATCGTCGTCGAGGGTCAGGGCGCACTCAGCCACCCCGCGTACATCACGTCCGCTCACATCCTGCGCGGCAGCCGCCCGGCGGGCGTGATCGTGCAGCACGCACCGAAGCGCAGAATGCTGGGCGATTTTCCCATGGTGGCAATGCCGACCGCGGCCAGCGAGATCGCCTTGATCGAGGCGTTCGCCGACACGCGTGTCATCGGGGTCACGATCAACCATGAAGAGATGACCGAAGACGAGCTGAGCAATGCGATCTCCGAACATCGATCGCAGCTCGGCCTTCCGGTCACCGACCCCCTCACGCGCCCCTCGTCTGATCTGGTTGACATGGTGCTGATGGCTTTCCCCGCGCTCGCGGTCGCCGCCCGCACGACAGCCCCGGTGTGACGCTTCGGCTGGATGCCGACCTCGACAAGATCGAGCAGAACACGCGCGCTCTGGTCGATCGTCTTGACCCACAGGGTATTCGAGTCACCGGGATCACCAAGGCTGTACTGGGCTCGCCAGGGGTCGGCGCGGCGATGTTGCGCGGCGGTGCGCGCGGTCTCGGCGATTCCCGGGTGCCGAACCTCGCACGGCTGGACGGGCTCGATCCACCACCGTCACGCACACTGATCCGCTCACCGATGCTCAGCCAGGTCGCGCAGGTAGTCGACGTTGCCGATATCAGCCTCAATACCGACGCCGTTGTGTTAGCCGCGCTCGATCAGGCTGCGTCCCAACAGAATCGGACGCATGCCATCGTGCTCATGGTCGAGCTGGGTGACCTGCGGGAGGGCATCGCGCTCGGCGATGTCTCCGAGGCCGTGCGGGTTATCCTGCGCCACTCTTCGCTGCGGCTCGCCGGGCTGGGCGCCAACCTGGCGTGTCAGAACGGCGTCATTCCCGACGACCGGAACATGGGCATTCTCACAGGACTCGTGGCCGATATCGAAACACAACATGGGATTTCGCTCGACATCGTCTCAGGCGGCAACTCGGCGAATCTGAGCTGGGCCCTGCACACCCACGACGTCGGCCGGATCGACGAGCTGCGACTCGGTGAGGCCATCCTTCTGGGTGTCGATCCGCTGTACCGGACACCGATCCCAGGCCTGCACACCGACGCCTTCACACTGACCGCAGAAGTCATCGAGGTCGCTGTGAAGCCGGCCCGACCTTGGGGCAATCGCGCTCAGGGTGCTTTCGGCGAGGTGCCGGAGCGCCACGGCAATACGGCTGTGCGCCAAGCAATCCTGGCCCTCGGTCGCCAAGATGTGGACCCCGACGGTCTGCGGCCGCCCGAAGGCGTCGCGATCCTCGGGATGAGCAGCGACCACCTGATCGTCGACCTTGCCGATCACCCGGCCGCGGTCGGCGACGAGATCGAATTCGGAGTCGGCTACGGCGCACTCGTGCGGGCGATGACGTCGCCCTTTGTCGCCAAGGTCGAGCAGTTCGGCCGGGGCTGAGGGCTCAACGTAAACCCTTGTCACGCAGCGACAATCGAGCTCTAACCGATCAGATCGCGGCCTGCGCCCGCCCGCCTGGTCAAGTAGTCGATCTGCAGGTAGATCGCGTACAGCACAAAGGGCGGCAAGATCATGAACGGCACGTTCTCCGCCAGGAACTTGAACCAGAAGCCGAACGCGCCCTGCCCGATGTCACCGAATGCGGCCCGCACTTCAGCCAGAAAGTACACGCCGGTGCTACTGAGAAGCATCGCGCATCCGGCGAAGGCGAGCCAAAGGCAGCGAATGCGCGATTCGGTCGGCAGCTCGGGCCGGATCAACCGGAGCCAGAGGACGAACAGCGTCGCGCCGGTGATGACACCGACCAGTTCCAGCCCGAAGATCCAGTTGTTGGCGCTGGTGTAACGGGTGTCGGTCAGTCCCCACTGCCACCACAGCCACTTCCAGCCCGGGTCGGCGGTGGGCGTCCAGAGGTTGAACGGATGGCCGATCAAGAAGATGGTCTCGTACCCGAGTTGGCTACCAGCGGTGTAAGGCAGGTAGATCAACGTCAGCTCGGCCGCTCGCTCCAACCGAGGACGATGCTCACCCCGACCCGTCCAGAAATAGACCAGCGGCAGCAGGATCACCGGTACGCCGAACAGTAAGTTCGCGACGACGTCGACCGTGAAGGTCGGTGGCAACACCCGCAGGCCCACTCCCGCGACCACGAGCACGAACGCAGTGCCGGTGAGGGCCGTGAGAAGCAGGTACGTCCGCCGCCGATGGGCGGCCCAGGGCCGGGACAAGTTCGGCTGGTGGTCTGACGAAGCTTGCGTGGCGACGTCCGATGTCATTGCGTCATCCCTGTTTCCGTCGTCGTTGACTTGAGCGAGACTTTCCTGCGCGCCAGGTGCAGTTCAGCGCGCTAAGCACTCGCTCAGCGTAGGACGTCGGGTGATCGATCGTTCGGTTTTGGCCGGACGCGTTCTGCTGCCGCCCTTGGGCGAGGGGTGTTATCCACGGTTTCTCTACCGTGACCCAAGCGAGCTGCGCGATCGGGTTGCATATCCGTAAGGCGGGTAACCAAACCGGTGTGAGTAATTCAGTCCGTGTCGACGACGCACCAGAGTGTGCGTACACCGGACCTGCTGACGGTGACACCGCAGCCGACTTTCGTGTGCTTCTCTGCCGCTGGCTCAACGACACCGTCGAATTGGACAGCGATCGCGGCGCAGATATCGTCCTGGCTGCTTATGAGGCGCTGGCCAACTGTGCCGAGCACGCCTACCGCGAGCATGTCGTTGCCGAAGGCGGCCTCATGACCTTGAAGATGAGGCACGACCCTGCTGAGGAAACCGTGCGAATCTGCGTCACCGATCACGGAAGTTGGATCGAACCTGACCCTGCCGCCGTCAACGCCCTCCGAGGGCGCGGGCTCATGCTGATGCGCGGCCTCGCTGATGAACTCAGCATGCAGGGCCGCAGCGACGGCACCGCGGTGTGCCTGCGTTTCAACGGGTGCCCGGCACTCGACAAAACCTGAGTCGGCGGGGTTTGCCACCGCGTCAAACTCAAAGCAGCGGAATGGCTTTCGGTCAGGGGCCGCCTTTCCAGTGGTCGATGCGGTGATGGTCGGGGGTGAAGCCGTGTTGAACGCCCCACAGGACGGCTTGGGTGCGGCTACCGGCGTTGATTTTGCGATAGATGCTGCGGATGTAGGACTTCACGGTGTTGGGGCTCAAATAGGTCAGACGGGCTACGTCAGCGTTGCTTTTTCCCTGGGTGATCAAGGCCAAGACCTCGGATTCGCGGTCACTGAGTCCCTCGGTGCGCCCCGGCCAGTCCAGGCCCAGGGCACTGCGCGCCCGCGGTGCTGGGTTGCTGATCACCAACTCCCCCGCGTGAACAGCCTCGAGGGCTGCGACGAGTTCCCTTGCCGGCAGGGTCTTCGAGAGGTAACCGTGCGCCCCGTGCTCGCGGGCGCTGGCGATCAGGTCGGGGTGAAAATTCCAGGTGTAGACCACAACACGGTGGGCGTGCGGGTTGGTGATCAGCGTGGCGATCTCGTGGTCGTCGGTCTCGGGCTGGGCGAATGAGTCGTACAGCGCAATGTCGACCGGATCTTTGACAGCCACCGAGGCGTCCAGTTCAGCAACCACAATCCGGTCGCGATAGTTGTCGAACATGTTGGCCACCCCCTTGACCACCACGTCGTAGTCGTCGACGAGAGCGACGGTGATCGGGCGCTTCATTGACGACGACATGAGGTGAATTTACCCCCTCAGGGGTGTAGTGGGACCCCCCTAAAGGGTGTTGCATCGAGTCATGCGCCGAACAGGTTCGACGCCCTGACGAGAGGTAAATGAGATGACAAGTACTTTGGCGGTAACCGAGCTGTTGGCCCGCTCCAGCACCGTGACAAGCGTCGGCTGGATCGGATACATCATCATCGGCGCTCTGGCGGGCTGGCTGGCATCCATGATCATGAAGACCAGAGAAGGTCTGCTGCTCGACATCGTGATCGGTGTGGTCGGCGCACTGGTCGGCGGTTTTCTACTGAGCTTCGTGGTCGACACCGCCAGCGGCGGTTGGTGGTTCACCTTGTTCACGGCGACCTTCGGAGCGGTGATCCTGCTGGCGCTCGTGCGTGTGGCGCGCCGCACCTGAGTTCACCTGGGTCGAGCGGGTCCGGTCGAGAGAGTCTGACTCTCGAGGCCGGGCCCGCGAACCATGGGACCGCCCTCAGTGGCTCCTAGTTGCCGGACGGCAGGAGCTTCCCAGCACCCGGGGCGCCGCCCTGGTGCAGCACCGAAAACGGCCCTTGATGCAAGACGGAGAAGGGCCCCTGGCTGTGCCCGCGGGCGTGCGGCACGGTTGGCGGCGGCGTAAATGTCCCGTGGGCGTACGCGATCCCCGCGGACCCGAACATCAGCGCGGCACCGCTGGCCAAGGCCGCCGCGGTCAACACGCTCACCTTGCGGATAGCGGATGCGACTGTAGTCGGCGAATCCCGACGCTGGGCTCTCCCGTTTGTCATCGTTTGCGTACTTTACCGAAACCCGTCCAGAGAGTGAACCACCGAAATCGGTGACACGAGAACGTTTCGCAGCCCGCCTCGGCTAGGCAGCGGCTTCACGCGCTACCTTGCCGGCACGGTCGGCATGACCGGTGTGCCTGGCCAGCACCCGAGCGGCGAGATGTTTTTGGCAATGGCCGAGTTGATGCAGTTCTGCACAACCACATTCGGGTCGTTGCTGATTGAGCGGGAGATTATCTCGTTGGCCTTGGCTTGAGCCTCCGCGGTCTTCTGCGCCTCGGCGGCGATGGACGTCTGCGCCCGCTGTTGGTTGAGCTGGTTGATCTTGTCCTCGGTGCCATGGTCGTAGCTGATCGTGGGCACGTTGACGTCGATGATCTCCACCTGTGTGTCGACTTCACCGCGCAGGATGTTGGTTGCTTTCTTGGCGAGCTCGGGCAGCGGTGAGCGGTCCAGGTTTTGCGGTGCCAACGGATCGTACGAAGCGAACACTTCGTTCAACGCCACGGCAAGGTTCCGTTCGACCAGGTTGACGCGCACGTTGTCGAACGTCTTGTACTGCTGGTAGAGCTCAGGTGCTGCGCCCTGCTTCAGCTGCCAGCGGATCGACACATCAGCTTTGGCGGTCGACGAGTTTCCCAGCCGAATCAGAATCTGGTCGTTGCCCACGTATTTGTCGATTTGGATCGCACCGTCCATCTCGTGCGTGATCGTCCACGGCATCTTGGCATGCAGCCCGTTGTTCAGCGCGACACCGGTCGGCCGGCCGAAGCTGGTCTGAATCGCGATCTGCCGGGTGCCGACAATTGTGAAACAGCCGAGAAGCAGGAACATGACGCCGATGCCGAAAATCACTGCCGCGACTCCAGTTCCGCGGAATCGCCTGACTTTACGTTCTCCCTCGCGGGGCGCGATAACGAACGACGCGATAGTGGACCCGCCGAAGATGAGCGCCGCGATCACGGTTGCGAAAAGGAACAGGATCATTTGCCACGACATCAGTTGGGGTTCCTTTTGATCGTTGTTTTGCTGCGGTGGTGCGTCGCTCCGAATCTGGCCAGTGTCATGGTGACAGAAATCGGCCGGCAAGAGTTGCAGGTTGGACGTTCGACCTCGAGTCGGAACAGACTCGTTGACCGCACATCGGTTCCCCGCCGTCCGCCTGTTGTCATCGGCCCGATGCCGCAGCGAGCCTAGCGGTACCGCGAGAAACCCTGTCCCACTGCGCGTCTGGTAGCGGCGTCAGGCGAGCGGGTAGATCACCGATCCGGAGGAAGGCTTCGGCCTTGACCTTCTTCCCCTACTGAATCGGCTCGTCACCGAGGACGGTGGTGCGCAGCATCTCGCGTTGAGACTTGGGGTCGTACGGAGCGGCACGATGCAGCACGCCCTGGTTATCCCAGATCACGGTGTCGCCTACAGACCACGAATGGCTGTAGACCTTGTCCGGCAACGTGGCTCGCTCTAGGAGCTCCTCGAGCAACGCCCGACCCTGATCGACGTCCATGCCGACGACGTAGTCGGCGGAGGCACCGAGCACCAATGACTTTCGCCCGCTTCGATGGGTCCAGACCAACGGGTGCTCGTGAGTACGCCGCGCACGCCAGCGCGCTACCTGCTCGGGCGTGGGATCGGGGTGCACCCGACGCTGGGATGCCTCTAACGAGTGCACGACCCGCAATGCCCCGAACCGCTCCTTCTCACACTCGGTGAGGGCGTCGTGTGCCGCGTAGGAGTTGGCGAATTCGGTTTCACCGCCCCACTCGGCGACCTGGACCGCGGAGAGCACAGTGGCCTTTTGCGGGCATTCCTCGCCCAGCGGCGTGCAACCGTCGATGTGCCAGTCGAAGGTCGCTTTCAGGTAGGCGGCCGAGGCGTTCTTGGACTTGTCCAACGTGATCGGGTAGATGCCTGCGACGGGATGGTGCCCATCGGATGAATGATCGATTTCCCCGAGGCGCCGGCAGAATTCGACTTGCGCCTCCGGATCAAGACGCAGGCCGCGGAACACCAGAACACCGTTGCGCTCCAACGCATCCAGTAAGGCCGCGCCGACCGAGTCGTCCTCTCCCAACCCGACCGGGTCGAGACCGATGACCTCGGCACCGACGGACTCGGTGAGTTTGGTGATGGTGAGCAGGCTCATGGTTGCTCCTTGTCGGAAGCCAAGCGGTTGATCACGGGATTGGTTCGCCGGTGCGGATCATCACCGCGTCGGCGGCATCGACCGGAGCGGGTTGGTGCATGATCTCCACGGCCATGGCGACCATGATCAACGAGTAGATCAGCTGCAGTAGATGCAAGACGTCGTCGGGCAAGTCATCGAGGGGAAATTTGTCGCAGTATTCGATCGCTTCTTCCAGACGGGGGAAGAATGCGTCGTAGAAGTCGTGAAGGTCCGGCATCGAGGCGTTGACGCGTGCATTCCAGCGCTCGGTTTCAGTTGCCAAACACCATCTTTGGGCAAAGCTCTCGAATTCGGCGAAGGCGCTGGGTAGCAGTGTCTCTTGCATGGTCACACTCCCGCCGGAGCGCGTTCACGTCGATAGGCCTCCACCCAATCGACGACCACCTTGTGCAGGTGGCGGACCAGGATTTCCTGGTCGTTGAGCGGAAACTCGTCGACGATGCCGTATTCCAGGGCGGCCTGCGTGCCGCCGAGCATTCCCGCATCCTGCAAGGCGAATTCTTTGAGCACCACCGATGCGACTTCGTGCTCGATGCGCTCCCGCACGCTGCGAGCCGGATGGAAGTACGTGAAGGCCTCAAATCGGTGCGTGTTACGGGAGGTCGGCCAATAGCGGTAAAGCAGGTACCACCCGCCGTAGATGAGGATTTCGGTGTTGGGAAAGATCTGGAAATTGCTGATACCCCAGGGTTCGATGCCACCGGGGTTGAGGCCTGCAGGGAGTTCCCCGATATCGGGGGTGCGCCACGGCCCGACCAGTCCGCTGCGAGTGGCTCGCTCGATCGGATACATGTACTCGGGCGGCAGCAGCCATCGGCGCCGGCCCGCAGTGGACACCAGTCTGTGAGGTCCGTCGAGTTGAAAGTGGCCGCAGGTGAATCCGGCGTTGGGGTCGCGCACTTCGGCAGGGATCTGCTGTGAGTGCAGAGACGGGACGTGGTAGTACTCCTGGAAGGCGTCGGCAAAGATCTTCCAGTTGCTGTTGTTGTGCGCCACCCACTCGTATCGCTCGGTCAGCTTGCCGAATGGGTAGTCATCGAGACCGGTGATCATGGGGCCGAGGAATTCACGAAGGCTCTGTCGGGGCTCGGGGTCGAAGTTGATGAAAACAAAGCCATTCCACACCTCGCACGGCACGGGCCGCAGGCCGTAGTCGGCGGGATCGAGGTCGAAGAACTCCGACTGCTGCTGGACAAACGTGAGCGCACCCTGCAGGTCGTACCGCCAACCGTGGTATTTGCAAGTGAACTGACGGCAGGTGCCGCGAGTCTCGTCACCCGGAAAGTCGTTCCACACCAACTTGTTTCCACGGTGCCTGCAGACGTTGTAGAAGGCCCGGATCTGATCGTCTTTGCCCTTGACCACAATCACCGAGATACCGACGACCTCGATTTCCTTGGTCAGGTAACTGCCGGCGCGGGGCAGCTCCTCGATCCGTGCGACATTGAGCCACGCCTTCTTGAAGATCGCCTCGCGCTCGAGGTTGTAGAACTCTTCGGATGTCGAGTCTTCGAAGGAGACCGGCCCGGTTCCCAATTCGGGGTAGTGCTCGGTCCACGATCCCTCGGCGGGTCTTCCCGTTCGTGTCATCGAAACCTCTTGTCCTTCATCGTTTTCACATCACCGCTCCGCCGTTGACGCCGAGAGTTTGGCCGGTGATGTAGCGCGCCTCTTCCGAGCACAGGAATCCCACTGCCGCCGCGATGTCTGCTCCGGTACCCAGGTAACCCAGCGGAATGCTGCTGGCCATCTGCTCGTTGGACGGGAGGTATCCGGCGGCCTGACCCGCGTGCTGCATCGGCGTCTCGATGCCCGACGGCGGAATGTTGTTGACGGTGATGCCGTGTTCGGCGTACTCGCGGGCTAGTGACTTGGTCAGCGTCATCACCGCCCCTTTGGATGCCGCGTAGTGGGCCGCAAACGGGGATCCTCGCTGGGCACTGGACGAAGAGATCATCACGATCCGACCCCATTGCGCGTGCACCATATCCGGCAATGCGACCTGGCAACAATGAAAGGTTCCGGTCAGATTGACATCGATGATGCGCGTCCAGACTTCGATGCTGATGTCTGCGAACGGCGAGAAGTCGAACATGCCGGCGCTGGTCACGAGAACCGAGACCGGGCCCAGCTCCCCGCGCACCTTGGCAAACGCATGTTCCACCGCTGCGCGATCGGTCACGTCGACGCCAAGTCCGAGAGCCGTGACGCCTTGAGCGCGTAGATCATCAGTGACGCGTTGCGCGGCAGTCTCGTTGAGATCGAGGATGGCTACCTTCAGTCCTCGCCGGCCCAATTCATGGCACGTTGCCTCACCTATACCCGAGGCACCGCCGGTCACCACCGCCACCTTGTTCATTTCAGGGGCTCCCCTGCGGTCATTGTCTCCGCCGCTCACTCATATTCGACCCGCAGCGTGCAGCTGGTGGGCAGAGCCTGACACGTCAGGACCCAGCCCTCCTTCACCTCGTCTTCGTCGAGCGCATCGTTGTTGAGCATCCGGGCACTTCCCTCGGTGATACGTGCCATACACGTGGCGCACGAACCGGTTTCACAGGACGACGGCGCATTGAGACCTGCCATGCGAGCCGTCTGCAAGATCGTGTCACCGACCGCGTACCGCGCTGTCGTCTTGCGCTTGTCCAGCACAATGACGATCTCCTCGGGCACCGACACGACCGTGTCGATACCTGACAACCGACCAGCAGTCGCCGCCGCGCGTTCGTCACTCATCCATGCGAGAGTATCAACTACTTGCGACTGATCTCAAGTACTAGATACTCACAGCGACAGATGCGGGTCAGCCCTCGACGTGGTCGGTGAACAGCTCGTGCCCGGTACCCTTTTCGACCACGCGCCCCAGCAATTCGCGCAGCGTCTGCTGCTCATCGTCGGTGAGCACACCGAACACCTCTTGATGCGCCGAAATCGCATCGCTGACAACCGTTTCGGCGACTTTGCCGCCGGCGTCGGTCAGAGATGCCCGCAGGATGCGCGCGTGTTGGGGGTCCTGTGTGCGTTCAACGAGGCCTCGCCGCGCGAGCGCCGTGAGGGCAAGCTGGACGCCTTGGGGGCTGATCAGAAGCCGCCTGGCCAGCTCGGCTCCGGAGAGACCGGGTTCGTTGGCGAGTTGGCGCAGCACACCGATCTGGGCGGTACTGACCCCATGCACCTTCATCGCGTCGTTGATGGTGGTCAGCGAGTAATAGAAGGCCTGCTTGAGTAGCCAGAGGATGTTGTCGGTGAGTTCCAGACCTGCCTGCGCGCCCACGGTCTGCGGGCTCTGTTCGCGTGAGCGCTGATCAGCCACGGCTCGACGTTATCGCACGTCGCGGCCCAGGGTGTGGCCTCGCCGCGCGGCGATGCAGCCTGTTCACGCGGCAGGGGCCTTGAAGATCTGCCCGTCTTTCATCACGAACCGGACATCGAGAGTGGCGGCGATGTCGGCAAACGGATCGCCCGGTACGGCGATGATGTCGGCGAGATAGCCCGGCGCCAACTGTCCCAGCTCGTCGGCGGCCTCGACGAGTTCGGCGGCCACCATCGTGGCGGCCTTGATCGCTTGTGCCGGCGTCATGCCGCGATCCACCAACGCGCCAAGCTCTTTGGCATTCTGGCCGTGCGGGATCGCCGGTGCGTCTGTGCCACAGGCGATCCGGACACCGGCCGCAATTGCCTTCGGCAGCATGGCCTTCGCCTGCGGGAAGACCTCGAGAGCTTTCTTGCGCAGCTCTGGCGCGATGCGGTCGATGGCCATGGCTTCGGTGAGATAGGTGGTCGACACGAGGAACGTGCCATGGTCGACCATCATCTGGATGGTGTCGTCGCTGGCGAGGAAACCATGTTCGATGCAATCGATTCCGGCGCGGATGCAGGCCCGGATCGCACTGTCCCCGACCGCGTGCGCGGCCACTCGCACACCCGCCCTATGCGCCTCGTCAGCGATCGCGGCGAACTCGGCATCGGAATACTGCTGCGCACCCGGAGCTGTGCTGTGCGACATCACACCACCGGATGCCGACACCTTGATCAGCTTGGCCCCGTGGCGAACCTGGTATCGCACACAGGCGATCACGTCGGGCACACCGTTGGCGATGCCTTCGCCAACGGAGAGCGGCATGATGCCCGGAGCCATCCGCTGAAAGACGGTCGGGTCGAGATGCCCGCCGTAGGGGGTGACGGCATGGCCGGCGGGATGAATTCGCGGCCCGACGTGCCAGCCCTGATCGATGGCGCGCTGCAACGCAACGTCCAGGAGGTAGCCGCCGGTCTTCACCATCAGGCCGAGATTGCGCACCGTGGTGAACCCGGCCTCCAACGTGGTGCGCGCATTCACCGCACCGCGCAATGTCCGGTAAGCGGGATCATCCTGGACGCCGTGCATCGGCGACGGCAGGCCTTCCGGTCCGCCAGGGCCCCCGATGAGCAAGTTCAGCTCCATGTCCATCAGACCCGGCAGCAGCGTGACGTCACCCAGATCCACAACCTTCGCCGAATCCGGTAGAGGCTCTGCGGGATTGATCGCGGAGATGCGGGCTCCGTCGATCACCACCACTGCCGGTGTGCGGATCTTGCCCGCCGCGACGTCAGCCCATCGCGCCGCCCGCAGAACGGTGACGTCGCTCACGGAACAGGCTCGTAGACGCAGTCCAAGGTCGAGGCACCTGAATCGGGGACCCGCGGCTGTTTCCAACACTCGACCGGAAACGACACCATGATCATCGAGTAGAGCAGGTGCATCAGATTTTGGACGTCGTCGGGTAG
>NZ_PKEK01000028.1 GCF_002863225.1 Mycobacterium sp. | reverse complement strand
GGGTTCAGGAACGCATCCAACGAGCTGCCGATCGACCCGACGCTGAGGTCGAAGCCCGCGCCGAAGCTGAGGTTGGCCGTTAGGTTGTCTCCAAGAACGTTACCGGCGTATTGGATTGCCGCACTGATCAGTTCGTTCACGCCGGGCATACTCTGGCCGCCCACGGTGATGCGGCCCGGACCGCCTGGCGAGCGGGAGAACTCGCTCGTTTGGATGCCGGTGATGTCGCCGTCGCGGTACACCACGTACGGGTGCTCGGGCAGTGTGCCTAAGAGTCCGGGGAGCCGGTAGCCGTTGGGGTCGATCGTCGACTCGCCGGTGAACAGGTCGTAGCTGTCCTCGACCTGATTGGCCAGCAGATCGGCAATGGTCCTGGTCAGGCCTGTGAGGAGGTTCCCGCCCAGTGATGTGCCTTGACGGAATCCCGACTTGTCGACGATCCGCACCATCAGGGTGCCGTTGCGCCAGTTCGTGCCGGCACCGGGCCACGGCTCGGGATCGCCGGTGAGCCAGCGCCGCAGATCCCACTGCAGTTCGGCATCTTCCAGGATCGGTGCGGCGACATCGAACATGTTGGTGTTGATGCTGCCGACCACCAGCGATAGAGGAGCAAGTGAATCGTCGAATGTGCGTGGTACGACAACAATTTGAGATTGCTGCCAGAAGTTCAGGAACGCGTTGACGAGGTTTTCGACAGTCCAGTTGGCCGGATTGAGCAGCTTCAGTAAGTCGCCGATGTCGATGTTGGTCAGGGAAAGTCGCAGCAGGTTGGCGGTCAGCGTGAGCAGGATCGCGTAGTCGGCCCGCTCAAGCAGCATCCACGCCTTCGGCTGCTGGATCAGTGACAACGGCAGGAACGGGTTCCCTGCTGTGTGAACGTATTTCAGTTCCTCGATGTCGTCGAGGAAGTCGATGACAACCTCGTCGCCTTTCTCGCCGCGTGTGACGGTGACACCGTTCTTGGGTTTCATGCGGCCACCGATGCGGGCGCCCATCGTTTCGACGATGATGTGAATGTTGGTGGTGCCGCGGGATTCTTCGTCGAGCGCCCAGAAAGCGGCCCAGGTGCGGCGCGGGTCGTCGAGGTCGATGGGCAGCCGTAGCTGGATGGTCCCGGTGTCGTTCATCTTCAGGGCGACGTTCCCGGCGATCTCGCCGTAAACGGTGCCGCGGTACACCCACTCGCCGTCGTAGAGCTTGATCGTGGGGCGGTCGTAGGCGCGCTCGATGCGGTAGTCGCGGACCTCGCGCGCCCACGCGCTGAAGTCGTCGTGATCGGTCCCGACGAACGGCTCGGCGAACGCCGCGACGGTCATGCGTCGTGTCCATCGCAGTGGGTGTAGGTGCCGATCTGCACGGGGCCATCAGCACCGAGGAAGTACACCGGGACGTCGTATCGGCTGGGCAGAAGGCAGATGTCGCACCACAATCCAGTCGTTGGTGTGCCCGCGATCAGTTGCAGCGTCATCTCCTTCATGCTTCCAACCCGCTTTCGGCTGACCAGAAACGACGTTGCCGCAAAGTAACTTTCGACCCGGCAGGCCCTCGGCACACCACCGGCATCACCTCCGGATCGTCCTCGCTCGCGGTGTAGGGCGGCACCATGTACAACGGTTCGACGCCGTTGAACAGGCCGGCCGCGTTCGACAGGTCAGCGCTCACGTAGGTGTCCATGAACGGATCGACCATCACCGAAAGAAGCTGCGTCAGTTTCGGTGTCACGATCATGCGAGCAGCGTCCGCACCCACCGCGCGGCCCCACTTACGTTCCTGCCCAAACGCGAAATCCGGGAACTGCCATTCCTCGGCCGGGTCAAACTCCCAGTCCAGCCACAACGGCTGATCCGTCGGATTCCACACCTCAAACCAGCCAGTGTTCGGCGCGTAAGCCACGGTGGCGCTGCCGTACTGCAGTCCGAGGTCGCCCCAGAAGCCGCCCGCGGTCAGGCTGCTCGTCGTCCCGGGTCCGGTGAGGACGCCGTTGGTGCCCGCCGCGAACACGATCAGGTAGTTGCCGGCGGTGGTGGCGGTCGCCGGGGTGCCGGTCACGGTGACCTTCCCCGCGCCGACCGACGACAACAACGCCAACGACGTTTGCAGCGCCGCTGGGCTCACATTCCACGGAATCCCCGGCGTGATCGTGACGCGCTGCCCGACGCCGTCTAGGTTGGCCGCCGACCCGGTGAGCGGCCCGGACACGTTGGCGAATACGACCCGGAAGTTGCTCAGCACGAAGGTTGCGCCCGCTGTGCCGGTCACGGTGACATTCCCTGCACCGACCGACGAGAGCGCCTCGAGTGCGGCCTGCACCGTCGCGGCGTTCGCATTCCATGGGATCGCCGTGGTGGTCTTCCCGCCGAACGTCAGGGTGAAGGTTCCGCCGGCCGCCGAGGTGACGAGGGTGTACTGATTGCTGATGGTCTGCCCGGCGAAGCTGAGCAGGAAGTTACCGCCGTCTGCCTTGACGGTGAGTGTGAAACGGTCGTCCGGGTTGACCCATTCCGCGGAGTCCTCGGCGGCCTCGAACATCGGATTGACCGCCAGCGCAACTACCACCGCGTGGTAGGAGTCGTCGATGTCGGCGTCGAACCCGTTCTCGGTGGTGTACTTGATTTCCTTGGACAGCTTCAGCGTGAGCGATCGGCGGCCCGATGGGCCGTCGTAGTGCCAGCGGACCTTCTGGAAATTTCCTGGTGTCCCCCAGAGCCTTTGAAATCGCGATCGTGTGGCCGGGGTGATGTGGAAGGGCAGCACCATCTCGCGGATCGGTACTTGCTCTCCGACGATCCTGCCGCCTGTCTCGAACGCGCCGGACTGGGTGCGCACCGTGAATCCGGTGGCGTACAAGCCTTCCGGGTTTGTGTCGAGGATGATGTCGTCGGTGAGGAAGTCCTCGTTGGGTGCCGACACCACGACGGAATCACCGTTGGTTGATTCCAGGGTGATTGTTGCTACGGCCACTTAGAATCTGCTCAATTTCGCTGCGGCATTCTCGCGTTCCTGGCGCTGCGCCTGCAAGAAGGCGTCTTCGACGGTGGCCGTGCGGATGTTGTAAGTCGGGCCGGGTGCCTGCCCGGCGCGGCCGCCGTGAGTATTCCCACCGGTGTCGGACGGCGGTGCCGCCGCCCTGGTCGTGGATGTCGCGGAGATCGGCGCCGCCGACGTGCCAGACCCCCCGAAACTTCCGAACGGGTTCGAGCCGTCGAAGATCGTGCTGCCGTCGCCACCCGAAACCTTGACCCCGCTGAGCAATTTCGACGCGGCCTGGAAGATTGGTGGAGAGTCGTTGACGCCGAACACGCCGAGCGCCGACTTGACCTGCCCGCCAACGACTTCGCCTAGGGCGGGTCCGATCTGATCGCCTCTCTTGTCTCCGCCGGTGATTGCACCGCCCAGCTGAGACAAGGGCATTGCGGCCGCATCGGAGAACGACGACGGAAGGCCAGCACCAGACCCACGCCCGGAGCTCGGCAGCGGTGCCGCGCTGGCGTCGGAGAACTGAAATCCCGAACCGGGAGTTCCTGTCGTGGGTGCCCCTCCGTCGAGCTGAAGGCCCGTTCCGGGCGCCTTGGAGAAAAACTCTGGCGGCAGGAATGCGTGGTCCGTAAATGACGGACTGTTCGCGCCGGCGGCACTTCCGCCAAACTGTCCGTTGCCGCGACGACCTCCCATTTCGAAGTTTGTGCCGTCCGGGAGGGTGGCGGCCGTGTGCCCACCGTAGGGTCCACCGTTGAACCAACCGATGTTGAGTGAGCCGGCGGGGCCGAGGCCTGACTTGAAACCGCGCGCCGCCAGCTCTGCCGCTTCGGAGGCGGTGGCGAATCGGGACGAGAACGGTGAGCGACCGGTCGCGTAGTTCGCGATCGCTGACACGGCGCCCGAGCAGTCACCCCAGTTCGTGCCGCCCCACTTGTAGGGCTTGCCTTCCACGCCTCGCGCGAACTGACTCAGTTCGGCCGCCGACACTCGCCCACCCTCGGCGTACCCGGGCATGGGGAGTTCGCCGTTGTTGTTCAGGAAGTCCAGCAGCCCGGGATAGGCGTTCTCGATTCGACGTCGCGACGTGGCCTTGATGACGTGCTCGCCGCCGTGCACCACACCGGCAACCTGGTCGATCGGGATCGCCCCGGTGTACCCGCCAGTCGACAGGCTCTTCAGGCTCTTGCCCCAGTTTTTCAAAGCGTCCGCACCGGGCACGGTGATGTTGAGGATTTCGGTGGGGATGCCCTCAAGCAGCGTGCCGAGCGCGTGCAGCGGTGCCTTGATGATGTCGGACAGACCGCGGAACGCCTCGGTGAGACCGTCCTTGATGGCTTGGGCGCCGCCGACAACACCGTTCTTCAGGGTGTCCCACCCGGACTTGAACTTGTCGAAGATCCCGGACACGAAGCCCCACGCGCCGCTGAACGCTGTCTTGATGCCCTCCCACGCGGGCGCAATGGCGTTGTTCCACAACCACATCGCGCCTTCACCGATGAGCCGCCACTCGGTCTTCCACAGATCGAAGACGACCTTGATGGCGGCCCACGCGACCTCCATACCCGACCGGATGCCTTCCCAGGCAGGCTTCAGAGCGTTGTTCCACAGCCACATCGCCGCATCGCCGATGCCCTGGAATGCCGCCTTGATGCCCGGCCACAACGTCGTCGACATCCAGTCCCACACCGCGGACACCACGGTCTTGATGCCCGTCCAGGCGGCCTGCACAATGTTGCGGAACGTCTCGGAATGCTTGTACGCGTAGATGATTCCGGCGACGAGACCGGCGATGGCGAGCACCACCAGGGCAATGGGGTTCGCGTCGAGAACCGCGTTGAACGCCGCGGTGGCCACCGACATCACACCCGTGGCTGCGGCGCCGACACCCAGCGCGACCTTGTGCGCCGCTAGCGCGATCGAGTTGGTTCCCAGCGCCGCCGTCCCGGCGCCGGTGGCTGCAGCCAACACTCCTTGCGCGATCGACGCTGCTGCCGCCGCGGTGTTCCACAGCAGCATCGCCGCACCGATGCCCTTGGCCGCCAACGCGACTCCGAGGATCAACGGTGTCAGCGGACCGAGGTGCGCGACTAGGGTGCCGATGTGGGGTGCCAACGCCGCCACCACCGTCGACCACGGACCCATCGAGTTGACGATTCCGGGAATGACGGGAGCCAAGTTGTGCAGCGCCTGGCCGAGCGCTGGCATGAGTTCCCGCGCCATCGCCATCACACCTGGGGTGGCCTGCTTTATGGCGTCGCCGATGGCCTTGAACCCCGGCGCCAGCGCGGGCGCGCTGATCCCACCCAGATCCTTCAGCCCGGAAAAGATCGGCCCCACGACATTGCGGATGTTCTCGAAGACCTTCCGGAGCGCCTCGAACGCGAGGGTCATCTGCGCGGGGCTGATGTTCTTCAACCGCTCCCCGACCGACCCCAACGCAAGACCGATGGTCCTACCAACATCCGCGAAAGTCTTCGCCGCGGTCCCAGCGAAGCTCACCAAACCTGTTGCAAGACCGCCCAGCCCGTTGGTTCCCCTGAACGCGGTGAAGAACGTGCTCGACGCGGCGAGCATGTCGTCGAAGCCCTTCTTCGCCACCGGACCGGCGAGCGCGTTCGTCACATCGGTGCCGATTCCGCCGAACAGTGTCGACAGGCCAGACACTTTCGGCTTCATGCCGTCGATCAACGCGCCGAAAGTGCTGAACGCCGGCACCAGGGCAGTTGTCAGACTGTCCGTGACGGTCTGCTTCAAACCCTTGACCGCGTCGATCGCGGGCGCCATCCGCTGACCGATCATCAGGTCGAACGGGTCTACCCCGGACTGGCCGGCGTTCTGCGCGTCGGCGAGCGCCTGCTGAGCGTCGGCGACGCGCTGCTCGGCGTCGGCGACCGCCTGGTTCGCGTCGACGACCCGTTGCTTGGCGGCGACGACCTCATCGGAGCCTTCAACGCCGACACGGTTCTGCTCGGCGGCCTTCTCCGCGAGATCCCCATTGGATTCCTGCGTCTCGGCCAGGCGCTGCTCGGCCTCCTGCACCCGCAGGATCGCCCGCTCTCGGTCAAGCATGTCGAACGACTGACCGTCTTTGCCGAGGTTCTGTAGGTCACGTCGCGCCTCGAGCAGGGACAGCTGCGCGTCCCGCTCCGTCAACGCCGAACCCTTGAGCGCGAGGTTCATGTCCTCGATCTGCTCGAGCGCGTCTTTGCGTGCCCGGGTCAGATCCTTCTCGGCTTCGCGTGAATCACGCTTGGCGCGCTCGACGCCCTTCTCCGCGGCGGCGACCTGCTTGCTCGCTGTCGCGACCGCCTTCGCCTGCGACACACCGCCATCGCTGGCGGTGTATGCCTTCACCGCGTCCTGCATGCCCTTGAAGCCCAGCCCCAGCGAGAGCAGCGCCGGACCGAGGATGCCGGCCGCTGCACCGGCCGCGATGCCCATCGCCGCGGCCATCGCCTTCAGCGCCGCAACCATCGGCCCGCCGAGCAGAGACGCCACGCCGGTCGCGACACCCAGCAGCGCCGTCAATCCGATCGTGCCCACCGCGGCGTACTTCCCAATGTTGCTCAGGAGCGACAGGCCACGACCAACGCCGTACAGCACGATCAGCGACGACGTGATCCGGCCAATGTCGCGGGCGGCGCCCCCCGCGGCGCGAGACACCAACCCCAGACCGGCGGCCAACCGACCCACACCGCCACCGCCCAGCGCGGCCAGCGCGGCCAGCGCGGTACTCGCACCCAGCAGAGAACGTGAAAGCACCTGCGCCGCAACAGAAGCAATCTTCGTGCCCGTCGCGATCGCACCGATGTTCCGCAAGATCGACATGCCATGTGAAGCGACCTGGTCGAATCCCGAACCGATGGACCGAACACTTGACAGGATCGACGCCCCCAGGCTCGACCCGAACCGGCTACCGGTCCGCTTCGCGTTCGCCGCTGACAGCTCTTCATCGACCTGGCGGTGCAGACCGTCGGCGATGCGCGCCCCCTGCATGCCAGAACGCACGTCGCGGCCCGCGCGCGCGCCGGCTTCCCGCGCACCCGACACGTCGACGTCGACGGTGGCGTTCAGATTGCGTGTCGCACGCAGGATCGCTTCGCGGACACCGCGCAGGGACGGAATGATCTGCAGGGCAGCGTAACCGATATTTTCCATAGTCAGATCACCCCAATCCGTATGTGCGCTTGCGTTTTTCGAATTTGGCGCGCAAGTCGATGACTCTCGCCTGTTTGGCCTCGGCGTGGGCCTTCTGTTGAATTTCGGCGCGTGTCGGATGGTCTCGGAAACGCGCGTTGGCGCCGCTGTTGACCATCAGGGTCAGCGCCCAGTGATCGGCGACCAGGTGCTCAAGGTTCCCCCACGGCACACGGCCGTCGTTGAGCGCGCGGACGAGCGCCGACTCGACGGGCAGTTGCCGTATCAGCACGCCGAGTCGGCGCGCTGTCAGCGTGCCGCGGAAGAAGTCGAGCAGGTCAATTCGGTAGAACCGCAGCAGGTCAGCCTCTATCGCGTCGCTGTGTTCGCACAGCAGACGCCAGAGGCTTACAAGTTTCCCGTGAGCTCCTCGAGCTGCTTGCCCATAGCCTCGAAGTCGTCGAGGGTCGGGTTGGCCGCCAGGAACGCCTTCCACTGCTCTTCGCCGAGTAGCAGTTCGGTGCCGCGCAGGTTGTTGTCCTGCTCGAACTCGATGACCGCGGCCAGCGGAATCTTGCCTGCCACCGGGATGCGCAGCACGACACCGCACTGCTCTACGGTGACGTAGCCGTCCTCCGCTTCGGCCTGCAACGCCTTGACGGCCGCCTTCTGAGCGGGTGTCTTCTTTGGGTTGCGGTCCTGCGGCTTCGGCGCGTTTGCGGGGATGCGAGACACGTTCGACTTGGCAGCGGTCACGGAACCGTCACCGTTCCGCCGGTGCCGGTGGCCGAGACCCCGGTGACCGGTCCGGTGAACGTCGCCACCAGCGGGCCACCGTCGGGCCCGTCGACCGTCACACCCGGCGCCGGCAACGCTTGGACGGTGGGCAGCGCCCGCAACGCGGTCTGCAACGCCGCCTTGGTCTTGGTCGCGATCGCTGTCGTGGTCGATCCGCTCACCGTCGCCGTGTATGACGTCACGCCTGCGGCGATGGTGAACGTCTTCGCGACGTCGTCGGCGGATTCGTCGACGACCTGGAAGATGTCGCCGGCGGCGTCGGTGGTGTGGTGCACGGTCAGCTCAGCCCACGACAGCTCGCCTTGGACGATGCCGCCGTGGCCCTTCAGCTCGACCGGGGCCGGGGTCAGCGTGACCCAAATGGTGGGGCGGTCCTCGTCGACGAACCGGTACAGCACGTAGATCTGCACGTCCTTCGGCGCGCCGATCTTGTTCGGCGCCGAGCCCGGCAGCACGATCTTCTTGGTCGTGGAATTCGTTTCCAGCGCAGTGAATCCCGTCTTCAGCGCACCCTTGATGAGCTTGATCCGGAACCGCGGCCGGCCGAACGCGTCGTATTCCTTGACCTCGATCGTCGGGTCGAGGGGAATGCCCTTCTTGTCGTCGATCAGACCGGAGAACTCCCAGCCCAGCTGCGCGAGCGCTGCCGCATCGATGGTCACCGATGCCGGGATCTTGTCCGCGATGTTGGTGACGTTCTCCTTCAGGATCAGCCACACCTCGGCTTCATCCGGAATGGTGGTGAGGTTTGGGTTTTTAGTGGTGTTGACCATTGCGAATTTCCCTCCTTCAAGGGCGTTGCGAAATTGCCCTCGCGGGCTGAAATAACCCCACCCGGGTTTGAGTGAGGCAGATCGGTGCGCGTGCGCGCGGTCTTACTGCGGTACTGCGGTGCGAGCACGCGCCCGCACGGTGAACGACGACAAGTCGCCCCCGGTCTTGGGATCGCGGGCATCTACAACGCCGGCGCCGGGGAGCAGCGCGGCGATACCTGGGATTCGCGCGATCAGCAGCCGGGTGAGCGCCTTGTGTACGTAGGTGCGGTTCCGGCCCGCCGTCCACGACGTGACGCGGATCGCCGGTGACGTCGCGGCCGGCCACAAGCTCATCGGGCCGCTGTCGTCGGCGAGCACCAGCACCGGGTCCGAACCCAGCGTCCAGCCCGACGGCAACTCAAGCGCGACCGTCAGCGACGGGAACGTCTCGGCCAGGTCGTCTTTCAACCAGTCTTTGATAAGGCGGACAACGTCTTTCGGCTCGAACTCAGTTCTCACTTCGACCGCACTTCAAGGCCCGCTGCGGCGGCGGCGCGGGTGAGAACCCCGTCCTTGGCCTGCTGGTGAGCCGGCACCCGCACTGAGGCAACCGCGCGGTCGGTCGTGTACTCGGCGACCTCGGCGTCCTCGCCGGCTGCGGCCGCAACCTTGTCGGCCACCGCGCGGACATGGTTGGCCGCCATTTCCTTCAGGACGTGCTCGACGCCCCGCTGATTCAGCTCGAAGGTCATCCTTGCCCCCTCGCGCACAGCACTTCGAGTCCGCCGCGTCCCTGCATCTGCCAGTCGTTGACGATGATCCGGTACCGCTTCCCGCGGACAGTGAGTTCGTCGCTGTTCACCAGATCCGTCCCGGGAGCGAAGTACACGATGGCGGCGGTGTCTTCGCCGTCGCGGCCGCTGCTGATCCGCTGCCGCGGTCTGACACCCGGTACGATGCCCAGCGCTACTCCGATCGCCGTCAACGGTGTCGACGACGCCGGAATGATCTGGCTGTTGTCGTCGCGGCCGCCGCCGCGGTGCCGGATCACCTGCTCGCTCACGGCGCAGACTCCAACTGGTACTGCTCAAGCAGTGAGCGCTCTGCAACGCTGAACGCCGACCCGGGGGCCATCAGCTTGGTGTCCCACTGGAAGGGGCCGACGACGCGCGGTTTGTCGCCGTCCGACCTCTCCGCGTACGACAACACGGCAGCCTCGAAATCCAGCGCCTCCTCGGCGGCGAAACCGTGCGTCATCGTCACCGTGATCGCGCCGTAATGCCGAGACCAGCACGCCCCGGACCGCTTGCGCACCAGCCCGCGCGCAGACACGTACAGATCGGTGCCGACGTCGAGCGCGACGCCGTCCTCGACGACACCGGTCAGCTCGCCGAGGCGCAGCGTCGGCAGCACCAGCAGCCCCGATCCGGGTCCGTCGATCGTCACCTCGTCGTCCTCACGGACCGGGGTGACGTGCCAGCCGCAGAAACGTCGCGCGGCGGACCGCGCGACGTCCTGCGGTGTAGGAGCGGTCATCAGCCCTTATTGGCTGGTGTCGCAGCCTTATTCGCAGGCGTGGCCTGCTTGTTGACCGTGTGAGCGGCCTTCGCCTCCTCGGCAGCTCGAGCTTCGGCCGCAGCCTTCGCCTTCGCCTCCTCCTCGGCCTGGCGCGCCTCGGCCTCAGCCTCAGCAGCCTTGGCCTTCACTGCATCCACCGAATCGGACGCATTCAGCCCGCGGGCCTTGGCATCCTCCTCGGACAACTGGACGCTGTACGGACCGGCGGGGCCCATCACGTTGTACTCACGCATCATCTCTCAATTCCTCTCTGGTTCAGCACATCTTGGAAACTCAACAGGTACGCTGCCGCCGCCATCAACCGACCGGGGTCGTCTTTGAATAAGCCGATCGCTCGGTTGCAGTTGGCGCACAACAGTCCGCGTACCTCACCGGTGCCGTGGTCGTGGTCAACGGCCAGCGAACGTCCACTGACACACTCAAGTCCGCAGATTGCGCACACACCGCTCTGCGAATCCTCCATCGCCCGGTACTCGCTCAGAGTGATACCGAACTGACAACGCAGCCGAGAGTCGCGCCGCCTGTCGGGGTCTTTGGCGTACGCCTCGCGGTCGCTTCGCCTCTTCTGCTCACGGACGGTGGGATCTTCGTTCTGGTACCTATCGCGCCGCTCAGTGCGCAGACGATCGGCGTTACGTTCACGCCAATCCCGCAGATAGGCTGCGGCGCACTCCTTGCAGTGGCTAGAGCGCCAACGCCCGCCGTGAGTCTCACGGAAGTCGTTGACGTCCTTCGCCACTCCGCATCGAGAGCAACGCCGCAGCCCATCCATTGGACTAGGTGGTCCCCAGCGTCACCTTGCAGAAACCGAGGGGACGACGGACCGCCAGGGCGACCCTTTCCTCAGCTCTAATGGTGATGAGGTTGTTGTCGAAGTCGTCGACGTTGGAGTTTGTCGACTCGACCCGGATGCCGCCCTTGCGGTACAGCGTCGCCGAGGTGGCGAACGCACCGACCAGCGGAGCGCCCGCCGCGATGGCCGGGGTGACCACCGTGCGCAGACCCCACAGGGGCGGGTTCTCCGGCACGCCACCGACCCCGTACTGGCCAGCGAAGAAGCCGCCGCCGTAGTACTGGTTGTTCGCGTCCTTCTTAAGACGGAACGCCTGGTAGTCCGTCGGGTGGATGACGATGCCGTCGGCCGGCAGACCCGAGTTCACCGAGATTTTGGTGATGGCGCGGAAGATGGCGTCGGCGTTGTCAGCGATCGACGCGCCGGTCTCGGTCTGGATGCCCGACCGGTTCAGGATGCCGACAAGGTTTTGGCCTGTGCCGTTGCCGACGAGGAGCTGCTGCTCCTCGAACCAGCCGAGGTCGTAGAGCAAGCGGCCGTCGATCTCCGACTTCAGGAACTCGGCGTCCTCGATGAACTCGTCGGTCAGCTTGATCCGGCCGGCGATCTTCTTCAGCGCGTCGACCACTGCCGTCGGGTTGACGTAGTGCATCAGCGGCTTCAGCCCACCCTCGGCGACGGTCGCGAAGCCACCTTCGCGGGCACCTTCCACCAGGTAGCTGATGGCGTTACCCGCCACCGTTCCGGCGCCCAGCAGATCAGCGACGGTCAGCCGCGGTCGAAACGCCTGAACGACGGTGCGGTCGTAGTCGGTGAGCAGCGGCACGCCCGCGGCCCATCCCCCTACGACGTGATTGTCGCCAGCAGCCTTCGTCCGGAACTCCGGTGCCGCAGCCGACGCCTCATTCACGCCCTTGATTTCCAGCATCCGGGCGTGCGCGTGCTTGACGAAGTGCTCGCCGAGCGACTTAGCGGCCGTGCGCTGACCGCCGCCGTTGTCCTCGTCGCGCTTCTGCTCGGCCGGTGCCATCGCGTCGAGCGCGGCCAGCGTCGCCGCCGACTTCTCACCCGCGGCGATGTGCGCCTTGAGTCGTTCGATCTCGGCCATCTTGGCGTCGAGATCCTTTTGCTCGTCTTCGGTGAGGCCGCGGCTCTCGGCGCGGGCCTTCTCTGCGACCCCGCGCGCGTCCTTGATCAGCGCTGCGAGCTGTTCTTTGGGGTTCATCCCTTTGGTCTTCCCTTCTTAGTTGATGCGGTCGTCTAGCAGCGCCAGGTACACGGACGGGCTCGGCGTGGCCGCGGCCGACTTGACGTCGGGTGGCGGCGGTTCCTTACCGCTGGTGTCGTCCTGGTCTTCTTCCTCGTCCGCCGAACTGTCGTTCGGCAGCACACCTTTGAGCGCGGTCACCACTTCCTCGGCCTGAGTCAGCGCGCCGCGCAGCGCCGTCTCGTTCTTCGCGGACAGGGCGCGGCCGGCCTTCGCGGCCAGCGACCCGACCACGGATTTCACCGCAAGGATCTCGGTCTCCTGGTTCGCGCCGATCGGGACGATCGACACCTCGAACAGGTCGAGTTCCCGCAGCTCGTAGTAGGCGTCGCGCCAGGTCTTGTCCTCGCCCTCGGGCTGGATGTACGCGCCGTCGACGATCGAGTAGGCGAACGACATCTGGTTCACCCGACCGGACTTCAGCAGCCGGTAGGTCTGCGCTGACTTCGGGGAGTCCATGTCCAGGCGGCCGTGGACCTTCAGGCCGTGCTCGTCCTCGGTGGCCTCGACGATCTCACCGAGGTTGAAGTCCGGATCGGCGGTGTTGTGACCCCACAGCAGCGGAATCGGCACACCCTTGCGGGCCCACTCGGCGAGCGTGTTGGTGAACGCGCCCTGGATGACGACGTCGCCGTAGGAGTCCTTGTTGCCGAACACGGATGCGTAGCCGGTGAATTCGCCCTCAGCCAGGCCGTCGGTCTTGAACTTGACGACGACGGACTTCACGCCGGCGGCGTCGTGCTTGCCGAGCTTGGCCTCCAACTCAGAGGCGGACATGGATGCCGTTGATCTTTCGGATGCCACGTTTCTTCTCTCCCTCGGTTGGGTCGTCGGGTTCGGCGGCCGGAGCTGCCGGTGTCGGGTTCTGGTCGCCGTTCTGCGCCAGGTTCAGCGGCAGGATCAGCTCGTCGCCGCCCTCGATGGCCGGCATGTTCTGCTTCGCGCGCGCCTCGTTGCGGGTCATCCACGGGCCGCCCACCGCCGTCTGCAGCACCGCGCCCTGCTCCTCGAACGACCCGGCGAGCTTCGCGTTCAGGTTGAACTCGACGTACGTGGCGTCCGGCCGCGCCGCGACGCGGCTCACCAGGCGGGCGTTGATGCGCTGCTCGAACTGTGCGAGATACGGGCCGAGGGTGTCGCCGTACAGCATTCGGCGGAATTCGCGGACGTTGGAGTAGTTTGCGTTGTCCAGCAGACCAACCATCGTGGGGTTGATGTGATAGACCTGCGCGACCGTCTCCAGTGACAGCTTGTTGCCCTCGACGTACTGCTCGTCCTTCGCCGAGAACCGCGACGACTTCAGCTCCATGCCGTCCTCGAGGAGCGGTGTGCGGCCGGCCTTCGGGCCCTTGTCGCCCGCGAACTCCTGCCACTGCTCGACGAACCGCGACCGGGCGTCGGGCACCCCGTTGGCGCCCTTACCCCACTGCGGTGCATCCGCCGGCCGGGT
>NZ_PKEK01000030.1 GCF_002863225.1 Mycobacterium sp. | reverse complement strand
CCGCCCCGCCCCGCCCCGCCCCGCCCCGGTGTCGGGTGGCACACCGGGGGCCGGCCGATCGGCTGGCCCCCGGTGTGCCGGCTGGGTCACCAGCCGTCGTCGTCCCAGGATTCCCCGCACGCCAGCGGGTCGAAGTCAGGTGGCGCCATCACCGGGTAGCGCCGGGAGATGTCATCCATGATCGGCTGCAGCCGCTCGGCGTAAAGCTCGTAATGGCGATCGCACCGGTAGTACGAATCCCCACTGCCCGAAAGCGTTGCGCGCGGCCACACCTCGCCCTGGCAGCCACCCGGCCCGTCAAGGCATTCCCCGTCACCGTAAGTAGCCATCATCTGTCCCCTTTACTGAGATCGCGAGCCGGCCCCAACTGGCCTGCTCAACACCACTGAGTTTACTGCCGCCCACCGACACCGAACCCGGCCAGCACACCTGCCTCGAGTTCCCCGCCCGGTCCCTGTGCCGGGTGGGGAACGGGCGGGGGTGGCAGGCCGGCGCGTTGGCAGGTCGGGTGTCTCCACCGCCTGCCGGTGATCACAGCGTGGCCAGGACCGCCTTCGCGTGCTCGGCTTGCGGGTCGTCGGATGCCGCCAGCAGGCCCATCGTTGCCGGGTCAGTGAGGATGCTCAGGTGTGCCCGGTGTCGGCTCAGCGTGACGCACATGCGGCCTGCGTTCAGGGCGAACGACTCTGCGCTGCGGTACCCGGCCATCGGGTGCAGCGCGACCACTGCGGGCCGTTCTAGGCCTTGCAGCGCGTTGGCGGTACCGACGAGCACGTCGGGCATGTCGGCCAGCAGTGCGCGGAGCGCACCGGCTTGGGCGACGTGCGGCACGACGACGGCTATCTCGCGGGCCGTCACCGGCTCACACACGCCGTCGCGCCGGTAGTTGTGCCACGTCAGTTCGCGAACCCGTTCAGCGACGGCGGTCAACAGCACCGGGTCGGTCGGCCCGTTGCGGGCAGGCGTTGAGAGAGCGACGATTTCGGGTAACACCGTGCCATCGGGGCCGATCACGGCCTCGTCGGGGCGGCGCGACGTGAACGGCATCTGCGGGTAGAAGTGTTGCGACAACAGCGCGCAGGTCTGCGGGCCGAGTCGCCAGGAGTTCGTGAGTTCGTGGGTAGTGACGGCCTCGCCATAGCGTGCCCGCAGCGCAGCCGGGGCGGGCTGGTGCGGTCCGCTGGGCTGCCCCTCCCACCGCTCGGTCGACCCGGTCACCACCGGCGCGACCTGACCGGGATCACCCACACAGACCACCTGGCGCGCCAGCGCACCGAGGGCGCCAAGATCGGCGTATGTGCACTGCCAGGCTTCATCGACCAGCAGAAGGTCGGCCCCCGCTTTCGCCGGGTCGACGTAGAGCCAGCGGGCGGCGGTGCCGATCAGGATTTCACCGCCAGTCTGTTGTTCCCAGCGAACATGACGGCCAGACACGGTGCGAACACCGTCGACCACGACCGGCTTCTTACCGGGACCCGACACCATGAGCGATGCGCGGTCGCTGAGCGCCGCGATGCGCCTTGCCAACTCGGCGGCTTGCTCGCGGGTCTGCGCGGCCACGGCCACTCTCAGTCCCACCCGTTCTGCGAGTGCCGACGCGAGATGCGCTGCCAGGCGGGTCTTTCCGGCACCGGGGCAGGCGGGAACCGCGATAGCTGGATCCCCGCCCCATGCCGAGTGCAGGACCCTGGCCAGCATCGGTGAGTTCAGCAGTTCACGGCCTGGCCAGTTCTGGGTGACGGCAGTGGCAGGCGGCAGCGTCGGGGGCGACGCTGCCGGGGTCGAGGCGGTGACCGGCACGCCGCCGCCGCTTGGCGGGGCGAATCGTTCTGGCAGGGAACGCATTTCAGGTGTCGGGTTCGTCGGGTTCGTCGGCGGCGGCGATCATCACGGCCAGCGGCACCGGGCGGCGCGCAGCAGTCGGGGTCGAGCCTTGCGAGAGCCAGGAGAATCGGCGGCGGTAAAGCCGTGCCACCGCTGTACGTCTAGACCGGATGACTGACACCGATGGGGGTGCCGGAATCACCGTCACCGTTTCGCCTGCGGCGGGCCGATATCCTGATTTTCGAAGGCCCCCTATGGTCACGACCAGCGCGCCGTCCTCGACCGCCGTGGCGAAAACCTCACCAGTCAAACGGTTCTCCGTATCCGGCATCGCGGTCGTCGGCTCGCCCGGCCACCCGGTCACCGACGAACCAACTTTCAGACGCGTGTCGAGGCGGTCAGCGCGCATGGTGACTCGGTTGCCTTCCGCGCCTGCCCCGGCGGCGATTTCGCCGTGGCAGACGAATCCGGTGTGGACGCCGCGTGCCCGCCATAGCGGGTCGGCCAGCAGTGCTGCGTCATAGAGGTCTGCGGCATCGCATCGGCTCGCCAGCCGCGCCGCCGCTAGCTGCAACGTCTCAGGCCGGTCCCAACTGCGGTGCTCCTGGACCGCCTCTTGCGCGGCCTCCAAGTGCCAGTCATCGTCCTCGCCCAGCGATTCCAGCCCGGGCAGAAGCGGTCCGCTGGTGATCGCATGCCGCCAGATATGCAGCCCTGCAATGCTGTTGGGCACAGACAGCGCGGCCCGCCACGCCGCAGCATGGTCCTTGCCCGCTGCGACACCGAGCACGAACCGTTGCCGTGACACAGCGAGCACGTCGGTGACCGCCGATGTGCCGGGGTGGGCAGCTCGTTCCACCCACCACCCTGCCAGGGCCGATCCCGCCGCCACATCGATACCAGCACAGCGGGTGGGATCGGCGTAGCTGCACGCCAGGCCCGCCAGCGCCCGCAGGGTGGCGCGGCTGTCAATCAGCGCGGTCGGCCCGCCAGCCAGGTCGCCGCCACCGCTGGCCGCTGCCCGCATGATTGCGACGAGTCCGTCCGGCCCGGTTCCACTGTGGGTACGTCCATCCGGTCCCGCCGCTTGGACCCGCACGACTTGCCCGGTCCGTCGCGCTACAACAGCGACCGCTGTTTCACGCGCCGGGGCGGGGTTGTGCAGGAGCCGCGGTACCGGCCTCCCGGCGTCGCGGGCAGCCACCCGCAAGGCCAGGTCGAACAGCGCAGCGCTCACCCGGCACCGTCCAGGTCCTCGGTGACGCTGGCGAGTCCTTTGGCGGCGGCGGTGAATCCATCGGCCAGCGCCGCCGTCGCAAGATCGTCGCAGCCACGCTCGGCTGCCTGGCGCACCGTATCCACCGTCCAGCCGGTTCCGGCGAGCACCGTGTCGGCCCACGCCCCGAAACCCGCTGAACGCCCGCTCATGCCGCAACCTGCCCTGCTGGGGTGACCCGCACCGTCTTGGCCCACGCGGGGGCGGTGTCGACGGCGTGGGCACCGATCAGCGCCACAATCATCGGGACCGGCAACCGACGCTCGGGCCACGGCGTGCCGCCATCGGTGAACAGCACCAGGACATTTGCCTTCGGGCGAGCGGCCAGCGCCGCCTCAATTCCGACGCGCATATCGGTACCACCGCCGCCGACGAGCGTCACATCGCTCAACGACCGCACCGGCCGCGCTTCGGTGGCTGCCGCGTCGCAGCACAGCATCCGCACCGTAGCGCCGGTACGTCGCAGCACCGCGCGCGTCTCTGAGTACGCCGCAGCCAGATCGGCGTCACCCACCGAGGCTGACGTGTCGAAAATCAGGTCGACGGCGATCTTGGGTGCCCGCAGCGTCGGCAACAGCACACCTTTGGGGGCGCGGCGGTTGGGACGCCGCCAGGAATGGTGGACCTGTCCCTGCTGGTCCTCGACGGCGCGGCGCACCGCAGCGCGCAGCACCTTGGGCCACGGAACGACGGCCGGGGTGAGTTGGTGCGCTGCCCAGCGGACCAGGCCCGCAGGCATCGTTCCTCGACCGGCCCCGCCATGCTGGATTTCCTGCTGCACCGCTCGGGCGACCGCGATCCGAACCAGATCAGCTGCCGCAGAGGATATTCCGGTGCCGCTGCCCAGGTCTGCTGCAGCGGGCAGTTCTCCCGGCACCGGATCATCCCCGGCACCCGACCCACACCCGTACCCTTCGTCCTCACCGTCGTCATCATCCCCGCTGCCACCGGAACCGTCGCCGTCCTGGCTGTCGGGCGGCGGAGTACCGGGTGGGACCAGATGCCGGTAGTAGACCTCGGCAGCATGCCCATCCTCACAGCCCAACCTTGCAGGTGTGATCGGCCTTCCCGGCAGCGCCAGACCTGCCGCGATCAGGTCATCATTAATTTCGGCATCTGCCGCATAGTTCCACAGCTTATGGTGCACAACGGAATCCACCGTTTCGGCGCGTACACCGTGTTCACGCAGAACGTGGCTGACCTCATGCAACAGGACGACACCGGCCTGCGAGATCGTCCAGCCGCCATCGCCGCCGAGCATTTCTGGATCGACGTAGAGTCGCCAGAACTTATCCACCGCAAAGGTGTTCAACCCTGGCTCCGCGACAGGGACCAGCGCGAACAGTGCGCGAGCGAAATACGGCATGGCCTCGACTGCGGCCATGCGTGCCAGCCGTAGTCGCCGCCACTCGTCAGCGGTGAGCGCCCTGACCTCGCTCATGCTGCGCTCCCCACGTCGAGGCCCGCCGCGATCATCATGTCTTTGAACTTGCGTGCAGAGGCAGGGGGTTTCGCGCCAGCAGGCATGGCCACGCTCAGAGCGCGAGCTGCCGCACCGGCCACGTCGGGGGCACCGTGAGTAGCCGCTGCGACCAGCGGCCCCCATGCGGTTGTCCATGCGTCTTTGGTGCCCTTGCCCGATGCCCAGGCCACCACACCGGACAGCACCGCCCACACCTGGTCCGGCCGCGCCGTGGCCCACTCCATGATGCTGGGATCGTCTATCACGTCCGCAACAGGTGGAAGGTCCATGTGGGCGCGCCATTCCACGAACTCGCTGCCCGCGCCATCCCCGACCATCCCGAGCGCGGCAGCGCTCACGGCGGCGATATCGTCGCGGCGCAGATGCGCCAGCACCCGCGATAACGCCTCCCAAGACCGCCGTGACGGCCACGCCCTGCCTGCGGCATCATCGGTTTCGGGGTAGCGGTGCAGTTCGTTGGGTCGGCTTTCGATGTAGGCGCACACAGCGCCCACTTCCTCAGCGCGCCGCAACTCATCGGCTGCCACGGCTCGCGAGGCGGGCAGCGCGGCGAATGAGGACCGCATACCGGTCAGCCATTCGTCGGTGGTCGGCTCGAAATCGACGTGCAGGAAACGGTTCGCCATCGGCGGCGTCAGATCGACTCCACCCGCACTCCTGTCCGGAGGATTGCCAGCAGCAACGATTCGGACCTCATCTGGCAGCTTTGTACGCCCGACCATCCGCTCCAACGCCACTGTCAGCATCGCCGCCTGAACCGATGCCGAGCAGGTCGAAATCTCATCCAGCAGAAGGTAACCCGCCTTCGCATCCAACAGCGTCTGCGCCCAATCCGGCAACGCCAGCGTCTGCACCGCGCCGTCGACCACAACAGGCCAGCCAGCAATGTCTACTGGTTCGCGTTGCGACCCGATCACCGTCTCCACCGGAACGCCGTCCGAGGCAGCCAAAGCCTTTATGACACTGGACTTTCCAGTGCCAGGATCAGACCACAGGAGAACAGGAACATGCGCTCGCGAGGCGGCATCGATCACTGTCACTGTCGTATCCAAGTCGGTCATTATCGTTTCCCCTCCTGGGAAATCCTGGGCCAGCCCCAACGGCCTGCCCGACACCAACAACATTAGACAACGGCACCGACAAGAATTGCTGCCAGCCCCAAAACCCTGCCAACCAACGAATCTGACCCACCCGCCCCTGTGTCGGGTGGGTCAGCTGTGGTGCCGGCAACTGGACGAGCCGGTGCCCCTCGTCAGTCCGCCCCTAGATCCCGATCGGTCCACACGTCGAAACGGTGCTCGGCAGCCTCACCGTCCAAAACACGTTGCCCAAACTCAGATTCAAGCATCGTGATGTGGTCGAGCAGCGCGGCGATTTCCTCCTGCAAGCACCAGGCGTGCGCCGAATTGAACGCCTGCGGCAACTCAGCCTCACAACGAGCCAAGACCCTGTGCGCCTCATCAATGGTCAACAACTCGACTTCCACCGACTCCGGATCGTCGACGTAAACCTGCATCATGGCCCCTCACTTGGGCTTCCGGGCCCGCCCCACTGGCAAGCCCCACACACCTCATGCTAGCCACGCCCACTGACAACGCAGCCGCCGCGAAACCCGCTCTCAGTGAGCATCATTCGGACCCCCCACCCCGACCCGTGCCGGGTGGGGGGTCTATTAACACCCGACGCCTCGATACGTCCAGCTACCGCGAGCGCCTCTCATTGGGCGATGGCAGTGGCAAGGGGATGCAGGTACCGCTCCGCTCGAGCGCGTACGCCTGGGCGATGTCGCGCTCAGCGTCAGTGAATGCTCGCGTGGCCGCAGGGTCACCGGGCACCTGCAGCAGAATCGTCAGGGCCGCGATGTCCACCAGTGGTTGCCGCGGAGGGATGCGGCTTGCGTTCTCACTCACTGTCGTCGCTCGCCCCGTGTTGATGGCTCCTCACCAGGAACTGCTCCTAAGTTCTCGGTCAGGACAAGGTGATACTGGTGGCGGATTCTTCGTCGTGGTCCAGGGCCGCAAGTTCCCGTGTGTCGCCGCGCTGGCGCAGCACTTCATCGACCTCCCCGGGTTCGCAATTCAGCGCGCCTGCTAACGCCGCCCGTGCGCTGCAATCGGGGGCCGACCCGAGCAGCGCATGCAACCGCAGCCGGGCCGGTTCCCCAGCCGGAATGCGGGCGACGTCGATCTCCTGGGTGTCTAGTTCGAATATCAGGACCAGGGTGTCGCCGGCAACGGCGTCGACGGCGGCGGCGAAAGCTCGCAAGGACCCGATGCTGGGCCCGGTGGCCGAGGAGAGCCGCCACTTGACCACGACGTCAGAAACTCCGGTAAATCGGCGCTCCGCGCCAGGGCTGACGCCCAGCGCCGAGGCGACGGCCTGGTGCATGTTCAGCCCCGATCCGCGCAGTACCTCGCGGTTGACATCAACCGCGAAGCGCACCTGGTTTGGTCCGTTAGCGAACGCTCCTCGTGCGACCCTCAACGGCGCCGCTACGACGTCGCCGTCGGATTCGTTTCGGTGGCGCAGCATCCCGTCTTCGGTCACGAATGCCGCGGACCTCGATGCGTATGTTTTGACCGAGGATTCCGCGACATCAGGGACCGCTGACACGATGGAATCGACGAGCTCGGCCAGATTGATGGCGCCGCCGGCGCGCTCAATTCTTGTCGAGATCTCGGTGAAGATCCCCGAGTACTCCGGCAGCCCCCACTGCCTCAACGCCCAGGAGTGTCGACTCGCACGCGCGAACCGAGGATCTTCAGCCAGCGCGTCCGTTAACGCCAGCACCCTGTCGGACTCACCAATCGCGGCGGCGATCGCCTTCGTCGTGGCGGGGGCGTGCTTGAGTCTGAGATGCAGGACCGCCTCAGCCCTGTCGGTCATTTTCTTGCCCCACTTGACCCATCGCTCGCCGAATCGTCGGTAGTCCCCCAGTGCCCCGAGGTATTCGACGGCTGTGTCGGCCGGCATACCCATGTCGCTGAGGCCGCGGATCAAGGATGCGTTCGTCGGAACCGGCGACCGCAGGAAAGCAGAGTCCACTTGCGCCGCCGCTCGGGCGAGCCCGTTAGTTTCAGATCGTTCCCACCACGAGCCGCGTTGTGTGTACGGTCCCGCGAGGTACACGAACATATCAGCGATCACGCCACTTGAGTCGATGCCGAGTTCGTGCAGTGCGGAGGTGAAATTGTGCTCACGCCCGAGGGGTCCCAGCCGCCGGCCTAGCCGCTCGGCGAATTCAAGGACGGTGCTGTGCGCGGGGTCGGCGCACAGCTCGTCAAAGCGTGCACGGATAGCGGGTTGATGGCGAGAAATCCAGGAGGGCTTTACGCCTAATCGTATGGCCGCCTCGTTCAGCGACTCTGGTGGACGTTGCCAAACCCACGTGGCCAACAGTGTTCGGTCTTGAAGGGACAGCGCTGTAAGCAATCTCATTGCAGCGCTCGTCGCGTCTGGAGCCGGCGCGGTTGCAGCCGCCCGGGTCGTAGCTACCGCGTCGCGGGCCGCGATCAGCATGGCGCGCACCGTGCTTGCGCCGCCTTGTGGTCTGGCGGTCAGCGAGGCGATGGTTTCATCGGTGAGGTCAGACCAACGCCGAAATGATGTCTTGTAGACCGACTGCGCTCGTGATGGCAAGTGGGCGTACGGGATCGGCTGATCGGCGATGATGTCGAAGTCATCGATGAGACGACCAATAGCGGTGTGCCCGTGCGCGTTGAGCGTTTCCCACCAGTGCTGATCCGCCGACGACACCTGGCTGGATTTGATGCCGGTCTTTCGATTACGCCCGGCCACTACCGGGATCTTTCGGGCGGCGAGTCGTCACAAGCAATCCCGGTTCGAGCAAGGACGCGCTTGTGGTAAGCGTCTGCGCTGATGTTGCCGGCGACGAAATCGATGAGGTCGTGGGCTGGCGCGACGCTCAGCAGGGGCCCCTCCAAAGCGCTGTTGACGACCGCGTTGTGCACGACCCTTCGCTGGCTCGCCGACAAAGCACTCGAGGCCAACGTCGCCAGATACGCGTGTACGCCACCCTGGTCGAGCGTGCTCACAGCAACAAAGTTTACCTAGCTTCGCAACCGCGCACCGCGCGATTGTTCACCCGCCCAGCTCTGAAATCTGCGGGCGAACACGCTATGACGCATCCGGCTGAGCGCACGCTCAACGTGCACCCTCACGCCCGTAGCAAAATAGGTGCGGCCATTTCTCCGCCAACGCCCCATAGGCCAATGTCGACATGTCAGCATCCTCGCCGCAAGCAAGGTCCTGGAAAGCCTCATGTTCTCCAGGCATCAAACGCACACCCAGCAGTTTGGTGCGCTGAGCAGTCTGTGAGTGAGGTTTCGATCGAGAGGCCACAGCGGTCTCCTTGGTGGCGATGACCGGCGAATAGCGAAATTCTACAAACGCGATCTGGGAAACGCGCGCCATCCGCACCGGCACCGCCGTACAAACACCGATACGGTGTTAAACGGTCAAACAGAGGAATCAGCACAATGCACACGCGCCGACGCCGCGGCACCATGACGAAAGCAGGACTCGTGGTTTGTGCCAGCTGCGCGCGGCGGACTGTCTGTGACCAGCACCGCCCGCGACGTTCGACTCGCCGGCGGCGCCCATGCTGAATCCGGGAACAGAGATCGCGGGATACCGCATTGAACGTGTCCTGGGTGCGGGCGGAATGGGCACGGTCTATGTGGTCGCAAATCCGGAGTTGCCCCGCCGTGACGCCTTGAAAGTGCTCAGCGCTGAACTGTCACACAACGAGGAATTCCAAACACGGTTTCTCCGTGAAGCTGCCGTCGCGTCCACGCTCGACCATCCCAACATCGTGTCGATCTACCGACGCGGTCAAACGGACGACGGACAGCTCTGGATCGCAATGCAATTCGTCGACGGCATAGACGCCGACGCGGCGCAAAAATCGGGCACCATGACCCCGACGCGCGCTGTCCATATCACCAGCGAAGTCGCAAGAGCTTTGGACTACGCCCACTCCCACCAAGTGATCCATCGTGACGTCAAGCCCGCCAACTTCCTATTGAAAGGCCCCATCGGAACCGATGAGCGAGTCCTGTTGGGCGACTTCGGCATCGCCCGCGCATTCGACGACGCCGGCTTGACCGCAACCGGGTCGCTGGTCGCAACCATCGCGTACGCCGCGCCCGAAGTGTACTCAGGACAGATCGACGGCCGCGCGGACATATATTCGTTGGGCTGCACTCTGTTTCGCTTGCTGACCGGCATGACCCCCTACTCGGCCGCAGACGGAATGCCGGCGGTGATGATGGCCCATCTGCAAGCCCCCCCGCCTCGTGTCACCGACTTCGTCGTTGACCTGCCACCCGCGCTGGATTCGGTGATCGCGACCGCGATGGCCAAAGATCCTGACAAGCGGTTCAGCACGGCGCGTGAACTGGCCGAGGCCGCAGCAGCCTCCCTGCACAACAGCGGGCTCATGACGACTACCGCGCCCTGGCGACCGCCGCCGGCTGACACCCTGTCACACCCGCACGGCTCCGGCCCGGGTGTCCCGTGGCCACCACCATTCACCAGTGCTGGACCGCAGCTTCAGGGCCCCCATCCATTCGATCCGGCTTTCATCTCAATAGCACCGCGACGCCGCCGGCGCCGGTTCACCATCGCCGCGGTGACCGTAGCCGTTCTTGCCGCGGCGACGATCGGCGTGGCCACTCTCGATCACCGCCACACCGGAGCCGGCACCCCTCCTAACGCAGCGCCGCCAGTTTCCGCGCCGCCCTCGACGACCCCGGTACCGCCAGCCCCGCTGCCCCCCAAAGTGCTCAACGCCCTGCTACCTCGAGCCGATGAAGTCTCACAGATCATGGGCGCCGCTGAACTCACCGTCTTCAAGTCCGTCGACACACTCATCGACGAAAGCTCCGTCATTGACAACAAGAGCTGTGTCGGAGCGTTCGCACCCGCGCAGGTGTCGGTCTACGGCGACGCCGGTTGGACCGCCGCGCGCGTTCAGGCCGTCCATGAGCCAGGCCCAGTACCCATCGCATTCGAAGTCCTTCAGGCCGTGGTCGAGTTCCCGACCGCAGACGCCGCCCGAAGATCGCTGCTCGACCAGAAAGGCCAGTGGTCGAAATGCGCGGATTCTGAATTCACAGTCACCTACCCCGACAGCAGCCCCATGCACTGGCAATTCGGGCACCTCAACAGCACCGGAGACGCCCTCTCCATGCCGCAACACCTGCGCGAGCGCGATGCATCCCAAACGCGCGATTGCCAACGCGCTCTGCAGGTTCGCAACAATGTGCTCGCCGATGTGTGGGCGTGCCGCCTCAGCATCTCCAACCAGGGCGTAGACCTGGCGATCGCGATCCTCGCCAAAATTCCGCATTAGGGCCTGCGTACCTACATCGCCGCGGTAACCCAACGCAACGGTGTGCACCTTCAACTTCACCACCCCTGCAACAGGATTGACCACCCCTCTCGCCGCGTTCGCACCACATGACAGTCGTGCGTGCTAATTTGATCGGTAGCGCCGCTCACGGCGGCGTGAATCCCGAGCCGACTGTTACCGCCCACACGGACTGTCATCAATGATCGGGACAAGTCCCTCCGGGTTCCGTGAAATACCCAACCAAAGAAACATTCCGCGCAGATGTGGGCCGCCGACGGAACGTGAACCTTTGAATGGGAGTTCTTATGAGCAACAAACCTTTTCGCGCCCGGCAGAAAGCCGCCCGGGCCTATCAGGCCGCCCACCCCGGAACGTCGTACACGCGTGCCCTGCGGCTGAGCACGAGCTCGGATCGGCGCCCCCTGACCGCCGTGCTGGGTGCGGGCCGAGATCGCAGTGCGGTCACCGTGAATTTGGAGTGCGGGAGCGCTGGCGGGGCAGGCCCGCACTGCACGGTTGTCGGTGCGACCACCGACAACACGTACGACATGATGCGTTACCTCGGTGCATGTCTCGCTGCCAGCCAACAGCCAGGCGATGTCGAGTTTATCAGCGCCGTCAGCGGTCTGTGTGCAGGCGATTCCCCTCATACTTGTTGCGACAGTGACCTTTTCAGCGAGGTGGTCGACGAGCACCTCCTCGAGCGGCAACGGCTACTGCGCGCGCTGAACTGCGCCGACGTCGACAAAGCGCGCCAGGCCGGTCACCGAATCGCGTCTACGGTCGTGTTCGTAGGGCCAACGCAGCGTGATCTGGTGGACTCTCGGCAACTTGAACGTTGGACACGGGTCGCCAGATCGGCTGGCTCCAGTATTGTGGTAGGTCTCGAATCACCAACGGCCGCAACTTATCCACCTGATGACCCGCTCGGCAGGAATGCGTTCTGCCGTCTATTGGATGACGCGTTTGGACCGGGCACTGCAGCGAATCTGTCGACCGCGATCTTTCACCTCGGCGATGACTGCGGCTGTCTGACGGTGCTCGACGGTGGCCCAGCTGAACGCCGGCGAGGGGGTACTTCCACGGTGTTCACCATGCCGAGGTAACGGCCAGGCCTTTCAGAGACGCCAGATGTGCTCTGCGCCTGCCGACTAGGTGATCGCATTCGGTGGTTCGATCGCAGCGCCGGCATCGATAGCCAGTGTCTCGCGCGCTGCGCGGCGCACTTCGGGTCCTACCGCCGCTTTCGGTCGACCGGTTCGTGCGGTGAGGCGCTCGATGATTCTCTCAATCTGCGTGCGGCGCTCGGCATCACTGGTCGCCGATCTGACGCTGAGGCAAGCAAGTTCTCAGCTTGGCAGAGGTGCCGTGCATCGGCGCTGAGAGTTCGCCGAGCCTCAGTCCGCGGGCATTGCGGTCCGCAGCTCGCCACGCGCACCGGTATTGAGTCCCCACTTGGGCGGGAACCATGCCGGCATCGCGGCCGGCAGCGCTCGGAATCGTTGTTTGATCCGGGTGCGGCCGCTGACGCCGGCGATGTCGGGGTGCACGCGGCGTGCGTATTTATCTACTTCGCAGAACAGGTTTTGGCAGTCGACCAAATGCAGCGGGCGACCGAAGAGGCCAGAGAACGGAAGGCCGAGTCTGCGAAAGTGGTCGTGCTGGCTCGCCGCCATGTATTCAATGATCTGACGCTCGTAGCCGGCGCTGCGTGGGCCGAAGCACTTGCGGATGCCGTCGCGCGCCCCGGGCCCTGCGACCACGAACTCCATCTCGTCGAAGTTCAGGGCCGTCGAATAGTTGATGTCGATGAGAAACTGGAAAGCCAGGAAATCTCCCAGACCTGGATAACGACGCAGTTTTTCGAACGCTTCGCGCATGGTCTCGGTCGCTGCGAGAGCGCCGGCGACGTCGGTGTCGATCATGTGAGCCAGCAATCGGAGGTGGTTGTTGTGTTTGCGCCTCTGACCGAACGCCGGGGACGGCATGACATAGGCGGCTGAGTACAGCGAGTGCCCTCGCGCGAAAGCTTCATCAAGCACCTCACCGACACGGTCCACATCGAAGTCGGCCAGGGCGGGCTCCCCCAACTCCGCGGTGAGCAGCTTCCAGGTGTCGATCTTGTTGAATAATTTGAACAGCAGGATTCGGAAGACCACTTCGGCCGGCTCCTGACGCCCCCGGTAGATGACGTCGCGAATCAGAAACTGGCTGACGCGATCCGCAGCGCGATAGCAGTTGGTGAAGCGGTACCGGCTCAGCACCGCGTCGCTGGTCCATGGGCCGTGTTGACCCGCTACTCGAGCCTCGTATACGGCGTGGCGTCGAGCCGCGAAATGCCAATAGCTATCAAAGACAGCGGTCGTCTCGAAGATCTGACCGGCGATGGTCGCAGAGAATCTGGTCCACGGAATCGGTTGCGTTTCGCGGCATTCGAACAAATGCAACGGTGATGGCTCCAACAGGGCGGAGGGTGAGCCAGCCTCTGACATGCCAGCCACTAGTGGGTTCCTTGAAAGCCGTGACGGTGATTGGCGACTCTCGATCGGGCTCCTGCGGTACCGATTTCGCCGTTGCCCCAGTGCGCCTTACCTGTACCGGATCCGCCGGCGATCGTCGTCGTGCACATGGGGCCGATTGTGCCCTGCAGGTAGGACACCAAACAGCTTGAACCAGTTATGCCTCGGGTAGGGACAGCCGTGTCGGCGTCGCCTGAAAACTGACCCCGTGTCGACGCCTGAATTTTGACCCCCTTCGTCTGAGTCTCGGCTTATGAGCCGAGAGGAGAAGGGAGTTGTTGTCAGTGGAGGATTGGGCTG
>NZ_PKEK01000054.1 GCF_002863225.1 Mycobacterium sp. | reverse complement strand
GCCGGCGAGCTGCCTCGGCGTCCCAGCCGGCCTCGACCAGACGCATAAACGCCTCCACCGTGCTCGGCAGCGGCGGCGTGAGGTGCTCGACGCCCTCGCCGCTGCCACGATCCTGCTTCCACTCGGCCATCAACGCCTCACGATGCGACGCCCAGCGCCGCGTCGAACGTCGCCGCCTCATCGTGCGGAAGCGTGATCCGCCAACACGTGGACTGCTCACGCGAGGTCTTGCTGATCGAGCGCTCGAGTTCTGGCCGAGCGGAATCGGATTCGGGTTGCGGTTCCAACTTCACCGCGGTGCGCAGCTGATGAACCGTCGCGACCTGGGCCAGCTCGGCGTAATGCCCATCTGACCCCTCGCCCGCGTGCGCGGCGATCACGCCCACCTGATCCAACGACAGCCGCCCCTCCCGCAGACCGGCCGCACACCGGGGAAACTCCTCGAGCCGCCGCGCCACAGTGCTGATCGTGGCCGCGTTTGCCGATGTCGAGCCCAGCTTCCAGGCCACCAACGCCGCCACCGACCGCGCACCGGTAGCACCGCACAACTCATCGCGATCCAACTCGGCGACGACCTCCACGATCCGCCCATCCACCGCGTTGCGCTGCCCGGCCAGCTCCGCCAACTCCTCGAACAACACATCGAGACGCTCAGCGGGGCTGACCGCCGCAACAGGCGACATGGTCACGGACATGACCTCATATTCGCACCCGGGTCCGACAACTTTCGGCTTCCGATTCGCGGCCAGATCACCCCAGCGACGACACCACCCGGAACCGGTCGCGGTCATACTGGAGTCATGCCGGTCTTCGTCCGCAAGCTCTTCGGCATCGGCAAGCTGCCGGCCGATGTGCGCGAGCAAGTCGAGGCCGAGGGGCTGATCTTCCTCGCCGACTTCGTCCCCGTCACCCGCCGGTTCAGCGGCGCGATTCCCGGCCTGCGTTCGTCGCACAGCCTCGCCAGTTACGTCGGCTCCATCGCCTTCACCTCACAGCGCGTGCTGGCCACCCTGTCGTCGTTACCCAAACTGGCGGGTCCGACCGTCGACGTACGTTGGGACTCAACCGAATTCGGCGTGGCGACCGCCGAGATTTCAGCCACCGGCCTGCAGGTCGACGCCGATGTCGACGACGTGGACGAGACGTTCAACGGGCACCTGTCGCTGCACTACAAACTCGAGATTCCCGACGAGGTACTCGCCAGGCTTCCCCGGCGCGCGCTGGTCTTCCAGATGCCGCCGGAATATGTGCTCCGTGCGGTCGGCGTCACCTACCGGCCGTAAGGCGTCGAGGCCGCCGACAGGTCGGGCCACGGCGGACGGCGCAGCACCGCCAAGCTGCCCAGGACCGCCGCGATCAGCCCGGTGATGACCCCGATCAGCGCTACCCGATCGCCGTTGATTGCCGCGGACCACCGAGGCACGCCGCGGTGGATGACGAACACCCCGATAGGGGTCGCCGAGTCGGCGCGCGCTTTGAACACGGGGATCACCGTGGCGCCATCCGGGGTCTGATACGGCGCGCCGTAGACGCGAGATCGAGTGCTGTCGATAGGCAAGTCGGCCAGTGAATCGGGGAATTTCATGAGTTGATCCTTCGTCGGGTCCTCCGGCAAGTCTGGACGCCGACGAAGCGCGAGGCGAGTGGACGTGGCTGGAAGCCGTGGGCACCTCGCTGTTCCTACGATGAACGGGTGGACGATCACGCATTCAGCACGCCGGAGCGCCAAGCCATCTACCGCGTGATCGCCGAGCGCCGCGACATGCGGCGGTTCGTCCCCGGCAGCTCCGTCCCCGACGACGTGTTGGTCCGTCTGCTGCAGGCGGCCCACGCCGCCCCGAACGTCGGCCTGATGCAGCCCTGGCGGTTCATCAGGATCACCGACGACCGACTGCGGCGTGAAATCCATGCCTTGGTCGATGAAGAACGCCAGCAGACCGCGCACGCGCTGGGCCAGCGCGCCCAGGAATTCCTCGCACTCAAAGTCGAGGGCATCCTCGATTGCGCCGAGCTGCTGGTGGTCGCGCTCTCCGACGGCCGGGACAGCTACGTGTTCGGCCGTCGAACCATGCCGCAGATGGATCTCGCCTCGGTGTCCTGTGCCATCCAAAACCTCTGGCTGGCAGCGCGATCCGAAGGCCTCGGGATGGGATGGGTCTCGCTGTTCGATCCGCCGAAGCTCGCGTCGCTGCTCTCGATGCCTGACGACGCCGAACCGGTCGCCATCTTGTGCCTGGGTCCGGTGCCTGACTTCCCCGACCGGCCGTCACTGGAACTGGACGGGTGGGCGCTGGGACGTCCGCTGCCGGAATTCCTGTCGGAGAACGGCTGGAGCCACCCGGCGCAACCCGCGCCCTGACCCCGTCAGCTGATCGCCAGTTGTGCGATGAGCGTCGTCAGCGCCGCTGCCACATCAGGTGGCACCGAGCGCTCGGCCTCGGCATCGAGCAGGGCTTCGGGTGACACACCGGCGGCGTTGGCGGCCTCGTCGAGACTCAGTTCGGCACGCTGCCGCGCGCCGTAGAGCCGCTGCCCGAGGGTGGCCGACGGCGACCTCGCCGCCCGCAACATCAGCTCGTTGTAACGCCGCCGAACCGCGCTGAGCGCCAACACCACTGCCGGAGTACCGCGCGCGTTGCGCGCCGCGTTGGCCGCCACCGTCTCCAGCTTGCGCAAGTCGGCCAGGATCGGTGTGGCGCGCTGGGTGAAATCCGCTGCCGCGGGGTCAGGTAGCGCGTCGACCGCGGCACCGATGCTGTGCATGGCCAATTCGACCGCCTCGGCCATCAGCGGCGCGTGAACAGTCTCGGTGATCACCTCGGTGACCTCACCGCCCTGGGCGACGGGACTGCCGTTGCGGATCCGGGTGATGGTCCCGCTCGGCCAGTTCAGCACCTCCTCCAGCTTGGCCAGCGTCCCGCGCCGGGGCCAGCTGCGTCCCTTCTCGAACGCGATCAGGGTGCCGGCATTGATCACTTTGTCGCGGGCCAGGCTGCGCTGGGTGATGTCCAATTCCCGCCGGCGTGCGGCGACCGCCCGGCCGGCCCGCGCCACATCGGGATCGGTCTCGGAGAGCTCGTCCCAGTTGTCGTCCTCGTCGTCGGCATCGGGCGCAACCGCGGTCACCACCGTCTCGTCGCGCGGACCGCCCGGCACCAGCGTCACCGGAATTCCGTCGGCGTCGCCGAGGTGCACGGTGATGGGCCCGGTGATCAGGATCGAGTTACGTCGCACGCCGTCGACGAACACCCCGTTGGTGCTGGTGTCGATCGCCTGCCAGCCGTCGTGACGCGGTTCGAGACGGACGTGGGACCGGGAGATCCGGTCGTCGTTGATGCGAATGGTCGCCGACGGATCTCGGCCGATGACGGCAACGCCGTCGGTCGCGCTGAGCGGGTGCGTGTGAGAGCCGACCCGAACGACCAGTGCGGGTACAGGCGCGAACGCGCTCGAGCCGGCTGTCATCGTGCTCCCTCGATCTCGGGTAGATGCTACGTCTTTGTCGAGGCACGAGGCGCGGCATGCGCCGGGTGGTGCTTCGATTTGAACTCTGAATTGATGCTCTTCAGGCCGATTTCGGCGGCCTTACCGAGTCCTTAGCGGACTCACCATAACATTTTAGACTTGCGTTGATGCACGTCAGTGCGGTCTTTCCAGCTTTCGGCAGCGATCCCACAGCCGTTCCAGAGCAGTGCTTCGCTTTAACCGTTGCACTGCTACCCCAAGCCGCCTAGAGTCGTAGCAATCGCGGTGCGCCCGCATCGCAACTGAAGGGGAATGCAATGACTGCCACCGTGATGACGCTGACCGCGCCGTCCGAGGAATTCGTCCCGGTCTGCACGACCGACCCGGAGCGCTGGACCACCAACCCGGACGACGAGGCCAAGGCCCTCTGCCGCGCCTGCCCGCTGCGCTGGCGATGCGCTCGCGAAGCCTGGGAGACACCCGGCTCCGAGGGACTCTGGGCCGGCGTGGTGATTCCGGAGTCCGGCCGCGGCCGCGATTTCGCACTGCGCCAGCTGCGCTCGCTGGCCGCGCATGGCGGCTATCCGGTCCGACCCGGATACCGGGCCCGGCGCCGCATCATCCTGCCGGGGGCTTAGCGAATGCTCACCGGGAGCCACGGGTCCGGCGGCGGTTACGATGCCGGGGTGCAACCACCTCCGCCGGGCCCGTCCCCGCACTGGGGACCCCCGCCAGAAGAACCTTGGGAGCACGCCGCGGCCGGCTACCAAGGGCAGCCGGGCGGAGGCAGCTTCGGGCAACAGCCGCCGCCCGGACCCGGGCAGCCGCAGTGGAGCCCGTATGGCGCACCGGTGCCGGCGCCGAACTCTTCGCAGACATTCGGCTGGATCAGTTTTGCGGTGATCGGGTTACTGGGCCTGCTCGGCGCGATCCTCACCCTGACTTTGTGGATCAACCTGCACAGCGCGGTCAGCCGAGCCGCCGACATCTGCAACCGATTCGGCGGTGAGTACGCCAACCTGTGCCGGCACCAGCTCCACACCGTGGTTCCCGGCGTGCCGACGGCGCTGGTGGTCTGCCTCTTTCTGATCATCGCGGCGTGCCTGGGTGCGGCGGCCGGCGCGGTCATGCTCTTCGTCAGGAAGCCGATCGGACAATTTCTGATCCTCGGCGGCGGCATCGTCATGCTCATCGTGTCGATCGGTCTCGAGGCCCGATTCGGGACGACGAGCCGAGTTACCTACGACCTGATTGCAGGTCTGGTGATCGCCGTCGCCGGCGGCTTGATGTTCATCCCGGCCTTCCGGGTGCTGCTGGGTCTGCCACCGCAATTGACCGCGGGACACGGTGGATACGCGAGTGGTCGACAGTGGCCGCCCGGGCCGCCTCCACCCCCGCAGTACGGTGCCGGCGGCCCACCGCCCCAATGGTGAACGGCCCGGTCTGACCGGCCCGCCACATTCCGCGGTTCGCCACAGCCGATAACGTCGACGGAGCCCGGCAGAGCTCAGGAGGTGGCGGCGATCGGCGGCACACAGGTACCTATCGACGAAACGCGGCGACAGCGCGACAACGTTCTGCTCGTGCACTGGCACGACCTGGGTCGCTATCTCGGCGTCTACGGTCACGCCGATGTCGACAGCCCACGGCTGGACCAGTTGGCCCGCGAGGGCATCCTGTTCACCCGGGCACACGCCACCGCCCCGCTGTGCTCACCGTCGCGCGGGTCGCTGTTCACCGGCCGGTACCCGCAGAGCAACGGACTGGTCGGACTTGCGCACCACGGCTGGGAGTACCGCCCCGGGGTTCGGACGCTGCCACAGATTCTCTCCGAATCCGGCTGGTACTCGGCACTTTTCGGCATGCAGCATGAGACGTCCCACCCGTCGCGGCTGGGTTTCGACGAATTCGACGTGTCGAACTCGTACTGCGAATACGTCGTCGAACAGGCGGAACGATGGCTGCGCAATCATGATGCCCGCCAGCCATTCCTGCTGACGGCCGGCTTCTTCGAGACCCACCGTCCCTACCCGCATGATCGCTACGAACCCGCCGACACCGATGTCGTAGATCCGCCCGACTTTCTACCCAATACCGTTGAGGTACGCCAAGATCTGGCTGATTTTTACGGATCGATCACGACCGCCGATGCCGCGGTCGGCCGAATTCTGGACACCCTCGCCGCCACCGGGCTGGATGACAGCACCTGGGTGGTGTTCCTCACCGATCACGGTGCCGCATTCCCGCGAGCGAAGTCCACGCTATATGAAGCGGGCACCGGGATCGCGATGATTGTCCGTCCGCCTACCCGAATGCATCTGCCGCACAAGGCTTACGACGACTTGTTCAGCGGAGTGGATCTGCTTCCGACGTTGCTCGAACTCCTCGGAGTCACAGTGCCGGCCGACGTCGAAGGCATGTCACATGCCCAGGCCCTACTTGCCGCCGAGAATGCCGAGCCGGTCCGCGACCACGTCTACACCGCCAAGACCTATCACGACTCCTTCGATCCGATCCGCGCCATTCGGACCAAGGATTACAGCTACATCGAGAACTACGCGCGTCGACCGTTGTTGGACCTGCCGTGGGACATCGAGGCAAGCCCGTCCGGGCACGCGGTCGCTCCCCTGGTCACCGCACCGCGACCGGAACGTGAACTCTACGACCTGCGTTCGGATCCCACCGAGATCAACAACCTGCTGGCCGCCGAAGGAGACGGCGACGCGGATCGGATAGCCGCTGATCTCGCTGTGCGCCTTCATGATTGGCGCCAGCAGACCAACGACGTCATTCCGTCGGACTTCGCCGGCAGCCGTATCGCCGCCCGCTACACCGAGATCTACCTACAGATTCACCGCAGGGTGCCCAGCAGTCGATCCGGGATCGCGGCCGACCGCGGTATCGACGATGAAACTCGTCGATCGGATCCGTAGTCACGACCATCGGGTGTGCGGTTAGGCTCTCTCGGTGCCTGCGCATCCGACGTCCTATCTCGTACTCGCCTCGCAGCGCTGCGGCAGCACGTTGTTGGCCGAGTCGTTGCGGGCGACCGGCACGGCGGGTGAGCCGCAAGAATTCTTCCAGTACCTGCCGACCACCGGGATGGCGCCGCAGCCGCGCCAATGGTTCGCCGACGTCGAGGACGAGACGATCCTGCAGCTGCTCGATCCGGTCGACCCGGGGACCCCGGACACCGCCTCGTCGGTCGCCTGGCGCGAACACATCCGCAGTTCGGGCAGGACCCCGAACGGCATCTGGGGCGGCAAGCTGATGTGGAACCAGACACCGCTGCTGCAACAGCGGGCATCGTCGTTGCCGGATCGCTCGGGGGACTGCCTGCGTACGGCCATCAGCGACGTGATCGGCAGCGAGCCGATCTTTGTCCATGTCCACCGACCGGACGTGGTGGCTCAGGCGGTGTCGTTCTGGCGTGCCGTTCAGACCCGGTTGTGGCGTAGCCGGCCCCATGTCGAACACACCTCGCAAGCCACCTACCACGCCGGCGCGATCGCTCACGCCGTCGGCATGCTGCGCGAGCAGAACGAGTGCTGGCGCGCTTGGTTCGCCGAAGAGGGTATCGAGCCGATCGATGTGCCCTACCCGGCGCTGTGGGGCAACGTGACCACCGTCGTCGCGACCGTGCTCGAAGCGCTGGGCCAGGATCCGCGACTGGCTCCGTCCCCGGCGGTTCCCCCTCGCGCAGCCGAGCACAACGACGAGTGGGTGGACCGTTACCGCGATGACGCGCAACGGTTGGGACTGCCGCAATAGCGACGCCTCAGCCTCCCACCTGCGCGACCACGAACACCCGGCGGAACGGCAAGAACGTGCTGCCGTCGGACCGGGACGGGTACGACTCGGCCAGCAGCGGTATCAGCTCGTCGCGGAACTGTTGGTATTGCTGCTCATTGAGCCGTTCCCGCACCGGCACCAGGGCGGTCCCGCTCATCCAGTCCAGCACCGGGTGCTCGCCGGTGAGCTGATGGATGTACGTGGTCTCCCACGCGTCGACCGTGCACCTTGTCTCGAGCAGCATTTCGGCGTAACGCGACGGCGCATCGACTGCGGTGCCGACCCGAAACGGGATGTCACGCAGCAACTCTGCGAACGGCGGGCGCCGGGCCACCGCGCGCACCGCGGCATGCGACGGCGATTCGAAGTTGCCCGGCATCTGAACTGCCAGCCACGAGCCGGCTTCGAGCCGGCCGACCCATCGGACCAGCAACTCTCGGTGCTCGGGCACCCACTGCAAGGCGGCGTTGCTCAGCACCACATCGGTATCTGGTTGCGGCGCCCAGGTTCTCAGGTCCGCGACGGAGGCATTCACGCCGCGTTCCCGGGCCGCCGCCACCATCTCAGGCGAGCTGTCCACCGCCTCCACGGTCGCTTCCGGCCAGCGCCGGGCGAGCTGCGCGGTCAGATTCCCGGCGCCGCAGCCCAGATCGACCACCCGGCGGGGATCTCGGGCTCCCACCCGCGACAGTAGGTCGTAGAAGGGACGAGCGCGGTCGTCGGCAAAGTTCAGGTACACATCCGGATCCCACATGCCGGTCCTCCTGTTCGACGGCGCCCGCTGACTGATATAGACAGACGGTATTACCCGCCGCTTGACCGACGACGCGAGGATGGACGATGGCCGACGACGAGGCTGCCGAGGTGCGGCGGCTCTGGTCGGCGCTGGGCTTGCCCGGCGTGATCGACGTGCACACCCACTTCATGCCGAAGTCGGTGATGGACAAGGTATGGCAGTACTTCGATTCCGCCGGCCCCCTGGTGGGTCGGGAGTGGCCGATCAACTATCGGACCGCGGAATCCGAACGTGTGCACATGCTGCGAGAGTTCGGCGTGCGCGGCTTCACCGCCCTGGTCTATCCGCACAAGCCGCAGATGGCGGCGTGGCTCAACCAATGGGCCCTGCAGTTCTCCCAGGAGACACCGGATTGCCTTGCCACCGCGACGTTTTACCCCGAACCCGATGCCGGAGAGTACGTCGCCGCCGCGATCGACCGCGGGGCGCGGGTGTTCAAGGCCCACATCCAGGTGGGGCGTTACGAGCCCAACGATCCACTGCTCGACCCGGTATGGGGAGCCATCGAAGACGCCCGGACACCCGTCGTCATACATTGCGGCTCCGGCCCGGCGCCAGGCGAGCACACCGGTCCTGAACCCATTCGCTCTCTGCTGCAACGCTATCCGCGGCTACGGCTGATCGTGGCGCACATGGGAATGCCGGAATACGAGGATTTCATGGACATCTGCGAAAACTCTGCCGATGTCCGGCTCGACACCACAATGGCGTTCACACCGTTCGTCGATGAGGTCATGCCGTTCCCGTCGCCGCTGGGCCACCGCCTGCGTGACCTCGGTGACCGCATCCTGTTCGGCAGCGATTTCCCCAACATTCCCTACAGCTACGCCGACGCGATGCGATCGCTCACCCGGCTTCCGGGTGTCGACGATTCGTGGCTGCGCGGCGCCTTCTACGGCAACGCCGCCGCGCTGTTCGACCTGACCGCTTAGGCGACGACCTGCTGTGGCTGCGCGGTGCTCGCCCAGCGCAGCCGCTCCAGCAGCAGTGCCTCGGGGAGCGCGACATGGCCGTCGAGACGTTCGCTCGACAGCGGGTCGAGCGCGGTCAGCGCCGCACGCTGGACGCCCGACTTGGAGATCAGCCCGGGCAGAGGTCCGCTGGCGGCGGGGACCGCGTCGGTGCGGAACGCGCACGCGACGGCCAGGGTCTGATCGGCTCCGGCGCCGGAGATCTCGGCTGCGGTCCAGACTTCACGGACCGGGTAGGACCAGATCGCCGCGAGCGTGTTGGGCAGCGCGGTGTCGACCTTGACGCCATAGGCGGCAACGTGGTTCGAGCTACCTTGGCTCACGCCGGCCCAGGTCTCGCGGGAGTTGCGCAGGAAGGGCGACGGAACGTCGTCGGGGTTCGCGATCGACGCCGTCCAACCGCTCTCCCGCAAATGGTCGGCGAGCCTGCGGGCCGCCACCTCAGCCGTCTCGTGCAGCGGAATCTGCGGGGACCGCGCTTGCAGTGCCGCGAGATTGTCTGCCGCAGAGAGGGTTACGCCGATCCACGTCTCACGTTCCCGCGTGCCGACCTCCGACGTGCTGTCGCGACTGGTCACGCGGATGGCGTGGGCGTGCAGGCCGTAGCGCTCGGCGTAGCCGGCGATCAACGGCAGGGGCAGCGAGTCGGCATCGCCCAGCGGCGGCGCGACCCGCAGCAACGCGGTGGTCCGGACGTCGGTGCCTGACTCCTCTACCCGGCGGGCGCCGCGACTGGGACGCAGGATCGCCAGGCGGCGACGCAGGATCGTGGTGACCGGCAGTCCCTTCCAGCGCGCCAGCAGCACGATCACCACCGCGATGGCGACGCCGAGCACCCAGCGCTCACGCGGCGTGTGCCACGGAAAGGCGATGCCTGCGGCCGCAACGGCCAACAGCACCAACGTGATTCGCCCAGTGGGCGGCGAGGTCGATGGATGCGCGCTCACTGTGATGGTTCCTTTCGTCGGCGTGCGGCGATCGCGGCGGCAGCCACGACGGCCAGTAGCAGAGCAGCCGTTCCGCCGAATGCGACGATCCGGGGCCACGGGCTCTTCGGCGCGGGTTCTGGCGGTGCCGCAACGTGTTTCTCCGGCGATTTGTCACCGTTGACAGTCGCCGGCAGCTCCCAGGTCAGGGCCGCCACCGGATCCACCGCGCCGGCACCGACCACGTTCGACGGTGCGCGTGCGCCGTTGTGCGCCGAGGCGGTGATGCGCTGGATCACTTGCGCGGACTTCAATTCCGGGTACTTGCTGCGCACCAGGGCCGCGACACCGGCTACATATCCGGCGGCGTAGCTGGTACCGGCCAGCGGCACGAGTTGTTGATGTTCATTCGGCAGGCCGTTGGCCAGCCCGCCGTCGTCGCGGTTGCTCACCGACACGATGCTCTCGCCGGGCGCCGCGACACCGACCCACGGACCGGCCATGGTGAACTTCGACGGCTGGTCGTCGGGAGTGAGGGATCCGACCGACAGCACGTACGGCTGCCACCAGGACGGCACCGAAACCGACGTCACCCCAGCCCAATTGCGCGGATCGTCAGGACGGCCGAGGTCGGTCAGCGGGTTCGAGTCGCACGACGAGCCGCTGGCCGCGCCGGCGGCACCGATGTTGCCTGCCGCGGCCACGATGACAGCGTCCTTATCGACGGCCGCGTACCGGATCGCGGCGCCGAGCGCGCCCTGGTCGACGTTGCGGTCGGCGGGCAGGCAGGTGATCCCGGAGACGGTGATCACCCGCGCACCGAGGTCGGCGGCATGCACGATCGCGCGGCCGAGCGCCGTCACGTCGACGATTGCGCGTCCGAGCGCCGGGTCGCCGCCCGCGCCTCGAGTCGAGAACTTCGGGGAGGTCACCCGCAACGACACCAGCCGCGCACCCGGAGCGATCCCGGCAAAGCCGTCATCGCCCGGCTGGCCGGCGATCAGGCCCGCGACCGCTGTCCCACGCCCGTCGCAATCGGTGAGGCCGTCGGTGGATTCGACGTAGTCACCACCGGGCTGCACGCCGGGCAACCGCGGCCCCGGGCGCACCCCGGTGTCGAGCACCGCGACCAGTTGCCCGTCCCCGCGGGAGGACTGCCACGCCGCAGACGGATCCAGGATCTGCTGGCTCGGCGGCACCGCCTTGAGATCGGTACCCGAGATGAGACCGGTCGCGCTGCACTCGACGTTTCGCTCCATCGGCGCCACCGGACCGGGCGCACCCGGTGGTGGTGTCGCACCGGGATCGACCTGTGGGCGGTCGATCGCCAGCGCAGGTGGGCAGGCCCACAGCGTGGCAATCAAAGCCGCTGCGAGACAACCGAATCGCCGAGCGCGGGCAGAGCTCATCGATCAAGCACCCACGCGAACAGTCCGACCAGGTACGCGATCACCGGGATCAGCGACGCGTCGACTCCCGACGCGAAGAATCCCACCAAACGGCGCAACGGCAGCGAGTAGGTGTCGGGCGCGGCGATTGCCGGGCTCAATGCGACGACGACCCACGCCGACACCAGCGCGGCGAGAACCACCGCGACCACCAGGGCGATCACGTAGTGCGCCGTCGCGGTATAGAGCACCACCAGCGACACGGCGACCAGGTGCGGCTGAGCGAGCAGCCAGGCCTTGATGGCGGCGGAATCCCAGACCCGCGCCCGCAGCGCAGCCGCGACCGCGGTGGCGGCGACGACGTACCAAGCCCACGGGGACAGGGTTTCCGGCCGCCACGCGATGGCCAGCGATCCGATCACGCTGAGCAGCACGGCACCGGCGATGAAACCGGTCTGGTGCGCGTCGCTGATCCGGACCCGTCGCGGCAGGTCCGCGAGCACCCGCGCCGACGGGGCCGACGGCGTCGGGTCGCCCGGGGCGGGGATGACCGGCAGCGGGAATCGCGCCCACAGCGCGGACAGTTGCGGAGCCTCGACGGTCACCAGGAGCGCGACGACCAACAGAACCGCGCCGAGCGTCACCAGCGGCAGATGCCACAGCGAACTGACGCCGGAAGCCAGCAACACACCAACCCCCAGCACGGAGGTTGCCGTGAAAAAGGAAATGGCGCCGTGGTTTTCGCGCAGGATCAAGCTGACCAGCGACCACGCGGTCACCCCGGCGGCGGCCAGCGTCACCTGCGGAGCGCCGAAATGGCCCGGTACCGCCAGTGCCAGAACCGCAGCCAGGGGCACCAGGGCGGCGGCCGACAATGCCGTGCCGGCGCCCGCCGATCGGGTCACCAGGCCGGCCACCACGGTCAGCAGGGCGATCGCCGCGACCACCAACAACCCGACCAGCGAGCCGGTGGCAATCCGGTGGACGACTCCGAGACCGGTTGCCGCCGCGATCAATCCGACCACGCCGGCGATTGCGCCGCGCTGGATGTGCGCCGTGCCCCACGGCTTGAGCCGCGAGGTGGAGAATATGACGGCGGCGTCGGCGATGTCTTCGACGATGCCGGGCGCGGCCGGGCCGACCGGAACCGGTTGCAGCGCAAGTAAGTCACCGTCGACCACGCCCACCGTTCCCAGGCTGGCGTCGAGACTGAAGGGTGCGCCGCCGATCGGCGCCAGGCTGAGCCGCGCGGGGGTCGTCGGTTCGGTCACGGCGTCGGCCGCTGCGTCGTCGGCGACGGCCGGAACGACCAGACGTTCCACGGCAGGCAGGATTTCGCGCAGCGGCAGGTCCGCGGGCAGGGCGATTTCGGTCAGCCGGCTGTCCGCCAGGATGGCGACCCGCACGATAGGTATGACAGCGCTGGACATCACCGACTCCTCGAGATTTCGCGGGACATTGCTTCTCTTTCTCTTGGTGAACGAACGTTTTTGGGAAGGGGTCAGACAGTTTGTGGGTTCGAGCCGCTGAAGTCTCGGGAGAGCCGGTTGCCCTCGAACCAGTGGCCGTCGGGCAGTTGGCCGGTGAGTTGTTCGACGGCGACGGCGACGGCGAACGCGGTCCCGGGGCTGAACGTGGAGATCCACTCCCCGTCGAACGCACGAGACGGGCTGACCAGAACTCTGCCCTCTTCGGTGTCGACGATGCTCATGCCCACTTCGGTGCTGGTATGCCGCCCGTCGTGGTGACAGCCCGCCACGATCTCTACGTAGCTTCGCGGCCCGGTGAACACCGATTCGACCACGGCCCGCGCCGACGGCGGAATGCCCAGATAGTCAAGGATTTCGGCGAGTGGCGCGCCATTGCGCAGCCGCTCGTCCGCTCGCGCGCCGACCTGCGCCGGCAGGCAGAATTCGTCGAACCGCGCCGGCTGACGCTGCGCCAGCCCGACCCCGAGGATCGGGACCAGTGCCCGAGCGTCGTGGATATCCATCGCGGTGAACGTCACAAGCTGCGCGTTACGCAGTGCCACAACAGTTTTGCCGCCGCGCCGGGCGATGATGCCGCGCAGCAGATCGTCGCCCCCAGAGGCAGCGGCGGAACCCACGTAACGCAGGTCCAGCCACCGCTCCGGAAAGCACACCACCCGAATCCAATCGGCTACCGCCCGGTTGATGGCACCATCGGCCGACACCATGCCCATCTGGGCCAGTTCGTCGGTCCGGGCAGCGAGAAACGCAGCCCGCTCGGAGGCATCAGTGTATGGCGTGGTGATCGCCAGTACCCACGGAAACGTTCCCGCTCCCACGGTTTCAGCGATGCACCACGCCTGGTCGACGGTCAGCTCGACGGCGTTGGGCTCGTTGGTCATTTACGTTGCGGACCAACCAAACTCGGTTCGTCGAGCGGTGGTTAGCCGCCCCACTTGGCGCCTTCGGCCGAGTCGCGGGCCAGCATCGAGGTGGTGTTGTTCTCGTGCGTGCTCGCCATCGCCCGATACGACAACACCAACTGCTCCAGCGCCTGA
>NZ_PKEK01000057.1 GCF_002863225.1 Mycobacterium sp. | reverse complement strand
TTTGGTAGGTAACTCACTGACCACTACGCGATGGCCCACCCCAACAGCGTCAACGACACACCCGGCACTCTCGCCTGGCCAGTCCCCGACCCCGAAACCCCACCACGCCAGGGGACTTACCCGCTCCGCGGACCAACCGAGCAGCTCCAAAAATTCTGGGTCGATAGCATTCCACAGTTCTGCCGTGACGTGATCTGGGGCTTCCTTGGTATGAACAAACAGCCCGTCCGCGACCGTCATCGCATTTCCTCGGCCCACTCGCGAGGAGAAGGTACACGTTCAACCGCGCCCCGTAACCGGTCGGCCGACGGGTGCAGATACCGCTGGGATGAGGCTGGATTCGCATGCCCGAGAAGTCCCTGGATCTCATCAAGCAGCGCCCCGGAATCGGCGAGGTTGCTGGCGAAGCCGTGGCGGCACTGGTGCGGGGAAATCGCCCGCTTCAAACCAGCTCGCACAGAAAGCGATTTGAAGAGTTCGTTGATCGCCCCAGGCTTCATTGGCGCTCCCAACGGCTGCCGGAAAAGGTTCACCAGTAAAAAGTCGCAATCCGCCGCTTCAGATAGGTGGTCTCGCTCCAGCAAGTAAAGATCCGTCGCCCGCACCACCAAGAAGTCCAGCGGCACGGCGCGAGGGTTTCGCGACTTGGCCCAAGCTCCGTTGGGATTGGCCCGGCGCACCACATGAAGATGCGCACCGGTGATCGAGCAGTCGTGCACTCGGTTGTCCGGCAGAAGATGCATATCAGCGCGACGCAGCCCAACCGCCTCGCCCCGCCGCAAACCAACTCGCGTCAGCAGCAAGACAATCAACCGATCCCGCGCAGACCTGCAGGCCTGCAGCAACACGACGACTTCCGCGTCGCTGGCTCGGTCGACGGCGGTCTGTGGCTCACGCAGACTGTGCCGCGCCCGCAATCGATACCTCAATTCGGACACCTCACCTTGAGCTTCGACCGGAAGATCACGAGTGTCAGCGATCTCGTAGAGCTGCTCAATTACCCAGCCCGGTGCCTCCTTGGCTATCACCGCAAACGACAGAAAGCCCCGCGTCGCCGTCAGGATCTTGTTGACACGACCGGTAGTCCTGACCGGCTCGGCGCCCGGACCCGCAATCACTCGATTCCCGTGTGCCGGTTGATACTTCAACCACGTAATGAACAAACCGAGGTCACCGGCTGCCGTGCGCCATTCACGCCCAGTTCGGGCGCACCATCGTAGGAATAGGGCAATGCTCTCGGCGTAAGCTTTGGATGTGGATTCCGCCCGGTCCCGGCCGAACCGAAGCTCCCTCAAGTAACGGTCCGCGACCGGCTCCAGCTCAAGATCTTCATTGATGACGGTCCAATAACAACCGCCCGACGGCATCCGAACCATAAATGCTCGCAAACCCGCTCTCCGCCCTCGCGATCACTACAAGTACTACAGAGCTAACACCCCAAAAGAACTGTGGCGGAGCACATACGCCGCGTGTCGGGCACAACACCACGCGACGGGTTGCGGAACCCCAGAGAACGTCACGGCTCGACTGCCCGAGGTCGTCGAGGCGACGCTGGCGCTGCCGGTGCGCGACCTCATCGCCGACGGCGAGGCGATCGCGTTGCGCCCCGACGGCCGACCGCAGCCCTTCCAGGTGACCGCCTCGCGCTTCGGCCGCTCCGTCGACGTCACCGCCGCCCGGGCCGCGCAGTCGCTCTCGGTGTTCTTCTTCGACATCCTGCATCGCGACGGCGTCGACCTGCTCGACGCGCCGGCCGGGGAGCGGATCGCGGCGCTCGATGAGATTGCGCCACAACAGCACCGGGTCGATCGGCTGGTGACGGCGGATCTTGTTGCCGCAGAGGATTTCCTGAAGACGACGCTGGCCGCCGGACACGAAGGCGTGATGGCCAAATCGCTGACCGCGCCCTACGAGGCGGGCCGCCGCGGGGCCGGCTGGCTCAAGGTCAAACCGGTCCACACCCTGGATCTGGTGGTACTGGCGGTGGAGTGGGGATCGGGTCGCCGGCAGGGCAAGTTGTCCAACATTCATCTCGGCGCCCGCGACCCGGCCACCGGCGGCTACGTGATGTTGGGCAAGACGTTCAAAGGTATGACCGATGCGATGCTGGAGTGGCAGACCACCCGATTCAGTGAGCTGGCCGTCGGCGGCACCGAGGGTTACGTGGTTCGGGTGCGGCCGGAGCAGGTGGTCGAGATCGCGTTCGACGGTCTTCAGGCATCGTCACGCTACCCCGGCGGGCTGGCACTGAGGTTCGCCCGCGTGCTGCGTTACCGCGAGGACAAAGGACCCGGTGAAGCCGACACCATCGAGACGGTGCGCGCCATGTACGCGGGTTAAGCTGCCAGCGGCCCATTTCGGTGCGTCGTCACGACAGGAGTCGCAGTGGTAGCACCACCGCAGCCCACCGCCGGCACCGACAGCGAACATCTGAGCTACGTCCGCAACGACGCCGACCTGCCGCCGGTCGCCGTCATCGACAGCTCGCCGATACGTGGCCGGCACAAAGTTCTCTTCGGTCTGATCGCCGTCCTCGGCGCGGCGGCCTGGACGATCATCGCGTTTGTTCGCGGTGAGACGGTCAATGCCGTGTGGTTCGTTGTCGCGGCGATCTGCACCTATGTGCTCGGATATCGGTTCTACGCCCGGCTGATCGAGGCGAAGATCGTCCACCCCCGCGACGACCATGCCACTCCGGCAGAGGTTTTCGACGATGGCATCGACTACGTTCCGACCGACCGCCGGGTGTTGTTCGGCCATCATTTCGCCGCGATCGCCGGTGCCGGTCCGCTCGTCGGGCCGGTACTGGCCACCCAGATGGGTTACCTGCCGAGCAGTATCTGGATCATCGTCGGCGCGGTGTTCGCCGGCGCCGTGCAGGACTACCTGGTGCTGTGGATATCGACCCGGCGGCGCGGCCGCTCACTCGGTCAGATGGCCCGCGACGAACTGGGGATGCTGGGCGGCGCCGCCGCACTGATCGGGGCGTTCCTCATCATGGTGATCATCATCGCGGTGCTCGCGCTGGTGGTGGTCCGCGGATTGGCCGAAAGCCCGTGGGGCGTGTTCTCCATTGCGATGACCATCCCGATCGCGGTCTTCATGGGCTTGTACCTGCGATTCCTGCGCCCCGGGCGGGTGGGCGAAGTTTCCCTGATCGGCTTCGTGCTGCTGATGATCGCGGTGGCATCCGGACACTTCGTCGGCGAATCGCGTTGGGGCGCTTCGTGGTTGAATCTGTCACCGGTGACGGTGTCATGGCTGATCGTCGGCTACGGCTTCGTCGCGTCGGTACTGCCGGTGTGGTTGCTGCTGGCACCTCGCGACTACCTGTCCACGTTCATGAAAGTCGGCGCCATCGCGCTGCTGGCGATCGGCATCTGTGTCGCCCGTCCGGTGATCCAAGCGCCGGCGGTCTCCGACTTCGCCAGACATGGTGGCGGGCCGGTGTTTTCCGGGTCGCTGTTCCCTTTTCTCTTCATCACCATCGCGTGCGGTGCGCTGTCGGGATTTCATGCGCTGATCTCCTCAGGCACCACACCGAAGCTGCTGGAGAAGGAAAGCCAGATGCGGCTGATCGGGTACGGAGGCATGCTGACCGAATCGTTCGTCGCGATGATGGCACTGATCAGCGCGTCGATTCTGGATCAGCACCTGTACTTCGCCCTCAACGCGCCGACCGCCCGTACCGGCGGCACCGCGGCCACCGCCGCCGACTACCTCAACCATCTCGGCCTGTCCGGGCCACCGACGAGTGCGGCCGACCTCACCGAAGCCGCGGCGAGCGTCGGCGAAAAGTCGATCGTGTCGCGCACAGGTGGGGCACCGACCCTGGCGGTCGGAATGTCGGAAGTGCTGCAACGAATTTCGGGGGGATCAAGTCTCAAATCGTTCTGGTATCACTTCGCGATCATGTTCGAGGCACTCTTCATCTTGACCGCCGTCGACGCCGGCACCCGGGTGGCACGTTTCATGCTCTCCGATGGGTTGGGCAATCTCGGCGGCCCGTTGCACAAGCTGCGCAACCCGAGTTGGCGCCCTGGCGTCTGGATCTGCAGCCTGGTCGTAGCCGCCTCGTGGGGTGGCATCCTGCTGATGGGTGTCACCGACCCGCTGGGCGGAATCAACACCCTGTTTCCGCTTTTCGGTATCGCCAACCAACTGTTGGCCGCGATCGCATTGACCGTCGTCACGGTGATCGTCGTCAAAAAGGGACATCTCGCGTGGGCGTGGATTCCGGGTGCACCGTTGCTGTGGGACCTGGCCGTCACGCTGACCGCATCGTGGCAGAAGATCTTCTCCGCCGATCCGAACGTCGGCTACTGGACGCAGCATTCTCAGTACGCCGCCGCCGAGGCCGCGGGTAAAACGTCATTCGGATCGGCAAAAAGCGCCGAGCAATTGGCCGACGTCGTCAGAAACACGTTCATTCAGGGCACCCTGTCCATCGTCTTCGCCGTCATCGTCCTCGTCGTGTTGATTACCGCAATAACCGTGACAGTCAAGACAATTCGCGGCAACGGGCCGCCGCTATCCGAAGACGACCCGGTGCCCTCGAAAACGTTTGCACCGTCCGGGATCATCGCCACGCCCGCAGAACGCACGGTGCAACGTCAGTGGCGTGTGTTGGCTCTGATGCATCTCGATCACTGACCCCACCGACGCGGAAGCGAATTCACAGCTGCCGCCTAGACACTCGCTAGAATCCTCACAGTCTGCGTCAAAAGTGTTCTACCGCTGCGTCTTTAGCGGATCCACCGGCCAATAGGACGATCGCGATGACAATGAACGGATGGGAAACAGCCGGAAAAGGATAGGGTTGGGCTGGTGTCAGTAACCACCGATCGACGAGTCCGGCTGTTCAAGCGTGACGCCCAGCCCGACCCGTCCGTCGGGCAGCTCACGGCTCTCCCGACGCCCGCCGCGCCGGAGCACGACCCGGCAGGCCGAGACCGTGGGCTCAGGTGGGTGCGTCGCGCCGCCGTCGTCACCTGGGCTGTGGTGGTGATCTACCGAAGCGTGACCGATGGGTTGGCGTTCGACCGTCAACTGCTGCTGCTCTACATCGCCACCGGGCTGATTGCCGCGAGCATCGGTCGCGGACACAAGATGTTCGCTGTCGTCCGCGATTGGCTGCCGTTCGCGCTGGTGCTGGCGCTTTACGACCTCAGCCGCGGCGCAGCCGACATGCTCGGCGCACGGACCCTGTGGCAGTTCCAGCCGAACGCCGACCGCTGGTTGTTCTTCGGCACGGTCCCGACGGTATGGCTGCAGGAACACATCAAGCTGGCTCAGCCACCGTGGTGGGAAGTCCTCATCAGCAGCATCTACATGTCGTTCTTTGTGCTCCCGTATGCGGTCGCCGGTGTGCTCTGGCTGCGCAACCGAACCGAGTGGGCGGCCTTCGTCCGCCGGTTCGTCACCCTCTCGTTCGCCGCCCTCGTCATCTATGTCCTGGTGCCGGCCGCGCCGCCGTGGGCCGCGGCGAGCTGCTCCCCCGGCGATGTCGTCGGCGGCCCGTCGAATCCGCCGTGCATGTTCCGCGGCCCCGCGGGCGTGCCCGACGGTGGCCTGCTGGGTGCGATGCATACGAGCCGGCCCGGTGCACACCAGTTCGTGGAACGGATCTCCACCCGCGGCTGGGGCACGCTGCATCTCGACTCGGCCGGCGCGCTGCTCGACTCCGGCCAGGCCAGCGTGAACCTGGTTGCGGCGATCCCCTCGCTGCACGCCGCGGTGACGGCGATGATCTCGATGTTCCTCTGGCGGCGGGTCAGACGCGGTTGGCGCCCGCTGCTGGTGGCCTATCCGTTGGCGATGGCTTTCGTGCTGGTGTACGCCGCGGAACACTTCGTGGTCGACATCCTGCTGGGTTGGGCGCTCGCCGCGGCGGTGTCCGCGGCGATGAGCGTCGTGGACTCGTGGTGGTCGCGGCGTCGCGCGTCGAAGTCAGTCGCTGCGGCGCAGCCAGCGGGCGATCTTGGCGGCGGATTCGCCGTAGAACACCCGGTAGACCTGCTCGGCGACGTAGCCGATGTGCGGCGTGGCGACGACGTTGTCCAGCGATCGGAGCGGATGCCCGGCGGGCAACGGCTCGGTGTCGAAGACGTCGAGCCCGGCGCCGGCGATACTCCGCGTGCGCAACGCCTCGAGCAGAGCCGACTCGTCGACTATCGGTCCGCGAGAGGTGTTGACTAGCAACGCCGTCGGCTTCATCAACGCCAGTTCGTCCGGACCGACCAGGCCGCGCGACCGATCGCTGAGCACCAGATGGATGGTCAGGACGTCGGCGCGACCGAACAGTTCCTCCTTGGACACGTAGGCCACTCCGGCTTGGCCGGCGGCCTCCGGGGTCAGGTTCCTACTCCAGGCGACGACGTCCATCCCGAACGCCTTGCCGACCTGCGCGACCCGGCTGCCGATGCGGCCCAACCCGAGCACCCCCAGTGTGGTGCCACCCAGTTGCCGGCCCACTGCGGTCTGCCACCCGCCGCCGCGTACCGATTGCGACTCGTCGACAATCCGGCGTGCGGTCGTCAGAATCAGGGCCCAGGTGAGCTCGACGGTCGACTCCACGTAGCCGCCGGTGGTGCTGACGTAGATGCCGCGCTCTTCGGCGGCCGCGAGGTCGATGGAGGCGTTGAACGGCCCGGTCGAGGCGATCATCTTCAGCCGTGGCAGGCGCTCGATGACCTGGCGCGGCAGGGGCGTGCGCTCCCGCATCACGCACACCACGTCGAACGGCTGCAGCCGCTCCACCAGCGCGTCTGGATCGGCCAGGTGATCGTTGAACACGGTGATCGTGGCGCGATCCGCGACATCGGACCAGTCCGCCATGGTCAGCGCAACGCCCAGGTAGTCGTCCAGAATCGCGACCTTCACGATGACAATCTCGCACATCCGGGTTTGGCCGGGTTTTGCGCTGGGTATTGAATCCGACGAGATATCAGCTATGCCCAACGATGAGGAGCTGAAGCACATGGGAGCCCACGACAAAGTGAGCAACAAGATCGACGACATCGGCGGCAAGGCCAAGGAAGCGTTCGGCAAGGCCACCGGCGACGACAGCACGGAGGCCGAGGGCAAGATCGACCAGGCCAAGGCCAGCATCAAGGACGCTGTCGAGAACGTGAAGGACGCGTTCAAGAAGTAAACACATAAGCCAGCACAGAGGACGGCCACCGGTGTACCTGACCCCGGTGGTCTTCCGCTTTCTAGGGGGCTCTTCAGTGTCCGCCGGATGAGTTGCCTTCGGCGGGCTCGTTGACACCGAAGACGAACGGCGCGAACACGACCTCGCGGCCATCCGGGTCGCGGTAGGTGACTGAGCCCGTCGCAGCCCAGTAGGGATGGGAGTCGACCGGTTCAGCCCCGGATGCGACGAGCTTTGCCATGGCTTTTTGCTGCGCGTCGGAGTCGGGGAAGTACAAGCACAACTGCTCGTGGCCGTCGACCGCGATCGGTTCGGTCGCCTCCACGATCTCGAAGGTCAGATCAGACCTGGGCAGTCCGAAGATTGCGCCGTTACTGCCGAAGCTCTCGGTGAATGTGGCGCATAAGGGAAGACCGACCAGGTCTCGGTAGAAGCCGACGGTTTCCTCGAAATGGGCTGAGCGACGGGCGAATCGGAGAGCGCCGATCGACCCCAGGCCGTCGGGCCAGGTTGATGTCGAGTGAGCCATGGGATCACGGTAGATCCTGGATCGCCGTTGAGGTCAGGTGTCCTTCAAAAAATTCAGCACGGCGGTGTTGAAAACGGAGGGCTTCTCCAGATGAGGCACGTGGCCGGTGTTCGGCACTCCGACGAATCGGGCGTGCGCCATCGTCGCTGCGAATCCCTTGGCCAGTTCGGCGATGTTTCCTTTGGCCGCTTGGTCATTAGGCGCGGTGTATTTGGCGCCGACGTAGGTGCGATCGGATGTGCCGCAGACAAACAACGTCCGGGTCGCCAGCGCCGAGATGAAATCGACGGCCGGCTCGTTGAGCAGCATGTCGTACCCTGCCGCGGAGCTCTGCACCCAACGCTCGAACTCCGGGCCCCGGGAGATCGCGGCACGCACCGCGACAAAGGGTTCGATGAAGCGGGGGTTCTTGTCGACGAAGTAGTGCCCCATGAAGCTTCGGAACTGGTCGGATGACATCGACCGCTCGTCCTGAGCCCAGTCCTCGTGCCGCACTTGCCGAGTCAGCCCGCGTCGATAGTCCTCGAGCCCCATCGGATTCTCCAGCACCAGTGCGCGCACCCTTTGCGGCAGCGCACGCGCCATGTGCATCCCGACCAGGCCTCCGGTCGAATGACCCAGCAGCGCAACAGAGTCGATGGACAGGTGATCGAGCAACGAAGCCAGGTGTGCCACCAGCGACGCCGCTGTCAGCGTCGACGGCTTGGTTGACTTACCCCAGCCGACCAGATCCGGCACCACCACGCGGAAACCGTTGCGGTGCAACGACTCGATGACGTCGGCCCAGTACGCGCCGAAGAAGTTCTTGCCATGCAACAGAAGCACCGACCGCCCGGGCGTCGAACGTTCGGCCGCAACGTCCATGTAGGCCAGTCGCGCACGCCTCTCCCAATCCGGCGCTGGTTGTTCGATCCACGAGGCGTCCGTGACGTGCGCGACGTCCAAGAACTCCACGGGATACGGGTATGGATATCCCTCTAGGCCGATGCCGACCGTGTCGCCGGCCGGAAACGGCACGGCCGGCTTGTCGCCGCGTCGTTCGGACGCTTCGACGTGACATCCCGCCACCAGAAGCGCACCGGTGGCGAGCGTCCCGCTCAACATCTGCCGCCGCCGCATTGCCGCGACCGGCTAGCGACCCGCCGACAGCTGGGCCTTGACGTTGCGGGTGAGGTCGTCGCCGAGTACCTCCACCAGTCCGGCCTCGACGCCGTCGAGCGCGTCCGCCGCGACGACCGCCGGATCCGATTTCGGTGCGTCGATTCCGGTCGTCATGTCGGTGTCCATGAAACCCACGTGCAGCGACGTGACGCTGACCTGATGGTTCTTCAGTTCGTCGCGAACCACGTCGGTCTGAGCCCACAGTGCCGCCTTGGCGCAGGAATAGGCCCCGAAGGCGGTGGGATGAAGCCAGGACAGCACCGATGCCACGTTGAGGATCGCGCCTGGCGCATTGGCGACGAGGTGTGGCGCGAACGCCCGAGTGACGAGCAACGTTCCGAAGAAGTTGGTCTCCATCTCCTCCCGGATCGTTTCCATCGGTGTCTCCAGCACGCCGCCGGTGGTGTAGATGCCGGCGTTGTTGATCAAAAGCGTTATGTCGGAGGCGGTTTCGGCGGCCGCCGAGATGCTGTCCAGGTCGGTGACGTCAACGCGCAGCGGCACGGCGCCGTCGACTGAGACGGTCGCCGGATTGCGAGCCGCCGCATAGACTTTCGCCGCCCCCCGGGCGATCAGCTGCTCGGCGAAGTGCTGGCCGAGCCCCCGGTTGGCGCCGGTGACGAGCGCTGTGGAACCTTCGATTCGCATGTGCTGCCCTTCGGTCGACCGTACGGGGTTGTGTGCTCATTCTGCTCTACCGTGTTCAATGCCCTCATGAGTCATGAGATTCGTGTCGAGGTGTCCACCGACCACGTCGCCACCGTCGAGTTCGAGCGCGGACCGCGCAACCACTTCGACACGGCGCTGATCGCCGAACTGGCCGACGCTTGTGAACGCCTTGACGCCGACCCAGGCGCCCGGGCGATCGTGCTGTGTTCGTCGGGCCGGCATTTCTGTGCCGGAGCCGATCTTCCCGGCGCGCTCAACGGCAGCGAGCCGACTGTCGAGGGATCGTCCCGATCGCTGTACGGGGAGGCGGTGCGACTGTTCGAGGCGCGCACACCGATCGTCGCGGCCGTGCAGGGTGCAGCGGTCGGCGGCGGACTCGGTTTGGCGTTGGTCGCCGATTTTCGCGTCGCCGGCCCGTCCACGCGCTTCATCGCGAACTTCAGCCGGCTGGGCCTGCACCAGGGATTCGGCATCACCGTCACGCTGCCGACGGTCGTCGGGATGCAGCGCGCCCAGGAACTTCTCTACACCGGCCGAGAAGTGCCGGGCGGCGAGGCGCTCAGCATCGGCTTGTGCGACCGGTTGACGGCAGACAACAGCGTGAGGTCGACCGCGCGTGCGTTCGCCGCCGAGATCGCCGCGAGCGGGCCGCTGGCAGTGGCGTCGATCCGCCACACCCTGCGTGGTGAGCTGGCCGACCGGGTTCGCGCGGCGACGGCCAAGGAGCAGACCGAGCAGATCCGACTCGCTGCCACGGCGGATTTCGTCGAGGGTGTATCGGCCACCGCCGAACGACGGCAGCCGAGGTTTACCGGGACGTGAGCAGCTAGCCGGCGCCCTTGCCGTTGTCGACCCGATAGACAGCGCCGTGGACGGCGCTCGCGGCATCGCTGGCCAGAAAAGCGATCACATTCGCCACGTCCAGCGGCTGCATGATGCCGCGCGGCGAAGCGGTGCGCAGGATGAGGTCGTAGTTCGGGTTTTCCGGTGCGATGAACTGCTCGATCTGCGGGGTCAGCATGCCGCCCGGGCAAACGGCGTTGACCCGCAAGCGATCTGCGGTGTACTCCACCGCCAGGGCGCGGGTGAGCCCGATCAAACCATGCTTGGCGGCGCAGTAGCCGGCCGAATACGCCTGACCCTCGACACCGGCGATGGAGCTGACGTTGACGATGTTGCCGCCGCGCGCCAGCAGGTGCGGCAGGGCAGCCCGGGAAAGGTGGAACGGACCGTTGAGATTGACGGCCAGATCCTGGTCCCACTCGTCGTCGGTCATCGACTCGGTGCGGCGCATCTGATGACGGCCTGCGATGTTGACCAAGATGTCGAGACCGCCCAGTTCGCGGACGCACAAATCGATCACGTCTCTGCACGCTTGCGCGGAGGCGATGTCTACCGACGCGTGTGCACCACGTTCGACGTCGGCGAAGACCTCGGCCAACCGCGCGCTATCCCTGGCGACGCCGAAAACCGTTGCGCCTTGCCGTGATAGGAGGTGAGCTGTCTGCGCGCCGAGTCCCGACGATGCACCGGTCACAAACGCGATTTTGCCTTCGAGCGTGGACACGACTGCGCCTCACCAACTCGGTGCGCGGCGGTAAGAAGCGATCCGCGCCAGGCCATCCCGCGACAGCCGTGCATGCGCAGGCAATCTCAGCCCCAGCAACTCGGCTATCGGTTCACGCCGGAATTTCCGCTGAATGCGACGCGCCGCGACCAGTACCAAGAGGTTGACGGCGCGCTTTCCCAGCGCCACCCGGCTGGTCCGCCGCTTCCACGTCGACCGAGTCGGATTCGCTCGCCGGCCCCAGTAGTAGCCGACGCACAACGCCGACATCGAAGCCATGAATCCCAGCAGCACCGCCATGGTGATGAGCTTTTCGGGTCACCATTGCGGTGTGGTCACGCGCAAGACACACCTCGGCAAATAGCGAGGTAGACGGTTAACCGGTCTCGCTGTCGATGTGGACCGCGATGTAGCCGATCGGAATGCCGGTCCACATCGCGATGCACTCGCGTGCCGCAACTTCGACCGCGGCACGCCGGACGGCACGGGTGGTCCTGCCGATTTCGGGAATGGTGATCATCCACCCTTCCGCGTCACGACCGACTTCGATGTCGAAGCACTGACCGACCGTCGGACATTTGACGCGGGGAGCAAATCGCTGGGCGCTGCGCACCTGTCGGGGGCGCACCAGCACGGACTGAATGGGCATGGCCGCTTTCTGGAGTCGAGAACAAACCGCGCGCAAGCGTATTGCGAATGGAGGCAAAAACCTAATCCGTAGCCAGCTGCCCAGACTCGATCTTGAAAAACAAGCGCTGAGCTGCGCTTTCTCATCGCATCACTGAGCTCGGCTTCTCATTCTTCACCTGCGGTTTCCCTGGCTGCCACGGCACCCGGAATGAACCGCGCCGCCCTCGGCGTTGCAAGCAGCTGAGTTTGACCAGTGCGGCTACGGGATATCAAGATGACCAGTGGCATCGACGCCAAAGTCCGCGCTGCGGTGGACTCTTCCACCACCTACGCTGCGAAATGCGACCTCGCTTTAACGAAAGGCCCCACCGTGCATGACTCGACCCGCTTTGGCATCGCGCCACTGGGATGGTGCGCGCAGTCGATGACCAAATCGCTGCAGTGGGCCGCGGTCCTCACGCTCTTGTACGCCGCGGCGATGACGACACCCGCGATCAGCAAGGCTGCCGCCGATGGGCAGTGCGCCGACGTCGAGGTCATCTTCGCCCGCGGGACCCTCGAGCCGCCCGGGCCCGGGGTGGTCGGACAGGAATTCGCCGACGCCCTCACCGGCCGTCTGGCCGGCCGCTCCGTCGATGTGTACGGCGTGAATTACCCCGCCTCGCTGAGCTTCGGGCAGGCCGCCGACGGCGTCGCCGATGCCGCCAACAAAGTGCTGGACACCGTCAACACCTGTCCCGCGACCAAAATCGTGCTCGGCGGTTACTCGCAGGGCGCGGCGATCGCGGCCTACATCACCTCCGACAGCGTGCCACCCGGGTACGAGCTGCCCGCGGGCATCTCCGGACCGTTGCCGCCCAACGTTGCCCCGCATGTCGCCGCCGTCACGTTGTTCGGAAAGCCGTCGAACGGGTTTCTGAACCTGGTCGATCGCGATGCGCCGCCGATCACCATCGGCCCGGCCTACGCGGGCAAGACCCTCGACCTCTGCACTCCGCAGGACCCGGTCTGCTCGTCGGGTGAGGGCTTCAGTCGTGCCGCCCACAGCGCCTACAAGACGAATGGCATGACCGACCAGGCGGCCGATTACGCCGCACACAAACTGGGCCGCTGACCCGTCGGCGACTGCCGGATCGCCCGGTCCATCGGTCTCGCTGACGTGTCTCGACCGGTGCGGCAACCGGCATCACTCAGATGACTTCTTTGAGGTGCTGGACGGTCGCCGCCGGAGTAGTTGCCTCTTGTGCAGCGGCGAACTGCGCGAACTCGAAACAGGCCTTCGATACCAAGTAATTCGTCGGTCGACCATCGCGAGCCGCGTAGGCGATATCCACCAGCGCAGAAGTCAGCGGCCCGTCTGGGATACCGCGGCCGGGCGGCATTATCGAACCGGACAGCACCCGACCAAGAGCGATTTTGAATTCGCGCAGCAACTCGTCATACGACCGATCCGAAGATTCAGCGGCGTTAGATTCCACTTGACGATCTCCCCGAGACGCGGGACAGGACGCCAGTTGGCTACAGCATCCACATTGAGCTGATGGGTACCCCTCTGGGGCATCCTCAAACCTCGACAACCGTTGCCGCCACCGGTTGTTCGTGCAGAGGTGCGTCTCAGAGACGGACGCAGACGGCACCTAGTCGTAGATGATCGCGAGTCCACGGCGCCGAAGGTCGGCCAGGGTGGCCCGCATCGTGTCGAGCTGCTCAGGTGAGTGCCCGACCCAGTCCGTGAGCTCGCCGACCACCCGCACCGGCTCGCGGGTCCGGAACGACTGCGTCGGATTTCCCGGCAGTTTCTTGTCGGTGACGTTGGGGTCGTCCTCGATCGGGCCCTGCGGTTCCACGATGTAGATGCGGCATGCGCCGTCCCCGGGCGCCATCTCAGCACCCCACGCGGCCGCGTCCAGGGTCCGCGTCATGTACACGTGGTTGGAGATGCGTCCCGCCTCATAGTTCGACGGCATTCCCGGCAATAGCCAATCCCCCACTGCAAGGTCGGCTTTCGTGCCGTGCAGCAGTGCCCCGGACTCATGAATTCGGAAAGGTTCTGGCGGAGGTGTCACGGCAATCCGATCAGCTGTGGCGGTTGCGCGGTCTGCCGTTTGCCACTGGCCACCGTCCGGATATAGGCGATCTCTTCGGCCGGCCGGGTGAAACCTCCCGGGGCTAGCCGTGCATCGAATCGCTCGCACAACATATCTCGGACCCACGCCGTGTCGGCGTCGCCTGAAAACTGACCCCGTGTCGACGCCTGAATTTTGACCCCCTTCGTCTGAGTCTCGGCTTATGAGCCGAGAGGAGAAGGGAGTTGTTGTCAGTGGAGGATTGGGCTG
>NZ_PKEK01000093.1 GCF_002863225.1 Mycobacterium sp. | reverse complement strand
GGCTGGCGTGCCCAGCTCGCCGACGCTCTTCATCTCGATTGCCGGGCATCATGGCCCCTTCCCGACGAAGCTTTAAACCTACTGACGAGTAGCAGGGGCCGTCCAGCTAAGTCCGAGATGTCGGACCTTCACTTTATGAACAATTAAGCATCATGGGGTATTTAGGACAGCAGCATCGCCGACATGGCCGCGACCGCGGGCGAACCCCCCGATCAGCCGCATCCTAGGATGGACTCCCAAAAACCTTTCGTTATCGGGACGACCGGAATCTTCGTCGTCACCGCATCGCGCGGCACACCTCAATCATGTAAGAAAACATGTCTACATGTAAGAAAACATGTAGACATGTTTTCTAGTAAGCGGTAAGCTTTGTGTTATGAATGTTTCCGCAGGTGAGCGGTGTGAAATCGTGGCTGTGGCACTGCAAAAAGGCGGCGTGGGCAAGACGACCACGACCATTAACCTCGGCGCAAATCTCGCCGCGATGGGATTCCGTGTCCTTGTGATCGACATGGACCAACAGGCCCACAGTACGAAAGGCCTCGGTGTCGAGCTCGGCGCCGACGATGCGTCGATGTACGAGGTACTGCACCCGGACAGGGCGATGCGCGTCCCGCTGGCGAAGGTCGTCCGGCCTAGCGAGTTCGGCATCGATGTTGCGCCCGGTCATCTCGCGCTCAAGGAACTCGAGCGCACCGGACTCGGATCAGGGGGCCAGCTGCGGCTAGCGCGACAGCTCGACGACATCGACGGCTATGACTTCGTGCTTATGGACTGCCCGCCAGCATTGGGGGAGTTAACCACAGCGGCGCTGGCGGCCGCCGATTACGTCCTGGCGGTCCTCAAGGCGGGGCCCGATGAAGTCGACGGCCTGGTGGAACTCGGCAACTCGATACTCGATGTTCAGGAGACGCTCAACCCGGACCTGGAAATCCGATACGTGCTGTTGGCCGATTTCGACGGTAATCCGAAGGCCAGCAAGGACGTCCGAAAGCAACTCCGCGCCGATTGGGGGGAGTGGGATGCCGGCGGGGCATACCTGGGTGAAATTCCGCATACCGTGCGAGTGGTCGAAGCCAAGGGAAAGCGCGTCCCCGTCCACGTACACGCCCCGAAAAGCACAGCGGCAGTGGCATACCGAGAGGTCGCCGAACGTCTTGCGGCCAGGCGGCAAGCAGCATGAACGCAGCATCGACCCCCACCGGCTTGCAGGTCGGGTCTACCAAACCCTTGTCTCGCGCGGAGCGTCGGGCACAGGCCGCCCGAGTCAAAGCCGAAGAAGCTCCCGCGGCACCGACAGCAGCAGCAGTCAATCGGCCGTCGCAGCACGACAACGAGATTCCGCCCGCACCGACGCCGACCCCCGACGAGACAAACGAGTCGGCCGAGCCAGCGGTGCGGCTGAAAGCCCGACATCGCAAAGCGAAAAGCCCGTTCGCTACACAGCTGCACTCAGGAACACTGGCCCGGCTCGAATGGATCAAAGCCCGCGGATATGTCATCACCGACACCGTCGACGACGCCATCAACACCTATCTCGACGGCGCCGGCATCCCCAGGCCAGACCACCACGACCGCATGCCCTGAAGTGTGAGGTGCCATGCCCTTCCTCGCCGCCAATTGTGGTGAACGTGGTGGTGCTGGCTGTCAAGGCCACGCCGCTACGCGGTCGACCAAGGTCGAGCCTTGACAGCCAGCACCACCACGCACAAGAGCGGCCACTACGAGGAAGGGCATGCTGCGAAGGCAAACGAATGTCAGAAGGAGTCAATACCGTGGAACCATGACCGCGAACACGCCGCCGGCCGCCAAGCCGCCGCAACCGGGTTCCGTCGAACACTGGACAGCATGGCTGGACAGATATGGCGACGACTACGCCACCGACGACGAACGCCGCGTCGCCTACCAAGACTTCAAGGCCAACCTCGCCACGATGCAATCCGCCTTTTCACAGCCCGATGACATGCACGTGGCTGGCTACCTTGAAGCCCAGGAGCGGGTGGCTAGCGGCGATGCAGACGGTCCCGCCGACGCCGAGGTATGGGTTCCGGCTTATCTCAACAGCTTTGCGCGCGCGGATTGGCTCCAAGGCTTCCGTTCGCACTTCGAGCCATAAAATCCCTGCTCATCCCAGCAACGCCCGGTAATCACGGGCGTCTGCACCCTTGCTCACTAACGTCTCCGGCATGCGCATCGACACGTTCAATTGCTCGCATGGACGCCGGTTATCCAGCGGAACCTGTGAACTGCCCGGGTACAGCCCGAGAATCGGTGTGAAGGTAGAAACGCACCATTTCCACGACCGGCTCAACGCCGTAATCCAGATAAGGCCGCGCGGCGCAGCTCGCGGATGACCGGAGCATGTCGTGACCGCTCGCCACATCTACGTCGATGAGACCAAACACCGCGACTACCTGATGGTGGCCGCCGTCGTGTTGGGAGCCGATTTGGCTTCGGCTCGTGCTGTCGTTCAGGACCTTCTCAAGCCGGGCCAGCATCACCTTCACATGAAAGACGAGGCGGACGGTCGCAAAGAGGCCATCGCGAAGGCACTCGCCGCCGCAGATCTTCGCGCGACGGTTTACGACGCGGGCCGACGACACCGCACTCAGATGCTTGCGCGGGCCGCTTGTCTATCCGCGCTCGTAAACGACCTGGCCACCAGCGACGTCGAGACCTTGATCGTCTTAGACCAGGACGAGACCCTCGTGCAATCCGATCGTCGGCTGCTCTACCGCGCTGTCCGTGCTGCCGGCCGCGAGGCCACAATGCGCTACGAGCACCGGCGAGCGGCCACAGAACACTTACTCGGTATCCCAGATGCCTTCGCCTGGTGTTGGGCGAAGGGCGGCCACTGGCGGTCTCACATCCGACCTGTCATTACGGTGCAGACGGTCTAAACCCACCAGATAAAAGCGCGAAGCCCGAGCGCCGCGGTCGTCCGGCCGGGTCTCGGGCTCACTTCCTGCAGCTATTGCCGCAGACACCATCGATGATAGCCCACACCACCCCTTAGCGGGGTCCGTCAGATTAACGGTGTAAGTGGCATCTTCGGTTAGTTGTTCTCGCTGGCCGGGATTCGGTCGGCGAAGGTGATCGCGAAGGCGTTCAGTGCTGGTTTCCAGCGCATGGTCCATCGCTTCTGGCCGGTCCCGGTCGGGTCCAGCGACCGGGTGACTAAGTATAGGCATTTCAACGCTGCCTGCTCGGTGGGAAAATGCCCGCGCGCTCGGATCGCGCGGCGGTAGCGGGCGTTCAATGATTCGATGGCATTGGTCGAACAGATCACCTTCCTTATCTCGTTGTCGTAGTCCAGGAATGGGATGAACTCCTCCCAGGCGTTGCGCCACAACCGAATTGCCGCCGGATACCGGTGTCCCCACTCGGCGTCGAAGGCATCGAGTGCCTCCTTGGCGGCGGCGGCATTGACTGCGGTGTAGATCGGTTTGATGGCCTTGGCGATCGCGTCGCGGTGCTGGCGCCCGGCGTAGCGGAATGTGCCTCGGATCAGATGGATGATGCAGGTCTGCACGATGGTGTCGGCGAAGACGGCGTTGACCGAAGCCGGCAGGCCTTTGAGCCCGTCGCAGACCAGGAAGAAGATGTCGGCGACCCCGCGGTTGCGCAGCTCGGTGAGCACGGCCAGCCAGTACTTGGCCGACTCCCCGTCGCCTTCGCCGGCCCACATCCCGAGCACATCGCGGTGCCCGGCCAGGTCCACCCCAATGGCGGCGTAGACGGGCCTGGGGCCGACCTGGCCGTCACGGATCTTGACGTGCAGGGCGTCGATGAACACCGCGGCGTAGACGCGTTCCAAGGGCCGGGTATGCCAGGCAGTCATCTCCTCAATCACCCGGTCGGTGATGCGGCTGATGGTGTCCTTGGACACCGCGGCGCCGTAGATGTCGGCGAAATGGGCGCTGATCTCCCCGGTGGTCAACCCGCGCGCATACAGCGACAAGACCACCTCATCGACGTCGGTCAGGCGGCGTTGGCGCTTTTTGACCAATTGGGGCTCGAAGGTACCCGCCCGATCGCGCGGCACCTCGAGCTCCACCGAACCGCACACATCGGTCAACACGGTCTTAGCGCGAATTCCGTTGCGAGAGTTGCCACTTCCATGCCCTTGCCGATCGTGCCGGTCATAGCCGAGGTGCTCGGAAAGCTCCTCATCCAAGGCGGTTTCGATCACCGTCTTAGTGATGGCCTTGAGCAACCCGTCCGGGCCGGTCAACGCCACCCCGGCATCACGGGCCTGGCGCACCAACTCGCGGGCGACTTCGAGCTCGTCGACCTCACGACCTACAGGGACTTCGATCGCCGCCGCAGCGGCATCAGTATCAGCGTTCTCCAATGACGTCACAGCCATGAGAGTCTCGGTCATCTTCGGACCTTCCCGCCCCCGACACACCGGGGGCCGTTAGGCCACTTACGCCGTTACTGCGACAGTCCCCCTTAGCGCGCGGATATCGTCTTACGGCTTTTGGGGTGGCGTCGAGATCCTCCTGCGCGCGGTTGATCACGAAAAGATCACATTCAGCGGCGTGTCGTAAATCAGATTTCGCCGACGCGGTGCAAGGCTTCTTGGCATGAGTCATGGCAAACCAGGTCGTGAGCACAAGGGCGACCGAATGTTGTTGCAGAGTCGGCCAGTACGCGAAGTTTGGGACGCTGTGCATGCCTTGGCCTCCGAGGCCGGGACGTCAGTCAGTCAATACGTAGCCGACCTGTTGGCGGAGCACGTCGGCCGCCCAGACCTCATCCGCGAACTCCATAAGGAGGTTCTGCCGCTGGCGATGTGACACAAGCGACCCGACGTCAAAACTGTTTTGTGCTTTCACCGGCTTGACGTCGAAGCAGATGTGACAAGTCAATAAACGGCGAAACCCCCGGCTGGCAGGCCGAGGGTTTCCGCTTCCCCGAAGGGACGTGTCTTGGTGGACTCGTCTCACGGTAGCGCATACCTGTCTGCAGTTCCAGATGACGCGCGCCGTGACATTTCTGAAATTGCTTCACCGCTGTATCGCGGGTGTTCTTCGTTGCGGCCGCGTCGTGGTGTGGTGTGTACGCGGCCGTGGGTGGGGCGGTTGTCGGCTGCTGCCCATGAGCGGCGCCGACGCTCGGAGGCGGCGGCTGTCGCGGCGATTGTGCTTGAGCTCGGCGACGCCCCGTACGCCGGGGTGCCGTGTTGGACCGGGCGGATGCAGCGCTGGGCCACCTTCACGGTTGCGGTGGCCTATGACTGCCGCTACGACACCGCGGTGCGCCCGTTGATGCCGGGTAACCCGATCAGCCGCCACGCGCTGCTGGCGATCGCTGCGGCCCGCGCGGGCTATGCCGATCACGGCACCGGGCGGAATTGCCGGCCGTCGAATGAGCGGCTGGCCGCCGATACCGGCTACAGCGTGCGTACCGTGCAGCGCGCCGACACGGTGCTGCGGCTGTTGGGGGTGGCCACTGAGGTGCTGCGCGGCCGGCAACGCACTCGCACCGAACGGCTGGCGTCCTGGCGGGTCGGGGACCGGGGGCGCGGCTGGGCCAGTGTGTGGGCGCTGCACGACAACCCCCAGCTCACCCGGCTGGTGTCTTCGCTGTCACCCCACCCGCGTAGCGGTCCCGTTAGGGATAAACACTCACCTACCAATGTGGTTACTACCGACACCGGCAGCCCTGCGGGCCGCCGGCAAGACGGCGCTACGCGCCGCCGAGCACCAGACGCCGAGGGGGCCGCGCTGGCGCGGGCCTGGCGCGCTGACCCGCATGCCCCGCCGTGGGCGCGCCGGCACAGCGCGGCGGCCTGGGCGGCGATCCTGGCCGGCCCCGCCGCGCACGGCTGGAGTCCACGGGATGTCAACGCGCTGATCGGTGACTGGGCCGGGGTGAGCGGGCGGCGGATCCCGGATTGCCCGCATAAGCCGATCGGGCTGTTGGGCGCGATGCTGGCCTGGCACGGCGCTGAGCGCCTCGACCAGCGCCCGGCCGCCCTCGACGAAGCCCGGGAAGCCGCGCACCTGGCCGCGCACCGGGCGCACCTGGTCGCGCAGCGCGCCGCCCACGTCGAGCACCAGCGCGCCCGCGCGGTCGGCCGCGCCGCGCTCGACGGTGCCGGGCATGCCGCGGCCCGCGCCGCCGCGGCCGACGCCGCGTGCGCGGCGGCGCGCAAACGCACCCATGTCGCCGCCTACGAGGCGGTGCGAGTGGCGGCCGCGGTGGCTGCGGCCCGCGCGCATTGACGCGGGCCCGGGCCGCGCCACTAGCAGCGGTCGGTCCCGTCGCCGCTCAGGGTCGGCCTGCCGTGGTGATCCCAGCACACCACGTCCAAATCCGGCAGCCGCGGCGGCGGGGTCCCGTAGACCAGCCAGTCGAGCACGCGTTCACTACCGGGTTGGGCGCGGCGCACCAACAGCTCGGTCAGTGCCGTCTTGTAGTTCATCGGTGTGCCTCGTTTCGACGCGCACGGTACGGCGTTCCCATCGTCCACCTGTGCTGCCCAACCCGGGCGTCGGGGGAGGTGTCGGCGCGTCCCGGATAAGGCCACGGCCGGATGCCCACTCCCGTCGTCTTAGCCGACCTAACTATGGTCGGGAAATCCGGTTGTTAGGTGTGCTTAGCACTGTCGGGCGTGGGCGGCGCGGGTAACGGCGGTGAGGTAGTCGGCGGCGCTGATCTGTCCGGCGGCGAACGCGACCAGGCGGGCGATCTCCTGGGCGTCGGGGAGGTGGCCGTCTAGGACGTTGGTGGCGATGGTGTTGCGGACCGCGCGCTGATCGGCGGGCGGCAGGTCGGCGGAGAGTTCGTCGACGCGCCGCCACAGCGCCGCCAGCTCCTCGTCGTCGTCCACCGCCACCTCTGCTATCCAACCCTTCCGCAGGTTTATCCCACCCGCTTTTCCGTCAAATCCCCTGCACACCTGGGCTTCCCACCGCCCCTGCCGGACCCTCCGTTTAGCAAACCTTTCCCTACAACCGCGTGTCGCTAGGGCACATTTGCACAAGGGTGTGCGAGGTTGGCTGCTGGCACACTTTTGTGTGCCAGCTGAGGGGCCGCCTGGCGGCGGCCGGCGCGACTGGGGTGGTGAGCCATGTTGACGATTGCGAAGCTCTCGCGGTGGTCGGTCAACTACTACAACGACACCGCCCGCGCCGCGGGTCGGGCCGCGAAGGATTTGCAGCAGGCGGGTGGTGGGTTGGGTGAGTATTACGGCGAGCACGACACCCGCACCCCGGTGTGGGTGTGCGCCGGCGACACCCACAAAGCCGCCGAACTGGTCGGGTTAAGTGATGTTGAGCGTGCCGGCGGGGACGCTGATCCAGAGGTGGTGGCGCGCTGGCTCGATGACGGCGCCGCACCGAACGGGGTGTGCGGTCGCGGGTTCGGCAAGGGCAGTGTGCATGGGTTTGATTTGACGTTTTGCGCGCCCAAGTCGGTGTCGTTGTTTCGCGTGTTGCGTGATGAGGAGGTGTCGGAGAAAGCCGTTCTTGACGCCCACACCACCGCCATATCGGAGGCGCTGGAGTACCTCGTCGCGCATGCCGGCTACAGCCGGGTACACAACCCGGCCACCGGGGAGAAAGACCTCGTTCGGTTGCCGGGATTAGTCGCGGTGGCGTATCAGCATGAGACCAGCCGGGCGGGGGATCCGCACCTGCACACCCATGTGCTGGTGCCCAATCGGCAGGCCCGCGGCGACGGGAAACTGGTGTCGGTGGATGGCACGTCGCTGTTTCACGAAGCCAAAGCGGCCGGGGTGATCTATCAGGCCACGCTGCGCCGCGAGCTGCACCGCTCGTTGGGGTTGGAGTGGGCGGCAGTGGACCCGGGAACGGGGATGGCTGAGATCGCCGGCATCGACCCGAAAACCATCACCGCGTGGTCGCAACGCTCCTCGGCGTTGCGGGAGTGGGCGGCGAACAATCTGGTTGTCGTCGACGCGGCCACAGGGTTGTCGGCGGCGCAGTTGGCGGCCGCGCAAAAGGCCACTCGCCCGCACAAACCCGAACAGTTGGCGTGGGCGCAGCTGGTCCAGGACTGGCGCGCGGATGCGCGCGGTCTGCGGTTTGATCGGGACGCTTACACCCAGGCGCGGGCGGCGCGGAAGGCGTGGAGCGCGGCGTCGAGGGCGCCGTTGGATCGGCGCCGGCTGCTGGGTGCGGCCGAGGCGATGGACAAGGCCACCTTCACCCGCGCCGATCTGGTGGAGGTGATCGGCGCGCAGCTGCCGGTGGACACCGACCGGGCCCCGCGGGAGATGGTGGAGGCCGCCGTCGACGCACTCGGTGTGCGGGTCAATGCGCCCCGGTTGGCGCATCAGCGCGAAGGTCATGACCGGTTCACCCTGGAAGCGTTTCTGGCTGAGGAACAAGGCGTGCTGGATCTGGTGGACGCTCAGGATGTGCGGGCCCAGATTTGGGTCAACGAACACGATGCCGCCGGGCTGTCACCCGATCAGCAGCGCGCGGTGTGCAGCGTTGCGGGGTCGCCGTGGCTGGTGTGCCCGCTCTCAGCGCCGGCCGGGGCGGGCAAGACCACCTCGCTGCGCGCGCTGGCCCGTGCGGCGCGCCGGTTTCGGGGGCAGGTGATTGTGGTGGCCCCGACCGGTAAAGCTGTCGATGTCGCCATCCGCGAGGGCGCCGGCGATGTCGGCTACACCGTCGCCAAAGCCGTGAAAGCGTTACGGGAAGGAACGTTGTCGTTGCGCCGGCCCGCCGTGGTGATCGTCGATGAGGCCGCCATGATCGGCACCGACGATCTACGCCAACTCCTGGCGGCGACGACGAAGGCAGGCGTTAAGGCGGTGCTGGTCGGTGACGCCCACCAACTGGCCCCGGTGAAGGCCCGCGGGGGGATGTTCGCTCAACTCTGCGCCGATCTGCCGTGGACGCAGACACTGTCGGAGGTGTGGCGGATGCGCGACCCGCAGGAACGTTCCGCCTCTTTGGCGGTGCGCGATGGTGGGCCGGCCCCGGTGCGGCGCGCGGTGGACTGGTATCGCCACAACGAGCGGTTGCACACCGGGGATGACGTCGCGATGGCCGCCGACGCCCTGCAGGCGTATCGCGTCGACACCGCGGCGGGTAAGGACACGCTGCTGGTGTGCGACACGACGGAGATGGCTGATGCGCTGAACCGCCGCATTCACGACGAGTCGATCGATGCCGCGTTGCCGACCGTCGGCGCGGCGCGCGGGCAGCGCATCGCCGAAGGGGATGTGATCCTCAGCCGGCGCAACGACCCCACCAACCCGGTTCATGACGCCACCGACTTCGCCAAGGCCGCGGATCCGGTGCGCAACGGGCAGCGCTGGCAGGTGTTCGCCGTCGACCCCGAGAACCGGCGGATTGCCGCGCGCCGGCTCTCTGACGGGGCGCGGGTCGCCTTCACCGGCGACTACCTGCGTGACCATGTCACCCACGGCTATGCGGTCACCGTGCACTCCGCCCAAGGCGTCACCGCCGAGCACACGCACGCCGTGCTCGGCGAAAACACCAGCCGCAACCTGCTGTATGTGGCGCTCACCCGCGGCCGGGAATCCAACCACGCCTATCTGTATGAGCGGCGGGCTGGGGAAACCGAACACGAACACGCCCAGGAGCAGGTGGGTGTGCACGTGGCGCGCCGCGGCACCAGCCGCCAAGCCGCCCAGCTGGTGCGAACCATCATCGCCAACCGCGACGACCAAGCCCGCACCGCCCACGACATCGCCGCCCACACCCAGAACCGCGACCAGCTGCCTGACGGGGTGGCGCGGTTCGCCGCGCGGCGCGCCCAGGCCGTGCAGACCCGCCGGCGGGGCTACCGGCAGTCGATCCAGGCCACCGTCGAGGAGCGCATCGAGCAGCAACGCTTCATCGACGCGCACCTCAGCCGCGACCAGGATCGTGAGCAGGGCCAGGACTATGGGCTGGAACTGTAAGAGCGAGCGGTAAATCGCAGACACGCTGGCTGGTTGCCTTGGTCGAATTCTGCGCACACCGCACGAGCCATCGCCATCGTTGATCGCCGCGTTGAGGCCACCGAATGACGATGCCGTTGTCGGCCAGGACAAGTTGGTGACGTGCTATACCCTGAAGGGGTATGGGGTTCGGGCTACGAGCGCTGCGGTGGGGCAGCGGTTGCCTTATTTGGCAGCTTCGACCGGGCCCGGGCGGTCAGGCTATGGCCGCGCTGCGGGAGCGTCGACAGTAGCAACGGCGACGCAGAGATGGTTGTGCTGGCGGTTGAAGGCCGCCAGCCACGCTAGATCGCCGGCGGAGAGCGTGAAGTAGGGGACCGCGTCCTCGTCTGCGATCTTGTCCGGCCAGCTGCTCAGCCGGGCGAGCACGGGATCAGACAGGTAGCGGACCGGGCATCTGGCCTCCGATCGACCCGGGTTCGGGCCATCATCGCAGCGACGCTAGCCCCAGTCAGTTGAGCGCGGCAAGGGCTCCGCCGCGCCGCCCGTAAGGGGATGGGTGACCGATCTGGCCCGGCAGGCTGCCGCTCATCAACCGCGAACATCCATGCCATTGCTGCCACCATCACGGCGTAGTAGGCGTTGGTTAGTCGGTCGCCAGTCGCAGTCGACATTCGGCCAGCCGCACGTGCAAACCAGAGGCCCGCCAACAGCAAGCGGGAATGCCTGCAGTGGAGCAGCCGCAGTACGGAATCTTCACCCGTCACACCAGCACCACAAGGTATTCGGCGGACTGGTTGTTAATTTACGATCCACGTATGCAGACACCGCGTCGCCCTATCCTTGCCGTTCTTGGCGCCCTGGCTATCGCCGTCACTCTGGTCAGCGGCTGTTCGTCGTCTTCTAAAAAGTCCAGTGCGCCGCTGCCGGAGGCGGCCACGCTGCTCAAGCAGTCCAGCCAGATCACCAAGAACGTCAAGAGCGTGCATCTGATGGTGTCGGTGAGCGGCAAGATCAAGGGGCTGGCGGTCAAGACGCTAACCGGCGACCTCACCACATCACCTGCCACCGCCGCCAAGGGCGATGCCAAAATTACGGTTTCTGGTTCCGACGTCGACGCTCCGTTCGTGGTCGACAACGGAACCCTGTTCGCGGCGCTGACCGCGGGCAAGTGGGACGACTTCGGTCCCGCGGCCAATATCTACGACCCTTCCTTGATCCTGAACCCGGATACCGGTCTGGCCAACCTGTTGGCCAACATCGCCAACCCCAAATCCGATTCACGCGAAACCATTAATGGACAGGACACCATCAAGATCACCGGAATGGCCCCGGTTGACGCGGTGAACGGGCTTGTGCCCCAACTGAAGGCCACCCAGCCGTTGCCCGCGACCGTGTGGATCGAGGAAAACGGTGATCATCAGTTGGTACAGGCCCAGCTGGTTCAGAGCGCGGGCAATTCCATCCAGATGACGGTGTGGAACTGGAATGCGCCGGTGCAGGTCACCGTGCCACCGGTGAGCGGATGACAACAAGGCATAAGGCAATTGCCGATTTCTGCGGTGTTTCACCGAATATCGGAATGTTAGTCCGTCCGACCGCTGCCAAACGAACAGGAATGATCATGGTCCCCAAGGTTAAACAGGTGGCCGCTGTCGGAGCCGCCATTGCCAGCGTCGGATGGGTGACCGTTGTAAGTCCGGGCGCAGCGGACGCGCAGCCGCCGCGCATGCCCGAGGAAGTCGGCTTCACCTGCCCCGCCGTCGACGGAATCCACTACGTACAGGACCCCAACAATTCGAACGCGTACTACCTCTGCGTGGATGGGTTAGAGAAGGCGCACAACCAGTGTCCACCAGGATTGGCATATTTGATCATGGGAACGCCGCCCCATTGTCACAACAGGAGTATTCATTAGATGGGGCGAAGAAATACCAGACCAGGCCGCGACCGAGAGCGTAGCCCCCCGCCAGCGCCCCTTCTAATCGCCGAACGTAACCGGTATGTGCCGTCGGTGTGGCGCTATACGGGCCGTTCCCGCAAAGGTGCGGCGCGAGGGCGGCGCTGCGCGCCCTTACCTCGATTTTTCCCGATCAGGCGACATCGGCGCCGATATCGTTAACAGGGGGGCCGCCCAAGATGATCGTTGTCAACCGGTGAAGCCGGCTCAGTGAAGGAGGATCAGGCCATCGCCCGGCACTCCTGAGCGCAGCTGCGGCAGGCCGCCGCGCACGTGCGGCAGTGATCGTTGTCGTGCTTGTCGCACTCGGCGGCACACGCATCACAAATCTCGGCGCACAGCTGGCATAACCGAGCCGCCCACTTCGACCCGCGGGACACCAGCGTCACACACGCCCCGCAAATCGCTGCGCAGTCGAGACACAACCGGGCGCAGTCGGCCATCTTCGCGTCACCGACGCAGCAGTTGTAGGCGCACGCCTCACACGCCTCCTGACACTCCGCGCACGCGTCCAGACAGGCCTTGTTCGTCGCTACCGCCATGACAGAAACTCCTCTACGTGTGAGACACAAAATCGGCACAATCCACCGCTAGGTAGCGGTCCCCGGCTTCGGCAGAACCCGCTTCAAGTGGCCAGCCACCACTGCACACCGTAAGTCGCCCGGTGAACATGACGTAAGGGCACAAAGACCCCTATGCCGATGGCCCACTGTGGTCTATGGCCTGCGCGCAACGCTGAACGACGATCGCAGCATGACCTCCATCCAGCTCTCCGGCCAGCCCTGCGCATCCAAGCAACTCCGGATCCGACCTCAGAATCCCATTGCACCACAACACCATTTACACCCCACACAACACGCACTCGTTAGACACAACGAGCACTGGACGAGTTATTCAGGACACTAGCGCAGGTGGTTTTCCTGACCTCCCTGACTTCGCTCCCGGTCCGGTTGGGCAGTAGGTGTCTGCAGCTGGCGACGGCGCCCACGCTCGATGATCTCGCCGATCTCGTCGGGATCGTCAGCGACCACGAGCAGCTTGACGTCGTCTGCCGAGACCATCCCCAGTTCGAGCAGCCGGTCGCGGATCCACTGCTCCAGTCCGCTCCAGTGCTGCGACCCCGCAAGCACGACGGGGAAGTGTCGTATCTTCTGGGTCTGTATGAGCGTGAGCGCCTCGAACAGCTCATCGAGTGTTCCAAAGCCGCCCGGAAAGACCACGAACGCCGACGCGTAGCGGACCAACATCAGCTTACGGACGAAAAAGTACTTGAACTCAAGCGAGAGATCCACGAACGGATTCATGTGCTGCTCGTACGGCAGCTCGATGACAAGGCCGATCGAACGCACCCCCGCCTCGCGGGCGCCCCGGTTGGCGGCCTCCATGATCCCGGGCCCGCCGCCGGTGATGACGTCGAACCCCAATGTGCCCAGCCGTCTGGCTAGCGTGCGCGCCAGCTGGTAGTACGGATGATCCGGCGGCGTGCGCGCCGAGCCGAAGATCGACACGGCGTGCGCTACGTTCCCTAGCGCCGCAAAGCCGTGCGCCACCTCATCGCGGATCCTGGCCACACGGTCGGGATCGCTGCCCGCCAGCGCGGGAAACCCCGGCCCCAGACAGCAGAGCAGCTCCTCATCGCATGTGCTGGGTATGTGCGCGGTGGACTCATGCATTCACCCGATCGTGCCACGGCGACGTCCCTCCGTGGGGCGTGTCCTCGGAGCGTCCGAGTCCAGGGGGCCGGCGACGAAGCTGAGCACGCCGATTCGTCCCGATATTCACCACTGCACTATCCCCGCCAACAGCTCCGCCGTCTGCACTTGGACGCTGCGAGATTTGGTGAGCCGCAGCGGCATTCACGCAATGGTATGCGCGCGCAGCGAACTTGATCCCGTTGTCTCGGTTGTAGAGAAACGAGACAGGTGAATAACGGCCTCTCCCCCGCTTCAAAGCTCCAAGTCGCGGTGTCTCATATTTTGTCTCACACCGCGTGTCTCATATCCTCAATGTCGGAGGGCAATGAGACGGTACGGGTGTGACAGCAATTCTTGGATACGCCCGGGTCAGCACCACCGGCCAAGACCTCAACGCACAACTGGCGGCCCTGGCTGACGCCGGCGTCGAGCCGGCGCGCATCTTCACCGACAAGCTATCTGGCTCAGCGAGGCCTGCTCGTCCTGGCCTGGCGGCGATGCTCGACTATGCCCGCGCCGGCGACACCGTTGTGGTCACCGCCATTGACCGCCTTGGCCGATCGGTCGCCGAAGTGACTCGGACCATTGCCGACCTCAACGATCGCCACATCCTGCTACGCGCCATTCGAGAAGGAATTGACACTGATACCCCGACTGGCCGCGCCGTAGCCGCCATCATGGCCACTTTGGCTGAGCTGGAGCTCGAACTCGGCCGCGAACGCCGCGCCGCATCGCGTGAATCTCGTCGATCCCGCAGTCTGCCGGCCACTAAGCCGTCAAAGCTGAGTGCCGACCGCCAGGAGCAACTGCGTCGGCTGGCGGCCACCGGCGAACCGGTGCGCGCGCTTGCCGAAGCATTCGGGATTGGACGAGCTACTGCGTACCGCTACCTCAACTCGGACTTACGTAGCTGAACCGGGCCGCCTGCGTTTCCAGCGGAGTGGTTGGCCAGCCAGCAAGCCATCGGCTTTCTGGATGCGATTCGGCGTGCCGTTGCCGCCGGGAGTGCTCATTGTCACTGGGCTGCGCGGCAACCGCGGCCGCCACACTCCAGTACACGGGAATCTGACCGCTAATCCCAGTGCGGCGCAATATTTTTTGGCCGGCGATACTGTCACACACCAGCGCTATCCGGACGTCGGGCCATTCGGCGATCTGCTCGCAAGCAGTGGTGAACTGCGACCACGGCGCCGAGTCGGCAACCGACAGTCTGGTCACATCGATGATGACCGCCCGACATCGGTCCGCTGCAGCTTTGAGGATCGCATCACGCACCCGGTGGTATGTCGTGGCGTCTAATACTCCGTAGAAGTTCAGCACACGACTATGCGCCACCGTGACGGCGGTGACGGTCAACCCGCTGCGGGCGGATTGAATGATGATGCTTGGCGGTGACTGGCTGGCGTGCCCAGCTCGCCGACGCTCTTCATCTCGATTGCCGGGCATCATGGCCCCTTCCCGACGAAGCTTTAAACCTACTGACGAGTAGCAGGGGCCGTCCAGCTAAGTCCGAGATGTCG
>NZ_PKEK01000086.1 GCF_002863225.1 Mycobacterium sp. | reverse complement strand
CAACGCCGCGGCCAGCCGCACGGTGTCTTCGGAAAAGCCGAACCGGTAGCCGGTCGCCAGCCGTGAATGATCATCCAAGAAGGCAAAAAGGTAGGTTTTGCGGTCGCCGACTCGCGGCCCGTGTAGCGCGTCTCCGACCCACAGTTCGTTGGGGTCGGCGGCCTCGAACCGGCCGAACACCGCCGGGACCTCGCCGGCACCGGGTCCCATCAACTCGCACCGGTGGAAATGGCGCAACAGGGTCGACTCCGAGGGCGCCCACCCCGTCGCGGTGCGCAGGATGCGGGCCACCTGCGTAGCGGTGCGGGTCGGGTTTTCCCGCTTCAGCGAGGCCGCCAACTCCAGCACCTGCGCATCGGTGCGCGCCGCCAGCCGCCGCGGCTCGGGCACCAGCGCCTCAAACCCGCCGGCCCGATAGCGGCGGATCCAGCGGTCCAGCGTCTCCCGCGAGACCCGGACCTGGTTGCCGAACGGGTCGTGATGAGTCTGCGCGGCGAGCTGACGCACCAACTTGCCCCGCTGCTTGGTCGACAACCCAGCATCCAGGGCCGGGCAGATCAGCTGATAGCGGAACAACCCGATCGCTTGCGCCCGCTCTCGGCGCTTGTGCTCCTCCAACGACACTTCTCGGTTCTCCTCCCAATCGAAGGCCTGCCCGAAACCATTGCCGGGCAGGCGTCCTGGAGAGGATCACCGATCACCCAATGCTGGCGTCAGGGGCGATTCGTGTTGCACCGCCAGCCGTTGGTCAGCCCGGAGCCAGCAGCCGACCACCACTGGCCGCGGCCGCCACTCGGCCCGGCGTCACCGCGCCGCCCAACCCGACCGCACCGAACCGGAACCCGATCGCCGCCGTAGCGGTCTCGACCGCGGCCAGCACATCGCGCCACGGGCACCCCGCCCCGTCCGGGATCACCACGTCCACCCCCACGGTCACTGCGATACCCAAGAACCAGTTCCGGATCGCCTCGAGCCGATCCGCCGCCCAGCGCAGCCAACCCCGCACCGTGGCCGCCGGCACCGCGATCACCGCCGCGATCCGGCGATGCCCCAACCTTTCAGCGCGGGCAGTCAATGCGGCCCAAACCTGTTCGGCCGCATAGGCTCTGCGCAGCAATATGGTCACCGGCAACAACACGTGCGTCACCGCGCACGCTCGGCAACGCGCCCGCCGGGGCCGCACCGGATCAGCCAGCCCAGCAATCCTTCGCACACGGGCATAACCCCAGCCACCCAGCACCCCACCGCAGCCAGGGCACCTAATCTCCCCAACAGCCAACCGGGACTCGACGCGAACAGGATCGACCTCTACCGTCACCATCAGTGCCTCCGAGCACTACAGCGCGGCACCCCGCAGTCCCGCCAAAGACTCAGCTGGGTGTCGCGCACCCATCAGTTCCTCGTCACACTGACGGTGCACACGAACAAGATCAAGCCCGCCACCAGACCGGCGACCACATCGGCAAACTCAATGACGAATGGCCAGCCTGTGGTCGTCATCCAAAGAGACGGTCAACACCCAGATCAAGGTGCATGCCCGCACGCCAACATCTTCGAACACTGCCTCAGCTTCCGCACCGACGCCAGCCACCTCGGCAGTGCCCTGGCGTCGTCGCTAAGCCCGCGGCCGCAACGTACGCCCGTCAACCTGCTCGGCCGGGTCCGGCAGCCTCGGGCCGGTCAGCATCCGCCGAGCCGTCGAGTGGCCCAACCCCGTGGTGGACAACCACCCGATCCAAAATCTTGCTCTTGTCCGCCTTCGACGCTTTGCGGGTACTGACCTCGCAGTTTGTTCGCTACCTGCCGCCTCGCAGCGATGTCGATCTTGCCTTCCACATCGGGCAAGCCTTCCAGGCCACACGCTCAAAATAGGTGAGGCACCACCGTCTGCCACACGCTCAAACTCAGTAAGGCACGCCGGTCTATTGACAATTGGCCAATCTTTGTAAGAGATTGGTGATACCGTCTGTCCGGGGTATTCGGGAGCAGCCAGTTGCCCGGTCGACGGCCGTCAGTATCCGGGAACGACGGGCAAAGGGATCCACGCTATGCAGAGCACTATGCAAGACGTTGGGCTTTCTGTGACGTCGATCGTCAAGCATGCCACCTCCGTTCACGCCGACCGCCGGGTTATCACACCGACCGAGTGGGGCTACCGGGCCGCGACCTACGGTGAGGTCGGCCGGCGGGTCGGTCAGTTAGCTAATGCGCTGCATGACCTTGGCGTCACCGGCGATCAGCGTGTGGCTACCTTCCAGTTGAGCAACCAGGAACACTTGGAGGCCTATTGCGCGGTGCCGTCGATGGGCGCGGTTTTGCACACGCTCAACATTCGTCTCACCCCTGACCAACTCGGCTACGTCGCCAACCACGCCGACGACCAGGTTGTGATCGTCGACATGTCGCTAGCACCGCTGCTTGCGCGTTCTTTGCCGGCCATGTCGTCAGTGCACACGGTGATTGCGGTCGGTGAGGGCGATCCCGAGCCGCTACGGGCGGTCGGCAAGACTGTCGTGTCATACGAAGACCTGATCTCGACGTATCCCGCTGAGTTCGACTGGCCTGAACTCGATGAGACGTCGGCCTCGGCGATGTGCTACACGAGCGGCACCACCGGAAACCCTAAGGGCGTAGTCTACAGCCACCGATCCACCTACCTGCATTCACTGGCCGTCTGCACCGGCAACGGGTTGGGCATCGCTGAAGCCGACAGCATCTTGGCTATCGTGCCGATGTTTCACGCCAATGCGTGGGGCCTTGTCTATGCCGCGCTGATGGCGGGGGCCGAATTGGTACTCCCACACCGATGGCTACAACCTGGAGCGCTGGTGGCCATCATCGAGGACACCCGCCCGACCGTGGCCGGTGCGGTGCCCACAATCTGGAACGACGTCCGGCACTTCCTGGCATGCGAGCCCGGTCATGACATCTCGTCGCTGCGTCTGGTCGCGTGCGGCGGATCGGCGGTACCGATGTCACTGCTGCGCGGCTTCGAACGCGACCACGGCATACCGATCGTGCAGTCGTGGGGAATGACCGAAACCTCGCCGCTGGCCACAGTGGCCAAACCGCCGACCGGGCTCGACGAGGACCAACAGTGGGCGCTGCGTGCCACCCAAGGCCGCCCGATATGCGGCGTGGAAATCCGGCTACGCGACGACCAGGATCGCACCCTGCCGTGCAACGGAGAAGCGGTCGGCGAGATCCAAGCCCGCGGGCCGTGGGTAACTGGCTCTTATTTTCGCGGTGACGACGCCGACAAGTTCGACCAGGGGTGGCTGCGCACCGGCGATGTGGGCCACGTCGACGAACATGGCTACTTGACGCTGACTGACCGCGCCAAAGACGTCATCAAGTCCGGCGGGGAGTGGATTTCGTCGGTCGAATTGGAGAATTTGCTGATCGCCCATTCCGGGGTACATGAAGCGGCGGTCATCGGTGTGCCCGACGAGAAGTGGCAGGAGCGTCCACTCGCTCTAGTGGTGGTCAAACCCGGCGCCGATATCACGCCAGATGAGCTACGTGCCTTCTTAGACGGCAAAGTCGCTACGTGGTGGATCCCGGAACGCTGGGCCTTCGTCCCCGAAATCCCGCGAACCAGCGTCGGTAAATACGACAAAAAAGTGCTTCGGGCATGTTACACCGCCGGTGACTACAACATCGTGGAATTCGTCTAGCGACCAAGGTTCGCTAGACCCGGCAATGCAGCCGAATAATTAAGGAGGTTACATGGCAACCACACGTTACCATTCGCTGGGTGTCGGCGGGCTGAACTGGGAAAGCGTGCCACTTAGGCTGTTCGCTGGCGGCATCGCCAAACACTGGGACCCCGCCAATATCGACTTCTCCCGCGACAGCGCCGATTGGGAGGCGCTTTCCGACCGCGAACGCGTGTATGTCACCCGGTTGTGCGCGGGCTTCATTGCCGGAGAGGAAGCAGTCACCCAGGACATCCAGCCGTTCATGGCGGCAATGCGGGCCGAAGGCCGGCTCGGTGACGAGATGTACTTGACGCAGTTTGCGTTCGAGGAAGCCAAACACACCCAGGCGTTCCGCTTGTGGCTCGATGCCGTCGGGGTGCGCGACGACTTACATAGTTTCCTCGATCAAACTCCGGCATACCGGCAGTTGTTCGACGAGGAACTTCACGAATCGCTCAACACGCTCTATGTGGATCCGTCGCCGGCTGCCCAGGTTAGGGCGTCGGTGACGTACAACCACATCATCGAGGGCATGTTGGCGCTGACCGGCTACTACGCCTGGCACAAGATCTGCGTGGAGCACGGCATTCTTCCCGGCATGCAGCAGCTGATTCGGCACATCGGCGACGACGAGCGACGCCACATGGCATGGGGCACTTTCACCTGCCGGCGCCACGTCGCTGCCGACGACACCAATTGGACGGTGTTCGAAACGCGCATGAACGAACTCATTCCGCTGGGGCAGCGCCTGATCCACGAGGGTTCTGCACTGTATGGCGACGACATGCCCTTCAACCTGTCAATCGACGAGATGAGGATCTATGCCACCGACAAGGGGATGCGCCGGTTCGGCACGATCAGCAGCGCCCGCGGGCGACCGCCCGAGGAAATCGACCTCGACTACTCGCCACTGCAGCTGGAGGCCACCTTCGCGGACGAGGACGCAAGGGTGCTGGCCGGTTCGGCCTGACTTCGACGAGATCGGCGCCAGCGCCGTAAAATCGCGGAAGTTTGCGCTGGAGTCGATTCGGCACTGAGGTACCAGCGCTACTCCAGCTTAGTTGCCGTCGCCGGTGCCACCATCTCGGCACGCCTCAAAGATCCGCAATGGCGCAACGCTCCAAGCGGCGGCGAGGCCAGTCATTGACCGCACGACCCGGAGGAGACTACACACGATGCGTCGACCACTTGAGGACGGCTACTTCACGATGCCCAACGGCGATGAGCAGCCGCGGTTGATCGGTTCCTATAGCCCTGCCGCCGACAAGTACTTCTTCCCCCGCCGCCGCCGCTGTCCGTTGACGGGCGGCCCGGTCGAGGATGTCCTGCTGTCACCAACCGGCGAACTATACGCCTGGACCTACGTCGAGTCGGCGTGGATGGGCAAGTCCCGGTTCGGCTCCACAGGCGACGGGCACGGTGTCGGCCAAGTTGACCTACCGGAGGGCGTGCGCGTGCAATCCATCCTGCTTGGCGAGATGGGCGACTGGGAGATCGGCATGCCCATGCAGCTTGAGGTCTACCCCCTCATGACCGATGCCGATGGCACTGAGCTGTGCTCGTTCCGCTTTTGCCCTACTCGACGGGGGGCACCTCGGTGATGGCCCGCGACGTCTATGTGATCGGCGTGGGGATGGCCCCGTTCGGCCAGCCGGACGCCAACGCGGCCGACTTGGGCTTCGGGGCCGGTGTCAACGCGCTCGGTGACGCCGGCATCGGCTTCGAGGAAGTCGGCTACCTCTACAACGGCTACATCGGCGCCGGTCTGCTCACGGGTGTCACCCTTGCGAAGGATCTCGGGCTTACCGGCATCCCGATCACCCACGTCGAGAACGCGTCGGCCACCGGATCGTGCGCCTTCCATGAGGCGGTCCAGGTGGTGGCGGGGGGGAGCGTCGATATCGCGATGGCGCTAGGGTTTGACGACCTCAATCGCGCCACTCGAGCTATCGGGGGCAGCAAGCCCGGCATTGGCCAGGTGATCCTTCCGGCGGCGTTTTTCGCCATGTGGGCGACTCGTCGCATGCACGAAGTGGGCACGACGGTCGAGACCTTCGCCGCCATCGCGGCAAAGAATTGGAACCATGCGCGGCTGAATCCCTATGCGCAACGTCGGGCCGACCATGAGGTCACCGTCGAAGAGATCCTCGCCTCGCGCATGATTTCCTACCCGCACACCTCGAAGATGGCCTGCGCCGCTGGCTCTGGAGCTGCGGCCGCGATCGTCGCGAGCCGCGAGGTGGCAGAGCGCGTGGCCGGTTCGCGCCCACTGGTGAAGGTGGTCGCCAGCCAGCAGCAGTCCGAGCAGTTCGTTGACGGCCACATTTTCATGGGTGCGGTCGTCGGTCCGGGCGAGCTCACCGCGGCCACGGCAAAGGCCGCCTACGACGAGGCCGGTGTCGGGCCGGCCGACCTCGACCTCGCCCACGTGCACGACGCATTCCCCATCGAGGAACTGATGTATTACGAGCTGCTCGGGGTGTGCGCGGCCGGGGAGGGGGACAAGCTCGTCTCCGAGGGCGCGACCAGCCTGGGTGGTCGTATCCCGTTCTCGACCGACGGCGGGCTGATCGGGCGCGGTCATCCCGGTGGGCCGACCGGCCTGGCCCAGATCTGGGATGTGACACGGCAGCTGCGGGGCGAGGCGGGCCCGCTGCAGGTCGAAGGCGCTCGAACCGGGCTTGCTCACATGATGGGCGCGGGCTCGGTCTGTGTCATCCACATCCTGCAGGCCGGGCGGTGACGTCATTCAACAACATCCGATAAGAGAGAAATCGCCCCGTGGGGCGACAGCATGGAAGGGAAATCGCGTGGCTGAGCTTAGCTTCGACGGGAGGGTCGCCATCGTGACCGGGGCGGGAAACGGTCTCGGCAAGGAGCATGCGATGCTGCTTGCATCACGCGGCGCGCGCGTGGTGGTGAACGATCTCGGCGGCAGCGTCGCCGGCGTCGGCGCGGACCTGACTGCGGCGGAGGCCGTCGCTCAGGAGATTGAAGCCGCTGGCGGTATCGCGGTCGCCGATGGTCACAGCGTGGCGACCCGAGAAGGTGGGGCGGCCATCGTGCAGGCGGCTCTCGACGCCTTCGGGCAGGTCGACATAGTCGTCAACAACGCGGGCATCCTGCGCGACAAGTCCTTCCACAATCTCACGCCGGAGTTGCTCGACCCGGTGATCGATGTCCATCTCTACGGCACCATCTGGGTGACCCAGCCGGCGTTTGTCAGAATGCGCGAGCAAGGCTACGGGCGGATCGTCAACACCTCGTCGGCCGCCGGGATCTTCGGCAACTTCGGTCAGGCCAACTACGGCGCCGCGAAGATGGGGATCGTCGGCTTCACACGGGTGCTCGCCCAGGAAGGCGCTAAGTACAACATCAAGGTGAACGCGATCGCACCGATGGCGCGGACCCGGATGACCGAGGAACTCCTCGGGCCGGTCGCAGAAAAGCTCGACCCGGCGAGCGTCGCCCCGGTTGTGGCCTATCTGTGCCATGAGTCGTGCGATCTCACATCGAGGATCTTCTCCGTTGGGGGCGGGCGAGTGGCCGAGATCTTCATCGGTGTGACGAAGGGCTTCTCATCGTCGACGCTCGATATCGAAGCGGTCCAGGACAACCTCGAGGCCATCTGCGATCGAGATGGCTATATCACTCCGACGCAAGCCAACGACGAGATCGGCCTCGTGCTGCAAGCGCTCGGCTGAAGATGCACGTACGTAGGAGGACCATGCCATGGCCGTGATCGACCTGCTATCCCAAGCGGTAGAGGACCGACCAGACAAGACCGCCGTCATCGCCGAGGACGGCGAGGCCACTTTCCGCGAGCTCGACGCCGCCAGCAGCCGGGTCGCCCAGCAATTGCACGCCGCTGGGGTGAGCCGCGGTCACAAGGTGGCGATGCTGCTCGCCAACGACCAAGCGATGCATTTCAATGCAGTGTATTTCGGCATCCACAAACTTGGTGCCGTGCCGGTGCCGCTCAATACCCGGTGGGCAGCGCCGGAAAAGCTGTTCGTGCTTGAGCACAGCGACGCCGTGGCGGTGATCACCGGTCTCGCCCACCGGGAGGTTCTGGTTGCGCTTGCCGAAGGCGAATCTGTCGAGATCGGCGGCCGTCCCGGTAGCTTCCAACTTGAGCACTTCTTCGTGACCGGCAGCGAGGCGCTGGATGGATTCACCCCCCTGGGCGACATAGTGGGCGCGGGCTCTGCGGACGTGCCGCTCCCCGAGCCTTCCGTGAGCGCCGACGACCCGGCGGATCTGCTCTATACATCCGGCACCACCGGAATGCCCAGGGGCGTGCTGGTGCCCGAGGGCAACCTCGCCGACGAGCCCGGCCAGGCGAGCCTCGGGCAGCTTCTCGGCGCGATGTTCGGCGAGAGCCTGCTTCATGCGGTGCCCTTGTTCGGTTTCACGGGCTGCCATGGCCTGATGCTGCTAAGCATTCGTGCCGGGGTCACCCAGATCGTGTTGCCGCGTTTTGATCCCGAGCAGTTGCTCGCGGCGATCGAGCGCTACCGCGCCACGTCGATCATGGGTGTGCCGACAATGCTGAATTTGGCCATGAAGCACCCCACGGTGGGTGATCACGACTACAGCACGCTGCAGCTCGTGTTTTTCGGGGCGGCGCCGATCCAGCCCGACACCGTGCGCAAAATGCGGCAGGTGTGGCCCGGCGCGAAGATGCTAAACGCTTACAGCCTCACCGAGGCCGGTGCCGGGGCGGCCTGCATCCTCGGACCCGACCCAGATGACATCCTTGCCCGGCCGGGCTCGGTTGGCAGGCCCGTAGGATGTGAAGTTGTCGTCGTTAATGACGACAATAACCCACTCCCCCCAGGCAAGGTCGGCGAGATCTGCTTCAACTCGAAGATAACCCGGCGCAGCTACTACAAGGGCGAGCAGCCCACCGCGGAACTTTGGAGCGGTGGACTGCTGCACACCGGCGACGTGGGTTACATCGCTGACGATGGCTACGTCTATCTGACCGACCGCAAAAAAGACATGGTTTTGCGTGGCGGCTACAACATCTTCGCCATCGAGGTCGAGCGTGTGCTGCTTGAGATGCCCGAGGTACTCGAGGCCGCAGTCGTTGCGGTGCCGCACCCGGACCTCGGTGAGGATCTCCTAGCGGTGATCGCGCCCATGCCCGGGATCAGCGGCGGCGAAGGCGAGCTCACCGCGGAGCGGATCAACCAGTTCTGCCGCCAGCGCCTCGCCGACTACAAATGCCCGCGCCACGTAGTCGTGGTGGACGAGCTGCCTAAGAACGCCATGGCCAAGGTCATGAAGACCGAACTCCGACAGCGCTTCCGAGATCACCTGCTCGATCGAGGGGCCGAGCATCGTGGGCAAAACAAATGAATGCTTCTTGAATATCGGCTTGACAGCGCGGCGACAGCATCCTGAGCAGTGGCCACCGAATAGCCACAGAAGAACCGTAAAGCGAGCGGATGGAGACAGCGGAAGATGCCAAGGTCGGTGAGACAGCGTCTTACGCGCAATTGATGAGCGCTTGGTAAGGCGTTCCCTATTTCTTTCGCGACAACAACTGGTTGAAAGAAGAGAGAGGTGCCATGTCATGGATTTCATGCTCAGCCCAGAACAGGACGACTTTCGCCAGACTATACGGCAGTTCGTTACCGAACTGTCACCGCTGGCCAAGGTTCGCCAGGCGGTAACGACTGCCCCGGGGTATGACATCGACCTTTGGTCTCGCATGAGTCGGGAACTTGGGCTGGCAGGTCTGCTCGTGCCGGAGGAGTACGGCGGGGCGGCAGCAACGATGATCGAGGCTGCTGTCGCTATGGAGGAAGTCGGACGCGGCATCGTACCGTGCCCGCTGTTCGCGACCGTCGCGCTCGGTGTCGCGCCGATCTTGATCGCGGCCAGCCAGGAGCGCAAGAAAGAACTGCTTCCAGAAATAGCCCGAGGCGCTCGTACAGTCACGACTGCTATCAACGAACCGGGTTGCGTTGACGGCTTCGGTGCTGTAGCCATGCGAGCGGCGACAGATGGCGACGCCGTCACGCTGTCCGGGACCAAGATTCATGTGATCGACGGCCATAGTGCGGACACCCTGCTTGTGCTCGCTCTGCCGCCCGGTGACTCCGCTGAGCCTGAGTTGTACCTCGTTGACGGTAACGCCGTCGGCCTCACCCGTACACGCGTCGAGACCCTGGACATCACCCGACCGCTGGCCACCCTGAGCTTCGACGCTGTCTCTGCGGTTCCCTTGGCCGGCGCGCACGGCGCCGCGCCCGTACGTCGTGTGTTAGATGTCGCGAAGACGTTGCTGGCGGCGGAGATGGTTGGTGGCACGGAGGGCGCTATGACCATGTCAGTTGAATACGCCAAGGTGCGTCACCAGTTCAATCGGCCCATCGGCTCCTTCCAGGCGATCAAGCACCGCTGCGCCGAGATGGCAATCGAACTGGACAGTGCTCGTGCAATCACTCTCTACGCGGCTCATCTGGCAGCGGAGGAGAGCGCTGACCTCGCCAAGGCGGCCCCTATTGCCGTGGCAACCGCCGCGGCCGGATTTGACTTCACCGCATCGTGGAATGTGCAGATTCACGGCGGGATTGGTTTCACCTGGGAGCACGACGCACACCTCTACTACCGGCGGGCGAAAGCTGACCGGGTACTGCTGGGCTCAGTACGCGAGCAATGGCTCGAGGTCGCTGACCGCATCGGGCTCTAAACACCGCCACATACTTCGTCGGCACGAACAGGGATGACATATGATGGGGACCCCCTCGGCTCAGGCGCTCGTTGATATGGGCGTCAGAGGAATTTTTCGGGAGCTCGAGGAGGTCCCGATGACGATGGTAGACAGTTTCGACGTGCGTCGACAGCAGATCACGTTCGATTACGTCGATGACGCTGGCGTGGAGCACTGGGGTCAGATCCGTCCGGCGACCCGGAAAACGTTGCGGAGCTGGCTGGCCGAGCACTGCTCGGATGGGGACGGCCAGGTCGCGTTGGAGGGCTGCACCGGGTGGCGGTATGTGTGCGAGGAGCGGGCCGCTGCTGGGATCGGCGCGCACCTGGGGGATGCGGCCGAGATTGCCGTGTTGCGGGGGCCCGAGAAGCGCGCCAAGAACGACCGCGCCAATGCTCGGTTGCTGCGCACGCTGTTGTTGGCGGGCCGGTTCCCCAAGTCGTGGATCCTGCCCGCACACATGCTGGAGATCCGCACGCTGGGCCGGTCGTACTACACGCTGATGGACGAGCGGCGGGCCTGGCGGCAGCCCATCCATCCCCAGCTGTTCCATCAGGGCTGTCCACCGACTCGGGCGCTGTTATCCGGCGCAGGCCGCGCGGCGCTGGACAGCGTCGACTTGTCGGCGCCGGGCCGGCGGTGCGTTGACATCGCGCTACGGCGCATCGATGAGCGATGCACCGAGATCGACCCGCTGCGAAGCCAATTGGTCAACTTCGCCCGACGCCAAGCCGGGTGTCAGGCACTGCACCGCCATTACGGCATCGGTTGGTTGTGCGCGGCGATCATCTGGTCCGAGGTCGGTCATGTCCGCCGATTCAGCAGTTCCGATCAGCTGGTGCGGTTTGCTGGGCCGGATGTCACCGTGTACTCCTCTGATACCAAACGCTCACCAGGGCACCTGTCGCGACGGGGCTCACCCGAGCTGCCTGGGCGGCGTTTGAGGCAGCCGAGTAGCGCAAGCCGGCGCAGTTCCCTTGATTACGGCTACTACCATAAGCTCGCGGCCAAGCGCGACGGCCACACCGGCAAGAATCCCGCCCTGGCGGTGGAACGCAAAATTCTGCGCCGCTGCTATCACACGCTGCGTGCGCTCGGAGATGGCGCCCTGGCGCTGCCAGTCCGCGAACGCCAGGAGGTGGCCGCTTAAATGATGCGTTGCGCGCCTGCCATGCCCATTAATCACCTGATGCGTAATCACCTGATGCCTGCGGCCAACGCCCGTGTGGTTCCTGTCGCCACCCCGCTGTTTGGTGGACTTCCCGGAAAGATTAAGCGACCGCACCTTCGTTGCCCGCACGCGCGATGCGTCTTCCGTCCCACATTTCCGCACCGGAGGGCAGCAGATGACTTGAACCACACCGTCTTTGCCTGTTCCCCGGCGGCCAAGTATCCGGCGGATCCTCGTCGGCCTCAAGGTCGTTCGTCATCGCTACACTGCGGGCGTCTCCGCCTTGACCCCGACCGCGGTCCACCGCCCTCAAGCGGTCGAGAACGCCGAAAAAAACCACGCAAAAAATGACCAATGGATCCACCTTTACGGGATCCTCAACACAGATAAGGGACGACGATACGATATGGACCTGTCTTATCCCCCGTCAGCTGAGGCGTTCAGGTCACGAGTGCGCGACTTCATCACCGCGAACGTCTCTGCCGACTTCGCTGGAATCGGGGCGTTGGATCAAATCCGGCGGAAGGAGTTCATCCGAGAGTGGCGGAAGACGCTCGCGGACAACGGCCTACTCGCCGTGTTGTGGCCGAAGCGGTATGGCGGAGGGGGACTGACCCCACTCGACCAAGTCGTGCTGACCGAGGAGTTTACTCGCGCCGGGGTACCGGCCGGAACTGAGAACGATATGTTCGGGATTCAACTGCTCGGCAACACGCTTGTCGTCTGCGGCACCCAGGACCAGAAGGATTGGTTCTTGCCGCGAATTCTGTCCGGTGACGATCGGTGGTGCCAGGGGTTTTCCGAACCCGACGCGGGATCGGATCTGGCCAGCCTGCGGACGAGAGCGGTTCTTGATGGCGGCGAATGGGTCATCAACGGGTCCAAGATCTGGACTTCAGCGGGACACCTCGCCAACTGGATCTTCGCACTGTGCCGCACCGACATGGATGCTCCCAAACACCGGGGGATCTCATTCCTACTCGTGCCGATGGATCAGCCCGGCGTGGAGGTTCGACCCATCAAGAATATGGTGGGCCAGTCGATGTTCAACGAGGTGTTCTTCACCGACGCCCGAACCGCTGCAGACAACGTTGTCGGGGAAGTGAACTCAGGATGGTCGGTGGCCATGACGCTGCTGGGTTTCGAGCGTGGAACAAGTGTCACCACCGACGCGATTCGCTTCCAAGCTGAGATCGACCGGCTCTTCGAGCTGGCCAACGAACTAGGTAAGACTAACGACCCACATATACGTGAGCAGCTCGCTTGGTGCTATGGCCGCGTCCAGATTATGCGGTGTCGTGGGTATCAGGCGTTGACGCGCTTCTTACATGGTGAGTATCCAGGTCCCGAGGCCGCGATGACCAAGATCCTCTGGAGCGAGTTCTTCCAACGCGAGACCGAACTGGCGATGGAGATCCTCGAGGCAGACGTGTTGACGCTGTCGGGCACTGGAACGAACGGAGCCTTGGCGACTGCAGATGTCGGAACACCGAATTCGTCGCTCGCGTGGGTCGAGTCGGCATTAGCTGCGCGAGCCGCCACGATTTATGCGGGCAGTTCACAGGTGCAGCGCAATATCATCGGCGAGAAACTGCTCGGCCTGCCCAAGGAACCGCGCCTCTAGGACGACGCTGACGTAGTGCGAGGATGTCCTGAGTTCTGTGGAACTTCGGTGGCGGTCCCGGTGAGCATCAGGCTGCGCTCACTTGATCGTCATTGTGCATGACGGGTACGACATTTCGGCGGCGGCTCGTTCGAGCGCAGTTCGTAGTGCGGGTAGGTGCAGGTGGCCGTTGGCGCGGCGGAACCGCTTGCTGGCTTCGACCATCCCGGCCGCACACCAGCGCAGCGCCATTTGTCCGTCTCGCCAACGTTTGACGTTGCGCGTGTGATCGCGGAAATTTGAGATCATCGACTCGATGCTGTTGGTCAACCGCAGCGTGCAGGCCAGGGTGGGCGGTACGCCTGGCGAGTCCCCGATACTGAGTCCACCCGGTTCTAGAGCCAGGTTGTTGTTGTTCGGATTCAGTTGATCTCGCAGGCCACGGGGTAGTGGGTGTGGCTGCATCGGGCAGCGTACTCGGCCGGTGTTCGGTAGCCCAGGGCCGAATGCCGGTGTCGGTGGTTGTGCTCGTCCTTGAAGTCGCCGATCACCACCCGGGCCTCGAACAGGGTGTTCCAGTGGTTGCGGTTGAGGCACTCCTTCCTGAGTCTGTTGTTGAATGATTCGATGTAGCCGTTGTTCCATGGAGTACCGGGCGGGATGTAGGACAAGCCGACGTTGTTCTCGCAGAACCGTTGCAGCGCTTGAGAAACCAACTCGGGACCGTTGTCCATCCTCAGCACCTTCGGTGGCCCGCCGGCTGCGGTGAACACCTTCTCGAGCTCGACGACGAGTCGCTCGCCGGTGATGGAGCGTTCCACCAGATGCAGCAGCGATTCACGGGTGTGTTCGTCGACCATCGACGCGATCTTGATCGCCTTGCCGTCAGTGGTGGAATCGAACTGGAAGTCCAGCGCCCACACCACCTTCGGGGCATCGGCGACCACCTCGGGCACCGAGGACGTCCCGGCTCGTTTACGCGGGCTGTGGACCCGCCGCTGCAGCCCCTCCTGGCACCACAACCGGTGCACCTTCTTCACGTTGATCAGCCGGCCCTCATCGTGGCGTAACGCCGCCCAGGCACGCCGGAACCCATGGCACGGGTGTTTGGTGGCGTAGCTGCGCAACCAGGCCCGCACATCGGCGTCGGGATCTGCGGGTGTCTGGGCCTGGGGAAGCCGCCGATGCGTCGAGCGAGACAGCCCAACCGCCTTGCACGCCAACCGTTCCGACATGCTCATGGTGTCCTTGAGCATGTCTACGGCGCGGCGCTTGGCGGCCGGGCTCAGAATTTTCCCTTGGCTACCTCCCGCAGCGCGTCCTTGACCAGCTCGGCCTCGGCCAACAACCGCTTCAAGCGGGCATTCTGCTCACGGAGCTCCTTGAGTTCCTTGGCCGCATCGGGATCCATCCCGCCGTATGCGCGACGCCAGTTGTACAACGTCGCCGCAGACACCTCCAACTCGGCGGCGATCTCCTCGCCCGTCTTGCCTTCGGCAGCCAACTCATCGGCGCGGCGCAGCTTGCGCACGATGTCCTCCGCGGAATGCCGCTTCCGACCAGCCATGTGTTTCATCGTCCCTTCCAGCCCGACATCGGGCCACAGGACTCTAAAACTGGTCGGGCTCATTCAGCGGGAACACGCCACGCCCAGGCGCAGCACCGTCAGCGTTTCGTCGAGCCCCTCGCGTAGGCTGGCTGCCGCCCCGGGGCGGGTGCGGTCGAGTTCGCTGGCCAGGGCCAGCAGCGCGGCCTCGGCCTCCAGCGCCGAGCCGGCATGGAAGGCGTCGGTCATCTTGCGGCCTACGCTAGACCGAAGTCGTTGCGGCAGGCGGTCTTTGACGTTCCTGACCTTGTGGATTTGGCAGCGTTGGATAACCGGATAATCCAACACGTCAAGCACCGCTTTGCGCAGCGCCTTGGCTCCGTCGATACCCACCAGCATCGGCCGGGTGACATCGAGGCCACGCTCGCGCAGCCCCACCAAAAGGTCGGTCACCACGGCGGCGTTCTCGGTAGCACCCTCGACAAGGGCCAGCGGATGCTTGACACCGTCGACGTCGATGCCCAGTGCCACGACGCAGCTGGTCTCGGCGAAGTGGACCCCGTCCGATCATCAACGCCACCACGTCCAACTCGGACAAATCAGCGGCCAACAACTCGGCCAGCGCCGTCTCGGTCATCGCCACGAACTTCCGTGACACCGCGGACGTGCTTGTGGCAGAAGCGGCCTCGGAGAAGCGATCGGCAGATCCCCGGAGCCGTTGACCGCCCGCACCCGCGGCCGGCTTACCGGCCACCCGACGCCCACCCAGGGGCACCGAGCCGCGCTCGGGGCCGTGACGCACCGCGGTGCGTGTCGGGTCGTGGCGGCCTTCGGCCCACACAGCCCGGCCACGTCGGCCTCCATCAGGCCCTGCATCACCTGCAGGCCGGCGCCGACGGCCAGCACCAGCAGACCCTCCTGCATGTTCTCGGCGATCTCGGCCATCGCCACACTGGCGTGCTCCGGAATCGCGGCCACGGCTGCATCAACAGACGTGGCCCGCAGCAGCCCGCACTCACCCGGGTGGCACAACCACGCGGCAATCGGCGAACATCGGTCTGAATCACCCCGGCATGTCCGGAGGGACTCCACTTCTTGGGAAGGATGGAGTCATGTCGACGAATTCGTCGAGGAGGTATCCGCCGGAGCTGCGTGAGCCCGGATTTTTCGCGGAGTGTTGCGAGTTTCGGGGTGTAGATACGCGAAAGTGCCTGTCCTGCAAGGAATAATTGGACTTCTCTACGGTTCAATCGTTCCAATGGGAAGGCACCTCGCAGGTG
>NZ_PKEK01000055.1 GCF_002863225.1 Mycobacterium sp. | reverse complement strand
CTGCGCGGTTGCGGGCTGCGGGGCCACCCGCGGTCTGCACGCACACCACATCCGGCACTCGGAAGACGGTGGACCCACCGATTTGGCGAACCTGGTCCTGGTCTGTCCGTATCACCACCGGCTGCACCACCGCGGTGTCATCACCATCACCGGACCCGCCCACGAGCTCACCGTCACCGACAGCTGCGGTCGACCACTGAGCGCGAACTCGCTGGCACGTCCACCCACCCTCGCCCCGCCCGCTGTCCCACCATGCCCCGGGCCCACCGGCGAGCGCGCCGACTGGTGGTGGTACGACCCCTTCCAACCGCAGCCGCCACCGACGAACAACTAGGTTGTCCACGGTTCCGGTCGACCTGCCACACCCCGAGGCGCAAAAAGCCGACGCGCGGCTGTTAACCCCGTCTGAGCGGAGCCGGGCTCCACAGGCCGCTGCGGGTCGCCGACCCCAGGTCGAGTTCGGCCGGGCCGGCATTCGGGTAGTACGGCGTCAACTGCTGCAGTGCGCCCCAGTCACGCGACCAGTCGTCCTTCAGGTACGTCGAGACGGTGTTGGCGCGCACCAGCAACTCGGTCACGCCCAGCGGGCCGCCGCCGTTCTTGTCCATCACCGGTGAGTTGGCCTCGGCCCCGAACCGGTCGGGCAGAATGCGCCACTTCGGCATCTCCTCGACGCCGTTCTGGTGCCCGAACGGCCGCTGGCAGGGGAAGGCCAGGCCGACCAGCCAGTCCAGCAGCACCGGATCCGACGAGCCGACCACGTCCTGCAGCGTGCGCAGTCGCGGGATCCGCGGCGGGGTGACGGCGATCCAGTGCTGCGGGTCCAGATCCTCGTCGCTGACCACCACCCGCACCTGGGTGGCGTCGGCGGGCAGGGCGGACAGCGGCGCCCGCAAGTTGCGCCAGGCCGGCGCCGCACCGACGTCGGCGAGCCCGGTCGAGCCGCCGGGCTTGTTCTCGGCGGCCTGCCGGTCGTTGGCCCACTGGATCTCGACCTCGCCGTAGTTGAACCGGCCCGCGGCCGAGACCACCAGCAGCGGCCCGGACGCGTCGCGGGCGGGGAGCCGGTACCACGCCGAGCGAACGCGGGCCGGCAGCTGACCGCCGGACCGCCAACTGCCCAGCACCGGGGTGTGCGCCGGATTCAGGCCGTAGGGCAGGCGCGCGCGTGAGCCGTTGATGCCGGGCGCCGCGGTGGTGCCACCCTCGTTGCCGGCCTCGCCGTTGGTCACATTCCCGTCGTCGCTGACGAAGCTGCGGTCACCGGGGCGTTCCATCACCGGGTCGGCGGACACCGACGACGGAATGCCGTTGGCGTCGAAGCCCTCCGCGAAACCGTCGGCCAGCGCGTCCTTTTCATCCGACGAGACCGGCTCGAGCATGCCCGCGTTCGGGTCCTGCTCGACGAGGACGTCGGTGGCCAGCCCGCAGGTTTTTCCGGCCAGGGCCTGGAGATTGGAGCGGCCCACCGACCACGCCGGATACTGGTCGGTCATGCCCAGCGTCAGCGAGAGCACCTGGAAGAACACCAGCGCCCAGGCTGCAATCGCCAAGGGGGAGCGCAGGATTCGGCCCAGTCGCGAGTCGTTCGGCGGGTCGGCGTCGCTGCCGCTCTTGACGAAGTGCAGCCAGGCGGCCAGTAGTGCGATCAGCAGCGTCAGCGCGAGGAACCCGGTGGTGAAGCCGAAGTGCCACTGCGGGAACGCATTCGACCACGGCACACCGAAGTTGGAGACGTACCACCAGCCGTTGACGCTGGCGAACGACAGCGCGACCACGAACAGCACCACCACGGCGAACAGCGTCCGGTTGCGCCGCGAGCGCATCGCCACCGCGGTCACTGCGACGGCTGCCAGCGCGCCCAGTGAACCGGCCAGCCCGGCGAACACCCCGAAGTGGTGCGTCCACTTGGTCGGGGTGAACATCATCGCGATGAACGAGATCACCGTGATGCCGATGATGCGTCGGCTCGGGCCGGCCGCGGTGCCGGGAATTCGCCCCTTGCGCAACGTCATTGCCACCGAGACACCGAGTGCGACCAGCAGCACCAGCAACGCGAACCGCCGCGCGACCGACCCGTCGGGACTGGCCATGAACAACCGCTCGTAGCGGATGTGCTCGTCGAACCAGCTCAGGCTGGGCCCCAGCGCACGCTTGAGCGAGGTCGCCTGCAGCTCACCGGCCAGCGTCTGGTCGCGGAAGATCAGGATCGCGTTGACGCTCACCGCCGCGACGATCGGCGCCAGCAGCGCCACCACCCCGAAGCGCTGGGAGCGGCGGTGGATGATCGTGCGCAGCGGGCCGATCGCCACCAACAGCGCCCCGATCGAGGCGATGCCGGTGGGTCCGGAGAACAGCGTCAGCGCCCCGATGATGCACGCCGCCGCCACCGGTAGCAGGCGGCTGGTGGCCACCGCGCGCTCGACCGAACACCAGGTCAGCAGGATGCCGACCGCGATGATCGGCTCGGGCCGCAACCCGTTGTCCAACGGCAGCCAGACCGCCAGGAAGGTGCCCGCCGCCGTCCACGCCGCCGCCCGGGAGGTCTTGACCGCGTGACCCAGCCGCGGGATGACTTCCCGGCTGATCACCCACCAGCAGGCCAGCGCCATCAGCAGGGTCGGCAGCCGCATCCAGATGCTCGCGGTGGTGACGTGGGCCCACAGTGCCAGCAGGTCGTAATACCAGCCGAACGGCGCCTCGGGGGTGCCGAGCCAGCGGTAGTAGTTGGCCATGTATCCCGCATGCTCGGAGACCCGGGCCATGGTCAGGATGTAGCCGTCGTCGGCAGTGTTGGCGCCGACGAAATGCCACCACACCAGCACGAGCGCGACGAGGCCGTCCAGCCCGCTCAGCGACCACCAGCGCGGCGGCAGGAAGCGGCGGTGCCGGGTGCCGTCCGAGGTGTCCAGCACGTGCAGCGCGATCAGCGCGGCGAGGGTCAGAACGACGCCCAGCACCATCGCGGCCATCTTCAGCGGCGTCGGCGACGTGCTGTAGCGGGTGTCGATCGTCGCGGAGAACGTCAGGCCGGGCGGCGCGGGTCCGCTGAGGTCGGTGAAGACCCCGACGATCTGCGGCCGGAAGTCATAACCGCTGCGCTCGCCGCGCAGTGCCGCGCCGGGGTGCTCGGCGTTGGGGCCCTGGGTGAGCCCGACGAATTCGCCAACGACCCGGTCGGCGTGGGCGGTGAAGACCAGCTTCTGGCAGTCCGGGCTCAGGACCTGGCTCAGCGGCGCGACCACCAGCGGGACGTTGCGCACGACCAGTACCAGGTCGTCGCCGACGCGTTCGATCAGCAGGCCGCGGTCCACCGCCTTCGGGGCCTGCTTGGGGACCGTCGACAGCAGCACGGTCTTGCCGGTTCCGGTCAGGCCGGCCGCCGCCTGGCAGGGGATGCCGATGGTGAGATCTGTGGCGACGTAGCCGATCAGCGGGGCTTCGACACTGCCGAGGACGCCGTTCTGCGGCCAGTTCAGTTGAGCGGTGGTCTGTTTGACCGGCAGCAACGGGGTGGCGATCGCCAGCAGCGTGCCGAGCACCCCGGCGACGACGGCGACGAGACGGGCGGTCCGATGACTCCTGACTGCCTGGCTGCCCACGGGGGTAGATGCTAATTGCTCACCCTCGGTCACCTCGGTAGCCATCAGGGTTTGCGAATGGCCAGGACGAACGGGCCGATCTTGGTCACGGCGAACCGCGGGTCGTCGAAGATCGCGGCGTTGAGTTCGACGGTGTAGCGGCGCACGTTGGGCTGGTTGGGATAGACGTCCTCGGCCAGCCGCAGGGTGTAGGAACTCGAAGCGCCTGCCGAGCCGCCGTGCCGCATCAGGAACACCGTCGGCGCCGCCCACGGCAAGGTGTCCAGCGCGTGGACGAACGGGTCGGCCTTCTTGAGCTTGGCCCACTCGTTGATCGCCGCGGCCCGCTTGTCGAACTGCGCCAGCGGGTTGGCGTAGTGCGACGTCAGCCCCTGGAAGCCGTAGTAGGGGTAGTAGGACAGGAAGCTGTAGTCGGCGGTCAGCACGACGGTCTGGTCGCGCGGCTTGCCGGTCGCGCGGGTGATCGCGCGGTCGATCTCGCCGTAGAACTTCTCCGAGCTGGGCGGACGGCGGTCGCCGCGCTGGCCGTGGCCGTCGGTGTCGGTGTAGGCAATGGTCAGGTCGGGGCGCAGCACGTCGGGGATGTCCTGGCTGAACGCGATCGCGGCGGCCAGCCCGATCGACGCCGCCACCGGAACGACGGCCCACCCCCAGGGGCGCTCGCGCCCGCGCGCCTTCACCGCAGCGGTCGCCTCGACGAAGCCGAACACACCCGCCGCGGTCAGCAACACCGTCAGGGTCGGCTGCAGCCGGAAAGACAGCAACGTGGTGCGGGCCAGCGTGGCGAGCATCGACAGCAGCGACCACAGGTAGACCGCGAGCACGCCCACCGCCAGGCCGCCCGCCCGCACCGACGACCGGGCTCGTACGACCAGCCACAGCGTCCCGAGCAGGCACAACGCGCCGAGCAGGGTGAACTTCAGCATCGGGAAGGTGAGCTCGGCGCCGTCGGCCGGTAGGTAGTGGAAGGCGCTGCCGCTGTTGCTGACCGGGTCGTGGGCGGCGCGCAACAGGAACGGCAGCCAGGTCGTCGAAGCAATGGCCGCGGCGATCGCGGCAATGGCGGCCAGTCGGACCAGTGGGTCCAGCACGGCGTTGCGGCCGTCGCGCCGGCGCGCCGCCGCCAGCGTCAGCGCCATCAGGAACATGGTGAAGGCGCTGTACGCGGTCAGCAGCGTGTACGAGGTCGCCGCGACGCCGAGGAATATCCCGGCGCCGATCACCGCGGCCCAACCACCGGCGCGCGTCGCACCGCGCAGACCCGACCAGGTCAGGACCAGCACCGGCGGCAGCAGCACGGTGATCATCGCCGAGTACGGCTCCGGCGAGCTGTAGGCCAGCGTGACCGCGGCGGTCGCGGTGGTGACCAGCAGCGCGTATTCGAAGCGAATCATCCTCGCCCACAACACCAATGCCATCGCGATCGCGATGGTGATCGAGGTGATCGCCCACGGCTTGAACGTTTCCCAGCCCGGTGTGCCGGTCAAGGCCGCGACGCGCCCGCCGACCCAGAACCAGCCCGGCGGATAGAACGCCGGCAGCCCGGTGTAGGTCATGTCGTGCAGCGTCGGGCTGTCGGTCAAACGGGTCAGGTACTCGGTGCGGAATTGCTGGTCGACCGAGATCCCGAACAGGTAGAGCTTGGTGGCGCCCAACGGCATGCCGAGTGTCACCACCGAGAATGCGGACACCAGCACCACCGCCAGCAGCTGTGCTGCGTACCGACGCCCTCGCCGGAAAACCCAACCGGCGCAGAGCAGTCCGAGGATGCAGCCGACCTGGCCGACCGTGGTCAGCGCGTGCAGCTGATTCGACGACGGAAAGGCAGGCCACTGCACCCGGGCTATCGCGGTCAGCGATATCACCGAGACCGCCGCCGCGAGGGCGACCGCGATCACCAGGTGGCCGACGGTGGCCAGTGCGTTGCGCATCTAGAAGGGCAGCTTGCGGAAGATCGGTCGCGGGATGTGCCGCAGCACCGTCATCAGATAGCGGACCGGTCCAGGCGCCCAGACCAGGTCCTTGCCTTTGGCGGCCGCGGTGACGGCCAGCTCGGCGACGGCTTCCTTGTCGACGGTGAAGGGCGCCTCTTTGGCGCCGGTGGCCTTCCAGTGCTCCAGCGTCGTGGTGGTACGCACCTGCCCGGGGCGGATGACGAGCACGCGAACTCCGTACTCGCGCAACGCTTCTCCAAGGCCGAGGTAGAAGCCGTCGAGGCCGGCCTTGGTGGAACCGTAGACGAAGTTCGACCGGCGCACCCGCTCACCGGCAACCGAGCTCATCGCGATGATGCGGCCGAAGCCCTGCGCCTTGAGCTTCTCGCCGAGCAGCACGCCGACGGAAACTGCTGCGGTGTAGTTGATCTGGGCGATCTGAACGGCCTTGCGCTGGTCTTGCCACAGCTCCTCGGCGTTGCCGAGCAGGCCGAACGCCACAATCGCGACGTCGATGTCGCCGCCGCAGAAAGCCGCATCGATCACCGCGGGGTGGCTGGTGGTGTCGGTGCCGTCGAAGTCGATCCAGTCGACCGACTTGGCACCGGCGGCCTTCAGCTGTGCGATGGCCTTGTCCTTGCCGGGATGGTCGGGCAGGTCGGCCAGCACGATGCGGGCGTTCGCGTTGCGCAGGTAGCGCTCGCAGATCGCCAGCCCGATCTCAGAAGTACCCCCCAGCAGCAGAATGGCCTGGGGGTTTCCTACGGCGTCAAGCACCATTTACAGCAGCTCCAAACGTCGGGCCATGTCCGAGACGAAGACCCCGGTCGGATCGACCTTGCGGCGCACCGCAATCCATTCGTCGATGCGGGGGTACATGGCGTGGAAGTTCTCGGCACTGACCCGTGAGTCTTTGGCCGTGTAGACCCGGCCGCCGAACTCCATGACGCGGGTGTCGAGCTCGTTGAGGAATTCGTTGACGCCGGGCTTGTTCGGGAAGTCCATCGCGACGTTCCAGCCGGCCATCGGGAAGCTCAACGGGGCCTTGTTGCCGGGGCCGAAGAGCTTGAAGACGTTGAGCGCCGAGTAGTGGCCACGGGTCTGGATCCAGCGGATGATCGCCTTGAATTCTTCCAGCGCATCCGGCGGCACCAGGAACTGGTGCTGCGCGAAACCTGTTGGGCCGTAGGCGTTGTTCCATCCGCTGACCAGGTCGAGCATGTGGTAGAACTGCGAGAGGTTCTGGACCTTGCCGCTGTAGGTTCCGCCCAGCCGGTAGTAGACCTCGCCGATCGCCATGAACGACAGCTTGTTCATCGCACTGATCGGAAAGATGTTGGGCACCGAAAGTAGTTGTGGCGCATCGAATTTCAGCGGGTTCTTGGCCAGTTTCGGCGGTAGCTGATCGAGCTTCGCCAGGCTGCCGCGGCTGATCGAGGCCCGGCCGAGCTTAGGCGGCGGGCTGATCAGGTCGAACCACGCGCTGGAGTAGGTGTAGTTGTCTTCGGTGCCGTCCAGGTGCACCGCGACCGTCTCTTCGAGATCGCGGGTGGCGACACCGTCGGCGATGAAGTACGCCGTCTCCGTCGGGGTCATCGCGATGACGGCCCGCAGCACGATGCCGGTCAGCCCGTTGCCTCCGACGGTGGCCCAGAACAGCTCAGCCTCGTCACCGACGGGAGTGAGGCGGCGGATCTGCCCGTCGGCGGTCAGCAGGTCCATCGACACGACATGGTTGCCGAAGCTGCCCGCACTGTGGTGGTTCTTGCCGTGGATGTCGCAGGCGATGGCGCCGCCGACGGTGACTTGCCGGGTGCCGGGCAGCACCGGCACCCACAGCCCGAACGGCAGCGCCGCCTTCATCAACTGGTCCAGGCTCACGCCGGCGTCCACCTCGGCCAGCCGGGAGTCGGAGTCGATCGAATGGATCTTGTTCAGCGGCGTCATGTCGATCACCAGACCGCCGCCGTTCTGGGCGTTGTCGCCGTAGCTACGGCCCAGCCCGCGGGCGATCACGCCCCTGCTTCGAGCCCGCCCGCCCGATTCCGCGACCTGACCGACCGCTTTCGCGATCAACTCGGTGTCCGGGGTCGACAGCACCTCCGCCACCGACGGCGCGGTGCGGCCAAAGCCCATCAGCGGGGTTTTAGTGGTCGAAATGTCGCTGCTCAACATCGTGAAAGAGGGTACCCGCCGCGTCCGGCGACGATGCGGGACGCGCTCGTCTCACCAGAAGCTCGGCTTGGCTCAGCATGCATCGCGGGCGTCAGCGCAGGCGGAAAATCAACGATCGCTGTACGACGAAATTGATCACGGTTGCGGTGCCCTGCGCGATCACGAAGGCCGCGGGCACCCGCCACGGCTCGTGGGCGAACTGCAGGTAGAAGACGTAATTGATGCCCACCTGCACGCAGTAGGTGAGCGCGTAAAGCACGCAGACGGCGATGAACCGGGCCCGGCTGGGTGGCGCCTGGAACGTCCAGCGGCGATTGATCAGATAGGCCGTCGTGGTGCCGGCGATGAAGCTCAGCGACTTGGCGACGTTGACCTGCAGTCCCAGGCGCAACAGCAGCACGTACAGGCCGAAGTCGACGATCGCCGACAGCCCGCCGGTGACGACGAAGCGCCACGCCTGTGTTTTCAGCGGCAACGGGGTGCTCGCCGCGATCTCAGCCATCGGCGCGAAGTCTACGGGGGGTTTCAGCCAGCGAGACAGACGTCAGGGTTGCGATTCTGACGGACGCACAACCGTGGCTGCTGTCTCGCGAAAGCCCAGCCGACTAGACAGCCCAGCGGCTAGACCCAGTAGGCCACCCGCGCGCGGTACTGACGCATCGCGAACGCCGCCACGGCCCAGCCCACGATCGTCAGTCCGATCACCACGACCCAGTGCCGCAGCTCCTGGTGTGCGCCGAGTAGCGGCGCGCGGACCAGATCCAGGTAGTGCAGCAGAGGGTTGAGCTCCACGATCTTCGACCACTGTCCGGCGCCCTGCTGCCGCAGTGTGTCGTCGTTCCAGATGATCGGGGTCATGAAGAACAGCAACTGCACGACGGAGAACAGCAGCGGCCCGATGTCGCGGAAGCGCGTCGACAAGATGCCGAAGCACAACGACACCCAGACGCAGTTCAGCACGATCAGCCCCAGCGCCGGAATCACCGCCAGGTCGGCCCACGACCACGGCTTCGGGTAGATCATCGCGATCACGATGTAGATGACGATGTTGTGACCGAACAGGATCATCTGCCGCCACACCAGCCGGTAGACGTGCACGCTCAGTGGCGTCGGTAGCTGCTTGATCAAGCCCTCGTTGGCGACGAACACGTCCGCGCCTTCCAGGATGGAGGCGTTGATCAGGTTCCAGATGATCAGGCCGAGGGTGACGTAGGGCAGGTGCACCGACAGCTGCAGGTGAAACAGCTTGGAATACAGCCCGCCCATGGCGACGGCGGTGGTCCCGGTGGCGATGGTGATCCAGAACGGGCCCAGCACCGAGCGGCGGTAGCGCTGCTTGATGTCCTGCCAGCCGAGATGCAGCCACAGCTCGCGGCGGCGGTACCCGTCGACCAGGTCACCCCAGGCCCGGGACATCGTCTTCGACTGCGCCGCTATGTCAACGGTTGTCATTCAGAAGGCCTCTCGAACTGCTCCCGGCGGCCCAGCCGGCGCAGCCGCAGCCACTCCAGCAGACCCCTCGGGTCGCGACGGGAAATCAGGAAGAACCAGCCGAACCGAAGCCATTCCTGGACAAGCAGTTTGCGCAGACCCGGCTGCGCCATCAGGTAACCGCGGTTGCGGTAGGTGAAGTAGCGCTTGGTGGCGTCGTCGGGATACTGGGTGTGCATCCGCCCGGCCAGGATCGGCTTGAACTCGTCTGAGCCGCACGGATGCAGGTAGGCCGTGTCGAGGCAGGTGCCGAACGCCAGCCCGGACCGGACCAGCCGGCGGTGGATCTCCACCTCGTCGCCGCGCACGAAGAGCCGCAGGTCCGGGACGCCGATCGCCTCGAACGCCGACGCGCGAAACAGTGCGCCGTTGAACAGCGACGCGATACCCGGCAGCAGCTCCTGGTTGGAATCGGTGCGCAGCTCGCTGACCAGCCGCCGCCAGACCAGTCCGCGGCGCAGCGGAAAGGCCAGCTTCTCCGGGGCGTCGGCATCGCACACCATCGGCGACACCTCGGCCAGGTGATGCTTGTCGGCGCATTCCAACAGCGTGGCCAGCACCTGACTGTCCTGCGGGTGGCCGTCGTCGTCGGCCAGCCACACCCAGTCGGCGCCGAGTGCCAGCGCGTGCAGGATGCCGAGCGCGAAACCGCCTGCGCCGCCCAGGTTTCGGCGCGACGGCAGATAGGTCGTCGGGATGGGTTGGCCGGCGACGAGGTCGCGGACCCGCTCTTCGTGGGCATTGTCGACCACGATCAACTGGTCGACCGGCCGGCTCTGGCTGCTCAGCACGTCCAGTGACTTGGCCAGCAGATCAGCGCGCCGGTGGGTAACAACCACAGCGGCCACCACGGGGCTCATACGCTGTCGCGCTCGGTTTCGGCCAGCACCTCGCGCACGTGCCGCGCGGCGTCCTCGCCCTCGTAGGCACGCACGACGTCTTCGATGCTGCCGGTCTGCTTGATGACGCCGTGGTCGATCCACATTGCGGTCTTGCAGAGCCGGGCCAGAAATTCGTTGGAATGGCTTGCGAACACCAGGATTCCGGACCGCTCGACCAGTTGCTGCAACCGGGTCTGCGCCTTCTTCAAGAAGTCGGCGTCGACAGCGCCGATGCCCTCGTCGAGTAGCAGGATCTCGGGGTCGATGCTGGTGACCACGCCCATCGCCAACCGCACCCGCATGCCGGTCGAGTAGGTCCGCAGCGGCATCGACAGGTAGTCGCCGAGTTCGGTGAAATCGGCGATCTCGTCGACCTTGGCCAGCATCTGCTTACGGGTCTGCCCGAGGAAGAGTCCGCGGATGAGGATGTTCTCGTACCCGGAGATCTCCGGGTCCATCCCGACGCCGAGGTCGAACACCGGCGCCACCCGGCCGCGGACGATCGCCGAGCCGCGGGTCGGCTCGTAGATGCCCGAAAGTAGCCGCAGCAGAGTCGATTTCCCGGCGCCGTTGTGCCCGACGAGTCCGACCCGGTCGCCCAATTCCAGCGACATGGTGATGTCCCGCAGCGCCTCGATGACCACGACGTTGGACGCGTTGCGCCCGATCGAGCCGCCCAGGAAGGTCTTCTTCAGCGACCGCGACTTGGCGTCGAAGATCGGAAACTCCACCCACGCGTCGTGGGTTTCGATGTGCGGACCGGTTGGCGTCACCTGATTGCCTACAGGTATTGGCCTGTGCCGGAACCGGATTGACCGGGTCCGCCCGGCCGGCCGGGTCCCATCGGCAGGCCACGCTGCTCGCGCATCTGCTCGATCTGCGCCCGGGCGGCCATCTGCTGGGCGAACAAGGCGGTCTGGATCCCGTGGAACAGTCCCTCCAGCCAGCCGACCAGCTGAGCCTGCGCGATGCGCAGTTCGGCATCCGACGGGACGCTGCCCTCGGTGAACGGCAGGGTCAGCCGATCGAGCTCGTCCCGCAGCTCCGGCGCCAGTCCCTCTTCGAGTTCCCGGATGCTGGTGGCGTGGATGTCGCGCAGCCGGTTGCGGCTCGCCTCGTCGAGCGGAGCGGCGCGCACCTCTTCGAGAAGCTGTTTGATCATGGTGCCGATCCGCATCACCTTGGCGGGCTGCTCGACCAGGTCGGTGATCGAACGGTCGTCGGCGTCTGGATCGGAGTCCTGCGCGGTGGCCAACAGGCGAGGATCGACGCCGCCGATGACTTCGATCTCGTCGTCGTTACTCAATGCTTCTCACCTCTGGGAGTTGTCGGGGCACCGCGCCATTCGTAGATCCAGGCTTCACCGTTGTCGTAGATCTTCGTCCACCACTTCGATTGGTCTATCGACACTAGTCCGTCAGGCACCTTGAATCCCCGGACCGTGGGCGCGCTGGTCAGGATGTAGCGGATGTTGAGCGCCCGGATGGCGTCCGGTACCAGCGCCCGTTTGTCCGGCAGAACGTTCGGCAACGCGTCGGCGTCGGCGTAGGCCCAGAAGACGAACCGGTTGTAGCCCGGGCCGGTCTGCTGGGGATAGTCGTAGTGGGTCCACATCGGGTGCAGGTCCGCGACGGCGTACATCCACGCGGTGCCGTCGACGTTGGAGTTGCCGATCACGGTGTTTCGCGCACCCGGCAGCGTGGCCAGGTAAGCGAAGGCGTCCAGATCCTTCTGGTTGATGATCACCGAGTCGTACTTGTCGCCGAACAACACCAGATGCCGGTACAGGTAGTGCCGGGCGCTGAGCACACTGGTCAGCACGAGCAGACCGGCGGTCGCCGAAACCCACACCGCGTCAGGGACCGCCGCGGATTTCCGGGCGACGACGCGTTTGGCCAACGCCACCGCGCCGACCGCCAGCGCGAACACCGCGATCGCCGCCATCGGCGTCACCAGCATCGTCACCACCGCCGACAGCCGGCGCGGATCGTTGTAGAAGAACTGGCTGAACACCTCGATCGCGCTGCCCAGCGGATTGTGGAACGGCGCCCCCGAGTAGATCGTCGCCACCGTCAGCAGCAACCAGATCACCGGCGGCCACCAGACCCGCTTGTACAGCAGGATCACCATGCCGATGGCGCTCAACACCACCAGCGCGTACTGGATCGGGAAGTCGTTGAGATGGCGGGTGTGCAGCAGCAGGGCGTCGATCACGCCCTGCTTGACGGTCTTGAAGCTGGGGAATGCGTGGCCGGCGATGATGTCGGCCTGCTTGGCCACCCCGATGAATTGCCGGCCCAGGATCAACACCGCCGGCACCGCCGACGCGGACAGGGTCAGCACGTCGGCGAGCCGTCCCCGCACCGGATGCCACCAGGCGTCCATCAGCCACCAGGCCGCCACGAACAGGATCACCACGAATCCGCCGGTGAGGTGCACCGAGAAGACGCCGACCAGAGCCAGGACCGCCGCCGGTATCCGGTCGCGGTGCGCCAGCGTCGAGGTCACCAGTACGAACGTCGGGATCGCCACGCCGTAGGCCGCCAGGTTCGGCATCGCCGCGGTGCCGAACTCGACGTAGGGCACCGACGTGAACGACGCCGAGAGCGCCGCCGCTGTCGCCGCCACACCCGCCGCGTACCGGGTCCGCGGGCGGGCCAGGTGCCAGGCCAGCACCGCCGCGCTGGACGGGAACAGCCAGACCGAGGCGGCCACCGAGCTGACGGTGTAGCCGGTCGTCGGCGCCGCGCCGGTGAGCTGGCAGTAGACCGCGACCAGCGCGTGGAACACCGACGGGTAGTACAGCGGCCGATGCGTCTCGACGTTGCGCAGCTCGCCCATGTGCGTCGACGACGCCTGACCGGTGTCGAGGATGAATCGCACCGTGTTGGCGTGCCAGACCGCATCCCAGGTGCTGGGGATCGACTGCCAATGCACCAGACCGCGGTAGGCCGCCCACATGATCAGCAACCCACCGAGCAGCACCCCGGCCGCGACGGTCAGCGCCTGCCGTCGGTCAATCGCTTCGTTCTCAGGGCCTGCTGCACTGGCGTCGCGGTAGCCGGCCAGCAGCGGTTGCAGGCAGATCATCACCACAGCCACCGCCGCCAGGGCGGCCAGCGCGGTCCAACCGTTCCACGGAATTCCGATGGCGCCGAACGGGATTATCGCCAGCGCGATCACGCCGTAGGTGAGTGCCGGACCAATCGCGATGGCGATCGGCCAACTTAGCTGGGTGATTCGCCCGATGATCGCCCCCGGCACGATCAGCAAAAACAATGCGATCAGCATTCCGAAGCAAAGCCCCACGCGACTAGTATGGCTGCCCGGGTGACCTGGCTCGGGACGGTGGGGACGTATCCGGGTGCCCGCTACCGTCACGGTTTCACTTATTGCGCATGGCTCTAAGGTGGCTGGTATGTCATACGACGTCGCCCGAGTGCGCGGGTTACACCCGTCGCTCGGTGACGGTTGGGTGCACTTCGACGCCCCGTCGGGGATGCTCATTCCCGACTCGGTGGCAACCACCGTCTCGACGGCGTTTCGCGGCTCATTCCCCAGCACAGCCGGTCCGCACCCCTCGGCCAAACGCAGCGCGGCGGTGCTGGAGGCGGCCCGCCAGGCAGCGGCTGATCTGGTCAATGCCGACCCCCGCGGCGTGGTGCTGGGCGCCGACCGTGCGGTGTTGCTGGCTTCGTTGGCCGACGCGTCGTCGACCCGCGCCGGACTGGGCTACGAGATGGTCGTGACCCGGCTCGACGACGAGGCGAACATCGCGCCGTGGCTGCGCGCGGCGAACCGGTTCGGCGCCAAGGTGAAGTGGGCCGAGGTCGACATCGAGACCGGCGACCTGCCGTCGTGGCAGTGGGAGGGGCTGATCGGCCAGGCCACCCGGCTGGTCGCGGTGAGCTCCGCGTCGGGAACCCTCGGCACGATCACCGACCTACGGCCGGTGACCAAGTTGGTGCATGACGTCGGTGGGTTCGTGGTCGTCGACCATTCCGCCGCGGCGCCCTATCGACTGTTCGACATCGACGACATCGACGCCGACGTGGTGGCGATCAACGCCGTCAACTGGGGTGGCCCGCCGGTGGGCGCGCTGGTGTTCCGCGACCCGGCCATGATCAACACGTTCACCTCGGTGTCGACCAACCCCTACGCCACCGGCCCGGCCCGGCTGGAGGTCGGCTCGCACCAGTTCGGCCTGCTGGGCGGCTTCGTCGCCAGCATCGAATATCTCGCCTCGCTCGACGAGTCGGCTCATGGCACGCGTCGCGAACGGTTGTCCACCTCGATCAAATCCGCGACGACGTACATGGACGGGATCTTCGACTACCTGATGAACTCGTTGCGCTCGCTGCCACGCGTGGTGGTGATCGCCCGGCCGGAGTCCCGGATACCGGTGGTCAGCTTCGCGGTGCACGATGTGCCGGCCGAGCGGGTGGTGCAGCGGCTGGCGGACAACGGGATCCTGGCGATCTCCAACGCCAATTCGCGGGTGCTCGACGTCATCGGTGTCAACGACGTCGGCGGCGCGGTCACGGTCGGTCTGGCGCACTACTCGACGATGGCCGAAGTCGACCAGGTCGTGCGCGCGCTGGCCTCGCTGGGCTGACTAGCCCGGCCCGGCTCGCCGGGGCTGACTGCCCGGCTGGCCGGGCGTTCGCAGGCCAGCGCCCCACTGGCCGGGCGATCGTCGGCCCGGCGCGGGGCTGACTAGACCGTCAGGACGACCTTGCCCGTCACCTCGCCCGACGACAGCAGCCGGTGCGCCTCCGCTGCTTCCTGAATCGTCAGCCGCGCCCCGATCACCGGCTTCACCCGCCCGTCGGCGATCATCGGCCAGACCGACTTCGTGACCGCGGCGACGATCTCGCTTTTGCTGTTCGGTCCGACGGTCGGACGGGCGCGCAGCGTGGTGCCGATGACCGTCCCGCGTTTGCCCATCAGCTTGGCGATGTTGAGCTCTCCCTTTATCCCGCCCTGCATGCCGATGATGACCAGCCGGCCGTCGTTGGCCAGCGCGTCGACGTTCCGGTCCAGGTAGGCGGCGCCCATGATGTCGAAGATGACGTTGGCTCCCGCGCCGTCGGTATCGTCGCGCACCCGCTCGACGAAGTCCTCCTCGCGGTAGTTGATCAGGATCTCGGCGCCGAGGTCGCGACAGAATTCCAGCTTCTCCGTCGAACCTGCGGTCACCGCGACCCGGGCGCCCAGGGCGCGGCCGATCTGGATCGCGTGACTGCCTATCCCGCTGGCCCCGCCGTGCATGAGCAGCACCTCGCCCTCGCCCAGATGGGCCGCCATCACCAGGTTCGACCAGACCGTGCAGGCCACCTCCGGAACGCCCGCGGAGTCCACCAGATCCAGGCCCGCGGGGTGCGGCAGCAACTGACCGGCGGGCACCGCGACGTATTCGGCGTAACCACCCCCGGCCAGGAGGGCGCAGACTTCCCGCCCCGGCGACCAGTCTTCTGAGACGTTGTCGCCGACCGCTTCGATGACGCCGGACACCTCCATCCCCAGCAGTTCGCTGGCCCCCGGCGGTGGCGGATACTTCCCAGCGGCCTGCAGAAGGTCCGCCCGGTTCACCCCGGCGGCGGTCACCTTGACCAGCACCTCACCGCGGCCCGCGGTGACGTCGGGGACTTGCTGCCAGACAAGTCGGTCGGCCGACTCGGCGACGATGCCATACATGGTCGCCACGCTACTAGCCCTGGAGTGTGGTCTGTTCCAAAGGCCATGTCTCGCATAGCATGACGTGATGGCCGCCCTGATTGCCGGCGGGTCAGCGCGGCGTTGAGAGGTTCTGACTGAACATCGGCGCGTGTGCACCGCTACCCTTGTCCGCGGTGGCGTGGCAGAGCGGCCTAATGCACTCGCCTTGAAAGCGAGAGACGGCTAAAACCGTCCGGGGGTTCAAATCCCTCCGCCACCGCTGTGTGATGAGTCGAGTCATAGGTGACAGATGAGTCGCGTCATGGGTTACAGATTCCCCGGCCGTTGGCCGGGGTTTTTGTTTTGGTTGGGCCAGTAGTTTTGGTCGGGGTTGATGTGGTGGCTG
>NZ_PKEK01000088.1 GCF_002863225.1 Mycobacterium sp. | reverse complement strand
GCCGCGCGGGTGTGTTCGGACGGCCCAGCCTGCGACAAGTGCGACCGAGCCCACACTCCAGCCGCCGCTGACGTAGTGGGTCGAAGCTAGGGCACGACATGCCCATACCGCCTCTGCAGGGGCAACCCAGTGTGCTTCGTTGAAGCCTGGATAGTCCACGTTCCCGGGATAAATGCTTGACCCGAGGCCGCGCATCAGTCGGCTGGCGGCTGGTTGCCCGAAGATGGTGGAGCCGATGGTGTCCACGCCGATCAGCTTCAGGTCAGGGTTGTGTTCGCGCAGCACCCGCGAAATCCCTGCCGAATGTCCACCGGTTCCCACCGAGCACACCAGTACGTCGATATTCCCCAGTTGGGAAATCATCTCCATTGCCAGCGGTCGGTAGGCGTCCACGTTGTCGGGGTTGTTGTACTGGTCGGGATACCAGGCATGCGGATCTTCGGCCAACAGCTCGGCGACCCGGTCCTTGCGCGCCTGCTGCCACCCACCGACCGGATGAGGCTCGGCGACCAGATCGAGGTGGGCGCCGTAGGCAGTGAGCATGCGCTCGATGATCGGTTCCATGCCGGGATCGGTGACCACAGTGACAGGATGTCCGTAGACGGTCCCGGCCAGCGCCAAACCCAGGCCCATGGTGCCGCTGGTGGATTCAACGATTCGCGCACCGGGCAGCAGGTCTCCGCGCGCCCGGGCTTGTTCCACCATGTGCAGCGCGGGGCGGTCCTTCATCGCACCAGGATTGAGTCCCTCGAGCTTGGCCCAGAAGCCGCGGTCCGGGTCACTGAACGGCGCGGACACCCGCAACACCGGCGTGGTGCCGACGATCGTGTTCGCCCGTCCCTGCGTGCCCAACGCAACTGGCTGGGACGCTATAGGTCGGTTGTTCTCAGGAGATAGAGCAGGATTCATGTGGTCGTCGCTTCTGCGTGAAAGCCGCGGCGCCGCGCGGCAGCTGACAATGACGGCAGTCACCAACGGTGATGGCAGCAGAGCCACCGGTCTGACGATGACCGTTCAGCGACGAGTGATGCATAACCGGCACAAAATCTGTTTGGCGGTCAACGAAGCAGCGAGCCGACCGGGGGTGGCGAGATCACCGCGCATCATTGGTACCAACTTACCCCCCCAGAGTATTGCGCGAGTCATTCTCACCGGTGAGGAGAACCGGAGCCGCAGCAGGGCGGTGAGAGCTCGCACGGCAGAAGCAAGCTCAGTATGAATTTAGTCATAAAATCCGAGGACACCGACCGGTTCCCGGTAAAAGACGATCGCCGCGACACCAGCGCAGAACGTGCGAAGATTCCCTCGACATCGCTCAAGCGCTGGAAAACTGGTACAGCACGATCGCAGCAGGCATTATGGACGGATGGAAACAGTGCCGCAGACTTCGGTGACCGGCGCAGGCCATCGGGCATTGGTGGTCGACAACGAAGTTTCGCTAGCCGGAGTGGTCGCCAGTTATCTCGAGCATGAGCAGTTCGAAGTATGTATCGCTCACGACGGGTCCGATGCGCTCACTTTGGCCCGTGCGTTTCGCCCTGATGTCGTTGTCCTGGACCTGGGCTTGCCGGGGATGGACGGCATTGAAGCCTGCCGCCAGCTACGCACCTTCTCCGATGCCTATGTTGTGATGTTGACTGCCCGCGACAGCGAGGCGGACACACTGATCGGATTGTCGGTGGGCGCCGACGACTATGTGACCAAGCCCTTCAGGCCCCGCGAACTCGTCGCTCGCATCCTCGCGATGCTGCGCCGACCGCGCACAATGCAGCCAGGGAGCGGGGACGTCGGCGCTGAGGCCACGGCCGGCTAGCAGGCAGTCATTTCAGTTCGTCGCCTTCGTGCACTTCTTGCCAGGATGCAACGTGACTCTTGCGGAATGCCTAAACTGCGACTCAGAAGGGCAGTCGACCGAGTCGCCTCTCACAAAACACGACAACAGGTTTGACCCGCGTTAGACCTTGGTGAGGAATGATCACCTGGTCTGGACCGGCTCGGCAAGGTTCTCCGCTCACAGTTGAGCACGGCGACGAGCAATTGGGCCGCGATCGACCATCGCCGTGACCGGCGTCGAATACGGATGGGAATTTGCCAATGAGTGACAACACCACACCGGGTGCTACGCCGCGCCGGTTCTTGCGTCGGCCCGGCATCGGGCTGCGCCTACTGCTCGCCCAGGCATTGGTGCTCGCCGTCGGAGCGATGGCCACCTGGGCGATTGCCGCCGTCGTCGGTCCGCGGCTTTTCCAGGAACACATGCATCAGGCCGTGCCCGTCGGCTCCTTTTTAGAGATACACGCCGGCCACGCCTACAGATACGCCACCACCTACGCCGTCGGCGGCGCCCTCGCCATTTCCGCACTACTGGCGCTCGCGGTCAGTTGGTATGTAAGCCGTCGGCTGCAACGGTCGGTCACCGAGGTCGCCGCCGCTGCGACCGAGGTCGCCCGCGGCCGATACGACATCCGGGTTTCACCTATCCGCCTCGACGAGGATTTCGACACGCTCGTTGACTCGTTCAACCAGATGGCGGCCCGGCTACAGACCGTCGACGCTACCCGGCGCCAGTTGTTCGGCGACCTGGCCCACGAGATCCGCACCCCCGTCTCGGTGCTGGAGGCCTATGTGGACGCGCTCGAAGACGGGGTGCGGTCGCTGACCCCGCAGACCACCGCGATGCTGCGCGACCAGACCCGGCGGCTAGTGCGGTTCTCCGAGGACACTGCTGCACTTGCCCAAGCCGAAGAGAGTGCCTTCTCGATGGCCTTTGACTGGATCAACGTGCGCGAGCTGATCGATGCTGCCGTGACGGCCGCGCAAGAACGCTATCGGAGCAAACATGTCGAACTAGTCGCCACGTCACCTGCGAACCTGCCCTCGCTGTGGGGGGACCCGCAACGGCTATCTCAGGTCCTAGGGAACCTGCTTGACAACGCGCTGCGCCACACGCCGCCGGGAGGCCGCGTCGAAGTCCGCGCGGCTGTGAACGGCGCTGAGCTTACGCTTTCGGTCGTCGACAGCGGTGAGGGCATCCCCGCCGAACACCTACCCCATGTGTTCGAACGGTTCTATCGAGCCGATCTCGCCCGCGACAGGGGCTACGGTGGAGGCGGAATCGGACTAGCCATCGTCAAGGCTCTGGTCGAGGCCCACAACGGACGCGTCGCCACGGCCAGCGACGGCATCGGCAAAGGCGCCGCGTTCACCGTCACCTTGCCGCTGGCTGCATCGGGTTCCCAGCGCACCCCGAAAACCGTGGTGGCCGCGGGCGAAAGAGCCAGCTCTACTTAGCTCCGATCCACCGACGCGAATGCGCTGTTGGGGTGGCGGAACAAAAGAAAGCGCCCTCTGAGCTGGGATGATTGGTGTTCCTTACGCATCTATCGGTCCAGTTCAGAAAAGCACTGTCGGTGAAGGTGTCGCGTAGGTGCAGCAGACTGCGCCCTGCGGCAACGTGCCGAGCATCCGCCCTTCCTCGCATGTACCAACGAGCCCTCGCAATTCCCACCAGGGACGGGATCGGGTGCGGAAGGATCAGTTGCCCGCGTTCGTCCGCCCGTATGCTGACAAACACACCGACAACCCGGGTCCGGCTTGTGCACCGCGTGTGGACGCAGCTTTTCTTCTGAGAGGAGTTCTGTGCGACTCACCCGAACCGGCGTCTTGAGCCTGCTAGTGGCTTGCGCAGTGGTGCTGTCGGCGTGCGGTGGCAATACGAACAATTCTTCAGGATCGTCGGTGAAAGTGGACTGCGGCGGCAAGAAGGAGCTCGGCGGCGCCGGCGCGACCGCGCAGCAGAACGCGATACAACGGTTTGTTTACGTCTATTCCCATGTGTGCCCAGGTCACGCGTTGGACTACAACGCAAACGGCTCCGGCGCCGGCGTGGAGCAGTTCATCAAGAACGACACAGATTTGGCGGGTTCTGGTGTGCCGATGGACCCGTCGACGGGTGAGCCCAATAAGGCGTCTGCGCGATGTGGGTCCCCGGCGTGGGAGCTGCCGGCGGTGTTTCAACCAATCGCGATCACCTACCACGTCAGCGGCGTGAAGTCGCTGAATCTGGATGCGCCCGCGATGGCGAAGATCTTCAACGGCAGCATCACCAGCTGGGATGACCCGGTGATCAAGGCGCTCAATGCAGGTACCAACCTGCCTTCGACGCCTATTCACGTCATCTTCCGCAATGACCAATCCGGTAATTCAGCCAACTTCCAGCAATACCTCGATGCCGCATCCGCCGGTGTCTGGGGTAAAGGCCATGGCGAGACCTTCCAGGGGGGCGTCGGTGCCGGCGCCGACGGGGATGATGGCGTGACGGCGACCCTGCAAGCCACCGACGGATCGATCACCTACACCGCGTGGTCGTTTGCGTTGGGCAAACAGTTGAACATGGCCCGGATCGTCACGTCAGCGGGTCCCGAACCGGTGTCCATCACTGCCGAGTCGGCCGGCAAAACAATTGCCGGAGCCCGGATTACGGGCCAAGGCAATGACTTGGTGTTGGACACATCATCGTTTTACAACCCGACGCAGCCGGGTGCGTACCCGATCGTGGAGCCGACCTATGAAATCGTTTGCTCAAAGTATCCGGAGGCCGAGACGGGAACCGCGGTAAGGGCATTCATGCAGGCGATGATCGGTCCCGGCCAAGATGGCTTGGCCCAATATGGATCCATCCCGCCACCGGGCTGGCTGCAGTCGCGGCTAGCGGCAGCGGTGAACGCCATCTCGTGACGACATGAAGGAGTTCGATGCCAAGCAGTGAGCCGGGTTCGCGGGTGGGGTCACTTTTCGGGCCCTATCGGCTGCTGCGGCTGCTCGGTCGCGGCGGGATGGGCGAGGTGTACGAGGCCGAGGACACCCGCAAACACCGGGTGGTGGCGCTCAAGCTGATCTCGCCGCACGTCTCCGCCGACCCGGTGTTTCGCGAACGGATGCAACGCGAGGCCGACGCCGCGGGAAGGCTGACCGAGCCGCATGCCGTGCCGATCCACGATTACGGCGAGATCGGCGGGCAGCTCTATTTGGACATGCGCCTGATCGACGGCGTTTCCCTGCACAGCATGATGGCGGCCGAGGGTCCGCTGACGCCGGCACGGGCGGTGGCCATCGTGCGACAGGTCGCCGCCGTGCTCGACGCCGCGCACGCTAGCGGCGTGACGCACCGCGATGTCAAACCGGAAAACATCCTGATCACAGGCGACGACTTCGCCTACCTGGTGGATTTCGGTATCGCCCGCGCCGCAGCCGATTCCGCTTTGACCCACACCGGGACGGTGATCGGAAGCTACAACTACATGGCTCCGGAGCGCTTCACCGGCGGCGAGATCACCTATCGCGCCGATGTCTACTCGCTGGCGTGTGTGTTGGCCGAGTGTCTGATCGGGTCACCTCCGTATCGGGCCGACAGCATCGAACGGGCGGTCGGCGCCCATTTGACAGAGCCTGCCCCGAGGCCCAGCCAGCTGCGCCCCGGAAAGGTTCCGGTGGCTCTCGATGCGGTGATCGCCAGAGGCATGGCGAAAATCCCCGCAGAGCGGTATCGCAGCGCCGGTGAACTGGCCACCGCCGCCCACGAAGCACTCACCACAGCCGAGCAGGGCCAAGCGGCTGCGATCGTGCAGCGCGGTGAGAAAGCGACGCTGCCGACCAATGTCACAGATACCGGGCTGGCCAGCGCCGACGCCCTCACGCAGGCCAGGGCGTGGTCCCGAATGTCAAGCTCGTCCACTATCCAGCCGGGGCAGACACCGCCTGTCGCCGGCACTGGTAGCTGGCGACACCGACCCAACAGCCCACCAACCGCCAGTGCTGCGGGCTCACCGGATTTTAGTCAATCCCCCGGCGCCAACGCGAAGCCCGACCGCAAACGCAAGCGGATTCTCGCCGGCGCTGCCGCACTGCTGGTCGTTGTTGCCGTCGGTGTCGCGGGGTATTTGGTAACGCGGGGACCCGGCCCATCGAGGTCGGCGTCCGGGCAAACCGAGCTGCTGTTCCCTGGGCTCGACTTCCCCTTCTCCCCAGGCGGGGTAGCGCTGGATAACGTTGGCAGCGTGTACGTCACCAGTCAGGGAATGTATGGGCGGGTGGTGAAATTAGCGTCGGGGTCGCAAGCCCCGGCCGTGCTGCCGTTCACCGGCCTTTACCAGCCGCAGGGACTGGCGGTCGACGCCAACGGCACCGTGTACGTCGCCGACTTCAACAACAGGGTGGTGAAGTTGGCGGCCGGATTGCAAACCCCGTCAGAGCTGCCCATTACCGGCCTCAATTTCCCGCAGGGGGTCGCGGTGGATGCTGCCGGCAACGTCTACGTGGCCGATCGGGGCAACAACAGAGTGGTCAAGCTGGACATGAAGTCGAACACACAGACTGATCTGCCGTTCACCGGCCTCAATCATCCAGACGGTGTGGCGGTGGACGGCGCCGGCACCGTCTATGTGACCGACTCCGACAACGACAAGGTGCTGAAGGTGGATCCCGGGTCAAGCACCCCGACCGTGCTGCCCATCACGGGCCTCACTGTGCCTTCGGGTATCGCGGTGGACACCGCCGGCGCTGTCTACGTCACAGACCACGAGGGCGATAAGGTGGTGAAGCTGGATCCCGGGTCGAGCGCCCCAACGGTGCTGCCGTTCACCGGCGACCACCCGGTGGCCGTTGCGGTGGGGACCGAAACGAAGAAAGTACTCGTCGCCGACAACGGCACCGGCAAGGTGGTGGAGCTTGCAGCGAGCTAAGCGCGATGCTCGCAAGCGCGAATCGGTAAGGACCGACTTTGACAAGCGGATCAGGCCACGCTAGATCGGTGGCGTCGGGCTGGTCGATGACCACGACCGCATAAGCCTAATCGGTACCCCGGCAGGGTATGGTGCGACAAACCGAGTTGTACGGATCAATATGGCGTGCCAGCTGGCGCCGAAGGCCCACGGTCGGCGGTATGGCCGCGAACCTGACGCGCGGACACGGCAGGCGTCGGGATTGTCTTGGCTTTGAACAACTGAACAGAATAGGAGCCGCGATGTATGCGGGCGTGGCGTGGATGCTGATGGGTTCCGTTGCTGCGGTCGTGGCCCTCTATGGGCTGCACCGGATCACTGCCGCGAGCCCGAGAGCGCTGACCGCGCTGCCGTTTCAGTCCGGGTGGGCACCGGCGGAACACGCATTGTCGCGTTATCACGTGCGGTGGTATCTGGCGACGCTCGTCTTCCTGGCCTTCGATGTCGAGATGTTGTTCATGTACCCATGGGCGGTGGTCGTCGCGAAAATGGGTGCGACCGCGATCACCGAAATGTTCCTGTTTTTGGCGGCGCTGCTCGTGGCCGTGACGTGGGCATGGCGCGAAGGCGCACTGCGATGGGTCTGACACAGCGATTGGCCCGATATGCAACTCGGCGGGCGCATGTCCTCATCGTGGAGACCCCCGGATACTGGGCGGTACGCGCGGAGACTGAGCGCCGGCTTGGTGCCCGCGGGTGGTGTGCGGCTACATCACCGGCCGACGCCGACGTATTGGCGGTCTGCGGTCTGCCCGGACCCGATTTGAGCGAGGCGATCGGCCGGGTCTGGGATCAGCTACCGGGGCCCCGGGTCCGCATCGACCTGCCCGATTCGGAAATGGTGGAGCCGGCCCTGGATCGGGCCGCCGCGCAGTTGCTCGATATTGACATGCACCGCAACGACGCTCGGGAACGCGCCCAATCGCCGGGCTTGAGCGCTGATCACGACAGCAACGATCATGGTGGCCACGACCAGATGAACCACGCTGGCATGGACCACAGCGAGCACGGGCATGTCGACCACGGCGGCATCGACCACGGTGTAAGCCAGCACGACGAACACAGCCACCACCAACACATAAATCAAGGCGCCATGGAGCACGGCCACCACGGGCACGCGGGTCACGGCGACCACCAGCACATGGACCACGGCGACATGGATATGGCACCGGCGGGAATCGCACTGGCCGAAGGCGGCGACGACCGCGACGGTTTGGATATGGACGTGCTGCATGTGCGCCTGGGCCCGGTGCTCCGCTACTGGCCCGCGGGGCTGGTGGTTCGGTGCTCGCTGCAGGGCGACGTGCTCACGGAAGCCGAGGCGTGGGTCGTTGACACTGCCTCCGGCAACCGCAATCCGGCCCCCGAATCGCGGGATGACGCCGCGGCGCGGCAGTGCGATCACGTGGTCGATCTGTTGGCGCTGGCTGGATTGCCGCGCGCGGCAGCAATCGCGCGCACGGCGCGAGACGCGCTGCTGGCAGAACCAACGGTCGCACACGGTCGGTCCCTGCTCGACAGCTTGCACGACAGGCTTCGCGGGTCGCGCCTGCTGCGCTGGTCGTTACGCGACATCGCATCGTTGACCGCCGAGGACTGCGAGCGCCTCGAGTTGCCGGCCGCCCTGGCCGGCGATTGTTACGACCGGCTGCTCACGCGGGTCGACCTGGCCCGGCAAGGGTTGTTCAATCCTTTGGCGCTCAACGAGTTCCATGCGTCTTCGACCAGGGCCGTCGACGTGCTGCCGCATCTGGTGAGTGCCCTCGACCTCGCGACGGCGCGGCTGGCGATCGCCAGCCTTGGTATCGACACAGCACCCACAGACGGTCGCCATGGCTGACGTCTCGATCACGACGGTGCCCGGGGTATGGGCGCTGGCCGGGGCGGCAATCGTGATGGGCCTCGGCCTTTATGCGGCGACCCTCGACGGTGTGCTCACCGCCCGCGGCACCGGTATGCGTGCGGGTGGTGCGGGCACCGCGGTGGTCGAGGTCGCTCGGCTGATGCGGCAGCGTCGCCGCACCATCGTGGCCGCCGACACGTTGCTGTGGCGGATCGGTGGTGGCGGACTGATCGTCGTCGCGTGCCTGATGGTGACGGTGGTGCCGCTGGGGCGCTGGACACTGTTTGATTTCGATGTCGGCGTGGTGTGGTTCAACGCGATGGATGTGATGGTGTGGGCGTTGGTGTGGCTTGCCGGTTGGGGTCCCAACTCCGCGCATTCCCTTGTTGGGGGTTATCGCTTCCTCGCCCATGGTCTCGGCTATGAGCTGCCGCTGATGTTCGCGCTCGTCGCGCCGGCCATCGCCGCCCAGAGTCTTCGGGTGGCCGATCTGGTCTCCGCCCAGCGTGGGTTGTGGTTCGCGGTGTGGATGCCGGTCGCTTTCGCCGTGTATTGCCTTGGCGTAATCGCGTTTTCGGTGTGGGGTCCGTTCAGCCCGGCGCTGGGCGACGATATCGCCGGCGGTGTCACTGCCGAGCTGTCCGGCGTGGATCGCCTTGTTTTTCAGGCCGGCCGCTACGCCCTGCTGGCCGCGGGTGCCGCGTTCGCTGTGCCGATGTTCCTCGGCGGCGGCGCCGGGCCGCTGGTACCGGGCTGCCTGTGGGTCCTGATCAAGACCATCGCGCTGCTGTCGGTGTTCGTGTGGCTGCGTGGGCGCCTTCCAGCTTTGCGGCCCGACAAATTCATGGAGGTCGGCTGGCTGGTGCTGTTGCCGCTCACCCTCGGCCAAGATCTCGTCGTGGCCGTTATCGCAGTGAGGAACTGACGCATGATCGTTGACATCATCTACTGGGTCGCCGCCGTGATCGCGGTGGTGGCCGGGGCTGCGGTCTTCATCGTCAATTCGATGGCGCGGGCCACCTATGCGCTGGCCGTCTCGTTCATCGCCGTCGGCGTCGTAGTGCTTTTGTTGCAGCAGAACTACATCGGCATGGTGACCATCTTGATGATGGTGATGGAGATGGCGGTGATGGCGGTCTACATGGTCATGTTCATGGGCATGAATCCGGCGCTGATGCCGATGAGCATGGTGCACGACAACCGACGGGCGCTGGCCGCGGCGGTGGGATCCTTCGTCGTGCTGGCGACCGGAATAATGCTGGCCGACTGGCCGTCACGACGCGGCGCACCCCCGCCGGACGTCACTGTCGCGCTCGGCGAGGAATTGATGGGCCCCAAGATGCTGGCCATGGCGGTGATCAGCCCGGTGATGGTGGCCACCATCGTCGCCGGGATCGTCCTGGCAGCCCACCGGGGCCGCTATGACCGATTCGGCGACGACCTCAAGCACAGACCCGCCCACGATCCGCAGCCGGGGGGAGTTGGGCGATGACACTGCAGACCGTGCTGCTGGTGGCGGCCGCTATATTCAGTGTCGGACTCTACGGCGCGCTGTCGCAGCAGGTCGTGGTCATGGTGATGATGGGCCTTGAGTTGATGATCAACGCGATCATCCTGGCCGCGGGCGGGTTTTGGTGGTTCCTCGCGCCCGCATCGGCCGGTCAGGTGCTGCTGCTGGTGATCATCGCCGCCATGACGGTGGAGATGGCGATGGGCTTCGCGGTGGCCACATTGCTGCATCGCGAACGCCAGGCCGACATGACCGACATGGCCGCCGACCTTTCCCGATGAACGCGGTGATTACGCCGGAACAGCTGGTGCTGTGGCTGCTGATCCTCGTTCCCGCCGTGGGCGGGGCGGCGTTGCTGCTTGCCCGCCGCGCGGAGCGATACGCCGCCGCGATATCGGTGGCGACGTCGGCGGCCGCAGTGGCGCTGGCGATCATGGCGGCGGTGACTCGTCCTACCGTCAGCGTGTCGTTCCTCGCCGGTGCGCAATTCGCGCTGACCGTGGACACCCTGGCGGCGGTGGTGGTTCCCGCCGTCGCCGTGGTGACGTTTCTGGTGCTGGTGTTCGCCGTCGGGGACATTCGCGAGGCGTCGAGCCGATTCCACGGTTTGATGCTGTTGTTCGCCTCCGCCGCGGTGCTGACCGCGACCGCCGGGACACTGCCGGCGTTGCTGCTGGCGTGGGAGGTGATGGGGGCGGCGTCGTATGCGTTGATCGGGTTCTGGTGGCGCGACGAGTTTCGGGTGTCGGCCGGGCTCACCGCGTTTGTCACTACCCGTACCGCCGATCTCGGTCTCTACATCGCCGCCGGGGCCGCGCTTGCCGGCGGCGCGGGTCTGGCGTTGGCGGATCTGCCCCACGCAAGCACCGTGTGGCGCAACGTCATTGCGGCCGGGGTGGTCGTCGCCGCGCTCGGTAAGGCCGCACAGCTGCCGTTCTCGTTCTGGCTCTCCCAGGCGATGGCGGGCCCCAGTCCGGTCAGCGCGTTGCTGCACTCGGCGGCGATGGTGGCCATGGGCGCGTACCTGCTACTGCGGGTTGAGCCGTTGCTGGCGGCCACCGGGTGGGCTGCTGAGGTGGCGGCGTGGGCCGGTGCGGCGACCGCGGTGCTGCTGGGTGCTGTCGCGGTGGCCCAGCGCGACCTCAAACAACTGCTCGCCGCCTCGACGGCGGCGCAGCTCGGGTTCGTGGTGATGGCAGCCGGGGTGGGCGCGGTCAGCGGCGGCGCCGCGCAGCTGGTCGCCCACGCATTCACCAAGGCCGGGCTGTTTTTGGCCGCCGGAGCGTGGCTTTCGCTGCTGGGCACCAAACAGCTCGACGAGCTGCACGGTGTGGCTCGGCGATGGCCGCTGGTCGGCTGGTCGGCCACCGTCTGCGCCGTCGCCCTGGCGGGAATCCCGCCGCTGTCGCTGTGGGCGACAAAGGATGCGGTGCTGGCGGTCGCGCTTGAGCACTCCCCCGCCCTGTATGCGGCCGGATTGGTCGCCGCCGCGCTCTCGGCAGCCTACGCGGCGAAGATCCTCGTTGCGCTGTGGCGCGCCCCGTCGCCGGCCGGGGAACCGGAACCACGGAAATCTCACGCGCTCACTGCTTTTGACAAGCTGCCCGTGGTGGTTCTGGCCGTCGGCGCTGCGGTGGCCGGTGTGCTGGCGTTGCCGCCGATTTCCTCGGCGTTGAGCCGTGCTCTGGATAACGGCCTCACAACGCATGCGACGGTGCCCGAACTGGCAGCCTCGGCGCTGTTGGCACTTCTTGTCGTCGCGGCGGTGGTGCGCTGGGGGGTGCCCGAGCCGCGGTGGGCCGCCGGATGGCTGGGCTTAGAACAGGCCGCTCACGCGGTGGTGGTTCGCCCGACGCTGCGTCTGGCTGACCTGCTGGCCCGGTTCGACGATGAGGTTCTCGACCGAGCTGTGCACCGGATCGCGGGCGGCTCGCTGCGCGCCGCCCGGCGGGCGGCCAGCATCGACGACCGCGGTGTCGACGCGGCGGTGGAGGCGGTGGCGGCGCGGATGCGTCGGCTTGGTGAGCTGGCGCGCAAACCGCAGACCGGTCAGCTGCACCAGTATTACCTCGCGGCTGTGGTCGTGCTGATGTTCGGTGTCCTGCTTGTTGTGGCGGTGAGGTGAATTGTGCTGAGTCTGGTCATCTTTCTGCCGCTGGCCGCCGCGCTGGTTGTGCTGGCCTTGCCGGGCAGCCGCGATGCCGCGGCCCGATGGCTGTGGGTTCTCGTCACCGCCGCGGATGTGGCGCTAACAGTCCTGGTGTGGGCACGCTATGACACGCCGCGCCGCAACGGTCTGGCGTTCGAGGAACGGGCCCGGTGGATCCCGGGCGTCAACAGCAGCTATCACCTCGGTGTCGACGGATTGTCGCTGCCGCTGGTGGTGATGACCGCGGTCATTTTCCTGGCGTGCGCGATCTATGCGCTGCGCAGCCGCGACCGGCCCCGGCCACAGGCCGCGCTGTTCTTGTTTCTGCAAACCGTGAGTCTGGGTCTGTTCGTCGCCGCGGACTTGATCCTGTTTTTCGTGTTCTTCGACCTGTCCATCGTGGCGATGTACTTCGTGATCGCCGGATGGGGCCACGGCGACGCGGGCCGCTCCGCATTGAAGTTCTTCCTCTACACATTCCTGGGTTCGCTGGCACTGCTGGTCGGCTTCATCGGCCTCTACGTCGCCGCCGATCCCCACACGTTCGACATGGTCGAAATCGCGGCTACCACACCGCTGGCCGGCAGCCCGTTGGCCGGTGGCCTGGTCCTGGCGGCGATCCTGCTCGGTCTGGCGATCAAGACGCCCACGGTTCCGTTCCACACCTGGCTGCCGCCGGCGCACACCGATGCGCCGGCCATCGGCTCGGCGGTGTTGGCCGGGGTGCTGCTGAAGATGGGCACCTACGGGTTTGTCCGGATCGCGATGCCGATGCTGCCGCAGGCCTGGCGCGCCTGGGCATGGGTGATCATCGCCGTCGGCATCGTGTCGGTGCTCTACGGGGCCCTGGTCGCATTGGCACAGAACGACATCAAGCGCATGGTGGCCTACACCTCGGTGAACCACATGGGCTACATCGTGTTGGCGGTCGGCGCCGCAGGCCTCGTCGCGGCGAACACCGCCGATGCCCGCGCGGTCGCCATCACCGGTGCCGTCACGCAGATGGTCAGCCACGGTCTGATCACCGGCGCGTTGTTCTTGCTGGCCGGAGTGTTCTACGACCGCACCGGCAGCTACGACATGGACGCCTACGGCGGTCTGGCCGCGCCCGCACCGAAACTGGCCGCCGCGTTCGCGGTCGGCGCGTTCGCCTCCTTGGGGTTGCCGGCATTTTCTGGGTTCATCGCCGAATTCCAGGTTTTCGCCGGCAGCATCGCCACGGCCCCGATCACCGCGATCGCGCTACCGGGCATCCTGATCACCGCCGCGGTGTTTCTGCGTGCACTACAGCGGGTCTTCACCGGCGACACGCGAGGCCACTCGCCGGGCTTCACCGACCTTCATCCATCCGAACTCCTTTCTGCCGGACTCCTTCTGGCGTTGTCGGTCGCAATCGGGGTGTTCCCGCGACCGCTGCTGGATCTGATCGAGCCGGCCGCGCACGCGCTCATCGGCCTGGTCGGGAGATAGCGAGTGACCTCCGAGATCTGGATGCGGCCGCTGCTGATGCTGCCCGAGATGCTGATATTCGCCGGCGGCCTGGTGGTCTTGATCGGTGGATCGTTTCTGCCCCGGCACAAACAATGGTGGGCCCGCGTCGTAGCCGCCGTGGCGCTCTGCGCTGCCATTGCCGTCGCCGTGGTGGGGATGGCCGCGCCGGACCAGACCGCGTTCGAGGGCACCTTCGCCGTCGACACCGCCACCGGGCTGGCGCGGATCGCGGCCGCGGTCGGGGTGCTGATGGTTCTCGCGGTGGCCGGCGACGAAATCAGCGGCGCCGCCCGAGAAAGCGAAACGTATGCGCTGCTGCTGTTTTCCACCACCGGCATCCTGGTGCTGGCCGGTGCCGACGATCTGCTCGTGCTGATAACTGGATACCTGCTCGCTAGCATCCCGCTCTACGGGCTGATCGGGCTGCTGCGCTCGGCGGCGGCGGCCGAAGCGGCGATGAAAACCTACCTGATCGGCGCGTTGTTCGGCATCACGCTGATGCTGGGGGTCACCGTCCTGTACGGGGTCACCGGAGTCACCCGCTACGACCAACTCGCCGCCCGGCTCGCCGACGCACCGGCCGTAGCGGTGGCGGCCGGCCTGGTGGCCGTGATCGCGGGGCTGATGTTCGAAGCCGGCGGCGTGCCCGCACACTTCTGGGTTCCCGACGCGGCCCAAGGCGCCAACGGAACCGCGGCCATATTCTTGACCACGGTGCCCAAGATCGGCGCGCTGATCGCGCTGTATCGCGTGGCCACCGTGCTGCCCGACACCGTGGCCTGGCCGCTGCTGATCGCCGTATTCGCCGTCACCAGTATGACATTGGGCAACCTGGCCGCCTATTGGCAACCCGATCCCCGACGACTCTTGGGTTGGTCAACCGTCAGCCAGGTCGGTTATCTGCTCGTCCCGGTCACCGTCGCTCACCGCAGCGGTCTTGCGTTCCCGTCGTTGCTGTTCTACCTGGCCGCCTACACCCTCACCAACAGCGCCGCCTTCGCGGTCAGCACCGCGCTCCCGCACTGCCGTGACCTCGATTCCTACCGGGGGCTGGCTCACGCCCGGCCCTGGCTGGCCGGCGCGCTTGTGGTTGCGCTGCTCGGCTTGGTCGGCACCCCGCCGACCGCGGTGTTCGTCGGAAAACTGACCACCGCGACCGCCGCCTGGGAGGGCGGCCAAGCGTGGCTGGCCGTGGTGGTAATGATCAACAGCGTGATCAGCCTGTTCTACTATCTGCGCTGGATCATCCCGGTGTTCGGACGGCCCGAACACGAGACCCACCCCACGTCGCAGAGATGGTCTACCCGCACCGCAATACTTGCGGCCGGCTTCAGCCTTGCGCTCGGCGTCGTAGCCGGTCCGGTGTGGGAGCTGCTCGCGGCGTAACGCTGAAATGGCCGTGAGATAGCGAAACCCGTTGTACTGAGGCGCCCTTGAACCGTCCGGCCATCCTAGCGCTGGCAGGAGGGGACGCCTCAGGATCAACCCGAGCAGCCCGTGCTCGGATCGTTTGCAAATGGCACCATCGCAGCGGAGGGGCCGTTGGGCCTGGCCTGCGGTCTAGACGCCTCGCCGGCGGATATTTTGCAGCGCGACTGCAGCCCCGCCTACCCGTCGCTGGCCTTACGCTGGTCCCCATCGCGCTCTACGCCGTGCACGCCCTGACCTGACGCGCCCCCGGGCATCCTGGGGCACTCCAGTCCGGCCATCACGATGGCTTCGCCTGCTTAGTCGCGGTGAACCGGACCAGGAGCGGATTTTCCCGCACCCGAGAATTGCGGATGGGCAGCTGATACAGGACTGGTGCGAGCTCCCCGCGCCGGATGAGCCGGTGCGGGGCGCCTTCGAGCCGATGCAGCAGGCGGGTCGGCCGCGACGACAGCAGATCGTAGCCGATCAGGGTTCCGCCCGGGGTGAGTATGCGCGTTGCCTCGGCGAGGACCTGTTCCCAGCTGACGGTGTGATGCAGCATGATGAACGTCAGCACGGTGTCGAATGTGTTGTCGCCGAACGGGAGTGCGTTCGCGTCGGCCTGACGGGCGGTGGCGCGGGCGCCGAATGGTGCGAGCCGTTGTGTCGCGGCGGCGACCATGGCGTCGTCGTAGTCGGTGACAGTGATCCGGGTTTCTGGATGGGTCGTCAATACTGCGGCGGCCATGGCGCCGCTGCCGGCGCCGATCTCCAGCACTTCTCCAACTGGTTCAAGCCCTTGCAGCGCCCAAGGCAGCACTCGGCGGGTCACCGCGCGCCAGGGCCCGCTGCGACAGAACGCGGATTCAATTCTGGACATGCTGGGCATAACCGTTGACTCCCTTCATTTCTCGGCGGTGTAGCGGTCGGGGCGGACCGCGAATTTCGAGCTGCAGACGTGGCTGCAGAACCAGTAGACGCGGCCTTGATAGCGCAACGCGCCGCTCGCGTCGACGTGGGCAACCTGCATCCGGCAGACCGGGTCGGTCACCGTACCGGCGACCTTGCCACCGACGTCGATGTCGTAAAGCTGCACCGGCGAAACGACATTGCGCAGGTGCACGGGACCCAGCGCGGTTACCGCCACGCCACCGCGGCGTGCGGTCTCCGCGACGTCACCGGTCGCGAGCAACTGGCCACCGCGACCATAGGCCGCCAGGCGGGCAGCGATGTTGACCGTGGCTCCGAACCAATCCTGACCACGTGCCACCGCGGGACCGTGATGCAGACCGGCGCGTGCAGCGGGAAAACCCGCGCCGCTGATGCACTGCGCAAAGATTCGTCGGGTGCCGGCGATCGCAGTCGTCATCGAGGCGAACCGCAGCATGACGGCGTCACCGATGGTCTTGACCAGCTGATCGTCGGCGGTCAACGACTCGACGACGATCGTCTCGAACCGGTCCACAACCGCGACCGCCTCCCGGTCACCGTGGGCGTCGGTCAATGCGGTGAACCCGGCCAGGTCGACAAACCCGAACGTCCACGCCGATTCGGCGGCCGCGGGCATTCCCTGCTCATGCGGGCCAGCAGATGGCCGTGTGACACAACCGATGCTCGAGTATGAGACTGACATGTCTCAACTATGATGTGCGCATGGGTCAGAGTCAAGAGACGCCGATCGTCGGGTCCGACATCGATCCGCGCCTTATCGACGCGACGGCCGCCGCCATCGCCCGGTGGGGCCTGACCGAGACAACGCGAGAGCGTATCGCCGCCGAGGCCGGGATATCGCGGGCTACGATCTACCGTCGCGATGTCACCCGCGATCAGCTCGTCGCCGCGCTGACCGCGCGCGCCGCTCAGACATTCCGCACCGCGATCTGGCCCGCGCTCACCGGCCGCGGGACTGCCGCAGAACGGCTGCGCGCCGCCCTAGAGGCGATGTGCGCGGCCGCCGACCAACACCTACCGCTGCTCGCCGGCATGTTCCTCGCCCACGGCGAAGCCTTCCACCGGTCCGGTCCCAACGCTCTCACCGTCGACGTCTTCGCAGAACCGCTCGAACGCCTGCTTTTGGACGGCGCCGCGGACGGAACGCTGCGCCAGTTGCCCGAGACAGTCACCGCCACCGTGTTGTTCAACATGGTGGGCTGGGGCTACATCCATCTGCGCGCCAGTCATCACTGGGACCCAGAAACCGCCCGCCGCAGCGTCCTCGACATCGCGCTACACGGACTGGCCCCCGCGGGAAACTGACCGCCTGCGACCACCATCGGACCCATCTCTTGCCGGAACAACACCCCAGGGGTACCCTTTGGGGGTATGGGGTACATGCGGCAACGAGCTGGCGCTCGGCACGTGCTGCCTCAGCGCCTGTCAGCGACTGGCCGCAGGGTTGCGCTGTCGGCGCCCAGCGCTTTCTCCTCAGGGTCGGTGGGATTGAAAGCCGCACGCCGAATGCGAAGCTTGCGACCTGCCGGTGCCGTCGCCGCCATTGCCACCGCAGTCGTGATGTGGGTCCTCGTCATCGGCGGGCACTTCGAACTGCGATCCGAAGCTTCTGCGCCTCACCCAGCGCACGCCATGATTACGGCACTGGGCAGCGAATACACCATCAACGTCGACCACCCACACCTTGTTGACGGCGACGCCCTGGGCGCACATCCTGAGGAGCTCGCGGCCGCGGTGTTGCCGGACTCGTCGTCCACCGCCTTGGCCGCGCTGGGTCTGGTGGTGGCAGTGGTCGCTGTCGCGGCTTTGCTGGCCCACCGTGTGGTGCCGGCCGGACGTGGCCCGCCGCGCGGGCTCGCCTCCGCTCTTACCGGTCACGATCTCTTGACGCGGTTCTCTGTTTCTCGTCGCTGATCGGTCAGCGCCAGGTCGTTGTGCTATGCCACGACGGCCGGTGGCCGCTGTCCGTGTCAACGGCCGCATCTGGC
>NZ_PKEK01000033.1 GCF_002863225.1 Mycobacterium sp. | reverse complement strand
CCGTCTGTCTTCGTGAGCCGGCTGCGCCGGCTCCCACCGGCGAGCGGGCAAGCCCGCTCGAAATCGAATCATCAAGTGTGACAATCGCTTACGCGATTGAATCGAATCATCAGCAAACATCGGCGCCGCTGACGCGGCTCCCCTGACGGTGCAGGCCGGGCCGCTGACGCGACCCGATTTCACAACCTCCACTTGTGCTGCTCCACAAGCAAAAGTTGTAATACGGGTCGCTGTCATAGCCTCCATTCTAGCGTTTTTTCTGTTGTCTCACAACATTTTTCAGGTTTAAGCGGACCCCCCTTGCGGGGGGTCCGGGGCCTGCCCCTCCGGCTTGCCCTACCCCCTCATTCTAACGATGACCACCGACAACTTTTCACCACAAAACCCCCACTGCGCCAACACAATCCGACCCAAAACCACCCCTCACCCCAACCCCGTGCCGGGCGGGGTGAGGGGTGAATCACCCCGTGTTTGATGCACACCTTCTTTCGAGGGAAGGTAAGGCGCATCATGCCGAAGAAGTACGACGAAGCAACGAAGAGCAAGGCTGTCCGTCTGGTCGTGGACCATTGCGAGGAGTACGACAGCGAGTACGGCTGCATCCGGGCAGTCGCCACTCGGATCGGTGTTGGCCCGGAGACGCTGCGCAAGTGGGTCCGTCAAGCCGAGATCGATGGCGGTGAACGTGACGGGGTGACTACGGCCACCACCCGGGAGAACCGGGAGCTCAAGCGTAAAGTCGCCGAGCTGGAGCAGACCGTCGAGATCTTAAGGGCGGCAACAACTTTCTTTGTGCGGGAGAGCGACCCGCGACACCGCTGATCTGTGCGTTCATCGCCGAGCATCGTGCTCGGTTCGGGGTCGCTCCGATCTGCCGCGTGCTCACCGAGCATGGCTGCAAGATCGCCCCGAGAACGTTCTACGCCTGGCTGGCCCGACCCCTGTCCGCCCGGGCCTTGTGGGACACGGTCATCACCGAAGTGCTGGCCGGCTACTACGAGCCCGACGAGCACGGTCGACGCAAGCCGGAGTCGTTGTACGGAGCCACGAAGATGTGGGCTCACCTGCAACGCCAGGGCATCGGCGTGGCCCGCTGCACCGTGGAGCGCCTGATGCGGGCCAACGGGTGGCGTGGGGTCACCCGCCACAAGAAGGTCCGCACCACGATCGCTGATCCAGCCGCGGCACGTGCTGCGGATCTGGTGAAACGCAAGTTCCGGGTGCCCGCTCCCAACATGTTGCTCGTGGCCGATTTCACCTACGTCCGACTGGCTTTCGGGGCGTTCGTCTACACCGCGTTCGCCATCGATGCCTACGCGGGACGGATCGTGGGCTGGACCTGCTCGGCCAGCAAGGAGGACCGGTTCGTACGCCAGGCCATCCGGCACGCCGCGCAACTCCGATCCAATGAAGGTAATCCATTGTTGGGCAACACCATTCACCATTCAGACGCGGGCTCGCAATATACGTCGGTGCGGTTCGGGGAAACCCTATCGCTGTCGGGGCTGGTCCCGTCCATCGGCACGGTCGGCGACGCCTTCGATAACGCCTTGGCGGAGACGACCATAGGGCTGTACAAGACCGAAGCGGTGCGGGCGGATTCACCGTTCCGGCGCGGCCCGCTGGACCGGTTGGCCGACGTCGAAATGCTCACCGCCGACTGGGTGCACTGGTACAACACCGACCGGCTCATGCACCGCCTGGGCCGCATCCCACCGGTCGAATACGAGGCCATCTACTACGCTACAAACACAGCCCAATCCGCGGCTGCACACCAGTAAACAGGTGTGCATCAAACCCGGGGCGATTCAGGGTGGCCAGCCAAGACTGCTGTGCCCTGCCACCGTCCCGGTAAACTCAGCCCATGCCCGACAGCCTCGAAGACCGTGTGAGCGCACTGGAAACCCAGGTAGGCCAGCTCACCGAGCGGGTGCGCGCCAGCGAGCAGGACGCTGCTGCGGCCCGCGTCCTGGCCGGCGCGGCCGACCGCGACGTCACCGAGTTCCGCGGCGAGCTACGCGACTTCCGCCGAGCCACCACCGCCAGCTTCAACGCGCTGCGCGAAGACCTCACCGACCTGCGCGGCCACGTCAACGACGGATTCATCGAAATGCGCGGCAAGCTCGACGCCGCAGCAGCCGGCCAACAGCACATCGTCGAACTGCTCGAAAGACTCACCACCGACGACGGCGGCTAGCCAACCTCAGCAGGCGTTGACGACCAGGCAGTTGTCACAGGCCGGCGGTACCGTCTCAGTCGGCATCCCGCGCGCTCACTTTCGCCCCCCCTCCGGCATCGCGCGGGGTGCCACTAACGTCTGAGCCGCGGTCTTACCCGCCGAAGCGGTTGCACGCTGACGAGGCGGTGGCTCCCAGGACTGCGCCGATCTGCTCATAGGTGCGCTAAGCAGCTCGAACCGCGGGTCATCGGTGGCGCGCAGCATCACCAAGCCGGGGTCGGCGACCACACCGCCATCCGCCGAGAAGCGCAAAAGCCGGGCGACCACGCAAAACGTGCTGGCTCCCGGCTTCACTTTCTTGGCTCTTCACCAAGACACCAGAACCCTACCCCGTTTGAGGCGACACCTCGGACAACAGTCCAAAGCAAAACGCCCCGACCCCTACGGCCGAGGCGCTTGCTGTAACAACGACCCATCCTGTGAGCACGTTTTCCACACCCGACGTTACAACACCCGCCCTCGAATCACGGCCCGAGCCGGGAACCGAACCGCTGCTGAGCGGCTTGGGCGCTGGTGCCCAGTCCGGCCGCGATACCGGCCCAGGTGACCCCACGCCGCCGCGCATCTGCGACTGCGCTGACCGGGTCCATCACCGGTGCCGCGATACGCAGCACCAACAATGACCACGCCTGCTCATAGGGCCACAACCGCTCCCAGCGCGGATCCGCCTGATCACGGGCCATCAACAACGTGACCAACGCCGCCGGCCGACCCACCCCCGAGGCCGGTCCTGCCGACAACCGCTTCGCCGCCACTAACCGGGCCGCCGCCAAACCCGCCTCCGCAGTCTGCGCCGAGGCAGCCGCCAGCTCATCCGCCGGCAGATCATCAAACACAAATTGACAGCCTACCCGCCAGTTGCGCCATCATCACATCAAGTTTATCTTTATCTATTATCAATTTTTAGTTGATAGATAGGCACTGTTATGGACGCTCTCGACGCACTTACCCTCCGTGCTTATGCCCTGATCACCAGCCCTCATCGCGCCGATGCCACCTGCGCAGTCCGGTTGGCCCGGTCCGTGCAGGCCCGTCCGCCGAGCTGCCCGGACGCGATCGACGCCCATCGCGGCGACGCCGTGCCCGCGCTGGCGCGCTACGCCCAGGCCGGTGATCCGCACGCGCTGCTCATAGCGGCCGTGCTGGTCCGCGATCAGCTGCGCAACATCGCCGGCCACCTCGGCGGGGGCGAGGACGCCGAGGCCGACACCCTGACGGCGTTTTTCACGCTTCTGCGCACCGCTGCCGAGCCAGACACCCTCACCGGCCGCTCCATAGCCGCTCATGTGCTGCGCTGCCTGCACGCCGCTGTCGGCGCCCACCAGGAGGCCGTTCCTGTCGAGCCGCACGCCCCGGTGTTCGACCACCTCGAACCCCCCGATCCCGACCCGTGCGCTCGACGAGCGGCCCAGCTCCTCAAGCACGCCTTTCACCAGGGCGTCATCACCGCCCTGGAACACCAGACCCTGACCGCGCTCTACCTGGCCGGCCCCGGCACACCCGCTGACGCCGCGCACACCTTGCACGCCACCAGCAGCGCCGTCGAGCGCCGATCCCAGCGCGCCATCCGCAAACTCGTCGACGCCTACCGACCCCAGCGATCCACCGGATTGGTTGGTGCCGCATGAAATTGCGTTGGCCACGGCTCCTCGGCAGGAGGAAAATCATCGGGAGTAACGCTCACAGAAAGGGTCCGACCGTGGCACAGCTCAACGTCAACCCTGCCGATCTGCTGCGCACCGCCCAGCGCTACACCGACCTCGCCGCCCGCACCGGCCAGCTCTCCCCCCAGGCAACCGCCGAAGTGCAGCGCGTCGCGGCCACCCACGGACCCATGGGCTACCCCACCGCCGTCGGCATCGCCGCCGCCCTATCCCACACTGAACCACCATTGACTGCGAAAACTGTTGACTTCCAATCGTATTCGCAGCGCTTCACCGAACACGCCGCCACTTACACCACCGAAGATCACGACGCCGCCCGGCGCTACCGCGGACCAGGCCCCGACATTTTTGAGGCCACCCACGCCAACTCAATTCACCTTGCCCCGGCCGGATACATCATCTGGTGCACCCCAGATACCAACTTGGGCTTCGGCTTTCAATGCGAACACCTCTACGGCAACGGGTTATACAAAACCTACTGGTCGCAGTGGGACAAAACAGGAGGATGGTGACCACCCATGGACGCTGACATCAGCACACACCTCTACACCACCGGGTCGGCGTTCGTCTTTCGCCCCGTCATCGAACAACGCGACGAGAAAACCTGGATTGCGCGCTACCCCGGCGCCGACTGGTCCGCCGCCGGCACCAGCGCAGACGACGCCCGCAACCAGCTGCACATCGCGGCCCTCGCACGCCTCGGCAACCCCGACAACAGCACGTGGCAAGACACCGCCATCCGCGAACACCTCACCCACGGACCCATCCCCGGCGTCTACGAACTCACCCGAGAACAAAACACCCGCGTCGACAACAGCCCCGACCCCGAAACAGCACTCGAACAACTCCTCAACGACATCGACGCCCAGCGACCCGACCAGCAGACCGGCGACGCAAAAATCTGACAGGAACCCCGGCATGACCATCGAAACCCAAGACGACTACGACGAGCTGCTGCGCACCACCGGCACATCGTTCGTGTTCCTGCCCCTGCTCACCCACAACCCTGACGGCACCTGGACCGCCCGCTACCCCGGCGCCGACTGGGACGTCACCGCACCCGACGAAGCCGGCGCCCGCCAACAGCTCCACGACGCCCAACGACAACGCTTGGGTGACCCCGCTAAGGGCGACTGGCAACTCAACGCCGTCCGCGAACACTTCGCCCACGGACCCATCCCCGGGGTCTACCACCTCGACGCCGAAACCGCTGCCCGCGTACACAACCCACCCAGCGAAGAAGAACTCAACAAAGCCATCGCCCACATCGACCGCCAACGCGCCCAACAACCAGAGCCGTTCTAGGCTGCCTCGTTCAGCGCGTGACGGCGATCCGCGCCGCCACCGGTTTCCCGGCCACCCCGGCGGGCGGCGCGGGCCAGCCGGATCGCCTCCGCCAACCGCTCACGGTTACGGCCCGAGGTGGACACCTCCGTGCCCGGCTCGGTGCTCGCTGTTGCCGCCGTCCCGTTCTCGCGCCCACCCGGCGCAGAACCCCCGACATACCCGCCGCTGTGGGGGCCACTGACCATCGTGACCGTCACCTGGCCAGGCACCTTCACCACCCGAGGCGAGCCGTAACCGCCTGCCCGCGAGTCGGATTCAGAGTCGATACGCGCAGGCGGGCGTGAATCGTCGGTATCGGGGTCGTCGCGGTCGTTGCCCCACCCGAATTGGCGAGCCACCGCCACCTTGGCGCGCGTCGACGCCGCATTGCGCACCCAGCCGCGGCCGGCGCCGCCCGCGGTTGTGCCCGACAGGCGGGCCGCTACCGTGTCGCGGCTGCGGTCCAGAACGCGGCGCAGCGGCGCGAAGAACGCGAACCCGAACACCAACACCAACGCCGTCAAAAAGATTGCCTTATAGGCGTTGTGCTCCTTGAACACCTCATCGAGGATCACCTTGTAGCCGCCCAAGGCGGCGGTGTAGATGACCATCGCGGTGAACGCCATCACGCAGTCCAGCAGCGTTTTCCACGCGAACGTCTGCGTCCCACCGGGGATGACACCGATCGCAAACGCCGGCGGAGCCAGCGACGCATACAACATGGCCTGCACCGCCGAGCGCACCACATGCCACACGAAATAGCCGGCGAACCCGACCAAGATCACCGACAACACCGTGCACATCCAGACCGGGACAAACGCCGCAGCCGGATTGCCCATCGACTTCTGGTGCATCGCCGGTCCTTTCACCTTGTCGCATCCGGCGATGTCGTCTTTGAGCTTGTCATCGTGGCCCGCCGTGACACCCTTGGTCCAGGCGTCGCGGCAGGTACGCGACACCGAATCACTGACCTCCCCGAAATTGATCATCTGCGTTGGTTGACGCAGGAACCGGTCCGCCAGCTGCGACACCATGTCATCGACGTTGATCTTGTGGCCGCCCTCCAACAGCGCACCGATCTGCAAACCGGTATCGCGGCCCTTGGCCAGCACGCCGTCCTGGCCGACCAGCTCGGCCAGCGGATGCGCGAAAATCGTGCCCGCGATGCCGACCATCAGCAGACCCATCGCCAGATTCGACACCGCCTTGGCGATGCGCCCAGCCAGCACCGTGGCGACCGCGACGATCGCCAACACCGCCAACGTCATCGGCGCAAGACCGAACTCGTTCATCGCGTCATCAACACCGCGGCCGATCGCCGCAAACGGCCCCGTGAACAAGTTGAGCCACTCGAAACCCAGAACGAACTTGATCAGCCACAGGCCGAAAGTCGTGACACACAAATAGATTTCGTACGCCAGGGATACCAGCGTCGCCCACGCCGTGTGGATCGGATCGTCCCAGCCGCCCTGGTTGAGGGTCAGGGTGTACTTGGCGACCGGCACCCCCGCCGAATCCTTGATCCCCATCCACGAAATCACGACATCGCCACCACCGGTGCTCGATCCGGTCCCGTCATCAGCACCCGCCACCGCCGCGCCGCACACCACCAGGCCGAACCCCGCCACCAGCAGCACCATCACGACCGGGTGGCGTCGACACCACCGCAGCAGCACAGCCGGCGACCACGCCAGCACCCATCGCGCCCACCTGTTCAGGTGCGCGTCAACACAGAGGCCCGTTGCGTGATGGTCGGCCACGTCCTCTTATGCGTGCCGGACCCCCGATTTCCCGACACCGCACCCGGTAACGAATTTCTAAGAACTGCGCCAGGCGCGCGTTTAGGCCGCTACAGCGGCGTCGGCGGGGCTCAGCGGTGCACCAGCCAGCCGCGTCGCGTACAACAGGTCCGCGAAGCCCTCGGCGGTGTCGTAGTGCCGAAGGCTTTCCATCACCTCGGCGGCGCGGGCCTTGGCCAGCAGGCGCGCCAACCCTGGAGCGCCGTAGCTGATCCGGCTTTTCGCGGTGTCGTACTCGACGAGCGCCATCAGACGCTCCTGCTGAACCTTGCCCCACAACTCGTCGCTGATCGGCGCACGCATCTCAAACAGGCGCAGCACCTCCTCACTAGCCGCGCCGTTGAGACCTCCCGCACTCATCGCCAGGTGCATGTATTTCGCGGCGATCCGCAACCGGCCCTGATTATCAAAACTGTTGGCCTGCTGCCACTCCCACGGCATAGAGATTTCGCACCGATGATGGGTGTGACCGATGTTGGCCGCCGCCGCCGACGCCCCTTCGAACGTGGCGAACTTCGCGGCCAGGACTTCTACCGGCTGAGCCGACACCTCGTGGGCCCACTCCATCTGGTTGGCCATTTTGATCGACGACGCGATCGCCAACACATGAGTGCCGACACCGGCCATTTCGCGGGCCTTGGCGTGCTCAACAATCACCTGCAGCGGGTTCGCGCCACCGGCTTCCGCCGTAGCCGCCCGCAACTGCGTCCCCAGGATCCGATCGTTGATCGCCAGCTTCACGTCTTGCGGAATCCGCACCCCCATCGGGACGTAAGACGCGCCTTCACTGGTCGCCAGCCACGCCGTCACCCCGCCGGTGCGCTCATAGATCAGCGACACCGCGTAGTCGATCCCGATATGACCGGCCAACGTGGTCTGCGCCAACAGCGCCGTGATCACATCAGCGCCGGCCGCCATTGCGCGATCTATCAGCACCGCCCCCGACGCGCCGCCGGCGTCGACCCCGCGGATGCCCGGATGGTGCTGCTGCGGCAGGCCCACCGGCGCGAACTGCGCCCCCGGCGACCCACCCTGGATCGACGGCGTTGACGGCCCGCCACCGCCAGCCGGTGGCGCGGCCGGCGCCGGGGGCGGCGTCAGACCCGAACCCCCACCGCTGACCGGCGAGACAGGTGGGGCACCGCCCATCGAACCACCCGGCGGCATCATCCCCATCGGCGGCGCACCACCCATACCGCCCATCGACGCCGGCGACGTGGCCGCAGCCGGATTCACCGGCGCGGTCTGCGCCGCCAACTGTGCCGCGACCGGCGCAACATTCTGCGCAACCTGACTGCCCGCATTCGCCACCGCGCCAAGACCATTGGACACACTGTTCACTGCGCCCGCCGCCAACTTCGCCGACGTCTCCGCCGCACCCGCACCCAGACCCGCCAAACCAGATCCCCCGCCGGCACCGGCACCCGCACCAGTACCGGCACCGGTGCCAAGACCCGCGCCAGGCATAGCGGCAGCACCCGGATTCAGCATCGACGCCGGCTGTGCCCCCGCAGGACTCGCACCACCCGCGTTACCAAAGTTCCCAAGTCCGCTACCCATCGACGACATCGACGACAACGGAGAGCCACCACCCGCCGCCGACCCACCACTACCCAGCGACGACAACGGCGACATCATCTTCCCCAACACCGAACCACCACTCGCACCCTGCGACGCACCCGAAGCAGGCGTCCCCGCGTCGTTCGTCACCGCCGACGCCGGCTCAATGTGCGGTGTGTTCCGGGTTCCGCTGCCTGCGTTTACTCCGTTTTGGCTGTTATTCGCCGCTAACTCAGTCGTATTTGTTTCGCCACTGTCTCCGACGTCGTATCCAACGCTCTGAACGCCGCCCTCGCCGCCAGAAACCGGCACGGCAGGAGCCGGTGCTGCGGGAGCGGGCGCGCTGCCCAGGCCGCCGGCCGACATCGGGGTCGCTGCTGATGAGGATGATCCGGTACCGGTGCTGGCGGGGTAGGTCAGTGTGAGGTCTGTGACTCGCGACCCGTATCCGGCAACTTCGGCGGCCGACGTGGTGTTGACGGCCTTCGCGCTGAGGTTAGCTACGACCTCGATGGTGTGTTCGTCGACCTCGAGCTGGGCGTCGATGGCCTGACACTTTGCTTCGACTGCCGCCGCCGTCAACGGTGTGGCCATCGCCCGGAGCTCCGCCTTCGCGGTCGCAGCCTTTTGACGCTTGGCCGTGATGTCTTTTTCGGCCTGCTGCACGATGTCGACCATGTCGTTTTTGGCTTGCGTGAGTGCGAGTCGGGCACTTTCGGCCACACTCGAACACGTGTGATCCGTTTTTGCGGATTCCTGCAACGTGGTTTCGCGCTTGCTGGCAAGCGGAATCCCGGCGCCGTCGATGAAGGGGCCGGACATGTGTTGGACGCCCTGCCGGATCTCTAATTGCGTGTCGTACTGGCCGGCGATCGCCCGCCCCCGCGACTTCAACTCCATCTCCAAACCGCCCCAGGCCATCTCACTCGATCCCGGCCACGCACCCGCCAAAATGAAACCGGAATGCTCAGTCATGGGCATCGGAACATCGGCACCGAAACTCATCGCGGCGCCAACCGCTCACACAACACATTCACGGTCCCAGCCGCTTCTTTCCACGTTTGGAATGTATTTCCGTTAGCAACGTCGTACGTCGCGTCACCCGTAGATACGGCATGGAGCGCGGCCACCGCTGTAGTGGCCGCCTGGCTGAGGATGGCAGTGGTTCCCGGCGTAATACCACCGGCCAGAGTGTCTCCAGCCTGGTTGTACTCGCTGGCTGCTTTCCGAACTAGCGCTGAAAACTCTGCGGTGCCACGGACTTGCGGGTCCATGATTTTCATCCCCTTCGGCAAGGTTTCCAAAGCGGTGGACGCAGCGTCGACGTGCTTGCCGGCGGCCAGCCAGGCGTTGCAGGTTTGGCGGTCTGCTTGGGCGGTCGGCAGCGGCGCCGGTGAGGGCGGTGGTGTCGGGGTGGCCGTCATTGTGACGGTGGTTGGCGCACTCCTCGACGATTCGGCGCGCTCGGTGGCGAGCTGTGTGGCGATCACCGATGCGAGCGTGGCGGCGACAACCGCACCGACTGCTGCGGCGGCTGCGAGGGACGGCCATCGCCGGCGGGGTGGGCCGGGCGGTGGATACGCCCCCGGAGGGAATGCTGGATAGACCGGCCGCATGCCTGGCGGAGCAGCAACCTGTGTTGGTCGATCGGGCGGCGCGAGGTCAGACACTGCGCACCCCTGGCGCAGGTGGCGCAGCGTGCAACGTCGGATACTTCATTGCCTTCAGTGGGGCGCCAGCGACGATCGTGTCGTTAGCGTTTTGCTGGTCCTGCTGCACGAATACCGGGGTCGCCTCACTCAGCGCCGCGGCCTGCTTGGTCACCGCTGCGTTGTCGGCGGTTTCAGCGGCGCTCACCGCTCCGCGAATCTCTTCGGCCAACGCCCCCAACGCCGCATCCAACGGTGACATCGCCGCGGCGGGTGGTGTTACCAGCGGCGGAATTGCAGCGCGCTGCGCCGCCATATTGGTGGATTGAGTCGCGTACTTCGTCAGCTGTTCGGTGCTGACATCGAGCTTGTCGGTGCTCACAAGTGGTCCTCCTGTTCGCGGCGCGCCAGATCGGCTAGCACCGCCTGCTGCTGATCAGCGGCGGCAATATCGGCAGCTTCGGCGCTCGTCACTGTGTTGTTGATCGCCGCGAGTGCGCCGCCGAGTGCCGCGTCCAGCGGCGACCTGCCGTTGGGCACCGTGGGCGGTTGAATCCTGGCGGGAGCCGCCCGGCGGGCCGCGTGCGCCGCCAGGGCGGCTGCCCGCTGTAACGGTGTGTCACTACTGCCGGTCGGTGTGGCGTCCATGGCGTCGATTCTCCCAGGTCACGCGGACACGCGAAAGGCCTGGCGCTCGCTGAGATTCAGGGGCCGGATCACCGCATCTGGCGCTACCAGCGGCGACAACAGTCCTGACAACGTTGACGGCGAACGGCGGGTAGGTCCGTTCCTGTTGTGTTGACAGTTCGGGCCTTATCGCCGCAGCTCAAGTCCTCTTTTTGCGGCTCGGCCATCCGGGGAGAGATGTTGACGGGCAAACTCTTTCACTAACGCAAAGGGGGTCCGCGATCGGATTCATTCTCGTCAGAGGGCTCGTCGATCCGATCGTATCCCCCTGGTCAAGCGTTGACACGCAAACATGCGCACGAAACTGCGCACCACCGCATTTACGCACGTCCTTTTGCACCTTCAAATCTGGGCATCTGTGTATGTACACGTGTGAGCATGTGAGTACGCGAGCACATACATCCAGCTCAGAGTCGGCTCACCTCAATTTGCGGCGAAGATTAGTTATCAAATCGTTATCGGTTACTTGTCGTCCCGCAGGTCGCAAAATTCGGAAAAAATTGCCTCTGCTTTTGACGGCGTGTCGGGCAATTTTTTCTGCCACCGCCACAATCATGGCCCCTATGACGCCGCACGTACGCCCCCGAGGGCGCCCGCCGAAAGGTGATCGCGTCCGGGTGATTCTTCGCCGGTTACCGCGGCCGGTTCAGGAATGGACGCAAAAGGTCGCCGCTGACAACAACAGCACCGTCTCCCAGGTTGTCGCCGACGTCATGGCAGAGGCCGCCGGATACCCCGAGCTGGTCCTCGAAATCAGGCTGAAAGCGCTTCCTGCTACGTCGTCGCTGCCAGCTCGCCCAACTGATGCGCCACCACCGCTAAGCGCCCGCTCTGGGTTGTACACCCGGTTACCGCGGCCGGTTCAGGAGTGGACGCAAAAGGTCGCCGCTGACAACAACAGCACTGTCTCGCAGGTTGTCGCCGACATCATGGCCATCGCCGCCGGATACCCCGAGCTGGTCCTCGAACTCGGCCAGGAGGTGACCCCCCAGAGCGCCTGAGACGCGCCCGCGTGACGGGCAAGACATGACATCTGAATAGCGCGGAAGCACCCCTAGAACGACAAAGGCCCCCGGCGGCTACCGAGGGCTTGTCTAGGTGCTTTCGCACCACCGAAAGGGATCTGCTTGCTAGGCAGTTCTCACGGTAGCGCATTGCTGTTTCAGAAACCACGCAACGCGCAAAACCGTGACCACACGTTTATTTCTGGGGTACCACCGCGCCCCGCGGCTCCCCCTGTCCACCGGTGCGCCAAGACTGCGCCAACATCCGCCACGGCAGCGGAACGGCGCGGCGATCGAGCGTTTCGCGGGCCGGTGCTGCGCCAGCCCGCGCCATCTCCCGAGCGGTCGCCGCAGCCTCAGGCTTGCGGCGCGCCGGCGCTGCGCCCGAGGGTGAGTCATGCCGACGCCGCACTAGTGTCGCGCCGGCTGCACTCCGCCGGCGCGACCGCAGGAGTGTCAGGGGCGGTGCGCGAAACACTCGGCGCTGTGATCGCCTTGCTGCCCGGCTGGAAACGAATCTGCGACGACCAAGTGCGCCTAGCTCACCTAGTCGCCCTGTGCCCCTCACAGCACCACAAGCGCACCATCGGCCGCGCACTGGCCGCGCTCGACCGAGTGGAAATCATCCGCTACACACCGGCCCAGGGCCGTGCTACCAACGCCACAATCACCGTGCATCCCCGGCTGCTTGACGGGGTCACCGAACTCGCTCGCGACGGCGCTGGCCGCGTCGTCGTCCCCTTTTCTGGCCCGCGTCCTTATATAAACCAAAATCTTTACCCCCCTACCCCCCAGACGCAGACCCGGAAACTGGCCCCGACTCGACCGATCGGGGTCAAGGTCGATTCCCAGGAACTGCGGGCGGTGCTGGCGAACATGGCCGAACCCTTCCAAACGCTGCCCAGGCCGCTCCGTTGGCAGCTTGGCCGAGCGATCCGCGACAAATTGGCTCGTGGCTGGCGAGCAAGCGATCTGCTCACGGTGCTCAACGCGCCGACACCGCCGGTCGTGCAACGGCCGCTGCGGCTGGCGCGGTGGCGGCTGACCCAAAATCTGGTCGGTGCCGGCCCTCGGCTGGTCCCGCTGCAACGAGCCTGGGACCAGGCCGCCAGCGCCGACCAACAACGGCAGCAGACCGCCGAGCACCAGCGGTCCTACCAACGTATCGCGGCGATCACCAGCGCCGCCGACCGCAGCGCAATGGTCGACGCGATCACGCGCATGTTCGGAGGCAGCCCAGATCCTCAACGCGCAGTCATCACCGCAGCCAGGCGAGCCCAACGCGAGCACCCCACTGCCTCGCTGAAAGCCGCAATCGCTGCATGGCTGCACGCACGTCCCGATGGGCCGCAGCAGCGCGCCACGGACACGCCAGAGGCCCGTAGGCGGCCCGCTGAGCCGAGTTGGTTGGCCACCTCCGGTGAGTGCGTGATGTGCGGACAACCTGGGTTTGAACGCCGCGAATTACCGCTGCAATCGGTGGTGTGCGACTCGTGTTGGACCGTCGAGATGGTGTCGTGATCCGAGGAAGATTGAAAGGGAAAACCGATGAGCAGTAAGCGAGGACAGGCCCAGCGCCGGGCCGCCAAAACCGCACGGCGCAAGGCCCGCATTACACGCCGGGATCGGCAAATTAACGACACGGGTCAGTGGTTGCCCGCCATCCCCGTCTGGGACTACCGCAACGCCGCCACCAACTACGCTGCCGAAAACCCCGGCGAAGACAGCCAAGAAATCCTCACCGAATTGGTCTGTTCTCCGATACGGCTAGGTCACCCAGACGGCACCATCGAAATCGTTCACCTCGACGACGGGCCGGAGCTTGTACATCCCGCCGACATCTTGGACCACTGGGAAACGCAGCACAAGGTCGGCAACCTCAGCTACGAAAACGAAACCCGAACGCACTGGATCATCGACCCAATGGACCCCGAACTCGAGCAGATCCTCACCGAGCGCGGCTGGAACCTACACTTCCGCGCTTACCGAGGAACCGTCGACAGCACCGACGAATACGGTTGGCAACCCTCGCTTTACAAGCCGCCCAGGTTCGACATGGACTGGTTTGATCGCACCGTGATCGAGGTCGGGATCAACTACACCGACACAGGCGCCGGCGATCTGGAAGTCCACGATGGCCTGATCTACAAGGTCGATTACGTGGGGGTTCCAGGCCTGCACAGCGACCACCGATATCTCAGCCGAGCTGACCTACTAGCCAACATCGACGATATCGAGGCGTACCGCCACCAACCATGAAACATCAAGTGGAGCAGGGAAACTCGTTGAGCTAGGGACTGGCATGAAGCCAGTAGGGCGGAAGATGCTCTACACATAGAAGGCGGTTGCGCCGGGAGTCGACCCGGAGCCCTTCGTCGCCGAGGTCGTCCCAGAGCTTGACGCGCTGCCAGTACCAGCCTTCCCAATCGACGTCTACGCCACCGGCGGCCAGGCCGGCCCGGTATGACGCACCGAAGCCGTCCCGATTGCGTAGCAGGTTCTGTCGGGTGCGGCTGTCGTCGGCGGCCTGCTTTGGCTGGCCAGCGGCGTAGGAGGCTAACCAGTCGTGCCCTGACTCAGGCTCAGCAGGTGGGCGCGGGCGTCCTGCCAGGATCGCATGTTCGTAAGACGTCTCCAACGCCAAAGTATCGCTGTACCAGGCATCTAGCGCCTCACGCCAATCCCCGGCCGCAGCGTAAGGTTCCCACGGCTGCTCAGGCAGTTCCGCCATCTCATGGTGAATTAGGGCGACTGTGTCAGCGTTGGCTTTAAGCAGCACCGGGTGATAAGTCGTAAACCGTTCACGCCAATCACGGTCGAGAGCGCCATCTCGTGCGCGACGCAAAATATCGCCGACCAGTGAGTGCCTGAAACTGGCATAGATCAAACGTCCTGGTTCCTCGTGCAACCTCGCGAGGAAGCTAGTCACGGCGGTAACGCTCCATGTCGGCAGCGTAGTGGGCGTGCAGGAGTGGGGTGATTTCGTCGACCATGGCGACGCCGGTGGCGGTGGCTCGCATTTTCATGGCGAAGTGCAGGCTTGCGGGGACGTCGAGGGTGAGTCGGCGGGTGGCCTCGCGTTGGGGTGCGGTGACAGCCGGAGCCGGTGGCGCCGGGGCCGGCGCCACCGGCCCGGCGGCGGCGGGGGTGGTGTCGTTGCCGCTGTGTACCCACTGGTCGGCTTCGCCGGGCAGCTCAGCGCTGCTGGGCCGGCGTGGGGCCATACCGGGTCGTTTATCGGCCATTGACGAGTTCCTCCAGTTCGGTGCTGACTTCGCGGATTTCGGTGTCGGCGACGCCGCCGGGGTCGGCCTCATGGACGGCGAGGCCTCGGCTGGCGGCCTCGGAGAAGATGACCCGCTGCGCGACGGTGGCGTCTAGGAGTGTGGGGCTGTAGTCGGTGAGTTGGGTCTTGATGTCGCGGCCGATTCCGGTGTTGACGATGCGGCGGTTGATCACCCATGCCGCGATCAGGTCAGGTTTGTAGACCTGCGATTGTTCGAGCAGGGCGAGCACATCAGCGCTGGCCCACACGTCATAGGGGCTGGGTTGCACCGGGATGACCACGACGTCGGAGGCCATGATGACCGCACGGGCGACGGACTCGATGCGCCCCGGCGCGTCGATCACGATGTCGTCGTAGCCGTCGCCGAGCTGGTCGATCTCGCGGTGGATGGTGTCACGCGGGAACCCGACCACCACCACCAGCGGCGGGTGCCCGATATGCCCTCGTTGCGCTTGCCAGTCCAGCGCAGAGCCCTGCGGGTCGGCATCGACCAGTAACACTTTCCGGCCGCGCCGTGCGCGTTCGGCGGCGACGTTGACCGCCAGGGTCGTCTTTCCGACGCCGCCCTTCTGGTTCACAAAGCTGTAAATCATTGTGTGAGTGTAACTCCACAGACGGACACACAGACGTACTTACATACAAGTGCGTTTGTGCAAAGCCGTAATTACGGCAATCTGTGTGTGTAAGTGCACGACGTTCTGTATATACAGATATACAGAAAGCACTGATGGGGAGTGGTTTTGGCTGCGCGGGAACCGTAGGCTTGCCGTGTCAGGGGCGTTACGATGGCACCTGATTATGTGGGCAGGCCGGTTGGGGCCGGCCTTGAATCCCTGATCGAGAGGGTCGCGCTGGGTGTCGGTGTCTGAGTTGATCGAGAGTTTCGTTCCGGTGCTGGGCTTTCCGCCCGAGGACGGTTCGCTGTTCTTGGCGATCATGCGGCGCGGCGTGTTGTCGGAGTTGCTGCGCATCGACCTGGAGGGCAAACAGCCAGCGGTCGCGCATCTGGCAGCGATGGCGACGCGTAGTGGCGGTGATGGTGTCGTTGCGGTAGTGCTTTCGGCTGAGCCGCGTTCGTTCGACGTGGGCCAGATCGTCGAGGCGGTGTCAGGAGAGTTATTCCGCGCTGGACTGCCGCTGGCGGGTGCGTATGTCGTTGATCGGCTCGCGGCCGGCGGTCGCTGGCGCAGCGTCGGACGCCGTGAAGAGACCGGCGTCCTGGGAGATCCGGCGCAGTGTGCAATGGCCCCCGACGCGGTGAGTTTTGGCCGCCGGCAGTACCGCAGCCGCCAAGAACTGGCCGCTGTCGTCGAGTCCCACCCCAACCGTGTCGCCAAGCTGCGCCCCCTGCTCACCCAAGCCGCTGCTGCCCGTGGGTGGCGGCGCGCTGTTCGCGCTTCCCGCCGCGCGGCACATCGCCTCGCCGCGGGAGAGACGCTCCACGATGCCGAGTTGGCCGCTATCGGGGCGAGCCTGCTCAAGCCGAAAGTCCGGGACGCTCTGATCGCGGCAACGGTGTCGGATGCGGAGCGCGCCGGCCCGGCTGAGGAATTGTGGACGCTGCTGACGCGGGTGCTTCCTGCGCCCTGGCGGGCCGAGGCGCTGGTGTTGGTCGCTATCGCGGCCTATGTGCGCGGCGACGGCCCATTGGCGAGCGCAGCGACGCTGGCGGCCCTAGCGGTCGACGTCGACCACCAGGGCGCCCGCCAGCTCGATATCGCCTTGCACTTCATCGGGTTACACCCCGAGGAGGTGCGTCGCTTGCTGTCGCCGAGCTGGCGCCACCGCCGGCCAGGATTCTCCCGGCTACCAGCCGAAGTTCCTGCTCACGTGCGCGCCGCGGCCAGCAGACAGCTGTGACGCAACAACCCGATTTGTGTACACACTGTGTACACAAATTATGAACCCGTGGACGGGGCCCCCCTTAACTTCTATATAGGGCTACTGGGATGCGGTGAAACGGAACGGCGCGCCGTCCGCGGCGGGTGTCCTGTAGAACCGCCCGCGACTTCACCTGAAGGTGTATGGATACCTTCAGATTTTCGACCAGTTCGACGCGGTCGACCCGCAGGGATAATTCTGGGGTGGCGACCCCGGCGCAGTATGAGGCCCGCGCGGTTGACCGCATCCGCGAGATCCTCGCTGTGGAGCACGCGGTGGTGCGCCGTGAGGTCGAAAGCCGCATCACCGAGGGTTTTTGGCAGGGCTCGGGGGACAATATCGACGCTCACCATGTCACCAACGCGATCCGCTTCCTGGTCGACGAGCGCGGCGAGCTGGAATGGGTCTATCGCACCACCCGCGGCAAACACACGGTCGCCACGCTGGAGCCGGTCGACCGCACAGGCCGCTCTGATCGCATCGACCGCGCCGCCGGGCGCAAGCGGCTGCTGTGGGGCCGATACCTGGGGTGGGCTACCGGTACTGAGCGTTACCCGCACGGGCTGATCGGCCCGGCAGGAGAAGCCGCGACCCGCGGCGGCATCCTTGCCTCAGGGGCGCTCATTCCGGCCGCCCAGGGCGCCGCTGGGGTGGCCAGTGTGCTCGGGGTGGACCTGCCTGGCCCCCTCGACAGCGCGGGCTACCTCGTGCCCCTCAACGCACGCGGCATCCCAGGGCCGGCGGTGACGCTGCTGTTCGAGGTCAAAAACGTGCGCCAGTGGCTCTATCCGACCGCGCACGAACCGTTCCAGCTGCTCGGCAAGGGTGTGATGGTCCAGCAGGCCAATCCCGACGTGCCGGTGCTGCCGGTGTTGGTCTGCCGGCGCGCCCACCCCTCATTGTTCTGGATGGCCAAACAGCTCGGCTTCGTCATCATCAATATGGACGTGCAGTTCATCGGCTCCCGCATCGACGAGGCCGCCTACCTGGAGGTCCGCAACGAGTTGCACTTCCACGACCTCAAGCTCGGCGACGGCCCCAGCCTGCGCGTCCGTGACCGCCTGGCCGGCACCATCCGCACGCACTGCACCGAGTTCGCCACCCGCTGGCAGGCCACCGCCCACGACCCGCAAATCAGCGCCGCCCTGACCGCCCTCGCCAAGACCAAAAGCAGCGACCAGACCACCCGCAAGCGCCTGGTCGACAGCATCGAACGCATCGTCGTCGCCAACGGTTGGGGGGACGGCTGGTGACCCCGGCCTATGGTTGGAGCTGCTTGACGGCTTTCACGAGATTTTCGGTCTCGTTGGCCAGGCTCACGGCCGTGTTGTAGTTGCCGCCGGCGTATTCGGCGATGTCGCAAATGGCTTGAGCGGCGACCGCTATGGCGTCTGCTGTGGCGATCTGCGCGGCGGCCGCCGCAAGCGCGATTCGGGCGGTGTTGTCCAGGTCAGCGGGATCAATACCGGAGAGAGCCTGGTGAGCTGTGTGAAGTATCGGTGTCGTGTTCATGGGTGATGACGTTACGAGTTTCGACCGACAGATGTATTCATCCTCTCAACCCCAACCCCATCCGGCACGGGGTTGGGGTGAGGGGTGGTTGTGGTCGGATTGTGTTGGCGCAGTGGGGGTTTGTGGTGGAAAAGTTGTCGGTGGTCACCGTTAGAATGAGGGGGTAAGGGCAAGCCGGAGGGGCAGGCCCCGGACCCCCGTAAGGGGGTCCGCCTAAAATTGAAAAGTGTTGTAGGACAACAGGAAACATGATAGAGTGGTGGGTATGATAGCGATCTTGACCACAACCTTTACTTGTGGAGCGGCACAAGCGGAGATTGTGAAATCGGGTCGCGTCAGCGGCCCGGCCGCAACCAGTAGGGGAGCCGCGTCAGCGGCGCCGATGTTTGCTGAGGATACGAGTCAATCGCGTAAGCGATTGGAAAACTTCATGATTCGCTTTCGAGCGGGCTTGCCCGCTCGCCGGTGGGAGCCGGCGCAGCCGGCTCACGAAGACAGACGG
>NZ_PKEK01000111.1 GCF_002863225.1 Mycobacterium sp. | reverse complement strand
GTGACGTGCGGCCGCGTCCCGCACCACGTCCATCGGCCGCGCCGACCAGAAACCGGCGTCGCGGTACCGAGGCCTCAGCGCTGCCCCGCGTGCGTGCGCATGTCGCAGCAGCTCAACCACGGCGTTCACGTCAGACCTCCCATGCAAATGCGGGTTCTCATCAACGTAAATGTAACCTCTCACCCATGGAGTCATTGACATTCGACGACCAGGTAGCCATCGTCACCGGCGCGGGTGGTGGACTCGGCCGTTGTCACGCATTGGAACTCGCGCGCCGCGGTGCGCGCGTGTTGGTCAACGATCTCGGCGGCCCGGTCGACGGCAGTGGTGACGGATCGCTGTCGGCAGCTCAGGCGGTCGTCGACGAGATCACCGCCGCCGGCGGAACGGCGATCGCCAACGGCGACTCGGTCGCCACGGAACAGGGTGGCTCCGCGATCGTCGCCGCGGCCGTCGAAGCCTTCGGCCGGGTCGACGTGCTCGTCAACAATGCCGGCATCCTGCGCGACGCCGCATTCAAGAACATGACCGCCGAACAGGTCGACGCGGTGATCGCCGTCCACCTGTCCGGCGCGTTCAACGTCACTCGCGCGGTGTGGCCCGTCATGCGTGAGCAGAACTACGGCCGCATCGTTCAAACCACCTCCGGCACAGGTCTTTTCGGTAACTTCGGGCAGGCGAACTACGGCGCCGCAAAAATGGGCCTCGTCGGCATGATGCATGTGCTTGCAATCGAAGGCGCTCGCAGCGGTATCGCCATCAACGCGATCGCACCGATCGCGCGGACCCGGATGACCGAAGACATCATGGGCGAGGCCGGCAAGGCGATGGACCCCGAGCTGGTCACCCCGGTGGTCGTCTACCTTTCCCATCGCGACTGCGATCGCACGGCCCACATCTACTCAGTGGGCGCGGGCAAGGTATCGCGGGTGTTCATCGGTGTGACCAAGGGCGTCGAGAACACCTCGATCACAGCGGAATCGGTGGCTCAAGCGATCGATCAGATCGACGACAGCTCGGATTTCATCATCCGTGGCGGGCCCACACAAGGTTGAGCTCATCGGCCGAGGAATCGCGGCGTGCGACGCTCGGCGAAAGCCCGCAGACCTTCCTGCAGATCAGCGGTGTGCGAGACCACCTCCTGCGCCCACGCCTCTTGTTCGAATGCACGTTCGCGACTCGACTCCGACGACACCGACAGCAGCCGCTTGGTCAACGACAGCATCACCGTGGGGCCGGCCGCGAGGCGTCCCGCAAAGTCTTCCGCCACGCCGTCGACGTCCCCGGCCGCGACCACGCGATTCACCAAACCCAGTCGTTCGCATTCGGCGGCGTCGACGGCCTCGCCGATCATCAACAACTCGGCCGCCTTACGCAGTCCCACGATTCTCGTCAGCAAATACATGGCACCGGAATCGGGAAGGATGCCGCGGTGCACGAAGGACTCGACAAGCGTTGCTTCCGTTGACATGACGACGAGGTCGCAGGCGAGCACCAAACTGCACCCTGCTCCCGCCGCAGTGCCCTTGACCGCGGCAACCACCGGCTTGTCACAGTCCAATACCGAGCCGATCAGTCGTTGCCAACCCTGCTGAAGCATCCGCGCGATGTCACCGGGGCGCCTCTCCTGCACCTCACGTACCTCCGCGTCCGCCGGCCGAGGCGCCAGTCCTGCTCCAGCGCAGAAATGCCGCACGCCCGCTGCAGTCAGCAAGACAGCGCGGACAGAAGGATTGTCGTTTGCATTCGTAAAGGCGGCCGTCAGAGCATCACGAGCTAAGGGAGACAACGAATTTCCGACTTGCGGGCGGTTGATCGTGATCCGGTGCACGCCGTCGGAACCCACGTCGACGGTGATCCCGGTTTCTTCTTCTGCCATCTGAGCCATCCCTGCGTTAACGACGTTTCCGTTTTTCGGGTATCTTGATTTCCACCTTATCGGCGGCCACAACGAGGAGGCACTGAATGGCGGGGTCGGGGGAAATCACCGATGAGGGGCTGACGCGCTTGCGCGCCACCATCGGTATTGCCGTCCCGCACACTCAGCCTCCGCACTACGTCCGACCCAACGAGGACGCCTTTCGTCATGTTGCCGAAAGTTACGGCGATGCGAGCCCGCTGTGGTCTGACCCGGAGTACGCGGCGAAGTCGGTGTGGGGAGGGTCGATCGCCCCACCCACGCTGGTCGGCGGCGACACATTGATCGGCGAGGACGAAGTGACCACGCTGTCCGATGAGGAGCGTGCTCTGACCAAGGGAGACCCTCTGCGAGGGGTACACGCCTTCTATGCGTCCTCCGCACGCGAGTGGTGGGCTCCGTTGCGCGCCAATCACAGGGTTTTTCGGCGCAATGCTCTGGTAGCCGCTCTGGACAAGAGCAGCGACTTCGCCGGGCGTGCCATTCACGAGTGGTCAGCCCAGGTCTTTCGCGACGACGACGGCACCATCCTCGGCGGCCAATATCGCAACATGATCCGCACCGAGCGCAAGAAGGCGCGCGGACGCAAGAAGTACGACGAGATCGAACTCAAGACGTGGTCTGAAGACGAGATCGCCGAGATTGATGACCGCTACGCGCGCGAGACGCCGCGCGGTCCCGAACCGCGCTGGTGGGAGGACGTCGACGAAGGCGATGCGCTGGGCCCGCTCACCAAGGGCCCGCTGACGGTCACCGACATGGTCTGCTGGCACGTCGGAATGGGCACGGGAATGTACGGTGTGCGCCCACTGCGACTCGCCTGGCGCAACCGGCAACGCATTCCGCGCTTCTACACCCCCAACGGGTACGGGGTGCCCGATGTGCAGCAGCGCGTGCATTGGGAACCCGACGCCGCTCGAAATGCCGGTAATCCAACGACATTCGACTACGGCCGGATGCGCGAGACATGGTTGATTCATGTCTGCACCGACTGGATGGGCGATGACGCCTGGCTCTGGAAACTCGACTGCGAGTTCCGACTGTTCAATTACGTCGGAGACCTGCACACCATCACTGGAACCGTGACGCGCAAGTACCTGACTGAAGGCGATCGGCCCGCCGTCGATGTCGAACTCGCGGCGACAAACCATCGCGGCGAGGTGACTGCCCCCGGACATGCCACCATCCTGTTGCCCAGCCACGCGCACGGGCCGGTCCGTCTACCCGACCCGCCCGGCGGGGCCGACAACCTGGCCGACCTGCTGACCGCAGTCTCAGCACAATTCGCCGAGCGCTGACGCACATGGACTACGCGAGTGTGCCTGGGCTGCAAGCCCACCAGCAGGGGCCGGTACTGGCATTGACACTCGATCGAGCCGACCATCGCAACGCAATCAACGACGTGATGCTGGACGCGATGATCGGCCACCTCGCCGCGGCCGGCATCGACGAATCCGTCCGCGTCATTCGTATTGACGCCGAGGGCCCCGATTTCTGCGCAGGCGCCGACCTGATCGCCAACAACGCGAAATCCGAACGCAAGCCGCGAGTCGGCAGCACACAGCGCCGCCTGCCGAACAAGGCCAACCGACTCATCCCGCTGATGACCGAGACCCAGGTCCCGATCGTGACCGTCGTCCGTGGCTGGGCTGCGGGGCTGGGTTTCCACATCGCGCTGGCATCGGACTTCTGTCTGGCCGCCGACGACGCGCGATTCTGGGAGCCGTTCATGGCCCGCGGCTTCACGCCCGACAGCGGAGCTGCCTGGCTACTGCCGCGGGTCATCGGCATGGTGCGCACCCGCCAGTTACTCATGCTCGGCGACGAGATCGCCGGGGCCACCGCCGCGGAGTGGGGCATTGTCCACGGTGCCGTCGCCGACGGCGAACTGGATTCGGCTGCAACGGCGCTCGTCACGAAGCTCAGCGAATCCCCGACGGTCGCACTCGGCCTCACCAAATGGCTCTTGCAGAGCGGGAACGGTCTAGACCTCGACCGGCACCTTCAGAACGAAGCGATGGCACTGGAACTGTCCAGCCGCAGTGAGGACTTCCGCGAAGGATTGGCCGCATTCCGGGACAAGCGCGACGCACGATTTCAGGGCAGATGACGCAACTCCCGATCACCCAGACCACCAGTGCCGCGGAGGCAGTCGCGGCCGTCGAGCAATGGGTCGCAACTCACGTGCCCGAATCGTGGCGAGCCGCCTCTGCCGAAGGCCCGATGGCGTTGAAAGCTGTTCGCAGCCCCTCCGATTACCGCGCGTGGTATCCGCGCTTCGCCGAGACCGGACTCGTCGTACCGACCTGGTTGCCAGAACACGGCGGGTTGGGCGTTACCAACGACATCGCACTCGCGATCGAGACAGTACTGGCCCCGCTGCGGCTCACTCGGCTGAATCCGCTGGGCCTCAACAACGCCGCCGCTGCACTGTTCAGTCATGGCGATGACGCACAACGACGCCGCTTCCTACCCCCGATCGTGCGCAACGAGGAAAAGTGGTGTCAGCTCTTCAGCGAACCCGGCGCTGGATCGGATCTGGCCTCGCTCGCCACCAAGGCGATCCGCGACGGCGGAGATTGGATAGTGTCCGGCCAAAAGGTCTGGACCACGTGGGCTGACGAAGCCGATTTTGCAATCCTGTTGGCCCGCACCGATCCTGGACAGCCCAAGCACAAGGGCATCACCTACTTTCTGTTGGACATGCATCAACCCGGCGTCGTGGTACGGCCTCTCCGCCAGATCACCGGTGAGTCTGAGTTCAACGAAGTGTTCCTGGACGGCGCACGAATCCCCGACGCACACCGGGTGGGTGAGATCAACGACGGCTGGCGCGTCAGCGCGTCGACGTTGTCCAGCGAGCGGCAGATGGTCTCCGGCTCGGGCTCCGGCGGGATGGGCCGACTGGGCGGTTCGAGCGCCCAGCGACTGATCACCGTCGCCCAGGAGACAGGGCGATGGGAAGACCCGGTCGTCCGCAACAAAGTGATGAGCCTGTGGGCCCAGGAGCAGATCCGTGGCTGGACCAATGTTCGCGTACGCGCCGCTCTTTCGGCCGGGCAATCACCAGGTGCCGCGTCGTCGATCGGCAAAGTCCATCAGGCGACACTGAACCAGCAGATCCAGGACCTATTGGTCGACTTGTTGGGCACCGAGGCGGTCGCCTGGCCGGCAACCAGCGACGAGGACGCGCTGCCGCGCGAAGTGCAAGGCATGATGCGCAGCCTCGCCAACAGCACCGAGGGCGGAACCACCGACATCAACAAGAACATCCTCGGTGAGCGCGTGCTTGGCTTACCGAAAGAGCCGGACCCATGGAAAGGCCAACCCTGGAAGGACATTCCACGCTCGTGACCGAATACGAACGGCTCATCGTGGAGAAGGCCGATGGCATTGGCTGGCTCATCCTCAACCGGCCTGACGCGGGCAATGCCTTTGACGCCCGGATGCTCGACGAGCTCGAGACCGCCTGGGCAGAGCTCGACGACGACCCGGACGTGCGGGTCATCGTCAACACCGCCAATGGCAGAGCGTTCTGCACCGGGATGGACGTCGTGCAGGTCGCCCGGGACAGAGCGGCAATGCGGCGCCACTCACGGCGCACCCGCGACGCTGAGCTCAAGATCTCGGCCTGGCACTGCGGAGTGTGGAAACCAGTCATCGCTGCGGTCAACGGAGTCTGTGCTGGCGGAGGCCTGCACTTGATCGCCGACGCCGACATCGTGATCGCCGCCGATACCGCCACATTCGTCGACCCGCACGTCTCCGTCGGCCAGGCGGTGGCCTACGAGGCCATCACGCTGCTGCGCAAATCTCCGATGGAGGCAATCACGCGAATGACGTTGAGCGGCAAAGGGGAACGCATCTCCGCCGACCGCGCCTATCAGCTGGGCGTCGTATCCGAAGTCGTCACCGGCGATGCTCTGCGCGGGAAGGCCGCGGCTTTGGCCGCCGCCGTCGCAACGAACTCGCCGACTGCGATGCGAGCGACCAAACAAGCCCTGTGGCACGCGGTCGAGGTGGGCCTGACCCAGGCGCGCAACGACGCCGGCGAGAAGATCTGGCAGCTCCGCAATCACCCGGATCACGCCGAGGGCGCCCGTGCCTGGCGTGAGAAGAGGGCACCGCACTGGCAATCTCTTGGGCACTGTCCGCCGAGGAAGCTTCATGAGCACTGAGCCGACCGCGCCTTATCAGCGACTGGTCGTCGAGCGTCGCGGTCCGGTCGGCTGGATCATCAACAACCGGCCGGAACGTCTCAACGCGTACGACTCCGTGATGCGTGCGGAATTCCCCAGAGCCTGGACACAACTCGACAACGATCCAGATGCGCGGGTCATTGTGCACACCGGCAACGGCAGGGCCTTTCAGGTCGGCGCCGACGTCGACGAGCTGGACGGCGAGGCAGTCCTGCAATTCCAGGAGACCATGCGCACGCTGGATTTACGCCTGACCGGCTGGCACATGAACGTCGGTAAACCGGTCATCACAGCGGTCAACGGTGTCTGTGCCGGCGGCGGCCTGCATTGGGTCGCCGACGCCGACATCGTGATCGCGGCTTCGGACGCCACGTTTGTCGATCCCCATGTATCGATCGGGCAAGTGAGCGCACTCGAGACCATCGCGTTGATGCGCAAGATGCCTGCCGAAGCCGTGCTCCGGATGGCACTCGTCGGCAGCCACGAGCGACTCACCGCCCAGCGCGCTTACGAACTGGGAATGATCAGCCAGATCGTCGATCCACCCGAGCAGCTACGTGATGCGGCCCAAACGTTGGCCGAGCAGATCGCGAAAAACTCACCCGCAGCGATGCGTGCCACCAAGCGGGCGTTGTGGGGGGCACTCGAGCACGGACTGACGGACGCGTGTCGCGAAGGCGCCAAACATCTGACATCGATGTGGGGCCACCCTGACCAGAATGAGGGACCGCAGGCATTCGCCGAGAAGCGCGCACCCAATTGGTCTCCGCTGGAGAGTGATTCGTGAGCCTGGATGAACTGCTGGACGGGCTGCCCGATATCGCCGTGCACACGTTGAACACCAGTGCGACCCGTGTCGAGCTGGTGGCCGGCGCACAGGATTTGGGCCAACTGCTCACCGACATCGGCCTGACAACAGGTCAGGTTGTCGCGGCGATGCTGCCGAACGACGCCGTCACCATCGCGGCTCTTTTCGGCGTCTGGCGTGCCGGCGGGGTATACACACCGCTGAACCCTCGCGCGGCCGATGCCGAAGTGACCACGCTCCTGGACACCCTGCGTCCCGTCGCAGTGATCACCACACCGGACTTGGCACAACGTTTCTCCGCCTTCGGCTTGACTGTCATCACGGGTGCCGGTCTTGTCTGGTCGGCAACTCCGTCAACGACGACGACCGAGGATGCACGCCGGTACGATCCCGACGTCGCACTGCTGCAGTTCACCTCAGGGACCACCGGGCCACCCAAGCCCGTGCCCCTGCGTCATGCCACCGTTCTGGACCTTATCGACCGGCTGCTCACCAAATTGCGCGGCCCCAAATCCGCTGCCAAAGAACCGAACCGAGCACCGATGCCCAATCTGGTGCCGCTCTCCCTGTCGCTCTGGGCAGGCATCTACCAGGTACTGTTCGCATTCCGCGCGGGTTCCGGTGTCGTCCTGATGGACCGGTTCTCTCCCGGGGAATTCGCCGCGCTGGTCAAACGGCACCAACTGCGGTCCACCGTGCTCCCACCGGCGGCGTTGACCATGGTGCTCTACGACGACGCTGTCGCGGACCTGTCACCGCTGAGGATCGTGCGATCGATCACCGCTCCCCTGTCCCCCGTCCAAGCAGCTCGATTCCGGGACAAGTTCGGCGTGATCGTGCTGAACTCCTACGGCCAGACCGAACTCGGCGGCGAAGTAGTGGGCTGGTCCGCCGCCGACGCGCGAGAATTCGGCGAGTCGAAGCTCGGATCCGTCGGCCGGCCGCTCCCGGGGATCGACGTGGCAGTCAGCGATGACGAGGTGCTCGTCCGAACTGCGACCACCGGGGCCCGCAAGATCGACCCCGCCTTTCTGGACAGGCTGACCGACGACGGTTGGTTCCACACCGGCGACCTCGGCTGGTTCGACGAGGACGGCTTTTTGTGGCTGGACGGCCGGGTTTCGGACATGATCAACCGCGGTGGGCTCAAAGTGTTTCCGGGCACCGTCGAGGACGTGTTGATGGCCGCCGACGGCGTGCGCGAGGCTGCCGTGGTAGGCGTGGCGGACGATCGCCTGGGCGAGGTGCCGTGGGCGTTCGTCGCGAGGACCAATGACGTGCTCAGCGAGGACACCCTCATAGCGTGGTGCCGAGAACGGTTGACGCCCTACCGCGTTCCCGTAGGAATCGTGTTTGTCGACGAACTCCCGCGCAACGACACCGGCAAGGTCGTCAAACGTGAACTCGCCCAGCGCATCAGTCGGTGACCAGCTGCGGCGATCCCGTGCGACCGATGTGACAGAATTTGCTTTCCGCACCGGCAGTGGTGTTAGCATCCGATGAGAATGGCCATTTCCGCTTAGGACGAAACTCGACCGACGGAGGCGCAACCGTGTGGCAGGAACTAGTCCGGATGGCCGTGACCTGGGGTGTGATGGTCGGGCTCACCGCCTTCTTCTACTGGATGCTGTCGAATATCGGCACTTTCTGACAGATCACGCCTCGGGCCGGAAGAAGTCGAGATGTGCTGTCTCTCAGTCACATCGCGCCGTCGTCGGCCAGACCTGAAGCAGAAAGGTGACAGACGAATGGATGACCAGGATCGCAGACGTAGACGAGGCCTCATCGGTTTCCAGGTCTTCATCTACGGCATTCTCATCGCGATGTTTCTCATCCAGCTTCAGATGTACTTCGCGAAGGGCTGGTGACGCGATGTCGCTACCGGGCATCGGTTCGGTCGGACTGGAAGAACACGATCAGCAAACCCGTGAAATTCAGCGACGCGCCGACCGATGGCTGATTTCCGGCACTGTCGTCATGGGGACGTTGGTGCTCGGCATCATCGGTCTGCCCATATTCGTGCGTGGCCTGGTCCTGCTGCGCAACGCCCAGCGCGAGGGGCTCTCTGTGCGACCGCTGATGGTCACGCTCATCGGGTACGTCGTCATTCTGGACGCCGCCCTGAACAGCATTGGGTGGGCACTGGACCTGTTTGCCAACCACGCACTCGTCACCCGAACCGTCTTCACGGCATGGGGCAATCTCATTGATGCGGGCTACTTCTGGCACTACAACGAGTTGTGGATCGGTGGTGCGAGCGCGCCCGGCGAGAAGGCATGGGTCCTCGTGTGCGTTCTCATCGCGTTTCCGATGCGTATCGCGGCGGCTATCGGATTTCTCCAGATGAAACGCTGGGGACACCAGTGGCTGATCGTGACGTGCTGGTTCGGCGTGGTCGTGTGGACGGGCTACATCTTCAACATGACGCTCTACGCCGACGTCCGTTACACCGCGGTCGGCTTACCGGTACTGGGCTGGTGGGCGTTCAACATCTTCTACATCACACCCTTTTTGGCGATTCCCTACATGCACACGGTGAATCGAGAAATCTTCACCGACTAGCCGAGGAAGGCCGATCATGTCCAGCGCCGAGACAGAAACCACCACACCCGCCGAACAACTGCCGGTCGGGACGACACCGACGTGGGCGAGGATGCACACCTGGCTCAGACGCGGCCTGTTCTTCTGCTTGTTCGGCTTGGTGATCGAGGGATCGTTGACGGTGCCTACCATGGCGGTCTGGTACGGCTGGCCGAATCTGTCGCTCACCCAGATCTGCAGTGAGCTGATGAAAGTGCGGTACTCCGACGACACCCTGGAATGCCAGCAGCCGTTTCCGCTCGGCGGGGCTCCTTTCGGTGGTCCGCCAGAGGCCTGGGGTCAACACACCGCCCGCGACAAATGGGGCATTCAGCCGGTCCCGCAATATCCGCGGATCGGCTTCAGGGAGCTGGTGACCATCCATCAGCAGCGCCTGGCGAGGCAAGCCGCCGGTAGCCCGCAATCCGGTCACTGATGCAGAGCGCGCGATGCCTCGCGTGGTGATGGGATCCGACGGGAGCCTCTCGCGAGCGCTGGCAACGGGTCTCGACGCAGTCGCCGTTGGTCTCGGCGCGCCGCCAGAAGGTACCGACGGCGCCGTCATCATCCTCGACATCAACACCGACGAGGTTTGCCAACCCGTCAGCATCGTGAGCGACGTACAGTGGCGCCGACTCGCCGAGGAGCCGATGAGACGCGCCCTGGAAGCTCTGCAGCGCTCTCGGCTGTCGATGCGCCGACGAGGCGGCGCAATCGTGTTAGTGGCGCCAACCCTCGGGATCGCCGGTGCTGCTGGCCTCGTACCGTTGACCACCGCGGCGGAAGGCGTTCGTGCGATGGCGAAATCCGCGGCCCGTCAGTGGGCTTCAGAAGGCATTTATGTCAATACGATCGCCGTACCTGTGGGTTTGTTTGAACCGGCGCTGGCCACCTCAGATGGCCATCTGTCGGCCCCCGCGGTCCCGGTGGACGAAGCGCTCATCGACAGCGTTATAGAGACGACAGAATTTCTGCTCGAACGCAAGCCAAAACACCTGATCGGCCAAACAATTGTCATCGACGGCGGATCGGTGATGCTGCCGTGAACCTGGCAGGTCACACGGTGTTGGTCACCGGTGCAGCGAGCGGCGTCGGCCGAGGCATTGCCACAGCGCTGGCACGGGAGGGCGCGCATGTCATCGTCGCCGCACGCAACGAAGCCGGCCGGGCGGTTGTCGACGCAATCACCTCACGCGGCCAGTCGGCAACGTGGGCTTACTGCGATGTGACGAAAAAAGAAAACGTCACCGCCGCAGTCGATTTGGCTCTCGCCGTCACCGGTCGACTCGATGCAGTGGTGCACAACGCCACTAGTAGGGCCTCAAGTCAGCCGCACCGACTCGAAGACGTCGACAGCTCACTGTGGACCGACCACTATCTGGTGTCGATTGCCGGCGCTCAGCACTGCGCGGCCGCCGCGTACCAGCACCTTCGCGCTCGAGGTGGCACCCTGCTGGTTATGACATCACCAGCGGGCATCGAGGGAAGCGCGACCCTGCCGCTGTATGCCACCATGAAGGGGGCATTACGCGGCTTCGCGAAGAGCTTGGCGCGCGAGTGGGGGCCCGACCGAATCACTGTCAATGTTGTTTCCCCGCTTGCGTACTCGCCAGCCATGACTGCGGCGATCGAGGCCGAATCGGCAATGGAAGATCGGCTGGCACGGCGAATTCCGCTGAAGCGCATCGGTGATCCCGATTCCGATATCGGCGCCGCAGTCGCATTCCTGGTCGGCCCGAATGCGCGCTACATCACCGGCCAGACCTTGGGTATTGACGGTGGCCACTTCACGAATCTCTAGGCAGCAGTGGACATAGGACTTGTTCTGCCCCATACCGGGCCAACCTCGTCTCCGACATTCATCCGCGATTTTGCCCAAACCGCGGAAGCGACCGGCATCAGCCGACTCTGGGCAGTCGACCACCTTGTTCTGCCGCATCATGTCGATTCGGCGTACGTCCTCGGCTCCAAGCCTTCGAAGGTCGCTGACGGATGGTTGTCCGATAATCTCGCACCGAATTACGAGATGGTCTCGACGTTGGCCTGGGTCGCAGGTCAGACCACGACCATCGGGCTGGGGACTTCTATCTCAGTGCTGACCCTTCGTAACCCACTGCTCAATGCGCGGCAACTGGCCACCCTGGATGTCTTGTCGGGCGGGCGGCTCAGCTACGGCGTGGGTATCGGCTGGATGCGCGAAGAGGCTGCGGCGATGGGCATACCGTGGCATCGCCGCGCGGCCCGGAGCGAAGAGCACATCGAGCTCCTGCGCGTCCTGTGGACGGCCCCCGGGCGGCAGGTCGAATTCCACGGTGAGTTCTACGACTTCGCCCCGATCGATCCGGAACCCCGGCCGCTACAGCGCCCTATCCCCATCCTCATCGGGGGACACTCAACTGCTGCTCTCGATCGTGCCGCGCGAATCGGTGATGGCTGGATCTCTGCACCCATGCCGGCGACACGTCTGGCAGGACTGTTGAATGAGCTGCGCCGTCTCGCCGAGGAGCACGGCCGGCCGTATTCGGCGCTGATCAAAGTGGCTTCGACGAAGTTTGATACAACGTCGTCGTTTGCAAAAGCCGTCGACTCATACCGAGACCTCGGCGTCGACCACCTTCAGGTAGTGCTGACCGGCAATGACGCACAAGCGATGATCTCTAACGTCCAGGAGATTGCGGCGCTGACACCACATGGATGAAAGCCATGACTTTGAGAACCATTACTCTCGGATTGGGATAGTGTCATTACCGCGATCCGTGCCGGCCCCGTCGTCTCGCGGTCGCCAAGGAGAGGAGCTGACCGTGGGCGATGTGCACCAGTACGAGGTGTGGGACTCGGACAATCACATGTACGAAACGATCGACGCCTACACCCGCTACCTACCGGAGAAATACTCCGAGGCACTGAAGTTCGTCGATGTCAACGGCCGAAAGAAGTTGCAGATTCTCGGCGTGATCACCGAATGCATTCCCAACCCGACCTACGAGGTGATTCCAACTCCGGGAGCGTGGGCCGACTACTACCGCGGGGTGAACCCCGAAGGCAAATCGCTGCGGGAACTCGCTGAGCCGATCCGGTGCCCCGACGAATTCCGCCGCCCCGACCTGCGACTCGCCTTGATGGAGCGACAGGGTATCGATGGCGCGGTAATGTTCCCCACGACAGCGGGAATGCTCGAGGAACGGACCAAATCCGACACCGAGCTGACCCACGCGATCACGCACGCGTTCAACCAATGGCTTTTGGACGACTGGAGTTTCAACTACAAGGACCGCATCTTCGCTGTTCCCGCAATCTCACTCAACGATCCGGCAGCTGGAGTGGCCGAACTCGAGTGGTGCCTGGAAAACGGAGCTCGGACCGTATTGATCCGACCCGCCCCGGTACCCCGGGAAGACGGCACGTCACGATCGCCGGCACTTCCCGAATTCGACGACTTCTGGCGGTTGGTCGAGTCGTCGGGCATCTCCGTACAGATGCACAATTCAGATGCCGGGTACGACCGCTACCTCTCCGACTGGGAGGGCGGCGCGGAGTTCCAGGGATTCCAACTCACGACCTTCCGCGGTTTCATCTATGAGGAGAGCCGGCACATCTTCGACACATTGGCGGCTTTCATCGCACACGGTGTGTTCGAACGTTTTCCAGCGCTGCGAATCGGAGTTGTGAAGAACGGCGGCTCCTGGGCACCGCGCCTCCTGAATGCCTTCGACCGGGTCTACCGCAAGAAGCCCCAGGACTTCGCCGAGCATCCAGCAGACGTCTTTCGACGGCACGTGTGGGTCAACCCTTTTCACGAAGAGGACATGTCACACCTGATCGAGATCCTTGGCGCCGACCGAGTCATGTTCGGCTCGGACTACCCCCATCCAGAGGGTTTGGCGGAACCCGCTGAGTTCGTCAACGAGCTCGGGAACTTACCGGCGGACACCACTTCGCGAGTCATGGGCGGCAACTTGAAAGAGTTGATCGGGATATAGCGCTGTGTCAGGGCGCGGTCTTCTCGCGAGGCGCCGATCGACCTCACCCGAACCGGGCTCGCAGGTCGGCCTTGAGCACCTTGCCAGTCAGGTTGCGCGGCAACGCATCCACCACCTCTAGGCGCTCCGGCGACTTGTGCCGGCTCAGACCTTTCACCCTGCAGTGCTCAGCCAGCGCCGACAACTCGACAGTTGCACCGGCAACGGGAACGACGACTGCACAGACGCGCTCTCCGGTGCGCGAATCCGGCACTCCAACGACGGCCACATCGGCCACCGCAGGATGGGTGACCAGAACTTCCTCGATCTCCAGCGCGGAGATGTTCTCCGCATTGCGGATGATCGCATCCTTGATCCGGCCGGTCACGACGACGTTGCCGCCGGTATCCACACGCCCGCGGTCCCCGGTGCGAAACCACCCCTGGGAGTCGAACGCGTCGTCGTCCAACGAGGCATCGACGTAACCGAGAAAGCACTGCGGGCCGGTGAGTCTCAGCTCCCCCTCCTCACCACGCGGCACCTCCTGCTCGTTGTCGCCCACTACTCGCACCGAAACGCCCGGCACCGGGCGTCCTACCGTGTGATCGAGCACATCTGGCTCACCGGTAGGTTCCGGGGACGTGGCGACGGGAAACTCGGTGAGCCCCCAGGCATTCGCGACACCGGCGACGGAAAACACTTCGCGCATCTGGCGTCCCAACTCGGCGGTGATCGGAGCGCCACCCCCTAGGACCGCTCGCAGATCGGGGAACATCGGCTCGGGTCCGTGCGCCTGTTGCGCCGCCATGAAAGCAACAAAGAAGGGCGTGGCAGTGCCCAGGAAAGTCGGTCTGTGCGCAGCGATCGCGACAGGCGTCGTCGCGGGGTCGAATGCGTCGAAGAGCACCAGCCGCATCCCGGTGAGCAGGCTGGACGCCAGCATCGCAGCTCCGCCGATGTGCGACACGGGAAACGGTATCGGGTTGACGTCGCTGCTCGATGCACCGACCATTCCGACGACTCCCGCGGATCCGGCTATCACTGACTTGTCGCAGTGCCGAATTCCCTTCGGCGCGGCGGTCGTTCCGGACGAGTAGTACACCCATCGCGACAGCGTCCCCGAACTCGGTGCCGGCGGCAGCGCTGCCGGGTCACCGACGGGCAGACGAAGGTCGCGTTCTATCGGCGCTTCATGATCGACGACCAGCACGGCCATCGGACGCTCTTTCGCCAGCGCCTCAGCCAGCGCAAGGTGGTCGAAGCCACGCCAGGTCCCAGGGACCACCATGAACTCGGTGTCGAGTTGGTTTGTCACGAAACGTAGTTCGCGCTCGCGCCACAGCGGCAGCACGGGATTCTGGACCGCGCCCAGACGCGCGAGTGCCACCATCACCACCATCGTCTCCAAGGTGGTCGGCAGCTGCCAGGTGACTACCGTCCCATCGGTGACCCCGCGCTCGGCGAAGGCGGCGGCGGTTCTCACGGCCGCGTCACGAAGCTCCGCACAGGTGAGGCTGCGCCCGAAGTCATCGCTGAGCACCACACGTTGCGGGTGCTCGCACGCTGCATTCTCGACAAGCTCCCAGTAAACCTCGGGCGAGGCCGGCCCGTTCATCTACTCGGCAGCGAGAGTCGGCGCTTGGCAAGGATGTTGCGCATCATCTCCGAGCTGCCCCCGGACACCGTGTACGCGCGAGACCAGAGCCAGCACTCCCGCAGGCGTTGTTTTGCCTGCTGCACAGCCGAATCAGACCCATCGGTGACGACGGTGGCGCCCAATTCGGCGCCATAGGACGACACTTGGTGGTAGGTCTCGGCGAAGCTCAGTTTCGCGATCGAACCGTCCCCGACCGTCTCCTGTCCGGAGATCATCCGCTCGACGTGGTCGTCGATGAAGGCCTTCGCGACCTCGACTTCGACTGTCAGTTCGGCCACGGCCTGCCGAACATCGTCGTGAGACAGCGCGGGTGCACCGTCCAGACTGGATCCCCCGGCGAGAGTGACGAGATCGTCGATCATGAGTTCGAGCAGGATGACGTTACCTCCGATGCCGAAACGTTCGAAGTCCAAGCCTGCCATGATGATCGACCAGCCCGCACCGATCTCGCCGATCAGGCTGTTCGGAAGCAACTCGACATCGGAGAGAAAGACCTCGTTGACCTCGATCGCGTCGTTGATCGTCCGGATGTGCCGGACTTCGACGCCGGGGGTCGACAGCGGCACGGCGAACACCGACAGACCGCGGTGCCGCGATGACGTGGGGTCGGTGCGGATCAGGGCCAAACCCATGTCCGCCCAGTGCCCGTCGGTGATCCAGGTCTTCTGCCCGTTGATCACCCAGCCGCCGTCGGCCCGCTGAACGCCCCGGCTACGTATCGCGGCGATGTCACTTCCCGCGTCCGGCTCGCTGAGCAACTGGCACCACACGTGGTCGCTACGCCGCATCGCTGGCAACAGCTCGGATCGCTGTTCTTCGGAACCGAAGTGCAGCAGGACATGTGCCGCCAAGTTGACCTGGTCGACAGGGCGTGGTGCGCGGGCACGCAGGATCTCTTCGCTGACGATGCGATCGTGCAGCGGATGGTGGTCGGCCCGGCCGCCATGTTTCACCGGCCAGTCGGCGCCGGCGAAACCCGCGTCGAACAAAGCGGCGAACCAGCTGCGCAACAGTGCTTCCTGCGCGGCGTCTTCGGGTGCGCGGTGCCCCTCGCGCGCCACCAGCGCCGGAGCGTGGTCGGCGATGAAGGCACGCACCTGCTCCCGGAAGGCGAGAAGCTCGGACTCGCTGGGGCGGGCGACGTCGGCTACCACCCCGAGACCTCCGCGAGCAGTGCCCGGCTTGATCGCGCTGTGCCGAGCGTCTGCGCGTTGGTGAACACCCGCCGCAGCTCGTGATGCAGCGGATATTCCCAGGTGAAGCCGATTCCGCCGGACAGTTGCATGCATTCGTCCACCGCGGCCGTGGCCTTGGCCGCCACGAAAGCGTGTGCGGCGGCCGTCAGCGCGACCACGCGCCTGTCGTCGGTCGCGACCGCGCGCGCCGCCTTCAGCACCGCCGCGCGAGCCTTGACCACGAAAACCAAGAGCTCGACCAATCGGTGCTGGATCGCTTGGAAACTCGCGATCGGCGCGCCAAAGGCGATGCGGTCTTTCAGATATGCCGTGAGGCGCTCGAAGGTCGTCGACACGGCTCCGATGGAATCCGCACTTATGAGCAGCTTTCCTGCTGCAAGCAGCTGATCAGCTCGCTCCGGTGATCCGACAAGCACTCCCCGGTCGTCGGTGATATCGACCAGACAGACCGCCCTGGTCTCGTCCATCGAGTCCTCGTCGAGTCGGCTCGCTTGCGCATCCGACACCTCGAACAGCTGAATTCCGTTGCTGCCCAGCGTTATGACGATGTCGACTTCACTGCCGCGAAAGATGCGCACGACGTCGCCGGGGAGTGTCACGCCCGCTGTTGCCGTGCCGTCGAGCATGGCGGGCAGCCAGCGCTGCCGGACGGCATCGGGTGCGGACGTCAGTGCGGCCGCGGCGATGGTGGTACCGAACCATGCCGAGCGGTCCCGTGCTCGGCCAAGCTCTTCGGCGACGACACACGCCTCGACGGGCCGCCAGCCCGCACCACCCATCGACTCGTCGACGAGCAGGCCGGTCCAGTCCATCGCGGCGAGGTCCGTAACGGATTCCTTTTCACCGCGGTCGGCGAGAAATTCTCGCGCCGACGCTCGTAGCAGGTCGAGGTCGACGTCGTCATCGGCCATGGGTGTTAGCTTCGGCGAAGTAGCTGATCCGCGTTGTCGCGCATGATTCGCTTCTTGGCGGCGTCGTCCAGTGGGTCGAGCAGCTTGATGAAATCGGCCGGCTCGGCGAGACCCTCAGCATGCGGATAGTCAGATCCCATCAGCAGACACTCGTCGTAACCCAGCCGCTCCACGATCGTGGGGATGTCGTCTTCGGGATACGGGACCACGCCCACGTGCCTACGGAACACCTCCGACGGTCGTTCGGTGAGCTTTCCGCCGATCCACGGACCGTTACGGCCCATCCCGCGGCTCTTGTCCATGTGAATGACGAACTGCGGAACCCATTCGGCGCCATGCTCGGCCACCAAGACCTTCAGGTCCGGAAAGCGGCCGAACAAGTTGTCGAAGATCAACGCCGACAACGTGTCCTCGATAGGACGCTGACCGTAGACGTTCATCCACTGCCAGGCCGACATGCGCCAAGCCGCCGGGTCCGGATTGTGGCCCCAGGCCGGCGAGATGGCGTTGAAGTACCAGTAGGGCTGGATGTGGAACACCAGTGTGCAGCCGGCTTCTTGCAGCCGCGCGTAGATCGGATCGAAGTAGGGGTCGCCCGGTGAGCGCCCATAGGCGGGTCCGGTGGGTAGCAGCACCAGGCGTGCGCCTTGCGCGATGATCGCCTCGGTCTCGGCGATCGACGATTCCAGATCGCGCAGCGAGAGCAGCGCCGTGGCGTAGATGGTGTCCTGATAGTTGAAGCCCCACGTCTCGTCGAACCACCGGTTGAAGGATCTCAGGTTTGCGTACAGGGCCTCGGTGTCGTCGACGTAATGCTCTGCAGCAAGGGCCATTCCGGCTGGAAACATCACCACCCGCTCGACGTTCTGCTGCGCCATGACCTCCAAGCGCGGTCCCCGTTCGAGGAATTCCGGTTGGATGGGCTGGGGCTCATAGCTCTCGTCGGGGTTACCGGAGCCCATCTGCTTGAGCATTTCCTTGAGTGAGCCCGGCCGGTATGCGAGGTCGAAACCCAGACTCGCTTCACTGTTGAAGGTGGCGATCCGATGCCCCGCCAGGATCACCTCCTTACCGTCGGCAGAGCGCACCGGCGTGATGGCGCGATCGTGAAACTCCTTGGGCAGGTAGCGGGTAAACGCATCCCGTGTCTCGTAGCAGTGCGTGTCGCAATCGAAGATCCCGTAGTCAAGTTTCACCGTCACGTGGAGCTCCTCCCGGCGAGAATGTTTATTCTCTTATTTCACAAAAGATACTATCCTCTTTCGGGAATGCCTATCTCGGGTCTGCCTGCCGGCTCGACAGGACGGCTTCACGCCGACAACCGGACACGTCAGGAATACATGAGCGCGAATGAACCGGCTTCATGACTGAGCTCGACGACCTGAGGGCGACCGTACGGGCATTTCTGGAAGCCGCGTCCCCCAGCGAGACCGTGCGCCGACTGATGGCCACCGAGTCGGGCTACGACGAGAACACCTGGCGCCAAATGGCCGGCGAGCTGGGTCTGCACGGCATCGCCGTGCCAGAGCAATGGGGTGGGGCGGGCGCCGGCATGCCCGAGCTGACCGTCGTCTTCGAAGAGATGGGCGCCACGCTGCTGTGCTCACCGTTCTTCTCGACCGTCGCGCTGGCCACCCAGGCGATCCTGACCAGCGACGATCGCACTGCGATGGACGAGTTTCTACCGGGGTTGGCCGCCGGCGAATCCACTGCCACGGTCATCCTCAACGGTCACCTCAAAGCGTGGGACGCCAGTGCGGTGGCGTTGACCGCTGCACCTGGCCGCGAGGGCTACCGGGTCTCGGGTGATGCACCCCGGGTGCTGAACGGCCACTGCGCCGACCTGTTGCTGGTGGCGGCCAACACCGCGGCCGGACCGTCCTTGTTCGCGATCGCGGCCGATTCGGCTGGAATCAAGCGCACGCCACTCGCAAGCCTCGACCGCACCCGGAAGGTCGCACACATTCAGTTCGACGAAGCGCCCGCCCGGCTGATCGGAAACGACGGCGACGCGTCGAGCGGATTGGCAAGGACATCGGATCTCGCGCTGGTGGCATTGGCGGCGGAGCAGCTCGGAGCGGCTCAGCGATGTCTCGACATGGCTGTCGGTTACGCCAAGGAACGCATCCAGTTCGGACGGGCCATCGGAAGCTTCCAGGCGATCAAGCACA
>NZ_PKEK01000011.1 GCF_002863225.1 Mycobacterium sp. | reverse complement strand
TCGAATGATTTGCTGGCGGACCGTAGCCGGATACGCGCGGGGCATGTGACCTCCTGATGATCACTCTGCCCTCGACTCGCATAACCCTGGACCAACAACACGGGTACAGATCAGGTGGACTCAGTATCGGGGACTCGCCAGCCGGACTGGTTGTTTTAGCAGATCAGGTCTCCCTCAGCTGTCGCCTGCCAGGGTGATGGGACCGCTGGTTTGCCATGAGTATGGGACCGGGTCGTTCCGGTTGTTGGCCGTGTGCTGATGTTCGCTGATGGTGTGGCTCTCGGTCAATCCGACGGAGTCGGAGGGGCCGGCTTTCGGTGTTGGGGTTTTTGGCGCTGCCGGTAGGACTCGCCTTCGACGACGAGTTCGTAGGCTGCTGATTGCAGTCGGTCCATCGCTGATTGGGCCAGTAGCGGGTCGGCCATCATGGTCAGGATCTCGGGCGGTTCTCGGTTGCTGGTGATGATGGTCGAGGCGGCGCGGTGGCGTTCGACGATGAGTTCGTAGAAGTCGGTGGTCTCGATGGTCTCTAGTCGGTGCAGGGCCAGGTCGTCGATGATGAGCAACTCGACGCGGTGCAGTTTGCGCATCTCGTCTTCGTAGGTGCCGTCCAGGCGTGCTCCGCGTAGGCGTTTGAACAGTTTGTCGGCGCGTTCGGTGTGCACGCTGTGCTGACGCCGCACGGCGATGTGTCCTAAAGCATTGGCCAGGAACGTCTTTCCCACTCCGACGGGTCCCATGACGAGCACGTTGTAGGCGTCGGCGAGAAACCTTAGCGAGGTCAACTCGGCCCACAATTGTTGGTCGAAAGCCACGGCGGTGGACTCATCCCAGGCCTGCAGTTGCATCTGCGGGTCCAGGTGGGCGGCCTTGGCGCGTCGGGTGGCCGATTCGCGGTCGCGGCGGGTGACTTCATCGGCGAACAGCAGTTCCAAAAAGTCGTGATGCGGCAACCGGTTGGTGCGGGCCAGGGCCAACCGCTCGGGCAGGGTGTCGAGCAGTTGACCGAGCTTGAGGCGGCGCATCAAGGCTTTGAGGTCGGCGGAGACCTCGATCGGCTTGACCGCAGGTGCGGCATCGGGACGCTGCGGGCTCATGAGGGCCTGCGCACGGCGAAATCGGAACTCTCGCGCACGAACCGGGACGCTTGGGCTGAGGGCTTGGGCATCAGCGGTAACTGTTCACCGCCACCGCGAGTCAGGATCCGTTCAATGAGCCCGACGTCGATGACCTCGGCGTCCAGCGCGCGCCGGCACGCATCCTCGACCGCCTCGGCGCCGTGGCGGCGCACCAACCCCAGCAACCGGTAGACCTGGCGCATCTTGGTCCACGGCAGCGGATGCTCCAGCACCACGGCGGCGTAGGTGCCGACGTGGGCGCCGTGGGCGGCGGCTTTGCGCTGCAGGGCATTCAGATCCCGCATCGCGTAGACCGATACCTCGGCGGGCAGATCAGCGGGGTCGGTGTGCCGGCGCCCCGGTGCCATGACCGGGTGGACCTTGATCAGCTCACCGCGCCAATACAGTTTCACCGCGTGCGCATCAGTGCGGGCGTCGATGCGCTTGCCGATGAGCTCTCCAGGAACGCTGTAGAGCGCTTTGGCGATCTGCACGTGCCGGTCCGGGGCCACCTTGGGATGGCTCCAGGTCGGAATGTCGAACACCTCCTCGGGTACCGGTGCCAGCGCGGGTGCTTCCTCGACGGAGAACACTTCGGCTGGGCGCATCCGGGTGGTGCCGTGGATACGCATCCCCACAGTGTGTGCACACCAGTGCTCGGCCCGTTCCCGGCAGTCTCCGAGGTCTCGGAACTGTTCTCCGGCATAGAAATTCGAGCGCACATACTGAACGCAGCGCTCCACCCGCGGCTTGTCGCGGGGGCTGCGGACCCGGGCGGGATCAACTCCGAACCCGCGGGCCTGGGCGTACTCGCGAAACGCGTCGTTGAGCCTGGGCTCGGTGGCATCGGCAGCGGTGACGATGGCTTTCATGTTGTCGGGGATCACGACGGCGAACACCCCGCCGAAGAACATCCACGCCGCCTCGAACCCGGCGATCACATCCTGCAGGGTCTGGCGGTAGGTAGGCCAGACGAACATGTGCCGGGAGTACACCGCGGTGAAGATCAGCCCATGCACCACCCGGCGCCGGCCATCGCATGCCTCGGTGAGCAGGCCGAGCCGACCGAAATCGACCTGCACCTCCGCGCCCGGTTCACAGTCGGCCACCGGCACCGTGGCAAGGCGGCGACCGAAGTCCAATTCGTTTGTGGCATAACGATGCAACGTCCGATACGACACCACCACACCGCGGCGTCCCAGTAGCGTATGGATCTTGGTCAGCGTCAACCCTTGCTTCAACCACTGCTGAATCTGCTCGTGCTCGGCGGCGATGGTCTCCCACGCCTGGCTCTTGCCGGTCGGCCGGCTCGGCCGCGCCACGGCGATCACCGCCGCGATCAACTCATCAGTGAGCTGGCCCGCACCACCATCGCGGTCCAGACCACACGCCCGCGCCCGGTCGATATAGCGGCGCACCGTCTTGCGGTCGGTGCCCGACAACCGGGCTACCTCTCGCAACCCCAACCCCTGCAGCCACAGCCGCAGCATCTCCACGATCTCGATCACTGATACCTCCCGGTAGCTCATTGGCCAATACAGCGGCCGAGCAACCGGAAAGCCCCGAAGCCACGCCGGGTGGTCCCATAACTGGCAAACCAGCCAGCCAGGTGGTCCCATTAATGGCAAACAGGTGGTCCCATCCTCATGGCAAAACCAGCTCTGAAGTGGTCCCATTCACCTGGCAGCCGACACTCAGCGGGGTCGGGATGCGCGCTTCAGGATATGGTCTTCACGCAAATCAGACCAAGGTCTGTCCGGCGGCAACGAGAACTGGAGTGCATTGGCGACGATGATCCTGCCTTCGCGTGGTACACCGTCGATGGTCTGGCCGCGGGGCGGCTGCGACGGTCCCGACTACTACGACGCCGCCACCCAGGTCGTTACCGGGTCGGTCAACCGCGGCGAGCAGTTCGTCGCGGTGAGCGGGCTCGGTATGTTGTCCCCTGGAAACAGTGGCCAAGTCAACGACAGCGGCCGAGCGCCGCCCGCACGGCGCTGGCCTATTCCAAGCCCCGCGACGAAATGTATGTGTTCCAAGGCGGTAGCTATATGCCGACAAACATTCAGGACCTCTTCCGTGGTCTGGGCAGCGACACCGCGATTCTGCTCGACGGCCGCACCTCGTCGGCGACCGTGCTGCGCCGCCACACCGGCGGCATGTGGGCGGGGGCCGGTATGCCCAAAGGCAATTGCGACACTCGCGAGGTGTTGTGCGATTCGCACGAGCGCTCGCTGCCGGGCTGGCTCGCCTTCAACTAAAACTTGGGTGTCAGGTCCAGCGAGGTCACTGTCGTCATCTTGGTGACCAGCCACCGTGCGTGACTGCGTTGCATGCTCAGGCGATACGACAGGTATTTCAGCGAGGGAACATCCTTGGTGGCCGGGCTGGTCGACGTCGTGTTGGTGTAGACGATCGCCGTGGCTTCCGGACCGTTCAGTGATTCCACCGCTGCCCCGGTGACCTGGGTGTTGTTGGTGATCTGGGCCTGCTTGTTGGGCGCGGTGATCGCATCGATGTATTTGCGGTATGACGCCTCGAAATCACCGCTGAGATACAGCGACGCACGGTCGGCCAGCTTGTCGATGTTGTCCGGTGTGTAGGTCCACAGCGTGGTGATCGCGTTGGCGGCGGTGCGTGCGACCCGCTGCTTGATCTCTACTGTGGCGCGATCGGTGAGATACGGCTGCACGGCCGCGCCGGCGAATGCCGCGGAACCGACGAACAGTGCCGCCGCGACGCCTGCCGCGATCAGCAACCACTTGCCCGCCGGCCGCAGTTCGCGGAAGCCGGGCACACTGTCCTCGGCTTCGGTTGCGTCCTCGGCCTTTTCGCCGTCGGTCGCGTCGTCGCCGTCGGCGATCTCCGCTGCTGCTTCTGTCTCCGGGGCGTCTGTCTCGGCGACATCTCCTGGGTGGGGAGACTCGTCGGTCAGATCACCTGCTGCATGCTGCTGATCTTCCACTGATTGCCTTCCCGCTGAGCGGTGACCACCCAACGATTCGTGTTGTCGTATTTTTGCTTCCCGTCAGGAGATTTGAACGTGACTTCGGTGGCCACCATGACATTAGCGCTGCCGTCGTCGTTCCACCGTTCGACTCCGACGGCCAAGGTGTTGCCCGTGGTGGGTTCGGCCCGGGCGATCTGGACCAGGATTTCGTTCTGCTTGTCGTGGTACTGCTTGGCGAAATCGCCGGTTGCATGGGCCAATACCCGGTCGACGTAGTCATTGGCGTGGAACGGGTCCAGCGTCGTGAACCCGGTCATGAATGCCCGGACGAAGCCGAGCACGTCGACGTCCTTCATCGCCTCTTTGTGTTGCGACTCGTGTTCAACCAGGACGAGCGACGACGTTGTGATGGCACCCGCGGTAAGCAGCGCGGCAGCAGCCGCCATCGAGGGCACTGCCCACCGCCGCGACGGCTTCCACCACTGGTGCGGTAGCGACGGCAGCCGCGACCACAGCGTCGCCTTCGGCAGCTGCTCGATGTACAGCGGCTCTTCACCGGGCGGGATTTGTCGGCGCGGACTCATTTTTTCCCTTGTGCCGGTTTGGGTTTCGTCACGACGGTGAGGTCGTCGACGAGCCAGTTGCCACTCTTGCCTTTGACGAAGGACACCTGCACGGTGGCCGTGATGAACCGCTGCTCGTCGCCTGCACCGCGATGGCCCTGCATGAACAACAGCATCGTCGCCCGATCCGGCGTCGCCGACAGCACGGTGCTGTCGGTCACCCAGTACTCGTTGATGCCGGGGTGACCCCTCTGCACCGACTCCTGCTGCTTGATCAGTTCCGGTCGATACTTGTCAGACGTCAGCGACCGAGCACGGGCGAAGTCATCTTTGAGCGATTTGGCGTCATACGTCAGGATTTGCGCGACGATCTTGCGTCCCTGTGCGTTGACCGCGTCGCGGGACGCCTCGGATGCGCGATCGGGCAAAAAGATCGCCTGGATGCTCATCCCGGCACCGGCGGTGCAGAGCAAGACCGCAGCCGACACCACCCGCACGGCGCTCCGGCCGACGTCCGAGGGGCGTCGATCTGGTTGTGCCCGTTGAACTTCGGTGTGCAGCAGCATGTCGGCGAAGGTGCGCCGGCGCGGGTCCCACATCGGCCACAACCATCCGACGAAGATCGAGAAGGTGTCGAGCAGATGGGCGAACTCCCGGACCATCAGCCGTCCGACTCCGGCCGGCGATCCGCCCGGTCCGACGACTTCGATCCCGACCAGAGCGCGTCCGATACTCCACCCGATGATCGTCGGGAATACCACCCGGTTGACCATGGTCAGCAGCGCAGCGAAGACCAGGATGGACAACGATGCCCACCACCAGATGCTGTGTGGCGGCGCCGCCAACCAGACCAGCGCCATCGTCGCCACCACGGCAACGCCGGGCAGCACGTCGAGAACAACAGCCGCGGCACGAATATGCCAGTGCGCCAGGCGATCCGGCGCAGCTGCTTCGACTACCGTTGCGGCTTCGGTCCTTTCGACCAGCAACGTCACCTCGCCACCTGGTCGAGCTTGGAAATCCGGTACTGGCCTTCATCGGACACCATTGTCACGCGCAAGCGGTAACCCGCTTCCTGGTTCTGCGTCTCGCTGTTGGTCACCTTGACCCGCATCGGTACCAGAACGTCGATCGAACCGTCGGGGTTGTTGCGCTCCACTGCCGCGCGCAGATCCGACACCTCGACGTGAGCGTTCGCAGCTTGATACGCCTCGACCAGCAGCCCACTGTACAGAATCGCCTGCGATCTGAAGGCTCCCGCACCGCACTCGATGATCTTCTGGGCGCTGGCAGCCATCGTTGCCGTGTCGGGTGCCTGGGTGGCAGCGACACAGGTCTTGGCCGCTTCCACCGCTGCCGCATCGTGCCGCGCGGTGATCACGCTGTCATGATGCGAGCGCAGCGCCAGGTAGCCGCCGGTCCCGACACCACCGGCCAGCAGGACAAGCGCGGCCGCGGCTCCGATGAACCAGGTGCGGCCCAGACGCGACGGGGCACCCGGATCGTCCGTCGTCTCAGCGCTCGCCGATTCCGCTAGGTCCTCGGCGTCCGACTCGGTGAGCTCAGTGTCAGCAGCATCCTCGGCAGTGTTGGCTGGGTCGGTTCCGCTCTCGGATTCTGCCGAATCCTCGGCAGTCACCTCCGAAGCCGAGGTCTCAGCCATCACCTCGGTGCCGGCCTGCTCGGTCACATCCTCGGTGCTGGTCTGGTCGGTTCCGACATCCGAAGACGACGAATCGTCCGGGTCGTTCGGGGTCAGCCGGCTGGCGCCAGCATCTCCTTCCATCCGTCATCTCCTGTATTGCGTGAGTTGTTGACGGAATATTTAGAACCGTCGGGGCCCGTCACCTCGCCACTCATCGGACTATAGACAGCTGCCGGAGGCCCGCCCGGAGTGTAGATGCACGGGTTGGGTTGCTGCCCGTTGCACTGCACGGAGCCCGAGCCTGGTCGCTGCAGCGGATCGCTGGACGGCGGCGGAGTCTGCCCGCCGGGCGGCAACCTGTCGGCGGGCAGCGGGTTCAGCCCGTTGTTGACCGACGGCGCCGGGATCACAAAGCCCGGTTTGACCGCCTGGTCGCAGCGCCCCCCGGGTGCCGGGCAGTTCAGAATCTGGTTGGGATCGCCGTACCATGGGTTGGTCCCCAGGGGCACGTAGGGCTTTCCGCTGCGGCAGTCCGCGGGCGTCGCCGCGCGCTTACCCGGGACATCCATACATGGCATGTTGCGTGCGCCACGTACCGCGTTGGCTTGGAAGTCCTGCGGGATCCGGCAGTAGTTGTTGTCCCGCAGCGGCGCGATGCTGGTGTCCGCCGGTGCGCGCCACTGCGGCGCGGGGAGGAAACCGGTCAAACAGGGCGCCGGATAGTTGATCGCCAGCGTGAGGTCCAACGCCGCCATCCGGTCCTTTTCGTAGGGGGCGGAGATCGCCTGCACGATCGACCCGAGTTGGGGCAGGAACACCAACGTCTGCTCGACGCCAGGGTGGTAGCGCTTGAGCATGTCGATGATGATCTCGAGGTTCGCCAGGGTCTGCGGCAGCGACTCTCGGACACCGCTGAACACCGAATTCACCTGGTCGGCGGTCGGCGCCGCTTGCGTCAGAATGCTTTTCAGGTGCGAGTCTTGCTGCGCGGTCTGCTTGCCCAGGACGTTCAGATTGCGCGCCCAACGTTCGATCGCGTTGTTCGAGACGGCTTGACTGTCCAGGATCGGTGCGGAGTTCTGAATGATGTCATCGACCTGATTGATGTTGGTCTTGAAGTCGCCGACGATCGCCTGGGTGGAATCGACCAATCGCTGCAACGCCGGACCCAGTCCTCCGACTGACTCGGCCGTCTCGTCCAGCAACTGGCCGATCTTTTCCTTCGGGAGAACCGCCAACCCCCGGTTGGCGGTGTCCAGCGCCGGGCCGATTTCGCTTGGCACGGTGCCTTTGGTCATGGTCTGCCCGGGCGAAAAGAATCCGCGCGCCTGGCCTTGCGACACCAGGTCGAGATACTGCTCACCGACCGCAGACACCGAGTGCACGTTCGCGACCGCATCGAGGGGAATCTTGAATTTGCTGGAGATACTCATCTCCGCCTCGGCGCCCTTCTCGGTGGGCTCGACGGAGGTGACCTTGCCGATCGTGATGCCGCGGTAGGTCACGTTGGCCGTCGGGTACAGGCCGCCCGATGCCGGCAGCTCAGCTTTCAGGTCGTACTGGCCGATGCCCATCAACGTCGGGAGACGCAGGTAGTAGATACCCAGCACCAACAGGGCCACCGCGGTCAGGATGCCGAAGATCACCAGCTGCCGCTTGATCATCCGAGTCAGCATTGCCGGTCCGCCCTCTCCACCAGTGGTCCGCCCGGCGCGTCATTCGGGTTCGGCGTGAACCGCACGTCAGGAATCATCGTCGCGGGATCCCGGCCATACGACTGCTCCAAAGCCCGCAACGCCCCGGAGAACCCGGTCCCGGTGAGGAACGCATTGTCGACTGCGGACAACGTGGTGTCGACCTCCAGGGAGGAGTTCATGAAGTCACCGCGGATCAGCTTGGGAGCAGTGTCGAGGTCGAACGGCGCGGTGAAGACCAGCTTCAAAGCGCCAAGCAGGTACGGCGACGCCTTACCCAATTCCCTCAACGGGCACTGCAGCAACTGCAGGTCCTGATGCAACGGACCCCGCGCCTCACCAAGATATTGGGCCGCAGCCTGACTGAGCGCGCCCACCGATTCGACCGCGTCGACCAGATGCTTCTGATACTCCGGACCCGCCAAAAACTTGATCAGCGGCGGGAATTCGGTCAGCGCGCGGTCCAATGCATCTGACCGATTGGCGACGACGGCCAACAGCCGATTCGTCGAGTCGATGGCGTGGGTGATGTCGTCGCGCTGCTCGTTGAGCTGGCGGGTGAACGTGTCCAGTTTGCCAAGGAACGCGCGGATCTCTGGGCCCCGCCCGGTCAAGATCTTGCTGACCTCGTTCTGCAGCACCTCGAGATTCGGCAGTCCGCCGCCGCGCACGATCATCGCCAGGCTTGCCAGCGTCTGCTCGGTACTGGGATACGCCGACGAATTCTTCAGCGGGATGGTGTCGCCGTTCTTCAGCATCTGCGACGACGGGTCGGCCGGCGGGGCCAACTCGATGTGCTGCGAACCCAGCAGGCTGGTCTGCCCGATCTTGGCGGTGGCGTTTTTCGGCAGCTTGACGTTCTTGTCCAAGCCCAACGTCAGCGTGGCCACCCAGTTCTTGGCGCGGTGACCGTTGATGACGACGTCCGGGGTTTTGAGCTCGATCTTGCGAATGGAGCCGACGAACACGTCGGCCACCATGACCTTGCTGTTGCCGTCGATGGCCAGCGTGTCCGGCATCTGCACATACACGGTGTAGGCACCCGACCCGCTGCCCGGGCCGCCGGGCAGCGAGACGTTCGAGATGCCATGCCAGCCACACGAGCTCAACACCAGTGCTGCAACGAGCAATACCAGACTCTGCCAGATCCGGTGGCGGGCTTTGCTGAGCATCACGCGCATCATCAGTTGCCTCCTGCGGATGCTGCCTCAGCGGGCAACGCGGGTCCAGGCGCCGGCATCGGCGCTACCGGACCGGGAATCACATTGGGTCCCGGCGGCGGCGGCGGTATCGGGCCCGGCTTCCCCGGCAATCCGATATACGGCGCCGGCCCGAGAGGCTGCTCGTCGTAAGCATTCTGGTATCCCGGCGGGGTCTGCAGGTTCGACTGCACCGGCACGATGTCCGGCCCACCCATCAGCTCGGCCAGCGATTCGGGGGTCATTAGGCCCGCCGTGACCGGCCCCACCTGGACGCCCTGCATGCCGGGCGCGGTGATCCAGCCGTGCTGGGTGTTGCGGTGCGAGGTTGGAGTGTCGGGAACCCAGATACCCGGCACGGTGGTGTCCTTATAGCCGTTCGGCGGATGCAGCCGGTCCTCGGAGTAGGCAACTTCCTTCGGCAACGTCGCGGCGAGGCTGAACGGGTTCAGACCGAACGGCAGATAGTTGAACTTGATCGAGTCGAGAACCGGCGCCAGGTATTGCGCACACAGCTCGGCCGATTCCTGATAGCCCAGCCGGCTGCCGGCTTGAATGGCGCTGCACAGGAATTGCATCGGGTTCGCGAAACCCATGGTGCCGACCGTTCCGGCCGGCTGCGCGGCGATGGCGCTGTGGGCCGGGTGGTAGATCACGTTGGCATTCGACAACGCCGTCGGCAGGACGTGCAGACTGGTTTCCAACCGGTTCAGCGCGTCGGGCTGGACCAGTGTGTTGGTCGTGTCGGCGAGGTTGTTGATGTCGTGCGTCAGAACCTCGCGGTTCTTGTCGAGGAACGGCCGCACCGTCGTCAACAATCCGTCGAACTGTTGCACCGCATTGGCCAGGTCCTGGTCGGAGCCGGTCAGACTGTTGGTGAACTGCGCCAGGTTCTTGTTGAGGGCCACGAACTTCTGGTCGTCCGCGTGCAGCGCGTTCACGAACAGCGCAAGGCTGCGCACCACAGCGAAGAAGTCACCCCGACCCTGGTTGAGCGCGGTCAGCGCTCGCGACAGGTCGTTGAAGGTGGTGTTGATCTGCTTGCCCTTGCCGGCCAGCCCGTCCGCAAAAGACTCGATGACATCACCGAACGGGCCCTTGGGCTGCTCTTTGGTCGGACCGAGTTTGGAGATGACGTTCGTGACGGCGTTGCGAAGTTCGTCGTACTCGGTGGGCACCTGCGTGCGCTCTTCCGGGATCACGGCGTTGTCAGCCAGCACCGGCCCACCCTTGTAGGGCGGCTCCAGCTGGAGCAGCCGCGACGCCACCAGCGTCGGGTTCAGGATCACCGCCTGCGCGTCGGCGGGCACCTTGTACTTGTTGGCGTAGTGGAAGGTGACCTTCATCTTGTCGCCGGCCGGCTCGATCTTGTCGATCGCGCCGACCTTGACACCCATGATCTCGACCCGGTCGCCGTTATACAGCGCGTTCGCCACCGGGAAATAGGCAACGACAGTGTTGTTCGTCAGCTTCTTGTACAGCTGAATTCCGAAGTAGCCCAGCACCAGTGCGGCCACCACGGCCAACGAGCCGATGATGATCGCCGCGCGTGACATCTTCGGCAACCGCAGGTTCCGGAGATCAAAGACGGTGCTCAATTCTGGTTACCTCCCTGCGCACCGCTGCCGCCGGCTCCACCCGTATTGCCGATGAACGGTGCCGGCACCTGCGGGCCGGGTCCCGGCGGGGCCGGGGGTCCGGGCGGCAATGGTCCTGGTGGCGGCGCGGCCGCGGGATTGGCCGGAGCGGGGCCGGGCAGCGGTCCCAATGGCTCAGTGCGCGCCCCGGGCGGTCCCGGAGCAATCGGCACCGGCGTTCCCGGTACATCGGGTTGCACTTGACCAGGTCGCCCGGCGATCGGGATGCCCGGTGTCGGCGGCAGACCGGCGGGGTTCGGCGGCGAGGAGGCCACATTCGGCAAGGCCGGGTACGGCCCGTTCGGTCCGAACGGGCCCAGGTTCTGGTCGATACCCGCGCACGGCATCGGGTTGCCCGGCCGCGGCAGCAATTCCGGTGTCGGCGTGTACGAGCACGGCGACCCCGGCGCCACCGCCGGGAACGGATGATCCGGAGTGCCCTCCAACGTCGCCGGCGAAGGCGGCGGCGCACCATTGGGGAACCGCGTGCCATTCGGGTCGGGGAACCGGAACGCCGGCAGACCGGCACTACGCCAGAAGTCCTCCGGGTCGATGCCGCGCTTCTTAAACGCCGCATCCACCCACGGCTGCAGAATCCAGTACGGCAGCAGGTTGGCCACCTGCACCTTGAAATACGGCCCCGACGCCACAGTCTCGTTCAGGCCCGCAACGCTCTTGCCAAAATTCTTGACCGTCTGAGCGAGGTCGTCCTTGCGCTTGTCCAACAGATCGCTGACGACTCGCAACTGCTCCAGCACGCGATTGAGGTTCGGGTTGTCGTTGACCAGGTCCTGCACCTGCGCCGAGAACGTGGCCACATTGCTCAGCAGCGCACTGATCGCCCGGCTGCGCTCGTTGAAGGCGGCCAGCAAGCTGTTGGAATTGACGAACAGCCGGTCAACCTGCTGGCTTCGGTCACCCAGGATGCCGGCGATCTTGTTGGCCTGCTCGAGCAGATGAGTGATCTGCTCATCTCGCTTGCCGATGGTGTCGGAGAACTTGGCCACCCCGTCGAGCGCCGCACTCAGATGCGGAGCCGTCTGATCGATGGTCTCCGACAACACATTCAGCGACTGTTTGACGGTGTCGATGTTCCAACCGGCAGCGGCCTTGGTGACATCGAAGAACGCATCGTAAATCTGATACGGGGTGGTGCTCTGCCCCAGCGGCAGCGTCCCGTTAGGCCGCAACGTCTGGCTGCCCCGCGGCTCGATCTCGAGCACCTTCTTGCCCAGGATGGTGTCGGTCTTGATCGCCAGCCGGCTCTCGGTGCCGATGGTGTTACCTCCGGTCGAGAACTTCATCACCACGTGATCGCCCTCGATCTTGATGGCCTCGACATCGCCGACATCCAACCCGGCGATCCGCACTTTGTCGCCCTTGTTGAGCTGACCGGAGTCGGTGAACAGCCCGTAATAGCTGGGTTCAGCGAACAATTGCGGGGTGCTGGTCAGAGTTTGACCCACACCGACGACCATCACCGTCACGATCAAGCCCATCAGGCCGATCCGCTTCCGGTTGGCGGGTTCTAGCGTTCTCATTGCGGTGTGCACCTACCCGTCGGTTGCGACCAGATTTTGACCGTCCGGACGGGTCCGCCGGCCTGCAGTCCGTTGGTCTTCAGGGTGAGGTCGCACAGGTAGAAGTTGATCCAGTCGCCGTAGTTGCCGACGGCGTTGCCGACGATGTTCACCCCGATCGGCGTCCGCTTGAGCTGGTCGTCGTAGAGGTCGCGCTGATCGATGATCGGCTGCTGAATGGGCTCGAGGTAGTTCAGTGTCTTGTGCAGCAGGGCCCGGTTGTCGGCGAGCAGATCGCCGACCGTCCCGGCCCCGTTGCTGATGTTGGCGATACCGGCCGCAAAGGGTTCGGCGTTGTTGTTGAGGCCGGTGATCAGCTTCTCGAAGTTGTCTACGGTCTGGTCGAAATCTTGGCGATGTTTGACAGTGGTGTCGAGCACGATGTTGAGGTTCTTGACCACCTCGCCGATCGCTTCGTCGCGCTCCGCGATGTGCGACGTCAGCTGCGCGGTCTGGTCGAGGATGTCGTTGATGGTGCCGCCTTGCCCCTGGAAGACGGTGATGATCGACGTCGCGATGTTATTGACCTTCTCCGGGTCCAGCGCCCGGAACAGCGGCTTGAAACCACCGATCAATGCGTCCAGGTCCAGCGCAGGCTGAGTGTGCGACAGCGGAATGAATCCGTGCGCCGGGAGTATCCGGTCGCCACCTTCACCGTCGCCGCGCTTGAGCTCGAGGTAACGGTCACCGATCAAGTTGAGGTACCGCACCTGAGCAGTGGTGGACTGATACAGCGGGACCGAGCGGTCGACATCGAACTCGACGCGCACCCGATGCCCACCGTCGACCAGCTCGATGTCCTTGACCTTGCCGATCTCCACCCCGGAGGCCCGAACGAACTGGCCGTTCCGCAGCCCGCTGATGTTGTTGAACTCCGCGCTGTAGCTGGTGGTCCGGTCGAAACGCATCTGGCCGAACACAACGGTGATCAGCGCGGTGAAGAAGATCAACACCAGCGAGACGATGCCGAGCTTGACGAGGGTTCCGGTCATTTTCATGGGTTGATCGTGTGGTCCCCCACTTGGCGGCCCCAGACGTATTCGACTGCGTACGGGGAGCCGGTATCGACATGGTTGTACGGGGCGAGGCTGTTGCCGGTGTCCATGATCAGCGTGGGCGCGGGCCATAGGTCACGGGTAATGGTCTGCCAGCAACCCGGGGCGCCGCCCGGCCCGCCGTGCCCATTGACCCGCGGCAGGTTCTCCGGGTAGATGTACGGGTTGGGAGCCCCACCGATCAGACCGGTCAACGCCGAGAGCCCTAAGGTGGCCGCCGTGATGCCCAGCCCCGGCAGGCTCAGCGCCAGCCCCAGGCCGGAGAAGATCTCGGTTTCGGACCGCAGCGAATACGGACTGGTGAACGCGGCAACCTTCGGTTCGACATCGTGCAAATTGCGGACGGAACAGAACAATTCGGGGCTGTAGGTGTCCAGCAACTGCGCAGACGGCACCAGGTCCTTGGCCCCGCGAGCCAGGTAGGGCCCGCCGCGGTTGAAGATGTCGGCGCCGGTTCTGCCGAATCCGATGGCCGCCAGCAGCGCGCGGTCCAGATCCTTTTCTTGCGCATGCACGGTGTGGGCCGTTGTGGCCGCGTTGTTGAGGAAGTCGGTCAAGTCGGGTGCGGCGTCGGCGTAGGTGTCGCCCACCGCGGCCAACTGCGCAATGTCGTGGCGGATGATCGGCATCCGCGGGTTGACTTCATCGAGCGCGGCGCTGCCGTTGATGATCGATTGTCCGAACTTCTCACCCAGCCCGCTCAATGCCTGCGCCGCGGCGCTCAGGGTCAGGTTGACCTTGACCGGGTCCACCTTCTCGGCGATCGAGGTGATCGTCTGAAACAGCGTGTTGACCTCCGTCGTCACCGACCGGGCGTCGATCACATCCTTCGGCGTGATCCGTTGCGGCAGTGGGTGACTCGGCGCGGTCATCGACACGTACTTCTCACCGAACACCGTGGTGGCCACGATTTTCGCGTCCACGTTGGCCGGGATCAGGTGCAAGTACTTGGGATAGACGTCCAGGGTGAACTTGGCCGCGGGCTTGCCATCACGTCGGATTTCGGTGATGTCGGCTACCCGGCCGACATGAACGCCGTTGTAGGTGACCTGCGATCCGGGGTCCATCACCAGGCCGGCCCGATCGGAGAGCATCGTCAACTTGGTCTTGTCGACGAAGTCGCCGCTGTACTGCAGGTAGACCAACCACAGCACGAGCCCGGCAATGAGAAAGACGACGACGCCGGCGACCCGGAAGGGCTGGCGGGGCAGTTTGTTGATTTTCCCGCGTGGGTGCGTCATAACACCGCCTACACCGTGAAGTTGAAGTTGGGATTGACGCCGTAGAGCGCCATTTCGGCCAACAGGATGACGACCGGTGTAGCGACCAGCGAGAAGCGCATCGAGCGGCCGACCGCCTCGCCCACCCCGACCGGGCCGCCGCTGGCGTTGTAGCCGTAGTAGCAGTGCGAGAGCATCACCACCGCGGCGATGATGATGATGTCGACGAACGACCAGAACACATCGTCAGGCCGCAGGAAGGTGCGGAAATAGTGGTCGTAGGTGCCGGACGTCTGTCCATACAAGAACGTGGTGACGACCTGCGGTGAAAGAAACGACAGGATCAAGCCGACTGAGTACAACGGGATGATCACCACCAGCCCGGCCAGCATCCGGGTCGACACCAGGTAGGCGTTGGACTTGACGCCCATCACCTCCAGCGCATCGATCTCCTCGCTGATCCGCATGGCGCCCAACTCCGCGGTGGCGCCCGCGCCGACGGTCGCGGCCAGCGCGATACCGGTGACGATCGGGGCGACCAGGCGCACGTTGATAAACGCGGAGACGAACCCGAGCAGAGTCTCGAGTCCGACGTGGCCCAGAGACGCGAGACCCTGGATGGCCACCAGCGAACCGGCGGACAGCGTCACGAAACCGATGATCACCGCGGTGCCACCGACCACGGCCATGGCACCGGTGCCCATGCCGACCTCGGCGATCAAACGCAGGATCTCTTTGCGGTAGCGGGTCAGTGCCCACGCCATGTCGCGGACACCGATGATCGCGAACCAGCCGAGCCGACCGGCTTCGTCGAGCGGTTTGGTCGCGGTGTCGCCGACGCGACGAAGGTCGCCGGACAGCCGCGGAAAGCGGGACCGAATTACTTGAGCGGTCGACATGTCAGTGCCCCGTTCCGAATCGCACACCGATGGTGGTCAAGACCACGTTGACCGCGAACAGCGCCACCACGCAGAGCACCACGGTCTCGTTGACGGCGGTACCCAGACCCTTGGACCCACCACTCACCGTCAGCCCGCGGTAGCAGCCGACCAGGCCGGCGATCATTCCGAAGGACAACGCTTTGATCGTCGCGATCACTACTTCGGGCAGCCCGGTGAGTTGGGTCAGCGTCGCCAGGTAGGCGCCGGCCGACACGTGCTGCAAGTAGACACCGAAGACGAACCCGCCGACCAGGCCGACCATGCTGACCAACGCATTGAGAAGCATCCCGATCAACGAGCAGGCCAGCACGCGGGGCACCACGAGCCGGTGGATCGGGTCGATGCCAAGCACTTCCATCGCGTCGATCTCTTCGCGAATGGTGCGCGCTCCAAGGTCCGCGCAGATGGCGGTCGAGGCTGCGCCGGCGATGACCAACACGGTGTTGAGCGGCCCGATCTGGGTGATGACAGCAATGCCCGCGCCGGCGCCGGAGAGGTCAGCGGCGCCCACCTGGATCAACAGAATGTTGAATGTGAAAATGAAGAGTGCGGTGATCGGCACCGAGATCGCCATGGTCGGCAGAATCGCGACGCGCAGGATAAACCAGCACTGGATGATGAATTCTTTCCACTGAAAAGGCGTGCGGAACAACGCTTTTCCAGCGAGGACGCACATCCGGAAGAAGCCACCCACGAGAACCAGCGGCGGACCGAGCTGGTCGCGGATGTAGTCAGTAATTCGCGGCTGCGTTGTGGTCACTGCCACCCCCTCCCGATGCCACCCTGCGCCATACCGGGGAGCGGCGAATAGTCTCGCATAGCTCCTCCTCGCCCCGTCCCTAAGCGTGTGACCTCCGTCTCACTATCCCCACGTAGTAAGTCGGACCACAGGACTGTACCCGATGGGTTCGCAAACGTGCATAGCATCCGCGCTATTAGCCTTTCGTCAATGTGACCTGCAGGTCCGTTGTTATGTCGGCTTGGGCACTCCGTCGTCAAATCCGTTGACGCCTAAGCGCTTTAAGTGATGTCCGCGGCGCCGTAGCGGGTCCTTAACTCGGTCTTCAGCACCTTGCCTGCGGGGTTGCGGGGCAGCGCGTCAACGATCTCCACGCGTTTGGGGTGCTTGTAGCGCGCGAGCCGCTCGCCGAGGAACTCGACAAGATCCTCGATGCGCAGATCACCCTGAGTGACCGCGGCGACCGCGATCGGCACCTCAACACACTTCTTGCGTTCACTTCTGCCTTGGTGCGGCCTTAGAGCGGATGGAAGCCCGGACGGTGCTGCGCGCTGCTGGCCCACGTGCCCAGTTGGGAGGTCGCCCTCGAACGCGCGCAGCGATTGCGTTCTGGCCCCCATCCGCGGCTATCTTGTTACCGATCTTGTGGTCTGCGAACTAACCGCGCTCGGAGACGAGCCGGAGCGGCTGCTGCGGGCTGGTGGTCTCGTGGTTTGTGGATGGTGGCCTACGAGGCGGGTGGCGGCTTGGTGGCGGTGCGCGGCGAGGAAGTCATCGACGATGCGCACGCAGTCTTGGCGATCGATGGAACGCAGCCCGGTCAGCCGCGCGAATGCGACCGGGCCGACGAGTTGACACAGAATCAGTCAAGGTCGAACTCGTCGAGTTCGGCGCGGGCGTCGGGGCATTGCACGAGGGATCGAACGGTCGGCGATAGCGGTTATGATCCGCGTCCGCAGCGCCTGACGATCGGATGTCTCCCCGGTGCCATCTGGTGTCGGACCCAGCGCCACCCAGGCCAAAGTGGTGAGGTGTAGCGGCGCCTCCTGGAACAGTGTGGCTTGTCGGCTCAACAGTTCAATGAGCCGGTCCCGCAACGATCCCGTGGCCCGTGGAGGGGTGACCTGCGGCAGCAGTCGTTCAAACGTGGCGGCAAGCAGCTGAGTCGAGCTGCTGAAGTGCCGATACAGGGGTGGTGCGCGCCACCTTGGAGGCTTTAGTGACCGCGTCGATCGTGACAGCCTCGATGCCGCCGGCACTGAGAAGTATTGGTGGCCGCATCCAATAGCCGGGTCCGTGATCGCAGCCGGCGCGGGTCAACATCGTCATCGTCGTCGACCGGGAATTCAACGGCATCGCGCTCCACTTCGCCACCGTAAACCCTGGGTGCAGTTGACACCCGCGTCCATTTGCCTCACCGCGACGCCACCACTAACAAAACTAGCAGTATCTGAGCAGTACTCCTAGTATCGTAGCAATACTCGTAGTCCGCATATTAGAAAGGGGACGTGTGCCGCCGAGAGGGGGCGTGATGATCACGCAACAGATCGAAGGATGCGTCGTGAAGGCGCTTCACAAAGCGGTCTCCGCACGTCGCTTGGTGCGCTCATCGAACGAAACTCCGCGACTTGTGCCCACGGACAGTCGCGCAAACGTATGCGAAAGTGGCGGTGTGAAGTGAAGCTTTTGCTAACCAGGACCCTCTGGCGGAGCCGCGCCGTCCACAGTGTCAACGTCGCCGGCCGCAATATTACCGGCCTCATGGACCGGAGGACGCCAGCGGATCAGGGACCCGTGCATCCACGCCATTACCCGCCTCGCTCCTGCTGGTACTTAGACAGCGAACTGATGGAGCGGGAAATGTACGGCCATATGCGTGACAAGCAAACCCAATGAACGTCCGGGCCGAAACTTCCGCGGAGCCGAAACTGCTGCGGGGATTTGATGACGGCGCGGCACCATTTGGCGAAACTGCGTCTGCGCGAGAGGATCGCCTGCAACCGCGGGAAGGCACCGACCACCAAGCACAAGCCGTGCAATGCAATACGGACATACCAGGTTCAAGTTCTGATTGGGGCTTCGCCCCAGCCCGGCGAGGCGTGCCTTTGGTCGCCAGGGTCGGGGCTCCGGTCGAGCGGGGTGAGACCGTGACCAGGGTGGCTGGTCCGGTGTATGAATCGTCATAGCGCGGTTGGTGGGCCTGCTGGCCGCCCGTTCGATCGGAGCCAACGATGACCGTAGCGCGATCTGTCGGCGATGTCTTGTCCGAACATGTGGTCTTCGAGGCGGACTGCATCGACCGCATGTACCTCAACGTTTATGCGCCGCAACTGGAGTTTGCCCGTGCCTGGTCGGTTACGTGCATCGCCAGCTGAGGTTGCCCATCGCCTCGACCGCCCCCCTGGCCCGTATCACCGAGGCGTTCGAAAAGGCCGTACACCGGTTCGCCCGCGACCACGGGCCGCCCTGGGTGGATTTCGCCAAGGGACAACGCAAAGACGACATCGCCCACGAATATCTGGCCCAATTCACCGGCACCGAGGGGTCCTGTTCGTGGGCCGGGCGCAGGAAAGACGAAGCTGTTTCGCACCGAGAAACGCCGCGACGCCGACGCCTACCCATGGATTGTTCCGGCGACCAGGCGGGTCACCATTTCTACTTCTATTGCGTCGATCACGTATTGCGTCGATCACGATTTCGGCCCGTTCTTCGTGACGTTCTGCTCCTATTTCCCGTACAACGCCAAGCTAGCTGTGCATCAATGGCAACCACTGGGCGCAGCGCCAAGCCGCCAAGGCCGCCATCGGGTTCACCGCGCTGGACAACGGCTTCGCCGCCGTCGACGACGTGGACCGGCTGCAGCGGATCTGCGACAGTCTGGGTCCCGCCCAGATCGACGCGCTGTTACGTAAATGGTTGGCCATCCTGCCGCATCCGTTCCCCGCGGCCGACCGCGCCGCCGGCTACCGCTACGAGCGGTCGATCCTGCAGGCCGAGTTCTCCCTCACGCAGACGCTCGACAAACCGGTATCGGGGCGGGTGTTTTTCTAACAGGTCATCCGGGACAACCTCGACATCGGTCGCCCCGACCAGGTCGCGCTGATCTTCGACGGCAAACTGATGCGCTGCGGGCCGCGCGCGACGCCACGGCGACTCCGTGCTTTTCCACCGGTGTATCGGCCACGATTGCCGCGGTGGCCGGGCCCAGCCCGGTTGCCATGATCAGCAGCGGCCACAGGATTTCGGTGTAGACAGCATCGGCCACTCAATCGGCTGACCATGAACAATCCGACCGCAATGATGAGCAGGCCGGAGACGGTGACCAGGCGCTGACCGACCTTGTCGGCGAGCTAGGGCGAGATCACCGAAATCGACACCAGCGGAAAAATGATCGGCGTTAAGGCCAATGCAGACTCCAGCGGACGGTAGTCGAGTATCAGTTGCAGGTATTGCACCAGCAGCAAGAACACACCGAACATGACCAGATATTGCACGGTGATCGACAGGGTGCCGCTACCGAAGCCCCGGTGGCTGAACAGTCGCACCTGCAGCACCCGGATTTTTCGCGGAGTGTTGCGAGTTTCGGGGTGTAGATACGCGAAAGTGCCTGTCCTGCAAGGAATAATTGGACTTCTCTACGGTTCAATCGTTCCAATGGGAAGGCACCTCGCAGGT
>NZ_PKEK01000074.1 GCF_002863225.1 Mycobacterium sp. | reverse complement strand
ATCGGCGAGTTCTCGCAGCATGGCCATCCCGGCATGCGACACGACACCCTGCCCATCGGCCGACACTTTCACCCGTGATGCGACAGCGATATTCTTCACCTGCGAGGTGCCTTCCCATTGGAATGGCTATGTCAGCGTTAATGGGCCCCATTGTGACGGAGGTATTTGGCCCCACCCTGGTCGCTTGAACGTTGGAGTGACGGAGTTATTTGGCCCCACCTGCGACACGCCCGGGGTGGTGTGACAGGGCAAGTTGGGCCCCTCCCGGTCGCTCCGGCGGAATGCTGGGCGGATTCGACTGGTCGTCGCAACACCTCGATTTCTCGGAGGTGTGCGATGGGGTACGGGAAGCGACAGTTGGAGGTTCGCGGCTATCGGGGGCAGATTCCCTCACCAGGTCGACCCACGGTGGCCTGGCGTCAGGACCGGGTCCGGTTCTGGGCAGCTATTGCTGCGGGGGCGATGACCGAGGACGCCGCGGCCCAAGCGGGCGTGTCGTCGCCGGTCGGATTCCGGTGGTTCCGCCATGCTGGCGGCGTGAATCCACAACTGCCAGAATCTGTTTCCGGTCGGTACCTGTCCTCGGATGAGCGTGAAAGCATCGCCTTATGGCGCGCCCAGGGTGCCAGCGTGCGTGAGATTGCACGGCGGCTGAAGCGGGCACCATCGACCGTCTCGCGTGAGTTGCGCCGTAATGCCTCGACCCGTACGTATCGGCTGGATTACAGGGCCTCGACCGCTCAGTGGCATGCCGAACGGCGGGCTCGGCGTCCGAAGACAGCCAAGCTGGTCACCAACAAGCGGCTGCGCCAGTACGTCCAGGACAAGCTCTCTGGAGTCATACGCAGTGCTGATGGCCAGGTCGTGACCGGGCCCGCCAACACGGTGTGGAAAGGCCGCAACAAGCCCCACCGGGGTGATCGGGCCTGGGTTCAGGCGTGGAGTCCTGAACAGATCGCCCGGCGGTTGCCCGTGGATTTCCCCGATGATGAGACCATGCGGATCAGCCACGAAGCCATCTACCAAGCGCTCTACGTCGAAAGCCGTGGCGCGCTCAAACGCGATCTGGTCAGCTGCCTACGCCGGGGCCGGGCGCTGCGGGTGCCGCGGGCGCGAACCCGGCAGAAGGCCTGGGCGCACGTCACGCCCGAGACGTTGATCAGCCAACGCCCACCGGAGGTCGCCGATCGCGCCGTACCGGGTCATTGGGAGGGCGATCTTCTGATTGGGTTGCAGCGCAGCGCGATCGGCACCCTGGTGGAGCGCACCAGCCGATTCACCATGCTGATCCACCTTCCGCGTGAAGTCGGCTATGGGGTGATTCCGCGGACCAAGAACGGGCCAGCTCTGGCTGGGTACGGCGCGGTCACGATGGCGAATGCTTTGGAGCAGACGATCACCACACTGCCTGCGCAGCTGCGCCGGTCGTTGACGTGGGACCGAGGCAAGGAGTTGTCGGCGCATGCCCAGTTCTCCATCGCCTCCGGTGTCAAGGTGTACTTCGCTGATCCGAAGAGCCCATGGCAGCGCGGCACCAATGAGAACACCAATGGCTTGTTGCGCCAATACTTCCCGAAGGGAACCGACCTGTCCCGATGGGACGCCGACGACATCACCGCCATCGCCCATACCCTCAACACACGACCTCGTAAGACCCTCGGCTGGCGAACCCCTGCCGAAGCCTTCGCCGAACACCTACACTCGCTTCACCAAGCCGGTGTTGCGAGGACCGATTGAATCCGCCCTGTTAGCAACCACGGATGTTGGGGGCCGGCTTGGGGTCGAGGGTGGAACTGTATGAAGCGATCCGCCGCGATGCCCGCCGGGAGGACCTAGGGATCCGGGAGTTGGCGACGCGGCATGGGGTGCATCGGCGGACGGTGCGCCAGGCGTTGGCCTCACCGACGCCGCCGCCACGGAAACGGCGGAGTTTCCCGGCGCCGCGGTTGGACGGGGCCAAGCCGTTGATCGACGGCATGCTGCGCGAGGATCTGGATGCGCCTCGCAAGCAGCGTCACACCGCGCGGCGGGTGCTGGCCCGGCTGGTCGATGAGCATCAGCTCGAGGTGTCCTATTCCTCGGTGCGCGACTACGTCGCCAAGCGGCGGCCCGAGATCGCCGCGGAGGCCGGTCGGGCTGCCGAGGGCGGCTTCGTCCCGCAGACGCACCTGCCGGGGGCTGAAGCCGAGGTCGATTTCGCCGATTTGTGGATCGATTTGTGTGGGGTGCGCACGAAGGTGTTCCTGTTCACGTTGCGGCTGTCGTGTAGCGGCCGGGCGGTGCACAAAGCGTTCGGCACGCAGGGTCAGGAGGCGTTCCTCGACGGCCATCAGCATGCGTTCTCCGAGCTGGGCGGGGTACCGTTCGACAAGATCCGCTACGACAACCTCAAATCGGCAGTGTCGCGAGTCCTGTTCGGCCGCAACCGGTCTGAGTCCGACCGATGGATCCTGTTCCGGTCGCACATGGGCTTTGACGCGTTCTACTGCCAGCCGGGGGTCGGCGGGGCCCATGAGAAGGGCGGGGTGGAAGGAGAGGGCGGCCGGTTCCGGCGCACCCATCTCGTTCCGGTGCCCAAGGTCGACAGCTTGGCCGAACTCAACGCCCGCTTGGTGGCCGCCGACGCCGCTGATGGTCATCGGCGGATCACCAACCGGGTCCGCACCGTCGGGCAAGACTTCGCCCTGGAGGCGCCGCTGCTGCGGCCGCTGCCGAGCGAGGTGTTCCAGACCGGGTTGAGCTTGGAGCCGTTGGTGGATCGCTACGCCCGGATCACGGTGCGCCAGTCCACCTATTCGGTGCCGGCCCGGTTCATCGGCCGCCGGATCCGGGTGCTGCTCAGCGCCGATGAGGTCATCGCGTTCGACCGCCGAACCGAGGTGGCCCGCCACGAACGCTCGACGGTGAAGGGCTCGACCACGGTGGTGCTGGATCACTATCTGGAGATCCTGCAGCGCAAGCCCGGCGCCTTGGCCGGGGCCACCGCGCTGGCCCAGGCCCGTAAGTCCGGGGTGTTCACCGCCGAGCACGAAGCGTTCTGGGCCGCGGCGCGACGTGCTCACGGTGATGGCGCTGGGACCCGTGAGCTGGTCGAGGTGCTGCTGTTGCACCGCCACCTGACCCACGCCGATGTGGTCGACGGATTGGCAGCGGCGACCGGCATCGGTGCCGCCCGCGCCGACGTGGTGGCTGTCGAAGCCCGCCGGATCGCCGAACACCGCCCATTTCAGGGCTTTTCATCCCAGGACGACGTCGAATCGGTGCCGGTGCGGGCGCCGGCTCAGCGGGTGATCAGCCTGACCGAGCGACGGTTGGGCGACCCGGCCGCAGTGATCGCCGGGCTGCCCGCCGACACCCGACCGCTGCCCACGGTGACCGCCTACGACGAGCTGTTGACGCGGCGCACCGCGCAGCAGACCACCCCGGCTGAAGGGTCGGAGGTGTCATGACGGGCCTGTCCACCCGCAAGCGTCGGGCGATGACCGAGCAGGCCGCCGACGCCGCGGTCGATCAGGCGTGTCGCTCGTTGCGGTTGCCCACTATCCGATCCCGCTTCACCGAGATCGCCGATGCCGCCGAACGCGAGCAGCTGACCTACCGCGGATTTCTCGCTGAGCTGCTGCTGGCCGAGTGTGACGACCGGGACCGGCGCCGCACGGTGCGCCGGGTCCGTGCGGCGGGGTTTCCCCGCGAGAAGTGGCTCGCTGACTTCGATTACGACGCGAACCCGGCCATCAACGCGGCCACCATCCACACCCTGGCCCGCTGCGAGTGGATCAAGAAGGGCGAGCCGTTGTGTTTGATTGGTGATTCGGGCACCGGCAAGACGCACCTGCTGATCGGGTTGGGCACTGCGGCAGCCCAAGACGGTTTCCGGGTCCGCTACACCCTGGCCACCAAACTGGTCAACGAACTCGTCGAGGCCGCGGACGAACGCCAACTCGCCAAGACCATCGCCCGTTACGGCCGGGTGGATCTGCTCTGCATCGATGAGCTGGGCTACATGCAACTCGATCGTCGTGGCGCGGAGATGCTGTTCCAGGTTCTTACCGAGCGGGAGGAAACTGCCAGCGTCGCGATCGCGAGCAACGAGTCGTTCTCTGGCTGGACGAAGACCTTCACCGATCCGCGGCTGTGCGCGGCGATTGTCGATCGTTTGACGTTCGCGGGCAACATCATTGAGACCGGCACCGAGTCCTACCGTCTGGCCCATGCCCGCGCCACCCGGGCCAGCACCTGATCCACCAACACCCGAAAGGTGATCCCAATGCACTACGAGTTCCGTCCCGCTGACGCCCCCGATCTCGCCGATCCCGACGTCGGGATCGGCGTTGCGCCAGAACAGATCACCACGGAGCTGCTCGCACTCTGCGAACAGTTCCTCCGCCAGGCCAGCCCGATGGTGCACGGCGAGCTGCGCCAGTTCCTCACCGAGCACGGTCACCACGGTGGTCTCGGCTGCTTCCTCGACGCCCTCGGCTTCACCACCCTCGACCGCACAACGCTGCCCTCAATGACAACCTCGGCGGCGCACCCACTGTGAGAGCCGTGAGGTTCGCGGCAGGGCGTCGGGACAGCGTTGACTTCAGCAGCAGTCATCACCGCGCCAGGCTTGAATCCCTTCCCACACCGACCAAGCGGCGATCGCCAGGCCGATGACCGGATCGAGCCACCAGCCGCTGGCCCAGGCGGCGGTCACCGCCAGGCTGAGCAGCACCGCGCCGGCCTGCGCGGCACACAGATAGTTCTGGATACCCTCACCCGCGGTCGCCCCCGAATCCAGGCGGGCGCCGAGACGCTGCTTGGCATATCCCAGCAGCGGCATCACTACCAGGCTGGACGCAGCCAGCACCATTCCCAGCATGGTGGCTTCGGCGCGGTGCCAGTTGAGCAGGTCACGCACCGACTCGACCGCGACATAGGGTGCTAGCAGCCAGAAGCTGACCGCGACAGCCTGCTGAGCGCGGCGTTCCGCGGTATCGGACAGGGTCCGCTCCCCGGTGAAGCGCCACACCACGATGACACTGGCGAGACCTTCGACTGCACTGCCCAACGCCCAGCCGATCAGGGCGATCGACCCGACCGTGAAGCCCTGCCACAGCCCGATCGCGCCCTCAGCGCCCATCCACACCATCGACACCCAGACCAACAGGCGGGCCTGCGCGGCGGCCCGGTGCCAGTTCGCATCCCGCGCCGCAGGCAGCGGGGCACTCGCAGTGCAGCAGTCGTCCGCGCAGCCGGGTTCGGTGTTGATGCCCAACGACGTAAGAGGTGAGGGTTCGGTCACGAATCTGCCTGGGCTGCACCGTAAGTGGGACACAACGCAACGGCGTTACCGGTGTCGGCTAGCACCGTCTCCGCCGCCGAGAGCAGATCCGTGAGCGCAGGCTGGGCCAGGGCATACACCGAGGACCGCCCGACCGGACGTGCCGCGACCAGCCCACAATCCCGCAGACACGCCAGATGCGGAACCTGTCAACATTTCTGAGACACGATTTTCGGTGGTTTAGCGAGTCGGTTCTTCCTCCTTCGATGGTGGGTTGATGGCGCTGAAGATCGGCAGGGCGGGCGGTTCGGGTGACTTGCGGGCGAAGCGCTCGGGATGGATGCGGTAGGCGGCGTCGAGCACGGTGGCTCGGTGCCGGCGGATCTCGTCGGCGCGACCGTAGTGCACGTCGGCGGGCACATGCAGCCCGATGCCGGAGTGTTTGTGTTCATGGTTGTACCAACGGAAGAACCGGTCGCAGTACACCCGGGCGGCCTCGATCGACTCGAAGCGTTCCGGGAAGTCGGGCCGGTACTTCAGGGTCTTGAAGTGGGCCTCGGAGAACGGGTTGTCGTTGCTGGTATGCGGACGTGAGTGCGATTTGGTGACCCCGAGATCGGCCAGCAACAGCGCCACCGGCTTGGAGCTCATCGACGAGCCGCGGTCGGCGTGCAGGATCAGCTGGGCGGCAGTGATGTGCTGAGCGGCAAGGGTTTGCGCGATCAGCCGTTCCGCCAGGATCTTCGACTCACGCGAGGCCACCATCCATCCGACCACATAGCGGGAGAAGATGTCGAGGATCACATAGAGGTAGTAGTACGTCCACTTCGCCGGGCCGTGCATCTTGGTGATGTCCCACGACCACACCGAATTCGGCTGGTAAGCAACCAGTTCCGGCTTCACACTGGCGGGGTGGCTAGCCTGCCGGCGACGATCGCCGGTCTGGCCTGCCTCGCGCAGCAGCCGATACATCGTCGACTCGCTGCACAGGTAGACGCCCTCGTCGAGCAGCGTGGCATACACCGCCGCTGGCGCCATGTCGGCGAACCGCTCGCAGTTCAGCACCGCCAGTACATGCTCACGCTCGGCCACGCTCAGCGCCCGCGGCTGCGTGCTTTCCCGCCGTAGCGGCGGTGAAACCTCCTGCGTCTGCGCGGTAGTGAACGTATCCGATTGCACCGACGACGGCTTGAAGTGGGCGCGGTAATAGGAGGCGGGCGCACGGCCAGTCGCCGCACAGGCCGCGCGGATCCCGATCAACGGGGCCAGCTCCTCAATCCTGGTATCGATCATCCTCAGTGCCCGCTGTCGCTCTCGGCCATTGCCGCGCTGTCGGCCGAGAGCCTCTCCAAGAGCGCGGACAGTTCCCCCTGCACGCGGATCACCTCTCGCGCGGTGTCCAACTCGGCGCGCAGCCGGGCGATCTCGGCCTCAGCGGCCTGAGCGGCGGGCTTGCCCGGCTTGGGGCCACGCCGCGACGACAACGCCTCAAGCGCGCCTCGATCACGTTGCTGGCGCCATTCGGTCAACAGCGACGAATACAGGTTCTCCCGCCGCAGGATCGCGCCCCGCTCCGTGCGTTCGGCGCGCTCGTCCTCCTCCAGGATCGCCAGCTTGTACTTGGCGGTGAACGTGCGCCGCTGCGCCCGCTCCGGCACCTGTGGATCAGGCACGTCCTCCACCGCGATCGACGATTTCCGACGCCGGGTAAGGGCACCGTTGTTGCCGTTGTTGCTCAACCTCGTTCTCTCCGTACTCGCCCTCAGGCTCAGTAAACATTTCGGGTCGAAGTGTCTCACTCAAGGTTGACAGAGAGGGCCCTGGCTCGGCGAGGCCGCACCGCCTTGTTGAGTTCGACGACGTTGGGCTTGGGTGCGGGCTGCGAGCCCGACGACGCTTTGCGTCGACGGACATCGCTGGCGGTCACGGTCACCAGGTCCTCCACGCCGCAGCCCAAGGTATCGCACAGTGCTGCCGACCACATACACGCGCGACCGCTCAGATCGACAGGCAAAACGGCCTCGAGGCTGTCTCACTCATTGAATGATTGAATGAATCATTGCCACATCTGCCCAGGTAGCCGCATCACCTTGACACGACTCGGCCCGGCGTGACAGCCCCATCCCGCAGACGGGCACTCCCCCACCTACCACCACTGAGCCCAAACCCACAGACCAACAAGGGCTTTAGCCACCACACCACAGTGGCGCCAATCGACGCCGGCCCGGCATCTGTGATTCATCTGATGAAAATGGCGGACTTGTTCGTGGATAACTGCGGATATCCATGCGATATTGGGTGCATGGCGAAGACTCCTCGTAGATCGGTTGAAGGCTCGACCTCGGAATCGGCTTACCCGCAGTGGTTCTCGGCGTTTCTGGCCGATCGCGCGGTTCGCAAGCCCTCGCCGCACACGGCCAAGGCATACCGACAGGACTTTGCCGCGATCGCCGAGCTCTTGGCCGGCGCCCGCGCACAGATCGGCGAGCTAACACCCGCCGCCATCACGAAGGAGGCGATGCGGGCGGCATTCGCCACCTACGCCGACACCCACGAGGCCTCCTCGATCAGGCGCTGCTGGTCGACATGGAACACGTTGTGCGCCTTCCTATACACCAATGAACTTATCCAAGCCAACCCGATGGCACTGATCGGTCGCCCCAAAGTCCCCAAGTCGCTGCCGAAGGGACTTGGCGCCGAGATGGTGTCGGGGCTGCTGGCGGCGATTGACGCCGACAGCGGTTCGCAGCGCCGCAGCGATTGGCCCGAACGCGACGCGGCCCTGGTGTTGACTGCGGTGCTGGCGGGATTGCGGGCCGACGAGCTGCTTCGCGCCAACATCGGCGACATCCGCACCACCACCGAGGGCGGTGTGATCCACGTGCGCGGCAAGGGCAACAAGGATCGCCGAATCCCGGTGGAAGAGGGGTTAATCGAGGTTTTGGAATGCTATTTGGACTCCCGGGCAGTCCGATTCCCCGCCGACACGAAGCGTCGAGGCGCGAGCACCGGGCTCGGGGCGTGGCCGGTGACCGCTGCCCTGTTCGTCGGCAGCGACGGTGATCGGATCACCCGCGGCGTGCTGCAATACCGGGTGCTTCGGGCGTTTAAGAAGGCCGGCTTGAACAGTCAACGCGCACATGGCGCCTTAGTGCACGGGCTCAGGCATACGTTCGCTACAGAGCTGGCCAATTGCGATGTGAGTGTCTATGCGCTGATGAAGCTGCTGGGACATGAGTCGATGGCGACATCGCAGCGCTACGTCGACGGCGCAGGCACCGAGAACCGCGCCGCGGCGGCCCGAAATCCGCTATACCGCCTTATCGACCCGTAGTCGCCCCCGGCTGTGAGACGTTGTGCCCAACGTGTCGCCGAGTAGCTACCCTATGTCAGCGGTGCCTGATGGCAGTATCTACTAGCATCAGGATTGGCTGATGCCGGTGGTGGTACGCTGCGTCCCATGGGATGGACGTATGAAAGCGAGGTCGTCGGGCACGACGAGTGGCATGAGGGCTATCTGGCGCCCGAGTTCGATAACGGCGATCGCGGAATCGGCGCCTGGGACGATGAGCGCAGCGCTGTTGAGCAGCTCGATGACGGCTCGTACCGCAGTCGTCCGGCGGGCGAGGTGATCGGGTGGCGGGTGGTCTGCGACTGCTATCTCCACGCGAATCAACGCCGCCCGAATCTCTGGATAAGCCAACAGCTCTGGACCCGCGTGCCCTCGCCCCTGCAGCACGACCCGGCATCCTTTCGGATCTACGTCGCCGACGACGATGTACCTGACGTGATGTACACGAACGATATCGAAGACGTTGCCCGGGATCTGTGGCGGCGCGAACACATCGACGACCTGGCCGCCGCGGGTGCTGTCGCCGGCGCCGCCGCCAGCGTTCGCGCCGCCGAGCAGCAGTTGGATGTCGCGGTACTCAAAGCCCGCGACGCGGGCCTCTCGTGGGCAAAAATCGGCGCGAAGGTGGGCATCACCGCGCAATCGGCACATCAACGCTGGGCCCAACTCGCGGACGCGAGAAGCCATGGATGATCTCGACGCCGAGTTTCTAGAGATCATCGCAACGGTTGGTCCGCGCCGGTGCCACATCGTCGCCGCGGCAGAACAACTTGCCATCGCGATCCGAGCCGAGGCCGACCAGCTCGACACCGCACCAATCGACGCTGCCAACCAGCGCGAGTTCGCGGTCCTGGGCTCATTGCCCCCGCAGACGTTCACACAAAGCCGATTGTGGCGCTACCAACTGGCCAATGCCGCTGAGGTGCTGGCCGGTGACACCCGCCGGTGGGGGGCGCCGGTCCCCCGCTGCACCGGAGAAGAAATGATGCTGCACCTCATCCTGCGCCGCGCCGCTGCGGACGCCGGCTGTCCGCCCCAGCAGCTTTTCGCTTGGCCCGACGACCCTGCACGCCAACACGGCTGGGGTGACTTATTCGAAAACCTCTTCCAGGACAACGACGTCCTCATGCTCTACGACGCAGCCAAACACGGACGGTCCGACCTTGGCGGCGTGAATATGAATCCGCCTCAATGGTTTTCGGAATTCTCCCTCCCCTACCCTGTACCGTCGCGGTAACACGCCATGAACCGCGCGCCAGATCCGCCGCAGCGGCGACCTACATCCACAATTCGGTTGTATTCGCGCGGTCTCGCCCAACCAGAGGGGGCGGTGGCTCGAAGGGGCTACCTATGGCCCCGGGGATCTGCACCGTGGCCCATCGGGTTTCAGCGGTAATCGCCGCTTGGACGTGTGGCCATATCCTGACCAAAAACCGGCCCTGTGAGCGGGGCGAAATTCGCGCTCGACTGTGGGCTTGATGAAGACCCAGAAGTGCTCCGACATCACAACCGCGGAGACCCCGAGTGGTTCAGATCCTGCAGGTGCAAGCCGTCGACTTCATCGGCGAGGACGGCGACTACCTGACCACCTCGGCTGTCGTCGATGTCACCCAGGCACCACCTGCTAGCTGAGCCAGGCTGCCCTCCCTCGTAAAGATCGGGGAGAAGTTGCCGGCGCATCGGCAAAAGTTTCACGGGCGCCTCGCTCTCCCCCGCTAAACCGGACGACCGAGCTGTATTCGACTTATTGCATTGCAGCGCAACGCTACTCGCCGCGAGTCCGGCTCGGTTGTTTGGATTTGAATTCCGGCGAAGGTACCTCAAAGCCAGAGTCTTTCGATCCCGCGGTGCACCAGCTAATGCACTCGTTATTACACCGAGTTCTAGTGTAAACTGGCGTCATGAGTAAGCGAGTGAGCTTGATCCTTAAAGACGCCGATGAGGCGGTGCTCGCGCCCTACCTCACCGAGGGTTCCGCCTCATTCGAGGCGCTGCGCCAATGGGCCAATCAACGAGGCGAGAGCAATATCAAATCGGAAGCCAGCGCGCTGCGCGCATTGCTTCAGGCCGGGGCTGAAGCGCTCCGTGAACGCGTCCTCGACGCCGGATACGCCCAACTGGCCCCTGAATTCAACAGCGAACCTGCCCGCGCCGAGCGGCGGGAAGCACGGGACCGCTACGCGCGCAGGACCGAGGCTGGTCTGTGAATCGCGGGATGCGGGGCCAGGCATACCGCGTGGACCTCGGGCACGGCTCGAAACCCTGGGTCATCCTCAGTAACAATTCGCGGAACAGGAACCTGGACACGGTCTTGGCGGCTCGGATCACGACGACGAGCAAAAATGCGCACGTACCCACAGTCGTGCCATTGGCCGCCGCCGATCCTCTCGCCGGATTCGTCCTGGTCGACGACATCGTGCAGCTCTACCACGATGAACTCACCACATCGCTCGGCTCCCTCTCGCCGCCGACAATGCAGGAAATCAGTAAAGCTCTGCGGATAGCACTCCCCTGAGTTCACAGTCCAAGACACGTACGAGGAAGCGAGGCAAGGGGTAATGGCGACAATGAGACCCGCTGTGCTGGTTATCGGTGGAGCAGCAGAGGGTGTAGTACTAGGGATCTCCATCATGGCAATGATCAACCACGTGACACTCCCGCTAGCGCTGGTTCCGGTGATGGCAGTTCTGTTCTTTGGGGGCATCTTCGCCATAGCTATCGAAGTCTCCCGTGCCGCAATGAATGAGTAACCACAACCAGCCGCCGCCCGTTGCGATTCGCGAACCGAATCCGGAATTGGTGCGACTCAGGGAGCTCTCGGAAAAGGGTCTTGCCCCTCGCTCAGCACGCCGCGTCTCCACGACCAACCGGGGCCTACCTTGACGGCGCCGGCACCGAGAACCGCGCCGCTGCGGCTCGAAAACCCGCTATACGGCCTTATCGAAAGTCGTGCAACAGACCTGGACGAATAGTCGAACGTAGTGGACCGAGCACTGCTGTCGGATCGGAGCCGCGGTTCAACATTGACGCAACACCGCATAGGTGGCCGCGATCGGCCACCGGGCATGAGATGTGTCACGTGACGGATTGCATCGGGTTGACCCCCGGCTCGCCCCTGCTTCCGGCGTTTGCGTTACAACTCACAACGGCCCGAATTGATGTCCGTTATCACTGCATCTGGGGCATTCTCAACGTATCTGGGGCACGGCCAACTAGCGATGCGCGGAACCCTCTGTTACGTGCCGACCGCTCGCACGGTAACGAAGATATGCTCCCCGTCCGCCAGCAGCTCGTCGACGGCGGCCAACCATCGCAACGCACCAGGCCCACTGGAACGCCAGGACTCGCTGGCGCGCATGAGGACGTCGTAGCGCTTCAGCAGGTCCGTCGCCTGACTGCGTGCCGCACCGGAGACTGCTTCAACCAGCGCCAGAAACAACGGTCGAATGGGATCAGGACGTTCAACGCCAGAGAAATTCACCGCTCAAGTCCAGCACGTCCGTAGATGCCGCCGCCACGGGCCAACTGAAAAAATCTTGCGCGAGCTTCTGGGGCGGCTGTCATCCAAACTGAGGTAACTCGGTCTTGCGATTACCAGTCGGATGTCCACCCTCAGGGGTCAATCCCATGGTGCGATGACCGGTTGATAGCAAGTGCCTTTGTGGAACACGGCGCCGGCACGGACCAGGGGACCAGGTGTGGGGCGTTGACGGCGCGCCAGCGGGCTTGTGCGGCATCGGGGGACTGTTCGGTGCGGTCAAGATGCTCGCAGGGTTCGGTACATCGCCGGCGTTAGATTGGCGCTGGCGCGTATCGCGATCTGGCCTGGCCGCGTGCGTTGCTCATATGCGGTGATCACCAGGCCGACACCGCCTGCGGCGGGTGCCAACACTCCTTGCATGTGCAGAAACCAAGCCGCATGTCCGACGGCCTGGCACGCCGCCCAGTCATCTCCGAAGATATCGTCGATCTCGAGCCCGACAGCGTCCTGAGCTGCGGGTGTCCGAAGGTCTAGGACAGCCAGGTCCGCCACGTCGATGGTGTGTAGTCGATACGCCGCTTCGAGCATCTTCTCTGCTGTGGTCGATGCCGCGTCGGCGGCACGCTCGACTTCGACCATGCACGCCCGCGCGGAATCAGCCAGGTAGATGGCCGGGAATAGCAGAGCCGGATTCCATCTGCCTCCGAACCTACGTGCTCCCTCACCCGATAGAGGGTCTCTATGAGCGGCGGTGTAACGGAAGCATTCTGCGGACCAGGCCGTCGTACCGCGAGCGTCGACGCGCTGAACAAGCCCCTCGTCGAGGGCTTGGCTCACACGAATACCCCTTCAGCCATGGCGTCTATGAGGGCTAAGACACGCTGATATTCACCGTCCCGCACAAGGTCGGCTGGCTTACGGTGCTTCAGTAGTCGATTCGGCGCGAACATCCACATATTCGCTTGGTCGCGCGGAAGTACTTCGGCGAGCGCGTCGGCAACGTAGGCCAGCTCGATCAGGCGCTGCTTGTTGAGCCGTTGCGGGACCACCTGACCTGCAGTCCACCGCGCCACGGAGCGCGGCGACGCATCGACGATCTCCCCGACCTCCTCATATGTCAGCCCCAGACGGTCGATGGCGCCGGAAACCGTCGCGGCGAGCGCATTCACAGCCATGGGCCTGTCTTCCTTTTGTCATCCATTATGTCATGTAGTATGACATGGAACTAGCCCTCAACGCGAGAGGAACTCAACGACGATGGGCATTCAGTTTCGTCTCGGACCAGGCGACCACAAGCCGGTCGAAGACTTTCTTTCGCGCGAACACGCTGGTACTGCGGCGATCACACTCGACACCAAAGCGGCCCGACATCAGCGCGATGCTGCGGCCGCGGCCGCAGATGGCGGCCTCGACGTCTACTGGGAGACGGGTTCCGAGCGGCTCACGGTCGCCGGCCACGGGCTCGACAAGTACCCGCTGTGGACCGGAGAGCCCTACAGCACCGATGCGCTGTCCACCGATGCACGGGCGCGCCAGAGCCTCGTCGAGAAGACCCTCGCCTCTCACCCTTCTGTCGTCACGCATATCACCGCTCCGCACTTTTACGTGACCGACGACCGGACTGCCCACCTCAATATCGACCTCGCCGAACGCACCCGGCTGTCGAGCACGAAGGCCACCCGCGCCGTCGTCACGATTCCGACAACGATGCTTGGTCACCTCTCGGTGAATCTGCCCGCTGAATATGCTGGCGCCGGTATCCACGCCATCGAGGTCCGCCTCTCCCCCTTTGGCGGCGACGATGAAGGTATCCGGAAGATCCGCAAAGCTTTCAGCTTCCTTGACGAGTTTCGTGAGCGCGGTATCAACGTCACTCTCGGCCTGTCTGGGAACATCGGCCAAGCCGCACTGGCCCTAGGCCACGCAGATGCCTACTCCGTCGGTGTCGGCCTGCTCGAGAAGGTCAATCATGCGCAGACGATTGCCCGCTACCGGCGGGAACCCGACCCGGAGAAGGACCAAAGCGGGGGTGCCACAGCCGGCGTCTACCTACCACGGCTGGGGGCCACCGTTCCCGCCAAAGCGGCGCGAGAACTTCTGGGTAACACCGACATTCGGACTCGTATCGGGTGCCGTATCGGGTCATGCCGCAATAGCGTGACCGGACCCCTGGACGACCGCCGAGTCCACTACCTGCACGCACGCGCCCACGAAGTCGCAGCGATGCTCGCCAGACCTGCGCAGTGGCGCGGCGCGATGGAAGTCGACCGCCTCACCGAAGCTATCCAACTCCGCGAGCGGGTCAACCAGCACTATCTCACCGATTCCGTCCACGAGCTAAAGACCCGAACGCTGCGCAGCCTCATCGACGAGATCCGCCAGCAGCAACAGAAAGCCTCCTAAAGGGGTATGCAGGCCAAATCACGGCATCCCGCTGATGGGCCCGAACCGCACGCTTGGGACCACCGATTCATCGCTCGTCGGTATGCCTGGCCCATAACGTCAGGGCCGGGGCGCTGACCGACTATCAATCGAACGTATGATCGGATCTCATGAGTGGGAGCAGCCGCCGGCTTCGACTATTGGGGTTGTGACGCCGTGGCGTCAGGGCGGCGGCGGGACGAGTTTCCGAATCACTTCGTCGGCGACCTGGTACGCACGGAGCGCGGCTGGGTGGTTGTCCCGCCGACGTGTTGTCCTGACTTGCATCCGTATAGCGACCCCGGTTGGTCGGTCAGCTCAGCATGGTGCACCTGCAACGGCTACCATACGACTTGGCAATGTCACTGTGGGGCAACGGTTTACGCGCCCCAGCCCGGCCCGCATTGCCGCATCCGTAACCGCGGCCCGGTGTCGATGTTTGAAGAGGATCAGCGCCGCCAGGCGCGTGACGCCGGCACAGCCGAGCGCACATAATCACGATCTCCCGTGCTAGGCCGGGACCTATTCGGCGTTCTGAGCGTCGGCGTCTCGCTTGCGGGAGGTGCCAGACCACATGGCGTAGCGCGGGAGGGGCTGGTTGAGGCGGTCGATCGCGGTCTCGATGGCGGGCTGTTTGAAGGCGTCGAGGTTGAAAACGCGTTCGTGTGACGGGAATCCGCCGAGCACGGTCGGGTCGAGGAGGTAGGGGTCGGGGCGCTTGCCGCCGGTGAGTTCGGGCGAGATGCGGCCGCGGCGTCGGCCCTCCACCGGATCGTGGACGTCGATGAGGCCGAATTCGGCGAGCTGGTGGATGCTCTCGTAGGCCTCGTCTGAGAGGCCGAGGTGGTTGTCGCGTTCGGACTTGGCGAGGTAGATGCGGCGCGGGGTCTCCCCGTCCGGGTTACGCGGGAGCCGGCGGTCGGCGTAGTGGCAGATGGCCAGGAAGGTGGCCATCTCCGACGGGGTGAGGATCATTGGCCAACCGGCGGTGAAGAACTCGGTGGGCAAGCAGAGGTGCTGGGGGACGTCAGGATCGCCGGCCGGGACGGTGTAGGCGTGGCCGGATCCGTCCTCGCAGTTAAGCGTGTAGGTGGCGTAGCGCTGGCCGCTGCGCCCGAGGTCGACCAGTTCGGCCTTCTCCAGGGCGTCGAGTGCGCGGTTGAAGACGCGGCGTTGGTTGCGGCGGTCAAAGCTGGGCAATCCGATCAATGAGGCCTCTGAGAACGAGCCGTCGAGGTTAAAGACAGCCTTGCGGCGCCGTGGGCCAGCGGCGGCTGGATTGCCGGCGCGGAAGACGTGTACCTGCCGGACGAACAGCAGCGTGAGGTACAGCGCGATTGCGTGCTGATTTTTGCGACGGAGCACGCGGGTCAGCGGCGGCGAGATGGTGGCGAAGTCTGCACCGCCATCCATGTAGGGGGTGGGCGGGTTGGGCAGTAGGTGCCGGCCGTAGATGAACGGGGTGCGGATGACGACGTAGTCGCGGTCAGGATGCGCCATATCGCTGAGTCGTTCGGTTGCGCGGTCGATGGCGTTCCTGGTGACCGCGTTGCGGAGGTGGACGAGGCGGCTTTCCCTGCTTGCGTGGAGGTTCTTCTCGGCCTTGCTGAGGTAGGCCGATTCGCGCGACGGCGGCTCCATCTCGCGCACGAGGGCGGGGAAGCCCACGGTCCACGTGGGCTTGCTGCTGTCCGGTGGGGTGCTCACAAAAACCAATGTACTGAGTTAGCGGGTACCGAGTTAGCGGGTCAAGCGTCAGAGGTAGAGGTAACTGTCACTTATCCCGCCAACGCGGGCCTTTAATACCCGCCATCTCGGTCCCTTTGTGGGGGTGAGATCGGGTCAAAAATTCGGAATCGTACAGGTCACCACGTTTCACGGAAGGAACCTCACCGAGGATGACCGAGCAGCACGACACCACCCCCAGTCCCGACTCTGGATGGCGCGGCCGCGCCGGCTCGATCGCGCGCACCATCACGGCCGTCGCCGCCGGCGCGGCGGTCGGCTACACAACCCACAACGTCGGCCTGGGCGTCACCACCGCCGCGGCGGCGGTCAGCCTCCTGCGCGAGGCCTTCACCCCTCCGCCCCGGTGATCGTGCATCGCTCACCAGGTGTCCCCGGGTTGGCACCACCGTGGACGTAGACAACTTGGCACCAGCACTCTGGCGGGCCTCACGGACGCCTGCCATCGATGTTGTCCTGATGCAGAGCGCCTGCTGCAACACACCAGGGAACGAGCATTAGTGCCCGGATTGCGGGTAGGTGCCAGGATCCGGGTTGTGCCGGGGGGCGTTCGGCTCGGGCAGCAGGTCGCCGTGCCACAGGTAAATCCCTGATCCGGGCAGAAATTCTTCCCACCCATACGGCGGTTTATCACTCGATCCCGGCGCATAGAACTTCGCGCCGGGGAAATCCGATCGCGGAGCCCACACACCGGTGTTCGGCCCGAGTTCGATGTAGGGGTCAGGGTTGCCGTGTTCGTCAGACGCGGTAGGTGGGCCCAGCGCCCCGGGCTCCCGCACCTTGACGTGCGGCAGCTCGTCGGACCGCACGAAATTACCTGACTGCGAACCGATTTCGAGCCACCCGGGCTCCCCCCACGGGTTCGCGGGGCCGAGGCCACCGGGCCCGGCGATGTAGGGCATGTGGCGTTTGTCGCCCGGCTTCCACTTATCGGAGTCCAGCGGAGTCGCGGGCGGGGACTGCTTGGTTCCCCCGTTGCCGGTGACATAGTCGGCGGACTCGATGGTGTCGGCGATGTCAGCGTCGCGTTGGGTGAAATTCTGCAGGACGCCTTTGGCTTGGCTGAGTTGGCCGTGCAGATACTCGGCGAGGGCTTGTTGGCCGCCGGCGGTGTGAGTGCCCGGCGCCAATTGCGCGACACCGCTACGGGTTTGCGCGATAAGCCGGTCCATATCTTTGCCGCCCTCAGTCGCCGCGTGGCTCGCGTCGGCGAGCGCCGGGCTCAAGCGGTGATCGGCGTCCACGGTGGATTTCAGCGCGTGGATCTGTTCGCCGCTGGACTCGATGTAGGTCGACTCGCTGCCACCTTGCCACCTGCGGGCGGCGGCCTGGCGGGTCTGGGCGACGGTGTCGTGGCCGTCGACGAGCTGGTGGGCGGACGGCATGGCCTCAGCGGCCGGTGCGGACCCGAACAACCGGCGGGCGGCACTGAGTGCCCGCCCCGCCTCACTGACCAATCCATCAAGCGCCATGGTTCACAGTATTGCCGAGCGCACGTGGTGCCGACCAGTCACCACGAAGGCGATCCGGGTTCAACGCGGCCACGGTTAGACGACGTCGAGCCCGATCCGCAGGGCGTTGTCGGTGTGGCGCGTGGTGGGGGTGCGGTCCGGCTCGCCGGCCAGAGCGCGGGCTTGCTTGAATGCCAGCCGGGCGGCGGACTTTTGCACGGGTGTGCTGGCCGGGTCGAGCAGCACCTCACGTGCGCGTGTCTGAGCAGCCGCTCCCCTGGCTCGCCGATCGGGGCTGTCGGGCAGGGCTTGGGCGGCGCGGATGTCGTCCTGGGTCTGCGCTAACGGTGTGTCTTCAGGCATGCCGCACGGTAACGCCGCGCAACCCGTGCTCGCGCCTATTGGTGAGCAGATTCGCCCAAAGTCGCCACCGGGTGCGGACACCGCCGGGCGCGATCGACTACAGGAGGGGTGGTGCTACAGGTCGTGTCCGGGGCCGTCGAGGTCACGGTCGTGCTGGTGTTGTTCGAGGGTCAGCCGTTCGCGGGCCCGCACGGTTTTGCGGAGGGCATCCGCGGTGGGGTAGCCGAGTTCTTCGAGCAGCGCAGGGGTGGGGTTGAGCAGCAGGCTCCAACCGGGCTTGCGGCCCCGCGCTTTGAGCCGTTGATCGGCTTGGGCGGCTTTGGCTTTCGCCTCGGGGCTTTCAGCGGCCATGCGCAGTTCGAGGGTGAGGGCTTTGAGTTCGGCGTCTTTGGCGGCCAGCTCGTCGGCATGCTCGAAGGGGGCGGGCTGGTTGGCCAGGAAGTCGTCGAGTTCTGCTTGGTCGCGGTCGCGCTCGCGTTGCAGGCGGGCGAGGTGTTCGGGAAGCCCGTTGTAGAGGTTTTCCAGGCGGCGCAGCAGGCCGAGTTGTTTGGGGCCGTTGACGTCAGATCCCATCCCGGATCCCGTGGAGAGCAGTTCGAGGCCGTCGATGTCGGCGGTGCGCGACGGAACGGCTAGACGTAGCAGCAGTTGGTCGTGGGTGAGGTCGCGGGCCGCGAGGACATCGACGCCGTGGATGGTGGCGCCGATCGGTTCGAATCGGCTTGCGCCGCGGTCCTTTCCGGCGGCGTAGGCGCGCCGGCAGGCTTCGGCGAGGGCTTGGGCGGCGGGCACTCGTTGGGTGTGGGTGGTCTCGCCGATGGTCAGCCGTGGCGGGTTGTCGCTGGCGGCGTGGGTGGCGGCGATCGCGGCGATGGGCGCGAGTTCCTCGATGTCGCGCTGTTTGTTGGGGATGGCGCGCTCTAAGACGCGGACCTGCCAGTCGCGGTTGCGCACCGATTGTGTGTGGGCGCGGTCGAGTGCGCTGAGGCGTTTGACGGTGTCGTCGAGTTCGACTTGGCGTAGGTAGCGAGGGTCGCCGGTGGCGATGGCTTTGGTTTCGGCGGCGGCGGCTCCGATGTCGCCCCCGGAGAGGTCTTCGATTTCGGTGTCGACGATTTCGTTGCGGTGCATCTGCTCAATGAACAGGGCTTTGGCTTGAACTTTTTGCCACATGACGGTGTCGTAGGAGCCCTCGGTGACGTAGTTGAAGATGTGGATGCCGTCGAGGTTTTGGTTGCCCTGGCGCAGGATGCGTCCTTCGCGTTGTTCGAGGTCGCAGGGCCGCCAGGGCACATCGACGTGGTGGAGCGCGGCGGCGCGGGCCTGGACGTTGACGCCGGTGCCCATTTTCTCGGTGCTGCCCATCAGCACCGAGACTTCTCCCCTATTGCATTGGGCGAAGAGCGATTTGAGTTCTTGAAGGTTTTTGGCGTCGTGGATGAACCGGATCGCGGTTTCGGGCATTCCGCGTTGGGTGAGTTCGTCTTTGACGGCTTGGTAGATGCTGAACTGGCCGGGGTCTTTCGACGGTGTGCCGCGGTCGCAGAACACGATTTGCAGGGCACCGGTGCCGGCCGGTTCTCGGGTGTCGGGGTGGGTGTAGGCGCGGTCGGCGAACTGGTGGTGCACGCGCATGATTTGTTCGGCGACGGCGGCGGCGCGGCTGTGCGGGGGTGCGCTGAGGTGAGCAAGGCGCGGGTCCAGGGAGACGTTGCGGCCATCGGTGCTGATTTTGAGTTGGTTGTCCCGTTGGGGTTGTCGGGCGTCGAGGTTGTCGAGGCGCCAGCCGAGGTCGGTGATGAAGTCGACGACTTCGATGTCGGGTTGCAAGCTGATGATTTGCCGTTGGCCGAGGTGAAGGGTGGGCAGCGCGACCGGGACCTGGTCGCGGGTCACGACGTCGGTGTAGATCGAGGACAGGGCCAGCAGCTCGGGCAGGTTGGTGAATTTTCCGACTCGGGTGACGGGGCGCAGTTTGGTTCCGGTGGCGTTGACTTCGATGGTGGTTGTGGTCGCGGTGAAGGCCGCGCCCCAGTCGCCGAGGTCGGCGACGCCGGCTTGGGCGAGCAGGTCGGGGCGAAGGTAGGTTTGCATGACCCAGAGTTCGCCCAGGGAGTTGGCGATGGGTGTGCCGGTGGCGAAGGTGGCGACTCGTTCGATGACGCGGTGGGCGGGAATGCCTTTGGCGAGGGCTTCGTCGCGGCGGCGTTGGCGCAGCACTTTGAGTTTGAGGGCGAGGTCTTCTGCTCGTTGCGCGGCGTTGGGGCAGGACAGTTCTTCGATGTTGCAGGTGCGGCCGAGGTTTTTGTAGGTGTGGGCTTCGTCGATTTTTCCAACTGGCTTCCCGGCTGCAATGGAGTTGGCATGCGCTTTTACGTTGCACACATATGTGTGCAACGTTGACCGTTGGTATGAACCCAATAGCCCGCGCCACGAGGTGGCGTACCGC
>NZ_PKEK01000083.1 GCF_002863225.1 Mycobacterium sp. | reverse complement strand
GGATACGGTCAGTGGCAGATACTCGAACAGGCACGGGCGTAACTCCTTCTTCGCAGACTTGCAGGTCGTGAAGCGGAACCTACGCCCGTGCTCCCTATTTACACCGGATTCCGGACACGACCGAACGGAAACGGAATTGAGCGATCACCGGACTGCCCATGAGGTGAACCCCGAAGGCCTGCTCCCGAAATGCCGCGACAGCGGCGCAAAGCAAAGAATTTTCCAACTAACGACATCGCAAGCTCCTTGGCTGGTCGAAAACAATGATCGACGTGAGCGCTGGGTGCGGCGACCCTTAAGTCCCATCAAGCAGTGCATACCGTCCGGGATCACTACTGGACGACCGGGCGACGGCTGTCACACGCCGCACCCGCGATGGCAGCAGTTTCGCTACTCCGCAGCAACAACTCGACGGGATGGGCAACGCCCACCAGCGCGCGACACTGTCAGCGGCGCTGAAGACACAGCCGGGTCAGAAGGTCTCGACCTGTCAGGACCAACGCACGTCTGCCAGGTGGACCCCGCCCTGCCGCGAGGGCGCCTTCACCTGCGCGAACGGCCACCACCACTACGACCGCCATCGCTGAGACGGCTAGGTCCGGCGCTGACCGCGGCAGAACCGCCGCCGCAATCGTTCTCGAGCACATCGACCCACAAACGACGGCGCCGTGCGCAGCCTCGGCGCGCAGCGCCGCTGATGCTGCACCAACGACCGAGGCTGAGGTGAGCTCACCGTCGCCTTGCCCCACCCGCTTCAGGTGGTCAAACTCCGCGAGGCCGCCGGCGAACAGCCACAGGCACGCTGCGAGGGCAATAACCGATCGCAGTGGCCTTGGCTGAGAGATGCTTACAAGCACAATACGAAGACGCTAACATCGCGTAGCTGAGAAACTGCTGTCGTCTTGTGCGCCGTCACTCAGCCCTCGCCGGGACTCAGTATGCAAACCGGTGACTTCTCTCGCGGTGGGCGACCGCGGTGGGTCGATCATCACGTGGGCCGAGGGCGAACCCCCTGATGTTGTTGGCCGGATTTGTCCAATGCGCCCGCTCGCTCGGGCACGCCTAACATAAATCCCTGGCCGCGGACGGTGTGGATGACGGGGTGTTCGCCGCCGCCGATCTTTCTCCTGAGGCAGAAGATGACGCCGTCGACGTTTTCGGCACGAATGGCAGCGTCGTAGTTCCAGACACGGTCCAAGATTTCGTCGCGGCTCACGACTCGGCCCGGGTTGCGCGCGAGAAAGCGCAGCAGTTCGAATTCGATGCGTGACAGCGACACCGTGGCTCCGCCCCAGATGACGTCGCGGCTGATGCCGTCGATCACGAGGTCGCCGATGGTGAGGGTCTCCACGTCGGGAGGCAGCTGCCAGGAACGGTGCAGCAGTGAACGCAGGGTGGCGGCGAGTTGTTCGAGGCTAAACGGCTTGACGAGGTAGTCGTCGACGCCCGGGGTGGTGGCCGCTCGCCGCTGTTTCACCGCAACCTCTGTGATGAGAAACAGCATCGGGGTGTAGACGTCGGCGTTACGGACCCGCCCCAGGACGTGGGACACGTCGATGTCGCAGAGCGGCATGTCGACCACGAGCACGTCGGCACCGAACCTGTCGAGTGCCGCGATGGCGTCGTCGCCAGTGCGCGCAAGTTGGACAATCCAACCTTCGTCATGCAGCGACATTTTGACCAGACTGGCCAATGCGGGTTCGTCGCTGATCAGCAACACCCGGATCGGTGATCCGTCGGCTCGGTGGATGGGTGATGGTCGGGTGACGGCGGTTCGGCGAGGCCGAGTGTCCTTCGAGGACGGGGCGGCGCGCCTGCTTTTCATTGTGGAACACCGCCCCGGGTTGTCGCCCGTTCCTGTTCTGTCTCAGCGGCCGACGGTGATGGCTCTCGGTCGTGAGCCCGTGTCGACCGGTCAGACTCGCTGATGGGCGCCGAGTGCGCCCGGCCGAGGTGGCGGCGGCTGTGTCGGCGGCTGATAACAAGTGCGGCAACGGTCGCCAGAACAGCGGTCGCGCCGGCCACGACAGCGGGCGAATTCAAAGCGTGTGCTGCGGCGCGCCAGTTCTCCCCGATGCCGTAGCCGGCACCCGCCAGCGCCGCGGTCCAGGGCAGGCACCCCAGAAATGTGTAGACGCCGAAGCGCGCGGGAGGCATATCGGCCAGCCCGGCCGGCAACGAAATGAAGGTCCGCACCACCGGCACCAGCCGTCCAAGGAACACCGCCGCTGCTCCGTGGCGGTCAAACCAGCGAACTGCCCGATCGAGGTGGACGTCGTGCAGCCGCCCGCCACCCCATCGGCGCAACGCCGCGCGCCCGCCGTAGTGTCCCACTGCCCAGGCCAGATAGCTGCCGATGAGGTTGCCAGCGGTCCCAGCCACAATCACCAGCGCGAGGTCCATGTGCACACCCGGCACCGCACCACCCGCGAGAGCTCCTCCAAGGAGCATGGTGGCCTCCGAAGCGATTGGGATACCGGCTGCTTCGGCCATCATCAGCCCGAAGATCGCCAGAAGGCCGAAGCTGACGACGAACTGCTGCATGCGCTGTGTCCTCTAGCGGTTTCTCGGGGGCGGACGAGACGCGGGTCGCCGCCCGTCACGCCACCCGATGCAAATAGTGATGAAAGCCTCGTATATAGACATATAGCAATACTTCTATATGAAGTGCAATGGTAGGCCGGGTTGGTTTGCGGTCGGGTCGCCCAACCCGGCGTCGCGCGGTTTGCTGACTGGTCCTTCGTGGCCCCGGGATGACCGCTGGCGAGTGGGACGCGGCGCAGGTCTCGATAGGAACGGCCGCTCTCGCGCGGACGCATGGACCGCTGGCTCGTCGTGTGGCGCGGCGGGCGGGCGCATCGATAGGCGGCAGTGGCCTCGCGGGTGATCGCCAGGTGTGAACGGATGCGGTACGGCGGCGTACCGCCGTTACGGCGCCGCTGTTTTCAGCAGCAGTCGTTGCCTCGCCAGGCTTGGACACCCTCCCAGACCGACCACACCGCAATGGTCAGGCCGATCGCACCGTCGACCCACCATCCACCGGCCCAACTGGCCGTGACGGCCAGACTTACCAGCACCGCACCGGCCTGCGCTGCGCAGAAATAGTTTTGGATGCCTTCTCCGGCGGTTGCGCCAGAGCCCAGGCGCGCGCCTAGGCGCTGCTTGGTGTATCCCAGCACCGGCATTACAAGCAGGCTCAGTGACGCCACCGCGATTCCCAGCATTGTGGTGTTGGGGTGGTGTCCGGACAGAAGATCCTGCAGTGATTCGAAGGCAATGTAGGGCGCTAGTAGCCAGAAGCTGACCGCCACCGCCTGCTGGGCGCGTCGTTCAGCGGTGTCGGATAGGGTTCTGCTCCCTGAAAAACGCCACACGACGATGACGCTGGCAAGGCCCTCCACCGCGCTGCCCAACGCCCAGCCGATCAGGGCGATCGAACCGGCCGTGAAACCCTGCCAAAGTCCGATCACCCCTTCGGCCACCATCCACACCAGCGACAGCCACGCCAATAGCCGGGCCTGCCTGGCCGCTCGGTGCCATCCGGCGTCGCGCGTTGCCGGCGGCGGGGCGGTGGACGAACAGCAGTCGCATTCGGCCTCTGTGTCGATGTCAACAGGCACCGACGTCGACGGCTCTTTCATGATTCCTCCCGGGGGGCGCCATAGGTGGGACACAATTCGACCGCGCTACCGGTGCTGGCAAGCACTGCTTCCGCGGCCTCGAGCAGATCGCGCAGCTCGGGCTGGGCCAGCGTGTAGAGCGTGGACCGGCCGACCGGTTGTGCGATCACGAGCCCGCAACCACGCAAGCAGGCCAGATGCTGCGAGACCGTCGACTGGGCTAACCCAAGATGCTCACGAAGGTCCACCACCCGCGCCGGGTGGACTGCCAGCTCCTGCAGAATCGCCAGCCGGGTCGGATCGGCCAGCGACCGGAATAACGCAACGGCCGGAGCCAGCACCATCCGATCGGTCAGAGCCGATGACATCGCCACGCAACGATGATACGACGTTTACGGCGTGACGAGAAGTTCTCCGCGAGCCGTCCACGCCGAACGGTTCGCCCGACGCCGCGGCCTAATGGGCGGCGGACGACAACGCAGCGACCCGGCCACCCGCAGCCGTAGAGGACAAAACCCGTCAATTGCATACATAGCAATATGCGCATATATTACCTCGAGGTTGACACAATTCCGATGCGCGGGAAACGAGACGCGGTGCTGCATGCGTTCGTGGTGACACGTACGCGATGCGCTCGTGCTCGCTACCGCGCCGAGCTGAGGGGTAGCTGGCGATGGATTTCGGGAGCCTTCCACCGGAGATCAATTCGGCACGTATGTATTCCGGTCCCGGATCGGCGCCGTTGCTGGCCGCAGCTCAGGCGTGGGATGGCCTCGCCGCTGAGCTGAATACGGCGGCGAGCTCCTATCAGGCGGTGGTGGTGGAGTTAACCTCCGATTCCTGGCGGGGGCCGGCGTCGGCGGCGATGAGTGCGGCGGCCGCGCCGTATGTGGCGTGGTTGCGGGCCACCGCCGCACAAGCCGAAGAGACCTGCGCTCGAGCCAAGTCCGCGGCGGCTGCCTACCAGACCGCATTTTCGGCTACGGTTCCGCCGGCGATGGTGGCAGCCAACCGCGCCCGGTTGGCGAGCCTGGTCGCGACCAATGTGTTCGGACGAAACGCCACAGCGATCGCGGCGACCGAAGCCCAATACGGGCAGATGTGGGCCCAAGACCTGGCGGCGATGTACGGCTACGCGGCTTCAGCAGCTGCGGCGACGGCGCTGACACCGTTCACCCCAGCCCCGCAGACCACCACCCCCGGCGGCGCAATCAGCGCCGCCACCGCTCCGGCGACCGGGACCGCGCAAGGCGCGGTTCAACGTGCCTTGTCCGCAGTCCCCGGCACGCTAGCGGGCGCGGTCGCGGCGAGTCCGGCCGCAGTAGACCCCGCAGACGCGCTAAACACCCTGGCCGACTTCCTCACCGTCTTCTTGAACGTTCCATCCAGTGCCGCGACCTTCCTTATCGGCGTTCCAGCCAACGTGCTTGGGGTGACGGGCTTCCCGGTGAGCGTCATCGGCGCCGGGACCGGTATACACACCGACGACATCATCAGCGGCTGGGAAGGCGAGGAGCCCTATCCGAGCACCGCGCCCGCGCCGATCAAACCGTTTCCGGCGCCGCTGCTGAACTTGCCGGAGGGCACGCTGCTTGAGCCGACCGTTGAAGCCGGTGTCGGCGAGGCCGACACCGTCGGCGCCCTATCTGTGCCGCCGACCTGGGCAGTGGCCACCCCGGCGGTGCGCCCCATCGCGTTCACACTGCCCGGCACCGCCGCCAGTGCCGCCGCCATTCCTGCCGCCGACGCCGATTCGAGCACCACACTCAGCGAGATGGCGCTGGCGGGAATGGCCGGGCGCGTGATGACCGGAGCCGTCGGCGTCGGCGCCGCAAGAACGGCCCGCGGCGCACGCATCGCACTCGCCGCGGTCAGCACCGCTAGCGCTCCCGCCGGCGAGAGCGCTGCGATGCCGCAGGACCATCTGCGCGCGGTCGTAACCGGCGTGGCAACTGAACTACGCGAGTTCGCCAAGCTGCGCGACGAAGGCCTCATCACTAACGACGAATACGCCGAGCAGAAGAACCGCCTGCTGGGCCGCGGACACGCCGACCGTAATCGAGCCGTCACGCCGGTTATCTGAAAGAGGTAAGCGTGCCATTAGATTTCGGGATCTACCCCCCGGAGATCAACTCCACCCGGATGTATACCGGTCCAGGAGCAGGCCCAATGCTGGCCGCGATGCAGGCCTGGAGCACCATCGCCGACGAACTGTTCGCCGCGGCCGCCGGATATCATTCCGTGGTCTCAGAACTGTCCGGCGCCTGGTTGGGTCCGTCGGCTGCGGCCATGACCGCCGCTGCCCAGGGCTACATCGGCTGGCTCAGCACCACCGCCGCGCGCGCCGAAGACACCGCCGCCCAAGCCCGAATGGCGGCTGCCGCTTTTGAGGCGGCGTTCGCGCTCACGGTGCCCCCACCAGAAATCGCCGCCAACCGCAGCCTGCTGGCGGCGCTGGTGGCAACCAACGTGCTGGGACAGAACACACCCGCGATCGCAGCTACCGAAGCGCTCTACGCCCAGATGTGGGCCCAAGACGCCCTAGCGATGTATACCTACGCCACCTCCGCGGCGGCCGCGACCGTCCTGACACCCTTTGACCCTCCTCAACGCACCACAGACCCCGATGCCGAGATCCGCCAAGTTGCCGCGGCCGGCCGCAGCGCCGCCGGCAACACGCAAACCGCCATATCGGTTGTGCCGCAGGCGTTGTCCGCACTGGCGTCGCCTGCCCAAGTCGGTCCACTGACCACCCTGGCCAACCTCGCCGACCTCTTCATCAACGCGCCAGTCGACTTCACCGCGATCGCACTACTGACCCCGACAGATTTAGTGTCATTCGCTGACTTCCCGCCCTCGCTGTTCAACACCCTGTCCGGCCTCGTAGACGACGACACCTTCAGCGGCTGGGACGGCCAAAAAGCCTGGCCAGAGTCTGGGCCAGCACCCGTGCAGCCGTTCAAGGCCACCCTCCCCCACCCACCCGCCGGCGTGCCCCCGGCGTCGCCGATATCAGCGGCCGCAGGGCAGGCCAACACCGTTGGCAAGATGTCGGTGCCGCCGGGCTGGACCGTCACCGCACCTCAAGACCCGCCCGCGATCACCACCGCCGAGGTGCGCGGCGTTGCCTTCGCCACCCCGCTTACCGGCTCTTCGGGTGTGGCGAACGCGCAGCTGCAGGTCGGGGCGGCGATAGCCGGGCAGGCGATTCCCACACCACCGCCCACCGGCCCCGCGGAGCAAAGAGCCCAGCCGCTTGCGCCGGCGCGACAGCTCACACCAGCCGATCACACCCATCAGCGCGGATCTGGGCCGCGGCCGGTGATGACCGGTGTGGTGACCGCAATCCGCGGCATCGCCCAGCAGCGCGCCGCAGGACAACTCAGCGACGAGGAGTACCACGAACGCAAACAGCAGCTGCTCGAACACTCTTTCGGGTACTCCGACCCTAACTGCGACCCGGATTCGTGCCCGGCAACCGCCCCGTCGTCATTGTCGGCACATCGCAAATGACGGCCGCCGCCCATGGGCATACCTAAGGTAGCTGCCAGGGTCCCCGTGCGGGGGCGGCACCGGATACCACGAAACTGTCGACTGGACGATTGACTGACCATCAACGCGACGCTGGCCGCTGGCCAGTGCACCATCAGCCGATGACACTCTCTTTCGCCGACCGCGACGCCACCGGCGCCGCCGCGCACCGCCTATGCGCCGGCTTCGATCAAGACGGGCGCGAACCGCGGTCATCGTGACGGTCCCCCCGAGCGCAAATCCGGCGAAGCATGGACAATTTTGGGCTTCCGCCCGAGGCGGTGGCCAGCGCCATCGCCTTCGCCATCGAACAGCCTCACGACGTCGAGATCGGAGACATCACTATCCGACGAACCGTGCAAAGCTAGCTGCACCCGGCCGACACGTTGGTGAGTGTTGTTGATTGCGGGGAGGACCTCCGGGCTTAGTGGAGATGTCTGAGGTCTTCACGACCCCATGGAGGTCCAAGTGCCCCACGCCTATGCCCGATTGACGGTTCATGGCCGCGCGCTGCTGTGGACCGGGTCATTACTGGTCATCGACCTGGTGCCCATGTCGCCGCAGAGCTGGGTGTCGCGGCAATGCGCCCACCGATGGGTGCGTCGTTGCACCAAGAGGGCTGGGCTGGTCTGGCGGATCGGTCATCACGTCCGCATCGATGTCCACAGCGCACCGCGCCGACGGTCGAAGAAACGGTGATTGCCTTGCGCCGCAGCAACCGACGCGGCCAGGACTGGATCGGCGCGAAACTCGGTGCGCCGGCCCGTACCGTCAGCACCATTCTGCGACGGCACCAGCCGCCTTACCTGTGTGAATGCGACCCTTCAACCGGCATGCTCATCCGGACATCGAAAATCACCGCCGTGCGCTACGAACGTAGCCGTCCCGGTGAGCTAGTCCATCTGAACATCAAGAGATTGGCCGCATCCCCGGCGGGGGCGGCTGGAAAGCGCATGGCAAAGGCGCCGCTAACAGCATCGCACAAACGGGCCCGCATCGGCCTCGACTACGTTCGCTCCGCGGTCGATGACTACTCCCGCCTGGCGTATTCAGATGTCCTGCCCAAGTCGCCGCAGTCATCGCCGCCCTCGGCGCCACGCCGAGTTCATCCGCCCGCACTGCCCATGGCAAAACGGAAAAGTCGAGCGATTCAACCGGACGCTGCGAGCCGAATGGGCCTACCAACAGGTGTTCACTACCAACGATGCCCGCACCTCGGCACTTGCACCATGGCTCGAGCACTACAACACTCAACGACGTCACAGCGCGCTCGGCGGCCTCCGACCGATCAGCCGCCCGCTACGAACCTCATGACGGGTGCACCTAGCCGGGGGCCGAACGTCGCGGTCTCTAAAGATTTGGGAGAGATCAGATCTCGTCTCACGTGGGTCGCTCCCGAAATGAGTTCCGGGGGTGCAGCCAGGCCGACTGAGGTTCCCCAGAAGTAGTGGACATCTGAGATAGCGGGACGGTGGTCCCCTGGAAGGATGTTCTGATGCCTGGTTGTCGGCGTGCGTTTTCCCCGAAGTACAGGGTTGAGGCTGCGCACTTGGTGATCGATGGGAGTCGGCGTGTCGCCGATGTCGCTCGCGAGCTTGATCTGCACGAGAATCTGTTGCACAAGTGGGTGCGCGACGAGCGGCGCCGGATGGCCGCGGCCGGCAATGGTGCGCGGTCGGATCCTGCTGGGGGCAAGTTTCTTTCGCCAGAGGAACGTGCGGAGTTGGTGCGGTTGCGGGCGCAGGTGGCCGAGCAGTCCAAAGACATCGCGTTCCTGAAAAAAGCCTCGGCGTACTTTGCGGCGCAGCACCCAAGGTGAGCAGATTCGAGCTCATCGCTGCGGAGTGCGCCGCCCACGACGTCACCCGGATGGCCGAGCTGCTCGGGGTATCCACCTCGGGCTTCTACAAGCATGTGCACACGCTGGCCTGCGAGCAGCCCACGACCCGGGTGCAGCGCCGCCGTGATCTGGAAGTCAAGATCATCGCCCATCACAAGGCCTCGGGCGGTACCTACGGGTCACCGCGGATCACCGCCGATTTGCACGACGAGGGTGAGCGGGTGTCGGCCAACACCGTCGCCAAGATCATGGCCGAACTGGGCATCGAGGGCATCAGCCCGCGCACGTTCAAGACCACCACCACGGTCGATCCCGCGGCGTCTTTTCCGCCGGGTCTGGTCGGGCGACGCTTCGACCAGGGCCGCATCGACCTGGTGTGCCCTCCGACATCACCTACCTGAGCTGCGGTCAGGGCGACATGTACCTGTGCGCGATCCGCGACGAGCACTCCCGCCGCGTGCTGGGTTGGGCGGTCGATGACCACCGTGCTGGTCACCGCCGCGGTGGACCGGGCGGTGTTCACCCGCGGTGGGCGTTGTCGCAACACGATCCTGCATTCCGACCGCGGCAGTCAGTACACCGCGCACGACCTGGCCGCCGCAGCTGCCACGCACGGGCTGCGCCGCTCGATGGGCGAGACGGGCATCTGCTGGGACAATGCCGGCGCCGAATCGCTGTGGTCGACGTTCAAACACGACTACTACCGGCACGTTTTCCAAACTAGGACGGAATTAATTGCAGCAGTTGACAATTGGACGCACTTCTACAACGATCAACGTAGGCACTCAGCGATCGGAATGCGCTCACCCATCACCTACGAGCGCACGCTAAAATTCGTGACGGAAGCAAGCTAACCCCGTCCACTTTTTCGGGGGAACCCAGACAGTCCATCGCTGCCCGTGGTCCCGCTTATCCTTGCTTAGTTTGATGTGCGCGCTCCAGCTCATGCATTTTGTGGCGGGCGCGATTGCCGCCACCGTGTTTCGCGCCGTACATAGCGTAGTCCGCTTCGTTGATGAGTTGCTCTACGAACTCGGCGGTTGCGGGCAACGGCGCATCGGCTCGCTCGACGCTGACGGTGCCGACGCTGGCGGTGACCGGCGGTGAGAGTGCCGCAATCTGCTCGCATACCTGGGCGGCCCATAGTCGAATACAACTGGAACTGCCGGTCAGCGCTATGAGGAATTCCTCACCGCCGGCTCGGCAAACCGTTGCACGCTCGCCAGCGTGACTCCGCAACAGGTCGGCAACTGTGACCAGCGTCTTATCACCAACGATGTGTCCGTGAGTGTCATTGAGTTTCTTGAAGTTATCGAGGTCAACCATGACGATCGTTAATGCGTCCGCCGCCTCGGATGCGCGCAGCGCGAGATCGGCAAGAACGGCAGTAGTGAACGCACGCCGGTTCAGCAAACCAGTCATCGAATCCTGATTGGCGCGAGTGGCGTAAGTGCGGACGGCACGAGATGCCGCCCATGCCGACAGCGGAACCACCAAATTGAAGAGCCAGATGAACCAAAATGCCCGGGCCGCACTCAATGCTTGAGTGACGGCGGCTAAACGATATGCCGTCACTGCGTTCAGCATGAAGGTAATTGTGAAATTGATAATCATTATTCGGAACCCGTGAAAGAAGGCGGTATAACCACCGGTAATGGCTGCGGCCATACAAATCGGCACCGACTGCTCAACGTTGCGTTGGGCTTGGCTCCAAATCGCGATACATATAAGTCCAAGGACGGCCACTGCCAGCGACAGCCGACGGGTGGGCCACCTGATCAACCAGCACACTGCCATCGTCGCCGCCAGTGTTATGCCCGCCAACTGCACGACAAGAAACAATTGTCAACAACTTCTGAAAGTTAACCCCGATCCAACTTCTAGGAATTGACCCCTTCGGGTCGCTGGTGATCGAAGTTGCCGCCTGGTTTGTAGACGATCCAGGCGCGGTTGAGGATGTGGTCGCTGCCGATCGCCCGCATGCCGAGTTTGGCTAAAACGCGTTGCGAGGAGTGGTGGCGCGGGTCGACGATGGCGAGTATGCGTTCAGTTCGGTTGGCCAGTGCCCAGTTCAAGCATGCTGATGCGGCTTCGGTGGCGTAACCGTGGCCCCAGTACGCGCGTGCGATGTGAAAGCCCAACTCGAGGTCATCTCTTCCGGGCAAAAGTTGCAGTCCGCAGTCACCGATGAGCAGTCCGGACTGCGACAGGGTCACCGCCCATTTGCTGACGCCGTGACGGTCGTGGTGATCGATCAGTTCAGCGACCCGTTGGCGCGTCCCGGCGTAGTCACGAACGCCGCCGGGAAGGAACTTGGTGGCTTCGGGATCGGAGTAGACGGCGTGCATGGCTTCGAGGTCGTCGCCGCGAAGCGGCCGGATCGTCAGACGCTGAGTGCGAATAAGCAGCTCAGCTGGTGGCCGTGAAGATCCAGGATCGGTAGTCATGACCTCGCTTCTGTGGGACCAGCATTTGTGTTTGCCCTTGCAAACCGGTACCGATGTGGCTCCGTTGGCCCGCTATCAGCGGGACGGTGGCGCATTCGTGTCGGTCAACGCAGGATATTCACCCCACTGCCTCGACGAGACCTTGGCGCTGTTGCAGCATTACAGAAGCGCGATCGAAGGACATCCAGACCTGGAGTTGGCCGCCACGGTGGGCGATGTCTTGGCTATCGCCGGCAACGGTCGTATCGCAGTGGTCTTCGATCTGGAAGACTCTCGTCCACTCGATGACGATCTGAACAACCTTGCACTGCTCGCCGATCTGGGTGTGCGCACGCTACTGCCTACCTATAACCACGCCAACCGTGCGGGCAGCGGATGCCTAGACACCATCGACGGTGGCTTGACCGCCTGGGGGCGCTCTCTGGTGGAGGAGATGAATGCGGTGGGCATCGTCCCCGACGGATCGCATTGCAGTGCCCGCACCGGTCTGGACATGTGTGAAATGTCCAGCGGTCCGGCAATTTACAGCCACTCGTGTATGCGCGGAGTCTGGGATCATCCGCGCAACATCAGTGATGACCAAGCTCGTGCTTGTGCGGCAACAGGTGGTGTCATAGGCATTACCGGTGTCGGGATCTTCCTGGGAGCCAACACGCCGACGCTCGAGGCGATGACCCGGCATCTGGAGTACGCGGTTGAATTGGTGGGCGTTGAGCATGTCGGCATCAGCAGCGACTTCTCGTTCGACTACGCGGATTTCGTTGCCGAACTCACCCGCAACCCGCATATGTTCGATGAGAGCTATACGCGCTGGGGACCAATTCGTTGGATGGCTCCCGAGACTCTGCTGACGCTCGGCACGCATCTTCGTCAACGCGGCTGGGCCAACGCCGACATCCGTGCCGTGCTAGGCGGGAATTTCTACCGGGTGGCCCAACATGCTTGGCGCACTTGACCACAAGGTCAGTCGTCGGCAGCGCGGTTTTCCTTGGCCAGCAGTTGGCGGCGTTGGCGGGTGCGATAAGAGTCGCCGGTCAGAGTCAGCACTTCCGCGTGATGCACGAGGCGGTCGATCATCGCTGCGGCGACCACGTCATCAGAGAAGGTCTCGCCCCAACGGCCAAAGGGAAGGTTGCTGGTCACCATGATGGAGGCTTGCTCATACCGTGATGCCACGAGCTGGAAAAACAGGTTCGCAGCGTCCTGATCGAACGGAATGTAACGAACCTCATCGATTATGATCAACTTGTAGCGCCGGATCTTCTTCAACTCGGCTTCCAGTCGATTCGCGTGATGAGCAGCCGACAGCCGCGAAATCCAGTTGCTGGCGGTATCAAAGAGCACCGAGTAACCGGCGTGGGCGGCCTTGACGCCCAGTCCTATTGCGATGTGCGTCTTCCCGATACCCGGCGGCCCAAGCAGAATAACGTTCTCAGCCTTCGGGACGAAGGTACCGGTCGCCAAGTGCGCCAGCACATCTCGGCGTAGTGAGGGCAGGTGGTCGAGGTTGAAATCTTCCAGAGTCTTGATCTGCGGGAAGTGCGCGGTGCGGATCCGCATGGTCGTTCCGGCGGACTCGCGGTCGGCGACCTGACGTTGCAGCACCGCGGCCAGGTAGTCCTCATGTGACCAGTTCTCGTCGCGTGCTTGGCCGGCTAGCTCCTCCCAGCAGCGCCCGATCGTGGGGGTCTTCAGCACCCGGGTCAGATACGCCAGCATCGATGGCAGCCCATCTGCTGGTGCTGCCGTGGCGGTGCTGAGCTTCTGCTTGGTAGTGGTCATCCGTTACTCGTTTCTGTTGCGGGAAGGGCGAAGTCGACGCCGAACAGTGCGTCGTAGTCCGGCAATGCGCGCAGAGCCACTGGATGGCCATCGGCATGGCGGCGGGCCAGCTCCCGGCGGCGGCGATCAGCAGCGAACCCGGCCCGTAATTGAGCGGCCACGGCAGCGTGCTCGGGGTCGGTGACGAGGTCCTGCTTGGCCCAGGACCGCAGATGGCGGGCGACGACGTGGCCGTCGCAGGTCGCGGTGACCCTAGTTGGGGTAGCGGCGACGTCGACGAGCCGCCCGATCACCCGGGGATCGACCGAGTAGTCCACGGTGTCCACCCGGACGTAGTAGTCCCGCGCCAGCCGGATCCGCTGATTCAATCCCGTCGTCGGACTCACCGGCGGCAGAGAGATCATCGACAGGTAGTCGGTGTCGAATAAGTCCGCTGGACGACCCTGGATGGAGCGCACCGTCCGCCCATTTGCGCGTTCCAGCCAGTCGGTGAGTTGAGCGTTGAAGTCCGTTGGTGAGGCGAATACCCGGCCCGGCAGGAACGAGGTCTCCAGAAATCCGTTGGCTCGCTCCACCATCCCCTTGAACTCTGGATCCCGCGGAGGTGCCAATCGGATCGTCGTGGCTAGAGTCCCGGCGAACGCCGCTGCCGCTGGGCTCACCTTCCCCGTTGCGCCGATTGCGGCTTCCCGGTCCCAGACCAGCACCTTGGTGACCCGGCCCATCTGCGCGATCAGCTCCCACATCCCTGACAGCAGATCTCCGCCTTGCCGCGACGGCAGCATGGTTGCCGAGATCAACCGGGAGAACCCCAGCACCATCACCAACACCGGTAGCACCCGGGACTGACCCCGACCGACCGGAATCTGCACCGCCGGGAACCACAGGTCGCACTGGGTCACCTCGCCGGGCTCGTAGCGCACACGATCCACCGGATCCACCCCGGCGTACTCCGGACGAATCTCACGCAACCTGACCCGCAGCGGGTTCATCGTGTAGGGCCAGCCGATCCGCTCGGCGATCACCGTCGCCGGCATCCGCGGATACTCCAACAAAAGACCGCGAATCCGAACCTCGTAATCCGTGACCACCGACCCCCGTGGTGGTCGCACGTACTGGGGTGGCCGGGCCGACGCCAACGCCGCCCGCACGGTATTCCTGGCAACGCCAAGCTGCCGCGAGATCTCCTTGATCGGTATGCCCTCAGCCCGATGCAGCCGCCGAATCTCAGCCCAGTCTTCGATGGATATCACCCCGTCAGCCTCAGCCCACGAAGGGGTCAAAGTTCAGAAGTTGCTACGGGGTCAGTCTTTAGGAGTTACCGACAACAATAGAGATCCGCGCTCACTGACCAGTCCCACGGCCGGGATCATGGCCGCGGACGCTGCCACCATCGCCAGGGCCCGTCGCGCCCATGTCAGCAGTCCTCGCTCGTTAAGGAAAGATGTGACCCACTCGAACTGGTCAGGTTCGGCCCACGCCGCGGCGAGACCTGCTCTAAAGACGCGCCGGTCCTGCAATGCATCCACGTTTCCGCCTATCACGACAGCTCGGCCAGATGCCGCTCACCGCCACGCTCATCGGCTATTAGCCGCGATCGGGCGCCTTTAATCCGCATCCGCCCATTCTGCCGACATCGTCCATTATCAGCATCGTCTTTGGCTGAAATGATTATCGGAGCAGATCCCCATTCGGCGCGCAGCTGCGCGGAGAGTCTCAATGCATTAATCACAGAATATGTGAATAGCTGTTGAGTTGCTGGTGAAATCAGCGCGTTTTCAGGTGTTGTCGCTCAGCAGGTCCGCTTTGGTCGCCCGCTTCCGACCGCTCACCGCGAGGAACAGGAGCGCCTGCAGCTGGCGTGGGGCACGAGCCGGATCACGGCGCTTCCGCAGCACCGTCGGCCCAGCGCCAGCTCAACCGATTATATCCGCCACATCACCGCGCGAATACTTGTGACGACGCGGACCGCGCGATGACAGCCGGACTACTACGCCTGCGCTTCGACACGCACATCGGGTCATCGTGACGGTCCCCCCGGAACACTTCGCGGCACGCACCCAGCCACTGTGAAGTCCTGCGGCCCCACTTCAGCGGCGGCGGGCGTCGGCACTCTGACGCCTCGGCTTGTCTACGCATCGATCATGGGCGCCGTCAACCGAATTCGCTACACCGGCCCGCGGTGTCACCCGCTCCGCCGGGCCGACACACCCCCGCCTGAGGGGCGTGTGCCGATGTTCGTGGTCACCGGGGGCGCTCGGGCCGAGACGATCCTGCACCGGCGCCGGCGACCACAGCGAGCCGCACCGCCATCCCGCACCCGCCGCCGCGACCGGCCACAATTCGCAATCAACACCACGATGCGGCGGCACCGACAACGGCGACATGCGCGGCACGCTATCCCCAGCGTGTGCACCACCTCGGACGCTACGCAACCATCAGTAGCCCTCCTTCCTCGCGTCGCCGAGGAGCGTCCACGGCGGCGCGCTTACTAACGCGGTTAGTGGTGCCCGTATCGACCTTGGTGGCCGCCGCCGAACAGCCCGCCGAGAAACCCGCCCCGCGGCGGATACTGCTGCGGCGCCGGCATGTACTGCTGCGATGCTTCGTACCGCTGGGCCGGCATCGGCTGTTGGCTCACGGTGTAGAAGTTCGCCTCAGCCTGCGACAGCACTTCCAATTCGCCACGATCGAGGAAGATACCGCCACAGCCGGTGCAGTTATCAATCTCCACACCGAAGCGATTCACCGGCAGCATCTGCGCCAAACACTTCGGACACACAATCGGTGCTTTAGCTTCAGGCCTCGTTTGGTCAAAACCCTGCGACATTCCCGTTCTCCCGTCTTCGGGGCGAAGCTCGCCCCAATCTATGCATACATAGTAATGCATGCATAGATTGGGGGAAGCCCTCTTCGATTGCAGGCCACTCGCGCACTGCGCGCCACATAAGAGCGAGCCCCCGCGGTGACCACCCCGCTTCGCGCACGCAGATCAAGGGCGCCAATGACCTCAGCTCCAGTCGCCCGTCTCACTTAAATGTCCAATTGGACATTGACTTGACATTCCATCTGAGAAGTGGCCACGGAGTTTGAGAACCTGATATGTAGGCCATTTTGTCAACAGGGTAGGTGAGAGCCGCCCCGACAGATGGCCGGGGCGGCTCTCGGTTGACTGGCCGTTGATCGTGTTGGCGGTCGTTGCTCACGACGGTGGTGTCAGGCTGATATACGCGGGTTGGATACCGCAGGACGATGGTTCGGATGTGAACGTTACTGCCGTCTACAGTCGAGCATCACTGGCCGTGGTCGTATGAATCACGTTGTGGCTCATAGGTTCTCTGGCTCGATCGGTGTAGACGGTATGGGGGCTAGCTGAGGCCGAAGGCCTCGCGCTGCAAAACGATTCGTGGGTTACCGGTGTGGGTGAACACTCACGCTGGCAGAGCCACATTTGCAGATCAGGAGGCCTCCGGTGATTGTTCAGGGTACGAGTGTGGGGTTGGACGTGCACGCGCTTTCGGTTGTCGCGCACGCAGTGGATCAGGAGACCGGCAAGATCGCGCGGGCGAGGCTATGTCCGGCCCACGATGAGGTGTTGGGCTGGTTGTGTCAGCAGCGGGCTCCGGTGCGGGTGACCTATGAGGCAGGGCCGACGGGATTCGGGCTTGCCCGTGCGATCAACGACGCCGGGATGGCGTGTGTGGTGGCGGCACCGTCGAAGCTGCAACGCCCGGCCGGGGATCGGGTCAAGACCGACGCCCGTGATGCCGCGCATCTGGCGCGGCTGTTGCGGTTGGGCGAGATTACCGAAGTGCGGGTGCCCGACCGCGACATCGAAGCGGTGCGCGATTTGGTGCGTGCCCGCGAGGATGCCCGCGCTGATCTGATGAGGGTTCGCCACAGGTTGTCGAAACTGCTTCTGCGGCAGGGAATCGTGTACTACGGCGGCACACCTTGGACCGGGATACACGAACAATGGCTGCGCCGGCAACGCTTCGACGACATCCACCTCAAAGCCGCCTACGACTACAGCTTCGATGCCGTATTAGCCGCGACCGCCGCACGCGATGGCCTCGATGAACAGATCACCGACGTGGCCGCTTCACCGCGGTTCGCCGACGCAGTCGACCGGTTGGGCTGCTTGCGGGGGATTTCGGCGCTGACCGGGCTGGCGCTGACTGTGGAGATCGGCGACTGGTCGAGGTTCACCGGGTCAACGATCGGCGCCTACGTCGGCCTCGTGCCCTCGGAGTATTCCTCCGGAAGCTCTCGCAGCCAAGGATCAATCACCAAGGCCGGCAACACCCACGTGCGGCGACTGTTGATCGAGTCGGCGTGGCATCACCGCAAGTCCTACAGCACATCCGGTTCCGCCCTGCGCACCAGGTGGGCCAAAGTCGATCCGGCGCTGCGGGCCCGCGGGCATGCCGGTAACCGCCGCCTCAACAAGCGGTGGCAGAGGTTCACCGAACGGGGCAAGAATCCGCTGGTGGCCAACGTCGCTATCGCCCGCGAACTGGCCGGCTGGTGCTGGTCGCTGGCGACCATGCAGTAGCGCCGGGCACGAAGACTTGACTGACCGGACTGATTGCCTGTTGGCGCGGTGAGTGAACAACCTGCAGAGAACCTATGAGCCACAACGTGATTCATACGACCACGGCCCGTGATGCTCGACTGTAGACGGCAGTAACGTTCACATCCGAACCATCGTCCTGCGGTACCCAACCCGCGTATATCAGCCTGACACCACCGTCGTGAGCAACGACCGCCAACACCATCACTGGCCAGTCAACCGAGAGCCGCCCCGGCCATCTGTCGGGGCGGCTCTCACCTACCCTGTTGACAAAATGACCTACTATCAGGTTCTCAAATCCGTCTCCACTCGCAGTCGGCTGGACTGCCCCAATGCGCGTTGTCTCAGATGATGTCCACGCCAGTTTGTCTCACGGACGTGTCCATTTCGAACCGGCTTCTGACCTGGCTCAGGACCCTCTCAGGGTCGCCTTGGCACGCCTGTAAGTGGCGAATGGTGGAGGCGGAAGCTCCCCGGGCGAGCGCAGATCTGAAATGCCGACGGGAGCCCGGCCCGATCGGGCCTGCAAGGTGAATACTTGACGCATGAGCAGGCTTAGAGCGAATTACGACCTGGTCGCCACCGCCTCGACGGCAGGCGTTTTCATGATCGTGAATGCGCCGTGGCCGTTGTGGGCCGCATGGGGCACCGTGGCCGCGCTACAGATCGGTAACCGCGTCGCGCGCATGGGCGCGATAAGCATCATGCGCACCGTCGTGTCGATCGCGGCCGCTGTTTGGTTGGCCAGCGCCGGGCTCGCTCACGCCGACCCGCCGCCCACGGATCCGTCACCGCCGCCCGACGCGCCGCGTTGCATGACCATGGCGACCGACCCGTGGCCGCACCCGCAGTACTTGCCGTGCGGCTGGTCATGGGACGGCGCGCACTGGACGAAGCTGCCCATCTGATTCAGAGGCACCACGGTCGCCGTTGAATCACCAGATGACTGCTTCGGCACTGTCGTTGTCGCCGCCTACGCATCGCGTTGCGACCCGTTGGGAGCCGTCGTCGAAGTGCGCGCGGTACCCCGAGTTGCAGGTCATCTCATAACGCGCCCCGGTTACCGGTGAGTAAGCAACGACATAGGTGCCGTCAGTGGCGCCGAAGAACGCGCGGCGCACATTCTGGGCGAACAGACAGCTGGTGTGGCCGCCAACGACACCCTCGCGGCCGTCGCCGCACATTACGAATCTGTTTCTTGTCGACTCGTCTGGCTGGGGCGGCGGGGCCGCGGCGAACGTTCGCGTTTCAGTCACGGTCGGGGCCGCTTCCGGCTCCGGGACCGGCTGTGCGACCGGCGCGGAGGTAATCGTGCTCGAGCGCGTTCTGGCTTCCGTGCCGCGGAGGTTGCGGCATCTCGATCATGAAACACGAAGAGCAAGAGCCCGATAAGCCCGGCGACGGATATGGCGGTCAGCGCGACGCACACCCGCAGCAACATGGTGGTTCGCTGTCGCGTGTCTAGATATGACACGGTGTCGTCGGACCAGTTGTCGACCTACCAAGCGTGAGCGTGCTCGGTTGGGCTTTCAGCCGACGCTAGTTCGGTTTCGGGCATCGCTCATCGCGGGCTCCCTACTCCGCGTTCAACGCTAAGACCTATGACCGCAATAAGCAGCGCGTTGGGGAATGCGGCTCGGTAAGCGATACCGCGTCTCCGCCGTCCTGGGCCGCAAGGCACGTCCCGAGGCGGACAGCAACCGACTCAGACCCGAGGTAAATTCGGCGCATGACAGACGGTGGCTTCACGAAGAACCGGCCCTGGCGTCGCACGTACGTATGGGTCGGGATGGCCGCGATCTTGGTGCTAGCGGCTATCGCGGCGACGGTCTGGACCACTCAGGTCAACCACCGCGCCGACCCACGCAACGATTGTTCTGTGGTGGAGGAGCTCGGGTCTAAGTGGGACAAGATGCAGCAGTCGGTTGCCGCGCTGGAACGCGGCGCTGGGGAGACGAAGGATCTGCTGGCGATCGCCGACGCGGAATCGGCTATGGCCAAAGATATTCGGGCCGCGCAGGCATCGGTGTCTGCCCCCGGCACGAAGACTCAATTGGGCAATTGGGCTGAGGGCACCGACTTGACGGCGAAGAACCAGCGCGAGGCGGTCACCGCGCCAGTTAATTCGACATCGGCGCCGCGCGCGGACAGTGACAGCGTGCGAGCAACCACCCTGGTCTATAACGCGACGGCGGTCCTGCGGAAGACGTGCCCGAACCTGCAGCTATCTCAGGCTCCGCAAAGCTGACAGGCGGCCCACCATGTTGCTCGTCGCGGCGAAAGTCGTTCTGCTGACGTTCATCATCGGCGGAGTAATGGCCATCGTCATCCGCGGTGTTCGCCGGAGCCGGGCCAATCGGGGCGACCCACGTTGGAACGAGTTTCGCACTCCCCCAGGCCATGAAGCCTCAGCGTACGGAGCGACGCCCTTCACACCGCTGCCAGAATGGGCCTACTGGGACCGCGACACCGACCACGAGGACCAAGACTGATTACGGCCCGGCGATCATGCTGGGAATGGTTGGCGGAGGCGCCATCCCGCCCACCGGGACGCCGCCGCTGAACGTGAACTGGCCGCCGCACCCGTCAGGGATGTAGAACGTCGCCGCCGGGCTGCCGGCTGACAGCGACGAGATCTGCGGAAGCGACATCGGCTTCCACCCCTCAATTATCGGTGGCGGCGTTATCCCACTGAGCCCGCCCGTTGCCACACCGCCCAACTCGCCGGTGATCTCGTTCGGCGCCTTTGGCGCCCACGCCTGCGCACCGCCCATATTGATCTGGGTGTAGCGCTGAGCGTCGTAGGTGTA
>NZ_PKEK01000056.1 GCF_002863225.1 Mycobacterium sp. | reverse complement strand
CCGACCGGTGGCGGATGCACCCCTCATGGGCAGATTCGTGTCCGCCACTGGGCAGTTCTTAACGGCCACCTACAGGCATTTCTCACGTCCGCCCACGGGCAGTTTCAGCTGTCCATTGACAGATATCGAGGACGATCGTCGACTTAGCCGCCGCGGCGCCGCCTACGACATTGGCGCAGTGGCGGCGGCGGTGCTGGCTGAATTTCCCGACTCGATACCGCCCCCGAATGTTGCCGACCTGATGTGAGGGGATAGGCAGCACCGCGCCTTTGGGCCGACACCGCCGATGCAACCTTTCGCTTGATTGGGCGGGCATACCATATCCCTTGTCTCGGAGATCATTGATTGGCGCCTTACCGGGAGGACCTATGGTCAACACCTACACGGCTGCAGAACGAACACAACTCGCATCGATACTCGGTTGCGCGCCAAAGGAACTTGACGAGCGACTTGAAGGGTTTGTGGCTGCAGCTGAAGAAGAGTACGTGCGAATGATGCTGGGGCAGCACGTATATAGCCGGGGTCAGGACATCAAGGTCTACCGACTGTGCCTCTTGATTAAGCACGCGTTCGGTGGGCGGTTGCCTGCCGAGGGTGAATTAAGCGCGATCTTCCAGACGACGACCACCGAAAGCCGAAGCCTGCTACGCGCTGTTAGAGCGAAATTCCAGTATGAGCTGCGCCAGGCAACCCACGACACCATGGCCGCGGTGTTCGCCCAGGCGTCAAGAGATGCCGATGCCGAGACGTGGTCATTAGTGTGTGAATCAGAGACCTTGATTGAAGCGCTGAACGATGTAATTGCTCGCCATAACGGAGCACTCCCGAAGATTAGGAAGACCGCCGGCACCGCAGGGGAATACGAGATCGCAGCATCCACTCACGCCGCACTCAGTTCATTACTCTGATGAACGTCACCGGCGACCTCCTCAGCGCAGCCAGCCTTCTGCTCGCGAGCGTCGGTTTGCTCTTCTCCGTCTGGCAGCCGGAGATCACGTCCGCTTTGGCGCTCTCTGTCAAAGGTCTGCGCGCCGACCGCGAGCCTCGCATCGCTCAGGTTAGGCAGGCGCTACTCTTTCGCGCCCTCCCGTTACTGCTAGCCGTACTCCTAATCGTAGCCAGTTGCCTGCCGCCAGCCGCATCTGTGATCGTTCACGCGGTCACCGACGATTTCGGTCAGTCCTACGATCCGATCAAAGCGATGTTCGTAAGCGTCTGGGTCCTTGCGGCCGGATTGGTGATTGTCGTGGGAACCCAAGTGCAAAAACTCAATTCGAAGTTACGACGTTTGAACGAGCCTGACGCGGCCACCACCTGACACAGCTCAGCCAGCTCACGTCGATACGCCGACCGTTGGTGAGCTGCTTGGGCACAGCTTCACAATGAAGAACAGTACCGGCTACAGGACCCCGACTTCGGCTAGGAATTGGCTTGGGCCTTTACGGTTGAAACCATCACCCCATCCAACTTCGACGAAACCTGAGTAAAAGAGGTGGACTTCGTCGCGAGCCCGGGTGAGCGATACATAGAACTTTCGCCGCTCCTCAGCCATCTGGTCTTTCGTCTTCGCCGCGAAGAATGGGACGCGATCCTGGTCTAAGCCGAGGATGAGCACAGCGTCGAACTCCAAGCCTTTGCTTGAGGTCATGGTGGTGATCTCGACGCGATCAGTCTTGCGGGCGCGCTCAGCTAAATCCTCAATCGTGAAGTCGGACAACGCTCCATCGCTCAACGCTGCGCGCATTGCAGCGATCTGTGTCGCGTCGTCACCCATCTCGGGACGTTGAAGGGCCGAAGCCAGACCAACGGCGAGAACCGCGTCGAGAAAGCTGAGCGCGGTTTCATCAGCGCGACCTTGGTATCCGAGCAGAAGAGTGGTTAACGCTGCGTCGATTTCACGGTCGTGCCCCGGACCATAGACCGAACGCCACTGCCGTAGCAAGGCGCCAAGCCTGTAGTTACTGGTCTCGCGCCCACCGCAGGCCCATGCCGCACAGCCCTCAACGAACGCCGTTGCGGCAGTGTGCCGGTAGTCGTTGGTGTTGCGGAAGAATGCAGCGATCCCCGCTCCGCGCAGCGCAGTAAGTAGTGTCGAGCAGAGGTCGTTATTACTGCATATCAACGCGATCTCATGGAGCGGAACTCCGGCCTGCACCGTGGTTAAAACCTGTTGCGTAGCGCGGATGCACTGTTCAGGAAATCCTCCAGGACACTCATTAACGGTCACCGTGCCGCCAGTGCGTTGCGCATCGACCGGCGATTGGCCGAGTTTCACTCCATGCGCTAAGCGAATGATCTCTTCGCCGCAACGATAGTTGCGGCGCAATGTTATTGGAGTCACGTCGCTCCGTTGAGCGAGTTCGATCAGCAGCTCGGGCCGAGTTCCCGTGAAGGCGTAGACCGCCTGGTCGGGGTCGCCAACTGCGAAGAGCTGGGCGTTGTGTACGTAGTCGAAGCACAGGGCTTTGACAAGCCGGTCAAGGCCGGGTGCCAAGTCTTGGTATTCGTCTACGTACATATGGGGGTATTGAGCAGTGAGCACGCGCCGGATCATCTGATGCTGTTCGACGAATTGCACTCCGAGTTCGATGATCTCGTCAAAGTCGATGAGCCCCTGCGCGTGCAGGCGTTCGCGGTAACCGCTGCCAACCGCGACGACGGCCTCGCCGGATTGCGCCCAGATCTCCGGTGGCGATAGCCGCTTGAAGTGGTGCTCGACAGTTGATCTAAGGAGCCGGTGATCACCCGGTCCGGTTGCATTTATCGCATCAGCGTAGGCGCTCTTGCGCTGCGAATCAGTTGCGATCGACATCGAACTCAAGGCGGGCTTGCCAGCAAAGGCCGCAAACGGCAGCACGATTCGGTTGAGTACGAATCTATGCACCGTGCCGATAAACAGCGCAGGGCGGCGATCCACGTTGAGCGCATACAGCCTGTCGCGGAGCTCCCCAGCGGCTGGATTCGTCATTGTGACGCAAGCTGCGCCTTGGGGATCGGGAATCGTATTGGTCAAGTCGATGGCGACGCGCGTTGTGAGCAGCTTGGTCTTTCCGCTGCCTGGTGGCGCGAGTACCACGCAATTTCCGGGCGTCGTCAACGCTGCCCACTGTTCAGGATTGCCACGTATCTCGTCGACCGACGACGAGAGGGCGCTCATGGCGCGGCAAGGTAGGTCAATGCCGCCGCAATGTATTGCGGGGGCTGCACGGCACCTCGGGCGAGTCGCTGGGCATAGCGCCCCTTCCCCCCGGCGTTGTCCACCATGTTCATAAAGGTGTCGTGATCGGGTAGCGCTGACCCCCAGCTCGCGATCACTTTCCTCGAGGGCGCCGCACACAATTCGCTCAGCTCGGCGTAGCAGGCCTGTCGATTCTCTTCGACGCTGGCCACATCGTACTCAAATGTGATCTCGCCGAGGAAGATTCCCTTCTGAGCTGGGTCGCCCTCATGGCCCAGTTCGGCTAGCAATGCTTTTACGCGCTCCTGCCCGGTTACTTTCGCGTCAGGGTCGCCGTCGGTTAATACTGCCCAGCGAATGCCCAGCGCTTCGCAGAAGGCGACGTAGGAACCGAAGTGGGTGCCGTGGATTCCGCACACAGTGATACCGAGCTTGTCCAGATCGATGCCGAACTGGTGGGCTAACGTCGGCAAGACCACTTCCTCAGCAAATCCTTCGACTAACAGAACCGCACGCGCGAAGACCATCTCCGCGCGGGTTACATCTAAATAGCGTGCAATATCGTCCCATTCAGTCTCGTCGAGCGCGGCGTCGTGAGCGGTGCACGCTGTACTGGCTCGGCTCTCGGTGTCTGAACGTAAGACGATCAAGCTCCGCGGGTCAGCGACGCTCGCGATGTGGGGGGATTGTGTGGTCACCATGACCGTCTGGGTGTCGCCGGCCGTGGCGAGCAGTCGACGGAAGATCAATCGTTGTAAATGCGGATGCAGATGTGCCTCTGGCTCTTCGATCGCAACCACCACATGTGCGATGTCGAGGTCGTCCAGTCGAGCCTGTAGCCCGAGTTCCAGAAGCGCCAAATACAGCACGTTCAACGTTCCCAGACTTGCGGTTGATAGGTGGCGGTGGGCGTCGCCCTCTACGAACAGTTGCATGCTGCGGATGATGCGTGCCGGATCGTCTGGCGTCACAGCCAGCTCGGTTTCCATCGCTTGACTTGGACCGATCATGTCGGTTAACCGTGCCGATATCGCAGCACTCAGGTCAGTGATCTCCGACAGGCTGTTGATACTGTCGTTGGCTTTCTCTAGCGAGGCAGCTACCGACGCCAGGCTCTCTTCGTTCATTTCACGCGATGCCCGTTCGAGCAGCGCTCGCAGTGGTGAGCGCCGCCAGCTTCGGATGTCATCCTCGACGTTGCGCAACGCGCCCATCGTGTGTAAGTAGATGTAGCTGCGTGCTGCGGTTGATATTAGCCTTCCGCTCTCAACCTCGCCGCCCCATAGCTGACCGCGATAACGAGTTGGTGCTGCTTCATCTCCGCCACCAGTGTCGATCGGCGCGAAGCGATAGGTCAGTCGCGCCCGCATCGGCTCCTCCGGCAGCAAGGCATCGGCTAGGGCTGTAACAAGTCGTGCGTCATGGTCGAACTCTTCTACCTCGATGGCCACCTCAATGACTTCCCCGGCTGTCATTGGATTCCACTCGGCGCTGCCGTCAGAAAGCCCGTCCCAGAAGTCTTCTCGACTCAGCTGTTGGTCGGCGTAGGAGAGATGCGGATCGAGCACCAGTCGCATTGCGTCGATCAGATTCGATTTGCCGGCGCGGTTCTCACCTACCACCACTGTGCCGGGGATCAACTTGAGATCGATGTCCGCTAAATTGCGGAAGTTGAGGATTCTCAATCGAGTGATGCGCATCAGCGCGTCCTTCCCTCGCGACGGCTCGCGACAGGCGGTCCGATGGTTTGGAATTGCCGATTACTAGCTGAATCTAGTTGGCGCTTAACCTATCTGGCGATCTTCAAATTACGCCGCTCCCCTGAATCGAGCTGAGCATCGACAACAGGGCAGATACCTCGCTCGTGAGAAATGCATCGTAATCGCGGGGACGACGCCGGCGGGCGCGGTGGAGTGCACCCCTCCGCACGTCAAGAACGGCTGCTCGTGCGAAGTCATTACCGAACGTCAGCTCAAGTACGCGCGTCGCGGCTTGCGCGGCGTCGGCGGCAAGCTCCGGTTCCTTGAGGTAGAGCAAGACCAGGTCTTGGCCGCGTCGTTGGCGCCATGCGAACATCGGCGACATCTTGACCGTTAGCTGCTGCTCGGCCCAGCGCTTGGGGTTGAGAACGAGCTCAAGGTTTTTCCCCCTGCGCCAGGACAACCAGCCGTCAGCTATCGCCTGGTAGTTCTCACGCTTCTTCTCGTTGGCTTCCGCGAGAACCAGCCCCAATCGTTCTTCCTCGTTACCTAGCAGCAAGCCTTCGGAGATGCCTTCACGAACCTGCTTGTAGTAGTCCTTTTCTGGGGCGTAATCGGCGAGGTACATCCCCGCGATGGTCCGGACGACATTGATCCGCTGAGTCGGGCGCGCTCCGACGAAGTCAATCAGTCCGCCAATGCTGATGGCGATGTCGGGAACGGGGCGGGTCATTTTGCTCCTTGCGCTTCGTCCGATGCGCCGCTTCCAGCGCCGAAGAAGCCCAAGGTCAGGTACCGGCGGGTTGCCGGTACCCCCAGCAGTAATGGGTGTTACTTTCAAGGCCTGCCTGCCATAGCAGCCAAGAAGTCCCAGACCGTGGGCTTCTGTCCGAGACCGCCATCGGTCTGGACTTCTTGGATTTTATGGGCCTCTGCGGACAACGCCGTGGATCTCAAGCTAGCGACATCCCGATCACGCTCACGTATCGCCACACCGACCCTTTATGTGAACAACGAAGGGGTTGCGTTTTCGCTGGTCGGCGCAGTGAAGGCAGAAGTTACACGATTGTAGTTCCGGGACGTCAATGTCTCGATGAAGCTACTCGCCCGGCGTGTCGCGCGTTACCTGGTGCTAAACACCTCCCCGCACCATTCGGCAGCGGTGCGGTTATTTTTTGCCGATAATCCCCAATTCTGCAACCCCATTAGCCTCAGCGGCCGGCGACCCGCTCGTCGGGCGGCGTTGCGATTTCAGCTTCGACTCGGCAACTGACACGCCGGAAAAGGTTGCTGGCTTTCAGGATTAATGGTGGAGCGTGTCGGGGCACAGCTCATGCTGGGCGGCGTCTGCGATCCCTCGCCCGTCGCTGATCGGTGATGCACCTGCGATTGCATCGATCGACATCCCGTTGCGCAGCATCCCGCACGCTTGGTAGCCGTATGCGATCTTTGTTGCGTCGTTGAAGGCCATCACTCGTGTCCCGTGGTCGTTGAGGTAGCGGAGATAGCCGTCGTCATCAGCGCTGGCCGGTGCCGCGCTCACTGCGGCGGCGGTCCACACAGCCGTCAGCACCGAGAGCGTCTTATTCATCGTTTCTCCTAGATCCGCAGGGTATTGATCACGAACGGCAGGGCGCGAGCCATGCTGGGCTTGCCAGGAGTGGCGTCGGTGAGGTACTTCCTTGCGGTTCTTTGGTTTTCGAGGGCTGACCATGCTGTAGCGAGATCTTCGAGGAGCCGGGCGATCCCGAGTGCAGCTACGGCCGCGGGATCGCCGGCGTCGTTAGCACGCGGCGGTTCGGCAAGATCAACTCCCTCGGGGACGCGCGGCCAGCGTGGGGCGATCAGCGTTTTCTTTCGGGCGGAGGGTAGAGCCTCGTAGACGGCGCGGAGGCGACCCAGCTCCACAAGCACGCCGTCAATGGTTCCAGCGAGGTCGACCAGTCCCAATGGGGTCGCTTCGGCTCGCTGTAGCGCGTCGACTCCGGAAGGAGTGACTACTGCAAGACGGTTTCGGGTCAGCAGCTCGACTTTGGACAGATCATCGTCGAATACCCAGGCACCGCACATGCGGCTGAGCCCGCCTGCTTCGTTGTCGACACTGACATGCCACACCGCGACTTTGTCGGCCTGGGCATCGACAACCGCGACGCTGTCGCTCACGCCTGAGCCACCGCCAGCTTCGGGGCGCAGGACGGACATCTCTTCGGAGGACGCCCCCGGGTCCGGGGTCGCCGCCAGCTCTTCCCGCACGAACTGCAAACCAGCGTTTCATTCACGGGAGGAAGCGATTTCGCTCTAACGCTCTCGGAGTGAAGCTGCCTGAGACTTTTGAGTGGTACCGCAGCTCGGATGGGTTCGACTGAGGCCGAGCATTTCTGGCAGAGCGGATTGCTGGAGCGCCGCGCGGCGACCCATGCTGTTCCGCACTTTCCGCAGACTTGCGCGACACCGGCTGCGGCGAGGCGAGTGACTGGCAGTGGCGCACCGGAAACTAAGGCACGGCGGTAGTCAGTCAGTGACGCCACCGGCGTCCCATATCGGCGGGCTGCCATGGTTTTTGACGACTGAGAGGCGGTGTCAGCGACGATAAGGAGATCGCACGACTTGGTAAATGACTTCTTTGGAATGAGGCCGTAGCGGATGGCCTCGGGTTTGAGAATGCTCTCCCTGTCTATGCGGTTTCCGTCGTCGTCGACCGCGTCGCCGGTGAAGCACACATTCAACCCAGGCGCCAGCTTGATGCTGTCGTGAGTGAGGCGAAGTGGATTGGTTCGCCGGGTCACCAGTTCTTCGTCAAGGTCCAGCAATGCGGCCACCCGGCACAGGTGGTGTAGTTCGGTGTCGGTGACCGCTCCGTCTTCGGTAGCGGCGTCGACGAGGCCGCTGAGGAATTCGCGACGCGCGCGCTGTTGGTCAAGTTTACTGAGCCCGAGATCGTCTGCGATAGCGGTTAATTCGGCGCGCTCAGCGTCTGTGAGCTGCAAGTCCGCGAGCGCCTGGTCAAGTAGCGCGACGTATGGCGCGACGTCGTGGTCGGCGTGAACGCCTCGCGCCAGGGCAGGCAGGCACGGAACGTCAACAGCGATGTTGGCAAATCCGTCTCTGGTGAGGACTCGTTCAGCGGGCGCGCTGCGCAGCGGAGATACCTTGACGGGCTGGCATTGCGTCGTGAATGCGTCTCGGACGGCGAGCAGCAGCTGGGCGGTGGCCCGCGCGTCGAACAGTGCTCGGTGGGCCCCCTCCATCGGGATGTCGTACTCCGTGCAGGCCACCCCGAGTGCACAACCTGTTGCGCGCAGCGTGTCGAGCCCGACTCCCCAGTCGACGACGTAACCGAGACGGTCGAATTCTTGCTGCAGCATCCGTGTGTCGAACCGCAGGTTGTGAGCCACCACGACAGAACCCTCAAGGCGGTCTGCAACGTGGTCGGCGAGGTCTTCGAAGGTCGGCGCGTTGGCGACCATTGATGCGGTAATCCCGTGGCACCAAACAGGTCCGGTGTCACGAAGGGGATTTACTAGTGAATCGAGTTCTGCGGTCACGTTACCGGCCGAGTCCATCGTCACCATGGCAATCTCCACGATACGGTCGGTCCGATACAGGCCTGTGGTCTCAACGTCGACCACGGTGATCCGATCAGCCCCTATCAAAGCGTCGACGGCTCCCCCCGTGCCGGCGCTTGTGTCGAGGAGCGCGTCGAGTGTCGACTCCATGGATCCGCCGGTCGGAACTCGCGTCGGTTCATCAGCGGGCGGCTGTGTCCAACCGGTCCATTTCGTTCCATCCCACCAGCGCAGTTCCGACTTACGCCAGGGATCGACGTACCACCCCGGTCCAACGCTCATACTTCCCCCTCGCAGCCACGCTTCGCCTCGGGAGATTACAAACAAGCCGCGTTGTTCGAAGACGTTTTCGCTTGGCGGCCGGCAACTGTCACCGGATACGCGATCCCACCGATTAATGCATCGGGAGCCAAAGTCGGCAACAGCCAGCACTTTTCGCGAACAAGACCAGTGAGGGCGCTGAGAAGCTACGAGAAAGTTCACCCGATCGGCCGACACGAAACTCCAACACAAAGGCGAAAGAGAATTCCCGGCATTGGGCAGAGGGTATTTAAAACCGCAACGGAAGTCCCCGCGGCAACTCCGTTGCGGCCGCGCTTGCGACCAGGCACCCGCCGAACCGCTTCGCCCGCCGCCTACAGGCGCGCTGGCGGACCGACTTCACCGCGGCCGCATCCGCCCTTGCACCATCGCTTCCGATGCGCCGACCGGCAGTGGGTAGCATCCGGCTATGCCGCTGTCGACTGGGGCCGAGTTCGCCGGCTTCACCATTGAGCGCCTGCTGGGTTCCGGCGGTATGGGCGAGGTCTACCTCGCTCAACATCCCCGGCTACCTCGCCGTGAAGCAATCAAAGTGCTGCCCACTGAGCTAGCACACGACGCGGCCTACCGTGCGCGATTCGAACGTGAGGCCGACCTCGCCTCAAAGCTGTGGCACCCCCACATCGTCGGCGTTCATGATCGCGGCGAGACTGACGGCCACTTATGGATCGCGATGGACTACGTCGACGGTCTCGACGCTGGTCAGCTGCAAGGCCAGCAGCATTACACCTCAGGCATGCCCGTCGATGCAGTCGTGCCGATCATCGCGGCGGTGGCTAATGCGCTCGACTATGCCCACAGGCAAGGCTTGATACACCGCGATGTCAAACCGGCCAACATCATGCTAAGCACCGGACAGGCGAACGAACAACGAATCCTCTTGACCGACTTCGGAATTGCTCGCAGCCTTGGCGATATCAGTGGGTTGACCGCAACGAACATGACAGTAGGAACGTTGGCGTTCAGCGCCCCCGAACAACTCATGGGCGAGGACATGGACGGCCGCGCGGACCAGTACGCGCTCGCCGCGACCACCTACTACTTGTTGACTGGTGCGTATCTCTTTCCGCACAGCAATCCCGCAGCAGTCATCAGCCGCCACCTCAACGTCGACCCGCCGCCGCTATCCGCATTGAAATCCGAACTGGCCCCACTGGACTCGGTCCTGGCGCGAGCGCTTGCGAAAGATCCGGCAGCTCGGTTTCAGACATGCGGAGCTTTTGCCGACGCGTTAGCACAAGCAGCACGAAGTAGCGCTACGCAGATCGCGCCGGCGCCTGCCGCCACCGTAGTGCGACCCGCACCGGCCCGATCGGCGAATAGCGCAGGGCCGGCGACGCAGTCACGAACCTGGATCCTGCCCACTGCCGCAGCGGCCTGCGTTCTCGCCCTAGCCGCCACCGCGGTGGTGTTTTACGAGCGTTCCCAACCCACGAAATCCACAACTACTGCCGGCGACAGCCCGACCACGACATCACTGCCAGCGGTACCGGCTGGACCATCCGCGCCGGCATCGTCGCGGGCGGCGGCGCCGACTCCAACTGAGCCTCCGGCCCGATATGGGCTGCCCGCGTGCTACTCCATTCAAGATCCGCCCGCGGAACGACCGACCTCGGTGGTATTCGAATACTGCGGGGACGGGGGAACGCAACTCGATCACCTCACCTGGACCGCGTGGGGCCCGAACGGCGCGGACGGGCAAGGCTACTTCAGTGTGAAGTCATGCGTTCCCGACTGCGCCGAGGGCGGTATGGCCCACTTCCCGGCAGAAGTTCACGCCACGAATCCCATTGCACTCGAACACAATACGGGATGCCCAGCTGACATGAAGTTCTACACCGATCTGACGCTGGCATTCCCGACTAGCTCTCCCGACGGCCTCAACGGGCAGACCATCAACAGCCACTACGACGGCTATCCAGCTATCAAATTCAGCACGTCCTCGGGGCGCACCCGCACCATTCAGCTCACCGGCCTGAGTTGCTGGTAGCTGAGCCCCCGAGCGGCGGCCGTATACCTTGAGGCGCAAACATCCGCCGGTCCTCTGCGATCAGCGTCCCGTAGGCGCGGAATTGAACTGCTCCATCGCAGCCCATACGAACGCGCCTGGGTCCGACTGCCACATCATCTTGTCGCCTTCGGCTGTGACGTGAATTGCCACCTGATGATCGACAGGTTTCGGGCTGTGAACGGTTGCAAGACCTTCGTAGTCGTTGCCTGATTTATGCATGACATCAACCTTGCTGACCGTCAGCTGGTACTTCGAGAAGTTCGGATCACTCCGAAACGTTTGCTGCATAGACTCTTTAACTTCAGTGCTGATGTCGGCTTCTCGACTCGAGTCCTGACGCTGTTCGTAGAAGTGCCAACCTGCGACGCCTACCGCAACGACGCCAATCGAGAGCAAGATCTTTTCCAGCCCAGACCTACCCTGCCACCAAGCGGCGATTTTCGAGACGGCACTGCTGCGCGGCTCGGGCACATTCTCGGCGGCAGTACCGTCTTCAGCTGGCATAAATTGGGAGAATAGCGGAGCACCGAAAAGCGTAAGGCTGTTTCACAGTATCCAATAGCTCTCCTGCTTAACAGCTTTCACGCTGACACTCTGGTGGCGGGTCGGAACAACGCCCTGCAAGATCGCCGAGTCTGCTAGCTCAAGCTGTTCATCCCGACGGCCCCTCGACATTGCTCGATGCGCTTTTGTACCTCGCGTCCGACGCCGACTCGCAACACCGCACAACTATTTCGCGGGCATCTGACCGATGACCTGTCTACGAGTGTCGAACGGCGTATTCCTTCTGCACGCTTCAAGAGTCGGCGCGAATCCTCGACAAAAATTGATGGGCATCAGCGAGACTTGCCTCGAGTGTGCTGCGGCCTGACCGCTCATTCTTGTATCGCAGACCGAAGGAGCATGACATGCGCACATCCAGGATCACTTCAGCTCTGGTCACTATCGGACTATCCCTGGGGTTCGCACCCTGCGCACACGCTGATGACATCAACCGGGAGGTGTGTCTGGCGGTCATGGCGATGGGAGTCAACCCCTATGACCCGAGTGATCACTACGCGCTCAACATGCTCGAGCGCTACCCAAATATGACGCTTAACCAGACCGACGACCTAGTTAAGGCTGCCTTCCGCTCTGTCCGCTACCACGACAACCCAATGTGTAACGGAATCACCATTCCCGAAAACTATTAGCCATTAGGCGACGTCGGCTCACGTCTTCCGCGTAACGCAGTGCGAAAAATCCGCAGCCGCGTTGTCAAGATGCGACGAAGACTGTTGTTGGCGGGGCGGGAATGGTTGCGTGTAGGAAACCGCCGGCTGCCTTGACGGCGAGCACTTTGGTATTCAGCGCGGTGAAGATTCCTGCAGCAGACGCGGGGGCGTGCTCGCGGAGGGCGTTGGGCACGACACGAGAGATTCGGGTCGGTCGATGCCGCCGCTGATGCTGGGATTGTCCGGGGCGCATGTGCGTTGGCAGACCGACAGATCCCGGCGCTGCCGAGAAGCTAGGCACCAAATACGCGTTACTCGTTCGTCGAACGACGAAGGGGCGCATGCGTGTTGAAGATGCGCTGTTTAGATGCGGCGTAGTAGGTGGAGGTGAAGTACAGCGTGCCATCAGCCTGTGGAGCGAGCGTGACTTCCGACGTGACACAGCTCCCATACGTGATCTGTTCCGTCACGAATCGCACGCCATTCCCAGCGAAGCCGCGTTGGGTCCATGTGCCGCCGCAGTTTAGCTGCGGGTAGCTGATGGTGGCGGTTAACGATCCGCCGTCAACGATGATGGCAACAACGTCGAAGCCGGATTGGTCTCCGGAAACGGGCCCGGACCACCTGCCGGTCAACGACGACGGTGAAACCGTGGGCGTGGTTGGCGATATCGGTGGGGCTTCCGGGTGATAGGTCGGCTGCGATGCCGATGGCGCCGGAATGGTGTGGCCGTTCGATGAGCCTGCGCCTGTTGGCGGCGCTGAGTTTGGCCGCGCGAGCAGCCCGATCACGACGCCGATGCCTCCAAGGATTAAGGCGGCGGCTGCAATGATGCTCGCTGGCAGGAGCCATGGCCTCGCCTGCGAACCGCCGACTTGCTGCGGAATCGGATCGGGGTGTCCGGGAACATTCAAGGCCGCGAGGGTGGGTCCTGACGGGTCGGTCATCGGTGCGCGGGTGGGCGCGGCCAGAGTTGGTGCGGTGGGCCCAGTGCCGGGCCACGACGTCGGGCTGCCTCCTAGTGCCCGCTGGGCGGCGCGGCCGAGCGCGCCCGGGCTGCCGTATCGGTCGTCGGGATCTTTCGCCAGGCCCCTGGCGATGACGTCGTCGAAGGCTGTCGGGATCCGGGGGTTGACGGTGCTGGGTTTAGGCGGTGGCGCGGACATGTGTGCGGCGATGACCTGTTCCATGGAGCCGGCCTTGAATGGCGGCCGGCCGGTGAGCGTTTCATAGAGCACCGCAGCCAGCGAGTAGGTATCCACCGCTGCGGTGGTGGGCCGGTCTTCGAAACGCTCGGGGGCCATGTAGGCGAATGAGCCAATCGCGCTGCCTACAACGGTAAGCCTTGTGTCGCTGCGGTTTTCGGCGATGCCAAAGTCTATGAGATACGCGAAATCTTCCGAGGCGGTAATGAGGATGTTAGGTGGTTTGACGTCGCGGTGAATGAGCCCCTGTGCGTGGGCGGCATCCAGCGCCGAGGCGACCTGACGGATGATGCCAACTGCGCGTTCGGGTTCCAGAGGTCCCGCCTTGAGGAGCTCGTGGAGGTCCTGTCCCCGGACCAGGCGCATGTCGATGTAAAGGTTTCCGTCGATCTCGCCCCAGTCGTGGATGGGGATGACATGCGGCTCTTCGAGCATCGCCGCGGCGCGCGACTCCCGTTGGAAACGGGTGCGGAAGCCTTCATCGCGGGACAGCTGTTCGGGCAGGATTTTCAGCGCGACGGTGCGATCCTTGGTGGTGTCATGGGCCTCGAATACCTCGCCCATGCCGCCTTGTCCGAGCAGTCGAGTGAGTTGATACTTGCCGAATTCCGATCCGGCCCTGGCTGCGGCCACCGACACCTCCCCTGATAGTCCGCTTAGCAGTATCCGTTGTCGGCAGTTGGTGCGCGCTGAAATGCCCCTTCCGCCAGTGCACCAAATGCTGCAGGATCCGCAGCCCTATCTCTGAAAAACTCCGTGCACCAGAGATTTTCACATCAGCGCTGCCGCGTCGGGCGCATTCCGAGGATGTCCGCTGTTCGGCGGACACCGCGATCGGAAGAACGATTGAACCGGCAAGACGCTCTCCCACGGGCAATTTCGCGCGCGCTGTCGGCTCGGCTAGATCGAGGAGTAATCGATGACAGGTTCGGTGGAGGCTTTGCCGCTCGGGGAGATGATCGACAACGTGTTAGGCCGGATCTGGTAGCGCGTTCCGTCGCTGGGGTTGGTCACGTCGAAGCCGACTGACGAGCGGACGGCGTTGGCGAGTTCTATGCCGGCGCCATCGCTGAGGCGAACACCGCGGTAGTAAAAGGATCCCGGTCCGATTTCGCAGACAACCACCACCGACTGTGTGGTGCGGACAAGTGCGGCCGGTTGGGTGCCGGTGGCGCACCGTGCTCCGGGGTAACCGATCCAGCCGTACTGGTCGGTGCCGGGCGGCCTGGCGATGCTGGACGTCGCTGCACTAGTGCTGGGGGCGTTCGGCGTGTAGGGCGCGGGTCCTGCGCTAGGCGGCGGCTGGTCTTCAGGCGAATTTGACTGTGGCGCAGAGGGAATTGTGTACCCAGTGGTTGGTGCAGCACCGGTTGGCGCTGCGGCATCGTGCCCGGAATTCAGCGCGACGGCAATCCCGATCGCTCCCAGAACCACGGCCAGGCCGCCGACGATCGCGGCGGGAACCACCCACGGCTGAGTCTGCGCGCGAGCGGACTGCCGTGCCACCGGCGATTGTGGTTGCGCCAATTGCCATGCGGCGAGCGTGGGACCTGCTTGAGGCGGTGCGGCCTGCGTCGCAGTCTGCGACGACCTGTCGCTGGCTTTCGGCGGCGCGTTGTCGAGGGCGCGTTCAGCCGCTCGGCCCAGCGCGCCTGGGCTGCCGTACCGATCGTCTGGTTCTTTCGCCATCCCGCGGGCGATGACCTCGTCCAGCGCGGCGGGCACGCGGGGGTTGACAGCGCTTGCTTTCGGCGGCGGCGCACTGATGTGGGCAGCGATCACCTGCTCGATGGAACCAGCTTTGAACGGGGCCGCCCCGGTCAAGGCTTCGTAGAGCACGCAGGCCAACGAATAGGTGTCGACCGCGGGCGTGGCAGGGCGATCGGAGAATCGCTCGGGCGCGATGTAGGAAAACGAACCAATTGCGCTGCCAGTACTGGTAAGTCGCGTATCGCCGCGGCTTTCGGCGATCCCGAAGTCGATCAAGTATGCGAAGTCCTCGGAGCCGGTCACAAGAATGTTTTGCGGTTTGATGTCGCGGTGGATCAGGCGCTGCGCGTGGGCGGCATCCAGCGCGGAAGCGACTTGGCGGATGATGGCAACCGCGCGGGCCGGCTCAAGAGGGCCGCGCTGCAGCATGTCGTGCAGATTTTCCCCACGCACTAAGCGCATATCGATGTAAAGGTTGCCCTCGATCTCGCCCCAGTCGTGGATCGGGATGACGTGGGGCTCTTCCAGCATCGCCGCTGCGCGCGATTCCCGCTGAAACCGGGTGCGGAATTCCGGGTCGCGGGCCAGTTCGTCGGTCAGGATCTTCAGCGCCACCGTGCGGTCCTTGCTGGTGTCATAGGCCTCGTGAACCTCACCCATGCCACCGCGCCCGAGCAATCGTTTGATCCGATACTTGCCGAATGTCGATCCGGCCTTGGCTAGTGCCACGACATCCCCCTTCGGTGTCCGCATTGCAGTATCCCCACAGACGGACGCCCTGTGCGCAGAATCCCTAGGAGCATCCAGCCCGCACACGTTCCCGGCACAGTGGTTGCGAGTGTGGGCTAACGTCGGCGGCACCGGCCAGCGCCGGTCTTCTATACGGGAGGGATGTCATGTCGCAGCGCCCTCGAGCGGTCATGGGTCGGCGACATGACGGCAGCGGCCGCGCCGGCATTGCGCTCATGGCGACAGGCCTCCTGCTGGGTGTTGTCGCCTGCACGCCGACCGTCATTCAGGGCCGAGCCGCATCGATGCTGTACGACCCTGACAGAGTCGGCGGATTACCCGCCGACGGCGGCTACAGCGGCGTGCGCCGCGACGCACCCCAGCCGCAGGGCCGTGTGCAGCACACCGACGGCGGCGACAACGATCGCGTTGCACTGTTAGCCATCAACGACATTCAAGAATTCTGGACTGCCACCTATCCGCAGTACTTTTCGAGCGCCTACCGCCCAGTGTCGTCAACTCGGTCGTACGACGCCAGCAATCCTCTCAGCGGACGGGTGTGCGGCACAACGGTCATCTACTCGGATCCAAATGCCTCTTACTGCCTTTCGGATGACTCGATTTCGTGGGATCGCGGCATTCTCATCCCTGATGCTCGCAAGTACTTCGGTGACGCCTCTGTCGCGGCGGTCCTCGCCCACGAACTCGGCCATGCCGTCCAGAACAGAGCGCACACCGTACATCGGCTCTCTCGCACCATCGTCAAAGAACAACAGGCCGATTGCTTCGCAGGGGTCTACCTGCACTGGGTCGCCCAAGGCCGTTCACCACGATTCGCCATGAACACCACCGACGCCCTTGATCATGTGATCGCCGGTGGGATCACGCTGCGCGACCCCACCGACGAGTCCGAAAATGCCTTGGGCGCACATGGTTCCGCGCTCGACCGCGTCGGCGCGTTCCAGGAAGGGTTTGATGGTGATGCCGCCACCTGCGCTGCCATCGACCACCACGAGATCGAGCGCCGCCACGTCGGACTGCCCCCGGCGTTACAGAATTACTCCTCACCCGAGGCTGAGGCCGGCGAGATGCCCATCACCGATGACTCCCTAGGCCTGCTGAGGGAGACCCTCACCGCGATCTTCAAACCCGACAAGGAACCCACTCTGACCGTCGGCGCCACCACCGGCTGCGCTGACGCCACGCCGAGCCCGCCTGCCTCATACTGCCCCGCAACCAACACCATCAACGTCGATCTTGCAGGCCTGCAACGCATCGGCGCCTACACCGACAGCCACAGCCGCGAACTGCTCCAAGGCGACGACACCGCCTTCTCCGTCGTCACGTCGCGGTACATGCTCGCGCTTCAACATCAACAAGGCGTCCCGCTGACTGGCGAACGCGCCGCTTTACGCACCGCATGCCTGACCGGCGTGGCGCAGCGGAACATGGCCGCGCCCGTCACGCTGCCCTCGGGCCGCACCATGGTGCTCAACGCCGGCGACCTCGACGAAGCAATCTCCGGTCTGCTGACCAACCATCTCGTTGCCAGCGACACCAACGGCGACACCGTGCCCGCCGGCTTCACCCGAATCTCGGCATTCCGCGCCGGCCTCGTCGGCGACGTCTCCCAGTGCTACGGCAATTTCCCGTGAACCGACCACCAGAAAACGGGCCCGGCCGAGGCCAAGACCCCGATCTCCCTTGGGACCAACGCCGTCCTAGCGCCGATGACCCGACGAGCATCGCGCGACCCCGGCCACCCCAACCGCGTCCCCTCCCCAAGCCACCGCCACCCCAGCCCCACTCCGCCAACCGGCCGTCACCCGGTCCGGAAACCCCGTGGTATCTGCAACGACCAGATCGCCCCTCGCCCGCAGCCGAAAAGGCAGCTCCTGCAACGCAACCGAAGCCCGCAGGCGGCGCAGGCCGCAATGAGAGCCTCCCATGGATCCTTACTGGGATGGGCGCGCTGGCCGTCCTGATTGGGGTTGCCATCCTGCTGGCCCATCTATCGAGCATGGGTGTCGGCGGCGGCACGGTCCTCGATGTCACCAAAGTTCAAGCCGGGGTTTTAGCGACCTTGTCAGACTCAGCGAGCGGCTACGGCGCCAACAGCGTGACCGACGTCAGTTGCAACGGTGGCCGCAACCCCAGCGCCGCCAAAGGCACGACGTTCGTCTGTGATGCCATCGTGAATGGCGCCGCGCGTCACGTCTCAGTCCTCGTTTCCGATGATCACGGAACCTATGAAATCGACCGTCCGCGATAGCCTTTGAGTGTTCGACGGCTCCGAATCTAAGCCGACCCTGCCTCAATGTTGCGCACGATGGCATCTGCAGCGGGCCCACACACGGGCTCCAGAGTGACGGGCCCCGAGACGAGCAGATCGTCGATGCGTCGCTTCAGATCTCCCGATGTCAGGTGCGCGTACAGGTTGGCGCCCGGGCACGCGGTTCCGGGGTTGACGTCGCGGTGCCCACGCAAAGTGCTACTCAGTATCCCGAACGTTTGACACGCCCAGGCGAAGACGTGGGCCGCACCTTGGAGTTGGGCTGGGCTGACGTCCTCCACCTCGAAATTGCCTTCACAAAGAACGAGGAAGTGGCCGGTGGTGTCGTATTTGGTGTCGGTGTCTCCGGCTATTGCGTAGTCGCGCAACTGATACAGATGGCCGTTGCGGTCCACACCGACGTGATAGGCGATGTCGATCCAGCCGAGAGTGTCTTGGTGGTAGTGCTGGTCTTGTCGCAGGCGGGAGATGATGTTTCGGTTGTCCCCCAGCACCGCGGCAGAATGATGCAAGGTCATGCGGGTAACGGTGTGCGGCTTTCCGCCCGGGCGGGCGGGCTGAGCACCCCAGGCGCCCCGACACAACAGCACGGCAGACGCTGACACGGGGGTGGGCGCGATGGGGACGGTCGTGGTCGGCGCCGCAATTGAAGTAGTGATTCGCGGCGCTCTCGTCGGGGTCGCTGCTTCGGGCGGATGTGAACTCGCATCGGTGCCGCTCGTGGAGCATGCGCTCGTGATGGCAGCGCCGGCCGCGAGCCCGAGCAGATGACGGCGGCTCATCTGGAGCTGCCCGGAACCTACGGGGCTCAGATCGTTGTGCATCCTCGCCACGTTACGAACCTCAGGCCGGAACGCGTGCCCGTATCTCGAAACCTGCTGCGCAGTCGCATGCTTTCTCGTTCGGCGGTCTCGTACGATCGGCCGTCGTGTTTCGAAATCCGAGGTAGCACCAGCCGAAATCGGTAAGCTGCGCGGCGTGCCATTGGCAGTCGGCGAGGATTTCGCCGGGTATCGCATTTTGCGGCTACTCGGCAGCGGCGGCATGGGCGAGGTTTATCTTGCCCAGCACCCGCGCTTACCGCGGCGCGATGCCCTGAAGATCCTGCGCACCGATGTGTCGACAGACACGGACTACCGCGCCCGATTCGCGCGCGAAGCCGATCTGGCATCTACGTTATGGCACCCGCACGTCGTCGGCGTCCACGATCGCGGTGAGCGAGACGGCCAACTCTGGATCACGATGGATTACGTCGACGGCACCGACGCCGCGCATGTGATGCAACACCGCTACCCGTACGGCATGCCACTTCCGGAGGTTCTAGAGATCGTGTCGGGGATCGCAGATGCCCTCGACCATGCACACGAGAAGCACTTGTTGCACCGTGACGTTAAGCCCGCCAACATCCTGTTATCCGAAGCCCGAGGCGGCACACGCCGAATACTGCTAGCCGACTTTGGCATCGCCCGCGCCGCCCACGACGCCAACGGACTGACCGCCACCGGAATGACGCTCGGGTCAGTCGGCTATGCCGCTCCGGAACAACTGATGGGCTCCCCGCTCAACGGCCGGGCTGATCAATACGCGCTGGCCTGCACAGCATTTCATCTCATTTGCGGCGCACCGCCGTTTCCGAATTCCAATCCCGCGGTCGTCATCAGTAACCATCTATCCGCGCCACCACCGACGCTGGCGACGACCCGAACAGACCTCGGCGCGCTCGACGCGGTGCTGCACAAAGCTATGGCCAAAGACCCCGCCCAGCGGTTCACGAACTGTCGTGGATTCGCTTCAGCCCTGGCCCAGGCGTCGGCCGGACTCAGCAGGCCTGCCGACCTGACAGAACCCGCAATGAAAAGAACGCCGCCACCGCCAGATGTCGCCGCGACTCCGGCGAAGCAACGTCTCCTTTATGCACTCGGTGGGGCTGCAGCACTCCTCGTAGTTGGGCTTGTCGCATTCCTAGGAGCTCGCCTCGGCCAACCTTCGCCACCGCTGCCAGCACCACCGGCAACGTCGTCGCCGGCCATGGCACAGCCCGCGCCGCCAGCACCGGATCGGTCATCGAGCGAAAACGACACGCCATCAACGCAAGCGGCTCCGCCCAGCAGTCGCTCCTTGCCTCCGCCGCCAGCGCCGCAAAATGGCGGCGATCTAGGACTCAGCCAACAGATCAGCCATCCGGCCTGCAACGGTCAAGGGATCGTTGTCCTCGGTTCTGTCACAACACCTGGGCTGTACGCAGAAGGCGTTCAACGGCTTCTGGATGAACATCCTGGCGCGTCCTATCTGAGGACCGATCAAAGCTGCCCGTCACTACGAGCTGCCACCGCCGAAGGCAACCCGATCTATGCGATCTTTCAGCCAGCCGGTAGAACGCAAGCGCAGGTATGCGCCGCGGTGAACGCGGCTGGTAACGGGGCTTATGGAAAATGGCTGAGCCTAACGGTCGATCCGGAATACATTATCCACTGTGACTGAAATCCCCTGCGGGCGTGGTGATTTGCTGTGCAATCACGGATAGTCATGGGTCTCGTTAGAGATCAAAGATCCCGCGTTACGTCAACCGCGACAGGTGCAGCTGGTCCGCGACAGCGACCGTCTCCGGTTAAAAATTCCCTAACACCCACCAAAGTCCGACCGGCTTGACCGTAGAGGTCGGCGGACTGCTTTACCGCAGCGGCCCATTCTGGATTTTCGCGGACCGCTGGATCCAGAATCGTCACGCCCTTCGGAATCACATTTTGAGCCTGCGTCGCCGCATGCACCTGGTCGCCGGCCGCGTGCCAGGCGTTGCAAGTTTGTCGGTCTGCTTGGGCAGTGGGTAGCGGCGCTGGGGGTGCCGGCGGTGGTGGGGTTGCGGTGACGGTGACCGCTGGTGCAGTTGGGTGCCCCGACGAGTTGTCCCGGCCTGATACTCGTGACGTGATGAGCGCGGTGACGGTTGCCGTGATCAGGGCGCTGACAACAGCCACACCGGCGAGCGTCGGCCAACCGCGCGGTGATTGGGGTTGCGGCGCAACGGATGTGCCGGCGTCAAGCCAGGGTTCACTCATCGTGGCGCCCAGCGCTCGCACAGCACATCCATCGTGTCGCCCGTCTCATGGGCAGCATGGTAAGCATTGCCGTTCGTCGCATCGAGGGTTTTTTCGGCGATCGACAGCGCGCGCAGCGCAGCGGCCGCGGCGATCGCGTTCTGGTTTAAGAGTGCAGTCGTTCCGGGCGCGATTCCTGTAGCTAGGTCGTCGCCGGCTTGACCGTACAAGTCTGCCGCGGTGCGTGCGGCGGCAGCCCATTCTGGGTTGTCGCGCACAGCTTGGTCGACAATCGTCGCGTCGCGAGGAAGGACGGATAACGCTTTCGACGCCGCTCGCACCTTGTCGCCGGCCGTGGTCCAAGCATTGCAAGTTTGTCGGTCTGCTTGGGCGGTGGGTAGCGGTGCTGGGGGTGCCGGCGGTGGTGGGGTTGCGGTAACGGTGACCGCTGGAGCAGTCGAGTGCCCCGACGAGTTGTCGGTGCTCGAGACGCGTGCGGTGATGAGTGCTGCAACGGTTGCGGC
>NZ_PKEK01000045.1 GCF_002863225.1 Mycobacterium sp. | reverse complement strand
GCCCGGTCGGTTATCGCCACACCGGCGGCGATCTGCATCGCGAACCCGCGCCCGGAATCGTCCCAGCACCAATGCAACACGAACCCGACTGCACACGGCCTCTGCGGACACAAGGCACACCTACGCCACCCACCTGATAGAAGATGGCTGGGACGCCAAGTTCGTCCAGGTTCTCTTGAGCCGGCACAGCGGCGTCCACGACGTGCAACACGCGCGTGGCGATCGCGGCAATCTTCGTGGTGGAGGTGGTTATCTGCAGCAGTCCATCACGCAGATTCCACGGAGGTTCGATGCTTGTGCAACGGGTGCTGATGCCCACCTCGTCGCTTGAATCCTGGACGGTCCTCGGCGACGGAGGCGGCCCGGTGGAGCCGATCGAGCGCTACCTGGCCTATCTCACCGACATCGAGCGGTCCCCGAACACGGTCAAGGCCTACGCCCACGACCTGAAGGACTGGTTCGTCTTCCTCGAGACCCGCAGCCTGGGCTGGCGCGAGGTCCGGTTGGAGGATCTCGGGGAGTTCGTGGCCTGGCTGCGGTTGCCGCCGGTTGGGCGGGCTGGCGCGGTGGCGATGTTGCCCTCGGCCGAGCACCACTGCTCTGCGGGAACCGTCAACCGGAAGCTGGCGGCGATCAGCGGCCTCTACACGTTCCACGCCCGACACGGCGTCGATCTCGGCGACCTGGTCACCGAACTGCACCCAGGTCGCCGCCGGCGCGCGGGATGGAAGCCGTTCCTTTACCACCTGAGCAAGGGCGAGCCGGAGCGGCGACGCACGATCAAGCTCCGGACCTCGCGCAGGCATCCGACCATCCTGACCGTCGGGCAGGTGCAGGCGATCCTAGACGCCTGCACCCACCTGCGGGATCGCTTGCTATGGGTATTGTTGTGGGACACAGGGATTCGGATTGGCGAAGCGCTGGGTCTACGTCACGAGGACGTGGCCGCTGCCGAGGGTGAGCTGACGGTCGCGCCGCGCTCCAACGACAACAGGGCGCGGGCCAAGTCGGCGACACCACGCACCCTCCCGGTCAGCCCGCAGGTCATCCGGCTCTACGCCGACTACCTACACGATGAATACGGCGACCTCGACTCCGACTACGTCTTCGTCAATCTCTGGGGCGAGCCGTTCGGGCACCCGTGGGGCTATCCCGCGGTCTACGACCTGGTGCTGCGGCTGCGCCGGATCACCGGCATCGACTTCGATCCACACTGGTATCGGCACACCTACGCCACCCGACTGCTCCGCAACAACACCCCGATCGAGGTCGTCAGCACGCTGCTAGGGCATTCCTCGATCGCGACCACGATGGACATTTACGGGCATCTGTCCGTCGAGGACGCCCGCCGGGCTTTGGAGGCGGCGGGCTTCCTGACCGGGCAGGAGGTGCGGTGATGACCACAGCACAACCCACGCCGCCGCCACGGCTCCGGGATTGCTGAGCATGCTCATGGCCGCTGTCCGACCGGAATTTCGGGCCGACATCCTGGTTCCCGAGCGGGGTGCGCTGATGTTCGACACCGCGCCGTGCCGGGTCCCGGGCTGCGTCCGTCAATCACGCATCCGCGGGCTCTGCAAAGGCCACCACAACGCGTGGCAACAGGAAGGCCGCCCGGACATCGGCGTGTTCGCAACGATCGCGTCCCCGGAAGGACTCGGGCGCAAGGAGCTCACGGTCTGCGCTGTCCCGGGCTGCCGGTTCGGTGCTGCCCGACGAGGCTTATGCGTTCGCCATCACGGAATTTGGGAACGGTCCGGTCAGCCCGACCGCGCCGCCTGGACGGCCGCACTTCCCCTCGTGCATGATCCCGATCATCCGGTCTGCGCGTTGTCCTACTGCACATTGTGGACACAGGGGCGCTCGGCGTTTTGCGTCAACCACCGATCGCGTTGGGAGGCGGCAAGACGTCCCGACATCGACGAGTTCATCGTGCTCTGCGAGTCCTACGGCGACGACCGGTTCGACTTCCGACCGTTCGGTGATCGCCGACAGCTCAAATTGGAGATGCAGTACGCACTGCAGTGCCGACACGATGAACGACAGGTCAAGACCCCCGCTGGCATCGCGCGGGCCGTCATCGCCATCGTGGCCGCCAGTGGCGTGGCGTCGCTACTGGACTGGCCGACGACGCGTTGGATCGAGTTCTTCGACGCCAACCACGCTGCCCGACACGGCCAGAACGGGCAGACGGCGTTTCTGCGCTACGCCTACCGCTGCCTGGAGGACCTGCACTGCGGCAGCGGATGGGAGGCCGAATTCCCGCGCGACGTATGGGAACTTCACCGGCTCGGCGTCGAAGGCCGCAAGCGGCTGCGGTTCGACGGCATTATGCAGCCTTGGCTGCGCGAGCTGGCCAAGCGGTTCGCCCGCTGGCGGTTGAGCATCGGACGCAGCCCCAACCAGGCCTACATCGACGTTCAAGCGGTGACGCGTTTGGCCGGCTTCTTGGCGTCCCCGCCGGTCGACGTCACCAGCCTGGCCGGCATCAACCGCACGATATTGGAGCGCTACCTGGCCGACCTGTCCACCGACCCCCGGGCACTGCACTCCCGCAGTCGCGACATCAGCTCGTTGGGTGCGTTCCTCGACGCGATCCGCCGCCACGAATGGGACCGCGACCTGCCCGCGAATGCTGCGTTCTACCCCGATGACTTCCCCAAGCCCGACAAACGCCTGCCCCGCGGGCTGGCCGAGCACATCATGGCCCAGGTCGAACAGCCCGCGAACCTCGACAAATGGAACAACCCCGAGAGTCGGTTGATCACAATGATTCTGATGCGCTGCGGCCTGCGCGTCGGTGACGCCAGCAGGGTCGCATTCGACTGCGTCATCCGTGGCGGCGACGGCGCCCCCTACCTGCGCTACACCAACGCCAAGATGAAACGTGAACCTCTCGTCCCGATCGACGAGGAAGTCGAGCAGGCCATCGCCGAGCAACAACAGCGGATCCTGCGCCGCTGGACCGACGGCAGCCCGTGGCTGTTCGCCGCTCCGAAGATGAACCCAGACGGCCACCGGCCGCTGACCACGGCCTCCTACCGCGGCCAGCTACGAGATTGGCTGGGCCGCTGCGACGTCCGCGACGAACACGGCCGCGCAGTGCATCTGACCCCACACCAATGGCGCCACACCTTCGGAACACGGTTGATCAACCGGGACGTGCCGCAAGAAGTCGTACGGGTATTGCTCGATCACTCCAGCGGTGAGATGACCGCCCACTATGCCCGCCTTCACGACACCACCGTCCGCCGACACTGGGAGTCCGCCCGCAAAATCGATGCCAAGGGTCAAACCGTCAGGATCGACCCCGATGGCCCACTGGCCGAAGCGAACTGGGCCAAGCAACGGCTCGGGCGCGTGACCCAAGCACTGCCCAACGGCTTCTGCGGGCTGCCAGTACAAAAGACCTGTCCACACGCGAATGCTTGTCTGACCTGTCCGATGTTCGTGACCACGCCCGAGTTCCTACCGCAACACCACGAACACCGTCAGCAAGTCCTGCAGATCATCTCCGCTGCCGAGGCACGCGGACAGTTGCGCCTCGTCGAGATGAATCAACAAGTCCTCGGCAACCTCGACACCATCATCACTACCCTTGAAACCGACTCCGGTTCAGAGGAATTGGAGCCTGCTGATGCGGGCTGACAACACCCGGCACCTCATCGTCGCCGCCCAGCAACGCCACGAACTCACCCGGGCCAAGGCGATCCAGGCCCTGAGGGTCCTCGACGCCGAAGGTCGCCCGGTCACCTTCGAGGCCGTGGCTCAAGCGGCGGCGGTGTCTCGGTCCTGGCTCTACGCGCAACCCGACGTCCGCGCTGAGATCGAACGGCTTCGCGCCGTCCACCGTCGAGCACCCGCGACACCGGTCCCCGCGCGGCAACGATCCTCGGACGCCTCGCTGCTACGCAGGCTCGAAGCCGCTACCCAGCGCAACCGCACGCTGGCAGAAGAGAACCGCAAGCTCCGAGACCAGCTCGCCCGAGCACTCGGCCAGCAGCGCACCGCGACCGGAACCACGTCCACTCACACCGCCCGGAAACGTCTCAGCTCGATAACGATCGGTCCCTGCTGAAAGGCCCCCCATGCCCCCACTCCAAACGTCGACGACAACGTCCACAACGAAACACCGCAGGTCGCAGCCCCGAACAGGCCAGCGGCTCAAGATAATCCAGGACCAATTGGGCCATGAACACGCCAGCGCCACGGCGTTGTATACCTGCGTGTCCAGCGATTTCCGCGTCCGCACGTTGCGTCGGGTGTTGGACTCCACCATCAACGATGCACTGTCGTCTAGCAAGGAGGATTCGTGAAGCGTCGTGTCGACTATGCCTGGCGGCTGGCCGAAATTATGGCCACCCACGGTATGCACAACAGCACCGACTTGATGCCGCGGCTCGCCGAACGCGGTATCGAGCTGTCCCGGCCCCAGGTGTATCGCATCGTTTACCAACGGCCTGAACGGTTGTCACTGCACCTGCTCGCCGCCCTGTGCGACATCTTCGAATGCGGCGTCGAGGATCTTCTCACCATCACCGCGACCGACGTCCGCCGCAAGAAAGCCGCCTCATCCACCACGACTGCGCGCCCGAACGTGGTCGATTTGAACAAGTCGGTGCGTCCGCGCCGGGCCCGGGTGATCCGCGATGACGATTGATCCCGACCGGCCGCCGGCACGCCGCGGACGACCCGCGGTCCGCGACGGCGCCTTGTGCTGCACTAGGTGCCACCGGATGGCCAACCAGTTGCGCGCGAACTGGCCCGCTGATCGACTGTGCCACAGCTGCTTCTACACGGCGATGCGCACCCGCGGCATCTGTCCCATTTGTGGGCACGACGGCGTGCTGCCCGGTCGGGTCAATCAAGCCGACCCTCGACCGGTATGCCTGTCATGCGCCGGCATCTCCGACGACTATCGATGCGCAACCTGCCACACCGAAGGTCAGCCGTATCGCCGCAGGCAGTGCGCTCGATGCGCGCTTCGCGACGACCTCACCGCTCTGATGGTCCACGACGCCGCCGACCCAGTCACCATGGGGACCATCGTGACAATCCTGTGCGGGGTTGACCGACCCGAAAGCATCCTCACCTGGAAACGCTCCCCCACCGTTCGGGCCCTGCTGATGGGCCTGGCCAGCGAGGACATCCCACTCAGCCACGACGGTCTCGACGCCGCCGGACAGAGCAGACAGGTCTCCCATCTGCGCAGCCTCCTCGAGCACAACGGCCTACTCCCGCCACGCGATGAACCCCTTGCCCGTTTCCAGGTCTGGCTGGCCGCAAAACTCGACGCGATCTGCGAGCCAGCCGTTCGAGCCCCCGTCGAGCAATTCGCCACCTGGCATCACCTACACCGCCTACGCCGAACCTCTGCGTCGGGCCAAAGCTCCCACGGACCAACATATTCGGCCCGACAAGAGATCAACGAGACAATCAAATTCCTCAGCTGGTTGCACGAAAACCATCACCGCACCGCGACGACCTGCCGACAGCAAGACATCGACGAGTGGCTAGCCACCGGACCGACAACCCGTACCAAAATCCGCACGTTCGTCGTGTGGGCCTCGAAAAGCAAGATCAACACCGCCTTACACCTCGACACTCCACAAGCCAAGGACACCCGCTTGCTAACCCAAGACCAGCGGATGGCATGGATCAAGGAATTACTCCACGGGGACATCGAATCACTGCCCTATCGCGTTGGCGGCATACTGCTGCTGCTCTACGCCCAGCCGGTGGCCAAAATCGTCGCCCTGCCTACAGCCGCAATCGTCATCGCCGCCAGCGAGATACGCATATCGCTTGGCGCCGAACCTGTTCCAATACCCGAGCCCTTCGCCAACATGCTCAAAGACCACCTGCACAACCGACCCAACCTCCGGACCACAGGAGGCCTGACGACCAACCCCTGGCTATTTCCCGGCCACCGCGCCGGCAAGCACCTCGAACACCACACCATGATGCTGAAGCTGCGCACCCTAGGTATCAACCTGCTCGGAGCACGCAACTCCGCACTGCAAAACCTGGTCGCCGAAATACCCCCTCCCGTCGTAGCCCACCTCTTGGGCTATAGCCACAACTGCACCCAACGACATGCCCAACTGGCCGCCCAACCATGGTCGCGCTACGTCACGTAGTGGTTGCGGAGTGCCCAACGGGACTTATCGAGTTATCCGCAAAGACCACCGCCGAGCCACCACCCGATCGCGAACACGACGGATTCGAATATGCGGCTTTACCGGTACCTGCATAGTGCGTCAGATTAATCAGCTTCCTTGTCTCCGGCGGTTGGGGCCGACCGGTGCCACTGTTGTTGGCGTCTGGGAAGCGCCGCCGTCTTGTTGGATTAGCTCGGGTCACATTGGATAGCCCTCGCAAACTAATTGTCGAGCCGTCCTCGCCGTCGCGGTATCGACAAAGCAGAGCGAAGCCTTATCGCGCCGCGCGGCGCTCCGCCAAGCTGCTTCCAATCCAAGAAATTCAGATCATCGTTCCGGCCGATTCTCATCTGCCAGCCATCGCGGGGTCAACGCGCGTCGGACGGCTTCGCCTGGCATTTACATAGCCTCGATGATATAAAGATGCCCGTGGCAACGCGGGCGAAGGCGCACCAAATGCGTGAGAACGTCGTGGACTTCCTCGATGACGCCGTGGACCTGACAATCCGATTCCTGGCCCAACGGGAGCCTCTGTCGATTCCGGCGGCTTTCGTGCTGAATCGCCTGGGACGCGAGGGCCCGATGCGGCTGACCACGCTCGCCGCCCGTGAGGGCGTCACCCAACCGTCGATGACCCAGCTGGTGCAGCGCCTCGAACGTCAAGGGCTCATCCTGCGGTGCTCCGATCCCAGCGACGGGCGCGCGACGCTCGTGGGGATCTCTCCCGCCGGCCGAGACGTGATGGCCCACCGCAGGAAGGTCCGCGAGGAACGGATGACGCGGCTGATGGACACGCTCACCGACGAGCAGCAGCGCCTGTTGTGGCTATCCGCGACGGCCGCGGGTTCGGTCATCCGCCAGGTCGTCGAGAGCGCCGAACACTGCTCGGCTCGCGGTCGGGCGGCCGTCGATCGAGAGGTGTGTGGATGAAGTCGATCCCGGTGGGCCGCTGGGTGGCCCGCGGTGTCTCGAAGCTCGGCAAGGTCTGGATTGCCCTCGTCTTCATCGTCGTGCTCGCCGTCTCCGGTCTCGTTGTCTCGCGGTTGCACAAGGTGTTCGCATCACAGGACCTCAACGCCAACGCCGGGGCGGGAATCGAGATCGTGCAGTTCAACCCCAAGGTGGTGGTCTACGACGTGTGGGGCCCGCCGGGAGCCTCCGCACAGATCGGCTACTTCGACCCCGATGCGAAGGTGTATGAGGTCACCGCGCCGCTCCCATGGACGGTCACGCTGTCTACGACGCTGCCGACCGTCAGCGCCAGCCTCATGGCCCGAGCCGATGGCTATCAGATCGGATGCCGCGTCACCGTGAATGGAGTCGTCCGTGAGCAGCGGTCCGCTGACGGTGTCCAAGCCCAGACCTACTGCCTGGTGAAGTCCGCATGACCCACACCGCCACCCCGGACGTCGCACGCGGCCACCGGCCCTACTTCCCGCGCCTGCAGCGCATCTTCTCGGTGCCCATCGTCATCTTCTGGATCTTCGTCGCGGTCGTCGTCAACACCGTCGCCCCGCCGCTTGAGGTAGTTGGCGAATTGCACGCGGCGCCAATGGCTCCCGAGGATGCCCCATCGATGAAGGCCATGAAGCTGATGGGTGGCAACTTCCACGAATTCAACTCCAACAGCACGGTGATGGTCGTGCTCGAAGGGAAGAAGCCGCTCGGCCCGGATGCCCACAAGTACTACGACGAGATCATCGCCAAGCTGCGCAGAGATCCCCAGCACATTCAGCACATCCAGGACTTCTGGGGTGACACCTTGACCGCGGCGGGCGCCCAAAGCGCCGACGGCAAGGCATCCTACGTGATGATCAATCTCGCTGGCGAGCAGGGCATGACGCTGGCCAACGAGGGCGTCGAAGCCGTCCGCAAGGCTATCGAGGAGACGAAGGCTCCGCAGGGGGTTCAGGCCTACGTCGCCGGGCCCGCCGCGCTGACCCGTGATGAACACGTCGTCGGCAACGCCAGCCTCGGCGTCATCACCATCATCACCCTTGCCGCCATCGCGATCATGCTGCTGATCGTCTACCGATCGATCATCACGACGCTGATCCAGCTCTTCCTGACGTTTCTCGCGCTGCTCACGGCACGCGGCGTGGTCTCCGTGCTGGCCTTGCACGGTGCGTTCGGACTGACCACGTTCGCGGGCAGCATCCTCACCATGCTGGCGATCGCGGCGGCGACCGACTACGGCATCTTCCTGTTCGGCAGGTATCGCGAAGACCGCGGCATGGGTCTTGACCGAGACGATTCCTACTACGCCACTTTCAAATCCGTAGCACCCGTCATCGTGGGTTCGGGTCTGACGATCGCGGGCGCCACATACTGCTTAAGCTTCTGTCGACTGCCCTACTTCGCCACCATGGGCGCTCCGGTCGCGATCGGCATGATCGTGGTGGTCCTCATGGCGGTGACGCTCGGCCCGGCCGTGCTGTTCCTCGGCAGCAAGGTAGGCCTCTACGAATCGAAGCGTCCACCCAAGAGCGTCTTCTGGCGCAAGGTCGGCACCGCCGTAGTCCGTTGGCCTGCACCGATCTTCGTGGCCAGCCTGGTCGTAGTGCTGATCGGCCTGGTAGCCATCCCGGGGTTCAAGCCGGCCTATAACGACCGCTACTATCTGCCCAACGACGCCCCGGTCAACGTCGGCTTCGCCGCCGCCGACCGACACTTCTCGCAGGCCCGGATGAACCCCGACATCCTGATGGTCGTGCCCGAGCACGACATGCGCAACCCTGCCGACATGCTGGTGTTGAATGCGATAGCGCGCAACGTGATGCACACCGAAGGCATCGCGATGGTGCAGAGCATCACCCGCCCGCTCGGTATTCCGATCCAACACAGCTCGATTGCCTTCCAGACGAGCATCTCCGGGCAGACGAGCAACCTGAATCTGCCGTTCCAGCGGGATCAGCTGGCCAACCAGCTGAAAACAGTCGATTCGATGAACAAGTCCATCGCCATCATGGAGAGGCAGTACCAAATCTCCGTCGAGCAGACCAACCTCACGATGAAGTCCGACAAGGTATCGCAGGAACTGCTCGCGGCCACAAAGGACATTCGTGACCACATCGCCGACTTCGACGACGAGTTCCGGCCGTTGCGCTCCTACTTCTACTGGGAGAAGCACTGCTTCGACATCCCGATGTGCCACGCGCTGCGGTCACTGTTCGATTCCCTCGACGGGATCGACGAGACCGCCAACCTGACCGAGACGAACCAGGTCAACACCGACAAGTTGGCGGAACTCGCTCCCCGGTTGACGGCGTTGCTGCCGCAGACGATTGCCGAGATGAAGACCAGTAGGGACCTGGCGCTGGCGTCGTACAACTCGCAGAAGGCGCTGATTGATCAGCTCCAGGCGACCAACGACACGGCGCTGGCGATGGGCACGGCGTTCGATGACTCCAAGAACGACGACCTGTTCTTCCTGCCTCCGGAGGCATTCCAGAACCCGGACTTCAAGCGCGGCCTGGAGATGTTCCTGTCACCAGACGGCAAGTCCGCCCGCATGTTCATCACCCACGAGTCAGACCCCGCCACCGTCGAGGGCATCGCGCGAGTGGCCTCGGAACGCAAGGCCGCCCAAGAGGCGCTGAAGATGTCGTCGCTGTCGAACGCCAGGATTTATCTGGGCGGTGTCGCGGCGACCTACAAAGACATGGCCGACGGCGCCAGATACGACCTGATGATCGCGGTGGTGTCATCGCTGACGCTCATCTTCTTGATCATGCTGATCTTGACGCGCAGCGCCGTGGCGGCGCTGACAATCGTTGGTACAGCAGGTAGTTCAATCGCCGCATCTTTCGGTATATCGGTCCTGTTGTGGCAGGACTTGTTCGGCAAACCGATCGAGTGGCTGGTCATGCTGATGTCGGTCATCATCCTGTTGGCGGTCGGATCGGACTACAACCTGCTACTTGTGTCCCGGTTCAAGGACGAGATCCATGCCGGCCTGCATACCGGCATCATCCGGTCCATGGCAGGCACCGGTGGCGTGGTCACCTCGGCCGGATTGGTGTTCGCAGCCACCATGGCCGGCATGCTGTACAGCGACCTGATCGTGCTGGCGCAGATGGGCTCGACCATCGCGATCGGTCTGCTCGTAGACACCTTCATCGTGCGCTCGCTGCTGATGCCGTCGATCGCCACAATGCTCGGCCGGTGGTTCTGGTGGCCGCAAGTTGTCTACCCACGCGGCGATTTCCAGCAGCCGCATCCACGCAACGCGCCGGATGACGACGATGCAGACACCGCGGCATTGCCGGTGACGCACTGACCGGTGGTCTCGCAAATCCTCTCGGGAGATCGACGGTGCGATCAGTAGCCCCTACGGCGACAGCCATGAATGTCTGGCTTCTACCGCACACAAACTGATTTGATCCTCCGTTGACTTGATCACATAGTTCAGTCGCAGTTTTCGCGAGTTGACCTTCCAGAGGGACCGGCACCGAGTCACTACCGTGGGCCCCCCTGCGCCAACGCTCAGATAACCCTTCACCACCGACGAATACGACGGAAACGAATATGCGGCTTTACCGGCACTATGGCGATTATTGCATCAGATGCAGGATCGGCGGGCTCCCCACCATTGCCCTTCAGAATTCTGGTCTTCACCACCGTCGTTGGCGTAGCAACAATTTCGACGCTTGGCTGGCTCGCGAGGCGTCCGCGTTCCTCGCGATCCTCGCATCGATCACCAATGCTTTTTAGTTTCCTAGAATTGGCGAACGCGTTGGCGCAATGCTATTCGAGCCGCTCGCGGAGCTGCTCATGGCTGGTCATCGGGGCGGGGCCGCAGGCCGTCGAACATGACTCCGTGGAGGGCGCCGGCGACGAGTGTCTCGTCGAGATGGTCCCTGGTGACCAGGTACATCAGCGCGCTGACGGTGACGGCCCCGAAGAGTGCAATCGATGTGGCCCGCGGATCAGGTTGGGCCAGCAGCGATCCGTCGGCTGCTCCCGCCACGAGCAGAGCCTCGACCGGTTGCTGGTAGGCGGTGCTGATCATCTCGGCGATGACGGGCATGCGGCCGGCCCGGCCGAGTTCACCGATGAGCGCACGGCAGACCGCCGGCCGCCGGGCCATCGCTCCCAATTGTGCGTGGATGACCTCGTCGAGGCGTTCAGCTCCGGTGCCGTCGACCTGCACGATCGCGATGACCGCATCCGAGATTTCCTGCAGGAGGTCTTCGAGCAGGAACGCGAGGATGTCCTCCTTGCCAGCGAAGTAGTAGTACAGCGTCGCCTTGGGCACGCCGGTCCGTCGGCGGGCATGAAGCCGGTCACCCGGTCGGCCAGCGCGAACAATTGACTGGTCAGATCGTCCTGCGCGGCGTGTTCAGAGGAGGTCGTCATCCCCTGCACGGTAACGCATCCGGTTGCCGCACCTGGACGGGTGTAGTAGTGTCCGGACACGTGTCCAACCCGGTAGCTCGGGAATCGACCAGACGCCGCCTGTCCGCCAAGCAAGCCGACACCGTCGACCGGCTGGGCAACGCCGCGATTGGTGTGCTGAGCCGAGAAGGCTTCTCCGGGTTGATGATTCGTATGGTGGCAGCGGAAGCCGGTGTTGGCGCCGCCACCGCGTACACGTACTTTTCCTCCAAAGAACATCTCGTAGCGGAGGTTTTCTGGCGGCGCTTGGCGTCCAGTCCCGCTGCGCCCGATGACCTGTCCGACTAGACGACGCGCGTCATCGCCGTGCTGCGTCAGATCGCGCTGCTGGTCGCGGACCAGCCGGCGCTGGCCGGTGCGGTCACCAACGCCCTGCTCAGTCAAGACCCCGAGGTCGAGCATCTGCGGTTGCGCATCGGCCGTGAGGTACATCAGCGCCTGGCCACCGCGCTGGGCGAAAGAAACGCGCCTGAGCTGGTCGAATCGCTCGAGCTGCTGGATGCGGGCGCCCTGGTGCGGGCCGGCATGGGATATGCGTCCTACACCGAGATCGCCGATCGGTTGGAGACATCCGCGAGACTTCTCTTGACCGAGAGGCCCTAGCACCACGTCGCGGGCTGGCATGATCATCGCCCATGGACGTCGTCGACCATCCTGAACGGGATCAGGCCTGGGACAGCACGGCGCGCTCGGAGAGTGAAACCCAACGGTTGGACCGCAATTGGCTCAGTCTGTTGCAGGAACTGCGGGTGGTCCAAACCGGTGTTCAATTGCTCACCGGTTTCTTGCTGACGCTGCCGTTTCAGCCTCGCTTCGACGAACTTACTGCGACCAATGTCCAGCGGGGTGTGTGTCGCCGTCGCCGACATCGTGTCATTGGGCAAGCGCAGCGGGGTGGCACGCATCGACATCACCAACGACGGCAAAGCTGTCTGCGCAGCTCAGGGCACCGTCACGATCGTCAGCACCACGGGCAACGGCTAGTGAGGAGAACTGCTGCGGCGCGTCGCCCGTCATGCGCAGTTAGGGCCGATGGCAGGCACGCGCCATGACCGCGGTCATCCAGGAGCGTGTCCGCACCGAGGACGGCATCACCCTGGCCGCGGACTGCTACACCCATGACGACGTCCGTCCCGTGGTGCTGTTGCTACATGGTGGCGGCCAGAACCGCCGTGCGTGGAGCACCTCAGCGCGCCGGCTTCATGCGCACGGGTACACGGTGGTCGCCTATGACACCCGCGGGCACGGTGACAGCGACTGGGACCCCGACGGCCGATACGAGGTCGAGCGCCTGGCGTCCGACCTGATCGCGGTCCGCGAACACTTCAGCGCCGGCAGGCCACCCGCGGTCGTGGGCGCATCGTTGGGTGGGATGACCATCCTGGGAGCACATCTGACCGCACCCGCCGAATCGTGGGGGGCGGTCGTGTTGGTCGACATCACCCCGCGGCTGGAATTCCAGGGTGCCCGCCGCGTCGTGGCGTTCATGGCCGCGCACCCCGACGGCTTCAGCACCCTCCACGATGCCGCCGAGGTGATTGCCGCCTACAACCCGCATCGCGCGCGACCCGACACCGTCGACGGCCTGCGCAAGGTACTACGACGACGTCACGACGGCCGGTGGATCTGGCGATGGGACCCAGCGTTCATCCACTCCAACTTCGAATTTGTCCACGGTGAGCCCACGTCGGGAACTGAGCAGTTCGACGCGATCGGGCTGATGCTGAGCGACGGAGCCCGCCGCGTCACCGCGCCAACACTTCTGGTGCGGGGCCTGCTGTCCGACGTGGTCTCCCAAGACACCGTCGAGGATTTTCTGCAACTGGTCCCGCACGCAGAAACCGTCGACGTGTCCGGTACCGGTCACATGATCGCCGGTGACGACAACGACGCGTTCACCGCCGCGGTCGGCGACTTCCTCGACCGTTGCACCATGTAGGCTGCACCGCTGCAACGGTTCGACCCCCTGCCACGCTGCCACGCACGGCGATACAGCGACTTCGCTGTTGTGCTCGAACGGGTTCGCCCGCCACAGCGGGCGGCAACTGGCGGCAGTACCCGTCGGCGTCGGTTACTGGTCGGAGCGGGCTGTCGCGCGTTGGGGCCACCAGCTGGCTTCGCGCAGCAGCACGGCGATCGCGGGAACGGTCAGCGTGCGCACGACGAAGGTATCGAGCAGCAGGCCGCATCCGATGATGAATCCAGCTTGGATCATGATGGCGATGGAGCCGAACGTGAGGCCCAACATGCTGGCGGCGAAGATGATGCCGGCAGAGGTGATCACCGAGCCGGTGTTGGCGACGGTGCGCAGCACGCCGACGCGGATGTTGCGGGTGGATTCCTCCTTGAGCCGCGAGACCAGCAGCATGTTGTAGTCGGCGCCCACGGCGACCAGGATGATGAACGCCAACAGTGGTACCGGCCAGGCGATTTCGTAACCAAGGTCCCACTGGAAGAACAACACGCCGATGCCCAGTGAGGCAGCGTAGTTCAGCACGACCGTGCCCAGCAGGTAGAGCGGGGCCAGCAGTGCGCGCAGCAGCAGCACCAGGATGAGGCCCACGATGAGCAGCGTGGCGACGCCCAGTTGGACGAAGTCCGCCGAGAGCAATTTCTGGATGTCGGAGTTGACGGCGGGGAACCCGGCGACCGAGATCTTGGCCTGAGCCAGGGAGGTGTTGGGGCGGGCGGCCTCGGCGACGGTGACGATCTCGTGGGCCAGGTTCATGGCGTCCACGGTGTAGGGGTCGTCGCCGGATTCGATGACGAACCGGGCGGTCTTGCCGTCGCGGGACAGGAATTGTTTTGCCACGTCGGCGAATTGGCGGTTCTCGAAGGCGTTGGGCGGCAGGAAAAATCCGCTGGCGGTGTCCGAGCCGCTGCTGGCGCGTGCCGAGTTCTGCAGTTGGGTGGCGATCTGGCTCATCCCGCCGAGCATTTCGATGTTGCTGTCGGCCAAGGTGTGCACACCGGTGGCCAGGGCTTGGGCGCCGGAGGCGAGTTGGCCGATGCCGTCTTGGAGTCGGCGAACGTTGCCGGCCATGTCAGCGGGATTGCCGAGCACTCCGAACGCCTTGTCCATCGAGGTGACCGCGGACTGGACGTCGGCCAGGGTGCCGGCGACGGTCCCGTTCTGCCCGACCCGGTCACCGAGGTCGGCGACCTGGGTGAAGAACCCGCCATCGTGCAGCGTCACCAGAACTTGGACCTGGTCTCGGATCTGCGCGCACTGCGGCGTGGTCGCACACCACGGCGAGGTGTTCAGGGCACCCACCAGGGGGTCGATGGTGGCGATGGCGCCGTCGGCTTGTTCGGCCAGCGGCCGCAGTCCGGGCCCCGAGCGCAGCGCGTCATCGACGGCGGGCGCGGCTACCGAGAGCTGGGTGAGCAGCGGCCGGAGTTGGTCGACGTGGGGACCCAAGGTTTGGGCCTGCTTCAGGATGCCGGTCAATGGGGTCAGCGCGGTGCGCAAGATGGTGTCGAGTTGGGCCAGGCCGCCGGCGAGTTGATCCGCGCCGCCGGTGAGCTTGGCCAGGTCGTCCTTGCGGGCGTTGCCGTCGGTGACCGCGCCCGCCATCTTGTCGCCGATTTGTCCGTTCTGCCAACTTATTTGGGCTTGCGCCAGGCGGACCCCGGCCGGTCGGGTGACCCCGGCGACCTTCGTGACCCCGGCGACCTGCGCGACGCGGGAGGCCATCTCGTCGAGATCGGCGAGTCCTTTACCCGTGCGCATGTCGGTCGGTGATTCCACCATCAGGAACTCGGCGATGACGATGTCCTTGCGGAAGTGACGGTTCAGCAGTTGGTAGCCCTGGTTACTGGCGGTGGTGGCGGGTTGTCCCTTGCGGTCGTCGTAGCTCAGCGTGATCGTCGTGGCGACCGCGGACAACGCCAGCAAGATGACCAGGCTGGCGATGAGCAGCGGCACCGGCTTGCGCACCACCGCGACCGCCACCGAGTTCCAGTAGCGCCGGGTGCGGTCGGACTTGGGTTCGCCGATGCCGCGTCCAGCGGCCAGCGCCAGCACCGGCGGAAGCAGCGTCACGGTGGCCACGAACCCGACGATCACGGCGACCGCGCAGGCCGGTCCCAGTCCGGCGAACATGCTGAGATGGGCGAACACCATGGCCGCAAACGCCAGTGCGACGGTGGCAGCCGAGGCCATGATGACGCGGCCGATGCTGGCGGTGGCGTCCACGACTGCCTGATCGTGGGCCACCTGCGCCCGGCGCTGTTCGTGATAGCGGCTGATCAGAAAGACCGTGTAGTCGGTGCCGGCGCCCAGCAGGATCGCGGTCATGAACGCGACGGTGAACTGCGACACCGGCATGCCCACCTCACCCAGCCCAGAGAGCACCCCACGGCCCACGCCCAGACTCGTGCCGATCACCAACAGGGGCAGCAGCGCGGTGAACACCGATCGGTACACGATGAGCAGGATCAGCGCGATCAGCCCCGCCGTGGCGATCGAGATGAACAGCAGATCGTGTTCGGCCTCGGCGATCTGGTCGCTGAACGTCGCCGCCGGCCCGGTCACCCGCACGGTCGTCGACGACCCCTCAAACGACCGGGCAGCGATCGCGCGGACGGCGGTGATCGACGCGGCCGCTTTGGGGTCACCGAGGGTGCCGGCCACCCCGACCGGCAGATACCAGGCTTGACCGTCCTTGCTGTGCGCCTGGGCGGCGGTCACCGGATCGGCCAGCAGGTCCTGCACGAGAAGGACGTGCTGGGTGTCAGCGCGCAGCCGCGACACCAGATCCGCGTAACGCTGCCGCGCCGACGGCGTCAGCCCAGCCGGGTCTTCCATCGCGACGAACAGCATCGTCTTGGAACCCTGTTCGCCGAACGCCTCGCTCATCCGGTCGACCGTCTGAAACGACGCCACGTCCCGCGGGATCAGCTGGACCGACTGTTTCTGAACCACGGTCTCCAACTGCGGGAACACCAGCGCCAAGACCACAGCCAATCCGACCCAGGCACCGATCACCAGCGCCTTGTGCCGCACGGTGAATCGAGCCAGCGCCCCGAGCCGTTCGCTGTACTCCCCCGACGCCTTGGTCGCGGATGCGGCGCGTTCCCGTAGCCGCGTGGTGGGGGTGTCCGGCGAGTCGGGTTGGTTCCCTTCGGCGTTCAAGGACGCGTCCACCAGCGGCCATATCCTAGGCGGACCCTAGTTCCGCCCTCCCGGATCACCGTGAGACCGCCGGAAAGTCGGCGACCTGATCGCCCTCGGGCAGGTGCACGACGCGGACACGGCCGTGTGGCAGGCAGGCCATGTAGCCGTGGCGCTTGCCGTACAACTCCCAGGCAGTGAAGTCCTCATCCGCGGCGACCGTGACGCGGTATCCGTTGGAGAACTCCACGTGCAGAGTGCCGTCGTCATCGCAGCTGGCGTGCGTGCAGATACTGCCCGCGACGTTCAGCAGTGGGCGCTGATAGTCGGGCACGTCATTCGGGTCGATCATCACGTCTTCGGCTGGAAACTCCTCCAATGCGGGAAGCGATAATCGCAGTGGTCGGGTGATGACCAGCTCGTTGTAGTCATCCAGCCTGAGCACGAGGCCGCCCTCCAGGCTGACGCGTTGAACCTCGCAGGTGTCGATCCATTGGGCGAGCATGATGCTCCCTTCGTTGATCGTTTGATACCCAACGATACTCTAGGTATCGCTACGCTACTAGTAGTAGCATTCGCGTCAATGCGTGGTGGTGTCGCCGGATAGCAGCAGCTGCACGGCGCGGTCGATGTGGTCACGGGCTTGGGTTGCCGTGGCGCGGTTGCGGTTGAATGCGGCCAGGTTGGCCAGCCATACATCGCAGATGAGCCCGGCGATCTGACGGTGGTGGTCGCTGGGTTCGCCGCCAGCGAGGGTGGTGGCGAGGAGTTGTTCGATCAGGTGGGCCGCCTCGTTGACCGCGCTGGCGGCGGTAGTGTCGGCGATAACGAACGCCCGCGTCATCGCCTCGGTCAGCTGGGGGTTGCGCTGCCAGTCGTCATGCAGGCGCGCGGTGAGCATTTTCAGCCGCTGCTGGGGTGTGGCGCCCAGTGTCGTCCACTCGCAGGAGGCATCGAGTCGTTGGAACTCACGGGTCAGCGCCGACACCAGCAGGTGGGTCTTGGACGGGAAATACCGGTATAGCGTTCCTACGGCGATGCCTACCTGCTCGGCCACCGCCCGCATCTGGACGGCTTGGTAGCCGCCGGAGGCGGCCGCCGTCAACGTTGCATCCAGGATCGCGTCGCGATGCCGCGCCGACGTGCGGGAGCGCCGCGCCGGCACCGCGGCCCCGCGTATCGCGGGCTTCGCATCGGGCACCGCCGACGTGTCCGTCGTCGTAGGTGGCGTCATGGCATGCCGCCAAGCAGGTCAGGCGGTATCTGACCGGTGGCGGCGAGCCGGTCGAGCAGTTCACCGAAACCGGACACGTCACCGTGGGCGGCGAAATGATCGGTGGACACGGTGATGAACACCGCGCTGGCGGTGAACCTTGTGACCCCGTCGCTACCTGTTCCGGTGCCAATGACGTTGAGGGCGCGGCCTTCTCGCGAGACGATGTGCGCGGCGATGCGGTGGGGCTGATGCAGCGGCACCGGCCGCAGATACTCGACCGTCAGGCTGCGCGTCACCGCGGGCGTGCCGGCAATCCACAGCGTGAAACCCAACATGTCGTCGCAGGCGGCCGCCACCGCTCCGCCGTGCGCCAAGCCCGGAGCGCCGATATGGCGCTCATCGAAGGTGACATCGCCATACACCGTGTCGCCATCGCGATACACCACGAGCTGAAGGCCGTGCGGGTTCTCCGGCCCACAACCCATGCAGGTCGGCGTGTGGGACGGCAACCGCACCGGTGGTGACGCGCTGTCGTCCAACCTTGCACCCCCAGTACGATCAGTTTCGCTGCGCTACCGTTAGTACCATAACTGCTAGGATTCCGGATGACATCGCCTGAAGATCGAGCAGCTCGAGGTGAATGAGTGAGTGAAAGTAACCAGTCGCAGCTTCCGATACCGGGTGACGATGACGAGGACATCGACCCCAGGCGAATCCGGTCGCGCAACCGGTTGCTGGATGCCGCCGCGACCCTTCTGAGCACCGGAGGGGTCGAGGCCGTCACCATCGAAGCGGTCACCAAAGCCTCCAAGGTGGCCCGCACCACGCTGTATCGCCACTTCAAGAGCTCGTCGCATCTGCTGGCCGCCACGTTCGAGCGTCTCCTGCCGCAGGTAACACCGCCGGCACCGGCCAGCGGCACCGTGCGCGAGCAGCTGATCGAATTGCTCAGCCGCCAGGCCACGCTTTTTGACGACGCGCCACTGCATGTCACCACGCTGGCCTGGCTCGCTTTGGGACCCACCGGCACCAAGAGTGACACCGATGACCGGCACGCATCCGGCGCGCTGCGGACCCGTGTCATCGACCAGTACCGACAACCTTTTGACGCGCTGCTGCGAAGCGCCGAGGCCCGTGCTGAATTCGATAACTTCGACCTCGAACTGGCCCTGTGCCAGCTTGTAGGACCATTGGCGTTCGCCCGAATGACCGGACTGCGCACCATGACTCACCACGACTGCGCGAACGTTGTCGATGACTTCCTGGCCGCACACCGGCGTAACCACCCCGAACCCGCGACGCCGCTGTCCGGCGACGAATCGGTTGCAGGCGATGGCGCTTCGGGCGTGCTCACCTGAGGCATGTATCGAAGATTAGTCGCGTAGACCTACTGATAAGCGGTGCGATCTACACGCTCTGATCGCTAGCCACTCGTTGGGCGCCATCGGAATCGAAGAGTTCCTTTGCCCAGCTCTCGAGGACCTCGGTGCTGTCCCAGTCGTCGGGGTGAAACCCGTTGCGGGTGTAAGAACTGAAGCGTTGCCGCGCGTCCCGGCTAAACAGAGGAGAACGGCGCAGGTCGTTTACGCTGCGGAGCAGCCGTAGCGGGTTGTAGGCCGCGCGGTCGCCCGCCAGAGATCGGGCCGTCTGGATGATCACTTCTGCGAAGAAGATCAGCGAGGCAATCCTCATCGCACGGACGCGTGTGCGCTCGGTTCCACCGACGGCTCGGTAGACGTCGAACGCAACCGCTTTGTGCTCGGACTCTTCGAAGGCGTGCCAGAGCAGAATGGGACGAACCTCGGCGTCACCGATCAGCTTCTGGACGTCGTCGCTGGTCAGGATGATCTCGGCGAGCGTGGCCGTGTAGTGCTCGAAAGCAGCCGTGACGGCCAGGCGCATCTTCTCCGAGAATCGCTTCTCAAGCACGTTGATCAATCGCTGGATGTGGCGCTCGATCCGATCGGTGGGATAGCCCATCACCTGAAGCCGCTGGTTGAGCAGCCGATGCTGCTGTCGGTGGGTGGCCTCCTGCGCGATGAATCCCTTGATCGCGGCCTGAAGTTCGGGATCGCTGACCTGCTCGCGATAGTTCCGCACGGACCGGATAAAGAAGTCCTCACCCTCGGGGAAGGTCGCGGACAACACCGAGATGAAGTGGCTCATCACCAGGTCGCCGTCGACGAAATGCTGGCGTCGGGTACCGGAGGGTAAGGCGAAGTGGACACGTCGGGCTTTCAGCGGAGCCCGCGTTGCTGCCTGAACGAGCGACTCATCGGTCATGCTCCACTCCTGTCGCTATCGACTCAACATCTGACTTTATGGCTAGTCAGATTATCATGACAGACTCTGAAGGGTGAGTCCAGCCCGGGTCTACAGCGGAATGTCTGCAGAGCAGCGCCACCAGGGGCGGCGGGCACGTCTCATCGACGCCGCGATCGAGTTGATCGGTACCCGAGGCGTCGCCGCCACAACTGTGACTGCGGTCTGCACCGAATCGCGCGTCACCTCCCGCTACTTCTATCAGCATTTCCCGGACCGCGATGCGCTCTTGCGGGCGGTCTACGAACAGGTTTATGCCAGCATGCAAAATGTGGTCGTCCAGGCGATTCCCGCAGCCGGCGCAACCCCAGACGTGCTGGCGTATGCCCCGATCCGCGCGCTGGTGAGAATGATCGAAGGCGATCCTCGGCTGGCCCGGATTGTGTTCGTTGAATCCGGAGCGGAGCCAATCCTGCGCCAGTTGCGAAGCGAACTGTTGGCTGGTTTCGCCGATCTTGTGGTGCGGGAAGCTCGGCTCCATCTAGATATCGCGGACTCTGCCTTGGGCGTCACTCACTTGGCTTCGACGCTGGGCGTCGGAGGGTTGTTCGAAGTTCTACGCCGCTGGCTCGATGATGAACTCGATTACACCGCAGACGAACTCATTACCCATTGCGCCGGGTTCCTCGGCAGCCTCGGCGCCTACGTGCTACGGCAGGACACGTCCAAGTCGTCATCCCAGCGGCCGCTTTCCTGAGACGCAACTATCCGAAAACAGAAGCAGACGCGGAGGGTCAATCATGGGAACTCACCCGCGCCGGTCGCACACCGGTTTTAGCTTTTAGCTATAACTCGGCCGGCGAACGACAGATCCTCGGACACCGGCGAAAAGACCTATCAGCCCTGCCTAATCACGAAGATCTTCGCCAACGCCAACGCCAACGCCAACTACCGCTGGTCCCTCGAGTTCGCGACCCCGTCATGCGGCACCATTCACACTGAACGCCTCGACGCCACCGCCGATGACCGCGCGCGACTACAACCGAACCGAACACCTATTCCAGCGGGTGTTCGTGACGCCGCCGCTCCCCCCTCTGCGTGAATCTCGACAACGCGGCCCTGCCCCCACTCGTCAGCCGCCGCCAGCCGACCCAGCTCGATCAGAAACGACGCCGCGTCATCCACGTTCTGCCGCTCACGTTCCAACCGAGCCTCATTCGCCCTGGCCTGCGCTTCGCGAACTCTTTTCCGCGCTGCGGCTTTCGAGTTGGCCGAACCATACGACCGGTCAAAACGCGCCTCTACCACCACCAACACCTAAATCCCCCCATCCTCATTTGTCCACATCCCCCGTTTCCCAGTTCCCGTGCTCACCAACACAACCCGCTCCACACCATCACTGAAGTACCCCAGGTTTAGTTCCGATTGATCTGTCCCCGTCGTTTTGAGCCGTGGTTATGCGAGTTGAGGGACGTTTTGGGTGGATGTCCAGAGCATCTCGAATTCTGTCGGGCTGATGTTACCGAGGTAGCTGTGTCGGCGTTCGGCG
>NZ_PKEK01000109.1 GCF_002863225.1 Mycobacterium sp. | reverse complement strand
AGAGTCGCGGCGGCGATGGTGATCACGATCGGCACGAACACACCCGAAATTCTGTCGGCCAGCCGCTGGACCTCCGCCTTGCCGGTCTGGGCAGCTTCGACCATTTTGGCCATCTGCGCCAGCTGGGTGTCGGCGCCGACCCGTGTGGCCCGCACCACCAGCTGTCCACCGACGTTGACGGTGGCGCCGGTGACGGCATCGCCTGGGCGCACCTCAACCGGCATCGACTCACCGGTCAATGTGGACGCGTCCACCGCCGACGTGCCCGAGACGACGACGCCGTCGGTGGCGACTTTCTCACCCGGGCGCACGACGAACATCTCGCTCACCGCCAGCGCCTTGATCGCGATCTTGCTTTCGACACCGTCACGTAGGACCGAGACGTCCTTGGCGCCCATGTCGAGCAAGGCGCGCAGAGCCGATCCAGCCCGGCGCTTGGAGCGTTTCTCAAAGTAGCGGCCAGCCAGGACGAACAGCGTCACGCCAGCGGCGACTTCGAGGTAGATGTGGGACGCGCCATCGGAGGGACGTAATGACGCCTCGAAAGAGTGCCTCATGCCGGGCGTGCCCGCGGTCCCGAGAAATAGCGCATACAACGACCAGCCGAACGCGCTGAGCGTGCCCACCGAGATCAACGTGTCCATCGTCGCTGCGCCGTGACGCAGATTGGTCCACGCCGCGGCGTGAAACGGCCACGCCGCCCACACGATGACCGGGGCGGCCAGCGTCAGCGACGCCCACTGCCAGTAGGTGAACTGCAGGGCCGACACCATCGCCAACACGATGACCGGTATTGAGAGCACCGCTGCACCCACCGTGCGGTTCCGCAACGAGGTCAGTTCCGCGTCGGTGGCCTGATCGTGATCTGCCGGCGCGGAGTCGGCGGCCGAGGCAACCCGCAGCGCGGCGCGGTAGCCCGCCTTTTCCACTTCGGCGATCAGCCGCGCCGAGTCATAGCCCGCCGGCGCCCGCACCGCGGCCTTCTCGGTGGCGTAATTGACGGTCGCCGCCACCCCGTCGAGCTGGTTCAACACCCGTTCCACCCGGTTGGCGCACGAGGCGCACGTCATCCCGGCGATCTCGAACTCCCAGCTCACGCGGTGGTCCACCGTCATGGGGGTCTGGGCGCTGTTGGCTGCTGTCATCGCGGTAGGCCCCGAGCCGGATGGACGTGCACAGGGGGGCGAGTGGCATCGACGACGAAGTGTGCGGTGTGGACCTGGCCGCCGACTTGAAAGTCCAGGTACAGCAGGTATCGGCCTGCCGTGGGCACCTCAGCCATGAATTCGACCCTCGGGCCCCCTTTCTGACCCGCTGCGGGCTCGTCGGCGCGGGGGTGCATGTGCTCAAAAGCCAAGTCGCCGTCGCGCAGCGCGACCAGATGACCGAAGGCGCCCAGATACGGCTCGAGCGTGACCACCGGTGCGCCGTCGCGCACCACCGTGGCGGTCACCGAGCTTGTCGCGCCAGCGACCAATCCGCCGTCTAACGAGACCGTGAACCCATCTACTGGATCGACGGTGCGGGTAGCCGTGGGCGGCACGGGCACGAAGTCCCCGGCAACCTCGACCGCGCGAGTCAACGTCACCGCCGTAGCCTGGTCGCCGTCGCCGGACGCAAAATCGGCGAACACCCGATAGGTACCCGCGGCGTTCCACCGCCATGGAATCGCCCACACCCCGGTGGCGCGATTCAAGGTTGGATGAACATGGCGGAACTGCGATCCATCGGCGCGCACCACAATCAGATGCAGGGCTTTGTGATGGCTCAGGCCGAAATTAGTAAACGGTGCACCGTCGCGGCCGGCGATAGCGAAACTCAACTCGCCCGGGCTGCCAACGGTGTCTGGCGCGACGATAGGCGACAGCGTGTAGCCGTCCTGTTCTAGCGCCACACCGGTCGGCCCACCGTCAGGCATGTCGTGATCAGAGTGCATCCGGTGCGGCGTGTGACCGGTGGCTATCACGTTGCCCGGAGCAAGAGCAGCTGCCACGACATAGCCGCCGCCGAAGGCCACCACCAGCGCGGCGCTGAACGCCGTAAGACGGCACGCAGTGTTCATCCGACCCGCACGGCGGTGTATCCGGCCGCATTCACGGCCGCCACAACCTCCCCGTCGTCGAACGAGCCGTCGCCGGTCACGCGAAGAATTCCGCTCTCGGCGCTGACGTCGACGGCTGCGACACCCGGCAGTTGGCCCACCTCTTCACGGACCGACATTTCACAGTGCCCACACGTCATGCCGTTTACCCGATACTCACTCACCACCACAGCACCTCCTAGCGCGACTCCCGCTCAATAACCACTATACCCCTACGGGGTATCTACTGTCGTGCCGTCAGCCAGCCATACTTACTGGGCAGAGGTATTCGAATACGTCCCCTGCACCGCCCCGGACTCGAACCACATCACGCCCCGTTTACCGCACGCCGCGGTCGTCCGGTTTCCAGGTGCCGGGAAGCATCGGCAACTTCGGGCTGCTGTCAAACTCATCCTGGGCCAACGTGTTGGTGCCCGTCGGCGCTGCGTCTACGTTCGTGATCACAGTGCCGGCGAACCCCAGAATTCCCGCACCTGAATCCGAGGCGGCGCGCGGCAGCTCCTGCGCAGGATGCTGCGATTCGGCCCATTCCGGGTTGACATCAACGTTCATGTCCATGAACTCATCGCCGTGTTCGTGCAGCGCGCCGCGCCGACGGCGGCGGGACCGGGCACGCGCTGCCGCTTCGAGTGTCGCTGCGCCAGAATTGGACTCTGTCGCACTTTTTCTGGCATTGCCTCTTTCGCTCGCACTGCTGCCCATCCCGGACCCTGACCCAATGCCAGGTCCGCCGCCCACCAAGAACGGGTAGCTGACGCCTGGTGCGGCGGGCGCCGATGGCGGAGGAATTGCCGGACCCCCGCTGGGGACGGTGCTCGTCAAAAGCGCGGGCGCTGGCGGCGGCGCAGCGGGCGCGACAGTCACAGCACCCGGGGCCGTTCCAGCGGCCGGCATCATCGGGCTGGCGGGGGCGACAGGTGCCACGATGGCAGAAACCGCCGCGGGTTTGATCGCGGCGAGGCCAGCCAGCCCCGCCAAGCCCATGCCCGCTGCCAGATTGGTAGCGGTAGCACCAAACGCGACTCCGACTAAGGCTGGCGACTGAATTAGCGCTTGAAGAAGTTGCGGAATGTGTTCCGGATAATCAAACAACAGGAGATCGAAGTAGGACTGCAGGGCCTCCTGCGGATTAACAACCAAGTCCTGTAGGAACGTCTCGAAATCCTTCGGAAATTCGATGGCGCGTGCAACATACCAGTACGGGTCGGACGCATCCGTGTACTGCTCAAAAGGTACGCCGTTCAGGGTGTTTACCACAGGATCCCAGTTCACCCGGCCATTGGAGACGGTGCGCAAGAACTCCGCCACGGCGTAGTCGAGCGTGGTCGGTGTGCCTTCATCCCCGGGAGCCGATCCGGACGCGGGCTGCGGTGCCCTATCGGTGCGGGGGGCCGACGCCAGCGCCGCGTCGGACACTCCTTCATAGGTCGCCATGGTGGCCGCGGCTTGCATCCACATCCGGACGTAGTCGGCCTCGTTGACAGCGATCGGGATGGTATTGATCCCGAAGAAGTTCGTCGCCACCAACGTCCCGTGGACGACGTGGTTGGTGGCCAGTTCGGGTAGCGTCGGCATCGCCGCCAACGCGGTGGTGTACGCCGAGGCTGCAATCTCGTGACGGGTCGCATTTTCCGCGCTGATTGCGCCGGCCCGGGTCAGCCATGCCAGGTACGGTATGTGTGCGGTCAGATACTGCTCGGCACTCGGGCCCTCCCAGAACTCGCCTCGCACGGTGTTCAGCACCGCCGTAAGTTCGTCTGCCGCCTCGGCGTACTCGGCACTCAACGACGTCCACGCCGCCGCGGCCGCCAACAATGAACCGGGTCCCGGACCACTGCTGAGCAACGCCGAGTGCACCTCAGGCGGCGACGCCATCCACATCGGGGCCATTAGAACTCCTCTGTTAGCGCCAGCGCTCAAGACTACTGAAAGTGACAATCGTTTTCAACGATTAGGCGGCCCTTCGCAGGTGAGGATGCAGAGGTGTTCGGCGCGTCAGCGACGGGATAGGGGTTGAGGTCGAGGCCACCTAAACGATGTACCAGCGCACGGTGGCCGCCTGCCGCGAACCGGACCGCCGCAGAGACCGCACCATGATGGCCGCGCAGTTCACAATGCTGAGCACCGGGGTATCTCAAGGTCTGCACGTAGTCATCACGCCGGGTCGGACGCTGTGGATTTGAGCAGCCGAGGTACTCGCCTACTTCGACCGACCCGGCACGCAACGGGCCGATCGAAGCCATCGACGGCCGTCTCGAACACCGCCGCGGATCGGCCCTCGGACTCCGAAAACTTGCCTAGTGTATGCCGTAGCCGAATTTGGCGAAGAGATTGCCGACTCGAGCATCCCGAATCGTTGTCCGCTCGGCGATTACGCACTGTGAGGGGAACCGGCCTGCCAATATGGCCGCGCTTTGGTGATGGGCGCCTTTAGTCGGCGTGCAGGACCTCTGACGCCGCGACTCGCGCCCCAGCCATCGAATCGAGCCGGCGTGTGGACGGGGCTCGATTGCGGTCGGCGTTGTCGCCGTCCGTGCGCCGAACTCGCAAGCTGGCAGACGGTGGATCGGCTGACCACGTGCGCCAACCGCGCTCCGCCGCGGGGTGGCCCTGGTGAAGACTGACCCCTTCTTACACCATAGATGCGACGGCTTCCATCTTGGCAAGAAGATCATTCACGGAGGCACCATTAAGGAGATCCAGCACGTCTAAGTCGTAACCGAGTTCGGTCTTGACGCGGCGACGAAATTCGAGTGCTTGCAACGAATCTAGCCCGATTGCCACCATGGCAGCATCGGTGTCAATCGACTCGACGCCTCCGACCCCCATGGTTTTGGCCAGCAACTCTGTCAGCCGTCGTCGTACCGTTGTCGGCTGATCAGACGCCAGAGTTGCTGAGGCGGTGCCCTCGAAGGAGTTGAGTTGAGAAATCAGCGGGCCGTAGCCGAACACTTCTAGCATCGCATGCGCGCGCGAAAAGTCGAACGCCGCGATGATGGCGTTTCCTTCCAGCGGCTTCATTGCCAGGGCGATCGCGTCGCCGGGAGTCATCGCTACGATCCCTAGCGCCGCGAGCTGCGCCATGCTGGCCTCGTCGAGGTCAAAGTGAACGGTCCACCGACCCCACTGCACGGAAACGCAATGCAACCCTTCGGCGCGAAGTCGATGCGCCATTGCGTCAAGCATTCGATTGGCTGCCGAGTACAGCACTTGCCCGCGTCCGCCGATCGTGGCCCGCGCCGAAGAGCACAGCAGCACGCGACAGTTCTTCGCTCGAGGAAAAGCATCCAGCACTAACTTGATGCCGACGACCTTTGCCCGCAACGCGCGGTTTACTTTCTCGGTGGTGATCTCCTCGAGTTCGGCGGCCGAATAATCGACAGCCGCGTGGATGATCAAATCAACTGGGGCGCCAGCATGTTCTGCAGCTAATCGCGAGACTGCGGCCTGGTCCCCGACGTCACAAGTGGTGACGGAAATCTGGGTAGCTGTGGCTGAGCGGAGCCGCTGGAGTCGGTCGGCAACCGCAGCGTCGCCGCCCGACCTGCTGACCAGCGTGATTCGCCGGGCGCCACGATGCGCCAAGTAGTCGCAGAATTCGAGGCCGATGTTGCCCGTTCCTCCGATGATGAGCACATGTTCACCGGGCACCTCGTCGGAATTTACGGCCGCGGTGGCATGGGCGACGATCCGCTTGGCGTACAGGCCGCCATCGCGGAACGCCAAATCCGGCTCTCCAGCGGTATGCAGCGCCGAGACGACCGAATGTGCAGAGTCTGACGCTGCCAGTCCACCCGGCAGGTCGAGGTGCCGAAATCCCTTGCCTGGATAGGTGGCGCCAATGCTGCGGAACCCCGCGCTCGCTGCCGCATGCACCAGGTCCGGCGACACATCGTCAGCGATTACCGCCTCACCGCTTACCGTCACCAGCCAGAACTCGGCAACCGCATCGGTGACGTGCGGCCACCAGGAGCGGTTACTGAAAAATTCAGCGACTTCGGCTGCGGCGGTCAAATCGTCCATCTTGGGCGACTGCGGCAGCAATATCACGAGTGTATTGAAATAAGCTGCAAGAGGGTCATTTTCAGGGTTGATGACACGAGCAGCGGCGCCCGCGTCACTGGCCGCGGTGCAGATGGCATCGGCCAGCTCCGCGCAGGTTTTCGTGTGGTCGATGATTCCGATGGTGCGCGGCGGGACAAGCGAGCGCTGTGAAAGCCGAACCCATTCCTCGACAAGAAGGCGCGCCGGTGCGGGTTCGGCATCCACATCCGGAGCTGACTTCGCAACAGCGACAATTTGATTGCCTGCAGACGTCGGAGCGGCGCTTTGGGACGGTAGCTCGTCGTATGGCAGCCACAGCGATATGTCGTTCATCGTGGTGTTGGGAAAATCGGACAGCGGAAGCGAAGCGGTTTCGCTAGACGCAGTGTGCAGGCATTGCCAAGGGTAGTTCAGGTCATGTATTGCAAGGTTGGCGAGATTGCGGGTGAACTCGTCGAGATTGGTGGCCGTTCGCTCCGACGTGCCGACCACGACGGCCGAGCTGCGGTCGCGAAGGCAAGCAAGATTTTCTGCGATCGCCAGTTGTAGTGTGGGGTGCTCGGCCAGCTCCACGAACGTGTCGACGTTGCGCCGCACCGCTTCTGCGATTGCCTTGTCGAAGCGAACGGTGTTGCGGAGGTTCCAGCCCCAGTATCGGTCGACGGGCTGGCCTTGGTCGATGAGGCCACCGAGAGTTGCTCCGAGGCAATCAATGTCGGAGTCGAGAAACGCAAGGTCCTGCAGTCGTGATCGCAAAGTTGCACCCATCTGTGCACCGAGCTCGTGCATCAAACTGGTGTGCGCGGGATAGCGGACCGGGATGACTCGAGCGAACACGCCCTCCTGGGTCAAGGCGTCCACGATGCCCTCCACCGGTCCGCGTTCACCGGAAATGCAGTGCATGGTGGGCGAATTGACCGCCGACAGTTGGACCCACCCAGAGCACCGGGCGATCGCATCCTCGCAGACGTCCCGGTCGGCCGCCAAGACTGCCATGGAGTAAGCGTCGGAGGCCAATGTGTCGGCGAGGTGTGCGCGGATTCCGACGACGAGGACGGCATCGGCCAGCGTGATTTTCCCTGACGCGTAGGCCGCGCCGATCTCTCCTTGGCTGTGTCCGATGGTGGCGTTCGGCGTGACGCCGAATGATCGCCATGTCGCGGCCAGTGCGGCCATGTGGGTGAACAATGCGGGCTGGATGGTCGCTGCCCTGTTATCGGCCGGAAGATGTTCGTTGAGAAGGTATTTCAGCGGCGATTCGCCGAACTGCGTCTGAAAAGCCTCGGTGCAGCGGTCTGCTTCGCCGCGAAATGCGGTACTCGATTCATAGAAGAGCCGCCCCATCCCCGGCCGTTGATTGCCCTGCCCGGGAAAGACGTAGGCGACCGTGCGGGGTGTAGCGGTTGCGGTGGCCCGGACCAACGAGGGATGGTCTCGTCGATCGACCACTGCACGCAGGGCGTTGATCAAATCATCGCGACTGGTCACCATCGCTAGGGCGCGGTGCCGGCGGGCTGTCCGCGTCCGAAACAACATTTCGGCTATCCGATCAGGTGTCACCCCGGGATGATCTGCGGCATAGCAAAGGAGGCCGGCGGCCTCGTCGAGGAGTAGATCGGCGGTATCCGCCGAGAGCAGGACGGGCGCAGCACCATTCGGAAGCCGGTAACTAGACATCATTGTGGTCACTCGCAGACATGGAGATGATTGCATGTGCATTGGCGCCCCCTGCGCCGAACGAGGAGACGGCACCGTAGCGAACGCCGTCTCTGGCATCCCAACGCTGCAGTCGAGTCGCCAGCCGCACGCCGGTCAGATCCCAGTCGACCGCCTTTGTGGGATTTTCCGAGAACAGTGTCGGAGGAATGTGACCGTGCTGGCCGGCGAGCAGCAGTTTGATCAGTCCGAGGATTCCGGATGCCGCCTGGGCATGTCCCGCATTCGACTTGATCGAACCCAACAACGCATGAGATCCCGCCGCCCCGTAGGTCTTGAAGATAGCGATCAATTCCACCGGATCACCCGCCAAGGTCGCGGTCCCGTGTCCTTCGATCATTCCGACGTCCACGGGATCAACGCCGGCGGCGTCGAGTGTCCTACGGATGACCTGTTCCTGCGCGCGCACCCGAGGAACCAGGATCGGCTTGCCTTTGCCGTTGTGATTAGTGCGGATACCCAGGATTCGTCCGTAGATTCGGTGACCCATTCGAAGGGCGCGGGATTCACGCTCGAGGAGAACCATTCCGGCGCCTTCGCCCCAGACGGTGCCGGATGCCCCGTCTGAATACGCGCGGCAACGTCCGTCAGCGGAAAGCGCGTTGAGTTTGGCGAATTCGTAAAACGCACCGGGAGACCCCATCACGCACACCGCACCGGCAAGTGCCCAGTCGCACTCGCCGTCTCGCACCGCCGTCGCGGCCAGGTGTAGTGCAGTCAAGGAGGATGCGCATGCCGTATCCACGCAAATCGACGGACCGGTCAACCCTAGGCAATGCGAGATTCGGCCGGCGGCTCCCAGTTGTCCCAGCGAGGCGATCCGATGTCCACTGTAGGCGTCAGCGACCGCCGCGCGGGGACCGTACTCCATCGGTGAAATGCCGACGAAACACCCACCGTCCGCGCCGTCGAGCGTGCTCGGGTTCACCCCAGAATTCTCTAGCGCCTTCCAAGCCACCCGCATCGCCACCCGTTGCTGCGGATGCATCACGATGGCCTCGCGTTGGGTGACACCGAAGAAAGACGGGTCGAATGCCGCTGCGCCGTCGAGAAATCCGCCGGCGTTGCTAACCGGTCCCCAACCGTCGAGCTCGGATACCGACAGGAGATCGTCAATTGGCCAGCCGCGGTCGCGAGGAAAGGGGGTCAGCAACTCCCTACCTTCGGCCAAGGCGGACCACAAGGCAGTGGGGCTGTCGATTCCTCCCGGCGCCTCGACAGCCATCCCGGCGATGACAATGGGGTTGTCAGCCGACGTCTGGCCGTCGACGCTCACACCGTCCGCCCGCTTTGTGCGCTGTCCGCCAGCGCTTCTGCGACAGCCTCAAGGTGCGAATTGAGATAAAAGTGTCCGCCGTCAAACATCGTCACCTTGATCGTATCGGTATGCCTGCCCCAGCTATAGAGGTCGCCCAGTGTGATGTAGGGGTCTGAATCCCCGCCGATCGCATGAATCGGAGCCGCTACCCTGATGTCCTCGGCGCACGAATACGCGTCAAACGCGGTGTAATCTGCCTTAATCACGGGAAGTGCCAGCCGCATCAATTCTCGACTTGCAAACACGTCTGTGTCGGTACCCTCTAGCGCCGCAAGATGATTCAGGATGTCGTCATCTCCTTTCGGATGCGGCGGCTTGGCCGCGACATTTGAAGGAGCAACCGCCGCCGACACGGTGAGGTGCCGCACATCAACCCCACGCGCTTCCGCAATACGGAGGAACTCGAACGCCACCAACGCCCCCATGCTGTGCCCAAACGCAATCATTGGGCCCGCGCGATTCTGGCTGGACTTCGAGAAATCATCGAATGCTCCTGCGGCGATCTCGTGCAGCGAGGTCAACGAAGCTTCGGCCGCTCGATCCTGGCGCCCCGGATACTGAAAGACCACGACTCTGAATTTCGCACTCAAGATTTTGGAGAACTCGCGATAGGCCGACGCACCTGCCCCGGCGTGTGGAAATACCAGCAGGGTCATGTCGCCGGGAGGATTCACATCGTGGAACTGTCGGAGCCATCCCTCTACATGCGGCATTACTCGCTGCCTCTCCGTGGTCCGCTATCGCGGTATTCGGTTGTGCCCGAGTCCGCTGCCTCAACCGGAGCTGGTTCTCCTGCGCGGTCACGGACCATGAGCGCAGCGCGCTTACCCGGTAGATCGAGGTCCGCAATGCGTCGGAAACCGGCGCTTTCGAGCGCGCGGATCACCCGCACGTTCTCGACGTCGGGTTCGGCAACGACTCGGGTGGCGCGAGAATCCGCTTCGAGTTGCCAAGTCGAGATCGTCGAGAGCAGGTCAACACCCAGCCTTCGCCCGCGGCACGGGCCCGGACCCAGCAACATGTGCACGCCGACATCGTGCGCACGCGCGGCGTAGTACTGCGCCAGTGGATCGAGATCGGCCCGGTAGAGCTCCCAATAACTGATCGGGACACCGTCCAGCAAGCCCACATATGGAGTGAGATGCGTGCTGTCTTGCTGCAGGCGTAGATAGGACGCTATACGGGGCCGCACCCATGGCTTTCGCCAGAAGCGGGCCACCTCAGGGTCATTCATCCACGAGTGGACCAGATCGAGGTCACGATCAAGATCGAGCCGACGCAGGGTGAACAGGCCCGAAAGCGCGTCACGATTTAGTTCCGTGCGGTACTGCTCCATGTCACTGTTGGTCACGCATCTCCCGATCGAACGGCCCGCATGGTCGTCACGACCGCCCGGGAAAGTGTCGACAAGTCGTCGCGCCGCAACCGTAACGGCGGGACTCGAACTTACTATAGGCTAACCTAATATCGGCCGGGAGCGTGCGGCTGAAAGGAACCTTCGTTGACGTGGTGCGCGTGGCCCGGGCTGCGGTCCTGTGGGCGCAGAGCTCGGCAGACTTTGATCGATCCAGCGAACTGAATTCAGGGGTGAGCGATGGCAGACGATGCCGAGACACTGCAAGATCTTCGCCTGAAACTGCTGCGAAAGCGTATTGCTGAAAGGGGCCTGGCAGCACGAAAATCTGCCGATGAGTCACCCATCTGTGCCGGTGAGCACTACCGGCTGTCAGCGGGTCAGCGCCGGATGTGGTTCCTGCAGACCATGGCTCCGGCCGACGCCACCTTGAACATTGGTGTTGCCTACCGGCTGACAGGCGCCTTGGACGGGCCGCGCTTGCGCGGCGCCTTGGATGACGTTGTGGCACGCCACGCTGTCCTGCGCACCACTTACGGCGTGGACATCGAGGGTGAGCCGTACCAGGTGTTCCACGACGGCATCGAGAACCACTGCCGGACAGTCGATTTCGCCGATCTGACCGAAGAAGAGCGTGAACGGGCAATCCGGGCTTTCGCGCACCACGAGTTCGGCCGGCCCTTCGATCTGATGAACGAACCGCCATTGCGCATCACTTTGATCCGCAGCGGCACAGACGAATTCGTCCTGTTGTTTGTCGCGCATCACATCTGCTGGGACGACGACTCGTGGGCTGTTTTTTTTCGCGAACTCAGCGCTGCCTACCACGGTCACCAACTAAGCTGGCGGGCACCACAATTCGTAGCGGTAGAGGTGCTCGACAGGTCCGGCGGAATCAGCGCTGCCGATATCGCTTACTGGGTTGACGCCTTGCGGTCGATACCCGATCCGCTGGAACTCCCCGTTGCGGGCGCCGCCCATCCGTCGCGGCGGGCCGAACGGCACACCCGGGAGTTGCCTGACAGCCTCTTCCGCCGGGTCGAGAATTTCGCTCGCCAGCGCTCCGCCTCACCGTTTGTGGTGCTGCTCGGGTGCTTCGGTGTGCTGGTGCGTCGTTATACCGGCGCGACGGATTTCCTGGTTTCTGTCCCCGTGACCGATCGCGGGGGGGCGGCCGAGGGGGCCATCGGATATTTTGGCAACACGTTGTTGCTGCGGATCGGTGTGAAAGCGCACGAGACGTTCACCTCGCTGGTGGACTCCGTCCGCGAAACCTGGCTAGACGGCTTCGCTCATAAGTCGGTGGGCATCGATCGAGTGGTGCAGGAGATCAACCCGGAGCGCAGGGGACGTGACGGCCTGGACGGGCTCGTCCAGGTGGGTTTCAGCATGCGTAAAAGCGCGGGTGGATTCGCCTTGGACGGCGTCGCGGTGCAACAGCTTGAATGGGGCGCGGTTGCCGCGCCCCTTCCGCTCGCTTTGGCGGTGGTGTTGAACCCCGATGGTGTCATCCTCGAAATTGAGTATCAGGCAGACGTGTTGAGCTCTGAGCTCATTGAGCAGATGGTCGTTCATTACCTGCAGCTGTTGGACAACGCGCTGGCCGAGCCCGAACGTCGCGTCACCCGCCTGAACATCCTCGGCGCTGAGCAGCGAAACACCGTTCTGGCGCGGTCGCACGGCGAACTCGTCGACACGCCCGCCACCACGATGGTCGCGATCCTCGATGCGGCTGCAACCGCCACCCCGGACGCGGTCGCTCTTTGCTCAGATGATGCCGAGCTGAGCTACGCCGAGTTACATCAGCGGGCGAACCGTTTGGCGCGCTGGCTGATTCAGCAAGGCGTCGGTGCCGACGACATCATCGGCCTGCGCGTCGCGGCGTCGGTCGACTTCGTCGTCGCCGTGCTCGCCATTCTGAAAGCCGGTGCGGCCTACCTGCCGATCGACCCGGCCTACCCGACCGAGCGCATCGATTTTCTCATCACCGACGCCTGTCCCCGGATAGTTATCGGACCGCAGGAACTCGAGGCCGCCGAAAGGGCGGCCGCGCGGCTGACTGACCGCATGCTGACCGACGCCGATCGCCGGAAACCGCTGGTTCCCGATCATTTGGCTTACGTCATCTACACCTCGGGCTCGACCGGCCAGCCTAAGGGCGTGGCGGTTTCACACCGGGCAATCGCCGAGCACGTGCAGAGTTTCATCGCCGAGTGGTCCCTGACCGCTGAAGATCGCTGGCTGCAGTCGTCATCGGTGAGCTTCGATGCTTCGTTGGCCGACATCTTTCTCACGTTGTCGCTCGGGGCGCAGTTGATCGTGCCCAACCCAGTCAGGGCTCGAGGCTTCGGTGACGTCGACTACATGACCGATTTGATCAGTCGCCGCGGCGTCACGGTGCTGCACATGGTGCCATCGATGCTCAGCAGTTTATTAAAGCTGCCGCAGGCCAAACAATGGCGGTCGCTGCGTCACGTGCCCGTCGGCGGCGAAGCGCTCCCCAATGAAATCGCCAACGAATTCTTCAGCAGCTTCGACGCCCAACTCCGTAACCATTACGGTCCGACCGAGGCGGTGGTGTGCTCGACGCACCAGCTGATAGAAGGATCGCAGGGCCCGCGCACGGTGCCCATCGGTGTGCCGAACCGCAACGTCTACGCCTACCTGCTCGATGAGGAGCTGCAGCCGGTGCCGGACGAGGTGATCGGGGAGCTATACCTCGGGGGGGCTCAACTGGCACGCGAGTACCTAAGGCGTCCCGGGCTGACCGCGCAACGGTTCATCGCCGACCCATTCAACCCCGGCATGCGGCTCTACCGGTCAGGAGATCTGGTCCGCCGCAGTACTAATGGCATCCTGGAATTCGTCGGCCGCGCCGATGAGCAGGTCAAGATCCGCGGCTTCCGAATCGAACTCGGCGAAGTCCGATCCGTGATTGCGGCGCACCCAGCGGTGCGTCAATGCCTAGTCGTCGCAGATCACACTGAAGCCGGTCCTATCCTCATCGCTTACCTAGTGCCGACTGACGGCGCTGCGGACCTCGACCTCAGAGAAATTCGCGCACACACCGCCTCGGTAGTGCCCGGACACATGGTGCCAAGCGCGTTTGCGGTGATAGCGGAAATTCCGCTGACCGTGAGCGGCAAACTCGACAAGCGGGCGCTGCCCGCACCAACACCTACTGCGATGTCCAGCTACCGTGCGCCGGCGACGAGCACCGAGCGACGGGTGTGTTCGATCTTCACCAGCCTGTTCGGTTGCCAGCAAGTCGGCGTTGAGGACTCCTTCTTCAATCTGGGCGGTCATTCATTGCTGGCGGCCCGGCTGGTCGCACAGATTCGCGCCGAGTTCGGCGTTCAACTGACCGTTCGCACGGTGTTCGATGCTCCCACCCCGGCCGAATTGGCGGGTCAGCTGGTCGATCAGTTCCGTGCCGAATACGGTATCGACCTCGACGAAATGGAGGCCGAGCAGCCATTCGACGCCCCGATCACGCAAGCGCAACCGTCGCGTCCAGTGCTCATTGAATCCATTCGCCCAGAACGGCTTCCGCTTTCCTACTCCCAGCTCGCAGCATGGTTCCAGCATCGGATTGAAGGCGCACACGACGGCTTCAACGTGCCGCTCGCGCTGCGCTTGGAAGGCGAGCTGCACCCCGGCGCGCTCATCAACGCTCTCAACGACGTGGTGGCCCGGCACGAGTCGCTGCGGACGAATTTCGTTGAGATCTCAGGTGTCCCATACCAGGTGGTACATCCCGAGGTGAAAGTAAATGTCGCGATTTCCCGGATAACAGCAGACCGCCTCGACGACACGCTAGCCGAGATGCGTCGGCAAATCCTGACGCCGGAGCACGGTCCACTGATTACAGCGAACCTTTTAGCTCTCGACTCGGACACGCACGTGCTGTTCTTGATCGTGCACCATCTTGTCAGCGACCATGCCTCACTGGGCGTCTTGTTCGAGGATCTCATCACTGCCTACCGCGCTCGGCTGCGGGCAGAGCCGCCTCAGTGGGCAACGCTTCCAACGCAATTCGCCGATTACGCACTATGGCAGCGAAGTGCTTTCGACAAGTCCAGTGGATGGGGACAGGAAGAGCTGACTTTCTGGCGGGACGCACTGACCGGGCTGCCCGATGTAATCTCGGTGGCCGCGGACCACTCGCGGCCCCAGGCGCTCGGAAAGCACGGCAAGGTGGCAAGTTTCACGCTGCCTGCGGCCAGCCGGGCGGCGCTCACGCAGCTCGGCGAGCAGAACGGCGCCACCGAGTTCATGGTGTACCAAGCGGTTGTGGCGACGCTGCTGCACAAGCTCGGCGGCGGCACGGACATCGCAATCGGCAGTCCGGTGGCATCGCGCGTCGAGTCGGGCACCGCGCACTTGATCGGACTTTTCGCCAACGTCATCGTCCTGCGCAACGATCTCTCCGGCGATCCAAGCCTGCATACCATTGTCGCGCACAGCCGCGACACGGTGCTCGATGCCTTCGCGCATCAAGAATTCCCCATCGAACGCTTGGTGGAGGCACTCAACCCGCCGCGCTCGCGGTCCTGGAACCCGTTGTTCCAGACCTTGATCCACTTCCGCGGAAACGACTGGGCGCTGACACCGCGCGACTTGACCGGGACCGGGGACACGACAATCTACCCGCTCGCACTGGATTTCGACGTGTCGCTGCTGGATCTGGACATAGGCATGAACGTGACGAGGGACGGAGAACTCGATGTGCGGATTGTCGCCAACGCCGATCTCTATGAAGCCCAGAGCGTCGCACTCATCGCCGAGGCCCTACAGGCAGCGCTCGACGCCTTCGCCTCGAGACCGGAACGTCCGGTGTCGATGTTGGAGCTGCTGCCCCCGGCCGCCATGGAAAAGCTCCTCAGTCCGCCGAGCCCGGCCGCAGTGGCGCCGCCGCAACCGATTACGCAACGTTCTGCAGAAACCGAGCAGATGCTTATCGGGCTCCTGGAGGACCTGCTCGAGATCACAGGTGTCGATGCCCAGGACAACTTCTTCGCTCTCGGCGGTGACAGCATCATCTCGATCAAGTGGTCGGCGCAGGCCACAGAGCGGGGACTGACCCTGACCCCGGCAATGGTGTTCGAGCACATGACCATCGCCGAGCTGGCCACGGCAGTCGACACGGCCGCTGATCAGTCGATAGCCGAAGCGAAACCGGCTGCAGAGCAAGAGTATGCGCCGATGAGCGCATCAGGCCTGAGCTCCGACGAGTTGGCCGAACTCACCGCATCCTGGCTCAAGGAAACGTGAACCACCGTCATGACGCCGATTCCACGTCAGATCGAGGACGTACTCGCCCTCAGCCCACTGCAAGAAGGACTGTTTGCTTTAGCCAGACTGGCCGAGGATGGCATCGACCTGTACAGCATGCAGTTCGTGGTCGACATCGACGGACCGGTCGACCTCGAGTTGCTCCGCCGCAGCGCTCAGGTCATGCTGGACCGCCATCCCAACCTTCGCGCCGCCTTCTGGGATCGTGACGTCCCTCAGCCGGTGCAGATCGTGCCCACCCAGGCGGCGCTACCATGGTCCGAACGAGCCTCGTCACCAACTGAATTCGACGACATCGCGCGCTCGGAACGGCGGCGCCCGTTCGACTTGAGTCAAGGGCCGGCACTGCGGGTCGTGTTGCTTACTGTCCCCGGCGAGACCAGGCGCCGCATGATTTTTACCGCGCACCACATCCTGGTCGACGGCTGGTCACTTGCGGTGTTCTTCGTCGAAATGCTCGCCATCTACCAGGCTGAGGGTTCGGCCGACGGACTGCCGACGCCACGTCCCTATCGTGACTACATCGCCTGGCTTGCCCAGCAGGACCGGACCGCTGCGATTGCTCAGTGGGCCGACTACCTGCGTGGCGTTTCCGAACCGCTCATGGTCGCCGACCGCACCATCGCTGCCGGCGATGGAGTGCCGGAGAGGACGGAACTGAGGTTGCCGGCGGCCGATGCTGCGCGGTTGCGAAAGTGGGCTTCGTGCAACGGATTCACCCTGAATACGTCAGTGCTCTTCGCCTGGGCGGTCGTGCTGAGCAGGCTCGCTGATCGTCGCGATGTCGTTTTTGGCACCGTCATCTCCGGCCGTCCCGAACGCTTGCCCGGTGTCGACACCATGGTCGGTCTGTTCATCAACGCCGTCCCGGTCGTGCACCATGTCAGCGGCGTCGATCCGGTGATCCAGCAATGCGCACGGTTGCAGCGCGAATCATCGGCGATGCGCGACGTCGGTTTTCTCAGCTTGTCCGACATTCAGCGCGAGTGCGGCCGCGGCACATTGTTCGATTGCCTGTTCGTATTCGAGAATGCACCGATCGAAGATGCCATCCGCGAAGTAGACACAGCGGACGGGGTTCACTTCTCGCCCGTCGAAATGGAAAGTCTGACCCACTACCCGTTGACGGTTGTGTCGCACATGCTAGATGACGAACTGGTGGTGCTGGTCGAAGCGATTTCCGAAGCGCTGCAGCATTTCTCGCCCGTCGACATCGGCGAGCGATTGCTCAGCGTGCTGCGACAGCTGCCAGATATTGGCGACGGTAACGCCGACGCTCTGGATGTTCTCACCACAGCGGAGCGCGCTGAATTCGAGCGCCTCGCGAAGCGGTCGCTACCGACTGTGGAACGCACCTCGGTGTGGGAGATGTTCGAGCGGCAAGTTCGTGTCTCGCCAGACGCAGTGGCTCTTACTGCCGGCGGCTCTGAGCGTTACACCTACGCGCAACTACACGCTGAGGTAAGCCGGTTGGCCGCGGAGCTCGCCGAACAGGGCGTAGGCCCGGAACAGGTCGTTGCACTGGTGCTGCCGCGATCGTCTCGCGCTATCGTCGCCATCTTTGCGGTGCTGGCTGCAGGCGGTACTTACCTACCGATCGACGTGACGCTACCGACAAATCGAATGGAATCGATTCTGCGTCAGGCTAATCCGGTACTTGCCGTTACACAACGTTCCTCTTGCGAACTCACCGGCACGCAGCTGCCCAGGCTAATCCTCGACGACTCAGCGGTGGCCGAGCGGATTTCGCGCCGTCGCGCCGCCGCGCCGGCGGTGCGACGGTATCGGGCACACAGCGCTTACGTTATCTTCACGTCTGGCTCTACCGGTGAACCCAAGGGCGTCGTCGGTACAAATGCTGCCCTCCTCGGCTATTTCGCAGATCATCGGGAACGCATCTATCGAGCCGCCTGGGAGCGGCTAGGCCGCCCGATGCGCATCGCGCACTCTTGGTCGCTCAGTTTCGACGCCTCATGGCAGCCAATGGTCGGTTTGCTGGATGGCCACGCGGTTCACCTGTTTGATTCCGAGGAAATGCGCGACGCCGATCGTATGGTGAAAGGCATTGCCACACAACAGATTGATATGATCGACACCACACCGTCAATGTTTGTGCAGCTGCGCGCGGCAGGGCTCCTTGATCATGGTCTATCGGTGTTGGCTCTGGGTGGCGAAGCGATCAACCCCACATTGTGGGAACAATTTCACGACCTATCAGAGATTGCAGTTTACAACTGCTACGGGCCCACCGAAGTGACCGTCGAGGCGACAGTGGCCGGCGTCAAGCAATACCAAATACCGACGATCGGGACGCCGAACGCCGGAACATTCGCCTACGTTCTGGATTCGGAATTGCGCATCGTTCCCGACGGCGTGGTCGGGGAACTATATCTATCCGGGATACAGCAGGCCCGTGGCTATGTCGGCAGATCTGCGATGACCGCCGTCCGGTTCGTGGCCGACCCGTTCCGCCCAGGACACCGCATGTACCGCACGGGCGACTTGGCTCGTCGTCTTGCCTCCGGAGGCTTGTCGTACGTGGGACGCAGCGACACGCAAATAAAAATTCGCGGCTACCGCGTGGAGACAGCAGAAGTCGAAGCCGCACTGCGCGTCCAACCGGGGGTACATGACGCGGCAGTCTCTGTCGTCCATCAAGATGGCGCCACCAGCCTCGTTGGTTTTGTTGTGTGGCAACCGAATCGAAGTAGTGACCTTGCCCGACTACGCCTAGCGCTCACGAACCGTCTGCCGTCGTACATGGTGCCGGCTCGGATCGTGGTAGTGCCGGAGCTGCCAGTGAACGCGAACGGTAAGCTAGACACTCACGCAATTGGGCAGCTCGCCGCAGACGCGCTCGCGCGCGTCCTTGAGGACGGGATGGGGTCGGCGTCCACCGAGACCGAGCGGATGCTGTGTGAAACATTCGGAGACCAACTGAACGGTCAAGTGCCGCATATCGACGATGACCTCTTCTCGATCGGAATAGACAGCATCGTCGCTATTTCGTTAGCGCTCAAGGCTCGTCGTCGCGGCCTCACATTGAGCCCGCGGATGCTGGTCACCGCCCCGACCATCCGTCAACTGGCGGCGATGATCGACGCGGGCGCAGAGACCGCCGTCGTGAGTGCTGAATACGGCGAGGTGCTGCCGCTGCCCATGGTGTGCTGGCTGTACGAGTACGGAAACTATCGCCGTTTCACCCACACCGTTTTGCTGCAATTGCCCTCCGACATCGACCGCTCATCGATCGAATCGATGCTGCAGCTGTTGCTTGACGGGCACGACACGCTCCGATCAGTACTGGCTGAGACTCCCAATGGGCCGCGCTTGGTTACTCGCCCACCCGGCACGGTCGCTGCCGCCACCTTGCTCACACGCGTGGAGATGCCGAGATCAACCGACGCCGAATGGCGTTCGGCGATTACACATTCGGCACGAGAAGTCATGGACGAGATTGATCCCCGGGCAGGTCAGATGGTGCGAGCGGTTTGGCTCTCGGACAGTGATCAGGAGCAAGTGCTGCTGCTCACCGCGCACCATCTGGCCGTGGATGTGATCTCCTGGCACATCATTTTGGGCGAGGTCGCCGAAGCCTGGCGCGCGCTGCGGTCGGGAGAGGCTCCAGAAGTGTTGCCGGAGTTCACCTCTTACCGCAGGTGGTCGGAGCTGATGTGGCAGCGAGCCGCCACGGCCGACGTGGCCGCCCAGCGCGAATACTGGATCGCTCAGGTCCGCGAACCAGATCCCGCTCTGGGTGTGCGTCACCCCGACCCAACCCGCGACGTCTGGTCCAGCCTGCGGGTTACCCCGGTGGTCACGCCGGTTCCCCTCACTGAGCGCCTGCTGGCCACAACCACCAGAGATGCGGGTGTGCGCGCATTTCTCTTAGCTGCAATGACAATGACCATCGCAAGTTGGCGGCGCGAGCGCGGCCAGAACCAGGGGTCCGGCACGCTCATTGAACTCGAGGGCCACGGCCGCGCCGATGCCGCTGTGGGCACCGATACCACGAACACTGTCGGTTGGTTCACGAGCGCCTTCCCCATACGGCTCGGCGTGGGCGAGGCGGCTGTCGACGTCGAGCAGGCCGAAGATGATTCAGATGCAGCTCAACGCCTACTCGGCTCAGTCGCTACTCAACTCGCCGCGACCCCGAATGAGGGTCTGGACTACGGGTTGCTTCGTTATGTCGAGCGCACACCCGAGTTGCGGGAGGCCACCGAACCCCAGATTCAGCTGAATTACATGGGTCGGATGGATCTCGCGGGTGTCACGCGCCAACCGTGGTCGCTGCTGACCGGACCCGAAAAGGACGCGCTTCCCATTGATCCTGAACCAGATCTGCCGTTGCATTTCGCTCTCATCATCGGGGTGCTGGTCGATGCCACGCCCGAAGGCACTCAACTGGTCACGAACTGGTGCTGGAGTGGCAACCTGTTCGCACGTCAAGACATCGACCGCCTGGCGAATCTGTGGCAGCGGAGTATCGAGGTACTCGCCGCCAGGTAGCCGGCTGCGTGACAAACGCGCGCCGGCAAGCGGTCCGACAGCTTGACGCGGCGCACCGGAACCGCTATCAGATACGCACGCCGCCGTCACGGGTTCGAGCATCGATTGGTGCGCGGCTGTGCCTTAGGGCCGGCTCGGCGGCCGACTTTGTGCGGGCAAACCGACGATGATGCTGCCGACGCTGCACTCCTCTAGCTCATCAACCCCGGTAGCCGCGACAAATGCGGCGGTATCGCTGAATCCCTGAGCGCACACGCCAAGGCCCATCGCCGTGGCGACCAGATACATCGTCTGCATCAGGGCACCAACATTTTTCAAAATGGTTGCGTAGGAGACTTGTTCATAGGTCCACATGATGCGACCGCTGCGGGCGGCCATGACGATGAGCACCTGCGGTTCGGCGCCTTCGGAAAGAGTCGCCGATGCCGTTTTCAATAACTGGTGCACCGCCCGCGAATCCGTGGCCGCTATCGTGCAAAGCGAGTGGTCGAACGAATCGTAGTGATACATCCCTGGTTCCAGTCCCGCGACGTTCCGCACTATCGGGTACACCTCGAGCTCATAGAGGCTGCCGCCGGAGGGGTATGGCCGTGACAGAAGTTCCTCGCCTTCGCCGACGGGCTCAATGCTTCTCGTTCGTGCTGTGCGGTAGAGCAACTCGGCCAGTTGTTCGACGCTGATGGGATGGCCATCGTCAAACGCCCTTGTCGAAACCCGACTTTCGATGACATTGGTCAGCGACGGTTCTCGACTGTCTTGTGCCGTCAGGTCGGGAACGGGCAGTGCGAGTAGTTCACCCGGATACTTCGCCCGGCGCGCAGGGGGCTGCGCGAACCGTCCCTTCGCCCACTTCGTCGGACCGAAATGCTCCCACGTGACGGTGCGCTGACCTAGCGTACTGCGGCGGTGGAACCACAGATCCGGTGCGCTCCAGCTGACTACTTCAAATCTGGAGTCCTCGTCACCGCGGGCAACGAGGATGCCGCTCCAACGCAGATCCTCAACCAACTGCGCTGCCGCTGGATGAGACGAGTCAGAGACGCGTGTGTGAAGCCCGTCGAGTACAACTAGCAGTTGTGTGTCATGGATCTGCAGATCGCACCACGATAAAGGGTGCTGAAGCAAAAACGCATCCAAGTTTCTCTGCAGCACAGCAAATTTGGACATCACGTTGGATTTTGACGATTGACCCGGCCGTGGCGGCGGTTGTCCAAACGGCTGTAGAGAGTAGAGATCCTTCCCATCTGTGCGTACGGTGACCGCAAGCCAGCCGCCGGCGACAAGGCGATCGAGCAACGCGGCCACATCGCTTGTATCCCTTGGTCCGGACAGATCCGTCTTCGTCGCCGACCCGACGTTCAATGTTCTGAGCGCCCGAAGCTGACCAGCGGTCAAAGCGGTGAGCCTTTCATTGCGCGGAGGGTTCAACAGAACTGCGCCCGCGGGTGTGGTCAAGCACGTAACACCCGGAGCGAAGGCGAATTTTGTCTCATCGGGATATCTGACGTTCGGCAACCCGGAGCCCTTTCCTCGCTGAACTGCATCGCCACGGCAAGCCTGAGCCTAAATCAAGCAAAACCCGAGATGAGGACGAGTCTCGTTGGGACTGCTGCTGCTGCCGAGCATCCTGTCCCGGTTGAAGGCGGTCTAACGCGATAACGCGATGGTTAACGCCGAGGGCCATGTTGCTGTTTTGGCCGCTGCGTGATGAATGGTCCGATTACGTGTCGGGTTATCGCAAGCTTTCTGGGAACAGCGGCACTCGGTGACGTCGTTCCTCGCGGGTAGTCGTAGGTACGATCACCTCACGGCTCGCCGGCTCATTTTTGAGAGAACTCGTAGTACTGACCTTTTCGTTGGCGAGTTCGCGACAGGGAGAAGACAGTTGTGGCGCAAACCTTGGGCGACAGCCATTTCATTCGCCTGACCGACGGGCGCAAGCTGCATTACATGACAGCGGGCACCGGCGGCCCCACTGTGGTGTTTGAATCCGGTTTAGGCGCTTCACGATCGGAGTGGGGACTCGTGGCACCCCTGGTAGCGCAACAATGTCGCACGGTGGTCTACGATCGGGCGAACCTGGGTCGCAGTGACGATGACGCTGAGCCGCGTACGCTTCAACGCATTACCGATGACCTGAGCCAATTGTTGCGCGCTTTGGACGAGGCCCCGTACGTCCTGGCCGGGCACAGTTACGGCGGAACGATCGCCTTGGCCGCGGCAGCGACAGTGGCAGAACCGGCGCGGTTTGCCGGGCTGGTGCTCATCGACCACGCCGACGAACACGTCAACATCTGCTGCGGATCCCCACTGAAACGCCTGCATCGCATCGCGGTTGCCGGGCGGTTGATGATCGGCGTCCTGAGGCGCCTGAGCCTTTTGTCGTTAGTCGCCCGGCAGGCCATCCCAGGCATGCCTGTTGATGTGCTCAATGACCTTGTCGCAGAAGATCTCACCTTGCGTTCCGCTCAAGCGGCCCAGGAGGAGGAACGGTTCTTCATCGATGGCCTACGAAGCCTTCAGCGTGATCCGCCTGTCCTCGTCAACACGCCGGTTACTGTCATATCGGGAATGAAGTCGACGATCTTCGACAGATCCATTCGTAAAGAATTCGTGACGGCGCACCGCCGAACCGCAGTGCGTTTAAATGCCCGCCACGTCGGGGCGGCGCGCTCGAACCATCAAGTGGTCTTCACCGAACCTCTGCTTGTCGCGCAAGAGATCATTCGAGCTGCCGGCCATCGGCGCGAGCTCACACTCAGCAATCCCTTGAGCACCAATTAGCGGCCGATGTGCGAGGCCCGGCTCGAACTGGGTGAGTACACGCCACCGAGGCGGAGCCTGCGGCGCAGGACGAGGGCGACGAGCAACTGTTCTTTCAATTGGTCTAAACGAGCGGCACGCCCCGGCCCAGGAGTGGTTCGGCGGGCACGGCTGGAATGCGGTCGCGACTCCGCTGGGCGAGTACCTGACCTAGCGGGGCGGCCGGTGCGGGGCCCGACGCCGAGGCCGGTCCAATAGATCGGCCGCAACCCTTTGGTCCGGGCCGTGAGGAGATCGTGGAGAAGTGACGGCGTGGTGCCGTTTCTAGCGCTCTGTAGTGTCACTCATTTTCATTAAGCCTTCCGGGGAGGCGAAAGGGCGCTGCCGGGGGCGTCGGCCGCGCGGTTTGAACTCCGCGCTTGAACTTTCGCAGGCTAGTGATGCAAGACCATGCACCCAGCGCATACGTGCGTCTCGACACCTCGTCTGTGCAATGCTAACTTCGGCTGAAGTTAGCTTAGGCAACACTACATACGGAGGGGTGTCGGCGGACATGAAAAAATGCCCACTGGCGGACACGAAAGTGCCCATTAGCGGTCAATAAGTTCTGCCCACTGGCGGGCACGAAAGTGCCCGCTGGCGGCCATGAATCTGCCTAGACCTA
>NZ_PKEK01000094.1 GCF_002863225.1 Mycobacterium sp. | reverse complement strand
CCAGTTGTCCAGCAGCGGGAACGGCTGCTTGCCGTCGAGGATGTCGTTCAGGTGCAGGAACCAGTCCACACCGCCGATACCGGTGATCGGGCTGGTGGGCGACACCGGCAGGCAGTCCATCGCGTCGCAGGCCCCGTTGGTGGGCAAGGTGGTGGCCACCAGGCCCCACAGCTGCTGACCCAGACCGCCGTCGAAGTCGGTTTCCGGCGCATTGATGCCGCTCAGCCCCTCGAACGGGACCAGGAAGTTCATCACCGTCATGAAGTGGCTCGGGTCGCCCTGATCTACACCCCACAGGTTGGTGGCGCTCACCACGAACCATGGACCGCTGTTGAACAGCGACTGCGACGCGTAGTTCACCGCATCCAGCTCGCTGCTCGGGATGTTCACGATCTCCTGGAACAGGTTGAACGGGATGTTGAAGATCGAGGAGTCGACCAGGTTGGTCTCGAAGCTGTGGACGACACGGTCCGCAGTCTCTCGAGTGATCTGGGACGCCATCGGGGTGACGGAGAACAAGCTTGTGGCCGCGAGCGCGGCAGCTGCCATGACATATGGACGCTTTACAGCCTGCACTGCGCCCCCCTTTCCCAATGGTTGTGTGTTGATTGGCGCCCGCTGAACTTACCCTAAGGTTTTCTAAGTTCATACCAATCACAAACCGTTACCCTCGTGACTCAGCTCACATTTGAGGCAATTCCGAGGAATGGTTGGAGCTTGTGTCCGATTAATTGGACTTATCGTCTGAATTCGCCTTTGTAAATGCGTTGAATGGCGTGCCGTTGATTTGTGCAATGAATGGCTCTGCAGCTTCTGACCATTACTGGTGACATAAGTCAGCCCCCGAGTCGTGACTCGGGGGCTGACTTATGCAGTGAAGTTGTTACAGACCGATGCCGGCCAGCAGAGCCGTCCAGTCAGTCGTCGCGGCAACCGCGCCCGCGTCGCCGGCGATCTCAGCCGGATTGAAGGCGTCGAGCAGCGGCGCCCACAAATCTGCCAGCGCATCCGGGCTAAATGCCTCGATCAGGTTCTGGTAGCTCTCCGTCAGTCCCTCTGCGCTGAAGGCGTAGGCGAGATTCTCGAAGTTCTCCGTCAACTGCTCCGGACTGAATGCGGCCAGCAATGGAGCCAACTGGCCCTCGAAGTCGCCGGGAGCCGGGTTGTTGCTGGGGTCGAAGCCCAGCGACTCCCAGAACTCCCGGAAATCGGCAATGGTCTGGGTGTAATCCGGGCCTTGGAGCCCGTCGGGTGGATTGAAGTCGGGATCCTCAGGAAGCGGGTTGTCGAAGCTCCAGAATCCCTGCTGCAGGATGGCGATCGAGTTCTGGATCTGCTCGTCAGTGGGCACGTTGGCCACGCCGCCGTCGTAGGCGTCGAGCCAGGTCTGGATGGTCTCGTTCCCGTCCCAGGCTTGATCGACGTAGCGAACTAAATCGGGATAGTCGAGCTTGTTGTCGACGATGAACGAGCAATCACCGGGGCAGAACGGGCTGCCCGGCGTGAACGGGGTGAACATCGCCGTCGAGGCCAGGAACGACTGGAACGTCCGGCCGATCTCCTCGAACGACGGGAATTCGAAGCCGCTGCCGGTGTAGTCCGGGTCCTCCATCAGGCCTTCGATCCAGTTCTGGAACGGCACCCACGGCTGCAACGTGTAGTTGTCGCCCGCCCAGGGGTAGACGTATTCGCCGGTTACTGGGTCAATCGTGGTACCCGGCAGGTTGGGGAAAATTGTAAAGACCTCACCGCTGGGAGCCGTCGTACCCGTATCGGGGAAGACGAAGTCGCTGGGCCCGCCTGACTCCGACGGCAAAATGTCGTCGAAACCGACCTTGAACCAGTTGTCGAACAGCGGAAACTCCTGCTTGCCGGTCAGGATGTCGTTGAGGCGGATGAAGTAGTCGATGCCACCGATGCCGGTGACCGGGCTGGTCGGCGAGACCGGGAGGCAGCTCTCCGCGTCACAACCACTGCTGGTCGGCAGCGTGGCAGCGATCAGCCCCCAATATTGCTGGCCCAGGCCGGCGTTGAAGTCGGTCATCCCGGCGTTGATGCCGTTCAGGCCCTGGAACGGAACCAGCATGCTGGTCAATCCGATGAATTTGCTCGGGTCGCCTGGGTCAACCCCCCACAGGTTGGTCGGGCTGACCACGAACCACGGACCGCTGTTGAACAGCGACTCCGACAGGTACTGCACCGACCCGAGCTCGCTGCTCGGGATGTTGAAAATCTCCTGGAACAGGTTGAACGGAATGTTGAAGATCGACGAGTCGACCAGATTGGTCTCGTAACTACGGACCACGCGCTGCGCGGTCTCTGTCGCGACCTTGGTCGCCGACGGCGTTACGGCGACCAGACTGGTAGCCGCCAGCGCGGCGGCTGCCACGGCAAATGGACGCGCAGCAACCTGCATCACGCGAACCCCCCTAGAAAATCGAATTAGCTGAACAGGTGCTGACGTTAAACTCAGAAACGCTCAGCTGTCCCAGCCCGCAGGTGTTTCATTTCGATTTCATATTTACAACTGTGTTGAATGTGAGGCCGCCTGCGGCACAATTTCGACGCAGTTATCTGTTCAGCCAGGCCCGGTTGCCGTAGGTATCCAGATGGGCGACCTGCTCGACCGGAACCCGGGTCGTCGGCCCGTACCGGCCCCGCGGCCACCCGAGCGCCACCACGCAACACGGTGTCACCGAGCGCGGCAGACCCAAAATCTTGCGGGCTCGTGTCACCCCCCACAGCGGAAGAGTGATCAGGGACGCGCCGAGACCCATCGACCGGGCTGCCAGCAGCAGGTTCTGGACGCTGGGATAGATCGAACCCCAGTAACCCGACACCGCCGCGTGCGGCATCAACGAATACGGGGCTCGGCCTTCACGGACCGTCAGCCGCAGGCAGGCGACCACCAACACGGGAATCTCGGTGAAGTGGTCGACCTGCCACTGCGCCGCGCGGATGACCTTGGCCAGCGACGGGTCGTCGTCGCCGGCGCTGCTCAACAGTCCGCCGTAGGAGAACTTCCAGCCCTTCCGATACCGCCCGGCCAGTTTTTTGATCAACCGGCGGTCCTTGACGACGATGAACTCCCAGTTCTGGCCGTTCGCGCCGGTAGGCGCGCGCAACGCCAACTCGATGCACTTCAGCACCACCGCGTCGTCGACCGGCTCGGCGTGCACCCGTCGCACCGCCCGCTGAGTCAGCATCGCCTCCTGCAGCGGCATGTTCAGGCCGTCGAGAGCCTCGGAAGTGGAGGGCGCCACCCGAAAGGCGTCGGCGTAGGGACTCGGCGTATCGCTCATGAGCTCAGGCGTGCTCGCTCACCCAGCGGGCGGTGAAGTCCTGGACGTCGGGGATCCCCTGCGCGAACTCGCGCGCGATGAAGCTCTCCACGGTTCCACCCACAAGCGGGACTTTGAACTCCACCGACCCCTTGAGCGTGAGCAGCGAACCGTCTGCGGTGGGCGTGACCGATGCGTCCGCCGAGCCGGCTCCCGGCGCCCCGTTGACCTCGACCGTGATCTGGCCGCGCAGCTCGTCCCCCGTCGGCGTCCAGGTCTCGCTGTGCCGGACGCTGATGTCCCGGCGGTAGAACTTCGACACGATGCCGGGCAGCAGATCGCGGCCCAAGTCCTGGGTGGTGGTCACCCGCACGGTCCGGTCGTCGTCGACGACAAGGGATTCCAGCGTGGTGCCGCCACTCATGTTCCCGAGTCGGGCCAGCCAGTAATCCTCGGTGCTGAACGCGGTGTAGACCTCGTCAACGCTGACGGGCGAAGAGACCGAGACATCGAACGGACGCGGCATGGTGAGTCCTAGACGGGTTCCTGGCCCGGCAGTGCCGAGCTCTTGGCCAACAACCGGTCCGCCAAGCGGCCGGCGAAGACCCGGGTTTGCTCCAGTTGTTCGGGCTGGACGTTGGTCGGCGGGAGCGTGAGGCCCATGGATTTCCTGCGGTACTCCCCGGTGCCGAGGTAGCTGGTCAGCGCCAGCATCGACCGGACATTGTCGCCGGGATAGGTGAAGTGGATCTCGTCGACGTAGCGGCCGCCCTGTTGCTCGGCAAGCTCACGTACCCCCTCGAGATTCGCCTGCCAGAACGTCCGGCACACCACAAACACGGCAAAAGGCTTGCCCGACAACAGCTTGCGTGCCTCGTCGGACTTCAAGAAGGAGCGCAGCGGCATGCTGACGTTGTCCCACCAGGTCGGCGATCCGATCAGGATCAGGTCGTACTCGCCGTCGCGCACGGTGTCGGGGGTTTCGATCGCCCCGGTCTCGTTGCGCTTCTGGGCGCCGATCACGCTGAGCATGTCCGGCCACACCCGGCGCATCGGGAAGCGGGAGAACTTCGGCGAGTACTTCGGGTCGGTGAACTTGATCTCGGCTTCACTCACCTCGCAGCCACGGCTGCGGAAGACCTCACCCGCGGCGTCGAGGACTTTGTGCGCCTGCCCGGTATAGGAGTAGTACAGCAGCAAGACCCGCGGCGGGCGTCCGGTCGTATCCGTCATAGTTCCTCCATCATCGACATCCTGAACAGTAGTCACCGTGGTGACCCGCTGCGCCCTGCTCCGCAGCGCTTGCGATCACCATTAGGGTTGACCCCCGTGAGCGACAAAGTTTCAATCGACCTCAGCGGCCCTTCGCAGACGATGCTGACCACGCTGTACTGCAAGGCACTGGACGCCGATTGGGACCGGCCGATCCTGGGCGACGACTTCGCCAAGGCGGCTGTGGCCCGAATCGACTACGACTGGGACACACTCAAGGTCGCCAACCGCTGGACACCTCTGGTGACGGTGCGCACCGCGCAATTCGACGTGTGGGCCGCCGAGTTCCTGGCCGCCCATCCCGAGGCCACCGTCATCCACGTCGGCTGCGGTCTGGACAGCCGGGTGTTCCGGCTGGATCCCGGCCCCGGCGTCGACTGGTACGACGTCGACTTTCCGTCGGTAATCGCCTTGCGCGAGAAGGTTTTTCCGAGTCGGCCGAACTACCATCTGGTGGCCACGCCGGCGACCGACCCGTCCTGGCTGGACCAGATCCCGGCCGACAAGCCCACACTGCTGCTGGCCGAGGGCATCAGCATGTACCTGACCGAGGACGACGGTGTGGAGCTGCTGCAGCACGTCATCGACCGGTTCAAGACCGGCGAGATCGACATCGACTACTACAGCAAGCTGGTCGTCCGGTCGCAGAAAACCCATCGCCTGCAACGACAGTCGGGCTCCACGCTGTACTGGGCGGTCAACAAGCCGTCCGATGTTCTCGACCGGCTGTCCGGGGCCCGATTGGTGGACGGCGTGACCTTTTTCGACGCCGGCACGTTCGATCGCACATCGGGGGCCTTCCGGCTGGCGCGGCGGTTGGTCCGTGCGCTGCCCCCGCTGCGCCGAACCTTCCAATACCACCGCTACGCCTACGGACCGCTCAGCTGACACTCGCGCGCTGCTTGGCGACCTCGACCAGTAGCGCGCGGATCGCCTCGATCGACTTCTCCGGCTCCGGGCCGTGCGAGTGGTACTCGACGTTGAGCTGTTCGGCGTAGATCTGGGTGAAGTAGATCTCGATGCCGGCGCTCACCTGGAAATAGAGTTCGCCGTGGGTGGCGGTCACCTCGACACCCGGCGGTGTGCGCAATGGTGGCACCAAACCGTTGTCGGACAACAACACAACGTCGGGCATGCCCGGCGCGTTACCCACGTACTGCGGGCTGAAGTGCAGCCGGGACTGCTGGATCACGCCGGTGTCCAGGTCGCCCTTGAAGGTCGCCGCGATCTCGCGGGCGAGCTCGACCACCGTGGTCTTCTGGTTGATCTCCGCGAGGTAGGTGCCCAGCCCGACCGGGTTGGTGCACCCTGTCGCCGACACCGGCGGGGACAGGAAGTAGCGCAGGTCGACGGTGTAGATGAACGGCACCGGGATGTTCAGCCGTCCGCGCACCTGCCACTCCGCGATCAGGATCGCCGCGGACAGCATCGAGTGCAGCCCCAGCTTTTCAGCGCGGCACAGGTCGACGATGGAGAGCGTCTGCTCCTCGCTGAGGCGGCAGGACACCATCGGAACACGCACGGGCGAGGCGGGTTTGGCTCCGGTCTCGCCCCGCCGGGACGGCGGAAGGTCGTAGGCGAACAGCGCCGGCATGAACCGCTCGATGCCCGAGCGCGGCCCTTTCTGGATGCCACGGTCGGCCAGCACGGTCTCGATCGACTCCGGCGCGGGTTGCGCGGTGACCGGGCCGGTCTTCCCGTTGGTGACGAGATCGGTGTAGAAGGACAGCAATTCCTCGATCAAGCCGTACATGTGGTGACCGTCGGCCAGTGCGTGGTGCACGTAGAGCGTGGGGTGCGCCTGCCCGTCACGGATGAACAGCCGCAGGTGCACCAGCGCCTCGCCCTGGTCGAAATGCGGCGGCGGATTGTCGATCCGCGACGAATCCACGTCCAGCACTTCGAGTCCCGAGTGCATCAGATCGTCGGCGACCAGTTCGTGCCGGCCGTCGGCGCCCCGTTCCAGCCGGGCGGTGAGCACCGGGTGCGCCTCGAGCAGCAGGTCGAAGGCGTCGGTCAGAGCGTCGACGTCGATCGGACCTTCGAGATGAGCGGACAGACCGACGAAATTATGGGTCTCGGCGAGCATCTCTTCGCTGAGCGCGAGCTTGCGTATGACCGACGATGGGAACACGTGTGCCTTTCTAGCTTTGTCTACGACAGGTCAACGAGTTCCATCTCGTCACTGCCGGCGTCCGCCTCGTCCGCTTCGAGCGCTTCCCTGATCAACTCCAGCAGGTTTCGGGAGAATCCGCCGGCCAGCGACTGCACGGTGGCCGCGTCGATCCGGCGGATGTCATACCACCAATCCAGGTGCAGCACACCGGCGGTACGGAAGACGCGCAACTCGATACCGTGGCCCAGGCCCGGAATCGCTTCGCGCACCGGCAATGCGGTGTCGGAGTCGAACCGGATCGCCACGTCCTCGCCCAGCGGCGGCAGATCGGGGATCGTGCCGATGTAGGAGAAGAAGATGTCGGCCGGACCCGCGACGCCGAGTTGGCGCGCCGTCGGGGCGTACAGATAACGCAGCAGCCCGTAGCCGATTCCGTAGTGCGGGACGGCGGTCAGCGTGTCGTGCACGTCGTCGAGTTGTTGCTTGGCGCCGTCGTTCTTGGCGCAGGTGAGCGCGATCGGATAGATGGTGTTGAACCAGCCGACGGTGCGGCGCAGGTCGACGTCGGGCTTGAGCACCGACCGTCCCTCGCCGCTGATGTCGACGGCGACGGTCCCGTCACCGAACTGGTGGGCGATCGTGCGACCCAGTGCGGCCAACAGCATCTCGTCGATCGGCACCCGGAGCCGCCGGCGGGCATCGTCGATCTCGGTGGTCTCCGCCACCGTCAGCGACGACGCGCTGCGGGCCAGATCCGGCAGGCCCGGTCCCCCGGCGGTCTGCTCGCTCGCCACCTTCAGCGTCGACGCCGTTGCCGTGTTGAGCCAGTATTCGCGGCTCTCCACGACCGCCGGGTGGACGGCCAGCGCCGCGCAGCGCTGCGACCACTCGGTCCACGGCGTCGTAACCGGTTGCAGCGCAATCTCTTCACCGGCCAGCTGTTGACCGAACGCGGTGAAGATGTCGGTCAACAGGATGTCGCGCGACGCGTTGTCGGCCACGATGGCTCGCACGCTGATCGCGAGGTAGGACGAACCACCCGGGACTCCGCTGACATACGTCGCGATCAGCGGGTTGGACGGATCCTGTTGACGCACAACATCGATCAGAGTCGACAACAGTGCGTCGCGTTCCTGAGGCGTGCCCGGCTTGATGTCCTCTGGCAGCGACCGGGTAGCCAGATCGTCGAAGTCGCCGGAGTCACAGATCACCTGTTCCCAGGTGCCCGCGCGCTCGACCAGTCGCAGACGCAGCGCCTCGTGATGGTTGCGCAGCGCGGTCAGCACCGCGCAGATGTCTTCGACCTTCACATCGGAGCGAACCTGCAAGATCAGCGGAACCCGCCACTGCTCATGCTCACGCACGCCGTGCTCGAGGAAGTACGAGATGTTCGGCGGCACCGGCGGATGCGTCACCTCACCGGGAGACTGCCGGGCCAGGCCACCGGCGGTGTAACGGGCAGTCAAAGCCCTGGCCAGTGCGGCGACGGTCTGGTTTTCGTAGAGATCCTGCGGCGTGAGGTCCAGGCCTTCGTTGGAGGCTGTCATCGCGACGCTGATCGCGACCAGTGAATCGCCGCCCAGCTCGAAGAAGTTCGCATTGCGTTCGACGGTGGGCAGGCCCAGGCACTGGCTCCAGATGCGCTGCAGCGCCGCCTCCATCGGCGACTGGCCGCTCTTGGCGGCCGAGGCGGCGTCGGCCGCACCCGCCGCGCTGCCGGCGCCGTTGGTCGCTGCCGCATCGCCGGTCCACACGTTGGTCCGGTGCTCGATCCAATGCCGTTGCCGCTCAAAGGGATAACCAGGCAGCGTGATCAGCTTTCCGGACTGTCCGCCCCGCAGCGGCGACCAGTCCACCTCGACGCCGGCCGACCAGAGCTGCCCCAGCGCGAGCAGGAACGCGTCGCGGTCGTCCCGGTTCTGCGCGTGATGGCGCATCAACCGGACCGCTCGGTGACCGCTCGACCAGCGGGGGTGCCGGCCGGCCGAGGACGTCAACGTCCCACCGGGCCCGACCTCGACCAGGATCCGGTTCGGTTCGGCGAGCAGCACGTCGACCTCGTCGGAGAACCGCACCGTCGAGCGCACCTGACGGGCCCACGTCGACGGGTTGGTTGCCTCACTGGCGGCCAGCCAGGTTCCGGTCACGTTGGACAGCAACGGAATCCGCGGCTCGCTCAGCGTCTGGCGGGACAGGAAGCCGGTGAACTCGGGAATCATCGAGTCCATCAGCCGCGAGTGGAACGCGTGCGAGGTGCGCACCCGGCGCGCCACGATGCCCTTCTCGGTGAGGCGTTCGCTGAACTGACGGATGCCGTCCTCCGAACCTGCGACGACGCAGCCACCCGGCTCGTTGATCGCGGCGATGTCGACGTCACCGTTGAGATATTCGGCGACGGCTTCCGGACTCAGCGCCACCGCGACCATCACGCCCCGCGGTGCGGCGTGCATCAGGCGGGCACGCATCGACACCACCTTGATGGCGGTCTCGATGTCGAAGACCCCGGCGATGGTTCCGGCGACGTATTCACCGATGCTGTGGCCGGCCAACGCCGCGGGCTGGACGCCGTAACTCTCGACCAACTTGGCCAGCGCGTATTCGACGGTGAACAGCGCGGGCTGAGTGCGGTCGGTGCGCTCCAGGTTGCGGGCGGTGCCTTCGAAGATCTCGGCCCGCAGGTCGATGCCGAGTTCGTCGCCGAACCCGGTGGCGCACTGGTCGAAGTGCTCGGCGAACACCGGTTCATGGTCGTAGAGCCCGCGCGCCATCCCGATGTGCTGCGCGCCCTGACCGGGGAACAGGAAGACCACCTGGTCGGAAGTGTCGGCGTTGCCGGCGAATTCGCCGATGAAGACGTTGTCGTTCTCGGGCGTCTCGAGCACGGTCCGGGCGTGCTGCTCGTCGTTGACGACCGCGGCCATCCGGATCTTCTCTTTGCGGCGACGGCCGAGGGTGTAGGCAACGTCGGCCAGGCTCAGCGCGTCGTATCCGGAGATTTCGGCGGCCAGCGACTTGCGTGACTGCTCGAGCGCTTCGGGGCTCCGCGCCGACATCAGCAATACCTGCGGGCCCGACGCGGCCGCCGACGAAGCCGACGCCGCCACGGCGGGCGCTTCCTCGAGCACCAGGTGCGCGTTGGTGCCACCGACACCGAACGAGCTGACCCCGGCGCGCAGCACGCCGTCCCATTCCCACGGGCCGTATTCGCTGCGAACCTTGAAAGGTCCACGGTCGAGGTGCAATTCGGGGTTCGGGCTGGTGTAGTGCAGCGTCGCGGGGATGGCCCGGTGCTTGAGGCACAGGATCGCCTTGATCAGGCTGGCGATCCCGGAGGCGGACTCCAGGTGACCGATGTTGGACTTGACCGAGCCGACGTAGCACGGGCCGGAGCGGGTTTCCTCGGACACCTCGAAAGCCTGACGCAGACCCTCGATTTCGATCGGGTCGCCCAGCGGGGTGCCGGTGCCGTGAGTCTCGATGTAGCTGATCTCCGAGGCGTCGACCTCGGCGATCGCGTGCGCCTCGGCGATGACATCGGCCTGACCCGCCGCGGTCGGGGCGGCGTAGGTCATCTTCGTCGAGCCGTCGTTGTTCAGCGCCGAACCGCGGATCACGGCGTGGATCCGGTCGCCGTCGTCGACGGCGTCCTGCAGCGCCTTGAGCACCACCACGCCGACACCGCTGCCGAAAATGGTGCCGTCGGAACGCGCGTCGAACGGGCGGCAGTGACCGGTCGGCGACACCATCGATCCCGGGGCGTACCAGTACCCGACGTGATGCGGGATGCGCAGTGAGGCACCGCCGGCCAGCGCCAGCTCGCACTCGCCGTTGAGGATGCTCTGGCAGGCCAGGTGCACTGCGACCAACGCCGACGAACAGGCGGTCTGCACCGACAGCGCGGGGCCGCGCAGATTCAGCGCGTAGGCCACCTTGGTGGCCAGATAGTCCTTGTCGTTCTGCATGGACAGCTCGACCATGTCGAACGTGATGCCTTGTCCCATGACGACATTTGGGTCACGGTTGGACATGATGTTGTGCAGCAGGTAGCCGCTGGTGGTGCTGGTCGCGTAGACACCCACCGTGCCCTCGATCTCGGCCGGGTCGTAGCCCGCGTCCTCGATCGCGTGGAACGCGGTCTGCAGGAACAGCCGGTGCTGGGGGTCCGTCGAGCGCGCTGCCTGCGGGGTGAAACCGAAGAAGTCGGCGTCGAATTCGTCGATGCCGTCCATCAGGGCGGCGCGGCGCACGTAGGCGTGGTTCGAGAGCGTCTTCTCGGGAATGCCCTCGGCCAGCAGATCGTCTTCGCCCAGCGTGACGATCGACTCCTCGCCACGGCGCAGGTTGTCCCAGAATGCCGACAGCGTGTTGGCGCCCGGCAGCCGGGCCGCCATGCCGACCACCGCGATTGCGTTGGGCGGCAATTCGCTGTTGCTGGTCACACTCGATCTCCTACCTTTCGCCGAGCCGCCGCTCGCTGCCGGGCTGCGGCGCGTTTGTTGGCTCGGTCACGAACCCCACCGCCACTGTCGGCCTTGTCGTCGGTCTCGAGGCCCAGCTGGCGGATCAAGTCGGTGGTCAATGCGGTCAACGAGGCCCCCTGCAACAGCAGGGCCACCGGCGGTTCCACACCGAAGTCGCCACGAACAGTGTTGCGGATGCGGACCGCCATGAGCGAATCCATGCCCAGTTCGGTCAACGGCTGGTCGGCGTCGAGGGTGCTCCCCTTCGGATAACCCATGATCGCGAGGATGCGGGTGGCCAGTCGCCCGATCACGACCCGGTTCACTTCGGCGGGATCCAGCTCGCGCAGCGCGTCGGGGCCGGCCCAGTCGTCGTCCTCGTCGTCGATGTCCAGTTCTTCGGCCAGCTTCGAGAAGAAGCCGAGCTGCTGGATCTCCGGGAACGCGGCCGCCGCCCGATCCAGCCGCAGCCGGGCCACCCCGATGTTGGTGGGGTTGCCGGCCAGGATCGCTTCGAGCGCCTCGATACCCTCGGCCGGCGAAATCGGGTCCAGCGCACTGAAGGTCAGCGACCGGGCCACACCGATGTCGGACCACTGGCCCCAGTTGATGGTGGTGGCGGGCAGTCCTGATGCGCGTCGCCAGTCGACCAGCCCGTCCAGCCAGGCACTGGCGGCGGCGTAGGCACCCTGGCCTGGCGCGCCCAGCAGCGACGACGTCGACGAGAAGCCGAGCCACCAGTCGAGTTCCTTACCGACGGTCGCGACATGAAGTCGCAGTGCGCCATGGGCTTTCGGCGCCCACACCCGCTCCAGGCTGTCCTGGCTGAGGCCGGCCACGATCTGGTCGTCGAGCACCACGGCGCTGTGCATCACGCCGCGCAGCGCCAGGCCGGTCGATTCGGCCGCGTCGACCAGTTTCTCGGCGACACCCGGTGCGGCGATATCCCCGAGAACGACGGCGACCTGCGCGCGTTGCTGCAATTCGTCGACCACGGCCTGCGCCTCGTCGGACGGCTCGGATCGGCCGTTGAGCACGACGCGGCCGGCGCCGCTGTCGACCAGCCAGCGCGCCATCGCCAGGCCGAGGCCACGCAGACCACCGGTGATGATGTAGGAGCCGTCGGAACGAACGGCCGTGCCGGTCTTGGCCGCGGCCAGTGTCGCGCGCGAAAGCCGCTTGGCGTAACGCTTTTCACCCCGCCACGCGATCACGTCATCGCCGGTCAGCCCGAGCTCCCGAGGCAGCGAAGCGACCTGGGAGACGCTGTCGCCGCCGAGGTCCACCAGCGTGGCGCGGAAGTCGGGGTGCTCGTAGGCCAGCACGCGAATCAGACCGCTCAGCGCGCTGATCGACGGGTCGCCGGACTCGCCGTCGCCGACCGCCAGTCCGTCGCGGGAAACCACCCACAGCCGTGGCGGTTTGCCGTGCCACCCGGTGAGGATCGTGCGCACCGTCGAGGCGACACCCCACGTCAGGTCGCGCCCGCGGCCGGGCGCGTCACCGGACTCCGAGCCGTCGAACGACTGCCGGCCGGCGAACACCACCACGCCTACCGGTGGCAGATCGGCGTCTCCGGCAACTTGCGAGAACGCTTCCAGCACATCCGATTCCCGGCCCAGGTCGGCGCTGAGCACCCGACGGGTCGGGCCGGCGAACGCGGCGGTGAATTCCTTTGCGGCCGCTTCGGACTCGGCGCCGTCGGTCAGCACCAGCCAGCTGCCGTCCGGCGCGCTCGCTGAGGCATCGACCGGAGTCTCGACCCACTCGGTGTCGAAGATCTTCTGCTCCAACGGCAACGGCACACTGCGGCGCTGGACACGCTGCAGGTAGATGCCGCTGATCTCGGCGGTGGGGGTGCCCGACTCGTCGGTGATCAGGACGCGGCCGTTGATCCCGGCGCCGCCGTCACCGCCGGCGTTGACCAGCTCGGCGCGGCACCGGGCGCGACGGCCGACCTCGCCGAACACCCGGATCTTCTCGAACGACACCGGAAGATAGGTCGCCTCGTCGGCTTCGGCCAACGATTCGCTCGACAGCGCGGCCGCCAGACCCTGCAGCGCCGCGTCGAGCAGCACCGGGTGGATGCGGTAGCCCCGGTGCCCGGTCGCCTCGTCGGGCAGCACGATCTCGGTCTCCGAGACGCCGTTGGGCCGCCGGACGATGCGGGTCAGCGCGGCGAACGCCTGTCCGTGGTGCAGACCGGTGGCACGCAACGCGGAGTACAGGTCGGCGGGCGAGAGCACCGTGCCGGGCTCCGAGGACGCGGCCGGCACGCTCGGTGACTGCGATTGCCCCACTTCGACTTTCGCCACGGCGTGCCGAACCCAGGCGCCGGTGGCCGACCGCGAGTGGATCTCGACGCGGATCTCGTCGCCGTCCTTCTCGCCACGGCTGAGCTGAGTGGTGAGTTGGGTCGAGGCGCCGAGCGGCAACATCTGCTCGACCTCGACGCCGACGGACACCGACGTGGCGGGCAGGCCGAGCGCCGCACTGGCCGCGGCCAACGCGATCTCGCCGAAACCGGTACCGGGCATGACCGGCTGACCGTGCACCTTGTGGTCGAGCATGTACGGCACCAGGTCGGTCCCGACGTCGGCGGTGAAGACGTGGTCGCGACCGGACGGCAATTCGACGTGCGTGCCGAGTAGCGGGTGGGCGCTGGCCGGCTGCCGGTTGGTCGCCGTCGGCGCCGCCCAGTACCGGACGTGATGCCACGGCGTGGGCGGCAGGTCGATGAGTTTCTTTGTGCCGTTTGCGTTCTGCGCCGCGGCGACCGACGGTGGACGGACCGTCGCCAGCGCGGTGTGGAACACCAGCGTCTCAGGGTTGTCGCGGGTCAGGGTCCCCGACACCTGGGCTCCGCCACGGGGCTTGGCCGACTCCAGCGTGCCGTTGATGGCGTGGCTGAGCAACGGGTGCGGGCTGACTTCGACGAAGGCGGAGTGGTTCTTGGCGGCTTCGGCGACGGCCTGGCTGAACCGGACCGGGTTGCGCAGGTTCACCACCCAGTACTCGGCGTCGAATGTCGGCACGTCGCCGCCCTCGCCGACCGTGCTGATCAACGGGATTCGCGGGGTCTGCGGCTTCAGATCGGCCAGTGCGTCTTTGAGCTCGGCCAGGATCGGGTCGACGGTCGGGTGATGCGACGCGACATCCACCTCGACGCGACGGGCGAGTTTGCCCTGTCCGTCCACGACCGCGATGGCCGCATCGACCTGGTCGGGCGGGCCGGCGATCACCGTCTGCTGCGGCGCGGCGTACACCGCGACCGTGATGTCGGGGTACTGCCCGACCAGCTTCTCGGCGTCCGCGGCGCCCAGTTCCAGCAGCGCCATCGCGCCCTGGCCGGACAGCCGCGACATCAGCTTCGACCGTGTCGCAATGACTTTCAGTCCGTCAGCCGGGCTCAACGCGCCGGAGACCACCGCAGCGGTCACCTCACCCATCGAGTGACCGATCACCGCGTCCGGCTCGACACCGTAGGAACGCCACAGCGCGGTCAGCGCCAACTGCATGCCGACCAGCACCGGCTGAATCCGGTCGATACCGACCACCGGCTCACCGGACAGCAAGGTGTCGCGCAGCGAGAAACCGACCTGCGCAACGAAATCCGGTTCCAACTCGTTCACCGCCGCGGCGAACGCCGGCTCGTCGGCCAGCAACTGACGGCCCATTCCCGCCCACTGCGAGCCCTGGCCCGAATATAGGAAGACGGTGCCCTTGCCGCGCGGAACATCATGCGGTGCAACGACTCCCGGCGTCGGCTGGCCCGCGGCCAGCGCTCGCAGCCCGGCCACCACCTCGGCGCGGTCGCGCGCGGAGACGGTGGCGATCTTGTTGTGCCGGCTGCGGTACAGGTTGACCGTGTGCGCGATGTCGGCCAGCGGCACCTCGGCGCCCTGGCCGGTCATCCAGTCGGCCAGCGCGGTCGCCCACGAGGCGATCCGCTGCTCGTTCTTGCCGGAGACGGTCAGCGTGGTGACCGGTGACGTGGCGTCGCCACCCGAGACCGAAACCGGTTCCGGGCCTTGCTCGATCACCACGTGGGCGTTGGTGCCGCCGATGCCGAACGACGAGATGGCCGCGCGGCGCGGGCCTTCCTCGAGCGGCCACGGGGTGGGCTCGGTCGGCACGAAGAGCCGCGTCGACTTGTGGTCGATCGCGGGGTTCCACTGCGCGAAGTTCAGGTTCGGCGGGACCTGGGCCCGCTGCACCGACAGGGCGGCTTTGATGAAACCGGCGATGCCCGCCGCGGCCTCGAGGTGGCCGAAGTTGGATTTGACTGCGCCGAGCGCACATTGGGCTTCGCCGCGGCCGTACTGATCGGCCAGCGCCTCGAACTCGATCGGATCGCCCAGCCCGGTGCCGGTGCCGTGTGCCTCGATGTAGTTCACCGAGCCGGCGGTCACGTCGGCGCTGCGCAGCGCGGCTTTGATGACGTCTTGTTGCGCAATGGTGTTCGGGGCAGTCAGGCCGTTGGAGCGGCCGTCCTGGTTGACCGCCGACCCTCGGACCACGGCCAGCACCCGGTCGCCGTCACGCACCGCGTCGGTGAGGCGCTTGAGCACCACGACACCGCAGCCCTCACCGCGGACGAAGCCGTCGGCGCGCGAATCGAAGGAGTAGCAGCGACCGTTCGGGGACAGCATGCCCCACTTGGCCATCGCGATCTGGGTCTCGGGGCGCAGGATCAGGCTGACCCCGCCGGCCAGCGCCAGGTCGCTCTCCCGTAGCCGCAGGCTCTGGCAGGCCAGGTGGATCGTCACCAGCGATGACGAGCAGGCCGAGTCGATGGCGACGGCGGGCCCACGCAACCCCAGCAGATAGGCGATCCGCCCGACGGCGACGGCGTGCGCGTTGCCGGTCGCGGAGTAGGCGTCGATGGCGTCCGGGTTGGCCGCCGAAATCGTCTGGTATTCCCCGTAATACACGCCCATCAGCACGGCGGCGCGGACACCGGACAGATCCTCGGTGGCGATGCCGGCGTGCTCGAGCGCCTCGTAGGCCACTTCCAGCATCAACCGCTGCTGGGGGTCCATCGCTTCGGCCTCGCGCGGCGAGATGCCGAAGTAGTCGGCGTCGAAACCGGAGACGTCGGACAGGAAACCGCCCCACTTGGACGACATCCGGCCGGGCGCGAACTGGTCGGGGTCGTAGAACTCGTCGGCGTTCCAGCGATCGGCCGGGATCTCGCTGATCCCGTCACCGCCCTTGGTCAGGAAGTCCCAGTAGCCCTCGGGCCCGTTGGCGTCACCGGGAAAGCGGCAGCCCATCCCCACGACCGCAATCGGCTCGGCGGCGGCAATCCGCGACGCCTTGTCGAACTGCTGCGTCAGGGCGTCCCGCTTTTCGCCGGGCATCGCCGAGACCCTGTCGTAAATCGTCGCCATCAGAGGAAGGTTCCCATCAAAAAAGACCGCTCTCACTGCCGGCCGAAGCCGACTCCACGCTGTCAAACAGCTCATCCAACACGCTGCTCGCCGAGTCGGCCGCCAGCTCGGCGGTATCTTCCTCCGGCGCGTCCGGCGGTGCAAGCAGACCGGCCACGTAGGTGGCCAGCGACGCGATGGTCGGGTGGTTGAACAACATGTTCGCCGACACGTCCAGTCCGACCAGCTTCTTGGTCTCCTTGAGGACGGTCATGGCCATCATCGAGTCCAGACCCAGCTCGGGGAACGGCGCGTCGAGCTTGATCGACGACGGCGACATCCTCAGTTCGCGGCCCAGGATGGCCTGCAAGCGGGTCTGCAGCTCGGTGAGGCGGTCCTCGGCGGACAGCGTCGACCAGTCCGGTGCCTCGGCCACCGCGCCGGCGGCGTCCTCGACGACGGCCTGGTGTTCGACGACCGCGACCGTCGCCTCGAATTCCGAGGCGATCCGCTCGAAGTAGTCGAGCTCGCGGAACTCGGGGGTCGCGGCGACCGCACGGTCCAGGCGCAGCCGTCCGACGCCGACCCGGTTCAGCGGGCCGCCGACCAGGCGCTGCAGCGCCTCGGTGCCCTCGTCCGGGGTGATCGGGTCGAGCACGCTGTAGGTCAGCTTGCTGCTCATGCCGACTGCCGACCACTGTCCCCAGTTGATCGCTGTGGCGGGTCGCCCGGAGGCGCGTCGCCACGTCACGAGCGCGTCGATCCAGGCGTTACCGGTGGTGTAGGCCAGCTGGCCGGGTAGGCCCAGCATGGTGGCCATCGAGGAGAAGCCGACCCACCAGTCCATTTCGGTGTCGGCGGTGGCCGCGTTGAGCCGCAGCGCACCGGCCACCTTGGGCGCCCAGACCCGCTCCAGACCTTCCCGGGTCAGCGCGCTGACCAGTCCGTCACCCGTCACGCCGGCCCCGTGGACCAGTCCGCGCAGCGGGTGCCCGGTCTCCTGGGCCGCGGCCACCAACCGCTCCGCCACGCCGGCGGTGGCGATGTCGCCGGCCACGAACACGACGTCGGTGCCCAGGTTGTTCAGGTACTCGCGCTGTTCGTCGGAGGGTTCGCTGCGTCCGCTGAGCACGATGCGGCCCGCACCGCGTTCGACGAGCCAGCGCGTGACGACGGTGCCGAGGCCGCCCAGACCACCGGTGACGATGTAGGAGCCGTCGGCGCGGACGACCGCTTCGTGGCCGGCGTCGAGGGTGGCGCGCACCAGCCGTTCGACGTGCCGGCCGTCTGCACGCAGGGCCACCACGTCGTCGCCGGTCGAGGCGGCGAGTTCGTTGGTCAGCGCCGTCACGACGTCGGTGCTGCCCACGTCGAGCAAGGTGGCGCCGAGGTCCGGTTCGCCGGCCAGCACGCGGGCCGCTTCGCCCGGGAACCGCCAGTTGCGGATGAGGCCCTTCAGCGCACCGATCACCGGGTCGCCCGGCTCGTCGTCGTGGACCGCGAGACCGCCCCGGGTGACCAGCCACAGCCGCGGCGAGGCGTTCTTCCAGGCCTCGACGGCCGCGTGCGCCGCGGCCGAGATGTGCACCACCAGGTTCTCGGCCCGTTGCAGCGCGGCGTCGGTGGCTTCACTGTCATCGCCGTCGAACGGGCGGTCGGCCAGCAGCACGACGATGCCGACCGGCTTCGGGTCGGCCGCGGTCTTGGCGAACACTTCCGCTACCGCCGACTCGTCGCCGAGCGTGGCGCTGACCGCGCGCCGGGTCGACGAGGTGAGAGTGTCCGTCAGTTCCGCCGCGAGAGCGGTCGTGTCGGGGCCGCTCTCGGCCAGCACCACCCAGGTGCCGTCGGGCACGGCGCCGCCCTGCGCCGGCGGGCTCTGCACCCAGGCGGCGTCGAAGATCTTCTGCTCCAACGGCAGCGGCACGCTGGCCAGGTCGAGCGGCGCCAGCTCGACGCCGGTCAGCTCGGCGAGCACCGCGCCCGCCTCGTCGGTGAGCACGATGCTGCCGCGGTCGTCGGCCAATTCCACGTGCGCGCGGGCCCGGCCGCGAATCGGGGCGAACACCCGCAACGCGGCCACCGAAACAGCTTGGTAGGAGGCGTCTTCGGACTCGGTCGGGACCAGGGCGGCCAGTTGCTGCAGCGCCGCGTCGAGCAGCACCGGGTGGATGCGGTACTCGGGGTGGTCTGAGACGTGCTCCGGCAGCGTGATCTCGCTGCCCGGTCCGGTGGTCTGCAGCGACGGTGCGACCGACTGGGCCACCTCGACGTCGGCGACGGCGTGCCGCGTCCACTTGCCGGCGCCCGAACGTGCTTGGATCTCAACGCGATTCACCGACCCGCCGAGCGAAAGCTGAGTGGTGACGCGGGTCTGGGCATCCAGCACCAGCGGTCGTTCGATGGTCAGCGAGCTGACCTGGGCGCCGTCGCCGAGCGCCTGAGCGGCTGCGGCCAGGGCCATCTCGGCGAAACCGGCCGCCGAGACGACCGCCTGCCCGTGCACGGCGTGGTCGGCCAGCCACGGCAGCGTCGCGACGTCGATGTCGGTCTGCCACACGTGCTCGTCACCGGACGGCAGTTCGACGTGGACGCCCAGCAGCGGGTGAACGTTGGTCAGCGTCCGGCCGGCGGGCTTCTTCTCCTGCCAGTAGCTGGCGTGCAGCCACGGCGATGCCGGGATCTCGACGCGGCGACGGCCGTCGCCCGGCACACCGGTCACCCCGATGGTGGCGAGTTGCTCGTGGACGGACAGGGTTTCGTCGTCGCCGCGCTTCATCGCCGCCGTGACCGCGAACTGGTCACGCGACGACACCGCGGCCAACGTCTCGCCGATACCGTGGGTCAGTAGCGGGTGCGGGCTGATCTCGACGAACGTGGTGTGAGTGTCGGCCGCGCGGGCGACGGCCTGCCTGAACCGCACCGGGTTGCGCAGGTTGACCACCCAGTACTCGGCGTCGAATCTCGGTACGTCGGCGCCGTCACCGACCGTGCTGATCAACGGGATTCGCGGGGGTTGCGGCTTCAGGTCGGCCAGCGCGTCCTTGAGCTCGGCCAGGATCGGGTCGACGGTCGGGTGATGCGAGGCCACGTCGACCTCGATACTGCGGGCCAGCAGGCCTTGGGCGTCGACCGCGGCGATCGCGGCGTCGATCTGCTCGGGCGGCCCAGCGATCACCGTCTGCTGCGGCGCGGCGTACACCGCGACCGTCACGTCCGGGTACTGCCCGACCAGCTTCTCCGCCTCGTCCGCGTCGAGTTGGACCAGCGCCATCGCGCCCTGGCCGGACAGCCGCGACATCAACTTCGACCGCGTCGCAATGACTTTCAGCCCGTCGGCCGGGCTCAACGCACCCGACACCACCGCCGCGGCGACCTCGCCCATCGAGTGACCGATCACCGCGTCCGGCTCGACACCGTACGAACGCCACAACGCCGTCAACGCCAACTGCATACCGACCAGCACCGGCTGGATCCGGTCGATACCGACCACCGGTTCACCGGACAGCAAGGTGTCGCGCAGCGAAAAGCCGACCTGCGCAACGAAATCCGGCTCCAGCTCGTCGACCGCCGCGGCGAACGCCGGCTCGTCGGCCAACAATTGCTTGCCCATGCCCGCCCACTGCGAACCCTGACCCGAATACAGGAACACCGTCCCCGAGCCGTGCGGCTTCTCGGTCGGTTCCACCACACCGGTCGCGGGTTCACCGGCGGCCAGCGCCCGCAGACCGGCGATGGCCTGTTCGTGGCTGCGCGCCGCGACGGCGGCGAAGCTGCGGTAGCGGCCGCGGTAGTTGTTCACGGTGTGCGCGACGTCGGCGAGCGGTGCGTCGGCTCCCACACTCGACAGCCAGTCGGCCAGCATCTCGGCGATCGGTGCGATGCGGGCCGGGGTCTTGCCGGAGATCACCAGCGTGCTGACCGCCGGCTCCGGTTGCGCCGCAACTGCTTCCACCGTCGGGGCCTGCTCGACCACCACGTGGGCGTTGGTGCCGCTGACACCGAACGACGAGACGCCCGCGCGGCGCGGCCGGTGGACTTCGGGCCAGGGCATGCCGTCGGCGGCGATGGTGAACTTCGACGCGCCGGCGCCCGCGTTCGGGGTCAGGCCGCTGAAGTGCAGGTGCGGCGGGATGAAGCCGTGGTTCATGCTGAGCACGGTCTTGATGAAGCCGGCGATCCCGGCGGAGTTCTCCAGGTGGCCCAGGTTGGTCTTGACCGAGCCGAGTACCAGCGGAGCCGAGTCGTCGCGTTGGCCGAAAACCGCACTCAGCGCGTCGAGTTCGATCGGATCGCCCAGCGCGGTGCCGGTGCCGTGCGCCTCGATGTAGTCGATGTCCGAGGGCTGCAGCCGCGCCGATGCCAGGGCCGCACGCATGACCGCCTGCTGAGCGGGACCGCTGGGCACCGTCTGCCCACTGCTCGGGCCGTCCTGGTTGACCGCCGAGCCGCGCACCAAGGCCAGCACGGTGTCACCGTCGCGCTCAGCGTCACTGAGACGCTTGAGCACCACGACCCCGCAGCCCTCGCTGCGCACGTATCCGTTGGCCGCGGCGTCGAAGGTCTTGCACTGACCGTCGGGGGCCAGCATCCCCCACCGCGAACAGGCAAAGCTGTTGTGCGGCGTCAGGATCAGATTGGTGCCGGCGGCCAGCGCTTGATCGCTCTCCCGGCGGCGCAGGCTCTGACAGGCCAGGTGGATCGCAACCAGCGACGACGAGCACGCGGTGTCGATCACCACGGCCGGCCCATGCGCGCCGAGGAAATACGACAGCCGGCCCGCGGCGAAGTTCGACGCACTGCCGAACGGAATGTAGGGGTCCATCTCGTTCGCCGGACCGTCCGCCGCCATCAGCGCGTAGTCGTACGTGGTCAGGCCGACATAGATACCGGTCTGACTGTTACGGGCCGTCCTCGGTGTGACACCGGCGTTTTCCAGTGCCTCCCAGGCGACTTCGAGCAGCAACCGCTGCTGCGGATCCATCGCGACCGCTTCACGCGGCGAGATGCCGAAGAACTCGGCGTCGAACTGGTCGGGCTGCCAGGAGGTGATGAAGCCACCCTCCCGGTTGCAGATGGTGCCCGGCACGGTGTGGTCTTCGGAGAAGTAGGCGTCGGCGTCCCAGCGGTCCTCGGGGACCCGGACCACACCGTTGCGACCCTGCTCGAGAAGCTGCCAGTAGTCGGCGGGGGTGTCGACGCCGCCCGGCAGCCGGCAGGCCATGCCCACCACGGCAATCGGTTCGAGGTCGGCTGTTTCGGCGATCTCCAGCCGGGCTGTCAGGTCATCGATCTTGCGGAGCGCCTCGGTGATGATCGCCCGACGATCTGGCGGTGCGTTCATCCCGATCAACCGAGCCTTTCCGAAAGCTCTTTGAGCAGTTCGTCGTCGCTGAAGTCGTCATAGTCGTCGGCGCTGTCGTCCTCGGCGGCCTCGGCCACCTCGGGAAGGAGGGTGGCCAGGTATTCCGACAACGCCTCGACGGTCGGATAGTCGAACACCACCGACGCGGGGAGCGTCTCGCCGAGGCTCTCCGAGAGGGCCCGCTGCAGTGTCACGCTCATCAGCGAATCCATGCCGGACTGGAAGAAGCCCGCGGTCGGGTCGAGCAACTGCGCCGACGCCAGCCCCATCGCGGCGACCACCTGCGCGGTGACGTGGTCGACCAGGATGCCGCGGCGACGTGCCGGGTCGGCGTCGCGCAACGTGTCGCGGAACTCGGTGCTGCGGGCAGCCCCACCCTCTTCGCCGGCACCGGCGCCGGTGTCGAGAAGGTCGTCGACGATGCGCAGCGCGGCCCGGGTCCGGTACGCGACGGCCAGCAACGGCCAGTCCGCGGCGACGACGGTCGGACGCGACGCGGCGCCCGGCCCGGTGAGCAACGGCAGCGCCTGGATCGCGACATCGTCGGCCATCGGCTCCAGACCCGAGGCCAAGGTGACCTGGCGCTCTTCCTCGGATTGGCCGTCGGACAAGGACTTCCACAAACCCCAGTTGATCGCGGTGGCCGGCAGTCCGGCGGCCCGGCGGGCCAGCGCAAAGGTGTCCAGGAACGTGGTGGTGGCGGTGTAGTGCGCCAGCCAGCGCGAACCGGTCAGACCGGAGATCGACGAGAACAGCACGAACTGCTCGACGTTGTGCCGCAACGAAAGCCGGTGCAGCAGCGAGACCACGTCGAGCTTCGGCCGGAACATGGCCGTCACGTCGTCTTCGGTCATTTCCAGCAGCGTGATCGGCCCACCGCCGAACGCCGCGACGTAGATGCCGGCCAGCGGCGGCAGGTCGTCGCCGAACCGGTCGAACACCGCGCTCAATGCGGACTCGTCGGCCGCGTCGGCGGCAGCGGTCACCAACGTGGTGCCGGACGGCGCCAACCGGGCCGCCAGCTCGTCGAGCTTGGAACCGGGATTGCGCGACACCGCGACCACGGTGCCGGCGCCGGAGTCGGCCAGTTGCTGGATCAGGTGCGGGCCGATGTTTCCGGTCGCGCCGATCACCAGATAGCTTCGCTCAGAGGACAATTCAGCGGGCGGGGTCGACGGCGGGTACGCCTGCCGCAGCCGCGGAACCCGGCGCAGACCGGCCCGGTAGACCACCTGGTCTTCGTCGTCGTCGGCCTGCGACTCGTCGACCACGTAGGACGCGGCCAGGCCATCGGGCACCGACTCGTCGAGGTCGATGACGCGGCCCCAGAACTCGGGGTGCTCCAGCGCCAGCGTGCGGCCCAGGCCCCACAGCACCGCCTGCGACGCGATGGCGCGATCGCCGTCGCTGACCGGCTGTGCGTTGCGGGTCAGCAGGTAAAGCTTCGGCGGCACCCCGATCTCGGCGATCGCGGCGGTCAACCGGCGGGCGGCGTTGAACAACTGGTAGCCGTCTTCGAAATCGAACTGGCCGCCGGTGACGGGTGGCGCATACAGCACGTGGGTCACCCCGGCGAGGGCGTCGGTGATCGACGACGGGTCGGCACCTTCGGCCAGCAGTGCCGTCGGCTCCACGGTCGCGGCGAACTCGTCGTCGAGAACGCGGCCGATCTCGTCGCCCAGACCGGAGTCGGTGATGACCAGCCACGAGGCGTCGGCGTCGGCCGACTTCGCCGGCACCGGGCGGGCCGGCCAGGCCAGCTCGAGGTACCACTCCGACGGGATCGGGCCGTCGGAGTGCGGGACGGCACCGCCGGAATCGGCAACGCCGGCAACGCTTCTGAACGGTTTGATCGAACGCGGGTTGAGCCAGAACCGGTTGTGATGCCACGGCGTGGTCGGCAGCACCGGGTGCGGCTCGACCGGGTGCGGGGTCTGTGGCGGATGGCTGGTGTGAACGGTGTTCAAGTTGGTGTGGAACCGGACCGCGTCGTCGCCGTCGCGCCACAGCGTTCCGACGCTGTGGTGGTGGTTGGCGGGATCGAGCGTGTCGCCGACCGCGTTCATCAGGATCGGGTGCGCGCTGACCTCGATGAAGGTGCCGTGTTCTTCGGCCGCTGCGGCCACGGCCTGGCTGAGCAGCGCGGGCTGGCGCACGTTGGCCACCCAGTAGTCGGCGTCCAGCATCGGCGACTGGAAGCCCTCCAGCACCGTCGAATAGAACGGGATGGTCGGGATTTCCGGGCTGAGATCCGCAAGCGCCGTCCGTAATTCGCCCAGGATCGGCTCCATGAACGCGGTGTGTGACGCCACCTCCATGTTGACCCGGCGGGCGAACTTGTTCTGCGCGCTCACCGCCGCGATCACCGCGTCGACCTGGTCGACCGGTCCGGCGACCACCGTCTCGCGTGGTGAAATGTAGCCCGCCACACTGACTTCGGCGTATTCACCGAGCAGTTCCTCGGTTGCCTCGGGGTCGAGCTTGAGCAGCGCCACCGCACCCTGACCGGCGAGCTTGGACATCAGCTTCGACCGGATCGCGATCACCCGCAGGCCGTCGACGACGCTCAGCGCACCGGCCACGACCGCCGCGGTGACCTCGCCCATCGAGTGGCCGATCACCGCGTCCGGGTGCACTCCGTAGGAACGCCACAGCTCGGTCAGCGCCAGCTGCAGGCCCATCAGCACCGGCTGTACCTGCGCGTCACCACTGATCGCGTCGCCGTCGGCGATGATCTTCTGCAGCGAAAAGCCAACCTGCTCAACGAAAATCGGATCCAGCTCGGCGATCGCCTCGGCGAACACCGGCTCGTCGGCCAGCAACTGCCGGCCCATGCCGGCCCAGTGTGAACCCTGGCCGGAGAACACGAAAACCGTTCCGGGGCTGCATGGCCCGTTGTGCGGACCCACCAGACCCTCGGCGGTCCGGCCGTCGGCCAGCGCTTGCAGATGCGCAACCGCCTGCTCGCGGTCGCGGACACACACGGTGGCGAACTGGGCGTGCCGCTCGCGGTGGTAGCTCAGCGTGTGCGCGACGTCGGCCAGCCGCACGTCGGCACCCTCGCCCTGCAGCCACGCCGCCAGCGACGCGGCTTGGGAGGCAATGCGTTCCGGCGACTTGCCGGACAGCAGCAGGGTGGTCACCGCCGGGTCGGCCTCGCGGATCACCGGCAGGGCGGCCGGCGCTTGCTCGATCACCGCGTGCGCGTTGGTCCCACCGAACCCGAACGACGAAACGCCGGCCCGGCGAGGCCGGCCCGTCTCCGGCCATTGCTGTTGCTCGGCAACGACTTTGAGTCGCAGCTGGTCGAACGGAATGTGCGGGTTGGGGGTGTCGAAGTGCAGGTTCCGCGGAATGGTGCCGGAATTCACCGCGAGCACGGTCTTGATCAGGCCCGCGATCCCGGCGGCACCTTCGAGGTGGCCGATGTTGGTCTTGACCGTGCCGATCAGCAGCGGCGCGTCCTCGGCGCGGCCGCGGCCGAGCACCGTGCCGAGCGCGCGGGCCTCGATCGGGTCACCGAGCGGAGTTCCGGTGCCGTGCGCCTCGACATAGTCGACCTCCTGCGGTTGCAGGCCGGCGTTGGCGTAGGCCGTCCGCAGCACCGCCATCTGGGCGGCGGGGTTGGGCGCCAGCAGACCGTTGGATCGGCCGTCCTGGTTGACCGCCGTGCCGCGCACGACGGCCAGCACCCGATCGCCGTCTCGCACAGCATCACTCAGACGTTTGAGCACGACCATGCCCGCACCCTCGCCCCGGATGAACCCGTCGGCACTGGCGTCGAACGCGTGGCAGGCCCCGGTGGGCGACAAGGCACCGGTCTGATCGAAGGCGCGCACCACCGCGGGCAACCGCACGACCACGGGCAGCCGGCCCGCGCTGCCCGAGTGCGACTCATGCGGCAAGGTCCACCCCGGCGGACGCGATGAGCAGTGCATCGGGCTGCTCGTGTCGACGGGCAAGCTCACCGAGGCGGGGGCCAAGAAGTCGCTGCCCGCCGCCTTCGATGACGACCGCAAGACGCGGACCGTGCAGGCGTCGGTGCGCGCCTACGAGGCGCACCAGGCCCGCAAGGGTGGCGGCGGCGGCGGCCAAGTCAAGCTCGCCGCGCGCGCCCGTCTCGCGGTGGACGCGTCCGACGCGGAGTCCGAAGCGGAGGTCGGACTGGTC
>NZ_PKEK01000108.1 GCF_002863225.1 Mycobacterium sp. | reverse complement strand
ATGAGGAGGAGTGGCGCCGATGACCGCCGACGACGATGCAGAGCGGAGCGATGAGGAGGAGTGGCGCCGATGACCGCCGACGACGATGCAGAGCGGAGCGATGAGGAGGAGTGGCGCCGATGATCGATCACTTCGGGATCAACTGCTCGGATTACGTCAAGTCGCAGGAGTTCTACGACCGGGTGCTGGGGGTGCTGGGCTATGCGCGGCAGATGGATTTCGGCGTGGCCATCGGCTACGGCAGCGAGGGTCACCCAATGTTCTGGATCGCGGATGCATCGGCGGGTACCGCCGACGGGCCGAACCGGGAAACGCACTTCGCTTTCGCCGCCGCTGACCACGACGCGGTTCAGGCGTTCTACGACGCCGCCATCGAGCTGGGGGCCGAGTCGCTGCATGCGCCGCGGCTGTGGCCGGAGTACCACCCGGGCTACTTCGGCGCCTTCGTCCGCGATCCCGACGGCAACAACGTCGAAGCCGTCTGCCATGGGTAGGGTCGGAAAGTATGTCTGACAACGCCGTTCGAGAATTGCTGCGCGACGCCTTCACTCGGCTGATCGAGCACGTCGACGAGCTGACTGACGGCCTGAGCGACGACGAGGCCGGCTACCGGCCGACGCCGGAGGCCAACGGCATCGCCTGGCTGATCTGGCACAGCGCGCGTGTGCAGGACATTCAGCTCGCCCCGATCGCGGACATCGAGCAGGTGTGGACGTCCGGGGGATGGGTGGACCGGTTCGGTCTCGACCTGCCCCGCAACGACAGCGGCTACGGACACGGCCCGGACGAGGTGTCCAAGGTGCAGGCGCCGGCCGACCTGCTGGCCGGCTATTACCGCGCGGTGCACGAGGCCACGCTGGAGTTCGTCGCGCGGGTCACCGCCGAGGACCTGGAGCAGATCGTCGACCGCAACTGGGATCCGCCGGTGACCGCCAGCGCGCGCATCGTCAGCATCATCGACGACTGTGCCCAGCACCTCGGCCAGGCAGCGTACTTACGCGGTATCGCGCCCTGACGCGGCAAACTTGACACCTGTCGAACCCGTGCGACGCACGTCACACTCACGCGGCTACGATGGCCCTATGACCGCCACCAAGCCTCCCGAGACCGCGCCCAGCGCCACCGAGTTTTCCGGCACCGGCACCATCTACAACCCGGCCAACGGCGCCATCGCCGGGCAGGTCCAGTGGACCGACGCCGCCGACATCCCCACCATCGCCGCCGCGCTGCGCACAACCCAGCGCGAATGGGAACAGCGCGGACCCGACGGACGCGCCAAGGTGCTGGCCCGCTTCGCGGTGTGGCTGGGCGATCACCGTGACGAGATCGAGGACCTGCTGATCAAGGAGACCGGCAAGTCGGCGACCGACGCGGCGCAGGAAGTGCCGATGCTGATCATGATCCTGTCGTACTACATCCGGACGATGGCCAAGTCGCTCGCACCCGAAAAGCGGCCCGCCGCATTGCCTCTCATGGCGATCAAGAAGGTCAGCATCCACTACCGGCCACGGCCCGTCGTCGGCATCATCGCGCCGTGGAACTACCCGGTGGCCAACGCGCTGATGGACGGTATCGGTGCGCTGGCCGCGGGCTGCGCTGTCCTGCTGAAGCCGTCCGAGCGGACCCCGTTGACCGCCGAGGTGTTGCGCCGAGGTTGGCTGGAGTCCGGTGCCCCCGACGTATTCGCGGTGGTGCAGGGAGCCCGGGCGGTGTCCGAAGCCGTGGTCGACAACTCGGACTACATCCAGTTCACCGGCTCGTGTGCCACCGGCAGCAAGGTCATGGAGCGGGCTGCTCGGCGCCTGACCCCGGTCAGCCTGGAACTCGGTGGCAAGGACCCGATGATCGTCCTGGAAGACGCCGACGTCGACCTCGCCGCGCATGCCGCGGTCTGGGGAGCGATGTTCAACGCCGGACAGACCTGCGTCTCGGTCGAACGGGTCTACGTGCTCGAGCAGGTCTACGACCAGTTCGTCGACGCTGTCGTCCGCGACGTCAAGGCGCTACAGGTCGGCGCCGGCGAGGGGCACGACTTCGGCGCGCTCATCGACGAGCAGCAGTTGGCTGTCACCGAACGCCACGTCCGCGATGCCGTCGCGGCCGGCGCGCGTGCGCTGACCGGCGGACAGCGCACCACCACCTCGGGCAGCTTCTACCCGCCCACCGTGCTGGTCGATGTCGACCACACGATGACGTGTATGACCGAAGAGACGTTCGGCCCCACGCTGCCGATCATGAAGGTGGGCTCGGTCTCAGAGGCGGTCCGGCTGGCCAACGACAGCGAATACGGGCTGAGTGCCTCGGTGTTCTCCAAGGACTTCGACCGGGCCAAAGACGTTGCGCTGCAGTTGGATTGCGGTGCGGTCAACATCAACGACGTCATCACCAACCTGATGTGCACGACGGCCCCGATGGGCGGCTGGAAGACCTCCGGCATCGGCGCGCGGTTCGGTGGCGCCGACGGCCTGCGCAAGTTCTGCCGCGTCGAGACGGTCGTCACGCCGCGCACGAACGTCGGTGCGGGGCAGAACTACTACAACAATTCACTCAAGGCGCTCAAGCGGGTCAACAAACTGATGACCAAGATGGCGCTGGTGCGCCCCCGCCGCGTCGCCAAGTAGTGCGATTGGTGCTGACGGCGCTGCTGTGGTTGTGCGCCACGGCATCGCTGGCCATCGCCGTTCCGACGGTATGGACGCAGACGCACGTCGTCGACGTCAACGGCTACACCGCGATGGCGCGGCAGGCGGCCGGTGACAAGGCGCTGCAGTCGGCGGTGGCTGCCGAACTGGCAACCAAGACCATGGTTCTGATCAACCAGCACGGCCAACACGTCGACTCGGCGAAGGTGCACGCCGTCGCGGCGGGGTACACCGCCGGCGCCGACTTTCCGGCACAGTTCGCCGACGCCAACCGGCTGGCGCACGACTGGATGTTCACCGGCGCGCACGGCCAGTCCGAGGGCGACCAGTGGGTGCTCGACCTCGCCGGCATGCTGAAGGACACCGCTTTCGAGCAGCTGCTGGCGACCCACAACGTGAAAGTGCCCGACACGGTCCGGATCCCGGTGACCGTGTCGACGCCAAAGGTGTTGCAGCCGGGAAAGTTACGACCGCTGGCCACCTGGGGGCTGGCGGTGAGCGTCGGTGCGGTCGCGGTGACCGGCGTCTTCGCGCTGCTGACGTGGGCGGCCGCCCGCAGCCGCGGCAGGGCGCTGGCCGGTCTCGGGATCTCGGCGCTGCTGGTCGGCGCCGGAGGGTGGGTCGCGATCGAGCTCGCCCGCTACCCGCTCAACGACACGCTGAACAACACCACCGGCGGCATCCGCGGCATCGCCGACGTCATGGTCGGCCACGCCGAGGCCAGCTTGCACGACTGGTTGGATGTGACGCTGGTGGCGGGCGGCGCTCTGGTACTGCTCGGCGTGCTAGTTGCGGGCGTCGGCAGCCTGCGGAAAAGTTGAAAGATGCTCGCTGAGTAGCTTTTCCAGCTTCTCGTTGGCCGAGCGCAGCCCGGTGGTGATCATGCCGAACACCTTGTCGCGGACTTCCTGGGGCTTGCCGACCAGCGGCGCGTACATGTGCCGCATCAGGTCCAACCGCGCTTCGCACAGCCAGTTCATCAGCTCGGCATCTTCGAACCAGCCGATCTGGTTGCGTTGCTCGGCCAGCGTCGTGGTCAGCCAGTCGATGTCGGTGTTGGGGTGTGGCACCGGTTGGCACAACCGGTTACGCGACTCGTCGGTGCCGTAGGCGGCTTCGACGTGGGCGATCATGCCGGAGCTGAACACCTGCTGGCAACCGCGGATGCTCTGCAGAGTGATCCGGTCGCCGTCGAAAACCGTTGCCGGCGGACGCTTCTCCAGTCCGTCGGCACTGCAGTCGACGAACAGCGCCGAGTCGTCGACGCTGATCTCGCCGTCGTCCAGCACCACCTTGCCGGGTTCGATGCTCAGCACGCGTCCCAGCCGTACGACGTCGACGATGCGCCGCAACTGATCGAGTTCGGTTGTCGTGACGTTCGCGCAGCGGTACATCGTCGGCTGCACTGCCGGATCCAGCCGCAACAGATTGCCGCAACCTTCGAGCCGGTCGAACAGGTCGGCCACGTCGGTGGCGGCCTCGATCGCGACGAGTCGGTGGGCGAATCCGGTCTGGAACCGTTCCAGGAATTGCGGGCCGGGCTGGATGTTGGCGCGATCCATCAGCCACGAATCGCGCGGCATGATCCAGGTCAACCGCTCGGGCGGAATACCGTTGCGCAGCAACCACAAACACGCGTCGATTCCGGTTTTGCCGGCGCCTACGATGACGAAGCGCTCACGGCCGGCAGCGCTGGCGGGCATGTTGTTGGGTGGCACGCAGTCGACACCCTCGGCGACGCGGTAGGCCGGCGGGCGCATCGACGGCACCGTGGTCTGCAGGTAGGTCGCATCGACGATGCGGTTGCGGACGTTGACCACGTGGTCGCCACCGGCCAGCGAGCGAAAGCGGCCCTCGCCGAGATACTCGGACATCGGGTAGTAGGACACCTGCCCGCTGGGCAGCAGGTCCTGGTGCATCACCTTTTCGAAATAGGCGCAGATCTCACCGACGGTCGCCAGCTCGTAAAGTCCCTGATTCCAGCCGAGTTGGTCGATGGTGTCGCTGCCCAGTGCGCGGGAATTCACGCCGTAGTAGGCCGATGGCTGATGCAGCCGGACGAACGGGTAGGCACTGTTCCAGTGGCCGCCCGGCGAGTGGCCGCGGTCCACGACCACCACCTGCGCGTCGGTCTCGGCCACCAGGGTGTCGGTGAAAGCCATCCCCATCGCGCCCGCGCCGACGACCAGGTAATCCGTGTCGATCGTTGTCACGCCAGTTCCTCCCCTTGGCGGCAACGCTAGCGGATGCCCCGAGCCGCGATCAGCTCAGCGACAATTTCGCGAAGATCTTCCCGGTCGGCTGGGGCGAGCCGTCGCCGGGTTCGACGGTGAAGGCGAGCACCTGCGAGTTCTCCAGGGTGGTAAAGGTGTGCGTGGTCGACGGCGTCACCGCATCACTGTTCATGGTTCCCGCCGAGAGCGGACCTTTGTCGCCGACCAGCCACATCTGGTAGACGGTGCCCTGCGACGGTGGCGGCACGTTGTTCATCAGCAGCACGGCGCCGTTGCGGTCCCGGGAGAACACCACGGTCGCCGTCCCGCCGGCCATCGGGGTGGACACCGTTCGCACGTCGGGGGCGCCCATGATCTGCTCGGTCATCGTCGGGGCGTGCGCCGGGTGCAGCGCCATGCCCGCTCCGAACGCCGCCAATGCCACGACGATTGCCGCAGCGGCTGCCAATAGGGCTGTGCGCCAACGGGACACACCGGGCTTGTCACCGTGTACAGCGGCCAGCACCGAGGCGCGCAGGTGGTCTGGCGGTTCGACGGCGGTCGCCGCCGACACCAGGGCCATGGCCTCGCGCACAGCGCGCACTTCTTCGCCGAAGGCGCTGACGACGGCGCCCGGTGCCGTCGCAAGTTCGCGGTCGATGGAGACGCGCTCGCCGTCCGAGATGGCATTCAGCGCATACGGCGTGGCCAGCTCCAAGAGGTCGAATGGTTCAGTCATGACACACCCAAACAGCCGCGTAGTCCGCGCAATGCGTCACGCATGCGCGACTTGATCGTAGACAGATTCGCTGACAACTGGCGAGACACTTCGGTATAGGTCAGGCCGCCGTAATAGGCCATCTCGATGCATTGCCGCTGCACATCCGTCAGCGAGTCCAGGCAGGCTGCCACCCGACGGCGTTCGTCGGCGGCGATCGCCGAGTCGGCGACGAGGTCGGCGGGTCGCTCGACCGTCGCCGCGCCGTATCGCGACTCCCGTTGGCCGGCGGATTGCTCGGACCGCACCCGGTCGATGGCACGACGGTGTGCCATCGTCATCAGCCACGACAGCGCCGAACCCTTCGCGGGGTCGTACGCATCCGCGGTTCGCCAGACCTCGAGGTACACCTCCTGGGTGGTCTCCTCGCTGTAACCGGAGTCGCGCAGGACCCGGGTGATCAGGCCATAGACGCGGGCCCGGGTGTGGTCGTAGAACCCGGCGAACGCGTCGGCATCGCGAAGCGCGACCTGGCGCAGCAATGCGTCCAGATCCGTCCCGTGCCTCGGTTCGGTCATCGCCCGGTAGCCTAACGGCTCCACAACTGCAGTCGTCATGTTCGGGCCGATCCGGGCGGCATGTCGGCGTATCTGGGGTCCTCGCCGCGACCCGCCGACCGGCGGTAGAGGTCTCCGCTGAGCCGGAGTCCCCAGACCGCCACCAGCGCCAGCAGCAGGTAGCGGCGCTGCGCGTCGCCCATGCCGAGCAGCGCCGAGACGGCTGCGACGGCGATGAAACCCAGCCCCCACGCGACGTCGACGACGTTGTAGCGACCGATGCCGAACGCGACCGTGTGCACCACGATCAGTGCGACGGCCGAGGCTGCGTACAGCAGGGCGAAGGCGGCGATCATGGCACGACTTCTTTGACGAACGCCCACTGGTAGACGTTGAGGTTGCCGGAGCGGAACCTGGCTTCCCGCTCGGCTAGGTACAACTCCCACATCCGGGCGAATATCTCGTCGAACCCGATGTGCTTCAGTGTCTTTCGGCGCTGCAGGAATTGCTCGCGCCACAGTCGGAGGGTCTCCGCGTAGTGGTCGCGCAGCGAGAGCATGTCCACCGGCCGAAGCCCGGTGTGCCGACGAGTGAGGTCGAGAATCGCCTTGGCCGAAGGGACTGTCCCGCCCGGGAAGATGTATTTCTGCAGCCACGTCTGACTGTCGCGGGCGGCCACCATCTGAGCGTGCGGGCTCACGATCGCCTGAATCACCACGCTGCCACCCGGTTTGACCAAGCGGTCGATGGACTGCAGGAAACCTCGCCACGAGCGATGTCCCACGGCCTCGATCATCTCCACCGAGATCACCGCGTCGTAACTCCCCTCGATGTCGCGATAATCGCACACATCGATGCGCACCCGATCGGATCGACCCGCTGCGACCACCCGTTTGCGGGCCAGCCATGCCTGGCGATCGGAGGGGGTCACGGAGTGGACCTCGGCACCGCGCGCAGCGGCACGGATGCACAGTTCACCCCATCCGGTGCCGAGCTCGAGGAGCCGGGTGCCGGGCCCCACCCCGGCCGCGTCCAGCAGTCGGTCGATCTTGCGTCGCTGCGCGCCGGCCAGGTCGAGCCACGACGCGGGCAGGCGCTCGAAGAATGCGCTCGAGTAGGTCATGGTCTCGTCGAGAAACTCCACGAACAAGTCGCTGGACACGTCCTCGAAGTGCGCCGCCGTGTTGCGCAAATGCTCCTCCCGGCTAGGCCTCGGCGAACGTCGTTGTGCTGCAAGCACAACCGGCTTCACCTGGGACAGCCATCCCCGTCCCATACCGTCGAAGGCCGGTGTCAGCGCCGTCAACAGACCGACCAGATCCGTCGACTCCCATTCGCCGGCCATGAAGGATTCGCCGAAACCGACCATGCCGTAGCGACCCACTCGGCGGGCCAACCGGTCCGGCTCGTTGACGATCAGGGCAGGCGCAGTTGCGTCTCCGGTGCCGAGCACAGTGCCGTCCGGGTAGACCAGCCGGATCGGCAGTCCAGCGACCGCGCGGCGAATGAGCCGGTCGGCAACCAGCGCCGAAGCGGCGGCCACCGGCCCGGACGGGACGGTGAAAACCTCCGGCCAGCAGGACGAAGAGTCGGTGGCCGGCGGCCGGCGGGGACTGTCGGAAATCAACGCGGGACGGTCGAATTCGATGTCTGGGACGTCGTCGACAACCGACAGGTGGCATGGCTCGTACACACCACATATTCGGAGCGAACCGCCGTTCGGACGAGGACGGCCGAAGTGGTCACCCATCCGTGCGATGTCTTGCTCCGAATGCCTTGCAATACGAGCCAACAGAGGAGTTGCTGATGAAAAATGGTCACAAGAAGACGCTCGCGGTGAGTTGCGCCGCGCTCGCAGCGGTGAGTTTCTCCGCGTGTTCGAGCAAGAAGTCGGACGCTGGACAAGAGACCAGCGCACAACCGACCAGTAGCGCCTCGGCACCGGCGATGAGCGGCCCGTCAGCGGCCCCGGCGGCTCCGGCCAGTGACTTGATCGGCTCGGGGTGCGCCGGATATGCGGCAGAGCACCCGAATGGCCCGGCCTCGGTGGCCGGTATGGCGCAGGACCCGGTCGCGACCGCGGCGTCGAACAACCCGCTGCTGTCGACGTTGACCTCGGCGCTGTCGGGCAAGTTGAACCCGCAGGTGAACCTCGTCGACACGCTGAACAACGGTCAGTACACGGTGTTCGCGCCGACCAACGCCGCGTTCGACAAGCTGCCGGCCGCCACGCTCGACGAGCTCAAGACCAACGCCGAGAAGCTGAAGAGCATCTTGACGTTCCATGTGGTGCAGGGACAGGCCAGCCCGGCCAAGGTCGACGGCACGCACAAGACGTTGCAGGGCGCGGATCTGAACGTGGTCGGCCAGGGCAACGACCTCAAAGTGAACGACGCAGGTTTGGTGTGCGGAGGGGTGCACACCGCTAACGCGACGGTCTACATGATCGACACGGTGCTGGTGCCCCCCAGCCCGTAGCGCTCGACGATCGTCGCTAGATAAGGCAGTCCGTTTCCCCGGGCTGCCTTATCGTATTTCAGGGGCCGCGACCGATCCGGAGCCGTACCGGTGGCGAATAATGGGCATGGTGTCGCTCGCGTTGATCGGTCTTCTCGGCGGCCTTGTCACCGGCATCTCGCCGTGCATCCTGCCGGTGCTGCCGGTGGTGTTCTTCTCCGGAACCACCGCAACGGACGACGGGTCGGTGGCCGTCGAGGCGAAACGTGATGTGTCGCGGCCGTATCGGGTGATCGCCGGTCTGGTGCTGAGCTTCAGCCTGGTGACGCTGCTCGGGTCGGCGCTGCTGTCGTTGCTGCATCTGCCGCAGGACGCCATCCGCTGGGTCGCGCTGGTGGCCTTGGTCGCGATCGGGCTCGGTCTGATCTTTCCCGGTGTGCAGGAGCTGTTGGAGAAGCCCTTTGCGCGTATACCGCAGAAGCGGATCATGGAACGCGCCAACGGATTCGGCCTCGGTCTGGCGCTGGGTGTGCTGTACGTTCCGTGCGCCGGACCGGTGCTGGCCGCGATCGTCGTTGCCGGTGCAACCGCGCAGATCGGTCTGCCCATCATCGTGCTCACCGTCGGCTTCGCCGTGGGAACCGCGGTGCCGCTGCTGTTCTTCGCGCTGGCCGGTCAGCGAATCACCAGCCGTGTGACCGCTTTTCGACGTCGGCAGCGCGCGATCCGGGTGGCCGCGGGAGTCGTGACGATCTTGCTGGCGGTGGCCTTGGTCTTCAACGTTCCGGCGGCGCTGCAGCGCGCGATTCCGGACTACACCGGGTCGTTGCAGGACAAGTTGGCCGGCGACCAGAAGGTCCAGCAACAGCTCGGTGGCATCGTCAACGACCAGAACAAAGACCTGTCGAACTGCGCGAAGCCATCCGACCAGCTGCAAAACTGCGGCACCGCACCGGATCTGAAGAACATCACGGCATGGCTCAACACTGCCGGTGACAAACCGGTCGATCTGCGTGCGTTGCGCGGCAAGGTGGTGCTGATCGACTTCTGGGCCTACTCCTGCATCAACTGTCAGCGCGCCATTCCGCACGTCGAGGGCTGGTACAAGGCTTACCGCGACAGCGGTTTCGAGGTGATCGGCGTGCACACCCCGGAGTACGGCTTCGAGAAAGTCACCGAGAACGTCGAAAAGGGCACCGCCGATTTGGGCATCACCTACCCGGTCGCACTGGACAACGGGTACTCGACGTGGACGAATTACCGGAACCGTTACTGGCCGGCGGAGTACCTGATCGACGCCAACGGCGTCGTGCGACACATCAAGTTCGGCGAGGGAGACTACGACGGCACCGAGACTCTGATTCGTCAGCTGCTCACCAGTGCGCGGTCCGGTGTCTCACTTCCGCCCCCGGTCGGTGCGCCCGACACCACCCCCCCGCTCGACCTGACGCCCGAGACCTATTTCGGGGTGGGCAAAGTGTCCAACTACGCCGGAAACGGCGTCTACGACCAGGGCAGCGCGACATTCGGCTATCCCTCGACGTTGCCCCCGGACAAGTTCGCCCTTCAAGGACCGTGGGCACTGGATTACCAGGGTGCGACCGCTGACGGTGATTCGTCCGAAATCAAACTCAACTACCACGCGAAAAACGTCTATATCGTCGCCGGCGGAAATGGCAACCTCACCGTCACTCGCGATGGCAAGTCGACATCGGTGCCGGTCAGCGGCCCGCCGACGTCGCATCAGATCGTCGCCGGCGACGCCGCCGTCCGTGGTTCTCTCGACGTCCGGGTCAGCAAAGGTTTGCAAATTTTCTCTTTTACATACGGCTGATTGCCGATCAGGCCAATCCAATTTCAATTCGGCTCCGAATTACCGACCATGAACAAGTACAGCAAACTCATCCCAGCCACCGGTGTCGCGGCTGGCGCCATCGGGCTCCTTCTCGCTACCTCGGTGCCGGCCATGGCCGCACCCGTCGGTCCTGCCTGCGCCGACTACGTGAAGATGAACCCCACCGGTCCCGCCTCCGTGACCGGCATGTCTTCCGTCCCCGTCGCGGTGGCCGCGTCTAACAACCCCATGCTCACCACCCTCACCAAGGCCGTATCCGGCCAGCTCAACCCCAACGTCAACCTGGTCGACACCCTCAACAACGGCCAGTACACCGTCTTCGCGCCGACCGACGCCGCTTTCGCCAAGTTGCCGGCGAGCACGATCGACGAGCTCAAGACCAACTCGGACATGCTGAAGAGCATCCTGACCTATCACGTCATTCCCGGTCAGCTGAGCCCGGCCCAGGTCGACGGGTCGCACAACTCCGTCGAGGGTGCCCCGGTCAACGTGACCGGCTCAGGTGACGGCATCAAGGCCAACAGTTCGAACGTCGTCTGTGGTGGTGTGCCCACCGCCAACGCTCAGGTGTACATGATCGACACCGTGATGATGCCCCCGGGGCAGTAGAAAACCAGCTTGCACGCCACCCATTGACGTTGGAAGGTCGAACCACTGACCACCGAAGATGACGTGGCGACAGAAGTGGCATCGGCCAGCGCCACCCGGCGCTGGTCGATGCTTGGTGTTTCCCAGGCGGCGTCGTTGTGCGCCAACGTCTTCATCAACGGCGCCGCTTTCCTGATTCCCGCGCTGATCGGCAAGCACCACGCCAGCCTGGTGGAAGCGGCTCTGCTGGCCTCGATGCCGAACATCGGCATGATGCTCACGTTGATCCCCTGGGGCTACTTGTTGGACCGGGTGGGGGAGCGGTTTGTGCTCACCCTGGGCTTGGCACTGACCGCTGCGGCGGGTTTCGCTGCGGCGTCGGCGGATTCGATGCTGATGGTCGGGATTTTTCTGGTCCTTGGTGGAATGGCGGCCGCCAGTTGCCTGGCTGCCAGTGGCCGCCTGGTGACGGGCTGGTTCGCCGAAGGGCAACGGGCGCAGGTGATGGGCATCAGGCAAACCGCGCAGCCGTTGGGGATCGCGGTGGCCGCCCTGGTCATTCCCGAACTTGCGAAACGGAATCTGTCGCTGGCACTGCTGTTTCCGGCGGTGCTGTGCGCGCTCGCGGCGGTCGCCTGTTTCTTCGGCGTGCACGATCCACCGCGGCCCGATCGAACGAGCGTCGATTTCCGGGTTCTGCGTGAGCTCTACCGGAGGCCGGTGCTGTGGCGTATTCACACGGCGTCAGCGTTGTTGATGGTGCCCCAACCGGTGGTGCTGACGTTCATGCTGGTCTGGTTCGTCGGAAGGCACGGCCTGTCGATGCTGTGTGCCGGTGTGCTGGTGGGCCTTTCGCAGATTCTCGGCGCGCTCGGTCGCGTCGCGGTGGGGCGGTGGTCCGATCGCATCGGCACCCGGATGGGGCCGCTGCGGGTCATTTGTGTCGCGACCGCGGTCGTCATGGTGGTGCTCGCCTTCACCGACCACGTGGGTTGGGGATTCGCCGCCGTTCCGTTGATGGTCGTCGCCTCGGCGATGGCGGGCGACAACGGACTGCCGTTCACCACGATTCCCGAACTGGCCGGCCCGTTCTGGAGCGGATGGGCGCTGGCTACTCAGAACATCTTCGAACGGCTGGTGGTCGCGGCCGCGCCGCCGCTGGTCGCAGTGCTGATCGTGGCGTCCGGATTTCCGCTCGCCTTTGCAATCTGCGCGGTCTTCCCGCTGCTGGCTTTGCCGTTGGTGCCGTTGCGAACTCGCGGCGTCCGGCTCTAAGCCGTCACGGCGTGATGATGTGCGACGGGTCGGGCCGCAGATCGGGCGGCGCCTGACTGTAATCGCCGAACGGGCCGTCACGGTGTTCGACGGCGGCGCGGACGCCTTCGTTCGCGGCCGTCTGGATGAAGCCGAGCGCATCCGGGGTGTTGCGCATCAGGCCGTCAAGGATGCCGCCGAGCGTCTGGGTCGACGCCAGGCCCATGTTCTCGTAAGCCTGGTTGACGATCAGCTTCTGAGCCCGCAACTGCGACAACGGGATTCGACACAGTTCGGCGGCGATCTCGGCGACCCGCGCCTCCAGTCGCTCGAACGGAACCGCTTCGTTGATCAATTCGACCTCGGCGGCCTGCACGCCGGTCAGCGGCCGGCCGGTCAGCGAGTGCCATTTGACCTTCGCAAGACTCAGCCGATACAGCCACATCCCGGTCAGGTAGGCGCCCCACATACGGCTGTACGGCGTGCCGATCACCGCGTCCTCGCTGGCGATCACCAGGTCGGCGCACAACGCGTAATCGCTTGCGCCGCCGACACACCAGCCATGCACCTGCGCGATCACCGGCTTGGACGCCCGCCAGATCGCCATGAACTTCTGAGTCGGACCGGTCTCCCGCGCGCTCACCATCGCAAAGTCCTTGCCGGGATCCCAACGCCCGTCGGTGTTCATCGCCTCACCCCACTGCTGGAAGCCGTCGCCGAAGTCGTACCCGCCGGAAAATGCCCGTCCTGCACCGCGCAGCACGATGACCTTCACCGCCGGGTCGCGCTCGGCAAGACCGACGGCGGCCTCGATCTCGTCGGGCATCGGCGGAACGATGGTGTTGAGCTGCTCCGGGCGGTTCAGCGTGACGGTGGCGACGGGCCCGGCCGTGGTGTAAAGCAGTGTCTCGAAATCGGTTGTCGGCATAGCCGAAGCGAACTCGTTCCCGGTGCGGGGGTCAAGAGGAGTTTGTGGCTGGTGCACCGGGGTATGCGTCGGCGATGGCGGTGGTGACACCCGATGGGTGAGTCCGACCAGCAGGGCTACGGGTTCCCGGTCCGGCTCTGGCGGGCGATCGAGCGGCACCGGCCGCCGGGATTGACCCGCCTGTTTCGCAGCCCGATCCGCGGTCTGTGGCTGACGTCGGTCTTCGGTTCCGTTCTTCTCGTCGCGCTCCCGATCATCACGCTGACCGGTTTGGTGAGCTACATCGTCTACGCACCGCAATTCGGCACGTCGGTGCCGGCCGATGTCGGCTGGCTGAAGCTGCCCACGTTCGACTGGCCCACGCATCCGGTCTGGTTGTATCGCCTGAATCAGGGCCTCCACGTCGGGTTGGGGCTGGTGCTGATCCCCGTCGTGCTGGCCAAGCTGTGGTCGGTGATCCCGAAGCTGTTCACCTGGCCGCCGGCGCGGTCGATCGCCCAACTGCTGGAACGGCTGTCGATCGCCATGCTGGTCGGTGGAATTCTGTTCGAGATCATCACCGGCGTGCTCTACATCCAGTACGACTACCTCTACGGCTTCAGCTTCTTTCCCGCGCATTACTACGGCACCTGGGTGTTCATCGCCGGCTTCGTCATCCACGTCAGTCTCAAGCTCCCGCGCATGGTGGCGGGTCTGCGGTCACGCTCTCTGCGAGAAGTGTTGCGCACCAACACCGCCGATACCCAACCCGAACCGTGGACCCCCGATGGACTGGTCGCCGACAATCCGGCGCCGGCCACCATGAGCCGGCGTGGCGCGCTGGCGCTCGTGGGCGGCGGCGTGGTGCTGACCGCCTTGGTCACCGTCGGCCAGACGATCGGGGGTATCGCCCGCCACCTTCCGCTGCTGTTGCCGCCGGGCGATGCAACAGGTAAGGGACCCAACGACTTCCGAATCAACAAAACGGCCAAGGGAGTCGACCTCGACGCAGCCGCGACCGGGCCGACGTGGCGGTTGACGCTGCGGGGTGGTCCGAGGGTGGTGGTGCTCAAGCGGGAGATGCTGGCCGCGATGCCCCAGCACAGCGCGCGCCTCCCGATTGCCTGCGTGCAGGGCTGGTCGACGGTGCAGTCGTGGAGCGGGGTGCGATTGGCGGACCTGGCGAAGCTGGCGGGCGTGCCCGCACCCCGGTCGGCGGCCGTGGCGTCGCTGGGTAAGAAGGGGAAGTTCAACCACGCGACGCTGGAACATCACCAAGTGACTCATCCGGACTCACTACTCGCGTTGCGGGTCAACGGCGCGGACCTGTCGCTCGACCATGGCTACCCGGCGCGGATCATCGTGCCCGCGATCAACGGCGTCCACAACACCAAGTGGGTGAAATCCATTGACTTCGAGGCGAACTGAACGTGCTGCCACAGGTGCGTTCCGTAGATTCTATGGATCCCACCCTCTGCACCTGCTGCTCATGCTGGCCGGCTTCGCACTTCTTGGCTACGTGATCGTGACCGCAGGGCCATCGACGCTGTGGCGGCCGGAGGGTTCGTGGTGGCACTCGATGACGGTCTGGTTCGTCGCCGCGTTCGTGCTGCACGACCTGCTGCTGTTCCCTATCTATGCGCTGGCCGACCGGGTCCTGGGTTTCTCGGTCGCCCGGCTTCCGTCACGTCGTCGCGAGGCCGCCGTCTCCGTACGCAATTACCTGCGTGCGCCCGCACTCGGCTGCGGTCTGCTGTTTCTCATCTTCTTTCCAGGCATCATCCGGCAAGGTGCGGCGCTGTACTACGAAGACACCGGATTGACCCAGGAGCCATTCCTCGCTCTATGGCTGCGGCTGACCGCGATCATGTTCGCCGGCAGTGCGGTCTGCTACGGCGTGCGCATCGCCGTAGGTAGGTGGAAGCACGCTAACCCGCAGCGGGAGGCAACATCTGGAACCCGCTGAGCACCGTCGCGGTGTCGCGGGTGTACACGGCGTTGCCGGGGTCGGTCGATTGCACCGTCACCGTCGCCACGAAGGTGTTGCTGTCGTATGTAGCCGCGACCATCAGCGTCTTGATCCGGCGCGGCGGAATGCGGCCCATGCTGGGAGCGTCGTAGTCGACGAGTTCCGCGTCGTCTCCGCAACGCGTCGTCTCCGACGTCTGCAGTCCGCTGGCGCCCAAGTGGTCCACCAGCGCGGCGCGTTCCTGGTCGAAGATCTCCTTGTTGTCCGACTTGCCGGCGGGCAGAGACTCGAGGGTCACCACCGCGGTCGGCATGAAGTTGTCCGCCGCCAGATCCTTGTTGCGCATCGTGAAGCGGATGACGTCGGAGTCGAGCATCGCCGCGCGTTCCCAGCCCGGCGGCTGCGGGATCTTCAGTTGCGGCTCACCGGCCGTGCGCGAGTCGATGTCCGTCAGCGGCACCGAAACCTGTTCGCAATCATTGGGTTTGGGTATTGGCGCATGGGTGTCGCGGGTGGCCTCACCGGCGACCACCTTCGAACAACCCGGCACGGCCAGCAACGTCACGGTGGCAACCAGGGCACACAGCATGTACGGCACGCGCATCGCACAACACCACACCTTCATTGGGTTGAGTCCTCTGTACCCAACATTCGCCACAGGAAAGCGAAAGCCAGAGCGGTCTTGAAGGCGCTCTGCGCGTTGTCGGCCGCGCCGGCGTGTCCACCTTCGATGTTCTCGTAGTACCAAACCCGGTGGCCCGCGGCCTCCAGCGCCGCGGTCATCTTGCGGGCATGTCCGGGGTGCACCCGATCGTCGCGAGTGGAGGTGGTGATCAGCACCGGCGGGTAGTCGACATCGGCCGAGATGTTCTGGTAAGGCGAGTATTCGGAGATGAATTCCCAGTCGGCAGGATCGTCGGGGTTACCGTACTCGGCGACCCAGGACGCACCGGCCAGCAGCAGATGGAAGCGCCGCATGTCCAGCAGCGGCACCTGGCACACCAGCGCCCCGAACAGTTCCGGGTACTTGGTCAGCATGATGCCCATCAGCAGGCCGCCGTTGCTGCCGCCCTGGGCGCCGAGTTGCGCCACGGTCGTGATGCCCCGGGTGACCAGATCCTCGGCCACTGCGGCGAAGTCTTCGCCGACCAGATGCCGGCCCTCGCGCATCGCCTGGGTGTGCCAGCGTGGGCCGTACTCTGCGCCGCCGCGGATGTTGGCCAGCACGTATGTGCCGCCGCGGGCCAGCCACAGCCGGCCCAGCACCGGGCTGTAACCCGGGGTGTAGGAGTTCTCGAAGCCGCCGTAGCCGTAGAGCAGTGTGGGCCCCGGGCCGTCGGCGTCACCGGGCCGGACCACAAAGTAGGGTATTGCCGTGCCGTCCTTCGACGTCGCGAAATATTGCGCGATGGAGAGGTTTTCGGCATCGAAGAAGGCGGGTGCCGATCTGATCTGCTCGAGCGGACCGGTACCGGTGCCGCGCAGCAGGTGAGACGGACTGTCGAAGCCGCTGGAGTCGAGAAAGAACTCATCGCCCGTATCGTCGGCCGCCACGATCACGCTCTCGGTGGCCGCCGGTATGCCGGTGAGCGGCGCGCGCTCCCAGCTGCCCGGCGTGACGATTTCGACCCGGCTCGCGACGTCAACCAGAGTGACCAGCAACAACCGGTCGCGTGTCCACGCGTATTGATGCAGACAGGTGTGCTCGTCGGGTTCGAACACCACACTCAATTCGAGCTCGCCAGAAAGGAATTGGTCATACCTGGCGGCCAGCAGCGAGCCGGCGGGATAGACCGTGGTGCCCAGCGACCAGTCCGTACGGGGTTCGATCAGCAGCCACTCGCGGTGGATCGAGACGCTGCTGGCATCCGAAGGAATGTCGATGTGGATCAGTTCCGGCCCGCGCAGTTCGTAGCGCTCGCTGTTCCAGAAGTCGGTGGATCGCGACACGAAGGTCCGCTCGAAACCCGGTGTCCTATCGGCAGATCCGCCGACACTGACATCGGTGGGCGCGCCTTCGAAGACCAGCGTCGCGTCCGCGATCGGCGTGCCGCGGCGCCAACGCTTGACGACGCGCGGATAGCCGGACTCGGTGAGCGATCCCGGCCCGAAGTCGGTGCCGACCAAGACGGTGTCCGGGTCCTCCCAGCCGATCTGCGTCTTTGCCTCCGGCAGCTCGAACCCGCCCTCGACGAACTCACGTGTCCGCAAGTCGAATTCACGCACGATGGCAGCGTCGGCGCCGCCGCGGGACAGGTTGACCAGAGCGCGGTCGAATTCGGGCTCGATGACGATGGCCCCCGACCACACCCAGTTCTCATCGTCGGTACGCGCCAACTCGTCGACGTCGATCAGCACGTCCCAGTTGGTGGCAGCATCGCGATAGCTGTCCAATGTGGTGCGGCGCCACAGCCCGCGCGGGTTGGCCGCGTCGCGCCAGAAGTTGTACAGGAATTCGCCGCGGCGACGCACGTAGGGGATGCGGGCATCGGTGTCGAGCACCTCGAGAGCCTCGGCGCGCATTGCCTCGAACTCTTCACCGGCGAACTGAGCGACCGTCGGATCGTTGCGGGCCCGCACCCAAGTCAGTTGCTCCTCGCCGAGGACGTCCTCCAGCCACAGGTATGGGTCGTTGTCCTCGGTGATCGTGCGCGCGGCGGCCATGAGTCCCATTGTGACCGCGACGGTAGTGTGAGCTGTGTAACACCGCACAGCGAAGCGACGAGGAGGAGTGGCGCACAATGACTGTCTTCGCACGACCGGGTTCCACCGGGGCTTTGATGTCCTTCGAATCGCGGTACGACAACTTCATCGGCGGCGAGTGGGTGGCTCCTGCCGCCGGCCGCTACTTCGAGAACCTGACGCCGGTGACGGGTCAGCCCTTCTGCGAGGTGGCCCGCTCGGACGACGCCGACGTCGAAAAGGCGCTCGACGCCGCCCACGGCGCGGCCAAGGCCTGGGGCAAGACCGCTCCCGCCGAACGGGCCGCGATCTTGAACAAGATCGCCGACCGGATCGAAGCGAACCGCGAGTCGCTGGCACTGGCCGAGTCCTGGGACAACGGCAAGCCGATCCGCGAGCCGCTGGCCGCCGACATCCCGTTGGCGGTGGATCACTTCCGCTACTTCGCCAGCGCCATCCGCGCCCAAGAAGGCTCGCTGTCGCAGATCGACGAGGACACCGTCGCCTACCACTTCCACGAACCGCTGGGCGTGGTCGGGCAGATCATTCCGTGGAACTTCCCGATCCTGATGGCCACCTGGAAGTTGGCACCCGCGCTGGCTGCCGGCAACACCGCGGTGCTCAAAGCGGCCGAGCAGACGCCGGCGTCGGTGCTCTACCTGATGTCGCTGATCGGCGACCTGTTGCCGCCCGGAGTGGTCAACGTCATCAACGGGTTCGGCGCCGAGGCCGGCAAGCCGCTGGCGTCGAGCAATCGCATCGCGAAGGTGTCCTTCACCGGGGAGACCACCACCGGGCGATTGATCATGCAGTACGCCAGCCAGAACCTGATTCCGGTCACCCTCGAACTCGGCGGCAAAAGCCCCAACATCTTCTTCAACGACGTGATGGCCGCGCACGACGACTTCCAGGACAAGGCCCTGGAAGGTTTCACCATGTTCGCGCTCAACCAGGGCGAGGTGTGCACCTGCCCGTCGCGCAGCCTGGTGCAGGCCGACATCTATGACGAATTCCTGGAGCTGGCGGCCATTCGCACCAAGGCGGTCCGTCAGGGTGATCCGCTGGATACCGAGACGATGGTCGGGTCGCAGGCATCCAACGACCAGTTGGAAAAGGTGTTGTCCTACATCGAGATTGGCAAGGGTGAGGGCGCGAAGGTGATCACCGGTGGCGAGCGTGCCGAGCTGGGCGGCGATCTCTCCGGTGGCTACTACGTGCAGCCCACCATCTTCGCCGGTCACAACAAGATGCGGATCTTCCAGGAGGAGATCTTCGGTCCGGTGCTCTCGGTCGCGTCGTTCAAGGACTACGACGACGCCATCTCGATCGCCAACGACACTCTGTACGGACTGGGGGCGGGGGTGTGGAGCCGCGACGGCAACACCGCCTACCGGGCGGGCCGCGACATCCAGGCCGGCCGGGTGTGGGTGAACTGCTATCACATGTACCCGGCGCACGCCGCGTTCGGCGGGTACAAGCAGTCCGGGTTCGGGCGGGAAAACCACCAGATGATGCTCGGCCACTACCAGCAGACCAAGAACCTGCTGGTGTCGTATTCGCAGAAGGCACAAGGATTCTTCTGATGTTGCCCCGCCGGCGACGATGCAGAGCGAAGCGATGAGGAGGAGCGGCGCGATGATCCCGCGCGTCGTTGTCACCGGCGACGCAGCCGCGTTGCTCGACCAGCTGCGAGAACAACACGGGCCGTTGATGTTCCATCAGTCCGGCGGTTGCTGCGACGGGTCCTCGCCGATGTGTTATCCCGACGGTGACTTCATCGTCGGCGACCGCGACGTGTTACTCGGGGTGCTCGACGTCGGCGCCGACGGTGTGCCGGTGTGGATCTCGGGGCCGCAGTTCCAGGCGTGGAAGCACACCCAGCTGGTCATCGATGTGGTGCCCGGGCGGGGCGGTGGATTCAGCCTGGAGGCGCCCGAAGGGAAGCGGTTCTTGTCCCGCGGGCGTGCCTTCACCGACACCGAGAATGCCGAACTGGCGGCGGCCTCGCTGGTCACCGGCGCCGATTACGAGCGCGGGGAGCGGCTGCCCGAGCGGGCCCCGGTGGTCGCGACCGCTGTCGACGCCTGCCCGGTACCTGCAGGGCGCGCCGCGCCGCTAAAGCCGTAGCGGGCGGTCGCGGCAGTATCTTTGAGTCGTGATCCCGCTGCCGCGGCCCTGGCTGTTGTCCAGCGCGATGCTGCTCGGCGTCGCGGCCGGAGTGTTGGGCGGTGCCGCCGCGCTGACCGTGGAGCACGCCCGCATGCGCCCGGACATCGCCATCGCTTTGGTGGTCGGATTCCCCAGCGCGGTCGGGCTGCTGGTGATTCTGTTGGCTCGACGACGCTGGCTGACCGCGGTGGGTGCATTCATCCTGGCGCTGGCGCCGGGATACTTCGGCGTGCTGGCACTGGTCGAGGTCGTGACCCGTGGCTGACCGAGAACGCGTCGAGACCGAGTCGATGCCGCTGACCGAGCCCTACAAGCCGACCTTCGACACCGGGATGCAACAGCGGTCCGAGCCCGAACTGATCGAGCCCGAGGCGCCACCGCGCCGGCACCGGCTGTGGAATCGACGCTCGGATGAGCCGGCGGACGAGCCGGCCAGCGGCGTCATCCCGACGGCCTACGCCGACACCGACGCGCCGTCGGAGGCACTGCCGTCGCTCGCGGTCGAGGGACCGTACCTGTACCTGAAGTGGTGGAAGTTCGTCCTGATGCTGCTCGCGGTGTGGGTGCCGGCCGGAGCGATCGGCGGGGGCTTGTTCTATTGGTGGAGCCACGACCCGACCAGACACAAGACGGCGGTGGTGTTCGTCGTGCTGGCCTACGTCGTGGTCAGCACGGTCGCCGGGCTGATCGTGGCGATGGTGCCGGGCCGGCCGCTGGTGTCGGCATTGGCGATCGCGCTGCTCTCAGCGGTGTTTGCGTCGGTGGTCGCCGCGGCCCCGGTTTACGGCAAGTTCTACTGCGAGCACAGCCAGCGGCACTGCGTGGCGGGCATCCTGCCGTACTGAGCAAGCTTGACGTGGTCGAGACCGCAGCGACGGCTGCGATTGAGGCCGCGATCACGACCCTGACTTCTGTCTGGCGGCAGCTATTAGGGTGGTTGCTGTGACCCACTTTGACGTTGTTGTTCTCGGAGCCGGACCCGGTGGATATGTGGCGGCCATCCGCGCCGCGCAGGCAGGCTTGAATGCCGCGATCATCGAGCCGAAGTACTGGGGCGGAGTCTGCCTCAACGTCGGCTGCATTCCGTCCAAGGCGTTGCTGCGCAACGCCGAACTCGCGCACATCTTCAACAAGGAAGCCAAGATCTTCGGCATCAGCGGCGATGTGAGCTTCGACTTCGGCGCCGCGTATGACCGCAGCCGCAAGGTCGCCGACGGACGAGTCGCCGGCGTGCACTTCTTGATGAAGAAGAACAAGATCACCGAGATCCACGGCTACGGCAAATTCACCGACGCCCACACCATCGAGGTCGAAACGTCGGCGGGGGGCGCTGAAAACCCCGAGACGGTCACCTTCGACAACGTCATCATCGCCACCGGCAGCAGCACCAAGCTGGTCCCCGGCACCTCGCTGTCGAAGAACGTGGTCACCTACGAAGAGCTGATCATGACCCGCGAGCTGCCCGAGTCGATCATCATCGCCGGCGCCGGGGCCATTGGTATCGAATTCGCCTTCGTGTACAAGAATTACGGCGTCGACGTCACGATCGTCGAGTTCCTGCCGCGCGCGCTGCCCAACGAAGACGTCGACGTCTCGAAGGAGATCGAGAAGCAGTACAAGAAGCTCGGCGTCAAGATCCTCACCGGCACCAAGGTCGAGTCGATCGACGACGACGGTTCGCTGGTCACGGTCACCGTCAGCAAGGACGGCAAGACCGAAGAGTTGAAGGCCGCGAAGGTGTTGCAGGCCATCGGCTTTGTGCCCAACGTCAACGGCTTCGGCCTCGACAAGCTCGGTGTAGCGCTGAACGACCGCAAGGGCATCGGCGTCACCGAGTACATGCGCACCAACGTCGATCACGTCTACGCCATCGGCGATGTCACCGCGCAAATGCAGCTGGCCCACGTCGCCGAGGCGCAAGGTGTGATCGCCGCTGAAACCATTGCCGGCGCAGAGACTTTGGCGCTGGGCGACTATCGGATGCTGCCGCGGGCCACCTTCTGCCAACCTAACGTGGCCAGCTTCGGGCTGACCGAGCAGCAGGCTCGCGACGAAGGCTACGACGTCGTGGTGGCCAAGTTCCCGTTCACCGCGAACGGCAAAGCGCACGGTGTCGGCGACCCGAGTGGTTTCGTCAAGCTGATCGCCGACGCCAAGCATCTCGAACTGCTGGGCGGGCACATTGTCGGCCACGACGCCGCCGAGTTGCTTCCCGAGCTCACGCTGGCCCAGAAGTGGGATCTGACCGCAAACGAGTTGGCGCGCAATGTCCACACTCACCCGACTTTGTCGGAGGCGTTGCAGGAGTGCTACCACGGCCTGACCGGACACATGATCAACTTCTGACGCCGATGTGCCGGTGCTCGTCGCGACCACGGCGCGGACATTTCGGCGGCCGACAGCGCGGGCTACCATAGCCACGTGGCCTCATTCAAAGCGGTACGAGCCGAATCGATTTGGGCTGCGCTCGGCGGTGTTCTCGCCGGTTACCTGCTGTGGCTCATCGCGATTTCGATCGGAGACTTCTTTACTACGCCGGGTTGGTGGGCCCCGATCGTGCTGGGAGTGTCGGTGGTCCTGACGCCGCTGGCGTTGCTGTGGGGACGCCGGGCGCAGGCCCGCGGGCAGGCCTCACGAGGAGCATTCATCTACGCGCTTCCGGTCCTGCCGGTGCTGTTGTCGGCCGCCGTGCTGGTCGACAGTTACTTGTGACCGCCGGGGTGATCCAGCGGGATCTCCAGCGCTGACATCGTGGCGGCCAGACCGTCGTATTGCCCGGCCAGCAAACAGAATTCGATCAGCTGACGCCGATCGAGGTGATGTGACAGGTGCTGGAACACGTCGTCGGCGATCGTCCGGTTCAGGATGAAATCGTCGGTGGCACGCAGCAGCGCCTGCTGGCGATCGGTGAGCCCGCTCCCGGTGGCGGAGGTGTTCGGCCAGGCGAAGATCGACTCCTGGATCGAGTCGTCGAGCCCGCGACGCCGACCGATCCAGCGGTGGTGCTGCAACTCGTACTCGGACTCGCGCAGATGCGCGACCCGCAGGATCACCAGCTCGGTGTCGGCTTGGGGCAACCGGCCTCGTAGCAATCGGGCGCCGTACACGGCCCAGGTCCAGAACAGCAATCGACGCTGACCCAGTGTGGTGAACAGGTGCATCTCCGGAGCGTTCACCGTGCGGGCGCCCAACTTGGCCAGAACCCAATTGATCGGGCCGAGTTCACGGAACCGCCCGGACGGAATGCGGCCGACCTGGCCGGTCATACGTGCTTCACCAGGTAGGGGGAGACCGTGCTGCGGTGCTCGTCGAGATCGAGTGCGCGACCCAACGCGGGGAAGGCCCGCTGCGGGCAGGTGTCGCGTTCGCAGACCCGGCAGCCCGCGCCGATCGGGGTGGCCGCAAAATTTCCGTCGCCGGACAAGTCGAGTCCTTCCGAGTAGACGAGCCGATGGGCGTGCCGCAGTTCGCAGCCGAGCCCGATCGCGAAAGTCTTACCGGGCTGACCATACCGGGATGCCCGCCGCTCAATGGTGCGGGCCACCCACATGTAACTGCGTCCGTCCGGCATTTGCGCGATCTGGACCAGGATCTTGCCCGGGTTGGCGAACGTCTCGTAGACATTCCACAGTGGGCAGGTGCCGCCGGCCGAGGAAAAGTGAAAACCCGTGGCGGACTGTCGCTTTGACATGTTTCCCGCCCGGTCCACCCGGACGAACGACAACGGCACGCCACGCATCGAGGGCCGCTGCAGGGTGGACAGCCGGTGGGCGATGGTCTCGAAACTGACCGCATAGAACGCTGACAGCCGCTCGACGTCGTAGCGGAATTCCTCGGCGACGCCGTGGAATTGCCGGTACGGCAACACCGTTGCGGCAGCGAAGTAGTTCGCCAGCCCGAGACGCGCCAGCGTGCGTGACTCGTCGCTGGTGAAACTGCCCTCATCGACCAGGCGATCGATGAGGGGCCCGTGCTCCAGGTAGGCCAACTCGGCGGCGAGCTTGAACGCGTACTGGCCGGACGGCAGGTGGCCACCGATTTCCAGCGTCCGTGTCTCGGGATCAAAGCGATGAAGAACGTTGTCGCCCAAGTCCATTCGCTTGATTCGGACGTCGTGGACCGAGGTCAGCCGGTCGGACAGGTCGCGAACCAGGTCGGCGCGGTGCATGCGCATCCGCACCGTGAGTTCTTCGGCGGCGGTATCCAACTCGTGCAGGTAGTTCTGCCGCTCGTAAAAGTAGTCGCGCACCTCTTCGTGTGGCATGGCGATCGACCCGCTGCCGCTGCCGTCCGAGAAGCGATCCTCGGTCGCGGCCGCGAGCTGCGTGGTGGTCAGCCGGTAGCGCCGGTGCAGATTGACCAGGGCGCGCGCCAGCGCCGGGTGGGCGTTGACGACGTCAGCCAATTCCGACTGCTCCACCTCGACACCGAGGTCGTGGTCGAGGGTGACCTCGCGCAATTCGGCAAGCAGTCGGGTGTCGTCCTGGGAGGCGAAGAAAGTGGCGTCGACGCCGAACACCTCGGTGATCCGCAGTAACACCGCGACAGTCAGCGGTCGGACATCGTGTTCGATCTGGTTGAGATAACTGGGGGAGATGTCGAGCATCTGCGCAAGCGCGGCCTGGCTGAAACCACGCTCACCGCGAAGCTGCCGGACCCGCGAGCCAACGAATGTCTTGGCCATTCGGCCAGCGTACCCGCGGTGCGAAGACGCAGTTAGCAACCTTTGCATTGGCGTCGGCATTGGCGCCTCGGCAAGGTCGTTTGGCATCATTCTCGGACGGTGGAAGCCTAAGCTTGGCCGCCTGGCGACCACGATTTGTGTCGTGTTGCCCCGACAGCGGGCCAGCCTGGAAAGTAGCGGGGAGTAGAGCCGTGAGCTTGGACAAAACGTTGATGCCGGTCCTCGACCCGCATCCCGACGTCTTCGACCGGGAATGGCCGCTCCGCGTTGCCGACATCGACCGCGAGGGTCGGTTGCGGTTCGACGCCGCCGCCCGTCACATCCAGGACATCGGCCAGGATCAGTTGCGCGAGATGGGGTTTGAAGAGACCCACCCGCTGTGGATCGTGCGCCGCACGATGGTCGATCTGATCCGACCCGTCGAGTTCGGCGACATGCTGCGGATGCGGCGCTGGTGTTCGGGCACGTCGAACCGCTGGTGCGAGATGCGGGTCCGAATCGACGGGCGCAAGGGAGGTCTCATTGAATCAGAGGCCTTCTGGATCAACATCAACCGCGACACCCAGATGCCGTCGCGCATCTCCGACGACTTCCTTGCCGGACTGCACAAGACCACAGACGTCAACCGGTTGCGCTGGAAGGGCCTCCTGAAGGCGGGCAGCCGTGAGGACGCTGCCGAGATCCATGAGTTCCCGGTCCGCGTCACCGACATCGACCTGTTCGACCACATGAACAACTCGGTGTACTGGAGCGTGATCGAGGACTACCTGTGGTCGTTCCCGGAACTGCTCAAGGCCCCGCTGCGGGTGACCATCGAGCACGATGCCCCGGTGGCGCTCGGCGACAAGCTGGAGATCATTTCGCACGTGCACCCGGCCGGCTCCACCGACCGCTTCGGCGCAAGCCTCTCAGACCGCACTGTTAGAACGCTCACATATGCCGTCGGCGACGAGGTCAAAGCGCTCGCCGCGATCTTCCCGCTTTAACCGTACGAGCGTTATGCAAACCGCCGGGCTGACCTGCGGATTCATGTTACCGACTGGTAACTGCTGAACCGTTCAAGCTGCCAAGGATCTTCGCAAGGTTTGCAAATATCGCTGATCCCCTAGCCAAAGTTGGCACCAAAATAGGTGGACCTGGGCCGCTGACCTGTGCCATCTTCGTGTTAGCAAGTCAGCAACGATGCTGGGGTCCTTAGCAAGGCTGGAAATCTCGGGTCCTCAGGTCATTAACTTTGAGGAGAACGCTATGTCGAGCGTTGGCACACCGAAGAGCCCTGAAGAGATCCAGAAGGACTGGGACACCAACCCCCGCTGGAAGGGCATCACCCGCACCTACACCCCCGCCGATGTCGTGGCCCTGCAGGGTTCGGTCGTCGAGGAGTCGACGCTGGCCCGCCGCGGCGCCGAGGTGCTGTGGAGCCAGCTGCACGACCTGGAGTTCGTCAACGCGCTGGGCGCGCTGACCGGGAACATGGCCGTCCAGCAGGTCCGGGCCGGCCTGAAGGCCATCTACCTATCCGGTTGGCAGGTCGCCGGTGACGCCAACCTGTCCGGCCACACCTACCCCGACCAGAGCCTCTACCCGGCCAACTCGGTGCCGCAGGTCGTCCGCCGGATCAACAAC
>NZ_PKEK01000082.1 GCF_002863225.1 Mycobacterium sp. | reverse complement strand
GCCAGCGTTCGTCCTGAGCCAGGATCAAACTCTCCAAACAAAAACCACTCGCAACAGCGAGACAGAATCCAAATCAGAGAAAATCTGACCAAAGCAAGACACCAAAAACTGGCATCAAAAAAACGCCACACCCCCACAAACGGGAAAAACAGGAGGCATGACAAAAAACAACAACAAAACAAAACCACCAAACACACTATTGAGTTCTCAAACAACACCCGTTTTCGGGCAACCCTGCGACTGTACTCCATCGCAAAAGCGCCGTCAAACTGCACCAAGTCCTGCTCTGAAGCAGGCGTGCGAACTACTTACCGACCTACTCTACCCTCTCGATCTCAGCGCCGAGACCGACCAGGTTCTCCACGAACAGCGGATAGCCCCGGTCGATGTGAAAGACGTCGTGTACCTCGGTGTCGCCGTCGGCGACCAGGCCGGCCAGCACCAGACCGGCGCCGGCGCGGATGTCGGAAGACCACACGGGTGCGCTGGACAGCTGCGGAAGACCGCGCACCACGGCGTGATGCCCGTCGGCGCGGGCGTCGGCACCCAGACGAATCATCTCTTCCACGAACCGGAAACGCGCCTCGAACACGTTCTCGGTGATCATCGAGGTGCCGTCGGCGATCGATGCCAGCGCGATGGCCATCGGCTGCAAATCCGTGGGAAAGCCGGGATAGGGCAAGGTCGCGACGTTGACGGCCTTCGGCCGCTCGTACTGCGTGACCCGGAAGCTGTCCGGTGTCTGCGTCACCGTGGCGCCGACGTCGTGCAACTTGTGCAGCACCACCTGAAGGTGCGCCGGGTCCACCCCGGTCACGGTGACGTCGCCGCGGGTCATAGCCGCGGCGATGCCCCAGGTCGCCGCGACGATCCGGTCACCGATCACCCGGTGCTCGGTCGGGTACAGCCGCGGGACACCGGTGATCGTCATCGTCGGCGACCCGGCACCCTCGACGTGTGCACCCATCTGGTTGAGCATCGTGCACAGATCGACCACGTCGGGCTCGCGCGCCGCGTTGTGAATGGTCGTGACACCCTCGGCCAAGACCGCGGCCATCAGGATGTTCTCGGTGGCCCCGACCGAGGGGAATTCGAGCTGAATCTCCGCGCCGTGCAAGGAATCCGCCTGCGCCACGACGCACCCGTGCTCGATATTGCAGACAGCTCCGAGCTGCCGCAGCCCGGCCTGGTGCATATCCAGCGGACGAGAGCCGATCGCGTCACCGCCGGGCAGCGCGACTTTGGCGCGCTTGCATCGCCCCACCAACGGGCCGAGCACACAGACCGAAGCGCGGAACTGGCGTACCGCCGCGAAGTCGGCGTCGTATTTGAGTTCGTCCGGCGAGGTGATGCGTACGGTCGCGCCGTCGAGCTCGACATTGGCACCCAGACCGCGCAGCACCTCGGCCATCAATGGCACATCGAGGATGTCGGGGCAGTTGGTGATCGTGCTGGTGCCCTCGGCGAGCAGCGCCGCGGACATCAGTTTCAGGACGCTGTTCTTGGCACCCCCAACAGCGACTTCGCCCGCCAACCGGCTCCCCCCGGTCACTACGAAACGCTCTGCCACGCGGGCTAGTTTAGTGAAGCAGTTTCGCCCTGTCAGTCGGCTAGGTACGTTCGTGTCATGGCCGTTCACCTGACGCGCATCTACACCCGGACCGGTGACGACGGGACGACCGGGCTGAGCGACTTCTCCCGGGTCTCCAAAAACGACACCCGACTGGTGGCCTACGCCGACTGCGACGAGGCCAACGCGGCAATCGGCACGGCGATCGCCTTGGGGGCCCCGGATCAGCGGGTTGCCGACGTGCTGCGACAAATTCAGAACGACCTCTTCGACGCCGGCGCGGACCTCTCGACACCGGTGGTCGAAAACCCGGAGCACCCGCCGTTGCGCATCACCCAGGACTACATAGACCGCCTGGAAAAGTGGTGCGACGAGTTCAACGCGGCCTTGCCGCCGCTGACATCCTTTGTGCTGCCGGGTGGTTCACCGCTGTCGGCGCTACTGCACGTCGCGCGTACGGTCTCGCGCCGCGCCGAGCGGGCGGCCTGGGATGCAATCGAGGAGCATCCGACGGATGTCAGTCGGCTGCCGGCGAAATATCTGAATCGCCTGTCCGACTTGCTGTTCATCCTGTGCCGAGTGGTCAACCCGGAGGGTGACGTGCTCTGGCAGCCGGGTGGTGGGCGCGCCGACTAGCCGGTCAGGTGCTGCGACGGCGTGCTCGCGGCGAGGGACGCGATTCCAGCCACGACTGAAATGCCGTCAAAGCTCCCCGGTCCAGCGCGATTTCGTAGTCGGTCTTGCGATCCTGCGTGGTGTCACGCAGTTCCAGCACGATGATCTCTTCGGTCATGATGTCGAATTCGTCTCCGCGTGGAGGGCGTCGCGACACGACCTCGACCCCGCGCCTGCTGAGCTGGCGATCCGGCCACAACCGGACGCTCGAGAGTCGATAGAACGCGGCATCGCCTCCGCGGTAACGGATTACCCCGTGCCGCCAACCGTGGCCGCCGACCGCCGGTACATCCCGCATGATGGCCGCCGTCCCGCCCTGGCGCAGCTTCCACAGCCGGTAGCTCAAAGCGCCGACGGCCAGACCCAGCACACCGACGAGCGCGGCCATGACCGTCATGAGCGCGCTCACTGCAGTGACCCTTTAGTCGAGTGCGCCGACGGCGCGCAATCTGCCACGTCCCCTGGCAGCGATGCGCGGGTCGTCTGACTCCGAATCCTCTTTGGCCGCAGCCTCGTCGATCTCCGATTCGAATTGCGCAGACTCGGCCAGAATGCTGACGCTCTCCTCGGTTACCGACAGAAAGCCGCCCTCGATCGCGACCCGCAGATCGTCTTCGCCCTCACGCTCGACACGAACCATGGCGTCGTCGACCAGTTGGGCAACCAGCGGGATGTGACTGGGCAGAATCCCGATCTCACCCACCGTGGTGCGGGTGAAGAGGAACGACGCCTCCCCCGACCAGATCTTCCGATCGACGGCAACGATATCCACATTCAGCGTTGCCATCTCACACCTGCCCTTCCACGCTCAAATCCGACCGACGACAACACATCACAGCTTGGCGCCGAAGCTTTCGGCCTTCTTGGCCAAGTCCTCCAGCCCGCCGATCAGGAAGAACGCCTGCTCGGGGATGTGGTCGAACTCGCCCTTGGCCAGCTTGTCGAACGCCTCGATGGTCTCCTTCAGCGGAACGGTGGATCCCGGCTGACCGGTGAACTGCTCGGCCGCCATCATGTTCTGCGAGAGGAACCGCTCGATCCGGCGGGCCCGGTTGACCTGCTGCTTGTCCTCTTCGGACAGCTCATCGATACCCAGAATTGCGATGATGTCCTGAAGGTCCTTGTAGCGCTGCAGGATTCGGATCACTTCTTGGGCGACCCGGTAGTGCTCGTCACCGACGATCGCGGGGTCCAAGATGGTGGAGCTCGACGCCAGCGGGTCCACCGCCGGGAAGATGCCCTTGGAGAACACGTTTCGCGAAAGCTCGGTGGTGGCGTCCAAGTGGGCGAACGTCGTTGCCGGCGCGGGGTCGGTGTAGTCGTCGGCGGGCACGTACACGGCCTGCATCGAGGTGATGGACTTGCCTCGGGTCGAGGTGATTCGCTCCTGCAATTCACCCATCTCGTCGGCCAGCGTGGGCTGGTAACCCACCGCCGAGGGCATCCGGCCGAGCAGCGTCGAGACCTCGGAACCGGCCTGGGTGAATCGGAAGATGTTGTCGATGAACAGCAGCACGTCCTGGCCCTGCTCGTCGCGGAAGAACTCGGCCATGGTCAAGGCCGACAACGCGACTCGCATACGAGTGCCGGGCGGCTCGTCCATCTGACCGAACACCAGCGCGGTGTCCTTGAGCACGTCCGCATCCGCCAGCTCGACCCAGAGGTCGTTGCCCTCACGGGTGCGCTCGCCGACGCCGGCGAAAACCGAAGTACCACCGAAGTTTCGGGCGATACGGTTGATCATCTCCTGAATCAGAACGGTCTTACCGACACCGGCACCACCGAACAGGGCGATCTTCCCACCACGCACGTACGGCGTCAGCAGGTCGACGACCTTCAGACCCGTTTCGAGCATCTCGGTGCGCGGCTCGAGCTCGTCGAATGGCGGCGGCTTGCGGTGAATCGCCCAGTGGTCGAAGTCCTCTCCGTAACCCGGTTCGTCGAGGCAATCGCCCAGGGCGTTGAACACGTGGCCCTTGACGCCGTCGCCGACCGGGACCGAGATCGCCTTCCCGGTGTCGGTGACCTCGACGCCGCGGACCAGGCCGTCGGTCGGCTGCATCGAGATGGCGCGCACCAGGTTGTCACCGAGGTGCTGCGCGACCTCCAGGGTCAGCGTCTTCGCCAGGTCCTCATAGGTGATCTCGGCGTGCAGGGCGTTGAACAACGCCGGCACGGAGCCGCGCGGGAACTCGACGTCGACAACGGGCCCGGTGATCCGCACCACGCGGCCGGTAGTGTCGCCGCCCTTCGAGTTCGTCGACTTCTCAGCCTGTTTGGTGGTAGCAGCCATATCCTCTTCGCTTCCTGATGGGGCCTATTGAGCGTCGGCGAGCGCGTTTGCGCCACCGACGATTTCGCTGATTTCCTGGGTGATCTGAGCCTGCCGCTCGCGGTTCGCCTCCAGCGTGAGCGACTTGATCAAGTCGTCGGCGTTGTCGCTGGCCGACTTCATCGCCCGCTGGCGGGAAGCCAGTTCGGACGCGGCGGACTCGAGCAGCGCCGTGTAGACGCGGGTCGCCACGTAGCGCGGCAGCAGCGCGTCGAACAGCGTCGTTGCATCCGGTTCGAAGGAGTACAACGTCTTGGGCTCGTCGTCGTCCTCGACGTATTCCACGTTCATCGGAGCCATCCGGTGCGCCCCAACCGACTGCGACATCATCGATTTGAATTCGGTGTAGACGATGTGCAACTCGTCGACGCCGGCTTCGTCTGCGGACTCCTCGTCGTCGCCCGCTCCGGCCATGAACGCACTCACCAGAGTGTCGGCGACTTCTGCGGCATTCTCGTAGCTGGGCCGCTCCGAGAAGCCGGTCCACGACTCGTTGATCTCCCAGTTGCGGAACTTGAAGTAACCCTGCGCTTTACGCCCGACCGTGTAGAGCACTGGCTTCTTGCCGTCCTCACGCAGGCGGGAGAAGAGCTCCTCGGCCCGGCGGAAGGCACTGGAGTTGTAGGCGCCGCACAGCCCTCGGTCTGACGAGACGACCAGCACGCCGGCCCGTTTCGGCGAGGACTTCTCGACCAACAGCGGATGGTCGAGCGCGGCTTCCGATGCCAGCGTGGTGAGCACGCGAGTGATCTCTTCGGTGTAGGGCCGGGCCTCTTGCAGCCGGGCCTGCGCCTTGCCGATGCGCGAAGTCGCGATCATCTCCTGGGCCTTGGTGATCTTCTTGATCGACCCGGCGGAACGTATGCGACCCCGCAGTTCGCGAAGTGTGGCAGCCATTTTCGATTACTTCTTCTGCTCCGGCGGTGCGGGCTTGTGGACCTGCACTGCCTCTTTTTCAACCTCGTCTTCGTCGAGCGCCTCGACGTGCGAGTCGGGCACTACCGATCCACCGCCCGTGGCCGCGAAGCCCTTCTTGAACTCCTTGATCGCGTCGACCAGCTTCTTCTCGGTCTCTTCGCCGAGCTTCTGCGATTCCTTGATGCTGGACAGGATGCCGTCCTTGGCCCCGCGGATGTGATCGAGGAATTCGGTCTCGAACCGGTGCACGTCCTCGGCCGGAACGGAGTCGAGGTGTCCGCCGGTGCCGAGGAAGATCGAAATGACCTGCTCCTCAACGGGTGACGGCCGATACTGCGGCTGCTTGAGCAGCTCCACCAACCGCTCGCCGCGATCCAGCTGTGCCTTGGACGTCGCGTCCAGGTCAGAGGCGAACGCCGCGAACGACTCCAGCTCACGGAACTGCGAAAGGTCCAGACGCAGCGAACCGGCCACCTCTTTCATGGCCTTGATCTGTGCGGCACCACCAACACGTGACACCGACACACCGACGTTGATCGCCGGTCGCACACCCTGGTTGAACAAGTCGGACTCGAGGAAGACCTGGCCGTCGGTGATCGAGATGACGTTGGTCGGGATGTAGGCCGAGATGTCGTTGGCCTTGGTTTCGATCACCGGGAGGCCGGTCAACGAGCCACCGCCGAGTTCGTCGGACAACTTCGCGCAACGCTCGAGCAACCGCGAGTGCAGGTAGAACACGTCACCCGGGTAGGCCTCACGACCGGGCGGACGACGCAGCAGCAGCGAGATGGCGCGGTAGGCCTCGGCCTGCTTGCTCAGGTCGTCGAAGACGATCAGCACGTGCTTGCCGTTGTACATCCAGTGCTGGGCGATGGCCGAACCGGTGTAGGGGGCAAGCCATTTGAACCCGGCGGCATCGGAGGCCGGCGCCGCGACGATGGTGGTGTAGTCCATCGCGCCACCTTCGTCGAGGGCGCGACGCACGGAAGCGATCGTGGTGCCCTTCTGACCGATGGCCACGTAGACGCAGCGAACCTGCTTCTTCTCGTCGCCGCTTTCCCAGTTCTCGCGCTGGTTCAGGATCGTGTCGACGCACACCGCGGTCTTGCCGGTCTTGCGGTCGCCGATGATCAGCTGGCGCTGGCCGCGACCGATCGGCGTCATCGCGTCGATGGCCTTGATGCCGGTTTGCAGCGGCTCGGAAACACTCTGCCGCTGCACCACCGACGGGGCCTGAATCTCCAGCGCGCGACGGGCTTCCGCCTTGATGTCACCCTGGCCGTCGATCGGCTCACCGAGCGGGTTGACCACCCGTCCCAGGAACTCGTCGCCAACCGGCACCGACAGGACCTCACCGGTGCGCTTGACCTGCTGACCCTCGGCCAGCTTCTCGGAGTCACCCAGGATGACCGCACCGACGCTGTGCTCGTCGAGGTTCAGCGCGACACCGAGGACGCCACCGGAGAACTCCAGGAGCTCCTGGGTCATCACGGACGGCAAACCCTCGACGTGTGCGATGCCGTCACCGGTGTCGACGACGGTGCCCACCTCTTCTTTGGAGGTGTCGGAGGTGAACGAGCTTACGTACTCCTCGATCGCGCCCTGAATGTCGTCAGCCGAGATTGTCAACTCTGCCATGGCTTTTGGTTCTTCCTGCTTGTCGATGTGTTAAGGGTCAGTCGGGCAACTGGGCTTGGGCCGCGGCCAGACGAGACGACAGCGTGCCGTCGATGATCTCGTCGCCGACCGAAATTGCGAGCCCGCCGAGCAGCTCCGGGTCGATGGAAACCTGTGCTGTGACCGGATGGCCGTAGATCCGGCTCAGCACCTCGGTGAGACGGGAGTACTGATCGTCGCTGAGTTCGGCCGCGGCGTTCACCTGCGCGACAATCTCACCGCGTCGCGCCACCGCGACCTCGGCCAGATTCTGCACCGCGACTTCGGCCGGCTGCCCGCGTAGCAATTCGACCGTCTTGGCAAGCAGATCAGTCGTGATCTCGTTGGCGCCGGCACCCGTGCTGTCGAGGACGTTGCGCAGCAACTGAACTCGCGCCTCCGGGCTCACCTCGTAGTTGCCCAGCAAGATAGCGAGTCGCGGCTCGGCGTCCAGAATGCGGGAGAACCGGAACAACTGGTCCTCCACCTCGTCGACCTGTCCCGCCTTTTCGGCACGGATCAACGAGGCCTGCCGTGCCGCCAGTTCGATCGCGTCGACGAAATCACTTTCGGCCGACCAACGTTCGGCGACCGCGGCCTTGAGAACCTCGAGGGCGGGGTCGCCGACCTTCCCTGAGACCAGTTGCTCGACGAGCCGGACGCGTGGCGCGGAGTCCTCGGCCGGCTGCGTCAGGTAACGGGAGACCACGCTCTCGCGATTCAGCAGCGCGGCAACGGACGTCAAGTCATCGGCGAGGGTGGACAACCCCTTGTCGTCGAGGCTGTCGGCGATCCCGTCGAACTTCTCCAGCAGATCCGTCAGCGCCTGCCGGCTGGCTGAACGCATCTTGCCCGCCACCGGGTATTGAACCTCGGCCGTGGAGGTCGACATCTCGTCGAGATCATTCAGGAAGCGGTCGACGGTGGCCGACTGCTGACCCGGTTCGGCGACGTAGCCACGCACCAGTTCGGCGGCACGCCGGACGGATTCGGCGCCGATGTCCTGGCGAAGTTGACGGATGGTTTGCGAACGCATCAACTCGGCCTGCTTGGCGCCCTGCTGCTTGATTCGCTCGGCGTCGCTGTCGGCCTGGGCGCGCAGCTGCTCACCGATGCGTTCGGCATCCGCCTGCGCCTCCTCGGTCAGACGTTGCGATTCCGCGTTGGCGTCTTCCTTCGCCTTGGTGTGGGCGCGGCTGGCTTCCGCCAGTCGGTCGGCGGCGGCCGACGAGTCGGCCAGCTGCTGACGCACGGTGTTCTGCTGGTCCGCCATCAGCTTGCGTACCGGTGGCACCACGAAGCGCCAGATCACCAAGACGATGACGGCGAACCCGACGAGTTGCCCTATGAATGTCGACATTTCGCGCTTACCGCTCCGAACCCGTGGCAGAGGCCGCTGAGACTGTAGTGGTGACTTCGACGCCGAGGATGCGGCTCGCCAGCGTGGTGGAGATGCTCTCCACTCTCGCCCGGAGATCCGCAGCCACGGCGTCACCCTCCCGCTTGAGTTGCTCGGAAGCGTCCTGAAGCGTCGAGGAGACCTCCTCCTCGGCGCGTCCGCGCTTTTCGTCGATGACCTTGCGGCCCTCTGTCCGAGCCTCGTCGCGAGCCGCCGATGCCGAGACCCGAGCGGCGCCGAGCGCCTTCTCGTAGTCTTCCTCGGCAGCGGCGAACTGCTCGGCCGATTTCTTGTTGTCAGCTGCCGTCTTGGTGACCATGTTGTCGCGCTCTTTGAGCACCTTCGAGATCGGCGGAACCACGAAGGCGCCGATCACTCCGAGCACGATCAAGAAGATGATCAGCTCGACGAAGAAGGTGCCGTTGGGCACGAGGAAATTACCCTCGGCCTGGCTGCCCGCAGCCAGGACTACAACATTCATGTCACCCATATCGACGAATTACTTGACCGGGGTGGCGAAAACGAACAGCGCCATGAAGGCCAGGTTGATGAAGTAGGCGGCCTCGACCAGACCCACCGTGATGAAGAACGGTGTGAACAGACGACCCTGCGCCTCGGGCTGGCGGGCGATGCCGGCAATCAGCGCGTTACCGGCGACACCGTCACCGATACCGGCGCCGATCGCGCCACCTGCCATGATCAGCCCGCCGCCAATGAGGGCGCCGGCAGCGATTGTGGGGTTCATTGCTTATCCTCCTTGATATTTGGTAGCGATCTACCAAGTCCGTCGTGATGTTGGAGCCAGGAATTGTGGTGCGGCGTTACTCGTGTTCCCCCTCCAGCTCCATCGCTTGACTGAAGTACAAGATCGTCAGCAGCGCGAAGATGAAGGCCTGAATTGCGCCGACGAACATGTCGAAGGTCTTCCAGACCGCGTTGGGCGCCCACATGATGTAGGGCGGGAACAGTGCGATCAGCCCGACCAGGATGCCGCCCGCGAAGATGTTGCCGAAAAGCCGGAGCGACAACGAGATCGGCTTGGCGAGCTCTTCGACCACGTTGATCGGCGCGAGGACCGCGACGTGACCCTTGAGCACGGCCAGCGGGTGTCCGATGATGCCCCGGCGCCAGATCCCGGCCGCGTGGTAGCAGACGAACACGAACAGAGCCAGCGCGAGCACGTAGTTGATGTCCGCGGCCGCTGACGTGAGCAGCTCGGTGGCCTTGCCTTCGTGATCGGTGTACTGCAGCGGCAGTACCGACAGCCAGTTGGAGATCAGAATGTAGATGAAAAGCGTGACGGCGAGCGGCAGGACGAACGGCGCGATGCGCATGCCGATCGCGCTCTCGATCTGGTTGCGCATCTGAACCGTGATCGCTTCGAAGAACAGCTGCACGCCACCCGGAACACCGGTCGAGGTGACCTTTGCCCGCAGGAAGAACGCCAGACCGATGACGACGACGGCCGCGATCGCGGACGACGTGATGGTGTCGACGTTGACGGTCAGGCCGAACCAGTCGGCGGTTTTGTGGTGACCGACCTCGATCGCGCCCTCGGCCAGAAACGCCTCAGTCATCGCTGTTTCCTGTCCCTTCAATCACCGCGTCCGAGCCCTCACGCAGCTTCTTCATAACCGGCAATGCCGTCGTCAGCACCAAGAGCACCTGGAACAGCGCCAGCCCGAACACGACTCCCAGCCCCGCGGGCCGGAATACGAAAGCAATAGCCAATCCGACCGTGGTTATAAACAGCAATCGGGTGGCGGAGTTCAACGCCATCTTCTTCTTCAGCGGGTGCGCGTCGGCGGTGATCGAAGCCACCGAACGTTGCACGCCGAGGGCGTTGAGCAAACCCAGCATGAGGCCCACGCCGAAGAACACGCCGACCTTCGGAGCGCCGAGTGAAGCAGCGACGGCAAGGGCGGCGGCGGTCAACACCAGCGAGATGACGAACAGTCGAATTGGCCGAAACGCAACGGAGGGGAACACCAACGGCGCGTCTTGCGCTGGTGTAGTCACTGCAGCACCTCAGTCCTCGTTCGGGGGGAGTTGCCTTGTTGCTCGTTGCGTGGCCCGTTGAGCGTATCGGAGCGCATTTGCTGCACTCGCATCACCCAAGGGACAGCTCCCCTTTGTCGGTCGTTAGTCGGCAGGATCGGAGCTGACTCCGACTGCCAGTGGCCGGCAACCCGCGAGGTTAATTCGGGTTCTACCAGCACCGTACCACATCGGCGACGACTCTACTACTCCTCGTCGTAGACGTCGGAGGTGCGTCGGAAAAGCGGAATAATCGTCGCGAAAACGGCAATCGCCATCGCCCCCAACATGACTGCGGCGGTGTCGCGCGGGTTGAAGAAAATGGTGCTGGCGGTGCCGAACGCGACGATGCCGACCCACAGATAAATGATCAGCACGACGCGCCGGTGCGAGTGACCGATCTGCAGCAGGCGGTGATGCAGGTGCATTTTGTCGGGACTGAATGCGCTTCGACCGGCCCGGGTGCGACGCACGATCGCCAGCAGCAAGTCGAGCATCGGCACGAACATGACCGCCACCACCAACAAGAACGGTGACAGCAGAGCAAACACATCGCGGGCACCGTAGGCGGTCTGCGAAATGGGTCCGGCGGCCGTCGTCGACGCCGCGGCCAGCATGAGACCGATCAGCATCGAACCGGAATCGCCCATGAAGATCTTCGCCGGATGGAAGTTGTGCGGCAAGAAGCCCAGACAGGCCCCGGCCAGGACCACCGAGATGACCGCCGGCGGGTAGAACAGCACATCGCCGCCGTGGTCGCGCAGCAATCCGACGGAAAACATGCAGATTGCCAGCGCCGTGATGATGCCCAGTCCGGCGGCCAATCCGTCGAGACCGTCCACGAAGTTCATCGCGTTGACGATCGAGACGGTCAGCGCGAGCGTGAGCAGGATCGACGACACCTGATCCAGCACGATCGTCCCGACTCCGCCCAGCGGAATGTAAAGGACGCTCCACGCGACACCCATCGTGACCAGCACACTGGCCGCGGTGATCTGGCCGGCGAACTTGGTCAGCGCGTCCAGGCCCCAGCGGTCGTCGATCAGGCCGATGCCCATGATCAGCCCGCCCGCCAGTACGACCGCGGGCATGCCGGTGGAGTACACAAATCCACGGGTGAGCGCGGGTAGCTGCGATGCCAGGAAGACCGCGGCACCGACACCGATGTACATCGCGAGCCCGCCCATCCTCGGCGTCGGCTGCACGTGCACATCACGCTCGCGGGGGTAAGCCACCGCGCCGAACCTGGTCGCGAGCTTGCGGACGGGCCCGGTCGCGAAGTAGGTGACGATCGCAGCGGTCAGGCCGACGAGGGCGAGCTCCCGTAGCGGGACCCCAGCGCCGCGATCTGCCAAAGCGAGCAGACCGCCGGCCGGGTTGTCGGCACCGCTGAGCATCCGAAAAACCGTACTGCACCGCCCTGAGATCGAACTGAGCTGCCCGATCGGTCAGCCGGTCAGGCTTTCGGCGTCCAGGCCGAGCACCTCGGCGATCCGATCGGCGCTGATCGGGCCGGACCGCAGGATGCGCGGCTCGGGGGCGGTCAGATCCAAAATGGTCGAGGCGGACTGCTGGGCCGCGGGGCCACCGTCGAGGTAGACGTCGACGAGATCGCCCAGTTGCTCGCGTGCGTCGTTGACGTCAACCGCCGGCGGGCGTCCCGAGATGTTCGCGCTGGAGACCGCCATCGGTCCGACCTCACGCAGTAGTTCGATCGCGACCGGGTGCAACGGCATCCGCAGCATCACCGTGCCGCGCGCGTCGCCCAGATCCCACTGCACCGATGGCGCCTGGCGGACCACCAGGCTCAGCGCGCCGGGCCAGAACGCCCGCACCAGGGTGCGCATCGCGGTGGACACCGACTGAGCCAGGCCGTCGATGGTGTGCCATGACCCGACCAGCACCGGCACCGGCATGTCACGACCACGGCCCTTGGCTGCCAGCAGCGCGGCCACCGCCGTGCCGTTGAACGCATCGGCTCCGACGCCGTAGACGGTGTCGGTCGGAAGCACCACCAGGCCACCGTTCTTCACTGCGGCCGCCGCCGATGTGATTGCGCGCGAACGCTGTTCAGGATCCGTGCAGTCGAACGTGTTAGTCATTGCCTCCTCCGATCCGGCGGGCGGTGACGAATCTGGGCCGTCCGGTGAGATCGAAGCGTGGTGCAACGTCTGCGAAAGCGGCTGTCTCGGTGAGCGATTGGACCGTCGACGCCGATGTGGTGTCGTCGTGTTCGACGGCGAACAGACCCCCGGGGCGCAGCAGCCGTGCGGCCACGCCGACGAGGGCGGCTATCACCGTCATCCCGTCCTGGCCGCCGAACACGGCGTGTGAAGGATCGTGCTCCAGCACTTCGGGCTCCAGCTCCGCCCCGTCCGGAACGTAGGGCGGGTTGGCAACCAACAGGTCGACCTGGCCGTCGAATTGGCTCAGTACACCGGCCGCGGTGACGTCAGCGTGCAGCAGTTCCACCGCGGTGCCGGCGGCATTCGTGCGGGCGTAGCCGAGGGCGTCCTCGGAGTCGTCGACGCCGATCACGCGAGCCGAGGGCCAGTGCCGCGCCAGGCCGAGCGCCAGGGCACCCGAACCGGTGCAGAGGTCGACGATCAACGCGGACTCCGAAAGCTGCTGCGCGGTAGCCCATTCCAGGATCGCTTCGGTCTCCGGGCGCGGGATGAAGACACCCGGGCCGACGGTCAGCGTCAACGGCCCGAAGGCGGCTGTGCCGGTCAGGTGCTGCAGCGGAATTCGGCGCGATCGGGCGGCCACCGAGTCCCGGTAGTGCTCGAAGAAGGCCTCGTCGGGTGCGGTGAGCATCGCCAGACGCCCGCGCTCGGTGCCGGCCAGGTGCGCGGCCAACTCCTCGGCGTCGTAGCGCGCCGAATCGATGCCAGCTTCCGCGAGCAGCGTTGTCGCGGAGTCGATCGCGGAACGCAGTCGGGTTTTCATGCCCGCTGCAACCGGGCTTGCTTGTCGGCGGCGGCCAGAGCGTCGAACAGTGCGTCCAGATCGCCGTCGAGGACCTGATCGAGGTTGTGTGACTTGAAATTGATCCGGTGGTCGGCGATCCGGTTTTCCGGGAAGTTGTAGGTACGGATCCGTTCGCTGCGGTCGACGGTGCGGATCTGGCTGGCCCGGTCGGCGGACGCGTCGGCCTGGGCCTGCTCTTCGGCCACAGCCTGCAGCCGGGCCGCGAGCACCAGCATGGCCCGTGCTTTGTTCTGCAACTGGGACCGTTCGTTCTGGCAGGTGACGACGATTCCGGTGGGCAGGTGGGTGATTCGCACCGCCGAGTCGGTGGTGTTGACGCCCTGGCCGCCCTTGCCGGACGACCGGTAGACGTCGATTCGCAGATCCGACTCGTCGATCTGCACCTCACCCACTTCTTCGGGCTCGGGGTAGACCAGCACACCGGCTGCCGAAGTGTGCACGCGGCCTTGGGATTCGGTGACCGGGACGCGTTGGACGCGGTGCACCCCACCCTCGAACTTCAGCCGCGACCAGACACCGTCCGCCGAGTCGCCTTTGCTGGCGATCGTCAAGGTGGCGTCCTTGTAACCGCCCAAGTCAGAATGAGTTTCGTCCAGCACCGTCACGGTCCAGCCGTGCCGCTCTGCGTAGCGGATGTACATCCTGGCCAGATCCGCGGCAAACAGGGCCGATTCTTCGCCGCCCTCACCGGATTTCACTTCGAGCACCACGTCGTCGGCGTCGTGCGGGTCGCGCGGGGCCAGCATGTCGGAGAGCTTGGTCTCCAGATCGTCGACCCGCATTTCCAGCTCGGTCACCTCATCGGCGAACGACGGGTCATCGACCGCGAATTCGCGCGCGGTCTCCAGATCGTCGCGTGCCGACGTGAGTTCGCGGTGGGTGTTGACGATCGGCGCCAGCCGGGCGAATCTGCGGCCGACCTTGCGCGCGTTTGCCGCGTCGCTGTGTAGCTCGGGTTCAGACAATTGGCGCTCGAGGTCGGCATGCTCGGCCACCAGCGCGTCGATTCCGCCTTGCGTCATGCTCACCTCCTCGAGAGAACTCTCCCACACATGAAACGACGCCCGGCCTGCGCGATTATCGCGGCAGTCCGGGCGTCGATCGTGCTACTTGTCGGCTGAAGCTTCCTGTTCGGCGCCGGCCTTGCGCTTGCCGTAACGGCGCTCGAAGCGGGCGACCCGGCCACCGCTGTCCAGAATCTTCTGCTTACCGGTGTAGAACGGGTGGCACTGCGAGCAGACCTCGACCACGATGTGGCCGCTCTCTTTGGTGCTGCGGGTCTGGAAGGTGTTTCCGCAACCGCAGACCACGGTGGTCTCGCCGTAGGCGGGGTGGATGTCAGCTTTCATGGTGTCCTCTTCACTAGTCGGTCGCCGGGTCGCCTGATCGTGCTGAGAATCGGACGTGAACCGGAACCTGAACGTCGGCTGTCGATTATGCCAGCTCAGCCGCTATGTCCCTAAACGTCGGTCGGAGGTCGCGCATTCCCGCGCTCAGCTGGTCCCGACCTGCACTTTTGCCGAGCGCTCGACGACGGCGTAGCTGGTCTCGCGGCCGGCCCGGGTCCACAGCAGTCCGCCGGGAGGCGTGCTGCCGTTGGCGCTGAGCTGGCGTTTGAGGATCTTGTTGGTGGCGGTGGTGGGCAGCTTCTCGGTGATCCAGACGTGCCGTGGCCATGCCTTCGGCGAGAGGTCAGGCTGGGCGGCCAGGAAGTCGCTGAACGCCGCCGGTGACAGTTCGGCCCCGTCGACCAGTACCAGTGCGGCCATCACGTGATCGCCCACCTGCGGGTCGGGAACCGCGTAGACCGCGACCTGGCTGACCGCGGGCAGCCGCTGCAGGATGCGCTCGATGGGGGCGGTGGTCATGTTCTCGCCGTCGACGCGTAGCCAGTCGCCGCTGCGCCCGGCGAAGTAGATCCAGCCGTCGGCGTCGCGGTAGGCCAGATCGCCGGACCAGAACATACCGTTGCGCAGGCGCGCGTCGGTGGCGTCCTGATCGTTGTAGTAACCCGCGAACAGGCCGGCGCCGGTGGTGTTGACCAGTTCGCCGATCGCGTCGTCGGGATTGGTCAGCGTGCCGTCGTCGGCGAACGTCGCGACCGCGCATTCGGTGAGTGTGTCGGGGTGGTAGACACCGACGCCCGGAAAGCCTTGTCCCAGCGATCCGGGCGGGCAACCGTCTTCACGGGTGATGATGATCGCGCCTTCGGTCGAGCCGAAGCCGTCCCACACCTTGCAGTCGAAACGGCGGCTGAATTCGGCGATGTCGCGGTCGCTCGCCTCGTTGCCGAAGGCCACCCGCAACGGGTTGTCCGCGTCGTCCGGCTGCTCGGGGGTGGCCAGCACGTAGGCCAGTGGCTTACCGACGTAATTCATGTAGGTGGCGCCGTACCGGCGTAGATCGGACAGCAGCCGCGACGCCGAGAAGGTGGCCGACACCATCGCCGCTCCGGACCCGACCGCCACGCTCCAGCCGGCCAGCAGCGCGTTGGAGTGGAACAGCGGCATGGAAAGGTAACAGACGCCTGATGATTCGACTTCGAACCGACCAATCAGGTTGGCACCGGAGAAGATAACGGTCAAGTGGGTGACCTGGACGGCCTTGGGCTCACCGCTGGTGCCCGAGGTGAAGATCATCATCAGCGTGTCAGTCGGGACGACCTCTTTGTGCGGCACCAGCGGGCCGGCCGACGCGAGCTGTTGCGACCACTGCTCGCTGCTGACGTCGATCACGTGTACGCCGGGCAGATCCAGGCCGTCGAGCAGCGCGTGATGGGCGGGATCGGTCAGCAGAATCTGACAGTCGGCCCGCATGATGTCTTTGGCCAGTGCGGCGCCGCGACGGGTGTCGTTGATGCCGCACAGCACGTAACCACCGAGCGCGGCGCCCGCTATCGCGGTGAGCATCTCCGGCGTATTGCCCAGCAGCGCGCCGACGTGCAGTGGGCGCTCGGGGTCGGCGATGCCGATCAGGGCGGCGGCGGACGCCGAGGCGTCGGCGAGATGCTCACGCCAGGTCCAGACCCGGTCTTCGTACTTGACCGCAGGTGTGGAGTCGTCGCTGCGCGTGCGCAGCAGTTGCTGAATGGTGTCCGCCACGATTCACCGCTTTCCCCGTCGGTTTCCGACAAGGCGCAGGTTACCGTCGCGGCAACAGTAGAAATGCAAGACGGCCATTGTCGGCCGCCCGCAGCGGTGTGCTAACTGCTCGATCTGTTCCGCCGACTGTGTCGCTTATGCGGCGTTTCCGTTCGGAATCGCGTTCGCAACCTGCACAGTCGGCGGCGTGCCAACTGCTAGTCGTTGTCCATGCCGGGTGTCGTCTTGGACACCTGGACCAGGAACTCGTAGTTGTTCTTGGTCTTGCGCAACTGCGACATCAGCAGGTCGATGGCCTGGTGCGAATCCAGGCCGGACAACACGCGACGCAGCTTGTGCACCACCGAGAACTCGTCCGGCGAGAGCAGCAACTCGTCCTTACGCGTACCTGAGGGGTTGACGTCGACAGCGGGGAACACCCGGCGTTCGGAGATCTTGCGGTCGAGCTTGAGCTCCGCGTTACCCGTTCCCTTGAACTCCTCGAAAATGACTGTGTCACCGGTGGATCCGGTCTCGACCATCGCGGTGGCGATGATCGTCAACGATCCCCCTTGCTCGATGTTGCGGGCCGCACCGAGGAAGCGCTTCGGCGGATAGAGCGCGGTCGAGTCGACACCACCGGACAGGATACGACCCGATGCCGGCGACGCGTTGTTGTACGCGCGGCCCAGTCGGGTGATCGAGTCCAGTAGCACCACAACGTCTTTGCCCTGTTCGACGAGCCGCTTGGCCCGCTCGATCGCGAGCTCGGCAACCGCGGTGTGATCCGTCGGCGGTCGGTCGAATGTCGAGGCGATGACTTCACCCTTGACCGAACGCGTCATGTCGGTGACCTCCTCGGGGCGCTCGTCGACGAGCACGACCATGAGGTGACATTCCGGGTTGTTTCTGGTGATCGCGTTGGCGATGTCCTGCAGGATCGTGGTCTTACCGGCCTTGGGCGGCGACACGATCAGCGCGCGCTGTCCCTTACCGATCGGCATGATCAGGTCGATGATCCGGGTGGTCAGCCGGTCGCCGGTGGTCTCCAAACGCAGACGCTGGTTGGGGTACAACGGCGTCAGCTTGGTGAAATCGGGCCGGTTCCTGGCGTTTTCGACTGGGCCACCGTTGACGGTGTCGAGTCGCACCAGCGGGTTGAACTTCTGCCGCTGATTGGGCTGTTCGCCGTCCTTGGGCACCCGCACCGCACCGGTTACCGCGTCGCCGCGGCGTAAACCGTTCTTGCGCACCATGTTCATCGAGACGTAGACGTCGTGCGGGCCGGCCAGGTAGCCGGAAGTGCGGACGAAGGCGTAGTTGTCCAGCACATCGAGGATGCCGGCTACCGGCTGGACGACGTCGTCGTCACGCAGTTCGGTGTCGCCTCCGCCGCCGTTACCACCCTCAGGACGGTCGCCACGGCGACGACGTTCGCGGAACCGGCGCCCGCGGCGACCGCCGCGTCCGTCTCCGTCGTCGTCCTGCTGGTTCTGGTTCTGGTTGCCGCGGTTCTGCTGGCCACCGGAATTCTGCTGGTCGCCGCCTGAATCGCGGTCCTCGGACTTGTTGTCCTGCTGGTCGCGGGCGGCCTTGTTGTTGCCGTTCTGCTGCTTGTTGTCGCCCTGCTGCTTGTTGTCGCCCTGCTGCTTGTTGTCGTTCTGCTGCTTGGCGTCGTTCTGCTGCTTGGCGTCGCCCTTGTCGGAGCGGTTGTTCTGCCCCGCATCCGGGTGGTCGAACGGCCTGTCACGAGCGTCATCGTGCTTGGCGCTGTTCTCCGCGACGGGTTCGGCGGGGGTTTGGGCGTTCTTGGTGTCGCGATCGGCCGACTCGCCGCCACCGTTGGTCGCGGCACCGTTGGAGTGACCGCCCTGACGGGATTCCCGGATCGCGGCGATCAGTTCGCTTTTGCGCATTCCCGAGGTGCCCTTGACGCCGGACCGGCTGGCCAGAGCACGCAGTTCGGGAAGCACCATGGTGGCCAGCGAACCGTCAGACGCCTTTGCAGGGGCGCTGCTCTCGCTGGAAGTTTCGGGAGTCACGGGGTTCGACAGCTTGTCATTTTCGGTGCTGTCGCCAGCCGTAACGAGGTCCGTATCGGTCACGGATTTCCTTTCTCTCCCTCGCTGATCGAATCAAGCCAGGGGTTCGTTGCAATCAGCCAAATCGCCGAGTGCTGCCAAAGGTCGACCGTGAAACGGTGATTGCCAGGATTGGCGATGTGTATGGCGAACCATCGTCCACGAGAAGAATTTGGTGTTCGTCCTAGTGTTCGCGCAATGTCTGCGCATGATGCAGATGACTGCGATAGCTGGACGGCTCCGAGGATAACGTGCTTCGATGCCGGAAGCAAGGAGCCCCCTCGCCGCGTCGGGCGACGCTAGCTGGGAACGACCACTCCAGAACTCCAGCGCACCCCGTCACCGGCCGCCATCTCGGTGATCGCGAATCCGTTTGCAGCGGCGTATTCGAGCACTTCGGCGGGCAGTTGGGCAGCCGTACTCAGCGCAATCACCGCAGGCCCAGCGCCGGAGAGCACAGCTGGCACTTCACAACGGCGCAGGAGCTGCAGATATTCCCCCGACGCCGGCATCGCGGGCGCGCGGTGCGGCTGGTGCAGCACATCCTCGGTGGCGGCCATCAGCAGGTCCGGGCGCTCGGTCAGCGCCACCACCAGCAACGCCGCACGGCTGACATTGAACCGGGCGTCCTCGTGGCTGACCTCGGTGGGAAGCAGCACCCGCGCCTCCACGGTCGACGAGCGCTGCGTCGGGATGGCGGGAAACAGCCGGATGTCGGGGTGCAGGCGCACCTGCGCGGCGGAATATGTGGGCGCTCCGGCGCCGTGGTCGGTCCACGACACGACGGCGCCGCCGAGGACCGCCGCGGCCGCGTTGTCGGGATGTCCCTCGAATTCCGACGACAGCTGGATCAACTGGCTCTGGCTCAACGGCGTCAAACCCGCTTGCGCCAGAACGCCGTTGACCGCGGCCAGGCCGCCGACTACGGCCGCAGCTGAGGAGCCGAGACCGCGGGAGTGCGGAATTGCGTTGCGGCAGAGCACCTTCAAGCCGGCGACGCTGACACCAGCGGCCTGCAGTCCGTGCTGGACGGCGCGCACGACCAGGTGGCCCTCGTCGAGCAGGAGCTCGCCGGCGCCCTCTCCCTCGACCTCGACGACCAACTCGGAATCGGTTGTCTCGACCGTGATCTCGTCGTAGAGGCTCAGCGCCAGCCCGAGGCTGTCGAATCCGGGGCCGAGATTGGCGCTGGAGGCCGGGACGACCGACCTGCCCAGCAGCCCGGAAGCCAGCACTATGCCAGCTCCAACTTGGCGACGACGGCAACCGGGTCGACCGGGACGGGCTCCACTGTCGGCATGTCGCGCAGCGCGGTGTCGGGATCCTTGAGACCGTTGCCCGTCACCGTGCACACCACGGTCGAGCCTGGCTTGACCCAGCCGTCCGCTACCGATTTGAGCAGGCCGGCGACGCTGGCCGCCGATGCCGGCTCTACGAAGACGCCCTCGGTGGCAGCGATCAGGTGGTACGCGGCGAGAATCTCCTCGTCGGTGGCGGCCAGAAAGCGTCCGTTGGACTGCTCCTGCGCCGCGACGGCAGGCCCCCAGGACGCGGGCGACCCGATCCGGATGGCGGTGGCGATGGTCTCCGGATTCTTCACCGGTTCCCCGGAGACCAGCGGCGCCGCCCCGGCGGCCTGGGTGCCGAGCATGCGCGGCAACGAGTCGATGACCCCGTCGGCGTGGTATTCGGTGTAGCCCTTCCAGTACGCGGTGATGTTGCCCGCGTTGCCCACCGGCAGGGCGTGGATGTCGGGCGCGCGGCCCAGCACGTCGACGATCTCGAACGCCGCGGTCTTCTGGCCTTCGATGCGAACCGGGTTGACCGAGTTCACCAACGCGATCGTCGGGAAGTCCGCGACGATCTTGCGGGCCACCTCGAGGCAGTCGTCGAAGTTGCCGTCGACCTGAATGATCTTTGCGCCGTGCATGACGGCCTGCGCAAGCTTGCCCATCGCGATCTTGCCCTGCGGGATCAGCACCGCGCAGGTGATGCCGGCGCGGGCCGCGTAGGCCGCGGCCGAGGCGGACGTGTTGCCGGTCGACGCGCACAGCACCGCCTGCTGGCCGCGCGCCACCGCGTCGGTGACGGCCATCGTCATACCGCGGTCTTTGAAAGAGCCGGTGGGATTGAGGCCTTCGACCTTCAGGTACACCGTGCAGCCGATTTCGGCGGACAGTCGCGTCGCCGAGATCAGCGGGGTGCCGCCCTCGAGCAGCGTGACCGGGACCCAGTCGTCGCCGACCGGCAAGCGGTCCCGGTAAGCCTCGATCAGGCCCGGCCATTGGTGATGAACGGCGGCCTTGGACGGGGTCATGCGTTGGTTCCTTCCAGACGCAGGACGCTGGCCACACCTTGGACCACGTCGAGTTCCGCCAGCGCGTCGACGGTTTCGGACAGCGCAGCGTCGGTCGCGGTATGGGTGACCACCACGACGCGCGCGCCGATCCGCTGTCCACCCTCGCCGACGACGCCTTCCTGACGAACCTCGGCGATACTGACTTCCCGCTTGGCGAATTCCGTTGCGACCGTTGCTAATACACCGGGCTTGTCGGCAACGTCCATGCTGACGTAGTACCGGGTCTGGATCACCCCCATCGGGGCGACCGACAACTGGGCATACTTCGATTCCTTGGGCGCCCTGCTGCCCAGCACCCGGTTGCGGGCCGCCATCACCAGGTCGCCGGCGACCGCCGACGCGGTCGGCTTACCGCCGGCCCCCTGCCCGTAGAACATCAGCCGGCCGGCGGCCTCCGCCTCGACGACCACGGCATTGAACGCGCCGTTCACGGTCGCCAGCGGGTGCTTCAGCGGCACCAACGCGGGATACACCCGGGCCGAAACTCGCTGCTGACCATCGTCTTCGGTGATCCGCTCGCAGATCGACAGCAGCTTGATCGTGCATCCCAGCGCCCGTGCGGAGACGAAGTCTTCCGGGCTGATCTTGGTGATGCCCTCGCGGTAGACGTCGTCGGCGGTCACCCGGGTGTGGAAGGCGATCGACGCCAGGATGGCGGCTTTTGCCGCGGCGTCGAAACCCTCCACGTCGGCGGTCGGATCCGCCTCCGCGTAGCCCAGGGCGCCTGCGTCGGCCAGCGCCTTCTCGTAACCGGCACCGGTGCTGTCCATTTCGGACAGGATGTAGTTGGTGGTGCCGTTGACGATGCCGGCCACCCGCTGCACCGTGTCGCCGGCCAGGGACTGGGTCAACGGCCGGATCACCGGAATGGCACCGGCCACCGCAGCTTCGAAATACAGGTCCGCCCGGGCCTTTTCGGCTGCCTGGGCCAGCTCGCCGGTGGCAACCGAGAGCAGCGCCTTATTGGCCGTCACCACGGACTTGCCATGTTCGAGAGCGGACAGGATCGCCTTGCGGGACGGCTCCACCGGCCCCATCACCTCGACGACGATGTCGACGTCGTCGCGGGAGACCAGTGCGTCGATGTCGTCGGTGAGCAGATCAGCAGGCACCCCACGATCGTCTGCCACCCGGCGTACCCCGATACCACGCAGCACCAGCGGCGCACCGACGCGAGCGGCCAGATCGTCGGCGCTCTCCTCGATGATGCGGACAACCTCGCTGCCCACATTGCCCAGTCCCAATACCGCTACACCGACCGGTTTTTCCGCATCACTCACGGCTCACCTCACTTCCAGACTCAGCAGATCGTCGACCGTCTCCCTGCGCAGGATCAGACGGGACGCTCCATCTCGCACGGCCACCACGGCGGGGCGGCCGATCAAGTTGTATCGACTCGACAGCGAATAGCAGTACGCGCCGGTCGCCGCGACCGCGACCAGATCACCGGGCGCGATGTCGTCCGGCACCCATGCGTCGCGGACCACGATATCGCCGCTCTCACAATGCTTTCCGACAACACGACCGAGTATCGGTCCAGCTTCTGAGGTACGGGACACCAAGCGCACGTCGTAGTCCGCGTCGTACAGCGAGGTGCGGATGTTGTCGCTCATGCCACCGTCGATGCTGACGTAGCGGCGATTCGCCGTCGCGCTGACGCCGACGTCTTTGACGGTGCCGACCTCGTAGAGGGTGATCGTTCCGGGACCGGCGATCGCGCGGCCGGGTTCGACGACCAATCTGGGCGCCGGCAGGCCCACGGCCGCGGATTCGCTACGCACGATGTCACTGAGCTTTTCGGCGAGTTCGCTCGCCGGCGGCGGATCGTCGTTGGGCAGATACGAGATGCCAAGGCCCCCACCGAGGTCGACGCTGGCGATCTGCGCCGTCTTGTCGACTCCGAACTCGGCGACCACGTCGCGCAGCAGCCCGATCACGCGATGGGCGGCGATCTCGAACCCACCGACGTCGAAGATCTGCGAGCCGATGTGGCTGTGCAGGCCGACGAGTCGGAGGTGGTCGGTGGCGAACACCCGTCGGATGGCGGCCATGGCAGCGCCGTTGGCCAGCGACAGCCCGAACTTCTGGTCCTCGTGGGCGGTGGAGATGAACTCGTGGGTGTGGGCTTCCACCCCGACCGTCACCCGGACCAGGACGTCCTGCACGACACCCGCCTCACCGGCGATGGCGTCCAGCCGCTCGATCTCGATCATCGAGTCCACGACGACGGTCTTGATCCCGGTCTTGACGGCCGTGGTCAGTTCGGCAACCGATTTGTTGTTGCCGTGCAATGCGATTCGCTCGGGCGGAAAGTCGGCGTGAAGCGCCACCGCCATCTCGCCGCCGGTGCAGACGTCCAGCGACAACCCTTCGTCATTGATCCAGCGGGCGATCTCACTCGACAGGAAGGCTTTTCCGGCGTAGTGCACGTTGGTGCCGCCACCGAAGGCGGCCGCGATCTCGCGGCAGCGCGACCGGAAATCGTCCTCGTCGATCACGAACAACGGGGTGCCGTAGTCCTGGGCCAACGATTGTAGCGAAACACCGGCGATGCTGACGACGCCGTCGTCGCCGCGAACGGTGTTGCGCGGCCACACATTCGGCGCTAGGAGCAGAAGCTCTTCGGCAGACTCCGGGCGCGGCGGCACGCCGGAGTGATGGGAATCTTCGGCGTGACGGGGGCCGGCTGGGTGCGCGTTCACATCCGCTCCGGGGCGCTGACGCCAAGGATGGCCAGGCCGTTGGCGATGACCTGCCGGGTCGCCTGGCAGAGCGCCAAGCGCGCGGTGTGCAGTTCGTTCGGTTCTTCGTCACCCTGCGGCAGCACCCGGCACGCGTCGTAGAACCGGTGATAGTCACCCGCCAGATCTTCGAGGTAGCGGCAGACCCGGTGCGGTTCACGGAGCGCGGCAGCGGTTTTCAGCACGCGGGGGAATTCGCCGAGGTTGCGGATCAGCGCGCCCTCTTTGTCGTGGGTGAGCACATTCAGGTGAGCGGTGTCGGGGATCAGCCCGAGTTCGGCGGCGTTGCGAGCCAGCGCGGAGAGCCGTGCGTGCGCGTATTGCACGTAATAGACCGGGTTCTCGTTGGACGCCGACGACCACAAGGCCAGGTCGATGTCGATCGGGGTGTCCACCGAGGAGCGGATCAGGCTGTAGCGGGCGGCGTCGACACCGATCGCCTCGACCAAGTCGTCCAGGGTGATCACGGTGCCGGCCCGCTTGCTCATTTTCACCGGCTGCCCGTCGCGGACCAGGTTGACCATCTGGCCGATCAGCACTTCGACGGTGCCGGGGTTGTCGCCGAATGCTTCGGCGGCGGCCTTCAACCGGGAGATGTAGCCGTGGTGGTCGGCGCCGAGCATGTAGATGCACAGGTCGAATCCGCGGCTGCGCTTGTCCAGGTAGTAGGCGAGATCGCCGGCGATGTAGGCGTGGTTGCCGTCGCTCTTGATCACCACGCGGTCTTTGTCGTCGCCGAAGGCGCTGGTGCGCAACCAGGTTGCGCCGTCCTTCTCGTAGATGTTGCCGTTCGCGCGCAGCCGCTCGATCGCCTGGTCCACGCGGCCGCTGGTGTGCATCGAGTCTTCGTGGGTGAAGACGTCGAAGTCGGTGCCGAACTCGTGCAGCGATTTCTTGATGTGGGCGAACATCAGGTCGACCCCGATGCGCCGGAACGTCTCGTGTTGCTCGAGCTCGGGCTGGCTCAACGCGTCGGGCACCTGCGCCACGATCTGCGCGGCGATGTCGGCGATGTAGTTGCCCGCGTAGCCGTCCTTCGGCGTGGGCTCGCCCTTGGCCGCGGCGATCAGCGAGTTGGCGAAGCGGTCGATCTGCGTGCCGTGGTCGTTGAAGTAGTACTCGCGGACCACGTCGGCGCCCTGCGTGGTGAGCAGCCGGCCAAGCGCGTCGCCGACGGCGGCCCAGCGGGTACCGCCGATGTGGATCGGGCCGGTCGGGTTGGCCGAGACGAACTCGAGGTTGATCTTGTGGCCGGCTTCGGTGTCAGCGTGGCCGTAGCTCTGCCCGGCATCGATCACGTTGTTGACGATCAGGCCCTGCGCCGAGGCGTCCAGCCGCAGGTTGATGAAGCCCGGGCCGGCGACCTCCGCGGAGGCGATGCCGTCGGCTGCGGCCAGCGCGTCGGCGAGCCATCCGGCCAGCTCGCGGGGGTTGGCGCCGACCTTCTTGGCCACCTGCAGCGCCAAGTTGCTGGCGTAATCACCGTGCTCGGGGTTGCGTGGTCGCTCGACGGCGATCACCGCGGGCAGCGCGGTGATGTCGAGCGCATGCTGGGTCAGCACCGCGGTGGCGGTGACCTTCAGCAGCTCGGCCAGATCGGCGGGATTCACGCAGGCCATCCTATGGGCTGAGGTCCGCTGGCTTCGAATCCATTCCGATGCCCGGCCGGGCGCTGTGATGCGTTAGTCTGTCGTGGCCCGTTGGCGCAGCAGTTTTCGCGTGCGCCCCCGTAGCTCAGGGGATAGAGCGTCTGCCTCCGGAGCAGAAGGCCGCAGGTTCGAATCCTGCCGGGGGCACCCATTCCGGGTCGAGCATTAACCCGTTGCCGGTCAGCAACCAGTCGCGATTGACACCGATGGCGTCGCTGATGATCTCGGCTTCGTCAACATCTATGGCCAGACGGCCGTTGACTCGCTTCGAGAAAGACGTGAAGTTCATCCCGATCATCTCGGCGACTGCGCCCTTCTTGATGTTCCGCGCGGCGATTGCCTGGCGTAGACGGCCCGCAACCTCGGCGCGGAAACCGCCGCTCTGGGGCTCAGGAAACTCAAGTACGTTGCTCATAGCGGAAATGATACTCAGTGAGCGAATACTCGCAAGATATCGCCCTAGATTTTTACTGAGCGACACGCCCGCGTCGCGTAGCCCTTGCAAGATAACGCTCCAAGGGCTAAAACTTCTCTATGCGTTATGCACATAGCTCCAGCGGCACGACGCGAGCTATTCGCGTAGGCCTCGCCCGCATCGACTCCACGCAAGGCGCACTGGCCGCACATCTGAAGTTGTCTCAGCCTGCGATCCACCGTCGTATGAGCGGCAAGGTTGCCTGGCGGGTCGACGAACTCCGGGAAGCGGCCGCGTTCCTTGGCACCAGCATCTCGGAGCTCGTAGGCGATGAAAAGGCGTCGGCGTGAGCGCGGCGGCCAGCAGCTTGCGGCGGATCGAGAATCTGCTCGCCCTGCAGATCCGCCTACACGCCCTCAGCCTCGGACTCGAACGCGATGGGAAACGTCTTGCTGACAC
>NZ_PKEK01000103.1 GCF_002863225.1 Mycobacterium sp. | reverse complement strand
ACAATTGGGTTTTGCTGTCACAGCACCTGCGACAAGAAGCGTTGCAGACGTTCGGTAGCTGCGGCCTCGAAGATCTGCGCCGGCGGCCCGGTCTCCACCACCTGACCGTGATCCATGAACACGACCGTGTCCGATGTCGACCGGGCGAACGCCATCTCATGCGTCACCACCAGCATCGTCATGCCGTCGGAGCCCAGATCGGTGATCAGCGCCAGGATGCCTTTGACCAGTTCGGGATCCAGCGCCGAGGTTGCCTCGTCGAAGAGCATCACCTGCGGCGCCATGGCCAGTGCCCGCGCGATCGCGACGCGCTGCTGCTGACCGCCCGAGAGGGCACCGGGCCGGCTCTGCGCCTTGTGTTTCATCCCGACCCGATCCAGCTGGGCCAGCGCCGATTCGCGGGCCGCGTCACCGGAGAGACGTTTGAGCTTGCGCGGCGCCAGCATCACGTTGTCGAGCACGCTGAGATGTGGGAAGAGGTTGAAATGCTGGAACACCATGCCGATCCGTTGCCGCACCCGGTCGGGATCGTCGGCCAGCACGGATTTGCCGTCGAGCAGGATGTCACCCCGGTCGGGTTCGTGCAGCCGGTTCAACGTGCGCAGCAGAGTCGACTTGCCGGAACCCGACGGCCCGATCACCGCGACGGTATTGCCGGCGGGAGCAGCGATGTCCACCCCGCGCAGCACCTGGTTGTGACCGAACGCGAGGTGAATTCCCTTGCCCGCCAACGCTACCGACCCGGTCATGTCATCTCCTGAGTCGTAACCAACGCCGGCTCGGTCGCGGGCCGGCCATGCCGCAGCCGGTGGTCGACGACGTTGACCAGATGGGTCAGCGGGATGGTCAGGAGCAAATAGAACGCGCCCGCGGCGACCAGCGGCGACAGGCTGCCGGTCTGCGCATTCAGGTCGCGGCCGACCTGGAACAACTCACGCTGGCCGGCGATCAGACCCAGGAAGTACACCAGCGCGGACCCTTTCAGCAGCGCGATGAACTGGTTGACCAGCGCGGGCAGCACCCGCCGGATGCCCTGCGGAATCACGATCATCCGCATCGCGGCGCGGTAGCTCAGCCCCAGCGCCCGGGCCGCGTCCAGTTGGCCGGCCTCGACGCTCTGGATGCCCGAGCGGAAGATCTCACCGACGTAGGCCGCTGCGGTCAGCCCCAGCGCGGCGATGCCCAGCGGATAGGGGTTGTTGTTGGTCAGCCCGCCCACGATCGGACCGATCCCCAGCCCGATCAGCAGGATGATCACCACCTCGGGCAGGCCGCGGAAGATGTCGGTGTAGATCCGCGCCGGCCAGCGCAACCAGCGGGTCCGCGAGATGCTGGCGACAGCCAGCGACATGCCGACCACAAGCCCGATCACGCCGGAGCTGACGGTCAGGAACACCGTGTTCGGCAGACCCGTCGTGATCATCGCCGGAATCGCCTGCTTGTAGAGCTCCCAGTCGAAGAACGAGTCGCGCAGCTGCACCAGCGTCGACTTGGGTGGCGGCGCCTCGTCGATGGTGCGGTGATTGCGTTCGGCGATCGCCGCGAAATTCGGGAGGTGCGGCGTCAGAGCCGATCTCGAACCTGGATGCCAGCCACGCGGCAGCGGTCGCGGAACCCAGTCGGTGTACAGCTGCGACCAGGTGCCGTCGGCGATCACGGCGTCCAGACCGGCGTTGAGCGCGGCGATCAGCGCCTGGTTGTCCTTGGACACCGCGTAGGCCACGAAGTTGCCCAGGCCGAAGGTGTAGGCGGCGATCGAGGCGGCGTCCCCGGGCCGCATCACGTTGGTGGCCTCCATCGCCGGGGCCACCCAGGCGTCGATCTGGTGGGTTTTGACGCTGGTGTACACGGTGGTGAAGTCGGGGAATTTCACCGGCTCCATGTGCAGGGTGTCGACGACGTAGGCCTCTTCGACGGTGCCCTGAACCACGCCGATCCGCTGGCCGGGGGCCAGGTCCTCGAAGCTGTCCAGCGGTGACCCGGACGGCACGATCAGCGACAGGTAACCGAAGTCGTAGCCGTTGGTGAAACCGACTGTGCGACGGCGTGCTTCGGTGGCCATGATCGACGACGAGCCGACGTCGAAGCGCCGCGCCGCGACCTGCGCGAGCAGGCCGGAGAATTCGGTACCGGAGAAGACGACCTGCAAACCCAGCTTGGCGGCGATCGCCCGCAGCAGTTCGTTGTCGTAACCGGTGTAGCGGCCCGATCCGTCCAGACAGCTGGTCGGCGGCCCGCCGGGTTGGGTGCCGACCATCAGCGTCCCGGGGGTGCGCAGGCCCAGCGCGTTGATGTTGACCGAGCTGAGCGGCTCGACGTCGGCGGTGGTGTATTTGTCCTCACGTGGGCGGTTGGCGGCGGCCAGTTTCCGCGGTAGTGCGACCACGCCTTCTTTACCGACCGGTTTGCAGAGGTTGTTGTCGGCGCCGGCCGGGGCGCAGGGAGCCAGAGAGTAGGTCAGCAGAATCGTGACCAGCAGCGCAGCCAGTTTCGACGCGCCGGCCCTCATGCCCGGTCACGCCACCGGCACAGCGCCTCGGCGTCGCTCAGGTCGTAGTCGGGTCCGTTGACGCCGATGGTCAGCAGTGTCACGCCCAAGGCGGCGAGCCCCTCGGCGTCCTCGAGCGGGGTCTTCTCGCTGACGCCGGCGCTGCGCTCGATCGCGTCGGGATCGCGACCGACGGCCCGGCAGTGCTCGGCCAGGATCTCGGCGGCCTGCGGGTAGCTCTCGACTGTGGTGAAGCCGTGCCAGATGTCGGCGTGCTCGGCGACCAGGCGCAACGTCTTCTTCGGGCCTTTGCCGCCGATCAGCACCGGGATGTCGCGGATCGGCGCCGGATTCAGCTTCGTCAGCCGGTCGCTGATCCGGGGCAACGCGGCGCCCAGCTCGTCCAGCCGGCCGCCGGCGGTGCCGAACTCATAGCCGTACTCCTCGTAATCCCGGTCCTTCCAGCCCGATCCGATGCCGAGGATCAGCCGGCCACCCGAGATGTGGTCGACGGTGCGGGCCATGTCGGCGAGCAGTTCGGGGTTGCGATAGGAGTTGCAGGTGACCAGCGCGCCCAGCTCGATGCGGGAGGTCTGCTCCGCCCAGGCGCCGAGCATGGTCCAGCATTCGAAGTGCGCGCCGTCCGGGTCGCCGTACAGCGGGAAGAAGTGGTCCCAGTTGAAAGCGATGTTGACGCCGATGTCCTCACATCGGCGCACCGCGTCACGCAGGTTGCCGTAGTCGGGGGAGTGCTGAGGCTGCAACTGGACGCCGATGCGGATCGGCCGGGCGGGCGAAGTCATGCCACCCACCGTAGGCGCGCGCCGCAACTAGCCCGCGAGCACGCCGCGCAGGATCTCGGTCAACACCCGCGGCTGGTCGCTCTGCACCGAGTGACCTGAATTTTCGACGATCTGAATGCCACGGAACTGCTGCGCGCGGCGGGCCAATTCCTCGGCGTCCTCGTCGCTGACGAACGGTGACGTGCCGCCGCGCACCAGCCGGACCGGCGTCGACAGTCCCGCGAAGTCCTCCCACAGGCCGTCGAAGTCGGGGATTTTGCGGATGTTGTCGTACCGCCAGGTCCAGTTGCCGTCCTCGAGCCGACGGGAGTTGTGAAATACTCCGCGCCGCAACGACTTCCGATCGCGATGCGGCGCCGCGGCGGTCGTCACCTCGAGGATCGCGTCGAAGCTGGGGAAGGTGCGCTCGCCGGCCACCAGCGCGACCGTGCCTTGCTGTTCGGTGGTCATCTCCGCGTAGCGGCGCAGCGCCGACGGGGTGACGTCGACCAGTACGAGCTCACGAACCAGCTGCGGCGCGATCGCGCCCAGCCCGATCGCGGTCAGCCCACCCAGCGACATGCCGACGACCAGCTCGGCGTCCGGGGCCAGGTCGCGGACCACCGGCTGCACCGCGGCCGCGTTGTTCTGCGGCGAGTAGTCGCCGTCTTCGCGCCAGGCCGAGTGGCCGTGGCCGGGCAGGTCGACCGCCAGCGCAGGTACGCCGAGCCCGACGATCACGGTGTCCCAGGTATGGGCGTTCTGCCCGCCACCGTGGAAGAACACCACCCGCGGCGGCTCCTCGCCCCACTGCAGCGCACTGATGCCGCCCGCCTCGATCCGGCGTACTGACGGCAGCGGTCCGCTGGCACCGGCCTGCTCGGCGTTCTCGGCCAGCAGGCCGAATTCGGACAGGCCCAACAGCTCGTCGTCGGAGATCTCGGTCATGACTCCCGACACTAAAGGACGTACCGGCGGCGAATACCACGGAAGCGTTCCCACATCGCGGCGGCCCGCTCGGCCTCGGTGAACAGCGGGGTGTCCGGCGGCAGTGCGTCGCCCAGGTCGTCGTAGGAGACCACCCGGGTGCTCAGCAGGGCGGGTTGGCCTTCGAGCATGTGCCGGTAGGTCAGGTTGCCGCGCTCGAATCCCTGAGTGTCCAACCAGTTCTGCACACCCGGATCACGGTGCGCCATAACCAGGCGGACGCGTCCGTCGCCGTCGACGGCGGTCCGGCTCGGCGTGTAACTCACCGGCCGGTACAGGTAGTCCATGCTGTTGAAGAAGACCCCCATGTTAGTCAGCATCCACAACCCGTCGTGGGCGTCGAATTCGACGATCAGCGCCTGGTCGGGATCGAGCTCCCAGTACATGTTGGCCGCGGCCCGGCCGCGCTTGGCGTCGGAGCCGGTCGTGTCGACGCGTGGAAAGGTGTTCGGCCTCTCGGCGTCCACGCCGCCGTAGCGGAACGGATACTCGGGCCAGTCCGCCATCAGACCGGTGACGAAGTCGCCAGCCCAGCCCATCGCGTCGACCATCACCTGTGCCGTCGGCAGCGGCTTGGGCGCCGTCATGTCGACCCGTTCGATGCGGAACTGCGCCGGCCGCTCGTCCCAGCGGTCAAACCCCTGGCGAATGAACAGCTTTCGTGACTCGGGAGTCGTGGCCAGCCAGTTGCCGGCGCGTTCGGGGCCGCCGACGTAGAGCTCGAAGTGCCCGTCATCGACCTCGAGGTCAGTGATGTTCGCCTCGGGCGTGTCGCCGAACGGTTCGTGCAGCACACCCGGCCCGGGGGTGCGGCGACCCTGGACGGTGACATTGAAGAAGCGCGCGGTGCCCCGAGTCCCGGTCAGCCGGTACGTCGAGTGACCATCGATCCAGGCCTGCTGATAGGTGAAGTCGCCGCAGTCACCACCGAGCTTGCGGGTCGGCCCGCAGAACGTGTGCAACGCCGGGTAGCGAGGGTCGCGGGTCTCCAACGCCAAATCGAAAGCTTGGCCAAGGTTTTGAGTCAGGAATCGGAAGGCGTCGACGCGCTGCTCACCCCGACTGGGCGTTGGCGTCTTTGAAGACGTGTTCGCCCGCGTCGCGCAGTTGCGCGCAGAACGTGGCCCACGCGGCACGCAGCGCGGCGTCGTCGTCGCCGTCACCGAAGGCCACCTCACGCACCCAACTTGTCGAGCATCGCCCCAACGACAGCACATGCGCGCCGGGCCGCTTCGAGCCGGCCCTCTGTGTCGATGCGCGGGCCGATCAGCTCCAGGTCGAACCCGTGGGCATATCCACTCGACAATGCCTGCGCGACAATGGATTCAATCGGTATCGCGCCGTCACCGGGCACCGCACGGCCGGGCAGCGACCGGTCGCCGAGAACGTAATCGCTGAGCTGGATCAAGCGGGTGCGGGGTAGTGCCCGCTGCAACTGCTCGGCGACGTCGCCCTCGGCCCAGCAGTGGAACACGTCGACGCAGATGTCCAGTCCGCTCATTTCGGCCAGTGCGACGGTGTCGCGCAGCGTGTGAGCGATATGGAGGTCGGCGTACAGGCTCGACGCATTCTCGATCGCCAGCGCCACGCCCGAGTCCTTCGCGCGTCCCACGCAGGGCGCGACCAATTCGCAGAAGCGCTGCGCGGCCTGCGGCCAGGTGAGCGCACCGCGTCCGCCGGTGAGCAGGTACACCGTCCGGGCGCCGGCCGCGGCGGCCGCGTCGATCACCCGGTCCAGTTCGGCCGGATCGGAGAACAGATGGTAGACCGCCTCGACGGTATAGTCGCTGTGCTGCAACAGCTTTGACACCTCGGGCAGCTGGCTGTCCAGAATACTCAGCCGCGTCACCCCGAGGTCGGTCCAATACCTCTGCAACTCCGACAGTGTTGCGCCGTAGAACGTGACGTTGTGCACGGACAGGTGCTCGTGCGTCACGTCAACCCCGGTTCTCGATCTCGACACCGAAGCGCTCACGGAATGGCCGGAACTCCTCGTGTAGCGCGTCCAGGTCTTCACCGATGTCGACCAGCAGCTGAGTCGAGTAACGGAACTTGCCGTGCCGATCGCCGCGGTTCTCCGCGAGGTAGGTCCGCATCGCCCGCTCGGCGTGCGGTGTCAGCTCGCGGCCGCTGAACTCGTAGTAGCGGCGGACCGTCGCGACCTGATCGGCGACGAAGTCGGTGTAGCGGACGTGCAGGATCCGCGGGTCGTCGACCATCGGGTGGGTCATGGTGTTGGCCACGCCGGCACGGGTCAACTCGAGATGCAGCTTGGCCTGTGCATGCAGATCGACCGGACCGAACATGCCCTCGGCAATGTCGGCCATCATCATCGTCCGCGATGCGGCCACCTGTACCGGGTCGCGGTGCAGCCAGACCAACGTAGCGTCGGGATACGTCTCGAACATCTCGGCCAGCCGGAAGCCGTGAAAGCCCTTGAGAACCCAGTACTTTCGCGGCCGGCTGTATTGCAGCTGCTGAAGCATCGCCTTGTGCAGCCGGTACTGGGCCGCGGCGTCGGTGGCCAGGCCGCCGACCAGCGACTGCATCGGCACCCGCCACCAGGCGGTCGGTGTCATCACCCTGAAGTCGAACGCCCAGGTGCGCTCGTCTTCCGGTAGACCGTCGCCGAGCATGTCGTTGTACGGGTGGCTGTGCAACCACTTGGGCATTTTGGCATTGATCTCACGCCAGTCGTCGTCGGCGCGCGCTCGCCGCGGGTCGGGCTCGTCGGCCAGGCCGGGCGGCGGCGACGGGTACATCACCTCCCAGAACCGCAGCGCCCGCGCACCGGGGTCGACCGACATCAGCGCGTGCATCAGCGTTGTGCCCGAACGGGGTTCGCCGGTGACGAACATCGGCGCTTCGATCACCTCGTCGGCCACCGGGTAGCGGTTGCGGTCCTGCAGGAATTCCAGTCGCGACGTCAGCAGCCACCGGCAGACCCCGGCCGCCGCGGCCTCACCGGTGCTGTCCATCCCGAGACCGTTCAGATGCTCCACGGCGACCGTGAAACGGTCCGGCAGCGTGGGGTCGCCGTAGTCACTCAGACCCGTCTCCGCCGAAGCGGAGGCCAACAGTTCCGCGGCGTTCAGGGTCACCGGACGTCTCCGCACAGCGCAAGTAACTCATCTTCTGCCGCAACGACATTGGCCATCGACGCCGCGGCATGAGCGACGCCGGCCATTGCGCCGTAGTCGAGGATCTTGGGAACGCGCAGCCCCGCGTCCACGAACGTCTTGATGATCGCCGCCACCTGCTTCGGTGTGCCGTGCGGCACCACGGCGAGCAGCATCTCGGGCTGCGCCTCGGCCATGAATTCGACCAGACGCTCGCGGGTCAGCACCCCGGGGTCGATGTCCTGGAATCCCCGCCATTCGGGGCCCATCGGATGCTCGAAACCGAAGCCGCGCAACGTCTCCGCGGATACCTGCAGCAGGAAGGCCTTCACCAGCGGCGCTTTCAGAATTTCGGCCAGCGCGGCGTCGTCCTCGCCGATCAGACAGACCTGGATGAAACACGGGGTGATCGCCAGCGGATCACGGCCGGCGCGCTCCGCGGATGCCCTTACCGCGCTGAGCATTTCACCGTAGTGCTCAGGGGTCCAGGCGCCCGCAGGCCACCAGCCGTCGGCGTAGCGGCCCGCGATGTCGAGCATGCGGGGGCCGCTGGCCCCGATCCAGATCTGCGGAAGCCGTCCTTCGTACGGCTCGGTGTCCAACCGGGCGTGCCGCAGGGTGTAGAACCGACCGTTGAAGTCGACCGGACCGTCGCTCTCCCAGAGCAGCCGGATCACCTGCAGCGCTTCCTCGAAACGGGCCACCGGCCGGGCGAAGTCGAACCCGTACGGCAGGGTGTTCTCGCTTTCGCCGCTGCCGACGCCGAGGACGAACCGTCCGCGAGCGATGTGGTCGATGGTCAGCGCGGTCTGGGCCAGCATCGCGGGGTGGCGGCGGACAGTGTCGACGACGGCGGACACCAGCGGCACGTTCTCGGTCAGAGCCGCGGCCGCCGCCGCGACGGCGAGCCCATCGAGATGGCGATGCGGTGAGGGCGAAACCGTTGCCAGGTCGGTGAATTCAGGGGTCCAAATCGAGTCCGGCCAGAAGCTGACCATGTGGTCGGGCAGCCAGATCGAATGGTAGCGACCGCCGTCCAGGTCTTCGAGCCGCGACAGGTCGATCGGCAACGTGGTGCGCAGGAACGCGGCGGGCTGAACCTTCATAGAGACATGATGCTAAGCACTTGCTCAGCACTGTGTCTGTTGAATCGTGCAGGCAAAAAACCGCGAGCGTAACGCTGGGGCGACTTTCTGAGTCGAAAAGCGCCCTGGCGTTACGCTCGCGGCCAAACGAGAGGAATCAGCCCTCGATGATGAATTCCTCGAGCTGCGCCCGCGCAATGTCGTCGGGCAGCTGCTTCGGCGGGCTCTTCATCAGGTAGGCCGAGGCCGGGACGACCGGCCCGCCGATGCCACGGTCCTTGGCGATCTTCGCCGCGCGCACCGCGTCGATGATCACGCCGGCCGAGTTGGGCGAGTCCCACACCTCGAGCTTGTACTCCAGGTTCAACGGCACGTCACCGAAGGCGCGGCCCTCGAGACGGACGTAGGCCCACTTGCGGTCGTCGAGCCAGCCGACGTGGTCGGACGGGCCGATGTGCACGTCCTTGGTCTTGAACTCACGCTGCACGTTCGACGTCACGGCTTGGGTCTTGGAGATCTTCTTCGACTCGAGCCGCTCGCGCTCCAGCATGTTGAGGAAGTCCATGTTGCCGCCGACGTTGAGCTGCATGGTGCGGTCGAGCTGCACGCCGCGGTCCTCGAACAGCTTGGCCATCACGCGGTGCGTGATCGTCGCACCGACCTGGCTCTTGATGTCGTCACCGACGATCGGCACGCCGGCATCGGTGAACTTCTTGGCCCACACCGGGTCGGAGGCGATGAACACCGGCAGCGCGTTGACGAACGCCACGCCCGCGTCGATCGCGCACTGGGCGTAGAACTTGTCGGCCTGCTCCGATCCCACCGGCAGGTAGGACACCATGACGTCGACGTTCGCGTCCTTGAGTGTCTTCACCACGTCGACGGCCTCGGCGTCGGAGATCTCGATCGTCTCGGCGTAGTACTTGCCGATGCCGTCGAGGGTCGGGCCGCGCTGGACCGTCACGTTGGTCGGCGGCACATCGGAGATCTTGATGGTGTTGTTCTCCGACGCGAAGATCGCCTCGGAGAGATCGAAGCCGACCTTCTTGGCATCCACGTCGAACGCGGCGACGAACTTGACGTCGCGGACGTGGTACTGGCCGAACTTCACGTGCATCAGACCCGGCACGGCACTGTTCTCGTCCGCGTCGTAGTAATACTGGACGCCCTGTACCAGCGAGGACGCGCAGTTGCCGACGCCGACAATGGCAACTCGGACCTCGGTGGACGCCTGCGGCGCGTTCTGCTCACTCATACGGCGTACTCCATTCTTTCTTGGGGGGATTGTTCGGCTCAGGCCTGCTCAGCGCTGCTCTGCGCTAAACGTTCGGCCGCGATCAGCTCGTTGAGCCAATTGACTTCGCGCTCGCTGGACTCCAGCCCGAGTTGGTGCAGCTGGCGGGTGTAGCGGTCTAGCGAACTACTGGCCCGCGCAATGGCTTCACGCAGACCTTCTCGTCGTTCTTCGACCTGGCGGCGACGGCCCTCCAGGATGCGCATCCGCGCTTCAGCGGGTGTGCGGTTGAAAAAAGCCAGGTGCACGCCGAACCCGTCGTCGGAGTAGTTCTGCGGCCCGGTATCAGCCACCAGCTCGCTGAAGCGCTGCCGGCCCGCGTCGGTCATCTCGTACACGCGCCGGGCCCGACGTACCGGGGTTCCAGCCGGGGCGGCGTTCTCGGCGATCAGTCCGTCGGCCTGCATCCGCCGCAGTGCGGGATACAGCGAGCCGTAGGAAAATGCCCTGAACGCCCCGAGCAGACCGGTCAACCGTTTACGTAGCTCGTAGCCATGCATGGGCGACTCGAGCAGGAGTCCCAGGATGGCAAGCTCGAGCATCGAGTCGCCTCCTTTGCTGCACCGATTGCGTCGCTGTTATGTCGAGAAACTGTCTCGCTGCATAGTATCGGCCCGATATATTCGCCGCTACTTCGGGCGTCGGCTGCTGTTCCCGTTCCGTTCAACCGCCGGTCGCACACGCGCCAATCGAATTCGAATCACACCGGATGCAAGCCTGGCGAAATCGGACCCTGCCAGGCATAACCAGACAACGTGCCCATTCATCTGCACTGGTTTCTCCCGACCTACGGCGACTCCCGGAACCTGATCGCCGGCGGGCACGGCAGCGGCATGCGCGGCGACCGGCCGGCCGACCTGAAATACCTCATCCAGCTGGCCCAGGCCGCAGAGGCCAACGGTTTCGAGGCCGTGCTGACGCCGACCGGGCTGTGGTGCGAAGACGCCTGGCTGACCACCGCCATGCTGATCGGCAGCACCGAGACGCTGAAATATCTGGTGGCGTTTCGCCCGGGGTTGATCAGTCCCGTGCTGGCCGCGCAGATGTCGGCCACCTTCCAGTGGCAGTCCCAAGGCCGGCTGCTGCTGAACGTCGTCACCGGCGGTGAAAGCGCCGAGCAACGCGCGTTCGGCGACTTCCTGGAGAAGAAGGACCGTTACGCCCGGTGCGCCGAGTTCCTCGACATCGTCCGGCAGCTGTGGACGGCCGAGGCGCCGGTGACCGTGACCGGAGAGCACCTGCGCGTCGAGCAGGCGTCGTTGGGGCGCCGGCCCGATCCGCTGCCGGGCGTCTTCTTCGGCGGTTCGTCACCGGAGGCGGGTGACGTCGCGGCGCGCTACGCCGACACCTACCTGACCTGGGGCGAGCGACCTGAGCAAGTCAGCGAGAAGCTCGACTGGATCCGCGGCCTGGCCGCCGCGCAGGGCCGGACCCTGACCTACGGCATTCGGCTGCACGTCATCTCCCGCGACACCAGCGAGCAGGCCTGGGCCGAGGCGGAGCGGTTGCTGGGGGCGCTGAGCCCCGAGACCGTGGCCGCTGCCCAGCAGTCACTGGCCCGCTCGGAGTCCGAGGGGCAGCGCCGGATGCGTCAACTGCACGGTGGCGGCGACGATTACCGGGCTGGGGTGGATGCCCGGCAGCTGGAGATCTCTCCCAACCTGTGGTCGGGTGTCGGGCTGGTCCGCGGTGGCGCCGGCACCGCGCTGGTCGGGTCGCACGCCGAGGTCGCCGACCGGATCGCCGAATACGCCGCGCTCGGTCTGGACCACTTCATCCTGTCCGGCTATCCGCACCTCGAAGAGGCGTTTGTCTTCGGCGAAGGCGTGCGCCCGATCCTTGCCGAACGCGGCCTGCTCGACGACGCCGTGCGCGCCGGCCGGCCGGTCGAGCCGGTCAGGTCGGCGTTTCTGCCCAGCGCCGCTTCGTGAGTGCTACGAGGGCAGATCCACCCGTTTGATGGTGCCGTCACCCGCGAACGTCATCGAGCCGCTGCCGTATTCACTGGAAACGTGAACCGACAGCGTCAAGGCTCCGGGCGTGACGGGGTTTCGGGCGGGCTCGATGATCAGGTAGGTGTTCTTCACCTCGGCCCGCTTGATGTGCAGGGAGTCAGGAGCGCCACGCATGATGCCCACCACGGTCGGGATGTCGAATTTGCTGAGGTCGACGGCGTCTGGCCCGTCGGCACCGTTCCTGGCCCGGTTCGTCGGATCGTCCCATCCGCCGCGGTAGTCCGAGTCGAGCATCCGCCGGTCGTCCGACGGATCGGGCCGCTCGAAGGAGGCGTACGTCGGGTAGACGATCAACCGGTAGCCGACCACATTCCCGAACCTCTTGCGCGCCTGGTCGATCAGGCCGGTCAGCCCGCCCACTGACTGAAGCTGTGTGGGCGGCCTCAGCACCACCGGTGCCACGCCGTCGGGCTTGGCGCCGGGGTCGCCGGCCAGCTCGAACGGTGAATTGGTGTCGCCGTAGATTCCCCAGCCGATCCCGATGCCGAGCAGCAGCGCTGCGAGTAACGGCACTACCAACGCCACCCGGCCGCGCTGGGTGCGCGATCGGAACAGGGCCGTCAGCCCGGAGGGCTTGTCGCGTTGCAGCGCGGGTACCAGGGCGCTGTCGTGTTGGAGATCGTCGATGAGGCCGCGGAGGTCGCCCAGTGTTACCGCTTTGGTGGCGGCGCTCACCCGCTCGCGGTGCTCCTCCATCGTGAGCTCGCCACTGCTGAGGCCGTTGTCCAGCACCCGACAGGTGTCCTGTCGGTCCACGTCCCGGGCGCGGGTTGCCGTCGTGCCGCCGCGAGCCGCGGGCGTTCCAAGCCACTTAGCCACGCGATGATCCTAGAGTCGCGATGTTGCAGGGCTGCGTCGTTTCGATACGCGCCTTCAGTGAGGTCAGCCCTGTGTAGCCCCAAAACGTGACCGACCTACCTCTCCGCACCGTCCATGCGGACGTACTCTGGTCATCGTGCGATTGCAGCGGCAGGTGGTGGACTACGCGCTCAAGCGCCGGTCGCTGCTCGCGGAGGTCTACTCCGGCCGCACCGGCGTCACCGAGGTCTGCGACGCCAACCCGTACCTGCTGCGTGCCGCCAAGTACCACGGCAAGGTCAGCTCGGTGATGTGCCCGATCTGCCGCAAGGAGCAGCTGACGCTCGTCTCGTGGGTGTTCGGTGAGCACCTCGGCGCGGTGTCGGGGTCTGCGCGGACCGCCGAAGAGTTGGTCTTGCTAGCGTCGCGGTTCGAAGAATTCGCGGTACATGTGGTGGAGGTATGTCGAACCTGCAGTTGGAATCATCTGGTCAAGTCGTATGTGCTCGGCGCGACACCCGCGGCGCGCCCGCCGCGCAAGCGCAGCACCCGGACGGCGCGCGACGGCGCCCGCACGGCCAGTGAATAACGAAGGGCCGCAAGACCAATCAGCCGCTGGTGACCCGAGGGGGACCAGGGCTGCTGGCGGGTCGAAGCAGCCGCGGTCGCGTCCCACCCCACCGCCAGACGACCGGCTGACCACGATTCTGCCGCCGGTCAAGGACGACTCCCCGAATCGTTTCAAGGATCCGATCGACGCCGTGAAGGCGGCGCTGGATGGCCGGCCGACATCGCGGACGTCGGAGCGGCGCGATCCGCTGGAGATGGCCTCGGCCGCATTGGACGCGAAATCCCCACGGCGTCAGCAGCGGCCGCCCGACGGCCCGCCGCCGCCGGGCGATCCGGTGCGCAAGGGCCCGCCGCGCCGCAAGCCACCGGTTCCGGGCTGGGCTCAGCGCCTGGACTGGGAATGGCTGAACCACGTCAACTGGAGGTGGGTCCGCCGAGGGTTGTACGCGAGCATCGTGGTGATCGTGCTGCTGCCGATCGTCACCTTCGCGATGGCCTACACCATCGTCGACATCCCCAAGCCCGGTGACATCCGCACCAACCAGGTGTCGACCATCCTGGCCAGCGACGGCTCCGAGCTAGCGAAAATCGTTCCACCCGAAGGCAATCGGGTCGACGTCAACATCGACCAGGTGCCGGTCCATGTCCGCCAGGCGGTGATCGCCGCGGAAGACCGCAACTTCTACTCCAACCCGGGCTTCTCGTTCACCGGGTTCGCGCGGGCGTTCAAGAACAACATCTTCGGCGGCGACACCCAGGGTGGCTCCACCATCACCCAGCAGTACGTCAAGAACGCCTTGGTCGGGGCGCAGCGCGCCGGCGTCGGCGGCCTGGTCCGCAAAGCCAAGGAACTCGTCATCGCCACCAAGATGAGCGGCGAGTGGTCCAAAGACGATGTGCTGCAGGCATACCTGAACATCATCTACTTCGGCCGCGGGGCGTACGGCATCTCGGCGGCCTCGCGGGCCTACTTCGACAAGCCCGTCGAACAACTCACCATCGCCGACGGCGCACTGCTGGCCGCACTGATCCAGCGACCGTCGACACTGGACCCCGCGGTGGACCTGGAGGGCGCCAAGGAGCGCTGGAACTGGGTGCTCGACGGGATGGTCGACGACAAGGCGCTGTCACCGAAAGACCGCGCGGCGCAGCTGTTCCCGCCGACCGTGCCGCCCGAGCAGGCCCGCCAGCAGAACCAGACCACCGGCCCGAACGGGCTGATCGAGCGTCAGGTGACCAAAGAGCTGATGGAGCTCTTCAACATCGACGAGCAGACCCTGAACACCCAGGGTCTGCAGGTCACCACGACCATCGACCCGACGGCGCAGAAGGCCGCCGAAAATGCGGTCTCGAAATATCTGGAGGGCCAGAACCCCGACATGCGGACCGCGGTCGTGTCGATCGACCCGCACAACGGCTCGGTGAAGGCCTACTACGGCGGCTCGGACGCCAACGGCTTCGACTTCGCCCAGGCCGGGCTGCAGACCGGATCGTCGTTCAAGGTCTTCGCGTTGATCGCCGCACTCGAGCAGGGCATCGGCCTGGGCTACCAGGTGGACAGCTCACCGCTGACCGTCAACGGCATCAAGATCACCAACGTCGAGGGTGAAGGCTGCGGGGTCTGCAACATCGCCGAGGCGCTCAAGCGGTCCCTCAACACCTCCTACTACCGGCTCATGCTGAAGCTGAAGAACGGCCCGGAAGACGTGGCCGAGGCCGCACACCAAGCCGGCGTCGCGGGAAGCTTCCCGGGCGTCTCGCACACCCTGTCCGAGGACGGCAAGGGCGGCCCGCCCAACAACGGAATCGTGCTGGGCCAGTATCAAACTCGCCCGATCGACATGGCTTCGGCCTACGCCACGCTGGCCGACTCCGGGATCTACCACCGCCCGCATTTCGTGCAGAAGGTGGTCAACGCCGAGGGCAAGGTGTTGTTCGACGCGGCCGGTTCGGACAACTCCGGCGACCAGCGGATCCCCAAGGACGTCGCCGACAACGTCACGGCGGCGATGCAACCGATCGCCTCGTATTCACGCGGCCACGCGCTGGCCGGTGGTCGGCCGTCGGCGTCCAAGACCGGCACCACCCAGTTCGGCGACACCGACGCCGACAAGGACGCCTGGATGGTCGGCTACACCCCGTCGCTGTCGACGGCGGTCTGGGTGGGCACCGTGCGCGGCGACGCGCCGCTGGTGACCAAGGGCGGCGCCGCGGTGTACGGATCCGGCCTGCCATCCGACATCTGGAAGTCGACGATGGACGGCGCACTCAAGGGCACCACCAACGAGACCTTCCCCAAGCCGACCGAGATCGGTGGATCGGCCGGGGTGCCGGCCGGGCCGCCGCCACCACCGCAGCCGCCGCAGATGACGGTCATCCAGCCGACGATGGAAATCGCGCCGGGCATCACGATTCCGATCGGTCCGCCGACCACGGTGCCCGTTGTGCCGGCCGCTCCTCCGCCGGGAGCGCCGGCACCGGGTCCGCCGGGAGCGCCGGCACCGGGTGTGCAGCCCCCGCCGTGACCGTCGCCGAGACGGATCCCGCCGACATCTCACCGCGGCAGTTGGCACGTGATCTGCGCTCCGCCGATGACCGGGATTGCCCCAGCCGCAACGACTTTCTGGGCGCGGCCCTGTCCAATGTGGTGGGCGGCCCGGTGGGCCGGCACGCGATCATCGGACGCGCGCGGATCTTCACGCCACTGCGGGTGATGTTCCTGGTCGGCCTGGTGTTTCTGGCGCTGGGGTGGTCGACCAAGGCGCCGTGCCTGCAGACGGTCGGAACCGGCCCCGGTGACCAGCGGGTGGCGAACTGGCAGAACCAGCGGGCGTACTACGAGCTCTGCTACTCCGACACCGTGCCGCTCTACGGCGCGGAGTTGTTGAGCCAGGGCCGTTTTCCCTACAAATCGAGCTGGATCGAGCGGGACAGCAGCGGCAAACCGCAAACCCGCTACGACGGTAAGCCCGCGCTGCGCTTCATGGAATATCCGGTTCTCACCGGGATGTACCAGTACGTGTCGATGTCGTTGGCCAAGACCTACACCGCCGTCAGCAAGATGATCCCGATACCGGTGGTCGCCGAAGTGGTGGTGTTCTTCGACGTGGCCGCGCTCGGATTGGCGCTGGCCTGGCTGGCGACGCTGTGGGCCACCGCCGGGCTGGCCGGACGACGGGTGTGGGACGCCGCGCTGGTGGGCGCCTCGCCGCTGGTAATTTTTCACATCTTCACCAATTTCGACGCGCTGGCAACGGCTTTCGCGCTCGGTGGGCTGCTGGCCTGGGCGCGACGACGGCCGGTGCTGGCCGGCGTCTTGATCGGCCTGGGTGGTGCGGCCAAGCTGTACCCGCTGCTGTTCCTCGGCCCGTTGCTGGTGCTGGGTGTCCGGACCGGGAGGCTTCGCGAGGTGGCCCGTACCGCCGCGACCGCGGTCGCGACCTGGCTACTGGTGAATCTTCCGGTGCTGCTGCTGTTTCCGCGGGGCTGGTCGGAGTTCTTCCGGCTCAACGCGCGTCGCGGCGACGACATGGATTCGCTCTACAACGTGGTGAGGTCACTCACCGGTTGGCCCGGTTTCGACCAGGGTCTGGGCCTGTGGGAGCCGCCGAAGATCCTCAACGCCGTCGTGTTGGCGTTGTTCGTGTTGAGTTGCGCGGCAATCGCTTACATCGCGCTGACCGCGCCGCGCCGGCCACGGTTGGCGCAGCTGGCGCTGCTGGTGGTTGCGGCGTTCTTGTTGACCAACAAGGTGTGGAGCCCGCAGTTCTCGCTGTGGCTGGTGCCGCTCGCGGTGCTGGCGCTGCCGCACCGGCGGATCCTGTTGGCGTGGATGACCATCGACGCGCTGGTGTGGGTGCCGCGGATGTACTACCTCTACAGCGTGCCCGACCGCGGGCTGCCCGAGCAGTGGTTCACCACCACGGTGTTGCTGCGCGACGTCGCGGTGCTGGTCATCTGCGCGCTGGTGGTCCGCCAGATCTACCGACCCGAGGACGACCTGGTCCGCTGGGACGGCCGGATAGACGATCCGGCGGGCGGCGTCTTCGACCGGGCCGCCGACGCGCCGCCTGAAGGGCTGCCGGCCTGGTTGCGCCCACGTGGGCTGCGGCGGGCGGCGGCCGCGGATTTCGCAGGTCCGGCCGCCGTCCGGTAGCCTGTGACGGTTGCCGACGCAGGCGACCCTCCTGCCGCGGGGATTCCCACGGCCGCACACGACCATAGGAGGTGATGAGGTTCCCATGCGTCCATACGAATTGATGGTCATCCTCGACCCCACTCTCGACGAGCGCACCGTAGCTCCGTCCCTGGAGACCTTTCTGAACGTCGTCCGCAAGGACGGTGGAACAGTGGAGAAGGTCGACATCTGGGGCAAGCGCCGGCTGGCCTACGAGATCCTCAAGCACGCCGAAGGCATTTATGCGGTGATTGATCTCAAAGCCGAGCCCGCGACGGTGTCTGAGCTCGACCGTCAGCTCAGCCTGAACGAGTCGGTGCTGCGCACCAAGGTGATGCGTACCGACAAGCACTGACGTCAATTGCCTGGCTTCTCGTGGGCGTCCCCGTCCCGCATCGTCGCCAGGCAGCCCTGTTGACGAATGGTCGCAGCGCGTCCGAGCGGTTGCGTAGGCTCAGCGTGACTCATGACTATTCGCCGATTGTTGGCGTGCCCTAACGGACTGAGGAGAGCACTGTGGCTGGTGACACGGTCATCACGGTTATCGGAAACCTGACTGCCGACCCCGAACTGCGTTTCACGCCGTCGGGCGCGGCCGTCGCGAACTTCACCGTCGCGTCGACCCCGCGCCAGTTCGACCGCCAGACCAACGAGTGGAAAGACGGCGAAGCGCTGTTCCTCCGCTGCAACATCTGGCGGGAGGCGGCCGAGAACGTGGCCGAGAGCCTGACCCGCGGGTCGCGCGTGATCGTGAGCGGACGGCTCAAGCAGCGTTCATTCGAAACCCGTGAGGGCGAGAAGCGCACCGTCGTCGAGCTCGAGGTCGACGAGATCGGTCCCTCACTGCGGTACGCCACCGCCAAGGTCAACAAAGCCAGCCGCAGCGGCGGTGGCGGCGGCGGCTTCGGCGGCGGCGGGGGATCCCGTCAGTCGGCACCCCAGGGTGGCGGCAGCAGCAGCAGCAGCGGAGGCTCCGGCGGCGACGACCCGTGGGGCAGCGCCCCGGCGTCGGGTTCGTTCGGCGGCGGCGACGACGAGCCCCCCTTCTAACAAACTTCGAACGACAGAACGAGAGAGAAAGACATGGCGAAGTCCACCAAGCGGCGTCCGGCGCCGGAAAAGCCGGTCAAGGCACGGAAGTGCGTGTTCTGCTCCAAAAAGGGCCAGGACATCGACTACAAGGACACTCAGCTGCTGCGCACCTACATCAGCGAGCGCGGCAAGATCCGCGCCCGCCGGGTGACCGGCAACTGCGTCCAGCACCAGCGCGACGTCGCAATCGCGGTCAAGAACGCCCGCGAGGTGGCCTTGCTGCCCTTCACCTCGTCGACGCGGTAAGCGCGCGCAACGCAGAACGGAATTGGCGAAACAATGAAGCTCATTTTGACTGCTGACGTCGACCACCTCGGTTCCGTCGGTGAAACCGTTGAGGTCAAGGACGGCTACGGCCGCAACTTCCTGCTCCCGCGTGGTCTGGCGATCGTCGCGTCGCGTGGGGCGCAGAAGCAGGCCGACGACATCCGTCGCGCCCGCGACACCAAGCAGGTCCGCGACCTCGAGCACGCCAACGAGATCAAGGCCGCCATCGAAGGCCTCGGCTCGGTCTCGCTGCCGGTGAAGACGGCCAGCGACTCCGGCAAGCTGTTCGGCTCGGTCACCACGGGCGCCGTCGTGACGGCGATCCGCAAGGCCGGCGGCCCGAACCTCGACAAGCGCGTCGTGCGGTTGCCGAAGGGCCACATCAAGGCCATCGGCAGCCACCCGATCACTTTGCACGTGCACCCCGATGTGGACGTCAAAGTGGCGCTCGACGTCGTCGCTGAGGGCTGAACCCCGCACCTCCAACCCCCGGTGGCGGCCTGAACGGGCCGCCCCGGGGGTTTTTGCGCGCACATAGCGAACTCGCCGGGGCCAGCAACCGATAGCGAACGTTACCGTCCGTTAACTCTGATAATCATTCGGGGAAACACAACACGCCCGAAGCGGCAACCGCGCACGACACGCCGTAGAGATTCCTATACACACAAAATACGCAGGTGTGTGGTGCGCTTATCTGCAGTGATGTGGCAACGGCGCATATTGCTCCACAAGTTCTCCACACCCCCTCAACACAGGCGCAGACGGCTATGCACACCCCATGCACAGGTCTATGAACAACCACGTTTTGCGTCGCCGCCAGCAACCTTTAACGTCGACCCGTCGTGAGGTGATGCTGGCGTTCGAAGATCGGCATTCGGCCCGCGGTGGATGTCCCGCCGCCTGCGAGCCGAGTCGATCACGAGGGCGAAGGCCGTGGATCCGCCCCGGGGTGGGGTCCCCCGATTTGTCGGGGGTGCTGGGCGGTCGGGCTGAGTCGAGCGATGTCGGTGGTGTGACTTAACGTCGTGCCGTCGGCGTCGAATATGCGTTCGAACGTCGTGGAGAGGGCGGGAGTTCTGTGGCTGTCGTTGATGATTTGGGGCGTGCCAGCGCGGAGGCGCCGAGCGAGGACTACGGCCGTCAGCCGCCGCAGGATCTCGCGGCCGAGCAGTCGGTGCTGGGCGGCATGCTGCTGAGCAAGGACGCGATCGCCGACGTGCTGGAGCGGCTGCGGCCCAGCGACTTCTACCGCCCGGCGCATCAGAACGTCTACGACGCCATCCTGGACCTCTACGGGCGCGGTGAGCCGGCCGACGCGGTGACGGTGGCCGCGGAGCTGGACCGGCGCGGGCTGCTGCGCCGCATCGGCGGCGCGCCCTATCTGCACACCCTGATCTCGACCGTGCCGACCGCTGCCAACGCCGGCTACTACGCCGGCATCGTCGCCGAGAAGGCGCTGCTGCGCCGCCTGGTGGAGGCCGGGACGCGGGTGGTCCAGTACGGCTACGCCGGCGCCGAGGGTGCCGACGTCGCCGAGGTGGTCGACCGCGCGCAGGCCGAGATGTACGAGGTCGCCGAGCGGCGGATGTCAGAGGACTTCGTTCCGCTGGAAGACCTGCTGCAGCCGACGATGGACGAGATCGACGCGATCGCCTCCAACGGCGGTCTGTCGCGCGGGGTGCCAACCGGGTTCACTGAGCTCGACGAGTTGACCAACGGGCTGCACCCCGGGCAGATGATCATCGTCGCGGCCAGGCCTGGTGTCGGGAAGGCGCTGGCTCTCGACACGCCCCTACCGACGCCGGACGGCTGGACGACGATGGGTGAGGTCGCCGTCGGTGACGAGCTGCTGGGCGCTGATGGATTGCCGACGCGGGTGGTGGCGGCGACCGAGATCATGCTCGGCCGGCCGTGCTACGAGGTCGAGTTCTCCGACGGCACGGTGATCGTCGCCGATGCTGAGCACCAGTGGCTGACTGATACCCGCGCATCGCGAAAGTCAGCTCAGGCTGCCGCGACGGGCTACAACCGCTACAAAAACCAGCGCACCTTCGCGGCGGTTCGGACGACGGCTGACATTGCCGCCTCTGTTCGTTGCGGCACCGCCGACCAGCGGCTCAATCACAGCGTGACCAACGCCGCCGCGATCGAGCTGCCCGACCGTGAATTCCTTGTGGCGCCATACACATTCGGCGCTTGGCTAGGAGACGGGACCAGTGCCAGCGCGCAGATCACCGCCGCCGACCCCGAGATCATCATGCGGATCGAGGCCGACGGCTACGTCGCGGTCCCATCCGCATCCGCTCTCTACCGTTATCAGCTCCGGCTTGAACCCGGCGATGACATCGCACCGCGCGAATGTGTTGTCTGCGGTGCCGAGTTCGTCCCACAAACCAGTCAGGTGCGAACCTGCGGCCGGTCGTGCGGTGGACGTGCGCGGTTTGTGAGCGCGCCTGTCCTGGTGCCGACCTGTGTCCGCTGCGGAGGCACGTCGGCGGGAATGCGGTTGTGCCAGCAGTGCCACAACGCCGTGGGAACCTTGCAGGCGCGGCTGCGGACCGTGGGCGTGCTGGGCGACAAGCACATTCCCGTCGAGTATTTGCGCGGCTCCGTTGCGCAGCGACGCGCATTGCTTGCTGGCCTGCTGGACACCGATGGAACCGTGACAGCCGGTGGCAGCGTGCAGTTCGCGGTCACCAACCGCCGCTTGGCGACTGACGTGGCCGAGCTGATCGTGAGCCTGGGTTACCGCTGCCAGATCTCGACCAAGCGGGTGCGCGGACGCAGCGAGGCCTCGAGCGTCGCTTACACGTTGACGTTCGCGACCGCTGACGAGGTGTTCGCGCTCCAGCGAAAGGCGTTGCTGCACAAGGACCGCCGAGGTGTCGTTAACACCGCGCGTTCGGGGTCGCGGTTCATCGTCGACGTGCGGCCGATCGACAGTGTTCCGGTGCGGTGTGTCGAGGTGGACAACGCCGACCACATGTACCTGGCCAGCGAGTCGATGGTGCCCACGCACAACTCGACTCTGGGTCTGGACTTCATGCGGTCGTGCTCAATCAAGCATCGTCTGGCCAGCGTCATCTTCTCGCTGGAAATGAGTAAGTCCGAGATCGTGATGCGGCTGTTGTCCGCCGAGGCCAAGATCAAGCTAGGCGACATGCGGTCGGGCAAGATGAGTGACGACGACTGGACGCGGCTGGCGCGCCGGATGAGCGAAATCAGCGAGGCGCCACTGTATATCGACGACTCGCCGAACCTGACGATGATGGAGATCCGCGCCAAGGCGCGGCGGCTGAAGCAGAAGGCTGATCTGAAGTTGGTCGTCGTCGACTACCTGCAGCTGATGTCATCGGGCAAGAAGGTCGAGTCGCGGCAGCTCGAGGTGTCCGAATTCTCCAGGCATCTCAAGCTTTTGGCCAAGGAGCTCGAAGTCCCGGTGATCGCCATCAGCCAGCTGAACCGTGGTCCCGAGCAGCGCACCGACAAGAAGCCGATGCTGTCCGACCTTCGTGAGTCCGGATCACTGGAGCAGGACGCCGACATGGTCATCCTGCTGAACCGGCCGGACGCCTTCGAGCGCGACGACCCTCGCGGTGGTGAAGCGGATCTTATTGTGGCCAAGCACCGTAACGGCCCGACAAAGACTGTGACAGTTGCTCACCAGCTGCATCTTTCGCGGTTCACAAATATGGCACGCTGACTGTAGGTGTCGAGATGCAACGAAGATTAGCAAACAGCGCCTTCTTGTTTAACTAGCCCGAGCCCACCATGGGCAAAAGGTGTTTAGCTGCAGTTTTGTGCGCCGCCGGTGAATTTGCTGTCGGCGATATAGCGGTTTTTAAGCCTAAACGGGCGGTGGTCGCCCCGCTGCCAGATGAGCTGGATTGCAGTTATGTCAGGTCATTTGCCGATACCTAAGGTGCGGAGTGCCTGTTCTTGGTACCGTCGCGACGTGTCCTCCGCCGGCTGTCGGCGCGGACGTGGCTACTAGGGCATCCCGCGCGGTTGTCCCGGGGAGTGGTGGACGAACCGACAAAGTTCGGCGCCCGTACGCATCTCCTCGGGACTGGGTAGCTGCTGGGCTCGATTCGCCTAAAGCAGGTCGAGTCGCGGGTCCGATCCGACCACGACGAGACCCTCGAGCTGCTTTATTGACTCCGACCGTGGAGTCGGTCCGCTGGGCATTTCGGCTGTCCGGTTCGTTCGCGGTGGAGAGCTGGGATTGGCAAATCCAGGGCAGTCCGCCGCTACGCCTCGTGGATCCCTTTCGCACGACGCGGGGTTCGCGGCGCGCCAGACATATTCCGGCAACGGCGTTTTCGACGACTAACGACGACCATGTGTGGCTGGAATCCGGGCTCGAGCATGACTTGCTTCGCAAATGCGACCGTGATCCAGACGTTGATTGGATTGTTTCGCAACCATTTCAACTGTCATGGACCAATCCAACCTCCGGTTTCCACACTCCTGATTTGTTGACGGTCGGTACTGACGGGCGCGTCACGGTGTGGGATGCCAGGCGGCTTGATGAGCAGGATGATGACTTCACGATGCACGCGGACGTCGCTTTGCGCTGCTGTAATTCGGTGGGTTGGGACTACGCGGTGTTCGGCGAGCTGCCGACCATTGAACGCGTGAATATGTTGTGGCTGCACGGTTTTAGACGACGTCCGGTGTGGACGGATCGTTACTTAGATTTGATTTGGCGTGTGGCGCGGAGTCCGGGTAAGTCCTTAAGGGATGTGTTCGATCTTGATGACGGCTCTGGAGAATTGAAATCTGCGGTCTGGCATCTGGTGTGGGCGAGTCGGCTTGACGTTGACGTGACGTCCAGCATCACAGATGAATCGCGTGTCATCGTCAATGAGGAGCTGTGGGATGTCTAAGGGGCGTACTCAGTTGCGGGTGGGCACGCCCGTGTTAACCAATGCCGGAACAGGCGTGGTGGTGTCGTTCGACGGAACGGACTACGTACTTCGTGACGCGTTCGGCACGCTGGAATCTAGCGGTTGGTCAGATGAGGCGGTGGTCCTGGAGATCGGCGACGGTCACGTAGCGGGGTTGTCCGAATCGTTACGGCCGCTGTGGGACTCAATAGACGCCAGTGCTCAACGTGTTGCCTTAGATCGTTTAGAGGTGGTGCAAGAGATTGTCACCGGCTACCGGGAGGGTCATCGAGATCTGGCTCGTGATGGTGAGCCACGATATCCGTTTGGGCCGGGGTTCGGGGTGTCGGAGTCGCGCCGGTGCGAGGTGATGGCCGGACTGCTTGCTGAGGAATTGCGATATCACCGCGCCATCCAGCGGCGCATTCACGATGGCGAGATCCGTTCCAGCACTACGAATCCGAGCACGGTCCGAAACTGGGTGAGAGCTTGGAAAGACCGGGGGTTGCGGGGGTTGATCGATGGGCGGAGTTTGCGGGCGCGTAGGTCATCGGAACTCATCGATCCGCGCTATCGGGAAGCCGCCGAGAAGGCACTCGATACTCTCGACGGCGACAAGTCCACCGTGTCGATCAAGGAGCTCGATCGCCGGATCAGGGTCCAGCTCATCGACGACGGTGTCAAGGATCCGAAAGTACCGCAACGGATGACTAACGAGTATCTGTCAACACTGATGAAGCAGCGCGGTGCGACCACGCGTGCGCAGCGCAGCCGAAGTCTCCGGAAAACATCAGGCGTGCAGCATTTTCCGGCGATTCGACCAGGTCAAATCGTGGCCATTGATGCGACCCGTGCCGACAATCTCGTGTACTCGCCTCTGACGGGTAAGCCGTACAGCGTCGAAATTCTGACCGCGATGGACGTCAGCACCCGTGTCGTCCTCGCGCTGCGGGTGACGCCACGCAGTGCTGATGGGATCGATGCCGGCCTCATGCTCTATGACATCTGCAGACCCTTTTCGGCGCTCGTGCAGGGAACCTCGATGACCGACTGGCGGTGGGTCGGGCTACCCGAGGGCCTTGACGTATCGCAGACCCGCGTCCGGGTCGGGCATCAACTGCTGGCACCGGACTTGTCGACTTTGCAGGGCGCGCACCACATACCATCGGTTCTTCCCGATGCGATCCACGCCGACCAAGGCGCCATCTTCATTTCCAGAATCTTCCGCGCGATCCTGCGCGACCTGGGCATCGACCTGCTGCTCAGCCGGGGCGCTCATCCGACGGACAACCCGCATGTCGAACGCTGGCACGAAACGTTTCAACGCGCGCTACAACAGTTCCCCGGGTACAAGGGCCGCAACACTTCTCAACGCGGACGGCTCGTCTCCTCAGAGCCCTTGATGACGGCTCACGAGCTACAGGACTTCCTGCGACGTTTCGTCGCTTTGGACTATCACCGTTCCTGGCACACCGGGCTGGTGCTTCCAGGCGAGCCCGGCGCGCGGCTGTGCCCACTGGAGATGTGGGACGCGATGGTCGAAGTCAGCGGCCGTATCGATGTGCCCCAGACCCCGGATCTGCTCTACCAGTTCCTACCGATCCGATGGCTGACCATCAGCCACCAAGGGGTTGAATGGGCCAACCTGGTCTACGACTCGACCGCCCTGGACGACTACCGATCTGTCGTGAGCGGTTACTTCCGCACCGAAGACTGCGCCGCACCATTTCATGTCGATCCGCACGACGTCTCCCGCATCTGGTTTCGTGACCCAAAAACCGAACGAGTGCAACCCATCCCGTGGCGCGGGGCCGCACGTACCGATGCGCCGATGACCGCGCGAATGGTCGCCGCCGCCTGCCAGCGAATCCGAGACCGCGGCGGTAACCCTGTACTCACAAGGCTGTCGGCCACCCGCCAGATCCTCGACGAACTGACTGAACTAGCCCGGGTCGACAAGCCCGACACCGACTACAGTCAACTGATCGCGGCCACCCTTCGGGTTGACCAGTCGCGACGAGATCACAACGAGGCGCAGGACGCCATGCGTCTGTACCCGCGAAAGCACAGTACGAAGAAATCTTTGGCTGGGGCGGGCGAGCTATCGACGGCTCGAGGACGATGGCCGGACCTGTTGGCAGAGGAGTGATCAAAAATGGATTCCCGCCGATGGCATGACTGGTGCACCGGTGCTATGCCGGAGGAGCCACTGCCGCTGACGCTCGAACAGTGGGACGCGCTGACAAGTCCCCAACGCAGGTCCCACATCGACCGTCTCAAGCGCTGGCTCCACCAGCACTACTTCACTACCGCCCAATTCGATGCTGTCTCCCAGCGACTCAACACGATTGTCGAGCGCAACGCTCAAACGCCGCCGGGTGCAAAGGAAATCCCCGTTATCACCGGCCCAAACACGATTGGCAAGAGCGCGTTTATCAAAGACTGGGCTCGGCAGCGATACCTGCAGTGGACAGCGTCAGCAGTGGACGGGTCAACGCATCGTCCGGTGTGGTACCCGACGTCAGACGTTGAATGCGACCTCTGTCCAGTCGTGTTCATCAATCTTCAAGCTGACGCTCAAACGAAGGCACTCGATTCACAAATCCTGGGGTTCTACGGCCTGCCCAGCGGTACCACCGCTCACGACACAACTCGCAGCGCAATGAAAGCACTTGCCCGACATCAAGCTCGCGTGCTGGTGATCGATGATGTCAATCTGCTCAAAACAGAATGGCGAGGAGCTCGTAAAGTGCTCGATCACATCAAATTTCTCAACACCGAACTCGGCGAAAATGCCGCGACTCTTGTGCTGGTGGGCGCCAACCTGGTCGGCGGCGAGCTGCTGAACGATCCACAGATCAAAGGCCGGTCGACGACGTGTGTGGTGGCCCAGTACGAAATTGACGAGCCTGATGAGCAGCGCGTCTGGCAGCGTCTCATCCGCGACCTCGAGGAGCGACTCCTTCCCCACTTGCCAGCCGGCGGGATTGGGATGCTGTACCGAGATCTGGCGGGGGAACTGTGGTTTCGCACCCAAGGCTACTTCCAAGATCTCAAACAGTTGATCTGCGAAGCGACGCTCGCCGCTACCAACGACGGCACCCACACGATTCAGCGCCATCACCTCGATTCCGTCACTCTCAGCGATCGTGCTGAAGCGGCGCGTCGCGCGATGATGGACGGGGACGCAGCCGTATCAGGGATCAAGGCGAGGGCGCTATCGACGGCGCCAACCAGCGCGAGGCCATCGACCGGACAGGCCGCTAAGCCCTCGGCCCCGCGAGGCAAGGCTCGTCAGTCCAGGGGGTTGGCGAGGACAAGCGACCGTAAACCCGCCTGAGCGTCGGGCGTGAGCCGGGCACAGAATTCACGGTAGCCGACCTTGGCGCGCGCCGGAACGGGGCTTTGCCATGCGGGACTGGCGTCGAGCCAACCCTGAGCCGGCACGCACCACATCCAGGTGATCGCGTACGGCAACGACGTGAGCCGGCGATGCGGCGTCGACGACGTACGCCAATGGTCGAACCAGTCGGCGGTGTGGGAGGCCAGGGTAACAACACGCGATTCGCGCTCACGGAAGTTGCGGTCCCGCGGCAGCGCGTCATGGGTTCGGTGGACCGCGTCAGCGAAGACGCCTGGCGTCGCCACCATGCGGCCACTTGCGGCGCGGGCGGTACGTTGACCGATCGCGGGATCGAGACCAAGATGGGCGGCGGCAGTCGACCAGTTCGGCGCAGCCGAGACCGATCGCGCTAGGCACAGCGAGGCGTAGAGCCGCGCGGTCCACAGGTAGCTGCCAAGCATGCCGTCGAAAAATTCTGCGAACAGCGCAAGATCGAGAAGTTGGGGGATCGCAGTCATCGGCGGCAGTAGTCGCACGCCTGGCTCGTTGAGTCGACGACCAACGTGATGCCGACTCGACACGGCCGAAGAAATCAACGCGGCAGTCGTAGCAGTGCGCGTGGTGCGATTGCTCAGCCAATTGCTCGGTCCGTTAGCCACCGTCGAGATCGGCGCCAGCCAGGACGCGAGGTGTGCTCCCGCCTCAGCAACCGCGGGCTCACCGAGGATGGCATGAGCTTCGGCGAGAACATATGCGCGCACTGCAGAGCTCTTGGGCGGGCTGATTCCCCAGCGAGGGCTGCGAAGCTCGGCCGTGCGCGAGGCGGCCTCGGCCTGTAAGGCTGTCGCCCACTCAAGGGCAGCGAAATCCCCAGCAGCGGCAAGGATGTGGAGAAGCATCGTCGCGACGTGCCGCAATTCGGCAAGAAAAGTGCGGGGGTCGACAGCTCCGCCCAGCATCTCAATACGCTGGCCTTCCAACGCGACTGCAATCGTGTTGGCCGCGGCGATAGCATCTGGCTGTCGGCGGACATGAAAAAATGCCCACTGGCGGACACGAAAGTGCCCATTAGCGGTCAATAAGTTCTGCCCACTGGCGGGCACGAAAGTGCCCGCTGGCGGCCATGAATCTGCCTAGACCTA
>NZ_PKEK01000043.1 GCF_002863225.1 Mycobacterium sp. | reverse complement strand
CAGGTACTGGGTCTCGGTCAAGATCTTGGACACCTGTTCCGGCTTGGCATGATTGACGAAATCGTGGCTGTCCCACCACATCATCTTGGTCTGGTATCGCTCACTCGGGTAAGGCGTCGCGGGGATGGGGGATACCACCCCGCCGGAGGAGCGCCAGCGGTTCAGTGCATACGCCGCCGCCGTGGCCATGCAGAACTGGTTGTCGAGCAGCGCCATCATGTGGAACGCACTCCGTGCCATCGCCTCGGTGATGCGGTGGCTGCGCTCCGGGTCGTCGGTTGCCCAGGCCGACTTCATTTCCAGGACTCCGAACGGCACCCGGTCGTTGATGATGTTGCGCACCAGGCGCTGGCTGGGCTGACCCGCCCACTCGACGAGCGCGTGCGAGTCCTCGGCCGAGCGCAATGGACCGATCGCCCGCAAACCGGCCACGGTTCGGCCGGCGCTGTCGAGGACGGCAAAGAACATCACCGTGTCGGCGCCACTTTGAAGTGCCGCGGTGTCGAGTGCGCACTCGACAGCGTGCTTGCGGTAATTGCGCAAGGCGCCGGCCACGTACTCCGACCAGAGCGACCGATCGGCACGGGGTGACGAAACGACCAGAGTGCAATCGATGTCGGGGTCGTACCACTCCAGACTGTCGCGGAGGGCGAACGTGTCGGCGCGCGCGGGACCGATGGACGCGGTGGTCATCGTGCTCACCGTGTCCAGCTGTCGCCGTGACGCGCACCGGCCTGCAGCCGTGGGCACCGGAGGTGTGGCCGGTCATAGGCCGGCGCGGAGTTGATGGGGAAGACACACCAGACGAAGCTCGCCAGAAAGAACTTCTCGGTCGTGGTGTTGTCCATCGAAACAGTGGTCATGTGGGACCCTTCCCTCGCGAGGGGCCGACTTCCAGTTTGTTTCGCGGCACATTTTGTGCTTTTTGAATGAGCTGGGGCTGATTAGTTAACCCTGAACTCAACAAACTCGAGCAAACCGATATTTAATTGTTGAACGGAACTGAACCTTTAAGTATATGAATCTTATGTTAGTTCCGGTCGGTTGGACGATACTACATTTCTACCCGTTGACCTGCAACGCCGTCGCGTGGCGCGACTTTCGAACGACCCGGCCAGGCTTAAAACAGTCGGTGCGAGTTATTCGAACAAAGGCTGTTAAATCGACTCATATGCGGCGTGAAACGATCTGTAATTAGCACCAATCGACCGCAGCCTGATCCACCGGTGAACGAAAGTAAGCAAAAGCGGGCCGGAATTACGCACTCGGTCTCAGGAAAGGCTAAGGAATGTGCAGCTGGGAAGCGGGCTGAGTGGGCTCGCACCGGCCGGGGGCTGTCTCAGGAAACGATCGATCACTCGCGCAAAGCTCCGTCGCCAGGACTCGAACCTGAACTGTCTGAACCAAAATCAGAAGTGCTGCCGATTACACCACGACGGATCGCTGCGACCAGCGGTGAAGACCGCGTCCACTCTAGACGACCGTGCGGGCCGATCGCGGACCGCAGCCGGGGGATAACCTGTAGGGCGTGGCTGCGCCGGATAAGGAAACCAAGGCGCCCCGCACCAGGATGACCGGTAGCGAGCGCCGCCACCAACTCATCGACATCGCGCGCTCGTTGTTCGCCGAACGGGGTTACGAAGGAACGTCGATCGAGGAGATCGCCCTTCGCGCCAACGTCTCCAAGCCCGTCGTCTACGAGCACTTCGGCGGCAAGGAAGGTCTGTACGCGGTCGTCGTCGACCGAGAGATGTCGGCCCTGCTGGATCGCATCACGTCATCGCTGACCAACAACCGGTCCCGGGTACGGGTCGAGACGGTGGCGCTGGCGCTGCTGACCTACGTCGAGGAGCACACCGACGGCTTCCGCATCATGATCCGCGACTCGCCCGCCTCGATCAGCTCGGGAACTTACTCCAGCCTGCTGAACGACGCCGTCAGCCAGGTCAGCTCGATTCTGGCCGGCGATTTCGCCCGTCGGGGCCTCGACTCCAACCTCGCGCCGCTGTACGCGCAGGCACTTGTCGGATCGGTGTCGATGACGGCCCAGTGGTGGCTCGACACCCGGGAGCCCAAGAAAGAAGTGGTCGCCGCGCATCTGGTCAACCTGGTGTGGAACGGCCTGACCCATCTGGAAGCCGACCCGCACCTGGCGGAGTAGCCGGCCGCGAGCGCCGGCGCGCACTGCCGCGCAGCAGCGGGTCGTCGTTCATCCCAGGTCGCGGGAGAGCAGGTCTGCGGTCGTCTCGCGGCGGACCAACTCGCGCGCCCGGCCGTCGCGCACCGCGATCAGAGGCGGTCGTCCGACCATGTTGTAGTTCGACGCCATGCTGTGGTGGTACGCGCCGGTCACCGCGACCGCCAGCAGGTCGCCGGGATGGACGTCCGAGGGAAGCTCCACGTCTCGTGCGATCTCGTCGCCGGACTCGCAATGCCGACCGGCCACGGTGACCAAACGTCTTGGCGCCAGCGAATGTCGATTAACCAGTGCCACAGTGTATTTCGTGCCATACAGCGACGCCCTCGGGTTGTCGCTCATCCCGCCGTCCACGGCCACGAAGGTTCGCCCACCGGGCTGGGTTTTGACTCCCCGCACCCGGTAGAGCGTGACTCCGGCCCGCGCGCTGATGGCCCGGCCGGGCTCGACGACGACGGTCGGCCGTGGGAAGCGCTCGGCGGCGCAGGCGTCGTCGAGCGCGTCTTCGATCACCCGGGACAGCTCGTCGACGCGCAGCTCAGGGTCGCCGGCGAGGTACGGAACGCCATGGCCGCCACCGATGTTCAATTCGGTCAGGATGATGCCGTGCGACGAGCGGATATCGGCCATCGCTGCGATCAGTCGACGGATCGCCTCGGCGTAGATCGCCGCCTCGGGGACCTGCGAGCCGAGGTGGCAGTGCAGTCCGACCAGCTGCAGGCTCGGATGGGACAGCACTCTGCACACGGCGTCAACGGTGTGGCCGCCGGCCAGGGCGAACCCGAATTTCTGATCGAGGGTGCCCGTGGTCACCGCCGGGTGGCCGTGGATGTCGAGGTCGGGCGTCACGCGGATCAGCACTCGTTGGCGTCCCTCGGCCAACCCGGCTAGCTCGGTGATCTCCAAGGTCGAATCCAGCACGATGCGTCCGACCCCGAAGCGCACCGCTGCGCGCAGCTCGTCGCGTGACTTGGCATTGCCGTGCATGACGATCTGGGCTTTGTCGACACCGGCGGCCATGGCGGTCGCCATCTCGCCGGCCGAGCAGACATCGACGCCGAGCCCTTCTTCGCGGGCCCACCGCGCCACCGCGATGGTCAGCAGGGATTTGCCGGCGTAGAGCACCTCGGCGCCGCTGAGCACGGAGTGATAGCGGCGGGCGCGAGCGCGGAAGTCGGCCTCGTCGATCACGTACGCGGGTGTCCCGAATTCATCGGCGACGTCGGTGAGAGGTACGTCACCGATGCAGAGTCGTCCGTCGTCGTCGGAGTGGGCGGTGAGCGGCCAGATCGCCGGGTGAAAGCGCGGCGAGGCCGCATAACCTATGGAAGGCAAGAGGTCCGGCAAAGTCGATGTCATGTCCTCAGCCTCCGCCCGGTCTGGGCGGGTGCAGGTTTTCTAACGGATCCTTGACGACGCTCGGCCGAAATTTGACGGTGCTCGGCACCCATACAATGGGGTGATCATGACCGCAGGGGGAGAAGAAATCAGCGCTACCCCGATCGCGGGGCTGGTGGAGTTGGCGCTTCGCACGCCGACCCTGCAGCGACTCATCGAACTGACGGCCGACCGCCCGGATGAACTGGCGCTGGTCGGACCCGCCAGCGCCCGGCTGTTCGTCGCCACTGCCCTCGCGCGCCAGGGCCCGCTGCTCGTCGTGACCGCGACCGGACGCGAGGCCGACGATCTTGCCGCCGAGCTGCGCGGCGTACTCGGCGACGCGGTCGCGATGTTCCCGTCCTGGGAGACGTTGCCGCACGAGCGGCTCTCACCCGGGGTCGACACCGTGGGCGCCCGGATGATGCTGCTGCGCCGACTGGCTCATCCGCAGGACACCCGACTGGGCCCGCCGCTGCAGGTGGTGGTCACCGCCGTGAGGTCGATGCTGCAACCGATGGCCTCGCGGCTGGGCATGGCCGAGCCCCTGACTCTGTCGCTCGGTGACGAGGTGGCCTTCGAACAGGTCATCACCCGGCTGGTCGAGCTGGCGTATACCCGGGTCGACATGGTCGGTAAGCGGGGCGAATTCGCGGTCCGCGGTGGCATTCTCGACGTCTTCCCGCCGACCGCCGAGCACCCGGTGCGCGTCGAGTTTTGGGGTGACGAGGTCAGCGAGATGCGGATGTTCGCGGTGGCCGACCAGCGGTCGATCCCAGAGATCAGCGTCGAGTCGGTGATTGCGGTCGCGTGCCGCGAGTTGTTGCTGACCGACGACGTGCGGGCCCGGGCGGCTGAGCTCGCCGGACAGCAGCCGGCACCCGAGCACGGCATCACCGGCGGCCCCGGCGACATGCTGGCCAAGCTCGCCGAGGGCATCCCGGTCGACGGCATGGAGGCGCTGCTGCCGGTGTTGCGGCCCGAGGACATGACGCTGCTGACCGATCAGCTGGCCGACGGCACTCCGGTGCTGGTGTGCGATCCGGAGAAGGTCCGCACCCGGGCCGCCGACTTGATCAAGACCGGCCGCGAGTTTCTCGACGCGTCGTGGTCGGTGGCCGCCGTCGGCGGCGATTCGCCGATCGACGTCGAACAGCTCGGCGGTTCGGGCTTCCGTGGGCTCGGCGAGGTGCGAGACGCCGCGCGCCAGACCGGCCATCCCTGGTGGACGCTGTCCCAGCTGTCCGACGAGTCGGCGATCGAACTCGATATCCGGTCCGCGCCGTCGGTCCGCGACCGGCAGAGCGCCGTCGCCGGTGTCGAGGCGATCTTCGCGATGCTGCGCGCACACGTCGCGACCGGCGGGTCCGCCGTCGTGGTGGCGCCGGGCAGCGGGACCGCGCATCGCGTCGTCGAGCAGCTGGCCGAATTCGAGACGCCCGCAACGTTGTTGGAGCCGGGCGCCGAGCCCAAACCGGGCGTGGTCGGAGTGCTCAAGGGCCCGCTGCACGACGGTGTGGTCTTCCTGGACGGCGGCCTGGTGATCGTCACCGAGACCGACCTGACCGGCAACCGGATGACCGCCACCGACGGCAAACGCCTTGCCGCCAAACGCCGTAACACCGTCGACCCGCTGGCCCTGACCGCCGGCGATCTGGTGGTGCACGACCAGCACGGCATCGGCCGGTTCGTCGAGATGACCGAACGCACGGTCGGCGGCGCGCGTCGTGAATACCTGGTGCTGGAGTACTCCTCCAGTAAGCGGGGGCAGAACGAGACCGACAAGCTCTACGTGCCGATGGATTCGCTGGACCAGCTGTCGCGCTATGTCGGCGGTCAGGCGCCGACGCTGAGCCGGCTCGGCGGCAGCGACTGGAGCAACACCAAAACCAAAGCGCGCAAAGCGGTCCGGGAGATCGCGGGTGAGCTCGTCGCGCTCTACGCCAAGCGACAAGCCACCGCGGGGCACGCCTTCGGACCCGACACTCCGTGGCAGGCCGAGATGGAGGACGCGTTCGGCTTCACCGAGACCGTCGACCAGCTCACCGCGATCACCGAGGTCAAGTCCGACATGGAAAAGCCGGTCCCGATGGACCGCGTGATCTGTGGTGACGTCGGCTACGGCAAGACCGAGATCGCCGTCCGCGCCGCCTTCAAGGCGGTCCAGGACGGCAAACAGGTTGCGGTGCTGGTGCCGACCACGCTGCTGGCCGATCAGCATCTGCAGACCTTCGCCGCGCGGATGGCCGGTTTCCCGGTCCGGATCAAGGGATTGTCCCGGTTTACCGAACCGGCCGAATCTCGTTCTGTCATCGAAGGATTGGCCGACGGCACAGTCGACATCGTGATCGGCACCCACCGGCTGCTGCAGACCGGGGTGCGCTGGAAAGACCTCGGGTTGGTGGTCGTGGACGAAGAGCAACGCTTCGGTGTCGAACACAAGGAACACATCAAATCGTTGCGCACCCATGTCGACGTCCTGACGATGAGCGCCACCCCGATCCCGCGCACCCTGGAGATGAGCCTGGCCGGTATCCGCGAGATGTCGACGATCCTGACGCCGCCCGAGGAGCGCTACCCGGTGCTGACGTATGTCGGAGCCCAGGACGACAAGCAGATCGGCGCGGCGCTGCGCCGGGAGTTGCTGCGTGACGGGCAGGCGTTCTACGTCCACAACCGGGTCAGCTCCATCGACGCGGCGGCCGCGCGGGTCCGGGATCTGGTGCCGGAAGCCAAGGTCGCGGTGGCGCACGGGCAGATGCCCGAGGAACTGCTGGAGACCACCGTCGAGGGGTTCTGGAACCGCGAGTTCGACATCCTGGTCTGCACCACGATCGTCGAGACCGGCTTGGACATCTCCAACGCCAACACGCTGATCGTCGAGCGGGCCGACACCTTCGGACTGTCCCAGCTGCATCAGCTGCGCGGCCGGGTCGGCCGCAGTCGCGAGCGCGGTTACGCCTATTTCCTGTACCCGCAGCACAATCCGCTGACCGAGACCGCCTACGACCGGTTGGCGACGATCGCCCAGAACAACGACCTGGGCGCCGGCATGGCGGTGGCGATGAAGGACCTCGAGATCCGGGGGGCAGGCAACGTGCTGGGCGCCGAACAGTCCGGGCACGTCGCGGGCGTGGGCTTCGACCTGTATGTCCGGCTGGTCGGCGAAGCGGTCGAGGCCTATCGGGCCGCGGCCGACGGGCAGACCGTCGTCAGTCCTGAAGAGCCCAAGGATGTTCGGATCGACCTGCCGGTTGACGCTCATCTGCCCCCGGACTACATCCCCAGCGACCGGTTGCGGCTGGAGGGCTACCGGCGACTGGCCGCCGCGCCCGACGATGCCGGGATCGACGCGGTCATCGAGGAGCTGACCGACCGGTACGGCACACTGCCCGAAACCGCCGAGTTGCTGGTCGCCGTCGCCCGGCTTCGGCTGATCTGCCGCGCGGCGGGAATCACCGAGGTGTCGGCGGCATCCGCTGCCACGCTGCGAATTTCGCCGCTCACGTTGCCCGATTCGGCGCAGGTGCGGCTGGCCCGCCGCTATCCGGGTGCGCGCTACCGTGCCACCACCTCGACGATCCAGGTGCCGATTCCGCGGGCCGGCGGGGTGGGTGCGCCGCGGATTCGCGATCTGGAATTGGTTCAGATGGTCGGCCAATTGGTGGCCGCGCTGACCGGAAAACCGGAAGAATCGACGCAGACAGTTAGCCCCCGGCAACAAGAGAAGCAGGCACGATGACGCGCGCTGATGACGATGACCCCGGCCGGGCCGGGGTGGAGGAATGGCGCCGATGACTTGCGCTGATGACGATGACCCCGGCCGTGCCGGGGTGGAGGAATGGCGCCGATGACAGTAGTACTGGTCGACCCGCGGCGGCCGTCGCTGGTGCCGGTGGAAGCCATCGAACTGCTCTCCGGTGAAGTGCAGTACACCGAGGAGATGCCGGTCGCAGTGCCCTGGTCGTTGCCGGCGGCGCGTCCGGCCCACACCGGTGAGGACGCCCCGGTGCTGCTGTCCTCCGATCCCGACCACCCCTCGGTGACGGCTCGGCTGTCCGCCGGCGAGCGGCTGATCTCGGCCCCCGGCCGGGCGCCGGGGGAGCGTTTGCTGGACGCCGTCGCGATGATGGACAAGTTGCGTACCGCCGGACCGTGGGAGAGCGAGCAGACCCACGATTCGTTGCGCCGCTACCTGTTGGAGGAAACCTACGAGCTGTTCGACGCCGTCCGCAGCGGCGATGCGGATTCTCTGCGCGACGAGCTTGGTGATGTGTTGCTGCAGGTGCTGTTCCACGCGCGTATCGCCGAAGACGCTCCCGCGCATCCGTTCACCATCGACGACGTCGCCGACGCGTTGCTGCGTAAGCTCGGCAACCGCGCCCCGGGAGTCCTTGGCGGAGAGCCGATCTCGTTGGACGACCAGTTGGCTCAGTGGGAGGAGCGCAAAGCCCAAGAGGCGCCGCGCGACTCAGTGGTCGACAACGTGCCCACCGGCCAGCCGGCTTTGGCTCTGGCGCACAAAGTGATTCAGCGCGTCACCAAGGCAGGTTTTCCGGCCGACCTGATTCCGGCGAACATCACCTCGATCAGCGTGGCGGTCGATGTCGACGCCGAGGACACCTTGCGCACGGCGGTGCTGCAGTTCATGGACACCGTGCGCGGTGTCGAGAAGGTGGTCGCCGGCAGACGTCGCTCGGCAGACATTCTGACCGAGCTCGACGTCCCCCCGGTCGAATCGATCACCGAAGACGAGTGGCGCGCCTGCTGGCCGGTGGATGGAGCCGAACCGGAAATCAAATCCCTGACGGAGGGTGTCGCCGAGGACCCCGAGGGCTGACAGCGTTATTACGCGCGCGTACGCAGGTGTCGCGGTGACGTTCGACACGCCCGGGCACGCGGGTGGGGTTCGATGGGATTCAGCTCAGGCGCTGGTCATCGCTGCTGGACAACGGTGATGCGCGTGACACGCGCTGTCGGTGGCCCGGTGGGGCACTTCCGGGCCGTGGGACCATGGGTGAGAAGTCGTGTTTAGGGAGTCTTGTGTCGCGGGTCCGCTGGCTGCGCGCGTTGGCCGTCGTAGGCGCAACGACGCTGCTTTTGGCATCCAGCTGCAGCTGGCAGCTCGGCCCCTACATTCCCAAGGGCGTACCGCCACCACCCGGTGCGATCGTGCCGCCGGTCGACACCCACGCCAAAGGTCGGCCCGCTGATCAGCTCCACGCGTGGGCCGCGCAGCGGGCCCCGGCGATGCACATCCCGGTGACCGCGCTGGAGGCCTACGGCTACGCGGCGCGGGTCGCCGAGGTGGAGAACCCGAACTGCCACATCGCCTGGACGACGCTGGCCGGAATCGGGCAGGTGGAAAGCCACCACGGGACCTACCACCACGCGACGTTGTTCCCCAACGGCGACGTCCGCCCGCCGATCCGGGGGGTCGTGCTGGACGGGACCAACGGCACGATGCGCATCATCGACAACGAGCCGCGCATCCTCGGCGGTGAGCCGGGTGGAATGGACGGCGAGCCGGACACCGTCCGCGCGATGGGCCCCATGCAGTTCATTCCCGAGACCTGGCGCGAGTACGGCGTGGACGCCAACAACGACGGCAAGATCGACGTCGACAACATCGACGATGCCGCTCTGTCCGCCGCGGGATATTTGTGCTGGCGCGGGAAGGATCTGGCCACCGCCCGCGGGTGGACGGCGGCGCTGTGGGCCTACAACGACTCCGACGTCTACGCTCGCGCTGTTCGCGACGCGGCTACCGCCTATGCCGCAGGGCACTCCCCCTGAGCAGGCTTTAGGCTCTCTAGGCTAGGCGAGGCTGTAACCCTCACGACGCAAGGAGAACCAGTGCCGATTATCGAGCAGGTCGGGGCCCGCGAGATCCTCGATTCCCGCGGCAACCCAACGGTCGAGGTCGAGGTGGCCCTGATCGACGGGACGTTTGCGCGGGCCGCGGTGCCCTCCGGCGCGTCGACCGGCGAGCACGAGGCAGTGGAACTGCGCGACGGTGGCGACCGGTACGGCGGCAAGGGCGTCAAAAAGGCAGTGCAGGCAGTGCTCGACGAGATCGCTCCGGCGGTCATCGGTCTCAACGCCGACGACCAGCGACTGGTCGACCAGGCGCTGCTCGATCTGGACGGCACACCGGACAAGTCCCGTCTCGGCGCCAACGCCATCCTCGGTGTCTCTCTCGCCGTGGCCAAGGCGGCCGCCGACTCAGCGGAGTTGCCGCTGTTCCGCTACCTGGGCGGACCCAACGCGCACATCCTGCCCGTGCCGATGATGAACATCCTCAACGGCGGCGCGCACGCCGACACCGCCGTCGACGTCCAAGAGTTCATGGTGGCGCCGATCGGTGCGCCGAGCTTCTACGAGTCGCTGCGCTGGGGTGCCGAGGTCTACCACGCGCTGAAGTCCGCATTGAAGAAGCAGGGGCTGTCCACCGGGCTGGGTGACGAAGGCGGATTCGCACCCGACATGGCGGGAACCAAGGCCGCGCTCGACGTCATCAGCGCGGCCATCGAGTCCACCGGTCTGAAGCTGGGCGCCGACGTGGCGCTGGCGCTCGACGTCGCGGCGACCGAGTTCTACACCGACGGAACCGGATACCAGTTCGAGAAGAAGACCCGCAGTGCCGACGAGATGGCGCAGTTCTACGCCGAACTGCTCGACGCCTACCCGCTGGTGTCCATCGAAGACCCGCTGTCCGAGGATGATTGGGACGGCTGGGTGGGTCTGACCAACGCCATCGGTGATCGGGTCCAGATCGTCGGCGATGACCTGTTCGTCACCAACCCCGAACGCCTGGAAGAAGGAATCGACAAGGGCGCCGCGAATGCCCTGTTGGTCAAGGTCAATCAGATCGGCACGCTTACCGAGACACTCGACGCGGTCGCGCTGGCGCACCACAGCGGCTACCGGACGATGATGAGCCACCGCAGCGGCGAGACGGAAGACACCACGATCGCCGACCTCGCGGTCGCGGTCGGCAGCGGTCAGATCAAGACCGGCGCCCCGGCCCGCAGCGAGCGGGTGGCGAAATACAACCAACTGCTGCGCATCGAGGAAGCTCTGGGCGACGCCGCCCGCTACGCCGGCGATCTGGCGTTTCCCAGGTACACGCCGTAGCGCCGAAGGTCACTCCTGATGCCCGAATCGAAACGGCCAGAACCGAAGCGGCGCGCACCGGCGTCGCGGCCGGGTCGGGCTGGCGATTCGGTGGGCGGCCGTCCGCGCAAGTCGACGGCGGCGCGGCGTGGTCCCGCCACGTCGACCCGGGCGATGCCCGAGGTCGTCGAACCGATCAAACAGGCGATCGCGGAATCGGCAGAGCATCGCTCGGATCAGCGCCTGGGTCTGACCGCGCGGCGGGCGGCGATCCTCGCGGCGGTGATCTGCGTGCTGACCTTGACCATCGCCGGTCCGGTCCGCACCTACTTCGCCCAACGCACCGAGATGAAGCAGCTCGCGGCATCGGAATCAGCTCTGCGTCAACAGATTTCCGAATTGGAGCAGCAGAAGGGCAAGCTCGGCGACCCCGCGTACATTGCGGCACAGGCTCGCGAGCGGCTCGGCTTCGTCATGCCGGGCGAGATCCCCTACCAGGTTCAGCTGCCGCCCGGCGCGGTGCTGCCGACTGACCCCGGCTCGCAGCCGAAGACGGCCCCCAACAACGACCCCTGGTACACCTCGCTGTGGCACACCATCGCCGACAGCCCGCACGGCGCACCGGTTCCCGCGCCAGCTCCGCCACCGGCACCACCCCCGGCCCCGAACGGCCTGCCGCCCGGTGGTTGATCCTGTCGACCTCGAGGCGGTCGCCCGCCAGCTGGGCCGCGAGCCACGCGGAGTGCTCGACATCGCCTACCGGTGCCCCAATGGTGAACCCGCTGTGGTCAAGACCTCGCCGAAACTGCCGGACGGAACGCCGTTTCCGACGTTGTACTACCTGACGCATCCGGCGCTGACCGCGGCCGCGAGCCGGCTGGAGACCACCGGGATGATGCGGGAGATGACGCAGCGTCTGCAGTCCGACGCCGAGCTGGCCGCCGCCTACCGGCGCGCCCACGAATCCTTCCTGGCTGAACGGGATTCCATCGAGCCGTTGGGCACCACGTTCTCCGGCGGTGGGATGCCCGACCGGGTCAAGTGCCTGCACGTGCTGATCGCGCATTCGCTGGCGAAAGGCCGGGGGCTCAACCCGTTCGGCGACGAGGCGCTGGCGGTGCTGGCCGTCGAACCCTCGATGGCCGGAATACTGGAACCGGGGGAGTGGACACCGTGACCCGCCTGGCTGCGATTGACTGTGGCACGAACTCGATCCGGTTGCTGATCGCCGACGCCTCCGACGGGCTCCTGAGCGACGTGCATCGCGAGATGCGCATCGTGCGACTCGGTCAGGGTGTGGACGCCACCGGTCAATTCGCGCCGGAGGCATTGCAGCGCACCCGGTCTGCGCTCGCGGACTACGCACAGTTGTGCGTCGGGCACGGTGTCGACCGCGTCCGGATGGTAGCCACGTCGGCCACCCGCGACGCCGGCAATCGTGACGTCTTCTTCGAGATGACGGCCGATCTGCTCGGCGCCGTGGCGGACGGCGCCGTCGCCGAGGTGATTAGCGGCGCGCAGGAGGCTGAGCTGTCGTTCCGCGGTGCGGTCAACGAATTGGATTCTGCAGCGGGCCCGTTCGTGATCGTCGACCTGGGCGGTGGATCGACCGAGGTGGTGTTGGGGACGGACACCGTCGCGGCGAGCTTCTCGGCTGACATCGGCTGCGTGCGACTGACCGAGCGGTGCCTGCACTCCGACCCGCCGACGGCCGCGGAGGTGGACGCGGCGCGTGCGGTGGTGCGGGAACGACTCGGCGAGGCGTTACGCGTCGTGCCGGTGGAACGCGCGCGCACCTGGGTCGGGCTGGCCGGCACGATGACGACGGTTGCGGCGCTCGCCCACGACATGACGACGTATGACTCTGCGGCCATTCACCTTTCGCGTGTCGGCGTGGATCGGTTGCTCACCGTCTGCGACGGGCTGATCGGCATGCCGCGCGCCCGGCGGGCGGCGCTGGGACCCATGCATGAAGGCCGGGTCGACGTGATCGGCGGCGGTGCGATCGTGATCGAAGAACTGGCGAGCGCGCTGCGCGAGCGGGCCGGCATCGAGGAGTTGACCGTCAGCGAGCACGACATCTTGGACGGCATCGCGCTGTCGATCTCCGACTGACCTACTGCCCGAACGAAATCTTCAGCAGCTGCTTTTTCTGCTCGGTGTAGTCCTGCTCGCTCAACCGCCCGGCGGCGTGCTGCTCGGCGATGTCGCGGATCGCGGCCGCCACACCCGTCATCACGGACCGCGGGGCCGGTGTCGCCTCGGTCTCGCCGTCGGTGTCGTCGGCGTCGTCGGCACCCGTCAGCCGAGCCGGTCTGCTGTCCTCATTGACAGCACCGGTTGCGGGCGAGCCGGCCATCGCCTGCCCGGCCATCCCGCTGATCCCCATCTGGTTCAACGTATTTGCCGCCCCGGCCTCGGCGGCGGGTGCGGCTGCGGCGTTGGCGGCGCTGAGCGGGGTCGCGTGCGCGGTCGGCTCGACCTCGCCTGCGGCCACCGTCCAATTTCGCGGTACCGACAACTTGCCGATCGATTCCGCGTCCTGCATGCCCGCCACGAAGGCACCCTGCGCGCTGGGGGTCGGGTTGAGGATGGTCGCGGGAAAGTCGTTGGACGGCAGACCACTTGGCCTGATGTACGGGTCTTCGCCGTTCCAGCTGCTGATGATCCCGTCGGTGTGCTGGCCGGTCTCCGAATCCACGATGACGAAGGGAAGATCCACCAGGGTTCCCATCACGCTCTGCGGTATGACAGCGGTGAAGAGGGCAACGTCAGCGGGCGCGGACAGGAAAATGGAAATGAGATCACTCAAAGTGTCCAGGGTGTCTCCGGCGGCCGCGGTACCGGTGCCGGCCGAATCGGACGTCGCCAGCCCTTGCAGCGCGTTAGGCACCGCCGAAAAGCTCTGCTGCACAGACGAAACAGTGCTTTGCGCCTGGCCGGCAGCGGTGTTGGTGGCCTGACCGACCGCGGCGGCCTGACCGGCCGACGAACCGGGATCGGTATTCTGCCGCGGCTCGGTGAAGGGCGTCAGCGACGTCGCGGCCGCCGAGGACGCCGCGTAGCCGTACATCGCTGCGGCGTCCTGCGCCCACATCTCCGCGTACTGGATCTCAGTGGCCGCGATCGCTGGCGTGTTCTGCCCCAGGAAGTTCGTCGCTACCAGCGCCGCCAGCAGGCTGCGGTTGGCCGCGATCACCGGCGGAGGCACGGTCATGGCGAATGCCGTCTCGTATCCTGCCGCCGCCGCATGTGCCTGGGTGGCGGATTGTTCAGCCTGCGCCGCGGTGGCACTGAGCCACTCGACGAAAGTGGCGGCTGCGGCACTCATCGTCGCCGACGACGGCCCCGACCAGTCTTGGGACAGCTCCGAAACGGTCGACTGGTAACCGCTGGCCGCGGTGTACAGCTCGTCGGCCAGCGCCATCCAGGCCTGCGCAGCGGCCAGCATCGGCCCTGATCCCGGACCGGAATACATCCGGCCGGAGTTTATCTCCGGCGGATAGAAACCGAAATCCATTGCTGCGCATTCCCTTTGTCTCTGTGACGCGGCCTGACAACTGATGAAGCCGCCAGACGGTGGTGGGCATTTCAGCGGCCAAGCAGGCGGTTCTTCTGCTCGGTGTATTCCTCGTCGGTGAGGATTCCTTCGTCGCGAAGCTTGGTGAACTCCCGCAACTCGGCCGCGACACCGGTGATCACCGCTCGCGGCTTCGCCGGCGTTGTCTCGTCGTCACCGCCGGTTAGCTTGCGATCATTGGCTTTTGGCGTATCGGTAGGCCGAGCCACAACACCGCGGGCTCGGCTGACGCCGGTGCCGACGGTGCCGGCCATCGCTCGGCCGGCCATCCCGGACAAGGCCATCTCGCTCAACGCGCTGCCCGAGGCGCCGGACAGTGATTCGCCGGCGACGGTGGTGGCCGGCAAAGCCGGCAGAGTCACCGCGGTCGGTTTGACCGCAGGCGTGGCGACCGTCCAACTCGGGGGTACCGACAGACCGCCGACGGTGTTCGCCTCGCCGATACCCGCGGACAGCCGAGGCGACGGCACCGTGCCGGCCGGCAAGTTCAGCAGGGGTGCCGGGAACGGCTGCACCGGCGCGGGTCCGACGCCGGGCCACGGCGTCTGCCCGTTCCAGCCGCTCACGATCTTGTCGGTGTGTTGACCGGTCAGCGCGCTGATGACGTCGAAGGGAAGTGCGACCACACTGAGGGTCCCCAGGGGTATGTCGGCGGTGAATGTCGCGACGTTGGCCGGCACGTCCAAGAAGATGGCGATCAGGTCGCTGAGCGTGCCCAGCGGGTCGCCCGCGGCGGCAGGAGCCGCGGCCGCGCTCGACAGCGCGGACGGAACGGCCGAGAAAGCCTGCTGGATCGAGCTCTGCGCATTGCCGGCGGCGTTACCGGTGGCCTGGCCGACTGCGGCGGCCTGATTGGCCGAGGCACTCGGGTCGGTGTTCTGCTGAGGCGGATTGAAGGGCGTCAGTTGTGTCGCGGCCGCCGACGACGCCGCGTAGCCGTACATCGCCGCTGCGTCTTGCGCCCACATCTCGCCGTACTGCGCCTCGTTCGCCGCGATCGCCTGGGTGTTGCGGCCGAACAGGTTGGTGGCGATCAGCGTCGCGAGCAGGCTGCGGTTGGCCGCCACCATCGGCGGCGGAACGGTCGCGGTGAAGGCTGCCTGGTAGGCGGCGGCGGCGGATTTCGCCTGCGCGCCGGTTTGCTCGGCCTGTGCGGCGGTGGTTCGCAACCACGCCGCGTACGACGCTGCCGCCGCGCTCATCGAGGTCGCGGCGGGCCCCATCCACTGGCCGGATGTCAGCCCGGAGATAACGGATGAATACGAGCTCGCCAGCGACTGCAGTTCACCGGCGAGTGAATCCCAGGCCTCCGCAGCGACCAGTAGGGGTTCCACCCCGGCGCCGGCATACATGCGGGCGGAGTTGATCTCCGGCGGGTAACTCCCAAAATACATTGCTCGCCGACTCCTCTAATTCACCCCGGTCGAGCCGGCCCAGCACCCAGCTGTCGCCGTCGGGTGAATGGTGGCACGTGCGGTGATGGTTGTCGCTTGCGTACCCGGCGCGTCGTGAGCCGCCGTCAGAATCGTTACCGGTCTCGAGGTGCATCCGTCCGCGCCGATCACCGCGTCGCAGGGCGCGGACAGGCGCTCGCGACATTCCGGCTCAGCGCTCCCCGAAAGCATGATTTTCCTCTCCGACAATGGTCGAGCAAACCGCCTGAAATCTGGCGCCGAGTGGTGAACACCACATCCACCAGCGCGATATCTTGGCCGGTAGACAAGCCATTATCGGATTTTGACCCGAGATACACAATTCGTTGTCTCAACGCACCGACTAGGCGCGCCAGCAATCACTGATATCTATCAGGTTTATCCTTTGTATTTCTCAGGTTCACCGAACCGTCGACACCCGTTTTTGCGCCTTCGTGCACCAGCTCGGGCCCGATACTAAGCGGTCAGCGGCATAGTCTCGCGGTGGGAGCTGCCTCTCCAGCGAGTTGCCAGGTTTCAGCCAGCATGTTGTACGAATGGTTTGCTCGGGCGGTCGCTCAGCCGGTCCATGCCCGGGGGCCGGCGCTGATGTCAGCCGCGGTCTCGGGTGCTTCGGCGACGCCGTCGGCGGCTTCCTCAGCTGCCACCGCGTGCCGCGGCGGCAGTCCCTTGCGCAGCGTGGCCACCAGGTCCCGGTACGGCCCGACCAAATAGACGGTGTCGCCGTCGCGCAGCGGGTTCTCGTGACGGGGGTGCAGGTCGATGGGGGAGTCCTGCCGGCAGATGGCGATCACCCGCGTCCGGGGCGACAGGTCGCCCATCGGCAGGCCGTCGAGCTCGCTGCCCTCGGCCACCAGCATTGCGCCGACCATGAACGAGCTCTGGCCGATCGAGAAGGTGCCCAGCACTTCCACGCCCATCGCGGCCCCGATGAACCACGGCGCGGCCAACGCGACCGAGGAACGGACGTTCTCGAAACCGAACCGCTGCGCGACCGCCAGTCCCAGCGCCCGGTCGTACACCCGGAGCACCACTGAGATGTCGGCGCGCTTGTTGTCCTTGGGCACCACCTTCGGGCCCAGCATCTCGGCCAGCACGATGCCGGTCTCGATGTTGATCATGTCGTCACGGGTCAGCACCGCCACCGCGCGGGCCCGCTCCACCCGTGCCGCTTCCAGCGTCTGCCGCAGCGTCGCGTCGCCGAAGATCACCGGGACGTCCAGTGCCCGCGCCGCCGACAGGAACCGGTTGTCCTCGTTGATCTCGATCACCGCGACGTCGTGGCCCGCTTCGACCAGGTCGGCGATCACCCGCATCCCGAGGGCGCTGAGCCCGACCACGATGACGTGGTTGCGCAGGTGGCGCATCCGGGGTCGCGCCGAGGCGAAGACGAAGCGACGGGACAGCAGCACGTCGGCGATGAACGCCACCAGCAGGGCGATGGTGGTGGCTCCGCCGAACATCAACATGGCGGCGAACATGCGCAGCCAGGTCTCCTGGTGGGCGAAGCTGAAGTCGCCGTAGCCCGTCGTCGTGATCGTCTCGATGGTGAAGTACAGCGCGTCGACCCAGGACATCCGCGGGTGTTGATAGTTGAAGCGCAACAACAACATCGAGATGACGACAAGGGTCAAGGCGGCCGCCAGGGCGGGATAGAAGGCCGGATTGAAGTCGTTGACGACGGTGCGCACTGCGTCGAGCGCCCGTCGCACTCCGAGCCGCTGCGTCTGCGTCCGGACCTGCTGCCGGATCTTGAGGCCGCGCTGGGCGGACTCATCGGCGGTACCGATCATCACCGCGCGGTCGCCGGCAAGCACCCGCTGGTTGCGGGTCGGGCAGACCTCGATCTCACCCGGACTCGACGAGTTCTCGCCGTGGATTATCGCCACCGGGGCCAGATCTCCGTAGATCTCCCGCAGGGTGGCGGCCCGCGGTGCTTCGCTGCCCGAGACCAGGAATTCGGTTCCGGCCGCCTCGAACGGGTGGGTCCGGCGGGCCAGGCATGCTTCGACCACCGACCCCGCGGTCAGTTCGGCAACGTCGAGGATCGCGCCGGGGCCGTTGTCGGCAGCCACCGCCGCCCGCAGCACGTCATTGGCCAACCTGGCCACAACACGCACTGACGGGTTGGATCTCCTTGCCAGCAAGGCGATTTCGAGATTGGCCGCGTCATCGTCACCCGCGCATACGACCGCGAGTGCATCGGCGATCTCGGCTTGCTCGAGTTTGTCGCAGACCGGGGTGAGGTCGCCGTTGCCCAGCCTGACTACCGTTGTGCCGGCGCTCTCCAGCTCCTCGATGATGGTGGTGGCCAGCGCGTCGTCACCGCTGACAATGATGTGGTGCTGCATGTTCTCGTCCGCCACTCTGCACGGGTGGGCATCGGCTTTGCTGTCGCCGTTCCTGAAATAGGTTACACCACGGGCTTACATGTTCTCGAAACAACGTCGGATTTTGCTGGGAAGGGCCGGCCTCGCTGCCGAGGGCGTAAGCCGCTCTGGTGCAACGGCTTTCAGACCTCGAAGCGATATCCCATCCCGGCCTCGGTGAGCAGATGGGCGGGGTGCGACGGGTCGTCTTCGAGCTTGCGGCGCAATTGTGCGAGAAACACACGGAGATAATGGGTTTCCGTCGCGTACTTGGGCCCCCACACCTCGCGGAGCAACTCTTCACGCCCGACCAGCTTGCCGCGGTTGCGCACCAGCATCTCCAGCATGCCCCATTCGGTGGGGGTGAGATGGACCTCGGTGCCGTTCTTGATCACCTTCTTGGCCGAGAGGTCGACCAGAAACGACTTGGTCTCGACCACCGGGTTGTCCGCGCCGGTGGCCACCGCCGCCCGTCGCACCGCGGCACGCAACCGGGCCAGCAGCTCGTCCATCCCGAACGGCTTGGTCATGTAATCGTCGGCACCGGCGTCGAGCGCTTCGACCTTGTCGGAGGAATCGGTGCGCGCCGACAGCACGATCACCGGGGCGGTGAGCCACCCGCGTAGGCCGCCCAGCACCTCGATGCCCGACATGTCCGGCATCCCCAGATCCAGGATCACCACGTGCGGTGGATGCTCGGCGGCCAGGGTCAGCGCGCGCGATCCGGTCGGCGCAGTGATCACCTCATAGCCGCGGACCGACAGATTGATCCGGAGTGCCCGCAGCAGCTGAGGATCGTCGTCGACCACCATCACTCGAGTCATCGGCGCCACTCCCCGGCGGTCACGACCGCTGCCCCCGCAGCGGCGCGGCCAGATCCACCAGGATGGTCAGCCCCCCGCCCGGCGTATCGCTGGCGGTGACGGTGCCGTCCATCGCCTCGACGAAACCCTTGGCCACCGAAAGACCCAGCCCGAGGCCGGTCGTGGTGTCGAAGTCGCCGAGTCGCTGGAACGGCTGAAACATCTGCTCCGCGGCGCCTTTGGACACCCCGGGCCCGTCGTCGACGACGTTGATCAGCACCCGTGGTCCGACCTGGCCGGCGTTGACCCGCACCACGCTGCCGGGCGCGTAGCGCAGCGCGTTGTCGATCACGTTGGACAGCACCCGTTCCAGCAGGCCGGCGTCACCCATCGCGACCGTCCCGCCGACCTCCACCTTGACCCGGTCGATGCTGGCCCGTCCGTAGATGGTGCTGCGCCCGCCGATGCCGACCAGGGCCCGCTGCACCACCTCCTCGAGGTAGACCTCGGTCAGCGCCGGCCGCACCACCCCGGCCGCCAGCCGGGACGAGTCGAGCAGGTTGGCCACCAGCAGGGTCAGCTGATCGACCGATTCCTCGACGGTGGCCAGCAACTCGCTGGTGTCCTCCGGTGAGAACCAGACGTCCTCGGCGCGCAGGCTGGACGCCGCCGCCTTGGCCGCGGTCAACGGGGTCCGCAGGTCGTGGCCGAGGGCCGACAGCAGCAGCCGGCGCAGCTCGTCGGCTTCGGCCAGCGACTTGACCTTTCCGGCCTCCTCGGCGAGCTCACCCCGCTTGACGAGCCCGGCCGCCTGCGTCGCCACCACCGACAGCACCCGGCGGTCGCGGCCGGTCAGCCCCCGCCCGGTCATCAGCATCCAGAACTCTTCGTCGCCGACCTTGACCGCGGTGTCGGCGGAGTCGACCGTCACGCACGACTCGGTGCCGACTCCCGCGACCGGGAGCAGCCGACCGTCTACCTCGCGGACCAGGCACACCGAGCGCTGCGAGTAGGCCTCGCGAACCCGCTCGAGCAGCGCGTTGAGGTCGGCCCCGCGCAGCACCGACGCGGCGAACAACGACAGCAGCTCGGCCTCCTGGCCGGCCCGTCTGGCTTCCCGCGCGCGGCTGGCCGCGGCGTCCACCAGCACGGCGATCGCCATCGCGACCCCGAGCAACAGCACAACGGTCAAAATGTTGCTCTTGCTGCTGACCGCGAAGGAGTACCGCGGCTCGGTATGGAAGTAATCCAGCAGTACGCCCGAAAGGACCCCCGCCAGCAGCGCGGGCGAGACGCCGCCGAACAGCGCGACACCGACGATGCCGGCGAAGAACAGTGCGGACTTCCCTCCGATGTCCAGAGTCGGATCCAGGCGGGTCGTGAGCGCCAGGATCGCCAGCGGCAGCACGACGGCCGCCAGCCAGGACACCACCTGGCGGGCGCGCGGCGAGATAGCCGACATCGCCAGACCGCGGTTGGCCGCCTCGTGGCTGACCATGTGGACGTCGATCTTGCCCGAATTCTTGATGGTGGTCGCGCCGATGCCCTCGCTGAAGACGCTGGCCCACCGCGATCGACGCGAGCTGCCGAGCACCAACTGGGTGGCGTTGGTCTCGCGGGCGAAATCGAGTAGCGCGCCGGACACGTCCTCACCCACCACGACGTGCACGGTGGCCCCGATGCTGCCGGCGAGCTCGCGCACCTTGCCCATCTCGCGCGGCGACACCCCGGACAGCCCGTCGCCGCGAACGACGTGTACCACCATCAGTTGCGCGCTGGATTTCGACGCGATGCGAGATGCCCTGCGCACCAACGTCTCCGACTCTGGTCCGCCGGTCACCGCGACGACCACCCGCTCGCGGGCCTCCCAGGTGTCGGTGATCTTCTTGTCGGCTCGGTATTTCGCCAGTGCGGAGTCGACCTGGTCGGCCAGCCACAGCAACGCGATCTCGCGCAGCGCGGTCAGGTTGCCGGCGCGAAAGTAATTGGTCAGCGCCGCGTCGATCCGTTCGGACGGGTAGACGTTTCCATGAGCCAACCTGCGCCGCAACGCTTCCGGGGTGATGTCGACCAGTTCGATCTGAGCCGCTTTCCGGACGATCTCGTCGGGCACGGTCTCCCGCTGCTCGATGCCGGTGATTTGCGCGACGACGTCGTTGAGGCTCTCCAGGTGCTGCACGTTGAGGGTCGAGATCACCATGATGCCCGCGTCGAGCAGCGCTTCGATGTCTTCCCAGCGCTTTTCGTGGGTGCTGCCCGGGATGTTGCTGTGGGCGTATTCGTCGACGAGTGCGACTTCGGGCTTGCGCGCCAGCACGGCGTCGATGTCGAGTTCGGGAAAGGTGCTGCCGCGGTACGAGATGTAGTGCGGCGGGATGACTTCGATGCCCTCGAGGAGCTCGCCGACCTTCTTGCGGCCATGCGTCTCGACGACGGCTGCGACGACATCGGTCCCGCGTTCGAGCCGGCGGTGCGCCTCGCCGAGCATGGCGCACGTCTTGCCGACGCCGGGCGCCGCACCCAGGTAGATGCGCAGCTCGCCGCGTCGCTGCGAATGCACCCGATGAGCCAGCGGATCGTCGTAGGTCACCGGCTCGTTGGTTGAGGTCACCTCGCCATCATCCTCCGGCAGGATCAAGACTTCGCCGGTGACTGGCGATCCAGCTCGAGGTTGACCGCGAGCACGTTGACCACCGGTTCGCCCACGAACCCGAGCAGCCGGCCGTGCTGGTTGTGCCGCACGGCGTCACGCACCTGCCCGACGCTGACACCCCGGGCCCGGGCCACCCGGGCCACCTGCAGTTCGGCATAGGCCGGTGAGATGTCGGGGTCCAGACCGCTGCCGCTGGCGGTGACCGCATCGGCCGGCACTTCCGGCTGTTCGGGCGCCGAGCCGCGAATCGGAACGAGTTGGCCGACCGAGTAGTCGCGGCCGTACTGCGCGCACTGCACCACCGCACCCCGGAAGAGACGCTGGAACACCATGGTCGGCGGGCTCCCGGGCTTCGAGCAGGGCTCGTTGACACTGACCACCGTGACCGGATGGGTGACGTTGCCGGCCCGGTCCCGCGGGCCGATCACCGAGAGCACCGCGCCGACGCCGCCGCCGGTGCAGAACGGCCTTGAGCCGTCGACCTTTTCGAGGTGACCGATCGCCAGGCTGCGCGAGCAGACCTGGGTCAACAGGCTGGGTTTGAAGCCGGCGCCGGAGGGGTCCGCCGGAGTGTCGACGACGCTCTCCGGGCCCAGGTTGCTGCTGCCCGATGCGGTCGGGTCGTAGCCCGCCCCCGCGGCCGAGGGCCTGCTCTGGAAGTACCGGGGCAGCGGGTTACCGTTCGTGTCGGTGAACGACTGCCCAATCAGCTTGCTGCCCACTGCTTTTCCATTACTGCTGAGGATCGAGCCATCCGCCTTGGGCGCCAGACCGGGAAGCTGCGCGATGGCCCAGACGACCAGCGGGTAGACGACCCCGGTGATCACCGTCAACGCCAGCAGCGCGCGCAGCGCCGCCCAGTGCTGCCGAAGCACGTTCGTCAGGTTCATCCGCGCCGCTCCTCCTGATTGCCGGCGGTCATGCGCCGCTCACCCGCGCCGTCCGGAAACATCTCAGCCCATCCCCGGAATGAACTGCACGCCGAGGTCGATCAGCTTGATGCCGACGAACGGGGCGACGACGCCGCCGAGGCCGTAGATGTAGAGGTTGCGGCTCAACAGTTTTGAGGCGCTGCTCGGTGTGTACTGAACTCCGCGCAGCGCCAGCGGGATCAGCACCACGATGATGATCGCGTTGAAGATCACCGCGGACAGGATCGCCGACTGCGGGCTGTGCAACCGCATGATGTTGATCGAGGCCAGGCCGGGGAACAGCGCCACGAACATGGCCGGGATGATCGCGAAGTACTTGGCGATGTCGTTGGCGATCGAGAAGGTGCTCAACGCGCCGCGGGTGATCAACAGCTGCTTGCCGATCTCGACGATCTCGATCAGCTTGGTGGGATCGGAGTCCAGATCGACCATGTTGCCGGCCTCTTTGGCCGCACTGGTGCCGCTGTTCATCGCGACCCCGACATCGGCCTGCGCCAGCGCCGGCGCGTCGTTGGTGCCGTCACCGGTCATGGCGACCAGTCGGCCGCCCTGCTGCTCGCGCTTGATTAACGCCAACTTGTCTTCCGGGGTGGCCTCGGCGAGGAAGTCGTCGACGCCGGCCTCGTCGGCAATCGCCTTGGCCGTCAACGGATTGTCACCGGTGATCATCACGGTACGAATGCCCATCTTGCGCATCTCGTCGAACCGGGCGCGCATGCCGTGCTTGACGATGTCCTTGAGGTGGATGACACCGAGCACCTGGGCGGTCGGGCCGTCGGAGCCGTCGCTGACCACGCCGACCACCAGCGGGGTGCCACCGGCGGCGGAGATCCCGTCGACCACGTCGCCCAGTGCGGCCGGGATCTCGCCGCCCTGTTCGCGGATCCAGTTGGCCACCGAGCTCGCTGCGCCCTTGCGCAGCTGTCGTCCGTCGAGGTCGACACCGGACATTCGGGTCGTCGCGGTGAACTCGATCCACTGCGCGTGGGCGAGCTCACCCGGCGGGCGCTCGCGTAACCCGTAGTTTTCCTTGGCGTACACCACGATCGAGCGGCCTTCGGGCGTCTCGTCGGCCAGACTGGACAACTGGGCGGCGTCCGCCAATTCCTCCGCCGTGACGCCGTCGACCGGGATGAACTCGGAGGCTTCACGGTTGCCGAGGGTGATCGTGCCGGTTTTGTCCAGCAGCAGGGTGTCCACGTCGCCGGCGGCCTCGACCGCGCGGCCCGACATCGCCAGCACGTTGCGCTGGATCAACCGGTCCATGCCGGCGATGCCGATTGCGGACAGCAGGGCGCCGATTGTGGTGGGAATCAAGCACACCAGCAGCGCCACCAGCACAACACCGTCGACGCCGTTGCCGGTCAGTGCGGCGGTGTCCGCCACCCCCGGATTGTTGAGCTTGGAGTAGATCGCCAGCGGCTGCAGGGTCACCACCGCGAACAGGAAGATGATGGTGAGCGCCGCCAGCAGGATGTTCAACGCGATCTCGTTGGGCGTCTTCTGCCGGTTGGCGCCTTCGACGAGCGCGATCATCCGGTCGATGAAGCTCTTGCCCGGCTCCTGGGTGATCTTGACGACGATCCGGTCGGACAGCACGGTGGTTCCGCCGGTGACCGCGGACCGGTCGCCACCGGACTCGCGGATCACCGGCGCCGACTCCCCGGTGATCGCCGATTCGTTGACCGAGGCAATGCCTTCGACGATCTCGCCGTCACCCGGAATGGTCTCACCGGTCTCGACGACGACGATGTCACCGCGCTGCAACTCCGGCGCGCGCACGTCCTCTTCGGTGCCGGGCTTGCCGGGTGCCCAGCCGACGAGTCGGCGGGCGATGGTGTCGGCCTTCGACTTACGCAAGGTATCGGCTTGGGCTTTGCCGCGACCCTCGGCGACCGCCTCGGCCAGGTTGCCGAAAAGCACTGTCAGCCAGAGCCAGAACACGATCAGCCAGCCGAACCAGGACTGGTTGCGCAGCGTCAGCACACTCGACCAGACCGCGCCGACCTCGACGATCAGCATGACCGGATTGCGCCACAGCGTGCGCGGGTCGAATTTGCGGACAGCGTCAGGGAGGGCTTTGAACAGCAAGCCCAGATCGATGAGGCCGCCCTGGACCGGGGCCGGGCCGCTGTGCTGGGGGCGCGGTGCTCGGTTGGAGCTCGGCTTGAGGGCCGTTGAGCTGGTCATGTCAGTGGATTCCTTCGGCGAGGGGACCGAGCGCCAATGCCGGCAGGAACGTCAAGGCGCACAGCACAACTGTCACCGCGGCGACCAGGCCGACGAACTGGGGCCGGTGGGTGGGAAGGGTGCCCGGCGATTCGGGTGTATGCCCTTGGCGGGCCAGCGAACCGGCCAGGGCCAAGACCAGAATCATCGGCAGGAATCTGGCCAGCACCATCGCCAAGCCCAGTGCGGTGTTGAACCACGTGGTGTTGGCCGACAACCCGGCGAAGGCCGAACCGTTGTTGTTGGATGCCGAGGTGAACGCATAGAGCACCTCCGAAAGACCGTGCGCGCCAGCGTTGTTCATGCCCGCTCGCGGCCCGGGAAGGGCCATGGCGATACCGGTTCCGACCAGCACCAGCAACTCGGTCACCGGGAAATAGCTTGCTGCCAGCTTCATTTCGCGCGGCCGGATCTTCTTGCCGAGGTACTCCGGTGTGCGGCCCACCATCAGCCCGGCGACGAACACGGTGAGGATGGCCATGATCAGCATGCCGTACAGGCCCGAGCCGACGCCACCGGGCGCGACCTCGCCGATCTGCATGTTCAGCAACTGGATCAGGCCGCCCAGGCTGGTGTACGAGTCGTGCGCGGAATCGACCGCGCCGGTCGAAGTCAGCGTGGTCGCATCGGCGAACACGGCAGAGTTCGCGACGCCGAACCGCTGCTCCACGCCCTCCATCGCCGAACCGGCCGCGGTGGGCACAGTCCCGTGGTGGCTGAGCTGGAACAGCTCGATCGAGGCCAGGCTGAACGTCGCCAGCACGCCCATGACGGCGACGATCGCGTAGCCCTGCTTGGTGTTGTCGACCATCCGGCCGAAGGTGCGGGGCAGCGAGAAGCTGATCGCCATCATCAGGAAGATCTCCACCCAGTTGCTGACCCTGGTCGGGTTCTCGAACGGGTGCGCGGAGTTGGCGTTGTAGAAGCCGCCGCCGTTGGTACCGAGTTCCTTGATCGCTTCCTGGCTGGCGACCGGGCCGCCGGGGATTGTCTGCGGCGTGCCACTCAGCGTGGTGACCACCTGGTCGTGCAGGTGGAAGTTCTGGATCGCGCCGCCGGCGATCAGGACGATCGCGGCGATGATGGAGATCGGCAGGAGGATTCGCACCGTCCCCCGGACCAGGTCGACCCAGAAGTTGCCGATCTCGTGGGTCCTGCTGCGGGCGAATCCGCGAACCAGGGCGATCGCCACGGCAATTCCCGCAGCGGCCGAGACGAAGTTCTGCACGGCCAGTCCCGCCATCTGGACCAGATGACCCTGCGTCGACTCACCCGCGTAGGCCTGCCAGTTGGTGTTGGTCACGAAGCTGACCGCGGTGTTCCAGGCCAGCGACGGAGTCATCGGGGTCGCCGGGTCGTGCAGGTGCAGCGGCAGCTTGCCCTGGACCAACTGGAAGAAGAACAGGAACAGCACGCTGACCGCTGAGAAGGCCAACAGGCTTCGCGCGTAGGCGTACCACGGCTGTTCGGCCTCGGGGTCCGCGCCGATGATCCGGTAGACCGCTTTCTCGATGCGCCAGTGACGAGTCGAGGTGTAGACGCGGTACATGTAGTCGCCGAGCGGTATGTACACCGCGATCAGTGCCAGCACCAGCAAGGCGATACCCGCGGTGGATGTGCTCACCTAGAACCTCTCCGGGAAGAACAGCGCGGCCACCAGGTAGACCGTCAGCACTGCGGCCAGCCCGAGCCCGATGATGTTGTCGTAACTCACAGCTTTTCGACCAGCTTTTGGGCCCAGCCGAGGATCGCGAACACAGCCAGCGTCAGCAAGACGTAGGCAACCACGGACATCGCTTCTCCGTTCGTGACAAGCCGGTCGGGTCGATCGGTGATCGAGGCTTTGCCCCGGCATGCAAATTTAGTCCCGAGGATCAGGTCTGGAAAGAAGTTAAGCGTCATCGATGTACAAAGCGCCGTCGCTAACGATTTCTTTACAGTGTGTCGCAGAATTTACGTTTGCCGTAAGCGACGTCGGAACCGATGCAGCAGCGTCGAGCGCGATAATCTAGTTTGCTGAGGACACTGTGATGCGCGCTACTTAGCGAGCGGTAAGCGCACCCGGAAAGTAGTTCGGCCGCGAGCGGATTCGGCTTTGACCGACCCGTTGTGCGCTTTGACGATGGAGTCGACAATCGCCAGGCCGAGCCCGTTCCCGCCACCCTCGTGGGGGGCATCCTTGGCACGGACGAACCGATCGAAGAGGTGGGGCAGCAGTTCAGGGTCGATGTCGGGTCCGTCGTCCGCCACCGTCAACTCGGCGTACGAGCCGTCGGTTCCGTTGCGATGACACCTGACTGCCGCCGTCACGGTGACCCCGGCCGGTGTGTGCACCCAGCCGTTTGTCAGCAGATTGCTCACCAGCTGGTGCAGCCGGTCGGAGTCGCCGCTCACCCAGACCGGATCGTCGGGCAGGTCCTTCGTCCAGTTGTGGCTGGGCGCTGCCACCGCGGCGTCGTTGAAGGCATTGAGCACGATGTCGGTCAGGTCGACGTCTTCGGTGCGCAGATCGTCGCCCTCGCCCAACCGCGACAGCAATAGGAGTTCGTCGACGAGCGACGTCATCCGGCGGGCCTCCGACTCGATTCGGGCCAGCGCGTACTCCGTCGTCGGGGGCAGCGCCGCACTGTCCTGGCGGGTGAGCTCGGAGTAGCCCGAGATGGCCGCCAGCGGGGTGCGCAGTTCGTGACTGGCATCGGTGATGAATTGCCGCATGCGACGGTCGGATTCGGTGCGGTGGGCCAGCGCACTGTCGACGTTGTCCAGCAACCGGTTCAACGTGTGGCCGACGATGCCCACCTCATTGTTCGGGTCGGTGTCGTCGGGGGTGACCCTGGTGGTGATGCGATGGTCGTCACCGGTCAACGTGGTACTGGCGACCTCGGCCGCAGTGCCCGCCACCCGGCGAAGCGGCCGTAATGCGTAACCGACGACCAGCGCGGTCAACCCGGCGGTCACGAGTAGCGCAGCGACCGAAAGCACTGTCGCACTGATGATTCGGCCGTTGATGGTCTTGTTGACCAGATCCAGGGTGACGCCGACCACCAGGATCTCCCCGCTGCTGGTCTTCTGGCTGCTGACCCGATACGGCCCGAGCCCGCCGAGCTTGACCGTGCGTATCTCACCGTCGGTCAGGGGCGCGGCTTTGATGGCGGCGATGACGTCGGGGGCCGCCGGTCGCGGGTCGTTCTCGAAGAAGACCACCGAGCCCAACACGTTTCCGTCGCGGATCACGGCGATGACGTTGCCGGGGTTCTGCTCGGTGAATCTCAGCATCGCGTGCTCGATACCACGATGTTGGCTGATCTCACCGGAGCGGTATCTGCTGAACGAATGACTCAGCGTGTCAAGCGATTCGGAAACCTCGGCATCGTTCATCGCGTTGACGTACGACCCCAGGCTGACGACTGAGATGACACCGACCACCAGCATCACGACAGTGACCACCGCCGAGACGCCGAGGACCAACTGTTGACGTAGCGTGCGCGGCCGCCACCACGGAGTCGTTGCGGCTCCGGTCATTGAACAGCTACCTCGGTGTTATGCCGGCGCGCGGAGCATGTACCCGACACCTCGAACGGTGTGGATCATCGGCTCTTTGCCGGCGTCGATCTTCTTCCTCAGGTAGGAAATGTACAGATCGACGATGCTGGTGCGCCCGGCGAAGTCGTAATTCCAGACGCGGTCCAGGATTTCGGTGCGGGTCAGCGCCCGTCGCGGGTTGCGCATCAGGAAACGCAGCAGCTCGAACTCGGTCGAGGAAAGCGAGATCGGGGTGCCCGCCCGGTGCACTTCGTGGCTCGCGCCGTCGAGGGTGAGATCACCGATGGTCAGGCTCTCCTCGGCGGGCGGAGCAAGGTGGTTGGAACGACGCAGCAGGCCCCGTAGCCGGGCGACCAGCTCTTCGAGACTGAACGGCTTGGTCATGTAGTCGTCGGCGCCCGCCGTCAGGCCGGTCACCCGGTCCATCACCGAATCGCGCGCCGTCAGGAACAGGGTGGGCGTGTAGGGACCTGTTTGGCGTACCCGCTGCAGGATCTCCAGCCCGTCGATGTCGGGAAGCATGATGTCGAGGACCAGCACATCGGGTTCCACGTCGTCGAACTTGCTGACCGCTTCGCGGCCGTTGTGGGCGACCTCGACCGTCCAGCCCTCGTAGTGCAAGGCCATCTTGACCAGATTGGTCAGCGCCGGCTCGTCGTCCACCAGCAGAACCCGGATCGGTGATCCGTCGTCGCGGCTGATCCGGGGAAGCTGACCGAGGATTGCCTGACGAGGACGCTGCTCGCGTGTGGTGGTTGCCGTCATGACTGCCATGCTTACTGATTCTCCCCGCCGCACACCCCATTGTCACGAGGCTCATACGGATCTCAAATGTCGCGTAAACCGGGCTGACCAGCGCAGACGGGAATCACTATAGGTCGAGTTCGATTGAACGGCGCCCCGTTACGTCGACTACGCCCGGGGCCGGTGGCGAAAATGGTTGTGGCCCGCACACCTTCGGTGTGCGGGCCACGGGGAACTGCTTGTGTTGTCAGGCCCAGCTGCCGCCGACGGCGGCGTCGGTGCTCGACATGTTGTTGCCGGCGGTCTGCACCTTCTGGCCGTGGCTGTTGGCCTGCTCGTAGATCACCTGGAAGTTGCGTCCCAACGAGG
>NZ_PKEK01000012.1 GCF_002863225.1 Mycobacterium sp. | reverse complement strand
CTCAACGGACGAGCCAGAAAACGATTCAACTGGGACAACCCCACCAACCGAGTTAACCAACTACTACTGTCACCACCAACAGAATCCACTGTTGCAACCAAACCTTGAAACCGCCTCGCACTTGTTCGCGGCTACGTCGATCTCGACAGCGCTTGCCCGGTCGTGAGACAGCGCTTGCCCGGTCGTGAGACAGCGCTTAGCCGGTCTTCAGCAGCGACTCGGTCGCCGACAGCAGCGCACAGGTCGCCAGGCCGTCGATCGCGTCACGCAGATCCGACTCGGGCGGAAACGTGGGCGCGATACGAATGTTCTTGTCGTCCGGGTCTTTCCGGTACGGGAACGACGCGCCCGCCTCGGTCACGGCGATGCCGGCGTCCTTGGCCAGCGCGACCGTGCGCTTGGCCGTGCCGGGTAACACGTCGAGGCTGATGAAGTAGCCGCCTTCGGGCTCACTCCACGACGCAATCTTGGACTCGGTCAGCCGCTGGTCCAGAATCTCCAGCGCCAACGCGAATTTCGGCGCCAGCAGCTGCTGGTGGCGCAGCATCTGCAGGCGCACCCCGTCGGCGTCGCCGAAGAAGCGCAGATGCCGCAGCTGGTTGACCTTGTCCGGGCCGATCGATTTCTTGCCTGCGTACTGCAGGTACCAGGCGATGTTGCCCAGCGATCCGCCGAAGAAGCTGACCCCGGCCCCGGCGAAGGTGATCTTCGACGTCGACGCGAAGACGTAGGGCCGATTGGGGTTGCCCGCGGCGGCGGCCAGCCCGAGCACGTCGATCGGACGGGGAAAGTCCAGCGTCAGGGTGTGCACCGCGTACGCGTTGTCCCAAAAGAGCCGGAAATCGTCTGCGGCCGTTTGCATTTGAACGAGGCGACGAACCGCCTCCCACGAGTAGCTCAGTCCGGTGGGGTTGGCGAACACCGGGACCGCCCACAGTCCCTTGATGGCCGGATCGACAGCGACCAGCTCTTCGATCGTGTCGACGTCGGGGCCGTCCTCGAGCATCGGGACCGGAATCATCTCGATGCCGAGCGTCTCGGTGATGGCGAAGTGACGGTCGTAGCCAGGCACCGGGCACAGGAACTTGATGCCGTCCTGCTCCTGCACCCAGGGCCGCGGCGAGTCGACGCCGCCGTAGAGCATCGAGAACACGATCACGTCGTGCATCAGCTCGAGGCTGGCGTTGTTGCCGGCGATCAGGTTCTGCACCGGGATGCCGAGCAATTCACCGAAGATGGCCCGCAGCTCGGGTAGACCGTGCTGGCCGCCGTAGTTGCGGGTGTCGGTGCCGTCGCCGTCGCGGAAGTCGGTGCCCGGCAGTCCCAGCAGCGCATTGGACAGGTCGAGCTGCTCGCTGCACGGCTTGCCGCGGGTGAGATCCAGCGACAGCTTTTTGGCCTGCAGCTGCCCGTAATCCTCTTTGTGACGGGCATGCACCGCCTCGAGGTCGTCGCGGCCAAGGGAACTGAACGAGCCGTACGACACCATTCGCCTTCCGACGTTTCACTGCAGGCTTGGAATAGGGGACCCCGCGCACCCGACAGAGCCCATTGACCCTTGCTGCCTTCCGGCCCTGGGGGAGTTCACAGGATAGACGCCGCGCGGGGTCCACCGAGAGTCTAGTACCAGCACCGGATGCGACGGCCCGCCTCCTCCCAGAGCCGCGGCGGGATAGTCGCCGAGCTCGTTCCTGCCTGCATCGTCGCCGAGCTGACGTCGGCCCTCGGCTACCATTGCCGACGGAGGATTCGCCTAGTGGCCTATGGCGCTCGCCTGGAACGCGGGTTGGGTTAATAGCCCTCGCGGGTTCAAATCCCGCATCCTCCGCACTTGGTTCGGGACGTGACCAGGCCCAATTGATAGGGTCTGGTCGCTTCCGGACTACCACTCGAGGAGGGGCATGGGTCGCAGGGCCACCATCTTCTGGCACGCGGCGCTCTCGGTCGCCGCCGGCGTCCTCTACTTCTTCTTCGTGCTGCCGCGTTGGCCCGAGTTGACGGGCGAGACATCGCACGGTCTCGGCACCGCCGTGCGGATCGTCGCGGGACTTCTCGTCGGCCTGGCCGCTCTGCCGGTCGTTTTCTCCCTGGTGCAGTTGCGTAAGCCGGAGTTCGGCACCCCAGCCCTGGCGTTGACTCTGCGAACCTGGTCGGTGGTGGCGCACGTCGTCGCGGGCGTGCTGATCGTCGGCACGGCGATCGCCGAGATCTGGCTCGCCCTGGACAGCGTGGGCCAATGGCTGTTCGGCGTGTACGGCGCTGCGGCCGCGGTCGCGTTACTCGGGATCGCCGCTTTCTACCTGTCCTACGTCGCCGAGCAGCCGCCGCCACCGCCGAAGCCGCTGAAGCCCAAGAAAGAAAAGCGGCAGCGCCAACGCCGCGGCAAGAAAGCCGACGCCGGGACCACCGAAAACTACGCGACCGCGGACGACGCGGACAGCGACGAGTCCGACGAGACCGAAGCAGAGCCCGACGAGGACACCGGCCAGGACGCAGTGGAGGCCACCGCGGAGGCCGAGACCGCCGCGGACACCGAGACCGCCACCACCGCGGCCGACGACAGCCCGAGCTCCGAGGCCACGACGGAATCCACGGCCACGGCGGAAGAGGCCACGACGGAAGAGGCGACAGCGGAAGAAGCCGTCGTCGAGCCGACCACCACCGAAGCCACCGTCGAGGCCGGTGCCGACGACACCGTCGAGGACAGCGCCGATGACTCCGACGACACCGAGTCCGGCGGGCTCCGCAATCGGCGCCCGATCGGCAAGGGGTCGCATCGCCGGCGGCGTTCACGACGCGGCGTTCCCGTAGACGAGTAGGCAATCGCCCCTTCCGGTCGCCCCCACTTCCCTATGCTGAGCGAGTGCCAAACACCTATCGCGTAGTTCAGTGGAACACCGGAAACGTCGGCAAGAGCTCCCTCAAATCGATCGCAGACAACCCGTTTCTCGAGCTGATCGGCTGCTTTGCCTGGTCGCCTGAGAAAGCGGGCCGCGACGCCGGCGAGCTGGTCGGCATCGCCCCACTGGGAGTCGCGGCCACCAACGACGTCGACGCCCTGCTCGCGCTCAAGCCGGACTGCGTGGTCTACAACCCGATGTGGATCAATGTCGACGAGCTGGTCCGCATCCTGAGCGCGGGTGTCAACGTCGTGACGACCGCGTCGTTCATCACCGGCAAGAACCTCGGAGAGGGCCGCGACCGACTCGTCGAGGCCTGCGAAAAAGGGGGCTCGACGATCTTCGGATCCGGGGTCAGCCCCGGCTTCGCCGAACTGCTGGCAATCGTCTCGGCAATGGTGTGCAACCGGGTCGACAAGGTGACGGTCAACGAGGCCGCCGACACGACGTTCTACGACTCACCGGAGACGGAGAAACCAGTCGGCTTCGGTCAGCCGATCGACAATCCGGACCTACCGGCGATGGCCGCCAAGGGCACCGCGATCTTCGGCGAAGCCGTCGCGCTGGTCGGCGACGCCCTGGGGATCGAACTCGACGACATCCGGTGTGAAGCCGAATTCGCGCAAACCACAGCGGATCTCGAGATGGCGTCGTGGACCATCCCGGCCGGGTGCGTGGCGGGCACCTACATCAGCTGGCAGGGCATCGTCGACGGCAAAACCGTCATCGACCTCAACGTCAGGTGGCGCAAAGGCCAGACGCTGGAACCGGACTGGAAGATCGACGGCGACGGCTGGGTCATTCAGGTCGACGGGCAACCGACGGTGACCACCAAGGTCGGTTTCCTGCCGCCGCCATATTTCGAGGCCACCACGATCGAGGAATTCATGGACCTCGGCCACATCATGACCGCGCTGCCGGCGATCAACGCGATCCCCGCAGTGGTTGCCGCCGCGCCAGGTATCGCTACTTACGCAGACCTGCCGTTGACGCTGCCCCGAGGGTTCGTCAAGACGTGAGTCGGGTCAGGTCCCGGGAATGTTCTGCAGTTTGCCCTGCAGATCGGGGCAGTAGATGCTGATCGCCGATCCGAGGAACTGGTACGCCTGCACCTGGGTGCTGCCCCGCGGCAGATTGTGCGAGACGAACTTGGCGGCAGCGGCAGCGTCGGGATCGACCCCGACTCCGAGCCGGTGGCAGGCGATCTTGGCGATGTACGGGTTGTAATCGTGCGGTCCGTAGATACCGTATTTCGAGGCGATCAAGTTGTCGAAATCGATGTCTGGGTCGGCGCTCGCCGGCGCAGCCAAGCTGATCGCTGCGGCAACTGCGGCGATCGCAATACCCGTGAGCTTCATGGGCTGAATCCTACCTTCGTCGAACCTACGTCCGCTCATCGTCACTATCTCCCCTTCGGCCCGGCGAGCCACCGGTCCGCGCTCGCGCTACGGTCTTGAACAACCTCCGCGTCCGGTTTCTTTCTGGTCGCCTATTCAGATTAGAGTAGCTAAGGTTACACACAGGCTAATTAGTTGAGCAGCCTTCGCCTCTGGTTAGGAATTGACGCGCCCATGACGACGACTGAGCCCAGAACAGAGCCCCTGAAGACCCAGGGCTCCGCCGGTGGCGAGGGCGGGGATGTCACTCGCCAACCGCGCAAACGCAAGGGTCTGTCCGGCCTCTTCGTCCGGTACTGGCTCGTCCTCACACTCGCAGCCGTCCTCGCGCTGTCCGGCTTTGTGGTGCACCGGTTGCACGGCGTCTTCGGGATTCACAAGGGTTCATTCGGTGGCGGCACCTCCGGCGAGGTCCTCGACAGCTTCAACGCCAAGACGATCACGCTCCAGGTCTGGGGCCCACCGGGCAGCACGGCGACCATCAACTACATGGACGCTGATTCCCATCCGCAGCAAGCCCTCAACGTGCCCTTGCCGTGGAGCACGGTGTTGAGTTCGACCAAGCCCGGCATCCCGGCCAACCTGGTGGCGCAAGGAGACGGCAGTTGGATTGCCTGCCAGTTCGTGGTGAACAAGCACGACGGGAGCGGTGACGTCATCAAGACACCCAACCGCTCGGACGCCCAAGAAACGAACAACGCCTTCGTCTACTGCCTGGACAAGTCCGCATGAGCGAGACCGTCGGAACCGACGCACCTCGGGTCGATCAGCCGCTGATCCCGCCGTTTCTGCCGAAATGGATCCACCGGCTGGCGGTGCCGATCGTCATAGGGTGGTTGGCCATTGTGTTCGTCACGAACACCGTCGCGCCCCAGCTCGAGGTGGTCTCCAAGAACCACTCGGTGTCGCAGAGTCCGCGTGACGCGGTGTCGTTCCAGTCGCAGATGCGCGTCGGAAAGACGTTCGACGAGTTCAACACCGACAACTCGGCGATGGTTCTCCTGGAAGGCGACAAGCCGCTGGGGGCCGACGCTCACCGCTACTACGACGAGATCGTCCGGCGCCTGGAGGCGGACAAGAAGCACGTCCAGCACATCCAGGATTTCTGGAGCGACCCCCTGACTGCGGCGGGCTCACAGAGCCACGACCAGAAGGCCGCCTACGTGCAGGTGTACCTCGCCGGCAACATGGGCAGTGGTCTGGGCTCCGACTCCAGCGAGGCCGTCCGCAAGATAGTCGACTCGGTGCCGGCGCCGCCGGGGATCAAGGCCTACGTCACCGGCGCCGGGCCGCTGATCGCCGACCAGTCGCACGCGGGTGAGAAGGGCGTCGCGAAGGTGACCATGGTCACCATTCTGGTGATCCTGGTGATGCTGCTGTTCGTCTACCGCTCGGTGAGCACCGTCCTGATCATGCTGTTCATGGTCTTCGTCGAGTTGCTCGCGGCTCGCGGTGTGGTCGCAACGATGGGCTACTACAACCTCATGGGTCTGTCGACCTTCGCCAACAACATGCTGGTGCTGTTGGCGATCGCCGCCGGAACGGACTATGCGATCTTCATCGTCGGCCGTTACCACGAGGCCCGCGGTATGGGCGAGACGCGTGAGGAAGCCTTCTACACGATGTTCCACAGCACGGCGCACGTCGTGCTGGGGTCGGGACTGACCATCGCCGGCGCGATGTACTGCCTGAGCTTCTGCCGGTTGCCGTATTTCGAGTCTCTCGGCGTGCCCTGTGCGGTCGGCATGCTGGTCGCGGTCTTCGCGGCGCTGACGTTGGGGCCGGCCGTGCTGACCGTGGCGTCGTTCTTCAAGCTGATGGACCCGAAGCGAAAGCTGCAAACCCGGGGCTGGCGTCGCATCGGTACCGCGATCGTCCGCTGGCCCGCACCGATTCTCGCCGTGACGATCGCGGTCGCGCTGGTCGGTCTGCTTGCCCTGCCCGGCTACGAAACGGACTACGACAGCCGACACTTCCTGCCGCCGGACACCCCCGCCAACGTCGGCTATGCCGCGGCCGACCGGCATTTCGACCAGGCCCGGCTGAATCCCGAGCTACTGATGATCGAGACCGATCACGATCTGCGTAACCCGGCTGACTTCATCGTCCTGGACAAGGTCGCCAAGGCCGTCTTCCACATCCCCGGGATCGGCCGCGTTCAGACGATCACCCGGCCGCTGGGCACGCCGCTGGACCACAGCACCCTCGGTTTCCAGATGGGCGCCCAGGCCGCCGGCCGGATCCAGACCCAGCATTACCAGGAAGAGCAGGCGAAAAACCTGCTCAAGCAGGCCGATGAGCTGAAAAAGACGATGGCGACGTTGCACGAGCAGATGCGAACCACGCAGGAGCTCAGCGACACCACCCACGAGACCACCAAGCTCACCAAAGAGACCGTGAAGATCACCGAGGCGTTGCGCGACGACATCGCCAACTTCGACGACTTCTTCCGGCCGATCCGTAGCTACTTCTACTTCGAGAAGCACTGCTTCGACATTCCGGCCTGCTACACACTCCGGTCGATCTTCAATGCTCTGGACGGTATCGACCAGGTCAGCGAGAACATCGAGAACCTCAGCGCGAATCTGGACAAACTGGACAAGATTCAGCCGAGGTTGGTAGCGCTGATCCCGCCGCAGATCGCCAGTCAGCAGGCAAACCTCGACACCATCATGTCGAACTACGCGACCACGAACGGTCTGAACGAACAGGCCAAGGCGCAGTCCGACAACGCCACCGCGCAGGGCGACGCGTTCGACAAGGCCAAGAACGACGACACGTTCTACCTGCCGCCGGAAGCGTTCAAGAGCCCCGACTTCGCCCGCGGTCTCAAGCAATTCATCTCACCCAACGGACACGCGGTCCGGCTGATCATCTCGCACGAAGGCGACCCGGCGACCCCGGAGGGCGTCAGCCACATCACGCCGATCAAGCAGGCCGTACACGAGGCGATCAAGGGCACCCCATGGGAGGGCGCCAAGGTCTACCTCGGTGGCACCGCCGCGACATACAAGGACATGCACGACGGCTCCAACATCGACCTGTTGATCGCCGGAATCGCCGCGGCCACATTGATTTTCGTGATCATGCTGATCATCACCCGAAGTGTGGTGGCAGCCGTCGTGATCGTCGGCACCGTGCTGCTGTCGCTGGGCGCGTCGTTCGGGCTCTCCGTGCTGCTCTGGCAGTACATCCTCGGACTGAAGCTGCACTGGATGGTGCTGGCGATGGCGGTCATTCTGCTGCTGGCGGTCGGTTCGGACTACAACCTGTTGCTGATCTCCCGCTTCAAAGAGGAGATCAGCGCCGGGCTCAAGACCGGCACGATCCGCGCTGTGGCCGGATCCGGATCGGTGGTTACCTCTGCCGGTCTGGTGTTCGCCGCCACGATGGCCACCTTCGCCTTCAGCCCGCTCAAGGTGATGGCCCAGGTGGGTACGACGATCGCGTTGGGTCTGCTGTTCGACACCCTGATCGTGCGGTCGTTCATGACACCATCGCTGGCGACCCTGCTCGGCCGTTGGTTCTGGTGGCCGCAACACGTGCGTCCGCGCCCGGCCAGCGTCATGCTCCAGCCGTACGGGTCACGCCCGGCGGTACGCGAGCTGATTCACCGCGCGCCCGAGGACGAGACCGAAGCCGGAGTGGTCGAGAAGGTCTAGTGCCTTGCGGGGCAACTGGATTGAGCGGCTTGTCCGTTTCAGCGATGGTCCTTGAAACTGACGTTGGCGCGGAGAAGTGCGAGTGGCCACCACGCTAACGTCAGTTTGGGCGATGACCATGACCGCTGAGTACCGCTGCCACGCGGTCCCCCTCCGCAGCGAAACGACTTGTCAGGCAGTAGGTTTCGGCAACGGTGCGGTGTGGGCATCGTCGCCCGAGCTCTGACCGAAGCTCTCACCGAGCAGCGATCGCACCGCGGGGCGCGGTCCGGTGGGCCGCAGCATGACGCTGGCCGGCCGTGGCCGCACCTTGATCGGCCACCAGAACCAGCGGCCGAGTAGCGCGGCGATAGACGGCGTCATGAACGATCGGACCACCAACGTGTCGAACAGCAGACCGAGGCCGATGGTGGTGCCCACCTGGCCGATGATCCGCAGGTCGCTGACGATCATGGACGCCATCGTGAACGCGAAGACCAGACCGGCGTTGGTCACCACCTTGCCGGTGCTGCCCATGGCCCGGATGATCCCGGTCTTCAGACCAGCCGGAATCTCCTCTTTCAACCGCGAAATCAGCAGCAGGTTGTAGTCGGATCCGACGGCGAGCAGCACGATCACCGACATCGCGAGCACCATCCAGTGCAGTTTGACGCCGAGGAAGTACTGCCAGACGAGCACGGACATGCCGAATGAGGCACCCAGCGATAGCGCCACCGTCCCCACGATCACCATCGACGCGATCAGGCTTCGGGTGATGATCAGCATGATGATGAAAATCAGGCAGAGCGAACCGATCCCGGCGATCATCAGGTCGTATTTGGAGCCGTCTTTCCAGTCCTTGAATGTCGCCGCGGTGCCGGCGAGGTAGACCTTGGCGTCCTCCAGCGGGGTGCCTTTGAGCGCCTCTTCGGCGGCCTCTTTGATCGAGGCGATCCGGGCGATGCCTTCGGGCGAGGCCGGGTCGCCGCGGTGCGAGATGATCAACCGCACCGCTTTGCCGTCCGGCGAGAAGAAGTTGTTCAGGGCTCGCTTGAAGTCCTTGTTCTGGAACACTTCTGGCGGCAGATAGAACGAGTCGTCGTTCTTGGCCTGGTCGAACGCATGACCCATCGCGTTCGCGTTGGAGCTCATGTCGTCCATCTGATTGAAGATGCCGGACATGGTGCTGTGCATCGTCAGCATCATGGTCCGCATGCTGTCCATGGTCTCGATCATCGGTGGGAAGTCGACGATCAACTGCGGCATCAGGTTGTCGAGCTGACTGAAGTCGTTGGTCAAAACCTGGAATTTGTCGTCGATTTCGTCGATTCCGTCGACGGCGTCGAAGATCGACCTCAGCGAATAGCAGATCGGGATGTCATAGCAGTGCTTCTCCCAGTAGAAGTAACTGCGGATCGGCCGCCAGGTGTCCTCGAAGTTCGCGACGTCGTCGCGCAATTCCTCGGTGACCGCCTGCATCTCCCGTGTCTCGCCGATCATCTTGTGCGTGATGCCGGTGAGCTGTTGCATGAGGCCGTACATGTGCCGCATGCGGTTCATGGTCTCTTGAAGGTCGTCGGCCTGCTTGAGCATGTCGTCCATGCGGGCCTTCTGGAACTTCATGATCTGCGTCTGCCCGGCGTTCTGCATGCTGAGCTGGAACGGGATCGAGGTGTGTTCCATCGCCGTACCCTCGGGGCGCGTAATCGACTGCACGCGTGAGACTCCGGGAACGCGGAAGATGCCCTTGGCCAGTCGGTCGAGCACCAGGAAGTCGGCCGGATCACGCAGGTCGTGGTCGGACTCGACCATCATGACCTCCGGCATCAACCGGGCTTGGGAGAAGTGCCGCTCGGCGGCGTCGTATCCCTGGTTGGCGGCGATGTTGTGCGGGATGTAAAGCCGGTCGTTGTAACTGGTCTGGTAACCCGGGAGGGTCAGCAGACCGATCAGGGCGATCCCGATCGACGCGGCGAGGATCGGCAGCGGCCAGCGGACGATCGCGGTGCCGACCCGTCGCCAGCCACGCGTCGAGATTCGTCGTTTGGGGTCGAACAACCCGAAGCGACCACCCACCACGATGACGGCCGGCACCAGAGTCAGCGCGACGGCGACCGCGACGACCATGCCCACCGCGCAAGGGACACCGATGGTTTGGAAGTAGGGCATCCGGCAGAAACTCAAACAGAAGGTGGCGCCGGCGATCGTCAGGCCGGATGCCAGCACGACGTGGGCGACGCCGTGATACGTGGTGAAGAACGCCTCTTCGCGAGTCTCGCCGTGCTGACGCGCCTCTTGATAGCGGCCGAAGAAGAAGATGGCGTAGTCGGTTCCGGCGGCGATGCCCAGTGACACCAGCAGGTTGACGGCGAAGGTGGACAGCCCGATCAGCTGGTGATAGCCGAGGAACGCGACTATGCCTCTGGCCGCGGTCAATTCGATGAACACGGTGATCAGCAGCAGCACCACTGTCCACACCGAGCGGTACACCAGCAGCAGCATGGTGAAAATCACCAGCATCGTGACCATGGTGATCTTGACCAGCGTGCTGTCACCGCTGTGGTGCATGTCCGATACCAGCGCCGAGGGTCCGGTCACGTAGGTCGTCAGACCCTTGGGCGGCGGCGTCCGGTTCACGATGTTGCGAACCGCCTCGATCGACTGCTCCGCCAGGGTCGTGCCCTGGTTGCCGGCGAGGTTCATCTGCACGTATGTGGCTTTGCCGTCCGGGCTTTGGGCACCCGGCGCCGTGATCGGATCACCCCAGAAGTCCTGCACGTGCTGGATGTGCGCCGGGTCGGCGCGCAACTGCTTGACGATGCTGTCGTAATACCGGTGGGCATTGTCGTCGAGCTTGGTGTCGCTTTCCAGCACCAGCATCGCGAAGTTGTCGGAGTCGGACTCCTTGAACTTCTTGCCCGTCAATTCCATCGCCTGCACCGACGGAGCGTCCTTGGGGCTCAAGGAAACCTGGCGTTCTTCGGCGACCTTCTCCAGCGGTGGCACGGTGACGGCCATCAGGATGATGACCCCGATCCAGGCGAGGATGATCGCCACCGCGTACCGACGGATCAGTCGCGGTCCCCGGGGCCTTTTGGCGCCTTCGACGGTGGTCATGCGCCCTTGAGAACGCAGTAGGTAAAGGCGTTCACCTCGCGCGAGACCCGCTCGGCTTTGACCACATCGTCGATGATGATGCGGCAGCCCAGGGTGTTGCTGTTACCTTGCGCCACAACGTTTCCGACCACTGATGCGGCCTTGGTCGTCATCTTGAGAGTCCAGGGCAGCTTCGCGCCGTCGACATGCTGCGGATCGGCGTTGGTGTCGAAGTAGCTGATGTCGGCCGTGGTGCCGGGTGTGCCGAACACCTCGTAGGTGATCCGCTTCGGGTTGAACGGCTTGCTGTCGTCGGTCGCGCTGTCGGAGTAGGCGGGACGCTTCTCAGAGCCGAAGATGCCGTGGATCCGGAAGACGGTGAATCCACCGAGACCGACCACGATCGCAATGACGAGCGGAATCCATGTCCGCTCCAACAGCCTGAGAATCGAAAACCCCTTTACCCGCTACCGGTGGGCGCCTCTACTCGGCGACGACCCAATTACACGAAGATATTCACCCGCTGATCGGCGGAGCGTCTCAGGGCGCTTGCGTGGGCCTCAGGGCGCCGCCGGACCCTGACGAGTAAACCACGCCCGCACCCCCGATAGTCGGCTCCTCACCCCGCCGGAACAGCGGTTCATTCATAACGCATGGTGTGTGCGTAAGCGGACGGTACCGGGTTCAGCAGCAGCCCGCAATGCGTCCGTGTGCGCTATCCTCGCGCGGTGCCGCAGCTCACCTTCCAGCGCGCCCGCACCGAGGACAAGAAGCGTCAGCGGGCGGCGGCGCTGGTCGAAGCCGCCCGCTCGCTGGCGCTGGAGTCCGGAGTCGCATCGGTCACTCTCACCGACGTGGCGCGCCGGGCCGGAGTGCACTACTCAGCCGTGCGCCGCTACTTCACCTCACACAAAGAGGTGCTGCTGAACCTCGCCGTCGAAGGCTGGTCACGCTTCTCGGAGACGGTGTGCGCCAGCCTGGCCGAGCCCGGACCGATGTCGCCGGCGCGGATCGCCGAGGCGCTGGCTCAGGGGCTGGCCGCCGATCCGCTGTTCTGCGACCTGCTCGCCAACCTGCACCTGCACCTCGAGCACGAAGTCGAGATCGACCGGGTGCTCGAACTCAAGCAGATCAGCAACACCGCCGTGCTCTCGCTGACCGAAGCGATCGAGAACGCACTGCCCGCGCTGGGACGCTCGGGAGCTTTCGATGTGCTGCTGGCGTCGTACTCGCTGGCGGCGCCGCTGTGGCAGATGGCCAACCCGCCGAAGCGACTGGCCGACGCCTACGCGAACCGGGCGGACGTCCCACCCGACTGGAAGATCGACTTCACCGCATCGCTGACGCGGTTGATCACCGCGACCTGTGTGGGTCTGCTGGCCGAGGCCGGCGAAGGCGGTTAACGCTGTCGGACTGTCAGAACCAATGCCACAGCGACATGTCGCCGCGCGGGTAGTTCATGCAGTTCTCGGTCTCGTGAGCGACGACGCCCTTGTTGTTGAAGAAGATCTTGAAGTGGTTGGGCCAGGCGAACCACAGCGGATCGCCACCGGAGCCCAACGGCGGGTAGAAGTTCGCCGAGTACTGCCTGCGATCCGCCGGCGACAGCCCGAAGAACCAGTGCGCCTTGTCGATGGTCGCCTGCTGGACATTCGGGTGGTTGTTGAAGTCGATCATGTAGCGCTGGTAGTACACCGGCGTGAAGTCTCGTGCGGCGGCCAGAACCTGCTCGGCGTCACATGACGTCGCGATCATCCGTCGCGGGATGGGGAAGTCGTCGGTCGAGTCGTTGTAGGTGCGGCCGGGACCGGGCTCCAGCTCAGGATCTGCCTGCGCCACCGGCGGGAAGACGGCGACAGCGGCACCGAACGCAAGCGCCGCAACGCCGGCGCGAATCACAGGGCTCAGGCGAGAAAGACGCATGCGGCTACTATAACGCTCCGATTACGGCAGCGCGCAACGGCTGGGTAGCTTGGCTAACCAACGGGCGGCGTGATCTCCAGCCCGACGTGGACCTTGTCGATTCCACCCCGCACGATCGAGTGCACGTAGAACCACGGGGCGTGGTACCAGTAGCGCTTCAGCACCGCGTTGTAGACCCGCCGGGTCTCTGATTTCGGCAGAATCCGGGCGACGCCCTCGACGGCGTCGCTCTTCGGCTTGCCCAGTGATCCGCTCTTGGCGAGCGTGACGCGGGGGGTGTTGTTGATCCGTTTGGTCTTCCACGACCCGTCGTCGGTGATCACCAACAGCTTGCCGTTGTCCGGCACGCCCCAGATTGCGGTCGGCTTCGGGCGACCGTCCTTGGTGAAGGTGGTCAGAAGGAGATATTTGGACTTGATGACGTCCGCAAAGGTGGTGGCCACGCCATATTTATAACCAATCGCCGAACGATCCGCCGAATGCGTGACGCGCACGCGGGGTCGGCTTACTGTGTCGTCAGAGCCGAGGACTGGTGCAGATGACCCCCGACGACAAGTCCGTCACGACACTGGAAGACCTTCGCAGCGATCTGGCGCTGCGCTACAAATGGACGCCCAGCGGTGGCACCGCGGTGGACCCCGCCGTGGTGGAGGCGGACGCGGCCGCGCTGGCCCGCGACGGTTACGTCGTCTGGGAGAACCTGCTGACCTCCGAGCAGTGCGACCAGATTCGCGATGAGGTAAAACCCTGGCTCGGGCACACCGGCCGCAACACCTTCGAGGGCCGCCGGACCCAGCGCATCTACAGCGTGCTGAGTCGCACGCGGATCTGCGACCCGGTGGTCGACCACCCGCGGGTGCTGGCCGCGCTGGACCGGTTGCTGATGCCCAACTACCTGCTCTCGGCCTTGCAGGCGATCAACATCCAGCCCGGCGAGGCGGCGCAGCTGGCGCACCACGACGACGGCTTCTACCCGATCCCCCGGCCCCGCGAGCCATTGGCGGCCGCCACGATCTGGGCGATCGACGACTTCACCGCCGACAACGGCGCGACGGTGCTCTACCCCGGCAGCCACCGCTGGGGTAAGCGACGGCCGGGCCCGGATGACGACGCGGTGCCGGTGGTGATGCCGGCCGGGTCGTGCGTCTTCTTCGTGGGCACGCTGTGGCACGGCGGCGGGGCCAACACCTCCGGCGCCGACCGGCTGGCCGTGACCGCCCAGTATTGCCAGCCATGGCTGCGGCCGATGGAGGCCTTCACGCTCTCGGTGTCGCGCGACATCGCCCGTTCGGTGTCCGACGACATCCGGCGAATGCTCGGCTACAGCATCCATCCGCCCTTCGTCGGCGCCGTCGACGGCCTGCACCCGCTGCGACTACTGGAAGACCGGTAGCGCGCACGCCGCAGACCACGGGATGGCAACATTCCCGTCATGACAAGTCGCAGCGCGGCCCGCATCGTTGCCGGTGCGCCACTGATGGTTTTCGCCTTTCTCACCGCCCCGGCAGTGATTTCCGGGGCCAATGGTCCCGCTGCCGCGGCCGATGACTGCCCGAACGCCGAGGTGGTATTCGCCCGGGGCACCGGCGAGCCGGTCGGACCCGGTGGACCCGGCCAGGCCTTCTACGACTCGCTGACCGCCCAACTGCCCGGCAAGACGATCAACCTCTACCCGGTCAACTACCCGTCGACCACCGACTACGTGAACAGCGCGCGCGCCGGCGCCGACGACGAGGTGGCGCACGTCCAGGCCACCGCCGCGGCCTGCCCGAACACCAAGATCGTGATCGGCGGATACTCACAGGGCGCCGGTGTCGCGGACATGACCAGCCACCGGCTGTCCCCGCAGGTCGCCAATCACGTTGCGGCCGTGGCGCTTTTCGGCAACCCGCAGAGCAGCTACTCAAAGAGCTTGTCGGACAGCCAGATTCCCGCGCTCGACCCGAGCTTCACCCCGAAGGCGATCGACATCTGCCTGCCGAACGACAACATCTGCGCCGAGGGTGGCAGCATCATCGCCCACCTGGGCTACGTCCCGGACGCGACGAACCAAGCCGCGACGTTCGTGGCCGGCAAGCTGCAGTAGCTAGCGCTTGCGGTCGGTATCTTTGCTCGGCTGAACACGTTTCGGCTCGCCCGGCATCTTCGGATAGTTGGGCGGGTACGGCAGATCACCGAGCCCGTTCTCCTCGTCGGCGGCAACCATCTCCAGTAGCGGCTCGATCGACTGTTCGGCCGAGTCGATCTCGGCCCAGGGGTCGTCCCGGTTGGCGACCAACGCGGCCGCGGTCGCGATCGTGTAGTCGTCGGGGTTGGCCGTTGCCAGCTCGTCCCAGCTCAGCGGCATCGACACGGTCCCGATCTGGGTGCGCCGCACCGAATACGCGGACGCGAACGTCCGGTCACGCGCGTTCTGGTTGAAGTCGATGAAGATCCGCTCACCGCGTTCCTCCTTCCACCACGACGTGGTCACCGCGTCAGGAGCGCGGCGCTCCACCTCGCGGGCCAGCGCGATGCCGGCCCGGCGGACCTGGATGAAGTCCCAATCGGCTTTGATCCGCAGGAACACGTGGATCCCCCGGCCGCCGGACGTCTTGGGATAGCCCACCAGCCCGAGTTCGTCGAGCAGCGGGCGCAACACCTCGGTCGCCACACTGCGCGCTTCGTCGAACCCGGTGCCCGGCTGCGGGTCCAGGTCGACCCGCAACTCGTCGGGGTGTTCGGCGTCCGGGCAGCGGACCTGCCACGGATGCAACGTGATGGTCCCCATCTGCGCGGCCCAGACGATCGCGGCCGGATGCGTCACCCGCAGCGCGTCGGCGGTACGGCCCGACGGGAAGGTGATCGTGCAGGTCTCCAGATAGTCGGGATGGTGCTTCGGGATGCGCTTCTGATAGATCTCCTCGCCGTCGACGCCGTCGGGGAAGCGCTGCAGATGCGTCGGCCGGTCCTTCAGCGAAGCCAGCATCGGGCCCGCGGCAACGGCCCGGTAGTAGTCGACGAGCTTTCGCTTGGTGCCCTCGGAACCCAGCTTCGGAAAGTAGACCTTGTCCGGGTTGGTCAACCGGACCGCGATCCCGTCGACGTCTATTTCCTCCGCTGGCGATGCCATCTTCCGATTCCAGCACAGGCGTTCGGACACAATGGGAAAATGGACTTGCCTGTCATGCCGCCGGTTTCGCCGATGCTGGCCAAATCGGTGAAGGTGATCCCGCCCGATGCGTCGTACGAGCCGAAGTGGGACGGGTTCAGGTCGATCCTGTTCCGCGACGGCGATCAGGTCGAGGTCGGTAGTCGCAACGAGAAACCGATGACCCGCTACTTCCCGGAGTTGGTCGCCGCGGCGGTTGCCGAGTTGCCGCAGCGCTGCGTGATCGACGGTGAGATCGTCATCGCCACCGACCACGGACTGGACTTCGAAGCGCTGCAGCAGCGCGTCCATCCGGCCGACTCGCGGGTGCGGATGCTGGCCGAGAAGACCCCGGCGTCGTTCATCGCCTTCGATCTGCTGGCTCTCGGCGACGACGATTTCACCCGCCGGCCGTTCACCGAGCGCCGCGCCGCGTTGCTGGACGCGTTGAGCGGGACGGGTCCGTCGATTCACGTCACGCCGGCGACGACGGATGTGGCTCTGGCGCAGCGCTGGTTCGACGACTTCGAAGGCGCCGGGCTCGACGGCGTGATCGCCAAACCGCTGACGATCACCTACCAGCCGGACAAACGCATCATGTTCAAGATCAAGCACGAGCGCACCGCCGACTGTGTGGTCGCCGGATACCGGGTGCACAAGTCCGGCCCCGACGCGATCGGCTCGCTGCTGCTCGGGCTGTACAAAGACGACGGCACGCTGGCGTCGGTCGGTGTGATCGGCGCCTTCCCGATGGCCAAGCGGCGCGAGTTGTTCACCGAAATGCAGTCGCTGGTAACCGATTTCGATGATCACCCATGGAACTGGGCCGCCCAGGAGGCAGGCGATCGCACCCCGCGCAAGAACGAGTTCTCCCGCTGGAATGCGGGCAAGGACCTGTCGTTCGTCCCGCTGCGTCCCGAGCGGGTGGTGGAAGTCCGCTACGACCACATGGAGGGTGAGCGGTTCCGGCACACCGCGCAGTTCAACCGCTGGCGGCCGGACCGGGAGCCGACCTCGTGCACCTACGCGCAACTCGACAACCCCGTGACGTTCAGCCTCGGCGATATCGTCCCGGGCCTGGGCGCAACCGGGAAGACTGGCGCACATGGCTGACGACTTCAACGAGCGCAACATCGCGGAGTTCCGCGCCAACCACGGCCGGGTGGGCGGCAACTTCGAGGGCGCACCGCTGGTCATCCTGCATACGGTCGGCGCGAAAAGTGGCGAGCCGCGGACCAACATCATGATGTATCTGGCCGACGGCGACCGGTACCTGATCTTCGCCTCGAAGGCCGGTGCCGACACGAACCCGGCCTGGTACTGGAATCTCAAGGCCAACCCGGACGCCCGGATCGAGATCGGCGACGACGTCGTCGACGTGCACGCCACCGAGTTGGAGGGCAAGGAGCGCGACGACAAGTACGCGCTACAGGCCGCGCGCTACCCGGGATTCGCCGACTACGAGGCCAAGACCTCGCGGGTGATCCCGGTGGTGGCGCTCACCGCGACGGGTCCGCCGCAGCCGCGCGACTAGATCTCGACGTCCAGCGAGGCCAGCCCGCGCAGCGTGACGTTGGGCTTGTAGACCGGGTCGCCGGCCAACCGGGCATGGGGGAAACGCGTCGTCACCGCGGTCAGCGCGACCGCGGCCTCCAGGCGGGCCAGCGGCGCACCCAGGCAGTAATGCAGTCCGCGTCCGAAGGACAAGTGGCGGAACGCTTTTCGGTCGGGGTCGAACACCGCGGGCCGGTCGAACTCGGCCGCGTCGTGCTGGGCGGCGGCCAGCAGCAGCAGCATGGTGTCGCCCTGGGCCACGTCGGTCTTGCCAATTGTCATGTCATCGGCGGCAATTCGCGCGACCAGATGCACCGGAGGGTCGTAGCGCAGCGTCTCCTCGATCACGGCCGATGCGCGCTGCGGGTCGGCGGCCAGCGCGGCCCACTGTGCCGGCTCGCGCAACATGGCCAGCATCGCGTTGGCGATCAGGTTCACCGTGGTCTCGTGCCCGGCGATCAGCAACAGGCTGCACGTCGAGACGATCTCTTCCTCGGCCAACTGGTCGCCGGACTCTTCGACCGCGATCAACCTCGACATCAGGTCGTCGCCGAGATGCTTGCGACGCTGATCGATCAGGTTGTGCAGATATCCACGCAGCCACTGGGCGGCCGCTATCCGCTGGTCGATGCCCTCCATCGGTTCGCCGGTGGCCGCGAAGAAGGGGTCGAGCGCCTGCGCCAGCAGCGCGGAGGCCCTGCTGAACTCCGCTTCGTCCTCGATCGGCACCCCGAGTAGACGGCAGATCACGTTCACCGGAAGCGGGTGCGCCAGATCGTCGACGGCATCGAACCGGCCCTGTTCGGCGACGCGGTCGAGCATTCCGTCGACCAGTTCGGTGATGCGCGGCGCCAGCTCGTTGACCACCTTGGGCACGAAGGCCTTGCTGACCAACTTGCGCAGCCGGGTGTGATCGGGGGGATCGAGGAACAGGAACATCGGCGGCACATCCGATTGCTGTGCCTGGCCGTCGGCGAGCATGCGTTGCACCATCGCCGACTTGTTGCGGTCGACCGACGACGCCGGGTGCCGCAACGCGTCGTCGCAGTCGCGGAACGAGGAGAAGATGGTGAGGTTGCCGTCGGGCAGCGGCATCGGCCCGCATTCGCGGAATTGCTCGTAGACCGCGTAGGGGTTGGCCCGGTTCGCCGGGTCCAGAAGCTGCAGCAGAAGTTCCTGCGGGCCGGCGACGCTCGACGTGGCAGACATATTTGCATTGTGCAGGTTTCAAAGAACTTGCAGGTAGCTACGGTCTTACGGGGACGGTGACGCATTTGTGCGGGCGCCGGGTTAGGTTCTGTCTGTGAACAAAGGCGTGTGTACCGTCGCCGCCGCTGTGCTGTTGCTCAGTGGCTGCTCCGACAAGGCGGCGACTCCGCCCCGCGGGGTGCTGCCGCCGGGCACCGCGGTGCTGTCGATCGACGGCAGAGACGTGGGCAAGACGTACTCGGTGAGCTGCCAGACGGTGGACTGGATGACGCGGATCCACACCGACCTGCATGCATCGAAGATCAGCGCGATGCTGTCCAACGCCACCAAGCTGAAGGCCGAGTTCGTCCGGTTCCGCGACGTCGACGGCTTTACCGGCTCCTACGAGCACACACTCCAGGGCGAGGCCTCGGTCACGATGACCGGCGCGACGTACCACATCACCGGGGCGGCGTTGGGGTTCAACGACGCCGAGCGAACCCGCCTCAAAGCGGAGACGTTCACGATCCACGTGTCGTGCTGAGGATTCAGCCGCCGAGGAAGTCCACGACGTATCCCGCCAGCTCCTGGCCGGCGTCCTCCTGCAGGAAGTGCCCGGCGTTGCCCACCACCGGGTGATCGATGCCCTGCGCGCCGGCCATCTCGCGCTGCAGGATCGGCGCCATCCCGCCGGTGATCGGGTCGCCGTCGCTGAACGCGACCAGCATCGGCGTCGTACTCGCGGTCAGCGTCGCCCAGGCCGATCGATTGGCCGGTGCCGCGGGATCGTCCGGGGAAGTCGGCACCAGGCCCGGCATGGCCCGTGGTCCCGCGCAGTAGGTGTCGTCGGGAAACGGTGCGTCGTAGGCCGCGCGGACCTCGTCGCTCATCGGACGGCGGCAACCGCCCTGCACGAACCGGCCGACGTCGATCGACGGCGCAGTCTGGATGGCCTGGCGGAATTGCCACCAGATCTCCGGCATCGGAATGTCACCGGTCGGCAGGCCGGTGTTGGCGACCACCAGTCGGCTGAACCGGTCTGGGTGTTCGGCGGCCAGCCGCAGCCCGATCAGGCCGCCCCAGTCCTGCCCGACCAGCGTCACCCCCCGCAGGTCCAGCTTGTCGAACACCAGCTCGCGCACCCACTCGACGTGGCGCGCGTAGCTGTGGTCCTCGATGCGGGCCGGCTTGTCCGATCGACCGAAACCGACCAGGTCCGGGGCGATGACGCGATGTCCGGCCGCGGACAGCACCGGGATCATGGTGCGGTACAGATAGGACCACGACGGCTCGCCGTGTAGCAGCAGCACCGGGTCGGCATCGGCCGGGCCATCCTCCACCCAGGCCATCCGCAGCGTGCCACCGTCGGCGTCGGAAACGTCGGAATAGCGTGCGGCATAAGGGAACTCGGGTAGCGCGGTAAAACGGTCTTCAGGGGTGCGCAGCGTCTGCATGGGAGTGAAGATACGCCAGCCCGTTCAGCTCTCGGCCAGATCGGCCAGCTCCGGGGCTGCCATCAGTTGGTCGAGCAGTGGGAGCTGACCCTTCAGCAGCTTGGCCCTGGCCTGCGCCACCGGGAACCACTCGACCCGGTCGACCTCCGGGAACGACTTCATTTGCCCTGAGCCCCTTGGCCATTCGAGCTCGAAGGTGTTACTGCGGGTGTCGGAAACGTCAAGATCCGCGAGCACCGCGAATGCGGTGACGATCTTGCCGCCGGATTGTCTGACCGGGGCCAGGTCGATGCGCGGGCCGGACGGTGGCGCGCAGCCGACCTCTTCCTCGAATTCGCGTTGCGCGGCGGCCCACGGGTCTTCGTGCTCGGGGTATTCGCCCTTCGGTATCGACCATGCGCCGTCGTCCTTGCGCGCCCAGAACGGTCCGCCCGGGTGCGCGATCAGGACGTCGACGGCGCGGTCGCGCACGCGGTAGAGCAGCAGGCCCGCGCTGAGCTTGGGCACGACGTCACACCCCGACTGCGCGTTCCAGATCCTTGAGTGAGGTTTCAAGGTGGCCGAGCAGCCGCTGCAGGTGCGGCACGCTGCGCCGGCAGCCGACCAGGCCGAAGTCGATGTTGTCGGCGTTGTTGACCATGGTGATGTTGAGCGCCTGACCGTCCAGCGCGATCGACAGCGGGTAGTTGCCGTCGAGGCGGGCGCCGTTCCAGTACATCGGTTTGGTCGGTCCCGGCACGTTGGAGATGACGATGTTGAAGGCCGGCGGTGCCGTGGTGGCGAGACCCGGCACGGCGGACAGTCCCAGTGGCGCGATCAGAGCTGCGGACAGCGCATAGGCCTGCAGCTTCGGCAACTCCGAGAACACCTGTTTGTTGCCCCGCATCGACGCGCTGATGGTCTCCAGTCGCTTGGCCGGGTCTTCGACGTTGGTGGCCAGGTTGCACAGCAGCGCGGCGACCTGGTTGCCGCCGCTGTCGGCCTCGTCGTCGGAGCGCATGCTCACCGGCACCATCGCGATCAGCGGGGCGTCGGGCAGCGACTGCTCGTCCTGCAGGTAGTGGCGCAACGCACCGGAGCACATGCCGAGGATGACGTCGTTGAAGGTGACACCGGCGGCGACTTTGATGGCCTTGAGCCGGTCGATGCCCCAGGACTGGGCGGCGACCCGTCGCGCCCCACCGATCGGCACGTTGAACATCGTGCGTGGCGCAGCGAACGGCAATGTCAGCTGCTGCTCGAGCAGCGCGGCCCGGGCCAGCGACCACGTCGACGGACCATATGCCGCAATGGATCCCGCGATTTTGGACAATCCCGGTCGCCCGGCCTTCTCGACCTCTTTGCGGTGGCGGCGCGGCAGATCCCAGATCGCCTTCATCTCGGTGTCGTCAGGGTCGGCCGACAACGTCCGCTGCATGAGCCGCAGCGCCGAGACGCCATCGATCAGCGAGTGGTGGAACTTGCTGTAGACCGCGAACCGGCCGTCGTTCAGTCCCTCGACGAAGTGGGCTTCCCACAGCGGCCGGTGCCGGTCGAGTAGACCGCTGTGCCACCGCGAGGTCAGCTCGAGCAGCTCGCGAACCCGGCCGGGCGTGGGCAGTGCGGAGCGCCGCACGTGGTAGTCGATGTCGACCTCATCGGGGTCGTCATAGGTCCACGCGACGTTCGGGACTCCGCCGAATGTCCATGCCGGGTGCTTTCGGAAGGTGGGCTGGAAATCGGTGTTGGCGACCAGCGCGTCGCGCATCTCGCGGGCGAACTCCGGCCCGGCGCCCTCCGGCGGTTCGAACAACTGCAACCCGCCGACGTGCATCGGGTGCTCGCGCGACTCGATCGTCAGAAACACCGAGTCGAGCGGACTCATCAATTCCATGAACTCATCTAAGGCGCTACCGGCGGGCGGGGCGTCCGAATCCGAGAATCAATTCAACTTGTGAACATTCCGCCGAGCGATCCGACCAGCCCGAGAACAGGGTCGAGCAGATTCTGCTGGATGCCGGTGAGATCCAACAGGTTCTGGATCTCCGCTCCGATCGGCCCCTCGATGTCGATGAAGGCCGTGAACGGGTTGAAGGCGTCGTTGAGATCGGAGACGAACTGGTAGTAAGGCACCCCGATGGTCTCCTCGGACCAGGCTTGCGCCTCGTCGAAGAAGGACTCCAGCTCGTCGAATCCGGGCAGCTCGGCGCCGAACAGCGCGAAGGCGTTATTGGCGCCCTGAGCCACCCCGTTGGCGAATTGGAGGGTGAACGTCACCGGGTCGAGGGTGGGAACGAGTTCAGCGGGTGTCGGCTCGCTGAACGGAACCGAACGGTCATAACCGGCCTCGACGAGCACCTGAAGCGCCGGCTGGAAGATCTTGAGCACGGGTTCGGGCACACCGAGGCTTCGGAGCGGTTCGAGCAGCGGCAGGGTGTTGGCGGGAATGAAATAGAAGGTGGTGTCGCCTTCGACCTGCCTGACGACCTCGGTCGACCCGAGCACGTACTGGTCGGCGAATTGCGCGTCCAGCGGAGGCAGCGGATCCGACGGCGGCCAGATCGCCGGAACCTCGTACGGCAGTGGACCGTTGCCGTATCCGGCGTGGGCGTAGAAGAAGCCCAGCAGAGCGTTGGCGTCGGACACCAGGTTGACCGGATACTGCGGGAAGTCGGCCACGGCGTCGTACTGGTTGGCGATGTCGATGGTGGTGATGCCCGCGTTGGTCGGCTCGGCGCCGTTGAAATCGAAGCCCGGTGCGCCCGGGATGACGAGTCCGGCGAAGCGCTCCAGGAAGCCGCCGTCGGGCCGGTTGCCGGACCCGAGCAGCAGGAAGGTGACATCGGGCCGGGAGTCCGGCTCGAGTTGCATCAGAAGCAACTTCTCCTGAACCGCAATCTGGGCGCTCTGCGAATAACCCTCGACCAGGTAGGGCTGGCCGGCGGGCTGAGCATCCATCGCGGCCTGCAGGTTGGCCAGACCGACCGGAATCGACGTGCTGGCAGCCGATTCCGGAGTAGGGACCAGAACCGAGGTGTAGTCCTGACCGGTCGCGGGATTGATGTAGTCGGTGATGATGGTGTCTCGCCAGAACTCGCTGGGCGTCGGCATCCCGGTGCCGCCCATCATCAACGCATTCAACGGGTCTGCGTCCCCGCTGTCCGCGTGCGCAGGCGCGCACCAGATCGCGCCCAACGCAGCAGTCGCGAACAGCCCACCGAGCAACCGTCGAGAATTCAAGCCTTCACTGTGCCGCACGGGCCGCGAATTGGGAGCGAGTCGGACAGATTTTCCGACTGGTAACGCCAACCCGAGACACCGCTTGGCCCTAAGCTCTTGGGATGCGCGACCGGGAGACAATCGACTCCGAATTACGCCGCGTCGCCGCCGAGCTCCGCTCGATCCGCGAGCGTGGTGGTCTGCCGTCCAGCCAACAAGTGGACGCGCTTCTCGACGAACGCCTCGGCCATCCGGTCGAAGTCATGAGCGACACCGCGGTTCTCGACGAGATCCTGGCGCCCTTCGTCGACACCGTCGACCGGCCGCGGCGGCGGCGCCGTGGCCGGCTGCTCCGATTCGCGTTGCGTGCGGCGGTGCCGCTGTCGGTGCTCGCCATGGCCGCGATGCTGGTGGCGATGTTCACCCTGCACCGGCACCACCGGCCGGTCGAACCAGTGGCCACCCCGGTGTCCGACGAGCGGGTGAGCCCGGTGCCCGCGCCGGCTCTGCATCCGCCGTCGGCTCCCCCGACGCCCGCCGACATCGCCGAGAAGGCGATGGTCGATGCCTTGCAGCAGGAGGGCGTGCCGGTGCCCAGCCGCGACTACGCCGCGACGCAGGGGCACGCCGTCTGCGACTTCCTCGGCAGGCAACCCAACTTCTCCGACGCCACCCAATTCGTGCAGCGGTCCACGATCTGGGACAACCAGCAGAGCGCCGACTTCGCCGCGGCCGCCGTCGTCACCTACTGCCCGCAGTTCGAGGCGACGACGAACTCTCAGGCGCAGCAGACGATGCAGAAGTCAGAGACCACCCTGCAAACCATCGAGGGCGATCTGCAGGGCATCAACCGCGATCTCGAGGGCATCAAAGACGGCCTGCACGGCGGAGCCTGATCCTCTCTCGGCTGTCGACTCAGGCCGGGAGCTTGTTCTCGAACTCTTCGACCACGAACTTCGCGACCTCGGCAAGCTTGATGTTGGTCTCCTGCGACGCCTTGACCATGATCGAAAACGCCTTCATGCCGCTGATCTGATCGCGGACCATGAGGATGCCCTTGGCTTGGCCGATCGTGTCGCGGCTGGCGATCGCGGCGTGCAACTGCTCCTGCGCCGCCGCCCCGGCCAATGCGACAGCGGCGTGTTGGGCCAGGACTTCGCCGACCATGATCGCCTCGTCGTCGAACATGTCAGGGAGGGGTCCGTAGATCGTCAGGACGCCCAGCACTTCACTCTCGACGAACAATCGAAAGACCATCAGACAACGCACGCCGAGACCGGTGGCCGCCTCGACGAAGCGGGGCCAACGGGATTCGCGGGTCAGATCGGGCACGACCAGGGTCTCGAGGCCGGACAGCGCAGCGATCGCCGGACCCTCTGCGAGCTCGTTCTGCAACTCGTTCAACGACCGGGAGACGTCGTCGCTGGGCACCTGCGCCAGCACCGTCTTGCCCCGGACGTGCGCGACACCGGCCCAGCTGATTCCGGGCAACAGTTTCACCGCGGCATCGATGACCGTGTTCAGCACGTCGACCGAGCCGTCTTGAGCCTGCATCTGGATCGCCAAATTCCCCAGCGCAGTTGCCAACCCGATTCGATCTTGCGGTGAGGGCATCATCCGGTCACTCGATTCCGGCTGCGTCGACATAAGGCAAACCCCCGAAGATTGCGGCAGAAGTCGGCTGGGGCTGAACCGTCAGCAAACGATATAAGGCGATCGCTCAGCACGGATGATCGGGGGCGACTTCGACCAACCTCAGAGCATCTCCCGGGACGTCGTGGGTGACGCTCATCAGCGCCGCATCGGCCGGTACCGACGTTCGAACATCTCCGGTGCTCCAGCGCAACCGTCGGTTCAGCGCCCAGGACGCCGAACACGTGACGCTCACGCGGCCCGCCTGGGCAGTGACGACCCCGACGCCTGATTCGTTGCACAGCGATACCAGTTCGCGAACCGCAGCACGAGGAAGCGAGATACGACCGGCAACGGTGATGACCAGCCGGCAGCGCCGCAGCACCGATTCTGGAATCGGGCCGACTCGAATTCGCGGGTCGGTCAGCATCAGTTCTCCGAGCAACTGCTGAGCGCGCTGTCCGTGCACCCACATCCCCACGTCGAGTTCGAGGAAGCATCCGATGGTCGCGAGCAACGACCCTGGACCGTGCTCGTCGGCGGCGATGTCGACCACCACTTCGGGGATCTCGTACGTCAGCCCCGGGACGCGCGCATCGGGATCGGGTACCACGCGGACCACCGACAGGGCTTCGGTGTTCTTCACCCGCGCCCGCTCTTCCATTTCGCGAAGGGCCCAATCCGGCCCGCAGTGCCAGGCCACCGCGTCGCGGTCGTGCTTGAGCACGGCGCCGAGCATCATCGCGCGATGCGCGAAATCCCAATCCTCGCCGCCATACTGGACGAAGCTTTCGTCGAATCCACCGACGCTGTGGAACAACTCCGCGCTGCAGCACATCACCGAGCTGATGATGTAGCGATAGCTGCTGCCGACGATGTCGAGGAGGTCGCCGCTGCGCCGGTATCCGTCACTGAGCCAGAGCGGCTCGTCGAACTCGGTCGGCGCCGGGCCGCCATTCCACCAAAGCTCCAACCGGTGCGGTGTCCACCCGGAGAAGTCCGCGTGGCGTCGCCGGCCGACAACCAGGGCATCGGGACACAGTGACGGCAACGCCGTGATGCGGCGAATGTAGTCGCGCTCGGGAATGGTGTCGGCGTCGAGAAAACACAACACCTCCGCCGTCGCGGCTGCCGCGCCGAGATTTCTGGCCGCGGCCGCCCGAAACCCTTGATCTGGTTGCCGCACAACGCTGACCGGTATTCGCGAGGCGGGTATCACCGGAGGCTCGTCCGAGCCGTCGTCGGCCACCACGATCTGGAGCAGTTCGACCGGGTAGTTCTGGCAATCGAGAGCGGCCAACACCAGGGTCAGCTCGTGCGGCTGGTTGTAGTAAGGAACGATCACAGCAACCGAGGCCGACCGCGGTGGCATGTCCGACAGCAGGTCCCACCGGTTGCCGGGAACGGTAAACCGTCCGTCGCTCAACGGGATTGGCCTCACCACCGGCCTGCCTGGAGTATCTCGGCGTACGCAGCGGCAGCCTCCGACGGACTCGGCTGCAGCGCGGTGCCACCAGTCAGCCACGTGCTTGCCGGGCACGCCAGGGCATCGTGAATAGCTGCGCGCAGGCCAGCGGGATTGTCCGGAAACAGGTTCAGGCAGCCCGGATTACGCCGTTCGACCTCCGCGGTGTAGCGAGTCAGCGGAGCGAGCGGACGACGTCCCGCCGCCAGCCAACTGTTGAGCGAGCCGGAGGCCGAGAAGCGGCGGTGCGCGATGATCGGCACGGTGATCGCGCGTAGCGCCGGCAGGAGATCGGGCTCGTCGATGTGGCCGGTCACGCGGACAGGGCGGCGACTGCGCGCTGCCAGGCGCTGCAAATCGGTGATGAGCGCCTCATGACCGGGCGAGGCGGCACCGAGGACGCGCAGTTCGACGCTGCTCGGCAGCCCCTCGGCGCCGGCGATGACCTCCTCGTATCCCTTGCCCGGGTAGACGAAGCCGAACACGCCCAACGTCAGCGACTGCCCATCGGACGGGATCGCCCCGATCTCGGCGCTCTTTGTGATGGGCAGGGGGACGACGCGGATGTCAGCGTGTTCGATTCCGTTTTCTCGCATCAGGTCTCGTTCGTGCTCACTGCACACCACTACCCGGTCGGACAGCGAAGCCACGGTCTGGTAGGCCTGCACGCGCGCCGGATAGGACTCACCGTCGGATGGCTGCGGCAGGTCGTGCAGGGTGACCGTCAACTTCGCCCCGAGACCGGTCACCTCACCGGCAAAAGCACTGAAGGCCGACATCGCTGCCGCAGGCGTCGCGCCGAATAGTCGATCGGTGAACTGGAGATGGACCATCGAACTCTGGGCCCCGATGCGCCTGGGCAGCGCCGCCACCGTCGGCGCCCACACCAGGGCCGCAGCGCGCGTGTGCCGTCCGAGCGCCTCGTGCAGTTCGAGGCCGAATCGCACCACCCCGTGCCGACGCGCTCCCACCACAATCTGGGTTATCGGCGCTGTCACGTGGATGCGCCGATCAAACCCAGGGTCTGCATCGTCTTTCGATGCCGACGCACCGTGACGTCGATGAACTCGGGGTACCGCCGATACCAGTCGATTTGAGTCGCGTGGACGTCCTGCGGATCGAGTTCGACGCCCTGTAGGCGCCACTGCGGGCGCGGTGTCGCGGTTATCCCCAGCGCAGCGATGACCCTTGGTTCGAGCGGCGCGTATGCCGAGCCGAGGAGCGGACCGCCGTCGATGGGCGCAAGCGTGTCGGGCAAGTCGCACAGTGCGAGCACGCGTCGCGCCAACTCACGCAACGTCGAATCACCGGGATGGTTGATGGTGTGTGCAGCGTCTGCGCCGTAGGTCGCGATGGCGTCTGCAATGCCGACGTCGGTGTCGCGCTCCCGCCGGGCAAGATCACTGCGACTGGCGGCGGCGGCGGTGCGTATCTGGTCGTCGCTGACGTCGATGTCCCACTCGTCGTCGGCGGCGGCGCCTCTGCACGCGGCAGCAACGGTTCTCAAGTCGTGATACGGCACACCGGGAGGTGTGATCGACCGATCGGCGGGGTGGCGTGCAATTGCCTGGAACGGATAGAGACCGGCGTAGCGAATCACCGGCCAGCGGTACGCTGCGGCACCGGTCGGGAGCCGCCGAATCAGGTCAGCTGTACCGATCGGCAGGTCGCGATAGTGCTGCCGTACCGGCTGGCTCAGGAGCACGGCGGTCTGGCGGAGCAGTGCGTCCACGAAAGGTAAATCGCTCGACCGTATTTCGTGGACCGGTGGAACGCGAACAGTTCGATAGGGGCGGTCGGGCACCGCGTCGAGCAACAGGCGAAGCGCCTCGGCCTGGCAATTTCCCCACACCAGCCACAGCGGCCGGTCCCGATCCTCCGTCGTCGACGAAGCTCGATAGAACTCGCCGTAGTGGCGGCGACGGCCAGGATCCGGACACACGTCGCAGGGGTAGCCGTCAGCGGCGAATGATATACCTCAGCGTGACGTGATCGTCGAGTCAGCGGCGAATTGAGCTGCCTAGTTCGTCGATCGGAGGCTTGCATCGTGATTCGCGTTGCATCTGTGCCGGCGGACCACCCCTATGTGAGGGCGATGACCGACGCCGATGACGTCGCGGTGCTGCCCGATCCGCAGCCGTTGGGCGTCACCGCGCCAGGACAGTGGTGGCCGCCGCGCTGGCTCGAGCCGGACTACCTGCGCAGTCGCGTCAGCGAGATCGACGTTTTGCATGTGCATTTCGGTTTCGAGTCGACGCCGACCAGCCTGCTCTCGGCGGTAGGTGCGACCGCGAGGGCAAACGGGGTGCCGCTGGTTTTGACCGTTCACGATCTGCACAACCCGCATTTTCTCGACGCCGGTCCACACCACAGACAACTCGAGACCCTGGTCTCGGCGGCCACGGCGGTCATCACGTTGACCAGCGGTGCCGCGGAATTCATTGCCGCACAATGGCATCGCGAAGCGGTGGTGCTACCGCACCCACATTTGCTGCCGCTGGCCGACGTCGGCGCACCGCGCGCACGTCACCGCGACCCGGTGGTCGCCGTCCACGCGAAACACTTACGCGCCAACGTCGATCCGTGGCCGCTGCTCGACGCACTGACCGATGGAGATATCGGAGCGAAAATCCGCCTCGACCTGGATGACACCGTGTTCTCGTCGCCGCGCTGCCACGATGTGCCCGAGCGAATCGCGCATCAATCAGCACGCGGCGTCGATGTACGGGTTCACCCGCCTTTCAGCGACGCAGGTCTGCGGGACTACCTGCACGAGATCGACGTGCTGGTCCTGCCCTACCGGTTCGGCACGCACTCGGGCTGGGTGGAGCTCTGCCACGACGCCGGTGTGCGCGCGGTCGTGCCGGACTGCGGCTTCTTCCACGAGCAACACCGCTCACCGACTTTCGGGTTCGACACGCATCGGCTGGACCGACCGACCCTGCTGGAGGCTGTCCGCACCGCGCTCGGCGATGTCCGCGCTGATGATGGCCGGGAGAATCCGGCCCGGCGCCAGGAGCGCGCCGCCGAAAGTCGTCGCGTGCAGCGCGAGCTGGTCGGAATCTACCGCCGCGCGATCGACGAGTGCTCCGCCTGAGCGGGCGCGGACGCGTCGAAGGGTGGCCGACCCGTCAACACGCGACGACCAGGCCGGAACCACGTCGAGAAGATATGGCGGTGGCGGAGGTGTGTGAGTTCATGACATAGGTGACAGATGAGTCGCGTCATGGGTTACATCAGCGATGACCGGTGATGAGTCGGGTCATAGGTGACAGTCATGGCTCATGTCGAAAGCGC
>NZ_PKEK01000013.1 GCF_002863225.1 Mycobacterium sp. | reverse complement strand
GCCCGGTCGGTTATCGCCACACCGGCGGCGATCTGCATCGCGAACCCGCGCCCGGAATCGTCCCAGCACCAATGCAACACGAACCCGACTGCACACGGCCTCTGCGGACACAAGGCACACCTATGCTCAACGCCACGCCGATGCCGGCGTGGCCGTCGATGTTCTGCGCGAGCTGATGGACCACGTGCACATGGTGACTACACAGGGTTATTACCGGGTCGGCGAGAAAAGGCGCAGAGAAGCCGTCGACCGCGTGACCACAATGCAGTTCGACCGGCACGGCAACCGCCTCTGGCGCCAAGCCAAAGTACTGCTCGAAGACGAGCATCTGCGGCGAGCAGTCGGCGAGGTCGCCGTGCCGTACGGGTCATGCAGCGAACCAACCAATGTCGCCGCTGGGGGGACCGATTGCCCGGTGCGATTTCGCTGCGTGGGCTGTGCTCATTTCAGCACCGATGTGTCCTACCTTCCTGACTTGGAGGGCTATCTCGCCGATTTGATGCGCAGCCGAGAAAAGCTGCTGAGTGTGGTCGACGCTGATGAATGGGCCAAGGCCGAAGCGATGCCCTCTGATGAGGAGATCACCCGCATCCGCCGCCTGATCTCGAGAGTAAAGGCCGATTTCGACGACTTGTCCGCTGAGGATCGGGCGCAAATCGAGGAATCGGTACGTGTCGTGCGCCGGGCACGTAACCATGCCGTCGGACTCGGACTTCCCAAAGCCCGACAGCAACTACCCGACGTCCGGCCGGATCGGTCTGCATAGTCGATGGGCAATCCGATGATCGACGGCCAACTCGCCGACTCAAGCCGCCGCAGGCAACGAGTCATCAAGGCGCTCAACGCCGCTCGCACGAATGGAGCCGAGATCAGTGTGTCGGCGATTGCTCGCGCGGCAAGCGTAGATCGCAGCTTCCTCTACCGGCATAAGGACCTGCTCGCCCTAATTCACAGCGCCCAAATCACACCGTCCGGTGGGTCCGAGGCACCAGTGACGCGAGAATCGCTGAAAGTCGACCTGGCCAACGCACAGCAGCGCATCGCGCGCCTGGCGGCACACAATCGAAAACTGGAACGCAAGTTGTCCGAGTTGCTGGGCGAAAACGCATGGCGAGAAACAGGCCTCGGTGCCCCCACTGACATCGACCGCCTACAGCAACGAATCAACCAGCTAGAGCAAAGAAACCTCGAGCTCGTGCGCGAGCTCGAGGAACGCGACGACGAACTAACCGCGGCCCGTGCTGCTAAAAGTGAACTGATGTCTCGGCTTAATTCGCCTGCCCACCGCTGAAGCGCTGGACCTGTCCTAGGCGACCCACCGCTGCGAGAATGACGCGATGCTGGGCCATTCAACCTACGGCCGTTGGCGTTGCCCGAAGCAATACGAGCGAGTGCCAGAACTCACTGTTACCCACGATCGACCAAGGTGCGCGCAGGTGCCCACCGTCAATCTCCGTTTCGAGCCGCACACTTCGAGAAACTAGACACCGCCAACTGCGGCCTTGCGTTGCAAAAGCGGGCCACGTTGGACTGTCCCGATCGTCTCGTACTGCACCCGTGGACGGGGATCACTGATCTTCGCGGAACCAGCGATTTTTCGGCGGTTCAGGGTTTCGTCACATTCACACAAAATTGCGTCGCCTGCTCCAGATCGTCCCCTTTGTAACCGTCGTCTTCCATTGCTGCTCTGCACTCCTTGTACCTCTGGCTGTGCCAGGGCTCTGCCGAGATGACAATGCTTGCGATAACCGCCAACACGACCGCAGCTGCAACAGCTAGCGCGATCTTGACTCCATTGCTGAGCCGAGGTCCGAACTGACCGCGAACCGGTGGCAGGGGCTGATATCCGCCCGACGCCGCAGCAGGGTGAGCCTGGTACGACTCTGAAGGTCTCAACGGTCCCACCGGCGGGTCCGAAGGGCGCGGGCCAGCAGCTGCCCTAGGCAGTGCACCAAAGTTTGGCGCTGGCGGCGGGTGGGCTTCAACCGGCTTTCGCCGCCGCTGCGGCGTCCACTGCCGACCGTCAAAGTAGCGTTCGGCCTGCGAGCCGTCGGGGTCGTCGTACCAGCCTGGTGAGCTAGGCATTGTCATCGGCGACTCTCCAGGCGTCTCGGCACTAACAGCCGGAGAATACGTGAGGTCTCATCAGCGGTCCACCGCGTGCGGAGCAGCCGTCTTAGGCGGCGGTCATCGCGCAGATAGGCGGAGATGAATCGCGCCAGCGTATCGATTCCGGCCAGCGGTCGCGATCTAAGCCGAACATCGGCCAGCTTGTATTCAATATGGGGACGTGCTTCAGTCTCCGCCTACCAACGGTCGGTGTTAGCCTGCAAGCGTTGGGGGCGGGTGTCGGCTGAATGTAGTTCGCGCGGCTGAACAGCGACCACTTTGACTCGATGAGGGGGAGCGCAGAAGTGGAGTCGAAGGGATCAATCCTGCTGGTCTACTTCGTTGCAGATGAGTCCGGGTCGATGGAACGAAACATCGGCGAACTCAACGACGGACTGATCACGCTGCAAGACGAACTGCAAAAGCAGCCATTTGCTGCGTCGAAGGTGCGGTTTTCGGTGATCGGTTTTTCTGATAGGGCGTTCACCCACCTCGAAGCCGCTGATCTGCGGGCCACTCAGTGGTTGCCGACACTGAGCGCTCAGGGTTTGACCTCCTACGCTGCGGCATTCAACGAATTGGGCTACCGCATCTCGGTGGACATCGCGCATCTAAAGCAACAGGGTTACACCGTTTACCGCCCTGCGGTCTTTTTCCTCACCGACGGGCTGCCTAACCGCAACGAGGACTGGCGCGCGGCGCGCGCAAACCTGCTGACGCAGCCGGCGCGTCCCAATCTCCTCGCCTTCGGGATCGGCGATGCCGACCCGTCGATCGTGCTTGAGCTCGCCACCAAAGAGGGGTACGCGCTCATCTCAGCCCACGGAGTCGACACGGGCGCGGCGCTGTCGGAATTCTTGACCTCTCTCACGCAGTCGGTCATCAGCTCGGGTCAAGCATTGGCGTCCGGCAACGCAGAACTGCAATTCGACAAACCTGACGGGTTCAAGCTAGCTGTAGATGTCGTATAGGCGCGGTGAACATGGCGACTTTCAAGCTGCCGCGACGCGGCGGTCCGTCTGCTCAACGGAACCGTCGTCGTCCGACGCCGCCGAAGCCCGATCGTCCTAGAACCGAGCACCCGAGACGGTTTGGTCGCCGCAGCCCGTCCCCAGCAACCTCGCTGGCCGAGAATCCGGAGCTTGACTCTAGCGAGACAGCAGTTGCTGAGATGACCGGTTCCCTTAGCATCCCCCAGATTACGGTCGGATCGCCATCTCCTGAGATAGAACCGACGACAACGGGTGAGGAATATCGTTCGTATCCGTTTCGGCCCGACGTAGTGATTGATGGATGGTCGACTGCCACCATCACGATACGTGGAGCGTCTCAGCGAGGACACCTACACCGCTACAACGGTGCACCACGACAAGACGACTTTGCGACTCATGCGTTATCCGATGGTCGAATCATTGTTGCTGTCGCAGATGGTGTTTCAGCTGCAAAGCAGTCGCATATCGGTGCGACTGCAGCGGTCAACTATGCGGCCGGGTGGCTTCGTACTCATCTGGCCGCTGACGTGTCCCAAACGGATTGGGTCATGTTAATGAAGAGCACGGCCTACCGGTTGGCAGAACAAGCTCAAAGTTTGTTCAAGCTCGCTGCACCTGATCCTGTTGTTGCCGAGGAACAGCTGGCCACCACCTTGGTGTGTGCCGTCATCGAGCCCCTCGAAGCTGGCTTGATGCGCGCGCACCTCGTCGGCATCGGAGACTCGGGCGCGTGGTTGTTGTCTTCCAACGGGTTTCGTGCGCTCCTCGGAGGCAAAGCGATTACTAACGACGGCCTGACGTCGTCGGCGGTCATCGGTTTACCACGGGTGCCCTCCGAGCTGTGCCTTGAGGTTGTCGACTTCGGTGGGAGCGACGTCTTATTGCTAGGCAGCGACGGCATCGGCGATCCTCTCGGCAGCGGACAGGGCGGGGTCGGAAACCTTCTGCGCGATCTGCTCACCGCGACACGACCGCCATCGTTAGTCGAGTTCGCCCACGCGCTGGACTTCAGCCGGGAGAACTTCGACGACGACCGCACGTTGGTGGCGGTTTGGCCCAGGAATTCTGAGGTAATGCTGCGATGAGCGCAGAAGGGCCAAGCGAAGAAAGCTTTCGCGCTTCCCGCATGACACGAGCGGTAAAGCAACGCAGCGACCTTGGTGACCTGACCAAAATCGGGCAGGGCGGCCAGGGCGTCGTCTACCGCGCCCCGGGTGTGCGCACGCAATTTTCGGCGTCGCTGGTCTTCAAGCAGTACCGTTCCGAAGAGCGCGACCGCATCGACTTTCAGGCGCTGGCCTCCATGCCTGCGCTCGTCGAGAAGTCGCTGAGCTATGCAGATGGCGAGCGGTTGATCTCGCTTGCAGCGTGGCCGTGCGAGATCGTCGAGGACCAGGGAGTCTCCATAGGTTTCCTGATGCCAGAGATCCCCCATCAGTTCTTCATCTCGCTGTCGACGATGAAAGGAACCTCGCGTAATCGCGCTGAGTTCCAGCACCTGCTCAACGATCAATCAGTTCTGCGGGCGCGCGGAATTCAGATCGACGACGTCCAGCGCTATCGACTTCTGCGCGAGGTCGCGTCCGGCCTGGCATTCCTGCATGACCACGGCGTCACCGTCGGCGACATTTCGCCCAACAACTTGCTCTTCTCGTTGGTCCCCGGCTCTAACGTCTACTTCATTGATTGCGACTCCATGTGCGTGGACGGACATTCGGCGCTCGCTCAGGTAGAAACTCCTGGCTGGGAGGCGCCAGCGGGAGAAAAATTAAGCACGGTCTACTCCGACGCCTACAAACTCGGGCTTCTCGCGCTCCGTCTGCTGGCCGGCGACCAGGACGTCAGAAACCCCGACCATCTGCCCGCGAACACTCCAGATATGGTCCGCAGAGTCATCGCCGACACGTTGCGCGCCGAGCCTCGCAAACGTCCTCTTGCCGAAGTCTGGACCTATCAACTCGGCTATGCGATCGAAGAAGCGCAACACCGCAAAGCGTCCGAACCTGCACAACCACCAGCCTCGCCGCTGGCGGCACAACCACCTCCTGATGTGAAGAGCGTTGCACCGCCGCCGTCGACACCAACTGCACCAACGCCGGGTCCCTCGAGCACTGATCCGGCTCCATCAAACAAAAAGTTTGCGATTGCGACCGCGGCGGCTATTGCGGTGGTGCTAATTATCCTGATTTTCATTGTGTCGGTGAATGGCAGCTCTCACCCCGACTCGGTCGCCTCATCGGACTCATCGACTGTCACGCCGACGAACAGTACGACTGACTCCGCATCGACGGGCGCCGCTGATGTGCCCAGCGCGTCGATCACAGACCCCCCGGCACCGTCTGCTCCTTCGACGCACTCTCAGTCCACGGCCGAGCCTTACTGGGACGGTCCTTGGCTGCGCAACTATTGGGAAGGAAGCCAAGACTGCAACCTCGCGGGACTGGATTACTGGGTAGTCCAGCCCGGCAGCGATGCCGGCATGTATGCCCTCAAATTGGCCTGCTTTCCAACAAACTGGACAAATCTCATCAATAAGCACTGCAAGCAATTCAACCTACCTAAAGGGCGGTGCGCCGTTTGGGACCAGGACAGCATTATGAGCAGTTTTGAAAAACACGGCGACCTTCTAATTGTTGCCCTAACGCAGGCGTGCCTCGACAGGGCTAATCTGACCGATTTTCACGAGGGGCCTCTCCACCAGGACTGTGTCGTCCGAGCGGAGTGATCACGTTCTCGAGAAAGGGAGGTTATGGGGAAAAAAGCGATTCTGGTGATAACCGGACCACTGCTGTTGCTGTCGGCGACCGTCGCTCATGCCGACGCCAATGACGACGAGTTCGTTCAGATGTCAAAAAACATCGGAGTTGACGGCGCCCCGGCGGATTTGATCCGCATCGCGAAGTCGGTATGCGCAGGTCTTGACGGGGGAAGCGGACCCGATGAGATCGCGGACGCTCTTGTTTCCCAGCTTGGGTTGAAGTCGGGCAGGGCCGCCAAGTTTGTAGCGTTTTCCGCGACACATTACTGTCCGAAGTACAGCAATCTGGAATTCAATCGCCCACATTAGCCATCGTGCGCGAGCAGAAGATTCGCCTCACCCGGACCGTGGCACGTTAGCTCGGTAAATCTCTTAGCCATCGATGCGTTGGCCTCGCCGAAGTGCGTCATTTACGTAGTAGGTATCGCGGGTCACGCTGCCAACAGTCATGCATAAAGTGATCAGCCAGATCAAAAAGGTGAGCAGCACGAGGAATGGGAAGAAGAGAACTCCGAGTGCAAGGCCAATCGCGTTCGCCACTACGTACGGTATCGCCCTGGTTGTGAGGCCAAGATAGAGGTGGCCGCCGCCGGGCCAAAATATGGTCAGCAGTAGAGCGATCCCACTCGACTTTTCTTGTGGCGGCAGCGCCGCACCGGGCGGGTACGGGGCCGATCCCCACGACTGGGCGGGATGTGACCCGTACGGACCTGCGGTTGAGGCGGGGTTAGGGGCCGGTGGATATGTGTCGGCAGGATGGGGCGGTATCGCCTGGCCGTAGGGACCGGGAGTTTCCGGCGGATAAGTGGGCGTCGCGTTTCTCGGGCGGCGCTGGGGCGTCCACGTTTCACCGTTCCAATACCGTTCTGCATTAGAAGCGGATGGGTCTTCGTACCAACCCGCCGGCTTGCCCATCGTCATGGTCAGATCTTCCCCCAATTGGTCGAGCGTCGCCCACCAACCGATAAACAGCACGATCCTTATTTGTATGGCTGGTTAAGCCGGCGGTCCGGTGGCCGGACCCCCGTGAACAGATCAACAGGAACAAAACCTGGGGTGCTTCAGGGTACTGCAGCCCCATCGTCGAAGCACTCATGAACTCCACCGGCACCCTCTGAACTCTCCGAAGCGGCGATCGTCGCCGCCGCGATCGCCGTCACAAACCCGAAGAATTTTGATCAACGCGCATCGTTCAATTCCGGACCTCTGGGGCTCTGGGGGCACTTCCTTTCTCAGTGTCGACGACGCCACGCGATGCTCGCATGCATCACACCTGTTGCAGCCATTGACATACCGCCAATCGCGCTTGAGCTGGAAAGATCTATAAAGTCACGCTGCCACGCCGAAGCTGACCCCCAGAGAAGACACGTCGTCGAGGCTGCGGGTGTACACCGTGACCTGGTCGCCGGCGCGGTGTATCTGTACGCGGGCGCCGTCCAGCTTCGCCTCGAAAACGCCCTCACCGCCGAGCTTTTCCAGGGCCTCGGCAACGCCCGACGCGGTCTGAGCCAACATCGGGCCGACCGGCCGTCCCACCTGGAGGGTGAACGCGTCCAATGCCGCCACCCCACCGCTGAGCCCGGCCGCGGCAACCGCGGGCAGGGCGCCGCCGAGCATCGCCGCGCGGCGTACCACTGCGGCCGGAATTTCGGCGGCCGCGGCTACCGCATCGGCCATCACTCCGATCAGAGCGCCCTGCCGCAGTTCACCGGTCAGCAGGCGTCGCAGAAACGTCTGTTCGACTTCGGTTGCTGCCGAGAACAATTCGGTCACGAGCTCAGCACGACGGGACTGCGAGCCCTTGCCCGATACCGCGCCGATCGTCGACAGTGTGGCGTCCACGCCGTGGACGGTCAGGGTGGGGTTCGCAGCGGCGGGTGGGATCGAGCGCAGGGCGGCCCAGCCGATTCCGATCTGACGTTGCGGCAGCTCACCGGAGAGCCAGCTCACCACGATCGCGACCAGAGTGGAATCGGTCCGGGCCTGGCCCAGCAATTCGGCGATCCGCGCGATCTTGGCCCGTCGCGCCGACGAGCCGCCCACGTCGACCGAGGTGGTCGCAACGTCGATCAGCAGCACAACCCACCTTTACACGCCTGACCGACAACGTCACGCCGCGTCGCGATAACGTGCAGGGCAACGCGGGCGCTGCCCGGACAAACAAGGAGGTTTGGATGGAGATCAACGGCAAGAAGGTCATCGTGATCGGCGGTGCCTCGGGCATGGGCCGGGCGAGCGCCGAGTTGTTGCATGCCCGCGGTGCCAACGTCGCGATCTTCGACCGCGAGGGATCCGACGGCAAAGAGGTGGCGGCCGGCATCGACGGTGACTTCTACCCGGTCGATGTCACCGACTTCGCCGCCACCGAGGAGACCCTGAAGACCGCCGCCGAGAAGCTCGGGGGCCTGCACGTCACGGTGACCACAGCCGGCGGCGGCATCGGCAAGCGCACCATTTCGAAAACGGGTCCGCACGACCTGGAGTCGTTTCGGCAGACCATCGATCTCAACCTGATCGCTACGTTCAACATCAGCCGGCTGGCGGCGCACCTGATGAGTGAGAACGAGCCGGAAGACGAAGAGCGTGGCGTCATCATCAACACCGCTTCCATCGCGGCGTTCGAAGGACAGATCGGCCAGGTTGCCTACACCGCGGCCAAAGCCGGCATCGCCGGTATGTGCCTGACCATGGCACGTGACCTGGGGTCGCTGGGCATCCGCGTGCTTGCGATTGCGCCGAGCCTGTTCGCGACGGGACTGACCAAAGGCATCCCGGACGAATTCGCGGTCGCGTTGACGAAGGACGCGGCCTTCCCCAAGCGGCTGGGCCGCCCCGAGGAGTACGCCAAGCTGGTCGCCGCGATCGTGGACAACCCGATGCTGAACGGACAGTGCCTGCGTCTGGACGCCGGGCAGAGGTTCGCGCCCAAGTAGCGATTGGTCGCCGAACGTGAAGCTACTTTCACGTTCGGCGTCCAGCGTGAGGCCAGCTTCACGTTCGGCCGCCGGGTCTTCCCGACCGACCACCCGGTTGGGAGGTGGCCGCATTTAAGTACACTCATTCGCAACGGCCACCGGTGTCCTAGAGGAAGGCCCTGCAATGGGTATCGCATTGACCGACGACCACCGCGAACTCGCCGAGGTTGCTCGCGGATTTCTCACCTCGCAGAAGGCCCGCGCCGCCGCGCGGTCGTTGCTCGATGCGCCCGAGGAGGCCCGCCCGCCGTTCTGGCAGGGCATCGTCGAACTCGGCTGGCTGGGTCTGCACATCGACGAGGAGCACGGAGGCTCGGGATACGGGTTGCCGGAGCTGGTCGTCGTCATCGACGAGCTTGGTCGCGCGGTAGCGCCCGGGCCGTTCGTGCCCACCGTCATCGCGTCGGCGGTGATAGCCAAAGATGGCTCCGGGGAACAGAAATCGCGCCTGCTCCCGGGTTTGATCGACGGGACGGTGACCGCGGGCATCGGTCTGGGCGGTCAGGTCAGCGTCAACGACGGCGTCGCCGACGGTGACGCCGGCATCGTGCTGGGGGCCGGCCTCGGCGACCTCTTGCTGATCGCGGTCGGCGAGGACGTGTTGGTGGTCGAGCGCGACCGCTCCGGCGTCTCGGTCGAGGTGCCGGAGAACCTGGACCCCACTCGACGTTCCGGACGTGTCCGGCTGGACAAGGTCAGCGTCAGCGACGGCGACATTCTGCCGGGCGCCCGGGAGTCGGCGCTGGCGCGTGCGCGCACCCTGCTGGCCGCCGAGGCGGTCGGCGGTGCTGCCGACTGCGTGGATTCCGCGGTCGAGTACGCCAAGGTGCGTCAGCAGTTCGGCCGCACCATCGCGACGTTCCAGGCGATCAAGCACCACTGCGCCAACATGCTGGTCGCTTCGGAGTCGGGCATCGCCTCGGTGTGGGACGCGTCGCGAGCCGGCTCCGAAGACGAAGAACAGTTCCGGTTGGCCGCGGCTTCCGCTGCGGCGCTGGCATTTCCGGCGTACGCGCGCAACGCGGAGCTGAACATCCAGGTGCACGGCGGCATCGGGTTCACCTGGGAGCACGACGCGCATCTGCACCTGCGCCGCGCGCTGGTGACGACGGCGCTGTTCGGCGGCGACGCGCCCGCCGACGACGTGTTCGAGCGCACCGCCGCTGGTGTCACCCGGGAGAACAGCCTGGACCTGCCACCCGAGGCCGAGGAGATGCGGACCAAGATCCACGCCGACGTCGCCGAGCTGGCCGCGCTGGACAAGCAGGCTCAGCGGGACAAGCTGATCGAGACCGGCTATGTGATGCCGCACTGGCCCAAGCCGTGGGGACTGGCGGCGGATGCGGTGGCGCAGTTGGTGATCGAAGAAGAATTCCGCGCGGCAGGTCTCAAGCGTACCGACTACGGCATCACCGCCTGGGTCATCCTCACGTTGGTCCAGCACGGAACCCCCTGGCAGATCGAGCGATTCGTGGAGAAGGCGCTGCGCAAGGAGGAGGTCTGGTGCCAGTTGTTCTCCGAGCCCGAGGCGGGTTCCGACGCGGCTTCGATCAAGACCAAAGCCACCCGGGTGGACGGCGGCTGGAAGATCAACGGGCAGAAGGTGTGGACCAGCGGGGCGCATTACTGTGCGCGCGGCCTCGCGACTGTTCGCACCGACCCTGAGGCACCCAAGCACGCCGGCATCACCACGGTGATCGTGGACATGAAGGCCCCCGAGGTGGAGGTCCGGCCGCTGCGCCAGATCACCGGCGGCTCCGACTTCAACGAGGTGTTCTTCAACGACCTGTTCGTGCCCGACGAGGACGTGGTCGGGGAGCCCAACACCGGCTGGACGGTGGCCCGGGCGACCCTGGGCAACGAGCGGGTCAGCATCGGTGGCAGCGGATCCTTCTACGCCGGTTTGGCCACTCAGTTGGTGCAGCAGGTGAACGAAAACCCAGATCGATTGGTGGGCGGTCGAACTCGCGTCGGCGTCTATCTGGCCGAGGAGAACGCACTACGGCTGCTCAACCTGCGCCGGGTGGCGCGCAGCGTGGAGGGAGCGGGACCGGGGCCGGAAGGAAACGTCACCAAGCTGAAGCTGGCTGACCACATGGTCGAAGGTGGTGCGATCACCGCCGCGCTGGCCGGTCCTGAAACCGCTCTGCATGACGGTGCCGGCGCGCTGTCCGGTCGCCTGGTGATGAGTGCCCGCGCCATGGCCATCGCCGGTGGCACCTCCGAGGTCACCCGCAATCAGATCGCCGAGCGGATCCTCGGGATGCCGCGCGACCCGCTGATCAACTAGACGGGCCGGGTGACGTTGCCTTCGCCGTAACGCGCGAGCGTAACGCCACTGCGGAAATTGGTCGCCTGAATCGCCGCGGCGTTACGCTCGGCGAGTAACGCCTAGGCGGGCGCGAACTGCGGCGCGCCGCCCGGGCCGGGTTCCGGCAACGCCTCGACCTCCATCCCGCACGCCACCGAATCAGGTTCGCAGTCAACGATATTGGCGGCGACCTTGAGGCCGTCCTGCTCGGCGAGTTCGACGAGCGCGATCACATACGGCGTCGGTATTTCCGGGTTAAACGCGTGGTAGTTGACCGTGTAGGTGAACACGGTGCCGTGTCCGGAGACCGGCTTGGCCACCAGCGCGCCGCCGCAGTCGCGGCAGGTACCCGCCGACGGATGAACCCACAGTGCGCAGCTGTCGCAGTGCTCGATCAAGAGCTGCGACGTCGCCTCGGTTGACACGGGCAATACAGTACACTCATTTATCTCGGGTTGGTCTAACGGACGGCGCACATGAGCTACTTCGAAAAAGACGCGATCATTTCCGGTCTCGGTATTTCCCGAATCGGCCGTCGCACCGGCATTCCCGGGCTCGAGCTGACGATGGAATCGGTGCGTGCCGCCATCGAGGACGCCGGGCTGACTCCCGGCGACATCGACGGAATCGCCACTCTTGGTGACACTCCGGCTGTCGAGGTCAACGCCGAACTGGGCATCGAGGCCGGCGACTGCGGGTCGGGCTTCAGCACCGGTGGATTGCTGAACCCGGTGATCTCGGCCTGCCGCGCGGTCTCCGAAGGCCATGCGCGACACGTCATCGTCTACCGGACCATCCAGATGCTGGGCGGCACCGTCCCGGTCAAGCAGGACGAGAACGCCGAGCCCCCACCGCTGGCGCGGATGTTCGACACGCCGGAAGGTGAGCAGCCGCCGATCGTCGGCCCGATGGACGATGTCGGCGATCTGGTTGCAGCCCAAGCGTATTCAGCGGCGAACTGGCTGGGCCTGCACTGTCGCAGGCACATGGAATTGTACGGAACCACCAAAGAGCAGCTCGGCTGGTTGGCGATCAACAGCCGGCGTAACGCGGCGCTGAACTCCCGCGCGGTGTACCGCGACCCGATGACGATGGACGACTACCTGGGCGCGCGCATGGTGTCCGCTCCCTTCGGGCTGCTGGACTGCGACGTCCCGATCGACGGGTCGATCGCGGTGGTGGTGTCGTCCGCCGACTACGCGCGGGACTGCCCGCACCGCGTGGTCAAGGTGGAAGCGGTCGGCGGGAGCAACGGAGCGGGTGGTTGGTTTCACCGCCCGGACTATCCGAAGATGGCCTCCGTCGATGCCGCGGCGCAGATGTGGTCGCGGACCGATCTGACCCCCGCCGACCTGAACCTCGCGGAACTCTACGACGGATTCACCTTCCTCACCTTCGCCTGGCTGGAGGCTCTGGGCATCTGCGGCGACGGCGAAGCCGGACCATTCGTCGAAGGGGCCGCACGGATCGCGCTGAACGGTGCGCTCCCGCTGAACACCTACGGCGGTCAGCTGTCGGCGGGACGCATGCACGGCTATTACCTGCTGCACGAAGCGTGCCTGCAGTTGCGTGGCGAGGCGGGGGAGCGGCAGGTGCAGAACCGTCCGGAGGTGGCGGTGGCCGCGGTGGGCGGCGGGCCGATCGCCGGATGCATGCTCCTGACATGCTGAGACATACACTGCAAGAGCGCAATTGAGCTCTGAAGCGCCGGCCCATCAGTCCGACAAGCGGGCGTCGCAAATCGCCCGGCTCATCGAGGCGGACATCATCCGGCGGGGTTGGCCGATCGGGCTGTCGCTCGGATCAGAGCAGGGGCTGCAAGAGCGGTACCAGGTCAGCCGGTCGGTACTGCGCGAGGCGGTGCGACTCGTCGAGCACCACCGGGTGGCGCGGATGAGGCGCGGACCCAACGGCGGCCTGCTGATCTGTGAGCCGGACGCGGCTCCGGCCACCCATGCGGTCATCATCTACCTGGAGTACCTGGGCATCACGATCGGCGACCTGCTCGATGCCCGACTGCTGTTGGAACCGTTGGCCGCGGCGCGGGCCGCCCAGCACATCGACGAAGCCGGCATCGAGCGACTGCGCGCTGTGCTGCGCGCCGAGCAGGACCGGCAACCCGCGACTGACGAGTTTCACGCCGCGCTGGCGGAGCAGTCGAAAAACCCAGTGCTGCAGTTGTTCATCGACATCCTCATGCGATTGACCGTTCGCTACGCCGAAGACTCGCGCTTCGATTCCGCCGGCGACGCGCGCGAGCGCCGCGACCGCGACCACGCCGGGATCGTCGCCGCGGTCACCGCGGGCGACGCGGCGCGCGCGATGACGCTGAGCGAACAGCACGCGGCGGCGGTGACCAAGTGGCTGCAGGACCACCACCGACCGCGAGGGAACGCGCGCAGCGCCAATCACGGGGCGCAGCAAGGAAAGCTCGCCGAAGTGTTGGCCGCCGCGATCCGCGACGACATCGCCGGCAGTGGCTGGCAGGTTGGTGAGGTGTTCGGGACCGAGGTCGCGCTGCTGGAGCGCTACCAGGTGAGCCGCGCAGTGCTTCGAGAAGCCGTGCGGCTGTTGGAGTATCACGCCGTCGCGACCACGCGGCGGGGGCCCGGTGGCGGTCTGGTGGTGGCAGAACCACAGGCGCAGGCCAGCATCGACACCATCGCGCTCTTCCTGCAGTACCGCCGTCCTCGTCGTGAAGATCTGACGGAGATTCGCGATGCCATCGAGATCGACAACGTCGCGAAGGTGGTAGCCCGCCACGATGCACCGGACGTGCGCGCGTTCCTCGGCAGCCACCGGCTCTTGATCGACAGGGCCGGTGACGACCCACGCAAGGCCGGTGTCGAAGAGTTCCTGTTCCACACCGGGTTGGCGAAATTGGCCGGCAACGCCGTGCTGGAGCTGTTCCTGCGGATTCTCGTCGAGGTATTCCGCCGGTACTGGGCCAGCACCGACCAACCCGTCCCGAGCCATGCTGACCTCGTCGACGTCAGGCACGCGCACCTGCGCATCATCGACGCGATCGGCCACGGTGACGACAGCCTGGCCCGTCACCGGATCCGGCGCCACCTCGACGCCTCGGCGTCCTGGTGGCTGTGACCTCGGCGCCGGTAATCAGGTTGCACGGTCGCGCCGTCAGCGTCTAACCTCGGCAACGTGCAACACCTTCTCGTAGTAGCCAGTACCCGCAGCGGGGTCTGATCCAGACCGACCCCCCGCTGTGGGGTCGGAAGCTACTACCCGTCGGTCGCTCCTTCAGAGTCAGAGAAGACCGGCACATGACAATCACCTTCGCCTCACCCGAATCGCCGACACTGCGCTTCGATGGCATTCCACTTCCACGCGGACTTCGCGAAGACGCCGACATGATGTCGTGGAGCACCTTCACCGCCACCTACGCGCCGAGCTCCGGCCCGCTGCGGCTGGGACGGTGGACCTGCGCGGACACCGATCGCCCCGCCACCAGACTCGGACCGCAGACCTTTCAGGCCACGCTGGCGCTCGGCGACCGCATCGAGACCGCCACCGCCACCGCCAACGGCCCCGTCGCCGCGTTGACCGCGATGCTGCACGAGCACGGTGTCGCGGTCGAGATGCTGCGCTTCCACCAACTGCGGTCCGACGACGCGATCGCGACCTTCATTCAGGGAACCGACGGATGCCGGGCCGAATGGGCAATGGGATGCTCGCAGGATCCGATCCAATCCGCCCTTGCGGCGGTCATCGCCTGCGCTAACCGGCTGTACGCGGCAAGCCGCTAGAGGCGGCGCAGCACAATCGGCATGCCGTCCATCGGGATCGGCATGCCGCCGTAATCCCACTTGGGTTGATAGCCGGGCCGCACGAGCTCGAGGCGGTAGCGACGCAACAGCCGGTGCAGGATCGTCTTGACCTCGAGACGGCCGAACACCATTCCGATGCACTTGTGGGCGCCCCCACCGAACGGGGCGAACGCGTAGCGATGCTGCTTGTGCTCGGAGCGCGGCTCGAGGAACCGCTCGGGGTCGAACTTCAGCGGGTCGGTCCACAGCTCGGGCAGCCAGTGGTTGGTGCCCGGCCACGTGACGACGTTGGTGCCCGCCGGCAGGTAGTGGCCCAGCAGGTCGGTGTCACGCACGGTCTGTCGCATGTTGAACGGCAGCGGGGTGACCAGGCGCAACGACTCGTCCATCACCAGGTCGAGGGTTTCCAGCTTCTCGAGCGCCTCGATGTCCAGCGGACCGTCACCGAGGCGGTCGGACTCGTCGCGACAACGTTGCTGCCATTCCGGGTTGGCGGCCAGGTTGTAGGCCATCGTCGTGGTCGTCGACGTCGAGGTGTCGTGGGCGGCCATCATCAGGAAGATCATGTGGTTGACGATGTCGTCGTCAGTGAAGCTGTTGCCGTCTTCGTCCTCGGTATGGCACAACACCGAGAGCATGTCGGTGCCGTCGGCGTTGCGACGCTGCTCCTTGACCCGCTCGACAAAGTAGTCCTCGAGCACCTTGCGGGCCTGCTTACCGCGCCACCACTTGAACGGCGGGACGCTGGTCCGGATGATCGCGCCACCGGCCCGGGTGGTGGTGGTGAACGCCTGGTTGACCTTGGTCACCAGGTCGTGGTCGGTGCCGGGTTCGTGGCCCATGAACACCACCGAGGCGATATCGAGAGTGAGTTCTTTCATCGCCGGGTGGAACAGGAATCGGGCGTCGTCGGTCGGGTAGCCGGCAACCACCGACGTGGCGACGTTGTCGATGTGCTCGACGTAGCCGGTGAGCCGGCTGCGGGTGAACGCTTCCTGCATGATCCGCCGGTGGTACATGTGCTCTTCGAAGTCGAGCATCATCAGCCCGCGGTTGAAGAACGGCCCGATCACCGGGTGCCAGCCCTTCTGCGAGAAATCTTTGTTGCGGTTGGAGAAGATCGCCTGAGTGGCGTCCGGGCCGATCGCGACGACCGACGGCAGCGCCGCCGATTCGGCGTAGAACACCGGTCCGCGGGTCTTGTAGAGGTGCAGCGGGAAGTTCGGTCCGCCGCGGAACATCTCGATGATGTGGCCCAGCACCGGCAGTCCGCGGTCGCCCATCACCGGCTTGAGATCGCTGCCGGGCGGCGGTGCGGCCAATTCCAGCTGCTTCCAGTCGACGTTCAACAACTGCTTCTCGAGCAGGCCCATGCCGGGAATGGTGTTCACCGTGGGGGTGAAGCGGCGCTTTGCCTGGTCGATCAGGTACTCGGTATTGCTGATGGTCACCATTGACACTCCATTCGTGGGCGTGCGGCCAAAGGTCGATCGGCTGGTGTGGCAGACGTCACTAGCTAGTCATCCTCTGAGGAAACTTGACGGCTGTCAAGTTTCCTTTTGGGTGGGGCGTAGTGCAAGGTCGTAGGGTGCGCATGGAGCAGGGGGTCGAACGGGCCGAGGAGCAGGCCCCGGCTGTGCCGACTCCTCGTCGGCGCGGCGATCGGCAGCGGCACGCGATCGTGCAGGCGGTGCGCGAGCTGCTGCAGGAGAAGCCGTTCGCCCAACTCTCGGTGAGCACGATCAGTGATCGCGCAGGCGTGGCTCGATCGGGCTTCTACTTCTACTTCGACTCCAAATACGCCGTGCTGGCCCAGATCCTGGCTGACGCCACCCACGAGCTCGAGGAGCTGACCGAGTACTTCGCGCCGCGCGGGGCCGACGAGACACCGGCGGCATTCGCCAGACGGATGGTCGGGAGCGCTGCGGCGGTCTACGCCCACAACGACCCGGTGATGTCGGCGTGCAACGCCGCGCGCAACACCGACGCCGAGATCCGCGACCTGCTCGACCAACAGGTCGAGGGCGTCGTTCAGCAGATCATCGGCATCGTCAACGACGAGCTGCAGGCCGGCACCGCCCACCCGATCAGCGACGACATCGCGATGCTGGTGCGCACCCTGTCTGTCACCACGGCGCAGATGCTGTCCGGCGACACCGTTTATCTGGGCGACAACGGCGACGTCCAGCGCGGCGTGCGGGTGCTCGAGGCGCTGTGGCTCAACGCGCTGTGGGGCGGTTCGGCTCAGGTATAGGCCGGGCTCCAGCCGAGGTGTGGGCCGGTATCGTCACTGCCCATGTCGAAGAAGACGTTCGCGGGTAAGCGGTGCTTGATCACCGGCGCGGCCAGCGGCATCGGCCGCGCGACGGCGCTGCGGCTCGCGAGCCAGGGCGCCGAGCTGTTTCTGACCGATCGCAACGCCGAGGGTCTCGCGGAGACGGTGAACGAGGTTCGCGCGCTCGGGGCTCTGGTCCCCGAACATCGCGCGCTGGACATCGCCAACCACGACGAGGTCGCGGCATTCGCCGAGGCGATCCACGCCAACCACCCGAGCATGGATGTCGTGATGAACATCGCGGGCGTCTCGGCCTGGGGGACCGTCGATCGGTTGAGCCACGAGCAGTGGCAGAAGATGATCTCGATCAACTTGATGGGGCCGATCCACGTCATCGAAAACTTCGTTCCCCCAATGGTTGCGGCTCGCAAGGGCGGCCACCTGGTCAACGTTTCCTCAGCGGCGGGCCTGATGGGTCTGCCGTGGCATGCCGCGTACAGCGCCAGCAAGTTCGGGTTACGCGGGCTGTCGGAGGTGCTGCGTTTCGATCTGGCCCGCTATCGCATCGGGGTGTCGGTGGTGGTTCCCGGTGCCGTGCGGACCCCGCTGGTCGGCACCGTCGAGATCGCCGGCGTCGACCGCGACGATCCCGAGGTGAGCCGCTGGGTGGATCGCTTCAGCGGGCATGCCGTCTCGCCGGAGAAAGCTGCCGACAAGATCCTCGCGGGCGTCGTCAGGAATCGTTTCCTGATCTACACCTCGGTCGACATCCGGGCGCTGTATGCGTTCAAACGTGTTGCGTGGTGGCCTTACAGCGTCGCGATGCGTCAAGTGAACCTGGTGTTCACCAAAGCGCTCAAGCCGGCGCCGGTGGTGCCGCGGACATTGCCCAACTAGGCCGGCATCCGCAGTTCCAGCCGCACACCCAGCAGCCGGATCGGACGATCCAACTCGAACAGATCCAGCACCCGCAAGGCCGCCGGCACGATGATTTCCGCGTCGATTGTCGGCTCGTCGAGTTTACGGATCTTCGTTCTCGTATAGAACGTACTGGTGCGTACCGTCACCGCCACCCGGGTGACGATTCGTGACTCGGCGACCACTTCGCTCAGCGCCCGTCGGGCCAATTCCGTTACTGCGGTGTCCATTTCGCTGCGCTCGGTGAGGTCACGCGGGAAGGTGACGACATGGCTGCGCGACCGGGGAACCCACGCTTCGGAACTGACCGTGTCATCGCCACCGCCGTTGGCCAGCAGCAGCAACCACAACCCGGTGCGCGGGCCGAACGTCGACGTGAGTAACTCGGCGTCGGTGTTCGCCAACTGCCACACCGTCGTGATATCAAGGTCGGCAAGCTTTTTGGCGGTCTTGGGACCGATGCCCCACAGGGCGTCGACGGGACGGTCGCCCATCACCGTCATCCAGTTCGACTCGGTGAGCGTGTAGATGCCTGCCGGCTTGGCGAAACCGGTTGCGACCTTGGCACGCTGCTTGTTGTCGCTGATACCGACCGAGCACGACAATCCGGTGGCCTCGGAGATCACCGTGCGAATCTGCTCGGCGAGTTCGTTGGGTTCGTCGATCTCGGCGCCGACGTAAGCCTCGTCCCAGCCCCAGACTTCGACCGGGTGGCCGAGGTCGCGCAACAGCGCCATCACCTGTTCGGAGGCGGCGTCGTAGGCCTCAGGGTCGGACGGCAGAAAGGTGGCATCGGGACAGCGCCGAGCCGCGGTGCGCAACGGCATGCCCGCGTGCACGCCGAACCCGCGAGCCTCATACGACGCGCAGGTGACCACCTTGCGCGCCTCGGTCGGGTCGCCGCTGCCCCCGACGATGACGGGCCGCCCCACCAGTTCGGGGTGGCGCCCCAACTCGACCGACGCCAGGAACTGGTCGAGGTCGACGTGCAGAATCCAGTGCGGCGTCATCGCCCACAGAGCTTGCGCGCCAAGCTTTCCCACGCCTCGCCCAGCGCCTGTAGAGACCGGTCACGTTCGGTGAGTTGGTGCTCGACGTAGTCGGCCTCCAGCAACATCAACAGGGCGGCCGTCTGGGCGTCCAGGTCACCCGTCGTGCCGGCGGTGGCCAGCAACATCCGGACGTGGGTGTGCAGCACCATCATCGGTGCGGCGAAGCGGGACTGCGGATCGCGGTTGGCGGCCACCAGCAGCTCGCGATGGGTGTGCGCGAATCGCAACCGGGCGTGCCCGAACGCCAGCAACCGGTCCAGCGGTGGTGCACCCGGGCCCAACGGCGGCGGGCCGAACATGAACGCCTGCTGGCTGGCCTGCTCGTCCTCGTCGAGGAGCACCATCATCAGGCCGGCCCGACTGCCGAAGCGGCGGAAGACCGTCCCTTTGCCGACTCCGGCAGCGCCGGCGATGTCGTCCATGGTGACGGCGTCGGCTCCCCGCTGGGCGATCAGGCGCCGCGCTGCGTCCAGTAACAGCACGCGGTTGCGCGCGGCGTCGCCGCGCTCCTGCGGCACGGAGAGTGGCAGGTCGCGAACCTGGTCGGCGGAGCTCACAGAATTTACTGTAGCCTCAACGGAACAAAGCGGACTATAGTCCGGTTGCATCGATGCGACGATATAGGTCATTGACAGAAGGGAACTCAGATCATGCCGGACACCAAAGTGTTGGCGCTGATAGGAAGCTTGCGGGCGGCGTCGATCAACCGTCAGATCGCTGAGCTGGCCACTGAGGTGGCCGAGGACGGTGTCACGGTCACCATCTTCGAGGGGCTGGCTGATCTGCCGTTCTACAACGAAGAGGTCGACGACGTCATGAACCCCGACGCCCCGGTTCTGGCTCCGGTGGCCGCACTGCGCGCCGCGGCGGCTGACGCCGACGCCGCTCTGGTGGTGACCCCGGAGTACAACGGCAGCTACCCGGCGGTGATCAAGAATGCCATCGACTGGCTGTCGCGGCCGTTCGGCGACGGTGCTCTGAAGGGCAAACCGCTCGCGGTGATCGGTGGATCTTTCGGCCAGTACGGCGGGGTATGGGCGCACGACGACACCCGGAAGTCATTCGGGATCGCCGGCGCCGGGGTGGTCGAGGACATCAAGTTGTCGGTCCCGTTCAAGTCGCTGAACGGACAGCACCCGCGTGAACACGCCGAAGTCGCGGCAAACGTCCGCGACGCGGTGGGCAAGCTGGCAGCCCAAGTCAGCTAATTTTCGGCGAGCGCCCCGGCGGTATCGACACTGCCGGGGCGCTTTGCTGTGCCACGCCGGTCCGCGGGTCTTGTCGGTGCCGGGTGATATCTCTGTTCGTATACCGCTGCGAGGTCGTTTTGTGACCTGCGACACGCCGAAGACGCGCCCGCGTCATGCCTTACGACCAGGGAATTTCATGAATGTGTTTCAGAACATCTTGTATCTGCACCTATCGAGGACCACTAGGTGTAGTGTTCCGGACACCGACAGACCCCAGGGTCACCTAGTCGGTCGGGACGCACCAGCCGGCATCGAGAGCCGGTTGGAGCGTCCCGGCGAGACGGGAATTCTGCGGCGTGGCGGATCGCTGAAATGCAGTACCTGAGTAGTTGCCAGTCACATCTTGTTTTACCGTCAACAGAGGGGTTGTACCGCCGATGAGCATCACCGTTTACACCAAGCCGGCCTGCGTGCAGTGCAACGCCACTTACAAGGCGCTGGACAAGCAGGGCATCGCCTACGAGATCGTCGACATCACCTTGGACTCGGAGGCCCGCGACTACGTCATGGCTCTCGGCTACCTGCAGGCTCCCGTCGTGGTGGCCGGAAACGAGCACTGGTCAGGCTTCCGTCCGGACCGGATCAAGGCGCTCGGCGCAGCCGTATTGAGCGCCTGACCGGCCGGCGTAGCAAGACAGGGAGGGGATCGCCGTGCCGTCCTCCAGCCTTGTGTATTTCTCCAGCGTCTCGGAGAACACGCATCGATTCGTGCAGAAGCTGGGGATCCCGGCGACGCGGATCCCGCTGCACGGCCGTATCGAGGTCGACCAGCCGTACGTGCTGGTACTGCCCACCTACGGCGGCGGCCGGCCGACTCCGAACATCAATGACGGCGGTTATGTCCCCAAACAGGTCATCGCCTTCTTGAACAATGAAGACAACCGATCGTTGATCCGCGGCGTCATCGCCGCGGGCAACAACAACTTCGGCACCGAATTCGCTTATGCGGGCGACGTGGTGTCCCGCAAGTGTGGCGTCCCGTATCTCTATCGCTTCGAACTCATGGGTACCCCCGACGACGTGGATGCGGTCCGCGCCGGCCTCGTAGATTTTTGGAAGGAACAGACGTGCCAACAACCGTCGCTGCAGAGCCTGTAACCACCGGCACGCACGCCCACTCTCCTGGGGGCTCAGCGGAAACCGACTACCACGCGCTGAACGCGATGCTGAATCTGTACGACGCAGACGGCAAGATTCAGTTCGAGAAGGACCACGAAGCCGCGCACCAGTACTTTCTGCAGCACGTCAACCAGAACACGGTCTTCTTTCACAATCAGGACGAGAAGCTCGACTACCTGATCAAGGAGAACTACTACGAGCGCGAGGTTCTCGACGAGTACAGTCGCAACTTCGTCAAGACGCTGCTGGATCGCGCCTATGCCAAGAAGTTTCGGTTCCCGACCTTCCTCGGCGCGTTCAAGTACTACACCTCGTACACGCTGAAGACGTTCGATGGCAAGCGATACCTGGAGCGTTTCGAAGACCGCGTGGTGATGGTCGCGCTGACCCTGGCGGCCGGCGACACCGGGCTGGCGGAAAAGCTGGTCGACGAAATCATCGACGGGCGTTTCCAGCCGGCGACACCGACCTTCCTGAACTCCGGCAAGAAGCAACGCGGCGAGCCGGTGAGCTGCTTCCTGCTGCGCATCGAGGACAACATGGAGTCGATCGGACGCTCGATCAACTCCGCCCTGCAGCTGTCCAAGCGCGGCGGGGGAGTTGCGTTGCTGCTGAGCAACATTCGCGAACACGGCGCACCGATCAAGAACATCGAAAACCAGTCGTCGGGCGTCATTCCGATCATGAAGCTGCTGGAGGACTCGTTCTCCTACGCCAACCAGTTGGGCGCGCGCCAGGGCGCCGGCGCGGTGTACCTGCAGGCTCACCACCCCGACATCTACCGCTTCCTGGACACCAAGCGGGAGAACGCCGACGAGAAGATCCGGATCAAGACGCTGAGCCTGGGCGTGGTGATCCCGGACATCACCTTCGAGTTGGCCAAGAACAACGAGGACATGTACCTGTTCTCGCCCTACGACGTCGAGCGCGTCTACGGCGTGCCGTTCGCCGACATCTCGGTCACTGAGAAGTACTACGAAATGGTCGACGACGCACGGATCCGCAAGACCAAGATCAAGGCCCGCGAGTTCTTCCAGACGCTGGCCGAGCTGCAGTTCGAGTCGGGCTACCCGTACATCATGTACGAGGACACGGTGAACCGGGCCAACCCGATCGAAGGCAAGATCACCCACTCGAACCTGTGCTCGGAGATCCTGCAGGTGTCGACGCCGTCGTTATTCAACGACGACCTGTCGTATGCCAAGGTGGGCAAGGACATTTCGTGCAATCTCGGCTCGCTGAACATCGCCAAGACGATGGACTCGCCTGACTTCGCCCAGACCATCGAGGTGTCGATCCGCGCGCTCACCGCGGTCAGCGACCAGACCCACATCTGGTCGGTGCCGTCGATCGAGCAGGGCAACAACGACTCTCACGCGATCGGGCTCGGCCAGATGAATCTGCACGGTTATCTGGCCCGGGAGCGGATCTTCTACGGTTCCGAAGAAGGCATCGACTTCACTAACATCTACTTCTACACGGTGCTGTACCACGCGTTGAAAGCATCGAATCGCATCGCGATCGAACGCGGTCACGCCTTCGGTGGCTTCGAGCGGTCGAAGTACAAGTCGGGGGAGTTCTTCGACAAGTACACCGAGCAGTCTTGGGAACCCAAGACCGACAAGGTGACTCAGCTGTTCGCCGACGCCGGCATCCGCATCCCGAATCAGGACGACTGGAAGCGGCTGAAGGAGTCGGTGCAGGAACACGGCATCTACAACCAGAACCTGCAAGCGGTTCCGCCGACCGGGTCGATCTCCTACATCAACCACTCGACGTCGTCGATCCACCCGGTGGCGTCGAAGATCGAGATCCGCAAAGAGGGCAAGATCGGTCGGGCTTACTACCCGGCGCCGTATCTGACCAATGACAACCTGGAGTACTACCAGGATGCCTACGAAATCGGCTACGAGAAGATCATCGACACCTATGCCGCGGCCACACAACATGTGGACCAAGGGCTTTCGCTGACGCTGTTCTTCAAGGACACCGCGACAACCCGCGACGTGAACAAGGCGCAGATCTACGCCTGGCGCAAGGGCATCAAGACGCTGTATTACATCCGGCTGCGGCAGATGGCGCTGGAAGGCACCGAAGTCGAGGGCTGCGTCTCCTGCATGCTGTGAGGTAGCGCTCGTCGTTGAGGGCCAGTTAACTTTCGCGAGCTGGCCCTCTCGGCTTTCTGCGGCCGGTCTGCCCAGGTCAGACACGCGACCGAGGTATGGTGCTTGACGTGGTCAGAATTCCGCGACCCCCGATTCCTCACCCCGGGCCCAAGCCCGCGGTGAAGGTCGACGCGCGCAGCGAGCGTTGGAAAGAGCATCGCAAGAAGGTGCGCGCCGAGATCGTCGAGGCTGCATTCCGGGCCATCGACCGGCTCGGCCCCGATCTGAGCGTCCGCGAGATCGCCGAAGAGGCCGGCACCGCGAAACCTAAGATCTACCGGCACTTCACCGACAAGTCCGACTTGTTCCAGGCGATCGGTGAGCGCCTGCGCGACATGTTGTGGGCCAAGGTCTACCCGTCGATCGACCTGGCCAACGACTCGGTGCGCGAGATGGTCCGCCGCACTGCGGAAGAGCACGTCAGCATGGTCGACGAGCATCCCAATGTGATGCGCTTCTTCATCCAGGGCCGCTTTCCCGAGCAGGCCGAGTCGGCGACCCGAACGCTCAGTGAGGGCCGCGCGATCACCCTCGCGATGGCGGAGATGTTCAACAACGAACTGCGGGACATGGAACTCGACCCGGGAGCCTTCGAACTCGCGGCATTCGCGGCCTACGGTTGCGCGGCGGCGGCCACCGACTGGTGGCTCGGTTCCGACGTCGACAGCCCGAGACGGATGCCGCACCCGCAATTCGTCGAGCACCTGGCCACGATCACCCTCGGCGTGATCAGCGGCACCGCCGAGATGCTCGGTATCAAACTGGACCCGGACCGGCCGATACACGACGTGATGCCGCGCAATTCCGCTGCCAGCTAGCATCATGGCCCATGAGTATCTCCGCCGAATCGGCCACCGAGTCTGACGCCTCGGCGCCGCCCGTTCGCACCCGTGTCGTCATCATCGGCACCGGATTCGCCGGGCTCGGAATGGCCATTGCCCTGCAGCGGCGGGGCATCGATTTCGTCATTGTGGAGAAGGCCGACGACATCGGCGGTACCTGGCGTGACAACAGCTACCCGGGCTGCGCATGCGACGTGCCGTCGCACCTGTACTCGTTCTCCTTCGAGCCGAAAGCCACCTGGAGCAAACTGTTCTCGCCGCAACCGGAGATCCTGGACTACCTGCAGGGTGTGACCGACAAATACGCCTTGCGTCGCTACATCCGCTTCGGCCAAAAAGTGAGCCGCGCACACTGGGACGACGGCGAATACCGCTGGCATGTCTTCACCGACTCGGGTGAGGAATACATAGCGCAATTCCTGATCTCGGGCGCGGGTGCGCTACACATCCCGGCCCTGCCGGACATCGCGGGCATGGACGAATTCCAGGGTGCTGCATTCCATTCCGCGCAGTGGGACCACAGCGTCGACCTGACCGGGAAGCGTGTCGCGATCATCGGCACCGGGGCCAGCGCCATTCAGATAGTGCCCGAGCTGGTGCGCGAAAGCGCCGGTGTCGCGGAGGTTCAGCTCTATCAGCGCACCCCGCCGTGGGTGGTTCCGCGGCCGAACAGCCTGCTGCCCAGTGCAATTCGTAAGGCATTTGCGACCATTCCCGGTCTGCGGCTGGCAGTGCGCTCCGGTATTTATTGGGGGCTCGAAGGCCTCGGCTTCGCGATGACCCAACGCCCAAGTCTGCTGCGGGCCGTCGAGTTGGTCGGCAGGTGGAACATCCGCCGCAACGTGAAAGACAAAGGCCTGCGACGCCGGCTCACCCCGTCCTACCGCGCCGGCTGTAAGCGAATCCTGTACTCGGGCAGCTATTACCAGGCGGTGGCCAACCCGAAGGCAACGTTGATCACCGACCGGATCGAGCGCATCACGGCCAACGGCATCGTGACCGGTGATGGCGTCGAGCACCCCGCCGACGTCATCGTCTACGCCACCGGATTTCACACCACCGACTCCTACACCTACGTCGACGTGAAAGGCCCGCGCGGCGAGGATCTGGTGGACCGCTGGAACCGCGAAGGCGTCGTTGCCCACCGCGGCATCGCGGTCGCCGACATGCCGAACCTGTTCTTCCTGCTGGGACCGAACACCGCGCTGGGCCACACCTCGGTGGTGTTCATGATCGAGTCGCAGATTCACTACGTCGCTCAGGCGATCGCCGCTGTCGACAAGACCGGGGCACAAGCGTTGGCGCCCAGTCGTTCTGCGCAGGACCGCTCCAACGGCGAGCTGCAGACCAAGCTGGCTGGCTCGGTGTGGAACACCGGCGGCTGCAGTAGCTGGTACCTCGACGAGCACGGGGTCAACCGGACGCTGTGGAGCGGCATGACGTGGCAGTACTGGCGCGAGACCCGCTCACTGAAGCTTGCGGAGTACAAGTTCTTCGGCGTGCGCAGCGGCGCGAAAGCTAGCGCGTAGCAGGCTCCGCCCGCGTGGCGAACCGCCGCAGTTGTAGCCGCACGATGCGATCGAGGCCTCGGTCGGTGAGGCACACGACTGCCGAGGAGCTCGTCGACACGATCATCTCGGTGTTGCCGAAAGCCAAGTAGTGCAAGGTCAGCCGCGAAGTAGTTGGACGAACAGCTGTGCGGCCGCATCGACGCCGGTCTCTTCCCCGGTGGCCACCAGGTCGAGCAGTAGCCCGCGAATCACGGCAAGCCCGAGTCGCGCCGCGGCTGGTTCGGCAAGGCCCTCGGTGAGCGCCAGCCAGTCAGCGACCGCGCCGGGGACCATGCGGTCAAATGGCCGCTCCCCGTTGGCGGCTCGCGCATAGCACTCGAAGAACAGCCGCTCGAACTGGCGCAGCTCGGGCCGGCTGACGTCGGCCCACATCGCGGCGAAGTGGTCGGCGGGGGCAGTCGGCAGATCGGGCAATATCGTCTTCTGCCGGCGCTCAACCTCTTCGACGATTGCCAGCAGGAGTTCTTCGCGAGAGCCGAAGTGGTGCAACAGCATTCGGTGGCTGGTGCCTACGGACGCGGCCACGTCACGCAGTGAGCGGTCGCCGATACCGCCGGCGGCGAACTCGTCGACCAGGGCGTGCAGCAGCTCGCCGCGACGGCTCTGCTCAGGCGGACGAGTCACTGGTGCGGTGCAGCTGCTCGGCGCGGGTCTTGAGGCCCTGGGCTTCGAGCTCGAGAAAGCGCCGGGTCTTGCCTGCCATCAGCCGCCCCACCAGGACGCCGAGCGGGCCGCGCTGGTGGAGCTGCTGGCGCACCAGGGTGCGCCCGTCGGGCTGTGCGATGACGTCGTGGCGTGCGCTCGTGTGTGCGCCGGGCGATCGCTGCACCCACGTCCAGGATGAACCGTGGTCGATCTCGGTGACTTTCCACACCAACTTCGACATCCCCGGCTGCTTGATCGAAAACCGTTTACCGACAGCCAGATCGGCGCCATCGCGGCCGACGAGTGAGGTCACCGACTCGGTCCATTCAGGCCATCGTTCGACGTCGCTGAACACCTTCCACACCAACTCGGCCGGGGCGTCGATCTCGATGCTGTCTTCAGTGAGCATGTACCAAATGGTACATGCCATCGGCGCGGGCGACCAGAGTTGAATACACTGGGTGGAGAACGCGGACTCTCGGCGCGACACGCGGAAAACACAACTTCTTGTGTTCCATCGACATGTCGCACCCCAGGGGTAGTGTCTGTGACCTAAGTAACGTCAACCATTCGTCCTGGTGAAGTGGGGTTCTGGTGAGTGATGGAATAAAGCTGATCGACCGGGTCTCCGCGATCAACTGGAACCGTTTGCAAGACGAGAAGGATGCCGAGGTCTGGGAGCGGCTGACCGGCAACTTCTGGCTTCCCGAGAAGGTGCCGGTGTCCAACGACATCCCGTCCTGGGGCACCCTGACGCCCAACGAAAAGCAGCTGACGATGCGGGTGTTCACCGGCCTGACGCTGCTGGACACCATCCAGGGGACGGTCGGCGCCGTCAGCTTGATCCCCGATGCGCTGACGCCGCACGAGGAGGCGGTGTACACCAACATCGCGTTCATGGAGTCGGTGCACGCGAAGAGCTACAGCTCGATCTTCTCCACGTTGTGCTCGACCGTCGAGATCGATGAGGCCTTCCGCTGGTCGGAGGAGAACCCGAACTTGCAGCGCAAGGCCGAGATCGTGATGGAGTACTACAAGGGTGACGAGCCGCTCAAGCGCAAGGTTGCCTCGACGCTGCTGGAGAGCTTCCTGTTCTACTCGGGGTTCTACCTGCCGATGTACTGGTCGAGCCGGGCCAAGCTGACCAACACCGCCGACCTGATCCGGCTGATCATTCGCGACGAGGCCGTGCACGGTTACTACATCGGCTACAAGTTCCAGAAGGGTCTGGCTCTCGAGGACGCGGCTACACAGGCCGAGCTCAAGGACTACACCTACGAGCTGCTGTTCGAGCTGTACGACAACGAGGTCGAGTACACCCAGGACCTCTACGACGAGGTCGGGCTCACCGAGGACGTCAAGAAGTTCCTGCGCTACAACGCCAACAAGGCGCTGATGAACCTCGGCTATGAGGCATTGTTCCCGCGCGACGAGACCGACGTGAACCCGGCGATTCTGTCGGCCCTGTCGCCGAATGCCGACGAGAACCACGACTTCTTCTCCGGGTCGGGCTCGTCGTACGTGATCGGCAAGGCGGTCGTCACCGAGGACGAGGACTGGAACTTCTGATCGCCAGTTCTCAACCCGCCGTTCAGGTTCTGGCCACCTGAACTTTGCCGGGACGGGGTCGACGGGCAGATCTAATAGCCGGTATGTCGAATGCCCCGGTTCCGCAACAGGTCGACCTGCAGTCGGCGTTCGCGCAACTGCGGCGTGTCACGAGCGTTCTGGCGCTGCTGTCGCGATACCAAAGCGACGCCCGGCTGCAGAACCTCATCGACAACCTGTGGCTCGACCGTCAGCGTCTGCGCTCCCGCATGACACCCAACGGCCCGGCGAACGACCCTGGCGGCAGCGAGCAGGTCCCGCTCGGCGACCGCTGGAACAACGAGATCCCCGCCCTGTACGCCGCACACCTGGCCAGTCGCCCAGTCTGGCCGTCCGACGAGACCTGCGAACTCCTCGAGCGCAACGTCGACATGTTCCGGGAAGAATTCGCCGGCATCGACCCGAACGACTACCAGGTTGACGCCCGGGACCACATGGGCGGCTTGACGGATGGCCGCAACTGGACCGTCTTCCCCTTCTACGACGGGTTCGGCAACCTCCAGGTCGACAACGCGCGAAAGTGCCCGCGCATCGCGGAGTTTCTGAATAGCCAGGCCGGCATCGGCGGCATCGGCTGCATGGCGTTCTTTTCGATCATGAACCCGCAGACGCACGTGCCGCCGCACACCTCGAACGCGAACACCCGCATGCGCTACCACCTGGGAATCGAAGTGCCCGAACGCGATATCCATTTGCGGATTCACGACCAGCGGATCACCTGGGCGCAGGACAAGTGCATCAAAATCGACGACTCGTACGAGCACGAGGTCTTCCAGCAGTCCGATCGGCGCCGGGTTCTGTTCGTCCTCGACGTGCCGCATCCAGACCTTCGTCCGGAGGAAATCGGGTTTCTGCAGGAGTTCATGAGCTACACCACCGGTGTCGGCCTACCGGGCGGATAGGACGCCAGCTGAATCGTGCGGGTCCGCCGGCTCAACACGCGGCGCGCAGTGGTTGAACGACGCATGAACAGTGAAGTTTGACGCTTTCACAACGGCCGACGCCGCCCCGGAGCCGTGATACTGGTCGAATGGCGATCACACCAACGTCCGCGGCCTCGACGGCCGCCAATTTTTTTCGTTCCGTCATCAAGTGGCTGCAGGTCAGTTATCCCGAGGGAGTGCCTGCGCGCGACCGCGTCGCGCTGGTGGCTCTGTTGCGCAGCACACCGCTGACCGAGGGGGAGATCACCGAGGTGGTCGACTCGATCGACGAGGAAGAGCTGTCCAACGGCACGGTCAACCGCGACGTCATTGCCGACTTCATCTCGGACTTGACCCACTACGACGCGGGCCCGGAAAACGTCGCCCGGGTCGCCGCGCGGCTGGCCGCTGCCGGCTGGCCGTTGGCTGGGATCAACGACCAGGCCGACGCTCCGGTCAAATAGTCGATACGTCGATCACGAAGCGGTAGCGCACGTCGCTTGCGAGCACCCGCTCGTAAGCCTCGTTGACGTAATCGGCCGCGATGACCTCGATTTCGGGCAGGGTGTTGTGCTCTGCGCAGAAGTCGAGCATCTCCTGGGTCTCGGCGATGCCGCCGATGTTCGATCCGGACAAGCTGCGGCGTGCCAACGCCAGCGGAAACGCCGGCACCTCCATCGGGTGCTCGGGAATGCCCAACTCGACGAGAGTGCCGTCGACATCGAGCAGACCCAGATACGCGCTGAGGTCCAGGTTGGCCGAGACCGTGTTCAGGATGAGGTCGAAG
>NZ_PKEK01000077.1 GCF_002863225.1 Mycobacterium sp. | reverse complement strand
TCTTCGCGTTGTCCTCGTCTTGGCCGACGTAGGTCGCGGCGTGCTCTTCGAACCGGCCTGCATATTGGTGGAAGTCAGCGACTTTCGCGTTGAGGGGGCCCTCGGCGTTGGCCATGCCGGCGGTGATGCCGACCGCGGTCGGGTATCCCATCGGGCCGTGGCTTTCGAAGATGCGTTGCACCTCGGTGGTGGCCTGCGGCGAGATCAGCTGGGTGCGTAACCCCAGCTCGCGATAAGACTCCGCGACCCGCAACAAATCCCGCGGATCAGCCTTCAACTCCGCCACCGCACCTCCCCTCTCAAAGCACTATTGTCGCAGCTCACCCAGCCACAACACCACGCTAACTTCTCGCCACCGAGAACCACGCACGTAGACGCACAAATCGCGGCTGCGGCTTCCCCGGTGTCACGGCCGCCAGTCCACCGCGACGGCCAACGCCGCGCAGACCGCACGCATCCGCTCATCCGCCAACCGACCCAACCGCTCCCCCAGATCCTCGACCGCGACCCGCTCCACCAGATCCAGATTCACCGCCGCCCGGCGCGGGACAGGATCACGGCCCGGCTCCAACACCACCTCACTGCCCAGCCCCCGCACCGTCGTCGTACACGGCGCCACCAACACCCGCCGCAACCGCGGAATCGCAGCGTCACGTGACAGAACAACAGCCGGGCGACGACCCACCCCAGAATCCAGCCACCACACCTCACCGCGCGCCGGCAACATCATCCGAGCGCACCCCAGGCGTCGGGCTCGTCGACCGGAAGCGTGTCGTAGGCGCGGTAGCTGTCGTCGAGCTCGGCGGCCCGATTCTCCGCAAGCAGCGCGGCCAGCGCCTCGTCAAACAACGCGTGGTCCTTGCAGTCGGCGCGCAACGCGCGGGCGCCGGCGAGCAACTCAGCATCGACCGTGGTGCTGATCCGTATGCGCGCCATCCCACGAGTGTGGCACGCGCGAGTGACAGCGACAGGCGCAAGAAACTGGCGGGCTGTTGCGCGGTTATGCCGGGCCACACCGCCCGCGCCCTATCCGCGAGCCGCTACTTGGGCCGTTGGCCGAGAAATTCAACCCACCAAGCCGCGTACGAATCCGCTTCTACGCGGCTGCGGCCGCGTCAGCTGGGCTCAATGGTGCTCCAGCCAGGCGGGATGCATACAGCAAGTCAGCCATGCCCTCGACGGAGTTGTAGTTACGGAGGCTCTCAACTACTTCGGCGGCGCGGGCTTTTGCCAGCAATCGCGCCAACTCCGGTGCGCCGAAGCTAACTCTGCTTTTCGCATTGTCGTACTCAACGAGAGCCCCGAGGCGATCCTGTTGAACCCCGGCCCACAACTCTTCGCTGACCGGTTTGCGAAGCTCGAACAACCGCAAAACCTCTTCGCACGCCGCACCAGTCTGCTGGCCTGCACGTACGGCCAGATGCATCTGTTTGGCCGCGATCCGTAGACGCTCCCGCTCATCAAACCTGTTGGCCTGCTGCCATTCCCAGTTCATGGCCACTTCACACCGATGCGCAGTGTGGCCGATCTTGGACGCCGCTGCCTGCGCCCCGTCAAACGTCGCGAGTTTGGCCGCCGACACTTCCACCGGCTGCGCTCCGAGCTCCTGCGCCCATTCCATCTGGTTGGCCATCTTGATCGACGACGCGATCGCCAACACCTTCGTGCCCGGGGCTGCCATCTCCCGCGCCTTTGCCTGTTCGACAACGACTTTCAGCGGATTTGACCCGCCACCGGCCGCTGCCGATTCCGACAGTGCCTGACCGACAACAGGATCGTTGATCGCCAGCTTCACATCCTGCGGGATACGCACCCCCATCGGAATGTAGGAGGCGCCTTCGCTGGTCGCCAGCCACGCCGTCACACCACCGGTGCGCTCATAAATCAGAGACACCGCATAGTCGATCCCGAAGTGACCCGCCAAAGTGGTCTGAGCAAGCAGCGCGGTGATGACATCCGAACCGGCAGCCATCGCACGGTCCACCAGCACCGCGCCGGTCGCACCGTCAGCACCGATCGACCGAACACCGCCGTGATGAGCCTGCGGCATACCAACCGGCGCGAACTGCGCACCCGGCGGCGCACCCTGGATCGACGGCGGCGCGCCCCCCGCCGGCGGTGGCGCAGCAGGCGGCGGCGTCGGCGGCGTCGAGGGCCCCACCAGACCGGAACCGCCACCAACCGAGGACACCGGCGGCGCACCACCCATCGAACCGCCAGGCGGCATCATCCCCATCGGCGGCGCACCACCCATACCGCCCACCGACGCAGGGGTCGTACCCGCCGCCGGATTCACCGGCGCGGTCTGCGCCGCCAACTGCGCCGCCACCGGCGCAACATTCTGCGCAACCTGACTGCCCGCATTCGCCACCGCGCCAAGACCATTGGCCGCGCTGTTGACCGCGCCCGCCGCCAACTTCGCCGACGTCTCCGCCGCACCTGTTCCAAGGCCAGCCAGACCTGAGCCCGCGCCAGTGCCTGCGCCGGTGCCTGCACCTGACCCCAAACCGGCGCCGGTCCCGGCGCCGGGGAGGCCCGCCGCGCCCGGGTTCATCATCGACGCCGGCTGTGCCGAAGCAGGATTCGCGCCCGACATATTGCCGAAATTGCCCATTCCGCCGCCCAGCGATGACAACGGCGAACCACCACCCGCTGACGAACCGCCACCCGCCGAAGACAACGGTGACATCAACTTCCCGATAATCGAACTGCTACTTCCGCCCTGCGAGGCCGACGACCCCGGAGTTCCGGACCCTGAGGGCGTTCCATTCATTGTTGCTGAGGCGGGTTCGATCTTGGGTGACTGAGGCTGGCCTTGGTCCGGCTGCATTGTCGGACCCTTGCCCTGTCCCGGCAGAGACTGATCCAGCTCGCCCGGATTAGCGGGCGCGTCTTTGAATGTTTGGTAATTGTCGACGTTTTGCACATTGAAACCGCCGCCCGGCGCAGCGGGCGCGGGCAGTCCGCCACTTCCGCTGGACATCGGTTTGGCGGCAGGAGAACCTCCGGCTTTAGGGATTTGCCTGGGCATCGTGAAGTTGGTGACACCCAGGTTCTGTGCCCCGATGGCGCCGGCTGCTGTCTCGGATGCCGAGGCAACTTCGTCCTGGCCGAGTTGGATGGCGGCATTGATTCGTGCTTTCAGTTCAAGCCAGAGGCCTTGGGCAATCGCTCCCTGCATCGCCGCTTCAGCCGCTTTGATTTGAGGCTCGAGCTCGTTCTTTGCGGCCGTGATCGTGGCCTCGGCGGCAGAAACGCTTTCGGCCATGTGCAGCTTCGCAGCCCAGATCGCCGAGGCCACCCCCTGAGCCGCGGTGGCGTTGCGCTGGTACGCCTTATAGCGATTTTCCAGTGTGGCCGCGCGAATCTGAATCAACCCACACGCGGCCTCAATGAAGGGACCCTCTTGGTCAACGCGTACGAGCGTGTAAATGTCTCGCTGCGGCCCCTCCGCCTCACTCATCAACCGCTTGCCCTCGTTCAGCAGCGCCCGGCTGTACGCCTGCCAAGCCGACGAAGAACTCTGCGGCCAAAAGAAACTCAGGATCTGGGCCGCATGCTCCGAACTCGGCTTTGGAATATCATCGCCACCAACAGCAGCCATTACGACTCCAAGGAAGTAAGCGCCAAGGAGCTAGCGATCCCGGCCGAGAATGCCTGGAGAAGGTCGTAGCTGCCGTCGATCACGATCAACGCGGCGCCAACCGATCGCACAACACATCCATCGTGTCGGCCGATTCACGGACTAAGTGGTATGTGTTGCCGTTCGCAGGATCGAAAGTCGAGTCGGCTGTGTCCAGTGCGTGTAGCGCGCTGGAAGCTGAGTGCGCGGACTGACTGAGCACGGAGGTTGTCCCTGGCGCGATTCCGGCCGATAGTGCATCGCCGGCCTCGCCATAAAGGCCGGCGGCTTTACGCACTGCCGCCGACCACTCAGGTGTGCCACGAACCGCTGGATCCAGAATTGTCATACCCTCCGGAAGCTTAGGCATCGCGGCTTGCGCTGCGTGGATCTTGTCGCCTGCGGCCAGCCAGGCGTTGCAGGTTTGCCGGTCAGCCTGGGCGGTCGGGAGTGGAGCTGGCGGTGCTGGCGCGGCTGGTGTCGCGGTCACCGTGACGGCCGGCGCGGTCGAGTGGCCGGCGACGGCGTCGGTGCGCACGACCTGTGAGGTGATCAGCGCTGTGACCGTGGCAGCGATCGCCGCGCCTGCTGCGGCGGCGAGGGCGAAGCCGTGCCAGCGGCGGGTGGTGTCTCGCGGTGGGCGGGCGATTGGCACGAAGGCCAAGTCGGGTCGCACGCCGGGTGGCGGCGGGTACTGGGGGTTCTGCGGGTGGTCGTAATGCGGCTGCGGCTGGGGCTGCGGCGCGACTGGGACCCGAGATGTGGTGTCAGGCATAGGATGTCCCTCCTGCTGCGGGGGTTGAGGCCTTCAGCATGGGGAACTGCAAGGTCGTGAGCGGTTCCCCTGCGACGATCGTGTCGTCTGCGTTTTGTTGGTCTTGTTGTTGAAGCGCTGGAGGCGACTCTTCGAGCGCCTCCATTTGTTTTGAGGCGGCTGCGACGTCGGCGGTGTTGACGGTCTGGTTGAGCGATTCGATCGCGCCGACAACGAGCCCGGCTGCGGTGTCGACCGGCGAGATTGATGCACCTGCTTTGGCCGCCACTTTCGCGGGCTCGGCGACCGCTTTCGGGGCACTGGCTTGAGCGGTGCTGGAAGCCTTAGACGCGGCGGCCCGAAGGTCGGCCGGCCTGATCTTGGTTTCGTCGGTGGTGCTCATAGCGTTATTGTCCCAGGACTTGCCGACATTGGAAACCGCTTTCTGGACCGGCTAGGTCGGCCAGTAGCCGACCAGGCCGTCGAAGTGGAGGTCGGTCTGCGCAAAATCGTTTCCGACAGCGATTAGGGGTTCGTGGGCGAGCTTCGCTGTCGCGTACGCCATGGTGTCGCCGTAGTTGAGGGCTGCTGGATGACGGCCTTTGCCGAAGTCGATGTAAGCGCGGTGCGCGACCGCAACATGGTCGGCGGTCAGGGGCTGAATGCCGAGGTTGATCGCGGCGGCGAGTCGGTCGAACGCGACCCTGGCAGTCAGGCCGAAGCGGTTCGTGAGGACGATCAGGGTCTCGACGGCGTTGGCAGCGGACATGACGGGGCTGCGGTCGCCGGCTAGAGCGGCCGCGATCTGCTCTGCGTGGGGGCTTTCGCGCTGCAGTAGCGCTACAGCTGCTGAGGAGTCGAGAATCATTGGCTTACACCGGTTTCGGGGTCGTAGCCGAGGGCTTGTTCGCGTTCGGCTTTGGTGATGGGGCCGCCAGCTGGGAGCAGCGGCCAGATCTCGTTGTGCAGTACGTCGAGTAGTTCGTCGGCCCGGTTGCCGGTGCGGGTCTGGGTGACTTCGATCTGGGCGCGGAGTGCATGCCGGATCGCGTCGATCCGGCTCGGAAGGTGCATTCGCTTCGCCAGCTCGTCGGCGAGCTCGATGACCTCGTCATCCTTCACGGTAAACGCCATAGGTATATGGTACCAGATATGGGGTAGTCGGTACCTCGTGCGCGCGTTGCTCTGGACAGCTGCGGCCCCATGAGAACGGCGTAGTCAACTTCCGAACATGTTGCGCGTATGTTAGAGGCATGGAGCTTTGGTCTGTCGACGAGGCCGCTGACCATTGGTCGGTCACGCCGGCTCGGGCGCGAGGCATCCTGTCCGGGCGAGGGATCCAGCGCGTCTCCGGGTATCCCGCGGACGCCGTTCGAGCTGTGCACCGCCGGCAAGGCGCCCGAACAGACCTATCCCCCGTCCCTCGCGCTCTAGGACTCAGTGAGATCGCAGCTGCGATCAGCCGAGCAGGCGACGATCGCACGCGGCTGCGGCTGTTTTTTGAATTCGTTCGCGGCGCCGACGAATCTAGGGCTGCAGCACTGTCTCTGGTCTCCGACGAGCCGCCATGCACAGGGTCGCGCCGGTTCGACGCCCTGCTGGCCGCGATCGCTGAACACCTCGCAGCCCGGTACGGCCGCCCGGGCCCGCTGTGGACGGTCACCGCCGAGCGCTTCCTGCCGGCCGCCTGGTGGATCTCGCCACTGCCATCCGCCCGTTGCCGTGCCGCGGTATGGACGCCGCCGGCCTTTCGCCGCCGCGGCATCTACCTCGATCGAGCCGACCTTCAACAAGACGGGGCACCTTCAACGGCAGAGCCGCTCTTCGACCGCAGCGAGCTCCGGCGCGCGTTCACCGTGCTCGCCGACAAGCTCCAGCGCCGCCGCACTGTCGGCCATGTTCACGTCGTTGGGGGAGCTGCAATGCTTCTGGCGTACGACCCGACGAGGTCCGCGACCCGAGATATCGACGCCCTGTTCTCACCCGATGGCCCCATGGTGGCGGCCATCCGTGAGGTCGCATCTGAGTTCGGCTGGCCATCGACCTGGCTGAACAAGCAAGCGGCCAGTTACGTCGCGCGAAACCCCGGGCAAGGCGCCCTCGTTTTCGATCACCCCTATCTTCAGGTCGCCGCAACTCCAGCCGAACATCTTCTCGCAATGAAAGTGCTTGCGGCACGGCCGGTTCGAGACGCCGACGACATCGCATTCCTGCTCGACTACCTCGACATCACAGCTCGGGCCACCGTGTGGGACGTGGTGCACCGCTACTTCCCCACCAGCGAAATCCCCTCGCGCGCACGCGAACTCGTCAACGACCTGCTTGACAGCTGAGTCTCGGGAAGGGCCTGGCCCGTCAATCAGGACCAATTGTGCGGATGCCCCATCCACGAGTGGGATCGAGGCGGCGCAGCAGCGTCTGGGAGAACACTCGTTGCGCGATCGGGCTGGACCAAGCGTGATATTTGTAGGCGAGCACCCAATGCCCGGCCAGCCACATCCCGACGCCCACCGAAAACACCACGAAATAGCCGGCCGCCGGCACCAATAAGTCTTTGGTTCCGCACACGATCATGAAGGCCAGGCCGAAGACCGCGACGAATATGCCGACGGCACGCATAACAAAGGGCCCGATCAGCCAGGCGACCACGGCCAGAAGAATCGCTCCCCCGAGGTAAGCGAACACCACGACACAAGCATGCCGCTTCGCGGCGCCTCAGCGGTAGCCCCAATGTTGTGCTGCCAAAAACGAGGCAACAATCAGCAAACCGACGGAGCAAGCATCGAAGCTACCGGGACGGTAGCCATCCTTTCGCCCCAAGATTCTCCAATGCGCCACGGATGTGGGTGTCGCTGAACATCCGACCCTTGCGCGGGGTCCAGGCGCGGATATCGTCAACCAAGTGCTCGACGTCGCGTCCCGCGTCAGGCTCCTCGTGGACCAGCCAGTGCACGCTCGCCAGGAGTTCCAGCCCGTAAGGGGTTTCGAAGCCGGCGGCGAGCTCGAGGACCCGGCTGATACGTTCCCAGGTCTGGGGATGCTGGTCGAGGAGTTCTTGAGCTGCGGCGGGGGCATCGGGCAGAACGTCGAGAGGTTCGGCCTGCGCGACGGTGCGGCTGCCATCTCCAAACCCTCGAAGATAGTGCCCTTCAACGACTTTGAGGACTTGCCGCAGGTTGTCGGCATAGGGGCCGTAGCGGTTTCTCTCGTATTTGAGTCGCAGCGGTTCGCCCGCGATCTGCAGGAAGTACATGAGCTTCTGGGACTCGATCAGCGATGCGCTCGCCTCAGCCTGCACCGAGTAGGCGTGCAGCAACGCGATGAGCGCCGCCCGGCCCGCGGTCATGGCGGGGCGGGCGCTGTTGGTGGGCATAGCGGCGGCCGCCGGCGCCCCGACGGGCGGATACAACACCACGTCGACATCGGGGACCGCGGCGAACGCCGACCGGATTAGCGGTTCGACATCGGCCCAATTCAGTCCCCCGTTGCCGCAGCCCAGAGGTGGCACCGCGATAGAGGTGACGCCAAGCTGACGCACGACCCGAATCAGATCGTCGAGCCCGGTCTGGATGTCGCGGAGCTTAGAGCCGGCACGCCAGTGACTCTTGGTCGGGAAGTTGATGATGAACCGGGGGCTGGTCTGGCCGGTCTCCCACACGTGCATCTGGCCGAGGCGGAGTTCGTGGTGGTTGGCGGCGGTCTCGTAGGCCGTGAACATGGCAGGGTAGGCCCGTTTGAACTGCAGCGCGATGCCTTTGCCCATGACACCTACGGTGTTGACCGTGTTGACGAGCGCGTCGACATCGGCGTGTAGCAGGTTGCCGTGGCCGATGCTGATCATGCGCTCTCCTTCCCGTCTCTTAGATGTACCAGTATGGGCGGACATTGACCGGCGTTGTCTTGCCGTAGCGGTTAAGCGTGTCCTGAACGGTCTGGGCTTGTTGTTCGCCGTGCGTGCCGATCTCGGTGATGACGTCGAAGGGAACACGTTGATGGACAAGGCATTCGGCCATACGGCGCTCACGGCGCTCGGGGTCGGCGTCGGTATTCTTCCAGATCTTTACTCGCATGAGCGGCCAGTCAACCAGGTCCTCGGATTCGGCGATAAGCCGGAATTCAGCGAGCGCGAGTTTGGCGTTGCGGTCGGTGGCCAAAACGGTCAGGCCCGCGTCGACGAGCCGATCGGTGTCAGTCACCAGGTAGATCAGGCCGGTGACGTCGCTGCCGAACTCCGGCACGTTGCCCCAGCTGATCGATGACATCATCGGGCTGCGGGGCGCGAAGTAGAACGGAACATAGTCCGCGACCACGCCGTACGGGGCGATCGGCACCGTGCGGGCACGGCGACCGGCCTTGATCGAGGGTTGCCCGGCTTCGCGGCGGATCAGCCCGGACCGGCGTGCAGCCGTGTCGCAGAGCAGTCCGTTGGCGATCACGGTGTCGCGATGCTCGAGGTGAGTGAAATGCAGGACCGGCCTGGTTGGCACAAGCTGTCTCCGGACCACAGTCCTAGTAGTTGCTGTCGGCCTCTGCGTAGCCGACGATCAGACCGCCGGCGTGCAGGCCCATGCGGGTGCCGGCGGCTGCCGGCGGGCTGATCTTCACCACCTGGATCTGGTAGGTGATCCCGTTGTCGTACTCGAGTTCCAACGCGCCGTCGAAGGCGTTGATGACGAACTCGGCGACCGAATTGACCGCGGTGTCGGTGACGTCGACTTCGCCGACCAGGTCGTCGCCTGCATCGTTGACGTGCCCGGCAAAGATGCGGTTCACGGCGCTGCGGAATTGGACAGCGAGGTGGTGCGCGACCGTCATGCAGCCGATTTTACCCAGTCCAGTGCCGTTGAGAGCGCTTCACGAAGGCTCGGAAGCTGCCGCTCGGGAAAGAGGTTTCGTGTCACCGCGCGGCCTTACAGTGCCAGCAGCAATCCAGGAGGGACGACGATGAGTAGCGTAACCGGCGCAGAAACTCAGGTATTTGCACTACCGGACTCGGAGCTGGTGTTCGGGCTCTGCGCCGACCGGCGGCACGCCGTCACCCGCGAGATGGCGCTGCGGGCGGCCGACGTCGGCTCGCTTCGCGACACTGCCACTGGGGCGGTGTGCGGCCAGATCGTGCACGTAGCCCCCAAATGGGGCCCGTACGAACCGGATTCGAAGTACGTACAGCGCGGTCATGTGTGCGAATCCTGCGCCTGGGTCGTCGCCGCCGCTCGCGATGAGCTGCCGGCAAAAATCGCGTCCGTCGCGCCGAGCGAGCACAACCGCGACCTCGTCGCGGCCGCCGTCGGTGATCCGCTGCTCGGCGTCCGGCTGCTGGAGGCGATCGCCGCCGACGACGAACTCGGCCGCCCGTCCCCGAACTGGTATCACCGTTCCCACCGGACCGACCTGCTCGCCTACGCAGCCCAGCACCTCCCGCAGGTCGTCATCTGCGAAGAATGCCTGGACTGCGGCAGCGACGAACGTTACGAGGCCTGCGGCTGCGCCGCCGCCCTATGCACAACCTGCACACTGAGTTCCGGGCCGTGGGCCGGCGAATGGGAGGGCTACACGCTGCAGGAATGCCTGGTGGCAGCACCGTGCTCGGTGCTGCGCGCACTCTGCACGCACTACGAAATCCCACATGCATCGGTTGGTCAAGGCCATCAAGGGCCGGTCATCGAGGGTGCTTCGTGAGGAATTTCCATGGCTGAGATCGAAGCTGCCGTCGTTGTGGACGAGCTCTTATTTTGTGGCCAGGTTGGTGGTGCGCCGTTGTCGGTGATCAAGCGCTACGTCGAAACCCAGAAGGATCGTTGAGCTATGTTGACGGGCAGGCGGTTTCGTGTCGAGTTCACCGACGAACAAGCTGAGTTCGCCGAACAGATCGGCGCGGCGTGTCGGGCGGTGTGGAACACCGGTCTGGAACAGCGCCGTGAGTACCGGCGGCGCGCTGCATGGATGAACTATGCACCGCAGGCCCGCGAGCTGGCGGAGGCCAAAGCCGAGCACGCGTGGCTGGCGACCGTTCCGGGGCACTGCCTGCAGCAGACATTGATGGACCTGGACAGAGCGTGCCGCGACCATGGCACGTTCCGGGTGCGGTGGCGCTCGGGCAGGCGGTGGCCGCCGGGGTTTCGGTTTCCCGAGGGCAACAAGATGGCCGTCGAGCAGCTCAACCGCCGCCACGCGCGAGTGAAGCTGCCCAAGCTGGGCTGGGTGAAGTTTCGGGCCTCGCGCAGCTTGGACGGTGAAACCCTGCGTTCGGCAACGGTATCGAGGCAGGGCCGGCATTGGTTTGTGTCGTTCCTCGTCTACGACGGGGTGAGCACCCCGCGGGTACACTGCTCGCCGGGCTGCGCGGTGGGCATCGACCGTGGGGTGGTGGTCGCCGTCGCGACCAGTGACGGTGAACTGACTGACCGTGAATTCGTCACCGGCGGCGAGCGTCGCCGGGTCGTGGCGTTGCAGCGCAAGTTGTCTCGGTCGGCTCGGGGCTCGGCCAACCGCTACAGGACGCGGACACAACTGGCCAGGTTGCGTGGCGCCGAGCGGGATCGCCGCAAGGACTTCTGCGCCCAGACCGCGCACCGGCTGACCCAGACCAACGCGGTGGTGGTGCTCGAAGCCCTCAAGACCGCGCAGATGAGTAAGTCAGCGAAAGGAACACTCTACGAGCCCGGCCGCAATGTGAGAGCCAAGGCCGGCCTCAACCGCGCCATCCTGGCCAAGGGATGGCATCAGTTCGACCTGGCGCTGCACTCAGCGGCCCGCTACAGCGGGACTCTGGTGGTTACAGTGCCGGCGGCGTACACGTCGCAACGCTGTTCTGCGTGTGGACAGGTGGACCCGAAATCCCGTGAGAGCCAAGCGGTATTCCGGTGCACCAGCTGCTCGTCCGTTGAGCACGCGGATGTGAACGCCGCAAAAAATGTACTGGCCGCAGGGCTTGCGGTCACCGCCTGTGAAGACCAACCCCTGCCCTCGGGCGAGCAGAGGTCGCCGAAGCAGGAACCAGCAGGAAACCGCGAGGAAGTACTGCTCCAACCCACCCGTGCTACCGCAGCAGGACCAAGTTGGAATCCCCCGGCTTCAGCCGTGGGGAGGAAGTCAAGCTCGTTGTCCATTGGGTGCGAAGGCCCGGTCGGCCGCGTGGAGTCGGCGTGACGGCGGGCTAGCGGCCCGCTGCGCCGGTTTTCTTACGTCTCTGAGCGTGAGCGGCCCTCGCCAAGCACTTTCGTGTCCGCTTTGGGCCTTACAGTCCGGGAAGACAGAAAGGAACCACGGTGAATCATTTCGCATCCGAGACCATGCTGGCCGCAGCGCACGATCCCAGCAGCGCTCATAACGGCGGGCGCAGCATGGTCGACACGCTGCTCAACGGGTTCCTCTGGCGCTTCGGCAGCGACGCCGCGAACACTGTGTTCCATTCCGCACCAACAATATTCGCCGGTGTAGCTCTCGCCGCCATTGCCGTCGCTGTCGTGCGGCGGCTCCGGCGCCGCAACCAATTCTGAGGAGACCGACATGGTCGCTGGTGTCGAGGATGCCGAACTGACGCGCTATGAGGCGATCGTCGCCGCGCACACATTCCGTTGGCTCGGCGTCGACGAAGTCGGTGATGAAGCGCACTGCGCGTGCGGCGTGATCGTCCACACCGAGGAACAGGAGTTCGCGCATATCAATCAGGCCGTGATCGCCGAGTTGTGGAGTCCAACGGCATCCGTTGTGGCCACAGCTGATGAGCTCGCTGCGCTGCCGCCGCGGTCGGTGATCCTAGCGCGGCCAGGGCGGGACAACGCAGTATTCCGGCTTCTCAATTTCTGCGATCAGGCCTGGGGCAACGCCGTGGGCAAATTTCGGACCGTGCCCGCTCTCCTGCCGGCGCTGGTGTTGGAGCGGGGCCCCGACAGGCATTTCGCTGTCGCAGCTGGAATGCGCTCGGAGGCCGCACGTGTGAGAGGGTCGCAATGACGGGACGCAATGCCGGTGGCGGCGTGACAGTGGCGGCCGCGAGTGTGGCGGCACTGGCGGTCGTGAGCGCCTTCGGCGCCGGCTACGCGGTCGGTCGGCCACCCGCCGTTCCACCGGCGTCCAGCGCGTACGCCGCCGGCAATCCGCAAGAGCTGGCGCCCGGTGTGGTCGATGCCCCGATCTTCTACGACCTTGCCGAGGCACCGTGCGAATTGGCGCCGCAAACTCCGGGCGACCAAGGCGCGCCGGCATCACCCGATGATGCTTCCGGGTGCATCACCGACCGTGGCCAGCAGTTCACGTTGTATCTCCACGGGGCATGGGTCGTCGACGCCGTTGCCTTCCGGCCGGACCGAGTACTCGGCGGCCGCCGCGTTCTTCGCGTGCACTGGACATTCGGCCGCGCCGGTATGGACCTCTACCAAGATGTTCGCGCCTTCGACGACCCCGGTGCGGGCATCTCGAGGCTGCCGCTACCGCCCCCAGGTGCGCTCGCTTCCTGCGTGAGAGGGGAGGTGGAGCGATTGGGTGAGGCTTCGCCCGCGCCTGCTTTCGAGTTGATTGGTCACCCCGTCGCGGGCCGGCATGATCGGCCACTGTGCGATGAATAGGACGTCTGGGGCCGCTCCCGTAGATCACGAGATAGGCCCTCCCCCAGCGTATTTAGCTGCTCCGGTCGACCTGGTCAGTGTGTTGCGGGCTGTGGGCGAGCACCTGGACCTGCCGGGGACACAGCGGTCGGACCGGACGCGGGTCGGCGAGGTCGCTGCTCAACTCGCACAGAGGTCGGCGTGAGTATCACCGAGATCGGCTGGACGGGCTGGACGTGGAATCCAACCTCGGGATGCAATCGAATTTCCCCAGGGTGCGCGAACTGTTATGCGATGTTGATGGCGAAACGCCTCAAAGCAATGGGGGCGGCAAAGTATCAGGTCGACGGAGATCCGCGCACGAGCGGCCCGGGGTTCGGACTCACCGTGCACCCTACGGTCATCGACGAGCCATTGCGTTGGCGCACACCACGTCTGGTATTCGTGAACAGTATGTCGGACATTGGGCACGCCCGGATCCCGCGGGCTGTGCTGGCGCGGATTTGGGCGGTCATGGCGCTGACTGGCCGGCATCAGTACCAGGTCCTCACGAAGCGGCCGAAGCGAATGGCGTTATTGCTCAACGACTCCGGTTTTGTCGCGCAGGTCGCTGCTGAGGCCACCGACATCATCGGGGCGACACCACCGCACTTGGGTCGTTGGCGCTTGGACCTTGGCGGCAGCCGGCTGGTCGGCGACTCCGGGTTCGGCCGGGTGTGGGAGGTGGTGAAAACACCCCGCGGGAATCGGTGGATGCCGCCGTGGCCGCTGCCGAACGTGTGGATGGGCACCTCGGTCGAATCCGACGAATACTGCTGGCGCGCAGACTATCTGCGAGCTATTCCCGCTGCGGTTCGGTTCTTGTCGTGTGAGCCGTTGCTATCTGGGCTGCCGAACCTGGACTTCGCGGGGATCGATTGGGTCATTGTGGGCGGCGAAAGCGGCCCCGGCTATCGGTCTTTGAACCTGGACTGGGTGCGCGATCTCCGCGATCGCCGCGGGGGTGTCGCGTTCTTTTTCAAGCAGGTTGGTGGGCGGACCCCGAAAGCTGGTGGCCGCAGTTTGGATGGCCGAACGTGGAACGAATTTCCCTCTGCTGCAGCGGAGCTCGTCAACGCGTAAGGCTGTAGTCCGGCGGAGAACCAACGAAAGGTTGTGGTGAGTGATCACGAGCGTGGAGCGGTTGATGGATGTCATTTGTGAAGTCGCGCTGCGTTGCGGAATCGGTGTCTTGGCTTGCCTGGCCGTGGTCTTGGTGGTGGTCGGGATTGCGCTGCTGGTGGAGCGTCGATCTGTCGGCAGCTTCCGGAATGCTGTTGTCCTGCAGCGGTTGTTTCGCCGGTTGCTCATGACGGCTGCGCTCGCGCCTTCGTCACAGGGCTGGCGTATGGCCAGTTGTTGCACATCCCGATCAGGCCGCTGGGACCCACCGGCGGTGTCCACCTCGGCTGATCCGCGCGCGGTCGGTGTACTAGGAGATGAGGGCGGCGACGGTGGCGGAGGCCTCGGCAAGTGCCGTGGTGCCGATGTTTGCGATGGCGTCGTCGAGGGCGGCCAACGGAAGCCAGTGCACCAGTTCGGGTAGCGTCGCGCCTTCCGGATCTTGAGTGCTGACGACTAAAGACATTGTCTCGCTGGGGAGTTCGCCCGGGATGAACGGGCATACGACGAGTCTGCCGGTGCCGGCGGCCAGGTGAATCGCGTTGGACAGCACAACGACGAACAGTTCGCGGTCGGTGTCGCGGCGGGGCATGACGTCGCCCGGTTTGATCACAGACCCGAGTCCCGGTTCGCCTGATAAACCATGTCAGCGTAGGTGTCAATGCCGAGCGCTGGGACCGTGGCTGTTGTGTAGCGCTCCAACGACATTCGGAGATGTTCGTTCTGCAGGGCGCGCTCGATAAGTTCGGAGCGGTTGAGGCCGGCGGCTCTGGCATCAGCGTCAGCTGTCGCGAGGACCTCGCGGTCGAGTGTCGCGGAGATCTTCTCTTTAGCCATACGATCATCCTACTGCCGGTGGGACATGTATCGGCGCATGAGGGCGCACGGTGCGCCCCGGCTGGGGGCTTTTCGGAAACTTTTTTTCAGCGCTTGTCGCGGGGGCATCGGTCGTGCGCCATGGCTGATGGCGCGCGGTGCGGACAGGGTGGCGCGGCGCTGGGGGTGTCTGGCGCACTTGTGGGCCCGGGTTGGCGCAGGAATGTAGGTGCTCGTGTGATGGTGTCGCGACTGTTCCGTGATGCACGGTGCATCACCGCGGGGGTCGTTTAGCTGATGACGATGGGCAGTGTGGCGTTGCGGATGCGTCGGACGAGTTCTTCGTTGGTGGGGACGGCGCTGCCGGGGTCGTCGACGTCGGCGCCGGCATCGCCGATGAGCCGGGTCAGCGTTTGGGCCAGGGTGCTTTCGCTGTCCTCGTCGGGTAGCGCTGGATAGGGCATCGGCCAGGCGATGTTGTCGCTGTCGAGGAAGAATGCGGCGCCGGCGTCGAGATAGGCCTTTTCGAGTACTCCGCTGGCGGGCACGGAAGTGCCGCAGGTGACGATAACGGTGTGGTTGTGGGTGACGATCCAGCAGTCCGGGTTGCGGGGGTCGCTGTAGTAGCGGGTGGGTGTGGTGGGGTCGGCCAGCTGAACCTCGGGAGGTATGGCCTGAAGGGCGAGTTGGAATCCGAGTTCGTCGCGGCGGCGTGAGAGTTGGAGGCGGTTGAGCCAGTTTTGAACGATCGGTTGGCGCTGGTGTGTGGCGGTGATGATGTAAGCGGCGTGAGCGATCGGTGCTCCTCCGGCGACCTGCGCGGCGTGGGCGGCTGCGAGGGGGTTGGCGACTTGGTGGTGCAGGAACAGGGCGGCCTGTCCGGTGGTGCGTGTGGGTCGCGGTTGGGCGAAGTCGAGGTCGGCGGTCGCGGCGTGCTGGAGGCCGTGGTTGTCGGAGAAGTGGTCGTGGCCGCGGTGATGCCGGTAGGCGCCGCAGACGTCGTGCTGGAGCTCGGCGGTGATGGTGTCGACGGCGACCCGGAGTGTGGGCGAGCTGTCCGGGGTGAGAACAGCGGGTAGTGCGGTGAGGTCACGGTGTGCGGTGCCCGGGGCGACGGCAGTTGATGGGGTGCCGGGTCGCCAGGCCAGCATGGCGTCGCGGTCACGGAGCCCGTAGGACCACCACGGCAGTTTGGTGCGTAGGAGGTTCGCGATGTCGTCCCAGGTGTGGGGCTGCGCGTCGGGCGGTATGCCGTCGGCGACCCAGATCGCCGGCTGGTTGCGGCGCTGCCCTTCGGGTGTGGCGTTGTAGTCGTCGTCGGGGATGACGACAGCGGTGACAGTGGGCAGCAGGGCGAGAAGGCGCAAGGCGGTGTCCGCGGGTGGGGCGCCGCGGCTGTCCCGGACGGGGAAGGCGATTGCGACGTGGCCGCGGTCGTCGGCGGGATCCCAGATGTACGCCACGACTTCATGCCCGCCTGCGCCAACCTCCAAGGCTTGGCTGAACAGTAGGCGGGCGGCTGTGCGGCGGTGATTCGGCGTGAGATACAAGCGTGGGATCGCGGCGGTGTACGGGGCATCGGGCCGGTGGCTGATCACGAAGTCGTAGATGGTGGATCGGCTCCAGCGGTCGCTGCTGAATGGGGCCGAGGTCTGGGCGATGAAAAAATCACGTGCCAAGGTGCGGGTGGGATCGACCCTGTCGAGGATGGCGGAGACGTCACCACGTGGCGTCGGGAACGGGAAATTGCAGCATCGATTATCTCGCTGTCCGGTGTAGTTGTCGCGTTCGGATGGTCGCGCGGGCGCAGTTGAGAAGACGCGTTGGTAGCGAGCGTATGACGGTGCCCTTGTATTTCGTCACTGTGACAGCACTTTTCGGACTGCGCTCCCCCATCCCCCGCTTGGATCAGCGGTGGGTCGGCGGGGAACGGCCGGCTGGCCACCCATGCGACGCGGTTCTTCGGGATCGGCTGGAGCACACGGATTTCGGGATAGTCGCCGGCGCAGCGATGAACGTCGATGCCGGTGACGTCGGTTTGCCACAGATCCCACTCTGTTGCTTCCGAGCGGAATCCGCCGATCGCGAGCGCTCCCGCTGACAGCATCCACGCCTGCGCCGGGGTGGGCGATAACGAGATCCACGGGTTGCGGTGATCGTCCTCGATGCCGTTGACGGCCGGGCGGCACCCGATCCGAAGCCCCTCGTCGGCGATGCTGGCGCGTCGATTGGCGGGTGCCCAGTGATAGCCGACGGCGCTCATGGACTCACTGTAAGGCCAGACGACGTCACGTCAGGCACGCTGAAACGAGTTCTCGCGGATTGTTGTCAAGGGCTTGTTGCCGGATCGATACCGGCCGGTGATGCACCGTGCATCACAGGGGCGGTTTGAGGCCGCGCTGTGATCGGCGCGTTCCCTGATCGTGATTATCTGTCCGTGAAATACTGACAGCGTGGCTGCGCGACCCCGGGTGCATCGAACGGAGCTGGCCGGCGCCATCTCCCGGATCGCGAACCGGCGCGCGAAGATTGATGACCTGAACAGGGAAAAGCTGCCGGATTCACCCGATTCTGACCCCCGAGAAGTGCTGGACTATCTGCGTCAATACAGCGGCCGTGGCATCCCCGCGTGGGTGCTGCAAGCTGACATTAGCGACGCGCTGACGCTGAACAACTGGCTGTGGTGGGAAGACCGTCGCCGCGAGCTGTATTTCCTGCAGGCAGGGCGGGCTCGGGGGATTTTCCTGGCGCAGCTCGGCGCACAAGTGGGTGTCGGCAAGCAGGGAGTGATCGACCGTATTGACCGGCTTGAAGCGTTGCTGCGCTACGACCGGCCCGACGAGAAGATCACCCGGCAGTCCAGAAAATCGAGCGCGGAGGCCACCGAGCGGTGGCCCTCGGAAGTCGCTTGGCTGCACGCCCACCGCGAGCAGCTCGTCTCGGTGATCACCGACCTGGTGGAACATGCGGACCGCTACGCGCTTGCTGACGAGGACCGCGAATGGCTGGATGAGGCGGTGCTCGACGCCCGTTCCCGGGACTTCACTCCCGCGTCGATGGTCATCCTCGGGCTGGCGGCCGCGGAGCTGCGCGCCGCGCCGAACGTGGTGGCCCTCGATAGCACCCGCCCCCACCGTGTGCACTCAGTGCTCGCTCACGCCGAACAGCTGCGCTGCAAATTCGCTGAACTACCGGCCTGAATCTGACGCGATCTTGATGGCACGTTGTTACCGCCCGGTGATGCACCGTGCATCACTGCCATCCGCCGGACCGAAGGGCTGTGACGTGTCCGTGTCCAACCGGTGATGCACTGTGCATCACCGACCGGGAGAAACCTCGTCTCCGTGATCGCGCCGAGGCCGTGCCGTGATGCACGGTGCATCACCGAGGAGCGGAGCGTCTTTATGCGTTGCCCCGCAGCTGCCGTGTGCCTTCGATCGCTTCGGCAAGGGTGGCCGAGGACTGCAGTTGGTCGAGCATGACCCACAAGCGTGAGGCACGGTACTTGCGGCCGTTCGGGAGCGGTTTCAAGGGTGGTAAGCGGGGACCGAGATCATAAATGGCGTGCGCCGTCGAGGTGACGCGGTCTGCGGGAACATCAGGCCACCGGTCGAGCAGCGAGGAGACGACTTCGGTGTGGATGATGCGGTGGACCCGCTGCACGGCGCCGTCCCAGCGGAACGCGATGAAGCGTGGTGGGTCTGTAGGCCATCCGCCGACGCCGTACGGATGGAAGTAGCAGTTTTCCTGGGTGACGTATTGGCGGAAGGTGCGGGCTCCCCCACCGCCCGGGCGCGCATGGTTGACGACCACGCAGTAGGTCATGCTGTCGGCGACGGGCCGCACTCGCATCACGCCTTTCAAGTAGGTATGTAGTTCGTCGAGCCAAAGCCGTTCGTGTCCCCTGCACGTTGTGCGCACCGCGGCGATGTCGGCCAGCACGTCGCGCCACGGGAGGTGGACAACGGGTACTCCGGCGACGCTGGGGGTGAGGGTCGTTTTGGCGAGGTCGTGGGATGCCTGCGAGAGGCTGACCAGGACACCGCCGCTGGGGAAGCCGGCCACGCGGGGCGCATACTTGGCGAGCTGCGCCGCAGTGGGTAGCAGCCAGCCGGCTTTGGCTTCGAAAATGATCAGCCTGTCGGCGAGGCGGACTTCTAGATCGGTGCGGCCTTGCTCGTCGCGGACCTCTAAACCCACGGCGGCGGCGCCGACGGTTAGCGCATGATCGGCGGGTAGCACGCGGTGAAGGACGGCCGCGAGGAGCTTCGGGCAGCGTGCGAAGACGAATCCGAGCGCGGCGGTCAGGTCGTTTTCCTGGCGGCCGAGCAGATTGAAAACGGAGTCGACCTCGGCGCGGTAGCGGGCGAGCTCGAGCACGATGCCATTGTCTCCCCAGCCGCGCCGCGGTGAGTCGCTGTTGTTGATGTGAATCCCGGCTGAACCGCGGACCAGGCGTTGGAGTCTGGCCGAGAATCTGGACATGGAGCCCACAGACATCCTTGAGGAGTTGCGGGCCGCCCGGTGCGGGCTTGCGGAGCAGTCCGCGCCTTCAGTGGCCGGCGTGTATGCCATCTTCTCCCGCGCACAGTGCGCGCTGCCCGGAGTTACGCTCACCGGAGGTGATGTCGTGTACATCGGAAGCTCGTCCAACCTTGCTCAACGGAGTATCGGGACTCATTTCGCGACCGGTCAGAGCGGCTTCTCGACGTTGCGGCGTTCCATCGGTGCCCTGCTGCGTGACCAGCTGGACCTTGTTCCGCGGCCGCGCGGGGCCGGCTCGTCGGACAGCAACTTCCGGCACTACCGTTTCGACGACGCCGGCGAAGACAAACTCACCTCGTGGATGATCCGCAACTTCGATGCCTCCGTCTACCCGGTACCCGACCCAGGCCGAGTCGAACGAGCTCTCATCGCGATCGCCAGCCCGCCAATGAACCTTCGCCACTGGGCCAACCCAGACGCCACAATGATGAGGGCGGCGCGTAAGGCCTGCGTAGATCACGCGCGGTCCGGTGTGTATCCGTCACAACTCGGTGGAGATGCGCGGCCCGAGCGGCGCGGTGGTTGAGAAAGAGAGGATTCGGCAGACATGGACAATGCGTTGACAGTGCCGCTGGCAGTCCGGATCAACAAGCTGTTCGACGTGATGCACCAGGCGGGTGCACCCGCCGACACGAATGCCGCGGTGGCCGAGGCGATTACACGCCAGGGGGATGCAAACATTACCGCCGATGAGATTCGGGGGCTGCGGGATGGGACCGCAGCAGTCTTTGCGGAGGGGCAGCTGAGCGCGATCGCCGAATACTTCGGGGTGCCCGCTCGGTACCTCACTGATCCGGCAGGGGATGCGTCGGTCGACGCCCAGTTGGGTCTGCTCCGGGTGCTCCGTGACAGCGGGGTGCGCGGCATCCACACTTGCGGAAGACCGCTGTCACCGCAGACCGCGACCGATTTGGTGGAACGTACTTCACGACGCGACTGACTGTTCGGACGTCGGTGCGGCGCCGCGCGATACGAAATGTTTTTCCTGCGAGACGATTCGTATCGCGACGCGCATAGCTGGCGCGGTGTAGCAGTGGGCCGCTACGCGGCGCACGCGGCGACTGCCGCCGCCCGGTCTTTCACCGTGATCGGCAGCTGATATTTGGCTGTGACTGTCAGATAGCGAATTACGTAGTCGCACTTGGACACTGGAGGTAACCATTCCGCCAGCGTGGAGTCGCTCTTTCGGCTGTTCTGTGTACTCGACACCGCGATCAGCTCGGTCATGTCGTTGGCGAAGGCGCGGCGGCGCTGCAGGTCCCAGTGTGAGGCGCCGGCGTTCCAGGCGGCGTGAAGAGGCACGATGTGGTCGACGGCAACCTGATGCAGATCGACGGCGGTCCCGGTGTAAGGATCGGGATTGAGTTGTCCCGCAATGACTTTGCAGTCGTGTGTGTTCGGCTTAAATACGACGTTGTGCAATGACTTCGCTAACAGCCGATTCCTTACATCGCAGCCACTGTGCGAAAGTGGGTCGTGCCAAGCTTCGCCGAACACGCAGGCTTGACCTTTCTTGCAGCTGCGCTGGTAACCAGGGACTGGGTCGATGTGGTCGACGACCGTGACGCGCTCGAGCAGCGGGCCGATCGCTGCGGGTGTGGTCTCGGCTGCGGTGGCAGTGCCCGTGACCTCGGACACGATTGCATGCCATTGCGCGACCCCGGTAGCTACGGCCACGGCTGTGGCCGTAGCCGCGATGCGATACCGAATGCGTCTCACGTGCTTGCCGCCCATCTATACGAAACTGTCTCGCGCACAACCTAACCGCTGGGGGTGACACGAGTCGGGCTGTTCGTGTCGCGATCGTCTTCTGACATGTGCCGCATGCTTCACCAGCAGCCGAGCCGTGGTGGGCTTGCGCGTCGCCGCATAGGGCTGGCGGGCCGCCTTGCTCGCCCGCGGGTTGAAGATCAGTCGGCCAGGTTGTCGGCGGCCGAATCACGGTTAGTGGCAGAGGCTTTAGCCGGTGCAGGCGATGTTTTGATCCGGAAAGCAGTAAGCGTTCAGCCAGGTGGTGGTCCGGTTTTTGACGGGTTGATGATCGCTGGCCAGGAGCTGAGCGTGGAAACTTTCTTGCGCCGTGACAGTGAGCTACGTACTGCCGCGGTTGTATTGAGGGGCGCGGATCCGCAGTTGCACACCGTAAGTGCCGCTCGCCTGTTGGTCGGCGGCGCGCTCGACAAGGTAGCCGCGCCGCGTTAAGTAGGTTTCTGCGGCGGCCGCGTTGCCACCGGAATTGACGTGCACCAGCACCGCGGCCAGATGCTCAGGATCTCGCTCGGCGCTGATCAGCCCTTCAGTCGCAGAGCAGCGCCGAGCTGAAATAGCGTGCTGCACATGGTGTTTGACGTGACGCAATTGGACTTGTGTGCTCGATGCCGCTGTAGCGCCTAACGAGGCCCCTGCCATCAGACCTGTCCTTTCGATTCTGCGTACTCGCCGTCTGGGTCTTCGCTCGGCTGACCGCCATGCAAGACCCCTGCCGGCAGATTGATGTCACGTTGGGCCGTGTGGTTGTGAGTCGTCGAGGGCCGGCTCCTCTTGTCTGCGGACGATGAACTCATGGGCGGACAGCATCGCGGCGACGATCTCGCGGACCTCGTTTTGTTCGACGACTTGGAAGTCTGGCCACCAGTCGAGGCTGCGGCCGGGCCCTGCGGCAAGCCCGACGTAACCGTCGCAGCTGATGACCCTGAAAGTATTGCCTTCGTACCAGATTTCGGTGCTGTACTCATTGGGAGGGCGTCCGGACATTTCGATGCGGATTGGTTTGGTACTGATGGTTACGGCGGCGGCCGCAGCGGCGAGGCGTTCGATTTCGGCTCGCAGGATGGCCAGCGCTGCGTGAGCGCCCGTCACCCCACGCAGGCTCATTGGACCCGCGCGGTGTGAAGGCCGCGCACGCCGTCTCTGGTGTGGGGTGGTGGTGCATGTCTTCCGACCCACAATTGCCGGTTGCGAGGGCCAAATACGTTGTTGCCCTCGCCGTTCCGCGCCCTCGCGGTCGCCAGAAGTTCAGCGGTGCCGTGTTTTTGTTGAATCCTCTGCCGTGCGGTCTGGACGAGGTTTCCACGCCGGCAAGCCTTGCGGCGGCCGCCTGGCCGTTTGGTGCCGTCGCCACCGGGTAGCTCACCTCGTGAGATTACACGGCTAGACAGCGTCAAAGCGTAAGTGGCGCTGCTCAAGTCGTGTCCCGAGGACTGGTGCGGGCTGTGGTGACTTCTGTGTAGGGAATGGTGCGTGGTCGGCTCCAGGGCTTGAGTCTGAGTTGTCGTTGGGCCGGCGCTCGCGGGGTTCGTGTGAGTTCCGGATCCGCACGAGCGGGTCGGAATTTCCGGTGCGCGCCCAGGCGCGTTGAGCTTTGTCGATGCGGCGCAACTGGTCCTCGTGTCGTTGGTACGCCTGTTCGGCGTCTTGGGGGGTGTCGCCGAGAAATGTGGTGTCGCACCGAATGCAGCGGATGACGTGCTTGGTGCCTAGGTTTTCGTAGCCGTCGCCGGCCATGATGTCGACCGCTTTCCAGTTGGCCTGGAGGACCTCGATGAGATGAAGGGTGTGGAGACGGCGCGCGGTCTCACGGTCTGCCACGGGATGGATCCAGGAGCATCCGTGGCAGCCGGCCGCAGCGGGCAGCGTGTCGGGTTCGCGATAGGCGAAGACGTGGGTCTGTAGGACCAGGTGGAAGATTTCCACGTTGCGGGTGGCAAGGATGTCGCCGAGCTCACGCGGCGGGGGGTCCGTCGTTGGCATGGCTACTCCTCTGTGCCGCTGGTGGGTTCGGTGTGCGGCGGTGTGGCGAGGATGTTGGCCTCGTGGCGGACCGCGGCATAGAAGTCGATGTGCCCGCACGGGTTTTTCCAGCCGTCACAGGCCAGTCTGCGAGAGCCGTCGTAGGAGATCGTTCGGAACACCTGGCCGCGTGGGCCGCCGCAGTGCGGGCACCGCCACGGCAGGGTGACGGACATGATGTGTATCCCGTCGTGTGCGTCGCGGCGTGGGATCGAGACGGCCCGGGTGGGGTAGGCGGCGTTCGTGGTGGGCATAGTCGTTGTCTCCGTGAGGGTGGAGGTTGAGGGGGCGCGTCAGTAGGGGCGGTAGTCGGCGATGTAGGCCGCTTCGGGATTTGTCGCACCGCTGGGGTAGAGAACCTGGACGTGCTGGTCGGATAGGCGGGCTTGGCGCAGCATCCAGTCTGTGTGTTCGGCGTCGGAGATGAAGTTTCGGCAGCCGGGTTGCTGCCGATGGTCGAATCGTCCGTCGTGGCTGTCGCTGGTGTCGCACCAGCCGAATGGAGCGGTGGCGGGGTTGTTGTCGCTGGTCTCGTTGGCGAGGTGCATGCCGCCCAGCGTCTCACTCATGAGTGACACGAAAGGGCGGGAACTGCTCCATGCGAACTGCGGCCGACTTGGAAGGTGCGACGCGGCCCCGAAATGCACGTATAGATGTACGTAAAACTATGCGCTCAGCGGTACGGTAACTGGTGTGACTTTCAATCTTGAATCGCTGGTATCCGCTACCGACTTGAACCGCGGCTCCGGCCAAATCTTGGCGCGCGCGGCCGCCGGCGATCGCATCGTGGTTCTGAGCCAGAATCGGCCGCTGGCCGCCATCGTGAGCATCGCCGACTTCCGTCGACTACAAGAGCTCGATCAAGCCCCTCTTGTTGCCAACGCAGACAGGGGCGCGGCACCTGCGGTATCAGGCGCCCCGGGCACGGTGACCATCGGGTACCTGCCGAGCGGTGAGCCTCTGGCCTTGGCGCTTTCCTGCAATACGCTGATCGCGGGGCAGACCGGCTCGGGGAAGTCGGTCACTATGAGCGCTGTACTGGCCTGCGCGGTCGACGATGAACGCGCGCCGGCGCAGTTCTGGGCTTGGTCACGAGGCGACAGCGGCCCCATGATCGTGCATCGATCTGTCGGCCGGCGGCCAATGGTCTCGACTGTTGTCCACGGTGGTTATGAGGACGATCCGGCGGCGGCACATCGTTTCATGAGCGAAGTCCTCGATGAGCGGGCTCGGCGGCAAGCGCTGCTTCGTGATGTCGGAGCGGCGTCGATTGCGGAGGTTCGAGAGCGGGGCGCCGGTGAGGGCCCACCGATCCCCGACGTGATTGTGGTGCTGGATGAATTGCCTCATGCCTCTGGTGACGGGGACGACTGGTGGTCGTTTCTGTCGACGGTGATGAGCGATGGCGACCAGCTCGAGATCTATGTGTGGTTGACCAGCCAGGAAGGTGCCGCGTCGCGGAGCGTGTTCGCTCGCGGGGAGTTGGCGGCCAGGTTTCAGCAGCGAATTGTGCATCGACTCCGCGATTTTCGGATCAGCAAAGCCTTCGTCGGTGTCGAGGGATCGGCATTGGCCCGGTCGCTGGGCGTTGGTCAAGCCGTGGTGCAGCAGTTCGACGGCGCGCCTCGATTGGTGACGATCAGTGGCCCCGATCAGGACCCGGAAGAGCTCGCGCCGACCTCAACCGAATAGCGCGCCCCAGGCTGCGCGCGGATCTATGCGTGCGCGCTGTCGGTGCCAATGAATTGGATTTCGCTGATCGCGATGGTGGTGACGTTGTCGGGGCCGGGCGCGGCGGTGTCGGTAGTGGGTGTGGCCGGCTGCGGCGGGTCCGAGGTTTCTTTAACCCGGATCAGGAGCTTGCTGACGGTGGCTGGCGGAGACAGCGTGATGGGGCGCCAGTCCCGGATTCCCCCGGTGTCGATCAGGATGGGGTCGCGTTTGAGGTCCTTGGGGAACCACACCTCGAGGGAAGTGCAGATGCGGTGCTTGGACCATTGGTCGGTCCCGTCGGGGGCGGTGGCGTCGAAGCCGCAGATGACGCGGATTTGGGTGAGGGTGACTTGGCGGCCGAATGAGATCTGCAGGATCTGGCCGTCTTTGTTTTTGGCGCGGGTGCACACCCAGGCGGTGGTGATGTCTCCGTCGACGGCGCGGTTGGCGTCGGAGTAGTTGCCGTCCTTGGGGCAGGCGTCGGTAGCGGTGATGTCTTTGAGGATGGTGTCGTGGATCAGCGGCGCCTGGGGTGCAGCGGTGGGGGTGGGGGTTGTCGGCGCGGTACGGGGTTCGGGGTGGACGTCGGTGGACAGATATTTCACTCCGCTTAGGGCGGCGAGAAGGATGACGACTGCGGCGATGGTGATGACGGCGGTGTGCAGCCGCCGCTCCCGGGGGACCCGCTTGTTGAAGCGGCGTGCACCGGAGCGGGCCAGCTGCCCTGACGCCTGCAGGCCCCGGGAGAGGACGCCCGGCCTGTCGTCGCGTGGCGCGGGTATGTCGTCGGGGTCGGCGACCGATGTGCCGCGGCGAGCGGGGCGGGTGACGGTGCGCGGCGCCAGCGAGGCCAGGATGAGGCGCCGGTTATCCCAGGCCTGATCGATGGGCGGATCTGGATCGGTGTTCATCGCGGGCCTCCGTCGTCGAGGTTGAGAATGTCGTAGGCCGAGGTGGACTCGCGTTGCATCTGGGTCTGCTGCGGCAACGCCGGGAGGGTTCGGTCGATGCGGTGCGGCATCGGCGGCCCGGCCGGGGTGGGTGCGTAGTAGTGGTGATGGTTGATCTGGGTCAGCTGGGGCGAGGTAGGAGCGGCGGTGGCTGGGCGGCGCCGACGGTGGCGCCGGCGAAGGCCGCGGGTGAGGGCGCTCAGTATCGGCCAGGTCAGCCACAGGGCGGCGGCGATAACGACGGCGTAGCCGATGAGGATCTGGGGCAGCGTTCGGTCCAGGTTGCCGATGAGGCCGAGGAGTAGTAGAGCGGCGACGATGGTGCGGATCATGGTGCACCTCCGGGTTTCGTGATCTGGATGTGGTTGTCGTTAGCGGCGGTGGCCAGCATGGGGTCGTAAGTGATGAGGGTGTGGAGTCGTGGTCCGGCGGATCGGGCGGCGGCGACGTGCAGTGCATCTGCGGTGCGGTCGGGGGCTGGAGTCAACGAGATCGCGGCGTCGAGAAGTCGGTCGGTCACCGCGACGAGGTCCAGGCCGGCCAGCACGTGTCGGGCTCTGTCAGTTGCCGCGGGGCCGTGGGGTGCCGTCTGGCGTAGGACGTCTGCGCGGCTCAGCGCGCAGGTGAACCAGCGGATGTCGGTGCGGGCCTGCAGGTAGTGGTGCAGTGCCGGTGACTCGGGGGCCGGGATGATCAGTTTCATGATGGCTGTCGGATCGAGGTAGAGCACCAGTTCAGTCCTGGTGCTGGCGGGTGGTTGAGGTTGTGCCGGCGAGGATTTCGGCGGGGCTGAGCCGTGCCGGGGTCACCTCGTTGCTGGCAATCAGTGCTGACCAGGCGTCGTTGTTGACCGGGATCAGATGGGCCACGGGGTGGCCGTGGTGGGTGATCTCGATGGTTTCGCCGCCAGCGACATCTCGTAGCAGCACGCTTGCGCTCTGGCGCAGCTCGCGGACCCCGACACGCTTCATGTAGCACATAGTACCCCGATGTGCTACAGCGTATACACATCTATTTGTGATGCCGTGTCCGGCGCAGCTTCCGGTCCGGTTACGGCTGGCTTGTTTTTCGATGGTCGGTGGTTCAGGCGCTTCGCCGCGGCGCTGAGCGCTGGTCGCGCCGAAGTGTGCTGCGTCGCCTATCGCCTGTAATCGCGGGGCGCGCCGCTGGCGCGGGTAGCGCGAGTTGGGCGGAGATGAATTTGGTGACGGTGTGGCGAGCTGTGGCGCGGTCGACGGTGGTGACTTCGGCGAGCAGCGCGACTAGTCGGTCGATGCACAGGGCACGTTCGGCGGGGGTGGTGGCGTGGTCGGCGGCTTGGGCCAAGATTTTCTGGGCTTGGGAGAGGCGTTGTCGGTCGCGTTCGGGCAGTGTTCCGAGGCCGATGCTGCCGGCGTAGCGCCAGGCCGCGTCCCAGGCGGCGCGCGCGCGTTCGGCAGCGTCGAGCGCCCGTTGCGCTCTGGCGGTGTTCGCAGGCTTGTAGTCGGGCATCGCGGCGGCCAGGGCGGCTTGGGCTTCTAGCCATTCCGCGGTGAGAGGTTCGTCGACGTCTGCGAGGAGAGGTCGGTTGAAGAATCGTTCGTTGGGGTCGAATTCCCATTCGGCGACGCGCGTGAGGAGGTCTTCGGTGATCTGTGATGCTGCGGCCCATAGGTCGCAGGCGTTGGGGCCGGGGTTCGGTGTTCGGGTCGCGCTGCGGGGTGTGCGTTGGGTTATGGGTGGGTGTTCGGTCGGCGGCTGGTAGGGCCGGTTGAACCACACCTTGATCAGACTTTGGGCGACGACTCCGGCTATGAGTAGGCCGGCCAGGGGCAGCATGAGGTGGTTGATGCTGTTGATGACATCGAAGGCATCGGATGGATCGGGCGCTGGTTGGTTGGCCATGAGGTGGCTCCTGGGGTCTAGTTGCCTGGCGGTCGTCGGGACGTGGTGGCCGTTCGGGCTGGCGTTGAGGCGCAGTTTTCCACGGGCCGCGGACACGAAAGGGCTTGAAGTAAAGCGGCGACGGCGTAACGCGATGTGATCGCGGGGCCTCGTTCTTTCCGCGTAGGTCGCGTCGAGCCAGTCTCGGAATGATTCAGGAGGGGCTGTCCGCTCCAGGATTAGCGTTGTCACTATCGGCGCCGCGCCGCCGGTGGCAATAGGCGCCGCTGATTCCTTGGAACGGGCCGGTCTGGCGGCAGGAACCGTGGGCGTAGATGCGTGAGCCGTGGTGTCCGAGCAGATGGCATCGAATGAAAATGACGGGGATGGAGCCTGAGTATGTTGGGCGCCGGCCTGGATGGTCGATGAACCGAGATCCCAGGGCGGTCCTTCTCGGTGGATGGCTGCCGGACAGCGTGGTGTGTCACGGTTGGAGGCTGCCCGCCCGGCATTACGAGTGCCGTTCAGGTTAGGAGTGTGGCCCATCTGGCGCGGCCGGTGTCACAGCTGGCGCGCCCTGGTGCGCGGCTGGCGCGGGTGTCGCGTTTGTGCGACGGCCCGGGATTGTCGGCCGCGGGGTGGGGTTCGGTGCGGTGGCGATCCGGGCGGCTTGGCTGCCGACCCTGGTGTTGAAGAAATCCTGTGCGTGGCGCGGTGTGGCGCACTAATCGGTTGGTCGCTTCTGGGGTTGAGCGAGATCGGGTCATCGGGTGTGGGCGTCGGGACGTGGCCGGCTGGTTCGGTGATGCGGTGTCGCGGTTTGGCGCACTGTTGGCGGCTGGGTTCGGGGATGCGGCGTTGGCTTGGGTTGGGGCATGGTGTCGGCTATCCAGTCCGCGCGGCGCGGTCGTTGTCGAGTTGGGCGCGTAGGGCTTTGAGGTCGGGGTGGGTGACGTAGACGGTCCAGTCCTTGTCGAGATCGGTCAGCAGGGAGCCGGCGGCGAGTCGGAGTCCGAGTTCTTTGATTCGGGTGGGGAGCTGTTGGCGGTCGCGGCAGATCGTGTAGTCCGGCCAGTATTCGGTGCTGGATCGTCCCTCGCTGAGGCTGTTGGTGGGGGCGGTCTCGACCCAGCCGGTCAGCTCGACGCCGCCGCTGTCGGTGGCTAGGAGCCAGAGGCCGTAGTCCCCGGAGTTCGTGGTGGCGGTCGCTGTCATGGGGGTTGTCCGTTCGTGTTGGGCTGGGTGGAGCGTGGTGATTTGAGCACGGCGGGTTGTCGGTGTGGTTGTCATTGGTGTTGTCAGGCCAGTTGGCTGATCTGGTTGAAGAAGTAGCGCTCGACGAGTTGGGTTCCGGTGTGGCCGGCGTGGTCGAGTGCGGTGCTGTCGTAGTTGCAGTGGAAGTTGCCTTTGATGAATTCGGCGAAGTGTGTCAGGGCTGTGGCGACGGTGTCGGCGGAGAAGTGGGAGAAGGTGGGGCCGAACAGGCCGGTGGTTTGGGTGCCGATGCCGCCGGTGGCCAGGCTGATGGCGTTGAGGACGGCGGTGACGAGGTCGCCGACGTGGGGTGTTGCGGAGGCGAGCTGGGTGCCGACGGCGCCGAAGCCGGAGACGTTGAGGGTGTTGGTGCGGTCCTGCATCTGCGACAGTGCGGTGCCTACGGTGCTGGCTTTTGTGGCGATCGAGGCGATCAGGGCTGGTATGGAGGTCCAGGCGCGGTTGCGGATGAGGCTGATGACGTCGTGGGCCACGCTGACCAGGGTGGAGGCTGTTGCGGCGACCTGGGGGCCGGCCAGCCAGAACAGCTGCTGGGCCAGTGCTTCTGCGAATGCGATGCCGCGGCGTACGAGGTTCGGGATGAGTTGGGGGTCGCTGACCAGCTGCAGGATCTGTTTGATGGCGGCGGCGGCGGGTGCGACGAGGCCTGCCATGAACATGGTGGATAGCTTTTGGGCGGAATCGGCGGCGTCGGCGAGGTTGAGGTGGGAGCCGAGGTGGCCGATGAAGCGCATGACCAGGTCGTTTTGGGGCAGGTTGCAGTAGTAGTCCAGGGGTGCGCAGATCGACAGGACGGCGTTGCGTTCTGCTAGTGCGCCGAACCCGCCGGTGCGTACGCCGGCGAAGCCCATGCCGGGGTGCAGCAAGCCGATAGTCGGTTGGTCGACCGGTGATTGGGAGGGGTCGGCGACCAGGCCGACGCCCAGGACGCGGTCGGCGGGTACGGCGCCTTTGTTGTGTCCGATGGCGGCGGCGAGGTCGCCGGCCGCGTCAGCGCCTTGGCTGTATCCGGTTAGCAGAAACTTGGTGTTTGGGCAGCGGTGGGCCAGCGTTTTCATGTGCGCGCTGGCGCTGTCGATACCGGCTTGTTTGGAGGCTTGGTAACCGCCCTTGTCGGTGCCGCCGAAGATGGCTGCCGGGTACGGGGTGTAGTAGGTGCTCAGCGTGCGGTGGCTGTGTCGTTTGAGCGGTTCAAGAATGCTGCCGAGGATGCCTATTGGCCTGGTGGGGTCGGCGTGAGGGTCGGTTTCGGTGGTGCCGGGGATGGCGACCGCGTCGATGCCGGGACAAGCGGTTGGCGCGGCGTGCGCCGGGGGTGCGCCGGCCAGGATGGCCACGGTTGACAGCAGGATCGCTGCGGCGAGGGCGGCCGTGCGGCGGGTGGTTGTCATGCGACCTCGGCGAGGTTTTCGAAGTGGTTGGCGAGCTTGCGGATGGCGCGTTGTGCGCGGCGTTCGACTGCTCCGGCGTTGGCGCCGAGGGTGTGCGCGGCGGTGTGCAGGCTGAAGGTGTCGGTGTTGAGGTAGAGCGCTTTGAGGGTCTCGTATTCCAGTGCGGTGATGATCTGTTGGTCGCGGGCTGAGGCGATCAGTGCGGCGGGGCGGTCGGTGTCGGTGCCGTTGTCGATTCGGTCGAGGATCGCGGCGTGGGGGTCGACTCGAATGGCGACGGCGGGGGCGCCGGCTTGGGGGCGGGTGGCGAGGACTTTTCGCAGGGTGGCGTTGTAGAGGTAGCGGGCGGTCAGGATGTCTGTTTCGGCGGTGCAGCGGATCAGGGTGAAGAAGATCGTGAGGGTGTCGTTGTCGCGGGCGTCACGGCCGGTGGCGAAGTAGCCGTCGGGGTCGGCGAGGTCAGCGATGCGGCGTAGTGGATGGCGCATGAGGACGGCGCACATCAGCAGCGCGTGTTTGTCGCCGGCGCGGGCGTAGCGCGCCAGCGTGGGTAGGACCGTGGTGGCGGTGTCGAGGTGGGCGCAGATCGCGGCTGGCGTCTGCGGTGTCGTGGGGTGCAGTGATTGCATCAGGGTCACTGCGGGGGTGAGGTGGCCGCGGTGAGACTGGGCGATGAGCCGGTGGGCCTGGTCGGTGAGCTGGTCCCAGATGGTCATTGGATTCCTTGGCGTCTTGAGGTGCGGACGCGCTCATGGAATCGGCTGGCGTTGTTGTGGGGGTTTGCGAAGTTGTTGCTGACGGCATTGACAACCCACGATCTAAGCTGTGATGTGGATCACATTATGGAATGACGAGGTGGAGTTTTAGGGTTGTTGAGGGGGTTTTCGACAAATGGGTGTGCGGCAGCGTCGGGCGTTGCTGGGCATCGCGGCCGGTTCGGATGCCGGCTGTCGGATGAGGGCGTTGCGCTGGGCATTGCGATGCCGTGGCGGTGAGGTGCGGGATTCGGCGAGAAATCGCGTCGGCGCATATGCGGTGATGCGGTATGCG
>NZ_PKEK01000105.1 GCF_002863225.1 Mycobacterium sp. | reverse complement strand
TAGGTCTAGGCAGATTCATGGCCGCCAGCGGGCACTTTCGTGCCCGCCAGTGGGCAGAACTTATTGACCGCTAATGGGCACTTTCGTGTCCGCCAGTGGGCATTTTTTCATGTCCGCCGACAGATATCGAAGATCTGCGCTTTCATGTGCACCAGATCGACTTTCACGACTTGGCTGTACGGGTCGCCGTCGAGAGGTGAAATGAGAGAAGCCCGCCGCGTTGTGTAGTCAACCGAGCGTTGGCGGCGCTCGATCTGCGGTGCAGACAGGTCCCCGGACTGCAACAGTCGACATACACGAGGGCTGACAGACGCCTTGCTGTTCACCGTCAGCAGACGCTGCTCTGGGTCGATAGCTACGAAGTCTTCGGGTTTCGCCGCGGTGAGAGTGTTGAGAATCTCTGGGACCATCCCGAGGAAGTCGTCCTGGGCGGCAAGTATTTGGTAGCCAAGCGAGGTGAGGAGTCTGCCGGCGACGTGCTCACCGAGATTGCCTACGGCGACGTGATTTCGTTTGCGCCGCAACTCGTAGAGTCGGTGGTGAACACTCGCCATCTCGGTTGAGGATTCGGAACCATCGACCATCCTTTAGTTTCGCACCCCTGGCCGCGCTTCGAGGCGGCGACCAATGAGCCGAATGTCCGACTCATCGAGGCGCCGGACCGTCAAGGCCGCGTTGCATATTGGCCGTCGGGGGTTCTCCACTCCAAACATGTCGGAGGCCAGTGCTCTACTGGGATCGGCGGCGAGTGAACGGAGCAGCGATATGTGGGGCGACCCCCAAACTGAGCGGGACGACGAACAAGCACGGCAGGCCATGGCGAGATTGCTTCACGCCCGAGGCGAGGCTGTCGCCGCTGCGGTCGCCGCGGTGTCGAACTACCAAGACCATTGCGTCGACAACTGGGACGGCGGCCAATACGAAGCGGAGCTAGCAGTACCGCCCGAACTGTACGACGCCGCTCGATCACAATGCGCGGAGGCTTTAGACCGGGCGTGCTTGGATCTCATTGGCGCCGAACGCTATCGCGGGCTCAACATCACCCTCAAACGCATCCCCACAAACCCAAATTGGGTCGAGGAGATCTTGGCGGCACTGAAACCGCACCATGTGCGTTCGGAGCGGGCGGGGGCTTCAGAGCTGTCGATTTGATCACTAGATCGAAGAAAGCTCCGGCCGGCAGTCGGATGTTCTCGTGGGCATACCTGAGCGGGTCAACAGGGATCACCCGGTAAGCCGGGACCGATCAGTCGAATGCGCGATCTGACCGTGACCTGCGATTATGCAGCGAAGATTAGCGAGTGTCCGCGACACGCCCAAGTTTTGTCAAAGTAGCCAGGCGTGTCTTGTCAATCTTCGCTGCATCTCGACAGTAGGTTCCGTTTTTCCATGTCCAAATCCCAAATGGAATGTCCACTCGATGTCCAATTGGACATGAATGTGGGACGCCCAGTGTCGCGGTGTACTCGGGTCGGCCGGTTCGGCACCTCGCGGGCGTCAACGGCTAGACGGAATCAGCGGGGCGATCACTCGGGAAGGCCCTCACGATCAGCCGGGAGTCGAGGTGCGCGTTGAGCGACGAAGCAGCTCTGTGGCTGCACAACTTCAAACAGATCATGAGCTTTGTTGACGTAGCGCACGACAATTTTCGGGCTGCGCCGAACTCTAGGGGGGTCGCCGAGAAGTCGGTCAAGGAAGGCCTGCGGCAAGGAGTCTTTCACCATCTTCTAGATGAACGCGAGAGAGAAGCGATCTCCAACGCGCAGCTCGGCAAGGTTGTCGAACGTGTTCGCAGCGCAGTTGATGATTTTCTCAACGAGCACCTCACGACGCCACAGCAGCTGGTGAGCAGACTCCGTGAGATCGCCAGTCTCGCCGGCGAGGCGGTCGAAACCATCAACGAAATGCCTGATGAAGAAGATGTAGTACAGGTCGTCGACGAGTTCGAGTCCCGCTACCTGGTGACGCTGGCCACGACCATGTCAGCCCATCACACACTCGCCACCAAACTCGTTGAGCGCAAAGAGTCCGACGGTCAGTTTTTTGACATCGCAACGTACGCCTTCGTCAGCGAACCGGGACCGGGACGGGTCCACGTCGTCGACCTGAACAACGCGATGGACAGCGGGGCAGGTTCGTATAGCTTCACGCGAGGAATGGTCTCCTACGACCGGTTCCCCCCGGTACAACTAATGATTTACGGACAGTGGTTCGCCTACATCCACGCTGTCTGGGAAGAGTGGTACCGACCCCGCCTGGCAGCGGCCTACTCACGGACGCTCGAAAAGAAGTACGTGAAGAACGACATCAAGAGCGTCTTCATGGAGAACTAAACAAGATCCGAAATGACGTGATACACAACAAAGCTCGCGTTGAAGAGTGCGCTCGAAACCGCATTCTCGACTGGGGCACCAGCGACGGCCTAGTAGGTATGACACCCGAAAAGATGTTCAGCCTGCGGGGGAGCTTTCCGCGTGATGAGCTGCTAACCTCGCCCGTACGCGGGGATGTTTCGAAGTCCCAGAACATTCCATGGACTGCAGACATACAGTTGATCGATTCGGTGAAACGACGGCTGGCCGAGCTGGGGGTGGCGAAACGTCAGCAGAAAGACATCGGCGACGAGATGCTTCGACTTTGGCTCGACACGAACAGCGCGCCAGCGGCAGTGGTAGTGGAGCAGGTACGCGGTAACTAGCGGCCTGCGCCCGCGGCGTGCAGCACTAAACTGCGGCCCAGCTTTCTGGCGTGCAGGCCGGGTCGGCAGTGCGCTTGGCCCTCAGTTGGCTTGAGGCCAGGAATTAATTTGGCTGAGAATGGCCCGGGTAGCACCGAGCCCGTGCATCTTCTGCAAGTGTCTTGCGCTGCAGGTGTATTTCTTGAGCCAAATCACGAAAACCCATGCGGTGCCGTAAATTAAAGCCATTTGGAGACGGTCATTATTCGGTCTCGCGACCATAGCAATTCAGTTGCGACTCTGGCTTACAACACAATTAGACCTCACCATCGGAACACGAACGCCGATGGAAGCGAGACAAAATGCCGAGTCAAACTACTGTGGAGCAGTTTTCAATGCCGTTCCCGTATTCGCGCGTGCTAAAGATGAATGGCGATGAACTGAACGTCCCGTTGGGCGCCGTCTCGCAGGCGTTTATCGCCGAAACCAGGCCGATCCGAACGTTTCGCTGGTTCAAAGGCCAGCGACACTACCCAGGCACCTACTGGTCGGCGACCGAGGCCGCACACGTCATCTACGAGTCACGCCTAGAGTTGAGCAGGTTGTTGCTGGCAGACTTCGATCCATCGATTGAGCGTATTTTCGCGCAAACCTTAACGATTCATGCGTGGATCGATGATCAGCATCGTCTTCACACCCCGGACTACTTGCTGATCCGAGGTGCGGAGCTGGTATTTGTCGCGGTGAAATCGCTATCGCAGCTCGAGCATCCCAAGGTTGTCGAGGCCTTAGCATGGGTCCGCGAGGTCATCGAAGAACAAGGCTGGAGCTTCGAGGTAGCCAGCGAGCCGAGACAGCCAAATTTTGACAACGTCCGGTTCCTCGCGGGTTACCGACGCGCACAGTCGATCTCGCATGCTGCGGTCGACGACCTTCGCGCCATTGACCTCGACGGTGTGACCTTCGGCGACGCCGTGCGAACCGCGGGGGGAGTCGAGCCGATCACGCGCGCGGCACTGCTGCACCTGATGTGGAAGCACGAAGTAGAAGCTGACTTGTCGCAACCATTTGGCGACACAACACTTCTCTCCGCAAGGATGCCGTCATGAGCTGGGCTGGGACACCGATCGGCGTCGGCACCCAGCTTTTCGTCGGCAGGACCCGACGCACTTCAACAGACCGCCGCAGTTTTTCCATCCGCCGACGCGGCGAAAAGGTTTCTATCGTCGGTGCAGTCGGTGTGGGACACCTGTGCTAACAGCGACGTCGACGTGACGCTGGGCTACGAGAACGGCCGCGGCTTCAAAACCGGCAGCATTCGGCACAAGGACGACCTCGTCACCATCGCGATGGCCGACAACGGTGGATTGAACGGCGCGCACGCATGCCAACAGGCGCTCGGAGTCCGAGGAAGTGTTATGGCCGAGGTGCGCACCTGTGACGTCCCGCCGGGTGTCTCGAATCCCATGATTCCGGCAGATCCGCGGTGGGCGACCGACGACGCCGAACGTCTGACCCAAGCCATGCTGGCCAAGGTCAAGTCCTGACGGGTCCAGGTCATGTCGACTGTCCCTCGCGCGGGCAAACCCGGCGCGCGATGTATTGGGTGTTCCCGAACAGCGCGATCGTCACACCAGGGTCATGCAACACACGCTCGAGGTAGCGGCGGTGGGCGTCGCTTGCTCCGGGCGAGCGCCTATTTCGGTGAGGTAGGCGTCTGCGCATTGCTCGTATCCCAGCGCATGGACGAGCTTGGCCTCGGTCGTGGAGAAGATAGGTTGGTGTCGGCCGCGACGTTCAATCGCGAAGCCGGCGCGATGCAGCGAGTCGACGATCCGCTCGGCCACGTCGAAGGACAGTCCCCGGCGTCCTGAGCAACGTCAGCATCCTGCAACCATCTCTCCGCAAAGGCCTCGCAGCCACGATTCCGTTCGAGAGCATCCTGCGCAGACTACGAAAGCTGTGAAGATCGTTCCAGCGCAATGCCATTGCCGTGCCTGACGCCCCGGCCCGAGCGGCGCGAGTCCACCGACGGGCGAGAAGCACGACACACCGTCGATGTCGCGGGTCACCCACGGGCTCAGCGATGACGACAGGCATATTAATCTGAGGAATCAGAGTGGGTCAGACGGCGCCAACATGCAGGATGAGACATCCGGTGGCGCAGATAACTTACGCGAAGCAATACCTCTCGGTAATCGACAACCGTTAGCGCACAACGATATTCGCTGGACAGCGAAATTCGAATCCCACACGGTGTGATCCCGGTATGTTGCCACGACGTCACGGTGACGAAATCGGAGCTCAATCCCCGCAACGAACCGGATGGGTGATTAACGATGCGCCAGCGTCTTTCTAGGCGCTTTGAAAAATAGACACGAACGTGAGACAAAGCGTTGTGGACACGACGTGAGACAAGCTGCGTCTGCGCAGGCCAGAGCCTCGCGGGTGGACACCGAGTTTGAGAACCTACACGCTGATGAGGCGTTGGAGCCTAGAAGTTCACGAGTGCAGTGCGATGTGCGTCGTGCAGAAGTGGCTCAATTGGCCTTGCAAAGCGGACGATGCAGCCCTAGCCGTGCAGTCCGGTGACTATGCCGCTCTCCGCAGGTCAGGACGATAGTCGATCAGAGTTGTTCGATTGCAATCGTTTACAGTTGTAAAGCAGATGAACCCGGGCCGGTTACTCGGTTTGGATGACTGTCTGGCTGCGCGAACCCCGCCGGAGTTGGATAGCGTCTGTGCGTTGCCGGTGACCGGCGCAGGCGTGGCCGCTGAGCTGTCTCCCATATTTGTCTCGTCGAGCGGTGAGGTCTCATTTGTTTTGTCGGGACTCCCATTCGTGGACGATGTGCTGAGCTTGCTCGATCGTCGGCGCTGATTCCTCGTCCTTTTTGGCCGCGTCGCCGCCGTGGCTTAGCGAGAAGCTTCGGGCGATCCAGTGGTCGTTCTCTTTATGGACGGTGTATTGGACACCGCTGCTGTAGAACTCCCAGGCATCACCTGCGATATGGATCCACTCGTTAGGCGCAGTCATCATCCTCCAACGACTCTGACGTGACGGGAACATCTGGCGCTGCGGCCTCACCGAGTAGGTAGGCGCTGCGCGAGGCGCTTAGTGGGCCGCGGTGCTGGGCGAGCGTGGTACTCAACGGCGGCACAGCCCCATTAGAACTTCGTCGTAGACGTTTCGTGCGGGCAGCACGGGCGCGCTGAGGGCGCGGAACTGCTCGACCAGACGCTGCGCTATCGCCCGCAGCTTGGTGTTCGATCGCTGCGAGAGCCACTTTAAGAGCTCGAAAGCCGCGTCGTCTTCGAGCCCGTAGACCACCGCGAGCATGCCTTTGGCTTGCTCGATGACGGCGCGCTTATTGCTTACTTCGGTGACGCCCTCGGTGATGCGGGCCTGGACCGCAGCCTCAGCAGGTGTGACGTCGATGTAGAAACCTTGAGTGCCGATCACTGAGCCCATAGCGTCACGCATGACGTCGCCGACCACCGCGATGCGATGCTCACGGCCGCGCTTATCGATCATCCGGTGTCGACTACTAAAAGGTGCCCGGGTACGAAGGCTGTCCTGCAGCGCAGCACGCACGTGTTCATAGTCGTCGGGGTGTTTGTGGGCCAGCACCTCTCGCGTAGTCGGGTTCGGCATTTCCCCGCCGGCGTAGCCGTGGATGAGTTGGACCTCCTCGGACCACTGCCAGCGTTCGTCGTCGATGAAGAATTCAAAGCGGCCCACAGTGTGGCGCTGGTCACCGTAGCGCGTCTGGTCGACCTCCGATGCAGGGGCGACCGCAAACAACATGTCGTCATGCATGCCAGCAGAATAAAACTCGATGCGCCTGCCGTCGGGCTGATCCGTGAAAGGAGTGACGAAAGCGGTGGCTGCACTGCATCATTGGGCCCTCACTGACCAGCGCCGGGTCACCGATACAGCGCCGGGCCGTGATCGGACGTGCCGTCGCCGACTTCGGCGGCATCGACGTCCTAATCAGTCATATTTCTTTCAGGTGATCTACGACGATCTCGACCAGATCAGCGGTGAGGGATCGGGGGTTCACGCTGCGATGGGCGCGTTTGCCGGCGGCGCCGATGAGTGCTCAATCGGCACCGCGCTGTGGGGAGCGTACTGGTGGCGTTCTGCGGGTGAAGGTATTCAGATACCGCGAGCGATCGGTCGCTTCGGTGAGGTCGTGCAGGCGGGCCACCAGGATGTCTTGGATGAGGATGTAACCGAGCGTCTCGTCGTCGCGGCCGTGCACACGCAGTGGGCCGCCGCCGGTCTCAGCGAAGACGTTGGCTGCGTGTCGCAGGGTGTCCTCTGTGGAGACCTCGCCAAGCATTGGGGCCAGCGGCAGGCCATGGCGTACCACGTTTTTGACGAAGAACGTTTCCAGCGGATCGGTGGTGTAGTCGCTGGTCAGGTGAAGACCGCGTCGAGCGATCTTCTCGGTCAGGATGGAGCGGTCGAGGACCAGCACCGAGACGGCGTAGCCGCTGATTGAGGCGATGACCACGGGGAGCAGCGCCGGCCAGGCGTGGGTCAGCTCAAGGGTGAATACGATGCCGGTCAGCGGTGAGCGCAGCACGCCGCCGACCACCGCGGCCAGGCCCAGGATCGCCCAAAAGCCGGGAAACACGGTGGGGAGTGCCTGTCCGACGAGAGCTCCCACAGCTCCGCCGATCATGAACACCGGAGCGAGTACTCCGCCTGAGGTCCCTGACCCGAGCGACAGCGACCAGATCGCAGTCTTGACGACGAGGATGCCGATGATGAGCGACAGGCCAGCCTGACCTGTGAGTAGGGCGTCGATGACGTCGTAGCCGACCCCGAGCGCGCGAGGCTGGACCAGCCCGCCTGCTCCGATGAGAAGGCCCCCGATGGCCGGCCACCACATCCAGTGGATCGGCAGACGCGAGAATCCGTCTTCGGCCAGGTACACTAGCCGCGTCGCAACGATGCCGACCGCGGCGCCGCACAGTCCGATCGCCACAGCCAAAACATCGGTGGGCCAGGCGATCTCGGTGACGTGCTCAGTAACCGGAAACACCGGATCATGACCCAAGATGAACCCTCGGACCACGGTGGCGACGACGACGGATGTCGCCACCGGCACCAGACTGCGCGGGCGCCACTCGAACAGCAGCAGCTCGACCGCGAGCAGAATCGACGCCAGCGGCGAGTTAAAGGTTGCGGCCATACCACCCGCCGCGCCGGCGACCAGCAGAATTTTGCGTTCATCAGCGGTCAGGTGCAGATGCTGCGCAAGAATGGAACCTAGCGCTCCGCCGGTCATGATAATGGGTCCCTCGGCGCCGAACGGGCCGCCGGTGCCCATGCTGATCGCCGCCGAAATCGGCTTGAGCAGTGCGACTTTCGGTTCGATGCGGCTGCCCCGGATTAGGATGGCCTCGATCGCCTCGGGCATACCGTGGCCGCGGATCTTCTCCGACCCGAACCGCGCCATCACACCAACGATCAGGCCTCCGGCGATCGGCGCCCCCAACACCAGCCACCACGGATGGTGTTGGGCTCCCGGTGCTGATAAATCGAGGCTGAAGCGTTGGTAGAACACCAGATTGGTCACCACGGCGATCAGACGCAGCAGACACCACGCCGCGCCCGCTGAGAGGGCGCCGATAGGCAGGGCCAGCGCTGTCGTAAGCAGCATCCGGCGATCCACTGCGAAGTCTGATAGCCGCCCGGTCATGACGTCACCGCCGCGCTGATCCGTTCGGTCATCTGCGCCAGCACCGATGCGGCGACAGTTCGTGACTGCGCATCCACGTCGGCAAGAGCGGTGCGCAGGATTTGTTCGCGGTGCACCGTGACCCGCTGCACGATCGAAGCACCCTCGCCGGTCAGCTCTAAGTTGACGGCGGATGCGTTGGTCGGACTGACTGTTCGCGAGACTAATTCGGTCATGGTCGGCCGCGCGATGAGCCGGGTCACTGACGACACACTGACATGCAACCGGGCAGCCACCGCTGAACACGAACCACGACCAAGGTCGGAGACCGTGAACAGCACTCGCATCTGTGCCAGCGTCAACCCGACCTGCTCGGCGCTACGTTCCGCCAGCAGCGCCAAACTGCGCACAGCGCTCAGAAATTCCGAAAGTTCATCGCGATCAAGATCTGCCACATCGCAAAGTATTGCACTATGCAACGCTTGGGATGGCGTCGGGCCTAAATCAGCACTTACGTCAGGTTCGACCTGCTCAAGCATGCGCTCGCAGTCGGATCCACCTCGGCGCGTACCTGACAGGACATTCCACACGGGCATTGGAGTCGCCGCGATTGACGACCGGCAAGGCACAAGGACCGCGCTGGATGCGCTGAGCCTGCAGCCACGTGACAACGCGACGCAGCGGTCGGCCTTGATGGTTAGTAAGACTGTCTTAGTGGTGCAAAGAGAGGCGGCGGGCGATGACGTCGGCGGCGACGGAGCAAAGGCGGCGACCGGTTGCGAAGGCGAACGCACGTAGTCGGTCGACGCCCTCGTCCGCGCTGACCCGAAGCTGGACCGCGATCATCGCGCCGGCTACGTGGATCTGCGTGCGGGTGAACGGGTTAGCGGGCTCAGCGACGCGTGCGTCGTGGGTGGCGGCGACGGCGTTCAGCGCGTAAGTGACGTCGCCGAAACGGGACACGTGGTCGTTCCAGTTCGACAACAGTCGATCAGCGATCATCTGCGCGCACCCCTCTACCGCGGCGCATTGAACGGTATCGAGGCTGTGCTGCGGCGGTAGAGCTCCAGCACACCCAGTGGTTGCTGACCGTCGGGGATGGGGAACGCGAATAACGCATGCGCTCCCATCTCGGTAGCGTCGGCGGCGAATGTTGGCCACCGCGACGGCGACACCGTGCTAGCGAGCTTTGGATAAAACTGTGGGCTGTCGTCGAGATAGGCGTAAAAAAGGGCCCTCCCCGATGGTGTATTGCAGTTCATCGAAACGCTGCGCCACGCTGTCGAGGCATAAATCAGTTCGCGATTTTGGCGCTGAGGCTCAACACCGCGAGTGCCGCCCCGTCGGCACACGCGTGTTGCATTGCGCTGTCACAGATCCCGCCGATCCCGGCGTACAACGTCGCACTCATCGCTGCCTAGTGTTCGAGTCGGCCAGCTGCCGGTGTTGTACGGGCAGATGGCTTCGGGTCCGTGGCGGGGGTACTGCGCGTTCTGCGATGCGGAAAGTACCCGTTGCGGCACGAAAACACGCACTGGTTTGCTTGAGCTGCAGAGGCCGCGGCACCGCGCGCCGGCTCGCCGCCTCGAAGCTGGGATGACTGAGTGGGCTGCAAAGAGCGGCTTCTGATAAATGCGTGAGACACGTCGCGTCGATGTGGACGCCTGGGCGCTAATGGGTACAGACCCCGTGCCGATGCCAAACAAACGAAAGGAGCGCAGCGGTGAGCGATAGCGGACCCAAAGAGGCCATCAAGGGTGTCGTCGAGGACGTCAAAGGCAAGGCCAAAGAAGCAGGCGGCGTAGCACTCGACAACGAAGACCTACGCGAAGAAGGCCGCGCCCAGCAGGACAAGGCCGACGCTGCCCGCGACGCAGCGAAGAAGGAAGCCGAAGCCGAGGCCGCGCGGGGCGCCGAAGACGCCGCTGAGGCACGTCAAGAAGCCTCTCAATAACGCTGTCCGGCCACGACTTCGGGCAGGTGCTTGACACGCACCTGCCCGAAGTGCGGCGGTACCGAGCAGCGGTCAACGTTGTCCGCGCCGACGACCCCTACTGCGGTAGCGGCCGAGACTGCTCGGCCAAGCGGCGCTGCCGAATCAGGGTGGTCCACGCGTCGAGTTCGGCGGCGTGAGTGGTGTCGGTCGTGCCACTGGCCAGTGCCACGAGCTCACTCGCTACGGTGCCGACGCCAATACCGGTTCGTTGAACCTCGGCGGTCAATTCGGCGAACGCCGTGTCTTGGTCGCAACCGCGTAGCCCGATTAGTACCCCTACTGCGAGGTCGATGACCCGCCGAGAGCTGTTGTCGTACCGGTTCATTCGGACATCCTGATGCGTCGTACATTAATGCTCGTTCAGCCCTACTGCTGAGGGTGCGCGCAGAGCCTCGAGCGGCGAAATGCGAAAGGTGGATGTCAAGCAACATCCTTCGCCGCTGAGGCCCTGCTGCGAGGTGATACCCGACAACAGTGACGCTTAAGCACGCGGAGCAAAAGCTGAGAGCAGCAAAGTCCGTCGACCTGTGAGAGAGGCCTTCGTCGTGGACACGCCGCAGCACAACCAAGTTGCGGTAATGCGGGTACGTCAGGCAACGTTGTTGAAACGCAAAGTGTGCAGACGAACGCGCCGAGTGCTACGTCGTTCTACCAGGTCGTGCACCGCATGTGAGCGGAGTAACTCCGTCGGCCAGTCTCGCCGAAGACATCAATGGATCTGATGATCATGCAACCAACACTATTGCGACCAGTACTGAGCAGCGCTGGCACGATTTCTGGCACGACGAGCTCGGCCAATGGATCATCACGCGCGGTCTGCGGGTGGTCATGATGATGGTCGCCGCGGCGCTGGCGGTCCGGTTTGTGACCTGGGTGAGCGGCCAAATCACGTACCTGCTCGATGCCCTGGTCCGCTCCGAGTCCTCCAAGCACCGCCAGGCAGTTGCATCGGTCATCCAATGGGTGTTGATTGTGCTGATCGCGATCTGGGGCATCGTCCGCGTCGCCGACGTTCTTGATGTGTCGGTCAAAGGTCTGGTCGCGCCGGCCACAGAGATGTGGGAGCGCTCATGGACACCCCCGCCCCGGCAGAGACGAACACCTCTCGCGGATCGCTGGGCGGCACGGCCATAAGATCACCGTAGGTGCCCAGCGTGAACCGGTTCAATCTCGCAAACCCGCCGAGTTGGACGAAGGCGACGTCATTGCGTACGGCACAACCGATATCGAGGGCTACGGCACCACGCCGCTGTAGCGGGCACAGTTCATCACAGACACCCTCCGTGTCCATCTGGACCGCCGAGCGTGCACCCCTCCGCCACCAGGATTCGTCAGCGATTCGCGCCGTGATCGGGCATAGTGGTCCGGTGGTGTCCCGCTCGTAGAACTCGGCTACCTGTTCCGTGACCACGTGCAACATCGACCGGAATGAATGCCAGGTCAACGCTTTGCCCCGAGGCGGTGTGGAGGGGACTCAAAATGCTTGTGAGGGACGTAAGGCGCAAGCTATCGGCGGCGTCCGGCCCGCCGACCCGTCAATCCGATCGCGCTCTGTCGCGCATCAGGCACGTCGGTCGGGGCCGGCAATCCGCTAAGCCTCTTATAATATTGACCGATTCCAGTCCGTGCCAGGCCGAACTTTGCTATCACGGACGGAGCACCGTCTGCCTTCAGCCGTCAGGGCAATGATCGTCCGGCGCGCACCAGCGCCGCCAGCTCGGGAGTACGTGTGACGTCATCCCATTCGACCTTCGAGCCGCTGTCCGAGGCGCGCGCCACTGACCGACGTGGGCGACCGACATCGTTGCAGGCCGACATTCAACGAGTCGGCTCAGCATTCGTCGTGCACGCCGTCGGCGAACTCGATAGCAGCAATTTCGATGCGTGGCGCACACTGTTGGCCACCACCGCCGCAGCCACCAATGCCCCCGGTCCGCTCGTCATCGACATACGCGACATGAGCTTCGTCGCGACCGGCGCGCTCTTGGCGGTAGCGCAGCAGGCGGCGGGCTGTCGGCGTCGCGGAATAGATGTACGGTTGGTCAGCGACCAGGCAATCACGGCCAAACTTGCGCAACTGACCGACTTGCGCGAGGCCGTCACGCTCTATCCCACGGTGGATGCGGCGCTGACCGTCCCTGCCGAGCTCTTGCGGCGGCTGCGCATCCACCCGGAGCATCGCGTGTCGTTCATCAATGCACCGGCCCAACTCGTCTCGCTGTTTCTCGGGACCGAGCAGGTGGATCCCGAGCGCGCGGACGTGGTCCTGGGATTCGTGACGCGGCGCCGACATCTCGGATTGCTGGGTGCGGCCTACACCGCCGCCCGCGACGGCCGCCTCGCATGGGTTGTCTATCCGAAACCGGGACAGCTCGGCAGTGAGCTGTACCGAGACCAGATGGCGCGGGCCGTGCTGCGTCACCACGTCCAGTCAATCGCCCACGTCTCTCTCGGCGACATCTGGTCGGGACTGTTGCTCGAGCCGATGAATGATCACCCGGCCATCGTGACCGCTGAACTGGCGCGAGCCTGGCCGGTGCGTCCGACGGACATATCTGAGCGTCGGCGAACCACCGGCTGATCGCGCTCGCGAGGCCCGACTTTTCGCGACCCCGGCGGTTGAGGTTTCCGCCCACCCAAGACGGATACAGCCGTTCGCTCGAAAAAGGCAAGCGCTCGGCTGCTTTGGATGTTTGGCCGACCGCCGACGAGGGCACTGTCTACCGCGGCACGGTGCTGAAGCAACAGCGAGCGGGCGGCCCGTAGCTCCCCACACAGCGAGAGGACTGGGGCCATGCGCGATTTCATCTGCCCTAATTGCGGGCAGCGGCTGGCTTTCGAGAACTCGGCGTGCCTGGCGTGTGGTGGGCGGCTCGGCTTTTCCCTCGACGAGATGGCGCTGCTGGTGATCGGGGACGGATACACGGCCGCACCGGGCACCGTTGCGGCCGACCAGTACGAGTGGTGCGCTAATCGCCATGTCGCGCAGTGCAACTGGCTGGTTCCGGTGCGCACGGTCCGTCAGCTGTGTCAATCGTGCGCGTTGACTCGAACCCGTCCGTGTGATGCAGACCGCGCCGCGCTGGCTGCCTTCGCGGCCGCCGAGAAGGCCAAACGGCGCCTGATCGTCGAATTGCGGGAGCTACGGCTGCCCATCTTGGACCGAGTCGCGGACCCCGACTTCGGGCTGGCGTTCGACCTGCTGTCCAGCGCTGAGCAGAAAGTCGTTACCGGCCACGCCGGCGGAATTATCACGTTGGACCTCGCCGAGAGTGACGACGTACACCGCGAGCAACTGCGCGTGGAGATGGACGAGCCGTACCGCACGCTACTGGGTCACTGTCGCCACGAGATCGGCCACTACTACTTTTATCGTCTTATCGAGCCGTCCCCGATGAATCTGGCGCAATTTCATGCGCTATTCGGTGATCCCAATGCCGACTATCAGACCGCCTTGGACCGGCACTACGGTCAAGGCCCGCCGCACGGGTGGCAGCGCGAACACATTTCGTCCTACGCCACCATGCACGCCGCCGAAGATTGGGCCGAGACCTTCGCCCACTACCTTCACATCCGCGACACCCTCGATACAGCAGCCGCCTTCAGCTTCGCCTCCGCCGCGGGGACCTACGAGCGTCGCTTCGTGGGCCGCCGTGGCTTCGACACCATGATCGCCATGTGGCTGCCGCTGGCCTGGGCGCTCAACATGGTCAACCGCTCGATGGGCAAAGACGACCTCTACCCGTTCGTGTTGCCGTCAGCTGTGCAAAACAAGATGCGTTTCATTCACGCCGTCATCGACGAGCAGGCCAACCCCCCGCGGCAACTGGCCGCGGCGGCCTAACCGAACCGAGACTAGCGCCGCGCACCGAATGACGTTGACTCCCGCGCACTTCGCAGCTGCGCATCGCGAACGACGTCAGCGGTTCACAGTTGCGGGGCGGACTCCCACCGGGCCAGACGTTTCCCCCCGCGGTGGTCTGCGCCGAGCGCGTCGATCACCGATTCGCGGTAGGCGGTCAGTCCCGCTGCGGGCGGGCCGATGACGGCGTCGATGTCATGCTCCCGGGCCACCGCGTCATACTCCAGAGACTCAACGAGTGGACGGGCCAGTCCCGACGGAATGGGCGTCACCAGACCCACCCACCAGCTCGCGATCGAGGGAGTCAGGAGCGGCAACGCGACGATCACCCGTTTGCGCAGACCCGCAACCTCGGCGTACACCTGCATGGCGTCGGCGTATTCCAGCACATCGGGACCACCGATATCCCAGGTCCGCGCTCCGGGAACTGGAGCTGTCGCGGCCTCGCGCAGGTAGTGCACCACATCGTCGACGGCGATGGGTTGTATGCGGTTGCGGACCCACTTCGGGGTCGTCATCACCGGCAGCCGGTCCGTCAAATGCCGGATCATCTCGAACGACGCGGATCCAGCGCCGATGACGATGCCGGCCTGCAACACCACGGTCGGAATACCGGATTCGATCAGGATGTCGCCCACTGCCTGGCGGGAGGCTAGATGCGCGGACAGGGCGCCGTCAGGGTGCAGGCCCGACAGATACACGATGCGGCCCACGCCCGCTTCGCGGGCCGCTTTGACAACGTTCTGCGCTGAACGTCTTTCGGTCTCGACAAAATCGCGCGATGACCCCATCGAGTGCACTAGGTAGTACACCACGCTGGCACCGTCGAAAGCAGTCGTCAGCGAATCGGGGTCGGTGAGATCACCGCGGACAATTTCGACCTCGGAGTGCCATGCCGCGTCCTGCAACTTGCTCGGCGTGCGGGCGAGCGCGCGAACCGCGTATCCGGCGTCTAGCAGCCGCGGGATCAGCTGGCGACCGATGTACCCGCTGGCACCGGTGACCACGCAGCGCACTACATCGTCGTTGGACATCGACCTGTAGTGCCCGACGACGTGGGGACCTAAACGAATCGGCAGAGGCCTGTTCGGCCTTTACTGTCGCCGGACGAAGATCGCGGTGGACGCCTACTCAGCGACCGCGCAGCCGACGGCAGTACAGCCACAACGCGGACTGAGCTCAGGCACGCGCCGATCAACTTATCTGAGATGTAATTCACTTGCGCACAATGCTTTCGCTTCGAAGAAACCCAGCGGCGGTAGATGTCGGCGTGCTCGAGGCGGACGCGGCGCCGCTGTCGGGCGCGCAACTGGCGTCGCCGCGGATCTTCGGCGCCGTCGTCTGCGTGCGCAGCGGCGATCGCCGTGCCGACAGCGGCTAGCAGGCTGGCTCGATCCGGCCGCATGTTCATCAACCGGTAGACGCGCACACTTTTCTGCTCGCTGAAATGTCCGCAGTCTGGGGTCACGACTCGTACGCCGGCGTCGTAACAAATCTCCACCCATCCGGAGTGCGTGCCGAAGCGGTAGGCCAGCACCAGGACGTCGATGTCGTTGAGTTACTGGTTAAGCTCGGCGTCGCTGAACGCGGCGTGCACCCGTACGTCGACGCCGCAACTGGCGTATCGGGCGAGCCGATTCGGTAGTCCGGGCAGGGCGTGCGGTGAGGTCATCGCGTCATCATCGAGATCGAAACGGAGCTGCGCGTTAACCGACCGAGCCGACATCCCTGGCCGGGTAAACGCGTTGGACTCGCTCACCCGCGCGCGAAGCCACTCGGCGTGCACGCAGAGGATCGCCCGACAACTATTGTCGAATTGGCGGGACCACGTGGCCCGATTCGACGACGTCGCCCAAGCCTTCGACGCCGTCTCCGCCCGCCACGACGGGGGCTTTCAGCAAACCCGTCAACCCGTTCACCTGTGCGCAGATTCACGTAGCCGGCGGCATCACCGCCGTTCAGCTCGGTGTCAGTGCGGACGAGGGAGTGGACCGGCTACGCGCGTACGCTTACGCGTCCGGGGGCCGGATCTCCTCGGTCGCCGCCGACATCATCGCCCGCTGCCCCACGCTGCACCAGTGACGACCGCGGTGGGTCGCTGCGGCGCACGACCCATCCCCCCGCCCTACCGCGTCAGCAGGTGCTGCACCGCGTGAATAAGGCGACGGCGGGGCCAGCCAGTCGCGCCGTCGGCCGCCAGCGCGGCGCGCGCAGCGTTGCGTCCGCACATTCCGTGCACACCACCCCCGGGTGATGCGCCCGCGCTTCCCAGGAACACGTTCGCCACGGGTGTTTCCGCGCGCCCGAATCCTGGTGCCGGCCGAAAGATCACCTGTTGGAACAGCTGCGACGTGCCGCCGTTGACGGCGCCGGTGTGCAGGTTCGCGTCGCTGTGTTCCAGATCCGAGGGGCGCTGCGTCACCTGGCCGACGACATGGGCGCCGAAGCCGGGGGCGTGCGCTTCTAGGATATCATCGACGCGCTCCGCCAGCCGCTCAGCGGAGTCGTCGTCGGCCATTCCGCGCGGCAAATGGGTGTACGCCCAAGCACTTTCGGTGCCCACAGCCGATCGCGTCGGATCAGAGGTTGTCATTTGCCCGAACAACAGGAAAGGATGCTCGGGCACGGTGCGGGTGTTCAAGTCGGCCATCCAGCGGATCAACCCGTCGTGGTCGGCGCCCAAATGCACTGTCCCCGCGTCGCGAAGGCTCCCGGAACGCCACGGAATCGGTGCGTCCAAGGCGTAGTTAATTTTGAGCACCGGTGTGTCCCAGACGAAACGCTTCAAGCCCCGTCGCAAACTCGCCGGCAGTGACTCGGCGGGTAGCAGCCGCTGATACAGGTCCGGCGCGGACGTATCCGCGATGACAGCCCGCCGACACCGGATTAGCCCACCGTCAGCGGTGCGAACCGCGGTTGCGCGGTCGCCACTGACACTGATCGAGGTGACCGGGCGGCCGCACTCGACGCGGGCCCCGGCGGACTCAGCGCGCCGCACCAGCGCCGCCGTCAGCTGTCCAGCTCCACCCACCGGCACCGGGAACCCATCATCTTGGGCCATCATGATCAGCAGATACCCCATCACCCCGCTGGCCGGGGCATCGATGGGCACATCGGCGTGCATTGCGTTGCCTAACAACAGCAATCGCGCCGCCTCCCCCGTGAAAAACTGTTCCGCCATGACTCCGGCGGGCAGCAACAGCAGATGGGCCAGCCGCAGCGCGTCGGCGGTGCCGAGGCTCCGCAGTAGACCCAGCGGGCCGCGCAATGGCGGGAAGGGTGCGAACAACGTCTCCAGCAGCGGCTTCTTGATTCGTTCCCACTGCTCGAACAGATCACACCACCGCTGACCGTCGCCTCGACTGCGGCGGTCCAATTCTGTTGCGGTGTGGTCAACGTCGCGATAGATGACCGGCGCATCCTCATCGGCGCTGTCGCGTGCGTGGCCGACGACCGCGGGAGCGTGCGACCACTGCAGGCCGTGATCTTCCAGCCGAAGTTCCCGCAGGGCGGGCGAAGCCACCGACAGTGGATAGAAGGCGCTGTACAGGTCACTGATGTAGCCGGGCACCAGCTCGGCGCTTTTGACCGCACCGCCTGGCGCGGCTTGCGCTTCCAGCACGAGGACGTCCCATCCTGCGTCCGCGAGTATGGCGGCGGCCACCAAACCGTTGTGCCCGGCGCCGATGACGACGGCGTCCGCGCTGTCGCTCACTGTGTCACTGGTCGAGCTCTTCGGGTGCCCGCCGTTCGGCGATCGCCGCTAGGCGCCAGGTGCATTCCCGATTGCGAGGGAACGCTGCGGCCAGTGCCAGCCGTTTGGGCACCCACCCCATCGGGGCGCCGACGGGCACTTCAGCCATCTCGATGCGGCAGCCGCCGCCGTCGTTGGCGTACAGCCGCATCGTGATTCGCGCCTTACCGAACGGCCGCCCTTTGGCCAGCAACACCAGCTGCTGCAATGGTTGACAGTCCTTGACAACGGTGACGTCATCGAGAAGCAGCGGCCACACGCCGATCGAGTGGCGGATCGTGCTACCGACTTCGGGCCAGTGGGGGTCGACCGCGCGCATCCGGCTGTTACCGACCACCCACTGCGAGTAGGTCCACCCGTCCGCCATCGTCGCCCACACCTGGCTGCAGCTCGCCGACGTGTCTCGCGTGACGACCAGCGAGCTGGCCGCTTCGCGTGATTTGTCCGTCATACCAATCTCCTCACGTCGACGATCACCGATCAGAGTGTGCCGCAACCGTAGACTTATTCCAACGGTTCGCTCTGCCGACGGCCGGCCAGTGACGTTGCTTCACAATCGTCGGTGCTGGCTGTCCGGTCCTGTCAGTGCATCTGGGGATCGGGTGGGTTCTTGCTCGTCCTACCGGTCAGCGCATCGCGCACGTGATCAACAACCGCCACCAGCATGCCCGCGGTTTTCAGCAGTAGAGAACTCGGTGGTGTGCCAGGATGCGGTCGAGTCGGCGCAACCTTTTTCGCCGTTTCGAGTTGTCGGCCGATCTTTTCGAGTTCGTCGCGACTGACCGCGGCCTCGAATTTCGGGAACACCTCGTTTTGTTCGAAGTCGATATGCGCGCGGCCGGCAGCGACAAACGCCTGCAACGCCTCCTGGTAGTGCGGCTGCCCGGGCTGAGAGTCCTTCAGCTGCTGCAAAAGCCTTTTGCCCTCTTGCTCCTGCTGAATGGCTTTGTCCGCCAATGCATCACCGTCATCGAGAGCTCGGCGGACAGCTGGCCAAAACCACTGCTCTTCGATGGCTTCGTGCTGCGACTCCGCGATGATGAGGGTGGTGACCATCGAGTCCAAGCCGCTGACTCGGCTGCCTTCCGCGGTCGGTGCTTGGTCAAGCCTTTCGAGCAGGCCCAACACGCTCTTGTGGTCGTCGCGTAGGAAAGTAAGCGCATCCATGGTGGGGTCCTTTACCGATTAGGAGGCCGCCGCGTCCCGGGCGCACAGGCCCGGGACGAGACAGCACAGGTCGGGAACGTTTAGGTGGTCGGTACGCGGTGCTCGTGGGTGAACGGCTTGTCACCGTCGACGGCCGGTGAACCCGACGGGTTGTGCTCGGCACCGGTGTTCTGACGGATGTCGGTGCCCAACCACTGCTGTTCGGGCTTGTCGATGTAGTTCCATTCGGTGCCATCCGGCCACGGTCCTTGACCTTGGTTCCAGGGTCCGCGGACCGACTCGCCTCCGCCGTTAGACATGTTGAACGCCACGTTCTGAAAGCGGTTGTCTCCTGCCAACGTTGCGGGTGGGAAGTTGACCGGCAATTCGTTCAGGGCGGCCGTGAATTGCTGGTAGTGAGCCACTTCGCGACTCATCAGGAAGGTCAGAGTGTCCTGAACTCCGGGATCGTCGGTGAATTGCTTGAGATACTCGTAGACGACCTTCGCCCGCGATTCGGCGGCCAGGTTGTTGCGCAGGTCAATAGTCGGGTCGCCGTTGGCGTCGATGAACGCCCCGGTCCAGTTGTTGCCGGCGGAGTCTTTGACGTCTGGGCCCCCGCCGCTGAGAACGAGAAACATCGGGTTCACCGCGACCTGATGAATGGCTTGCTCGCGGCCATCGCGGCTCGCGACCGCCGGCATCCAATCACAATGCTGGTGAGCAAGTTTCAGGTCGTCGTTCAATCCGTCGAGCAGCATCGTGATCATCGATCCCACCATCTCGAGGTGGCTCAATTCTTCGGTCGCGATATCCATGAACAGGTCATACATCATGGGATTTTTCTGACGCAGCACGAAGGCCTGGGTGAAATACTGCAGTGCCGCGGTGAGTTCTCCGTTGGCACCGCCGAACTGTTCCATCAGCAGTGAGGCGAACCGCGGGTCAGGTGCGCCGACTCGAACCTCGAACTGTAAATCCTTATTGTGAATGAACATGCGCGCCTCCAAGGCATGGCGAAACCCGGTGCGACACCAGGGTTTGCAGCGCGAACCAGCGGCTTAAGCTCGCGATATATCGAACCAGGGGCTGTAGTTCGCAGAATGGCACGGCGTGAAAAGCTGCACCAGCAATCGCTGTACCCGGTAGAGAGTCGCGCAAACATCGTGAATCAGCCGAGGCAGTCTGCCGCCGACGTCAACTCAGCGGCCATGTTCGCTTGCATCATCTTCAGCGCTGCCGTCGACAGCTCAGCGTGAATGCCGGCGACGCCGTCTCTCGGAACGACGACTGGGATGTGGCGTATGTAAGCATCCAGCGCGGTGTAGAGGATGCACTGCTCTGTGACTTGGCCGACCAAAATGAGGCGCTGAGTTTCCAACCTGCGCAGCAAGTAAGCCACCGACGTCGCATAGAACGCGCTGTGGCGAACTTTGGTCAGAACGGGATTGCCCTCAGCCGGCACGATCGGCTCAACCAGGTCCGGGCGCGCTCCCTCGCAGGCGGTTCGGACAATGTCGGTAAAGCCGGAAGCGAAGTCGCCGTAGTTATCGTTGACGTAGACCAGGTCCACGTCGCGGGAATCGCGCGCACGCTGAACCAGGTCGGTGACAGGATTGATGATCTTCTCGACACTGGGTATCAGCAGTTCGGCGTCATCGTGCTGGTAGCTGTTCATCATGTCGATGACCAAAACCGTGGTGGCACTCATCTGCCGCTGTCTACCCAGACATGTTGCGCTCCAGACGTACTAGGCACGCTGTTCTTGCCCGTGAAGGCCTTCGTCTAGGACGTTAGAAATGGGATCTCGAGCGTGGATCGTCAGCGAACGGCCCGCCCCGGCACCGGGACGTGGCCGTTCGCGACAACATCAGCCGGCCATGAACTCCTGGTATGCCGACTCCAGACCGGGGGGCAGTGCGGTGACATTGCACTGCCGTTCGGTGTCGCCGATCGGGGCCAGAACGCCGCGCAGGTCGTAGTACTCATTGGGGTGCGCGGTGAAGTAGCTGCGCAGATCCGATGCTGCCTGCGGGCGCGGCTGACCGTAGGCCGCCGTCACTACCTGGTTGGCGTCTGGATGCGCGGCAAGATACTGCTGCGCCGCACCGGTGGCCGATGAGACGGTGGTGTGAACGCCGTCGGGGCTGCAGTCCGGTGCGGCGATAGCCGCCGGTGCCGCGACGATCCCCGCAGCGACGGCCCCGCCCAGAAGGCTTGCGCTGATACCGGCAACGCGCCGCGCCGTGGTGGCGGTAAGGCTTGTTTTTGTCATGGTGGTGTCCTCCGAAATAGATCGCAGATGTGTCGGGAACACTGCTCGCCCCGCGAAACCCACGGTACCTGAACGTGTATCAGTCCGATCGGCGAAAATGATTCCGCAGCAGATCATTTGAGCCGGCTGGGACGACCGAGTGGTTTTGACGACCTCTATTGTGAATTGCGTGACACCAATTGCTCTGCGCCGCATCACTTTTCTAAGAAACCAGGGTGGAACCTTAACGTCACGCAAGTAAATCGTGATCAATTCGTGACGAAAGCGGCTTCCCGTGCGACGTTTCTTCGCGAGCTACCCGTGCACACACTAGCTACCGGTCAGAGGCGCCGTTAAGCGGCTTCCTGCTGTTCTGTTCGTGCGTCCAGACGGCAGACGTAAGCCGCGTCGCGGACTGCGTCGTCAGTTTCGGGGGCCGCACCCAGCGCGCCGCCGATCATCGCCAACGAGCAGGTCTACCAGGCGAGCTGAAAGTAATCGCGCAGCGAGGCCGCGTGACCCACAGCGGTGGTGGAGATCTGCGGGACCACGAACCAGAAGGCGGTGCCGAGAGCCAGCAGATACAACGCCAGGTACAGCACGCTCACGACATAATGACAGTCAGCACCGTACCGACGTTGAACAGCATCACCTGCTTGCGCGCTCCCGGCGACCCCAGGTTCCCAGAGTTCGGCCCCCACGATCAGCGTCGCGGCGGTCGCCCCGACTGACAGCGGCGAGGTGCCGGCCAGCCGCCGCCAGGCGAAGGCGTCCGACAGCCGCCACACGTCGGAATACACCAGGCCGAACACCCCGACCGCCACCGCGCCCGTCAATGCACGGGACAATCGCAACGACAACTGCCAGGGTTGGTTGGCTGCCACCATGCCGCCCAGCAGTGTGAGGTTGCCCGACAACACCCGCGCGGTGAACGTCGAACGCCCCGTCGGCGGTGCCGGTGCCGAGTTCTTTTCACTCGCTGAACCGACAGCCGCCGCGGATGCGACGCATCGCGTCGGTCATTGGTGCCGCGCTGGTGCGAGCCGATCAGGCGCTCCAGCAGACGCACGACTGCCTCGCGTATCCGGGGCCGCGCACCCAGCGCGCCGAACGCAGGAACCGACACAATCGCCATGTTCTGAACCGGGTTCGCGTGCGCCACCACCGGGCGGCGGTGAACATGCAGCGGGAGATCGGTCAGAAACACCACCACATTCCAGCCGCGGTCGAGCAGCAGGCGCCGCGCGGCGTCGACGATGCCGGCATCCGACGCTGGCGCCTGCACCAAGGCGGCCTCGTGTACCTCGATCCGCCACTTCGCCCCCGGCAGACGGTGCTCGAGTTCGTCCTCCAGGCCCGTTTCGGCCAGCGCTTACCGGTCTCGCCGCTGCTTTCCAGAACATTGAGTGTCGCCTTCATCAGCTTTGAACCTCGCGGGAATTCTCGTACGCGTGCTGTTGGGCTGCGGCCGCATCGGCGCCCGGGCCGCCGACGACCCCGACGGTGGCATCCGCCGCGGTCACGATGCCGGCGCGGGCCAGCGCCCGAATGACCAGGACACGCAGCTGCCGGCCGGCTTCGAACTGCTTGCCGGGCAGGGTCCGGGCGACCATCCGCAGGGTGACGGTATCGACCTGAATGCTCTCCACACCCATCAAGGTGGGCGCATCCAGCAGCAATTCACCCAATCCTGAGTTGTCCTGTGCGCGTTCGCATTCCTGGCGTAGCACCTCAGCAACACGGTGCAGGTCGGCGGTCGTGGACACCGGGATGTCGACCACCGCGCGGGCCCAGTCCTTGGATTCGTTGACCGCTATCACGATCTGGCCGTTCGGAATGGTCAACATTTCGCCGTCGGGTGAGCGCAGCCGCGTCACCCGCAGGGTCACGTTTTCCACCGTTCCGCTGGCCTCGGTGGCCGACACGACGGTCAGGGTGACCAAATCGCCGAAGCCGTACTGCTTTTCCGCGATGATGAAAAACCCGGACAGGATGTCGCGGACGACCTGCTGAGCGCCGAAACCCAGCGCGGCTCCAATGACCGTGGCCGGAGCGACCATGCCCTTGACCGAGAAGTTGAGCACGTCGGCGATGCGGACGACCGCCCAGATCGCGATCAGCACAATGAGTACCCACTGAATGACCGACGCGACCGCTTGGCGATGCTTGGACGATTCCGACCGGACCAAGGCGTCGCTCTCGACAAATTCTTCGTCGAGCTGATGGGTGATCTGGCCGCATACCCAGGTGACGAATCGGACAGCGAGCATCGCGGCGACCGCGACCATGACCACCCGCAGACCGCAAGTGATCAGCCATTGGCCGAGCTCGCCGAGCCAAAAATCGTGCCACCGCTGACCTCTACTAGTTGCTGTCAGGGTTGTATTCATCGCCATCAGGAATCCATCGATGTCTCCGCCGCGAACGGCCGCCGGTTGCAAACTCACATTCAGTGCGCGTCCTCGAAGAACCGCTTAGCACTCAACACGTTCGGCTAAACGCCTGTGGTGCAACAACTTGCTCTACCCTCCCGCTTCGTCGCAACCTTCCTACGCGTCGTCGAACCCAGGCGAGATCGGCGCTTAGGTGTTCGGGTTGCGGCGGTGCCCGTGGGCTAGCAGCGGCGGGGTCGCGGCTTCGGTGGCGGACCATCGCGCCAGGACTGATTCGAGCTCATCGTCGCGCTGGGCGTGCTGGACTTGCGCAGCGAGGTCGCGGACTTTGACGTTGCGCTGTTGGGAGACACGTCGCAGAATAGCGAAGGCCGCTTCCTCGTCGCAGGAAGACGGTGCATCAGAATGCCTTAGGCGCGGCCGATAGTTTCGCGGGTGGCCAGCGCTTCGTGCAGCTGATCGATCAGCTGGCGGGCGTCGCCGGAAAGCGCGGCGTTGTCCACCGCGGCACCTCCCTGCAGGGCAAACAGCAACACGAGGTCGAGAACGTGATCGCCGAACTGGTGCGGACTGCCGGCCAGAAGAGTGAACCCGACTCGGGGGTGCCGTTGAGTGGGCACCGGCAGCGCCAAACAGCTGCGGAAACCAGCCTGCGCCATACGGTCACGGAAACCCTCCCAGCGCTCCTCGGTGTGCGCGTCGTCGACCCGCCTCGGCTCGCGGTAAATCACTGCTTCGTAAATTGGTCCGTGCCAGGGTTTAAGGTCTGACACCGTGTGTGTCAGCGAGGTCGCCTCGCCGCCGGCGACGGTCTCGAGTTTGTGTTGTCGGGGGTTAGTACCGTGACGACCACGTGGTCGCAGCCCGGGATGGTCCGCGTCGCCCGCCCCACCAACCGCTCGAGCATTGTGGTGACGTCGTCGTCGTCGCGCAAACGACTGACTTTGATGAGGTCCTGGGTCAACGAAGACACCTGTTCATCCAAGGGAAGCGGTCCTATGCGGGGCGGGCCACGGAGAACGGTAATCGCCGTGCGCCGCGGTCATTTCAGTCAGGGTCGACTACCGTACGGTGCGAGTTACGCCGCTGGGCCCGAGCCGGTCGAATCGTCCGCGGGGGGCTGCGCGGAAGCAGTGCTCATCTCGGCCAGGGCATTGCTCAGCGACGTGTACAGAGGGATGACCCGGCTGATCCCGCGAGCACGAAGGGTCGGCGTACGGCGCGTCCGTCGGCGACGACCACCACCTTCGCGGCGCCGGCACGCTGAGCGTTCATCAGCACTTTAAGGCCGGCCGACGCCATGAAGTCGACCTTGGTGAGATCGAAGACCAGCGCCGCCGGGTGGTCGGCCAGCGAAAGCGCGGATTGTTCGGCGAGAAGGGGTGCTGTGGATAGGTCGATGTCGCCTGAGCCCGACAGCACCGTCACCTCGCGGATGCTGTACGCAGAGACGGCAAATTGCGGGGATTGCGGGCAAGGCATGTCCACGGCACCTCTGTTTAGTCGAACCTGGTCCGACAGCGACGGGCGGCCTCTTGCACCCAACGGTAAGACTGATCCTATGCGGTCGGGTCCCCAGCATCGCCGGCCGGCACCGCCATGAGGAGCGGCCGCCGGGGCGTCGTCGGGCGCTTCGTGTGCGTCTTCGACGCTAAAAGCCGCCACCAGGTGATCGCAGGCCGCTCGGTGCGCGGTGGAGATGACGGCCGTAGCCGCTGTGATGGATGTAATGACCGATTACGAGGCCACGCTCGAGAACATCGCGTCGGCGTCTGACCGGGGCCCGGCCCCGGTGTCGGCGCAACCGAGCGTCATGAGCAGTTGTTCGTAGCCGTCGAGCATCAGATCCAGCGACAGGGTAGCGCGCGCCTGGGCGCCGACAGCCTCGCGCTCGAAGCCGACGACGTCGGCGAGGGCGGCCGAGAGTCGCTGGACCGCGCCATGGCCGGGATCGACCAGTCGGCCGACGTCGTCGTCCACCACCTCCGGCAATCCGCCGCGGCGCAGTCCGACCACCGGCGTGCCGCACATCTGAGATTCGGCCGCTACCAAGCAAAATGGCTCTTCCCAGCGCGGCGTCACCAAGGTAGCGGCGCTCGTGCCGTACAGGTCGGCCAGTTCGACGCCGCTCAGCGCGCCCAGATAGCTCACCGCATCACCCAGGTACGGTCGGATCACGCGCTCAAACCACGCCGGATCACTGATCGGACCCGCCAGCCGCAATGGGCGGCCGGCGGCCAGCGCCGCCCCCACGGCGATGTCGGCGCCCTTCTCGCGGGTGAATCGCCCGACCCGGCACAGCGCTTCACCACCGGCGCTGGGAGGGAAACGCCGCGGATCCACGCCGTTGCGGATCACTTGGGCATCGGCCAGCGTCGACCACATCTGCTGCATCGCGGCGCTGACGGCGACGAAGTTGCCGCTGCACCCGGCAAGCCAGGCGCCGATCTCCATCCACGGAAACGGCGGTGTGTGCAGCGTCGTGACAACGGGCATGTTGAACACCGGGCTCAGCGCTAGCGGCAGCTGATGCAGGCTTTAGTTGAGTATGGCGTCGAAATCTTTGCGGCGCAGGAGATCCCGTACAGCGGCCAGATACACGAACTGGTCGTGCAAAAACATCTCCTCGGGCATGTTCGGGTCCCCGGAGGCCACCAGTGACAACGGCGGTAGTTCCGGCATCGCATGCACGCGATCGGCGAGTGCCGGGTCACTGCCTGGCAGCGCGTAGAGCTCCACGTGATGGCCGCGGCCACGTAATCCGCGGGTCAGGTCGGCGGTGAAGCGTTCTTGACCACCCGCGTAGGGCTCGACCACTGGATGACGGGACGGCCCCAAGACGGCTAGGCGCATGATGAGTCCTTTGGGCCGAGTTCGGCGATGTAACTGGCGAATCCACCCTCGACACGCGACGCGGTACGCGCCGACGTCGTGACGGTGGTCTGATGCGTCGCTTCCCACCGGTAGCCGCCGGCCTTGATCCGGTCGACGAGGTCGAGGTCCTCGTGCAGCGACACCGCGGCGAAACCGCCCACCGTCTGGTAGGTGCTGGCCCGCAGCCCGAGGTTAGCCCCATGGATGTGGTCGTGTCCCTCGACCAGGCGGTGGCGTTGCCGCCACAGCCGATTCGCGTGCCGGTTGAGCCGATCGGGGGTGACGGTTCCAATCACGGCGTCGGCGCCGGTGTTGGCGAACTGCCATTGGGTGGTCAGCCACGACCCGGGCACGATGGTGTCGGCGTCGGTGTTGGCCAACCAGACTGCATCTGCGGGGATGCCGGCCTCGCGGGCGCGGGTGATTGCATCGATCGCGCCGGCATGGCGGGCGGCTCCGACCCGGCCGGCGCAGCTGCGAACCGTCCGTGCGCCGTGCGCGCGAGCCAACGGGCCCGTCTGATCTGTGCAGCAATCCAGCACGACTGTGGCATCGCAGGTCACGCCGGGATGGCGGTGGCGCAGTTCGGCGATCGCGGCGGTGATGCTGAATAGGCACGCCTCGATGTGGTCCTGCTCGTCGCGGGCCGGCACCACGACGGCCATGTGGCGCACCGACGTCATGAGACACCTCCGTACTCCTGGTGGAGAGATCTTGGTTCGCCCCACGCCTGGATCGTTAGATCGGCGTCCTGGTAGCGGGCCCGCATCGGCAGATCGAGGACCGCCTCGGCCTGGCGGTGCACGGTCGGCCCGTCGAGCGGGGTGTCCTGGGTCGGCGCGGCATAGTTGGCGATCAGGATTTCGCCGCGGGGGCGCAGTCGGCGGCGCACGGCCCGTAGCGTCGCGTACAGATCAGGGCCATTGAGGAAGTAGGTGACCTCGGAGACACGATGAGGTCGAACTGTTCGCGCGGTATGTCCGCCGGCGCTGTGCCGGCAATCCAACGCACCGCGTCGGTGCGCGCGCGCGGCATCCAGTGCCCGGTCGCTCGCGTCCAGCCCCACCGCATAGTCGGCGTGGGCACGTAGCCGTTCAGCGAGTTGACCGGTCGAACAACCGATTTCGAGGACACGGTGGTAGCGGGGGCGGCCCAGGCGCGCCAGGGTCTGCGCCAATCGCCGTTTCTCGTATTCCGATGCGTCCAAACGCCAGGGGTCGGTGACCCCGTCGTTAAGCATCGGGTCGAAGGACTGCGCGATCTCGGCGCGGGAACGCGGTTTGGCGATGTGCCCGTCGACGCGCGCCGCCAGGTCGGCCGGCAGCGGGATGAGTACCGTCTCTATAACACGGCGGGCCCGGGTGCGCAGCGCCGGCCCGATGACGGGGGAGCCGTCGGCCGAATTCAGTTGGCTTACATAACAGTTGAGGGCGCTATCCTTGGCGCTCATAGCCGGCAGTGACGGCGCGGTGGTGCGCTGTCGCGCGAAGTCGACGTCATCGGGTGTGGCCCAGTGCCACAGCCACACCGGGTAGAGCAGCAGCGCAGCGCAGCGCCCCTCACGGGCGCAGACTTCTGCTGCCACCGAGACCGCCTCGTGGTCGCTGTGGCCGTCGCACTCCACTGGTGCCAGCAGCAGAAAGTGGGCGCCGATCCGGTCACTCAGGCGATCGATGATCGCGTCGGTGGCACCGCCGAGAGCCCCGTCGGGGAAGTCCCACCAGTGCGTCAGGATGTGGTCGCCCAACGCGCTCAGCGCCCGCTCGCCTTCAACGCGGCGTTCGGTGGAGCCCGCTCCGCCACCACCGTAGGTGGTAATGATCACGGTGACCGTCGCCGCACCGCCTGCGAGATCGGCCAGAGTTGTTCCGAGGGCCAAGGTTTCGTCGTTCGGGTGCGGCGCAATGACCATGACGTGCGGATAGCGCCGCGGGACGGTGTCGCGCGCCAGTCGCGCCACCGAGTCCCACCGCGCATCCAGCAGCCACGTCGATTCGTCGGTGCCGGGTTCGTCGTGGGTGAACGGCCGGGCGTGAGTCATCCGCTCACCTTCGGTCGAGAATGTAACCCGCGATGGTCGCCGGGGTGCGTTGATCGCACGGTGCAGTCAGCGCAATGCGACAGGCTCATGTACGGCGAGCGCGCGGTCCCAGACCCGGTGCAGGCCCAAGGCGGTGGTCAGGTGGCCGATGAAATTCTTGTCGACCGACTCTCCGAACTGCACACCGGGCGCGTCGGTGTCGATACCGGCATGTTCGATGACTGCTCGACCGTCTCCCCATGCCACGATCGGCTTGCAGTGCCGAAAAGCCTCCTGCAGCAACGGAGTATGCCGGACATCTGGCGTGGTGCCACCCGCCACGACAACCGCGTCGAATTCTATAGATCGCGCAGTCACCAACGTGCGCTCGACGATCTCGGATCGTCGGCCCGACTTCAGTTCCCCGCCTGCAGGGGCGGTGAGCAATGGCACGACGCCGCGCTCAAGAAGGGCTTTGATGAGCTTGCCCACTCCGGCCAGGTCAGCGCCGACGTCGGCGATGATGCCGACCTTGCGTCCGTCGACCGGCCCCGGCTCGGTGACGATCTGCGACAGCGACGGTGACAGCGGCACCTCCGCAGGCGGATGTCCCTGCGGTGCCGGCAATCCCAAACCGGCGGCGACCTGCGCGCACAACCCGGTGTCGACATTAGCCAGCACTTGCAGTTCGCGTTCTTTGATGGCCTGCTCGTAGCACTTGCCGAGCTCGAAGGTGAAGGCCTCGATGATGTGGATCTTCTCGATCTCGGTCAAGCTGCGGTAAAACAGGGCCGGTTGGGTGAAATGATCGTCGAATGTTGCGGGCTGAGCCCGTTCGGCTGGCCCCTCAATGTGCCGAGGCGTCTGCACGTAGCCGCCCTCGTCGGCGGCCGCAACATTGGGTTCGCCGCCGTCGATGCTGTTGGGACGGTACGGCGCCTGCCCCGTGTGCACAGCGTGCTGGTGGAAACCGTCGCGCAGCATGTCGTTGACCGGGCAGTGCGGCCGGTTGATCGGCAGCTGAGAAAAATTGGGTCCGCCGAGCCGGGTCAGCTGAGTGTCGAGGTAGGAAAACAGCCGAGCCTGCATGAGCGGGTCGTTAGTGGGTTCGATGCCGGGCACCAGGTTGCCGGTGTGGAAGGCGACCTGCTCGGTTTCGGCGAAATAGTTGGTGGGGTTGCGGTTTAGGGTCAACTTGCCGATCGGCTCGACCGGCACCAGCTCCTCAGGCACCAGCTTGGTCGCGTCGAGCCGATCAATGCCCTCATAGGTGTCGGTGCCGTCGTCGGGCATGACCTGGATGCCGAATTCGTACTCCAGGAAAGCACCCGCCTCGATGCCGTCGGCCATGTCCCGGCGGTGAAAGTCCGGGTCGCAGCCGGCGGCCAATTGCGCCTCTTCCCAGACCAGGGAATGCACGCCGGCCACCGGCTTCCAGTGAAACTTCGCCAGGAAGGTCTTCCCGCGGCGGTTGGACAGCCGGAAGGTGTGCACACCAAAACCTTCCATGGTGCGATACGACCGGGGCAGACCGCGATCGCTCATGTTCCACAGCACGTGGTGGGTGGCCTCGGTGTGCAGCGAGACGAAATCCCAGAACGTGTCATGAGCCGACTGCGCTTGCGGAATCTCCCGATCGGGCTGGGGCTTACCGGCGTGAATGACATCGGGGAACTTGATGCCGTCCTGGATAAAGAAGACGGGGATGTTGTTACCGACGAGATCGAAGTTGCCTTCGCCGGTGTAGAACTTGACCGCGAATCCGCGGGTGTCGCGGACGGTGTCGGCTGACCCGCGCGAACCCAGGACCGTCGAGAACCGGCAGAACACATCGGTTTTGGTGCCTTTGCGGCCCAAAAAACCGGCCCGCGTGTACGGCGACGCCGTGCCGTAAGACTCGAAGACGCCGTGCGCGGCGGCACCGCGGGCGTGCACCACACGCTCGGGAATGCGTTCGTGGTCGAAATGAGTGATCTTCTCCCGCAGGTGAAAATCCTCTAGCAGCGAGGGGCCGCGGCTGCCGGCCTTCAGCGAATGGTCGGTGTCGGGCAGCCGAAGCCCCTGTGCGGTAGTCAGATACGAGCCCTGCTGGGCGCGCGGATCAGAGTCGGAGCCATTGGCGTGCGCGCCAGTAGGACTCTTTTTGGCGGGGGCGGACTGCTCGGGCTTGCGTGCGGGGGGCATAGAAACTCCAAAATTCATGGCTGGTCACCCGCGGGGCTAGCGTGATGCGTCCAACACCGGGGGTATTACCCGCTCCGTCGCGATCCAATCCTCATGATCGCCAACACTGACCGCCGCGAAACTATGGGTGTCGTCTTCGCAAGGTCGATAACAACAGTGGGTCTCGATCGCGGGACCGAAAGTATTGTTCGCCAACAGGTCTCGCCACGGCTCAACTGGCTGTTTCGTGCTGGGGACTCTGCGGACCGTCGGTGGCAGTGGGCACATGCCTGGGTCCGCCACGCTCCCCAGGTCGAATTTCTCGGACGCGTTCCGGGGACGGTGAATGCGTGGTCGGCTCTGACGCGGTGCCCTTCGCGAGCCGGCCTGTGGCCTGCCCGATGACACCGCGGCTCGCGAACTGTCGGCGGAGCCGATCGGTGCGCTCAGCCCTCGGCAGCGCCGCGCGGCGTGCGTGTCTTTTACGCGATTTCGGCCAATCGACCGTCTCGCGCACGAGACGCCGGTGGTCAGCCAGTCCGGCTCTCGCCAGTATCTAATGCGTCGACGGCGTCGGCCAGCGTGGGATAGATCGGTATCAGCGTGTCGATGCCCAGCAGGCGCAGGGGACGACTAGTCGCCGGTCCGTCCGCGACAACACCAAAGTCGACGTCCTCGGCCTGGTTGTGCGCATTTGCGAGCACGTTGATCCCGGCAGAACCGAGGAATTCCACCCGCGACAGGTCGACGATGAACGCCGACGGTCGGCGCGACAGTACGCTGTCGACATGGGTCTGGAGCTGCGGGGCGGTCAACATGTCGATGGTGCCGACGGCCGATAGCACGACCGCGGTCTCGCTGGCGCCTTCGGCGACGATCAGGCCGTGACGGGGATTCTCGCGTTGGTTCATGACGGTCCGGCTCCCTCACTGGCGGATTGCGCATGAGGCTTGAGGCTGAACCGGCGCGCGTGACGGTACGAAGCCGAGTCTATGCAAGGTAGCCGGATCCGTCAGCCCGGCGATCTGTGGCTCGCGCTAGCCCTCGCCGCCGACCGCCGGTCCCGCCGTCTCGCCACTGGCTGCCGAGGACGCGCTGGGGTTGGTGGCGGCGACGTCAACTTCTGGGCGCCGTGTCGACCGGCAGCGTGACAAGCGCCGCGGGACTGCGAGGGCTTGACATCACATTTCGCTAGTGGAAGATGCGGCTTATCCGGGCCGCGTTTCCAGCCGAAGCGTGAGATGCGTTGCCAGCCCTAGCTCTATCCGACGCCGAGCGGCGACTCTCGGGGTGCTGGTTCGTTCGTGATCGCTTGCTAACTGTGGGCCCCTGCGCGGTCAACGGCCGCTTTCACTACGCCGAAAACTAGCCCCTGCAGCCCTGCTCCTAGCAGGACTGTGCCAACTGAGCGACTCAGGTCTTTAGGGTTCGGTGGAGCCGGTTCGTTGTCGCTGAGGCGTTTCCAGATCAGCCCGAAGAGCGCGCTCGCGACTAAACCCCCGGCCACACTGGTGGCTGTCGGCGTCGCCTGAAAACTGACCCCGTGTCGACGCCTGAATTTTGACCCCCTTCGTCTGAGTCTCGGCTTATGAGCCGAGAGGAGAAGGGAGTTGTTGTCAGTGGAGGATTGGGCTGAGAT
>NZ_PKEK01000016.1 GCF_002863225.1 Mycobacterium sp. | reverse complement strand
GACGCCAACAACTACGAGAGCCAAGAGCAGGCCTCGCAGCAGATCCTGTCCAGCTAGCCCGGTCATCACTCGAAAAGGTTTGGGAGAACAACTATGTCGATCAATTACCAGTTCGGTGACGTCGATGCCCATGGCGCGCTGATCCGCGCTCAGGCCGCTTCCCTGGAGGCCGAGCACCAGGCCATCGTTCGCGATGTGCTGGCTGCCGGTGACTTCTGGGGCGGTTCGGGTTCGGTGGCCTGCCAGGAGTTCATCACCTCGTTGGGACGTAACTTCCAGGTGATCTACGAGCAGGCCAACAGCCACGGCCAGAAGGTGCAGACCGCCGGCAACAACATGTCGAGCACCGACGCCGCCGTCGGCTCCAGCTGGGCCTGACCGCACAAAACATAGAGTCTGATCATTGCCGTATTTGATTCTAAAAGTATGATTTGGACGGAGATGAGGGCGGCGGCAAGGAGCGAACGACGTGCGCGAAGCGTAGGGCGCGGAGCCCAGGGAGATCGAGCGGTGCGTGCTTCGGCGGTCGGAGTCGCGCTCGGCCCGACTGCGCCGACACTGCGGCCAGCATACTCTCGTAGTTTGCTGACTGGGCGAATTCATCCGCCGCGAGAAGTTGCATGACGGCGTCGTTCGTCCGGGCAGATTTCGACCACTTCCAGGCGATGACCCGGTTCGACGCGCTGGACGGCCTGCGCGCGCTCAGCGTCATCGCCGTCGTGTGGCACCACACTTCGGGCACCACGGGTGCGTCGTTTCTGACCAAGGGCTATCTGGGCGTGGACTTCTTCTTCGCCATCAGCGGCTTCCTGATCACCACCCTGCTGATTCGCGAGTACCAGTCGACGCAGCGGATCTCCCTGCGAAAGTTCTACGCCCGGCGTGCCCTCCGAATCCTCCCGCTCTACTACGCGACCTTGCTGCTCTACGTCCTGCTGGTCGCGGCTACCCGCCGTGACCAACCGGACGGCAGACAGTTCTTCGAACATCTGCCCGCGTTCCTGACCTTTACGTCGAACTGGTTCGTCGACCTCGCTCACGCCAACTCGGTGACGTTCTACTTCGCCTGGTCGCTGGCGACCGAAGAGCAGTTCTATCTGCTGTGGCCGCCGTTGCTCGTCGGGGCGCTCGTGCTAGGGCGTCGCAGGGTCTGGGTGCCGGTGACGGGTCTGGCTGTGCTGGTGGCGATTTCGCAGGGCTTCGGACACCTGAGCGATGCACGGGCGCTGCCGGGCCGCATTCCGGCCAGCCTGTCGTTGCCCATCCTGCTGGCGTCGGTAGCGGCGCTGACGGCGAGCACGCCTCGTGGGTTCGCGGCGCTGGCGACGGTCCTCGGTCGGGTCTGGTCGGCTCCGGTCACGGCGCTGGCGCTGATCGCCGCGGTGGCGCTGGACGCACCGCAGCAGGCTACCCAATGTCTGATGGTCATGGTCGTGGTCAGCTCGTGCCTGGTCGGACGGACGTCGTTGCACCCGCTGCTGCGCTGGCGGCCGCTGGTATTCGTCGGAGTGATCAGCTACGGCGTGTACCTACTGCACATGCTCTGTGCGAACGGGGTGCGCCGAGCCGCACATCTCGACCATGGACCGCTGCTTTTCGCCGGCACGCTGTGCGCGGTGATCCTGGCCGCCTACCTGAGCTTCCGGTTTTTCGAGACCCCGCTGCTGAGGCTCAAACGCCGTTTCGAGAGCGGCGGTCAGCGCTCGGGCGCCTCGCCGGTGAGCCCCACCGCGACCGTCCAGCCTGTTGGGCGCTGAGCGGGTCTCGCGGTCCGTTGCAATTTGCTGAGCTAACCCCCAACTGGGGCGTGTGGCGGTGTTTCCCGGGCGTTCGCTTCCCGGTACTGGGGGCGGAGAGACCAAAAGTGTGATGAAAAGCAAAGAGTTTGATATGAGCTTCACACCATCCTAAAAGTATGTATACTGCCTTTAATAGTGAAGGTCGGTTTGTGTGAGCCGGCTCGGGGAAAGGGTCGACAAGATGAAGGTTGTCCTGTTCTGCGGTGGTTACGGCATGCGTATGCGCACCGCGGAAGACGATGTCGTACCCAAGCCGCTCCAGATGGTGGGGCCGCGCCCGCTGGTCTGGCATGTGATGCGGTACTTCGCCCACTACGGCCACACGGAGTTCATCCTCTGCCTGGGTTACGGCGGAGCGAAGATCAAAGACTTCTTCCTCAACTACCGCGAGGTCGAGTCCAACGACTTCGTCATGAAGTCGGGGAACGTCGAGCTCTTCGACTCCGACATCGACGACTGGACAATCACTTTCGTCGACACCGGGCTGGAGTCGCCGATCGGTGAGCGGTTGCGGCGGGTCCGCAAATACCTCGGCGACGACGAATACTTCCTGGCCAACTACGCCGACGTGCTGACCGACGCACCGCTCGACCACATCGTCGAGCGCACGACCTCCACCGGCGCCACCGCGTCGATGTTGGTCGTGCCGCCGAAGTCGTCGTTTCACTGCGTCGACATCACCCAGCAGGGTGACATCAAGGACATCGCGCCGATCGAGCGATTCCCGATCTGGATCAACGGTGGCTACTTCGTGCTCAAGCAAGACGTCATCGACCTCATTCCGGAGAACGGCGACCTGGTCGCCGATGCCTGTATGGCGCTGACCGGCACCGGCAAGTTGATCGGCTACCAGCACGACGGATTCTGGCGGCCGGCGGACACCTTCAAGGAGCGTGCCGAGCTGGACGCCAACTACTACAAGGGAATTCATCCCTGGATGGTGTGGAACAACGACGCCCCGGTGGAGAAGTCCGCATGATGTCGCTGTCGCCTGTCAACCTCAACTCGGTGGCCGTCATCGGTGCCCACTGTGACGACATCGTCATCGGAGCCGGTGCGACGCTCATCGAAATCGCCCGCGACAAACCTAATCTGGTGATTCACGCGCTGGTGATGACCGGTGGTGGCACCGTCCGTGAGGTCGAGGAGAAGAACGCGTTCGCTGCGTTGTGCCCGACCGCGGATATCCGGTTGACGGTGGCCGACCTCCCCGATGGCCGTCTTCCCGACAATTGGGGAACGGCGAAGCAGACGCTGGCGGACTTCCGCCGCACGTGCGAACCGGACATGGTCCTTGGCCCGCAGCGCGCCGACTATCACCAGGACCACCGGCTGCTCGCCGAGCTGATTCCGACCGAGTTCCGCGACCACCTGGTGCTGGGCTACGAGATTTTGAAGTGGGAGTCGGATCTGCCGAATCCGACCCTTTACCTTCCGATCTCGGAGGACGCGGCGAACCACAAGACGCGGCTGCTCGCCGACTGCTACCCGTCTCAGGCCGGCCGCGGCTGGTTCGACGACGAGGCCTTCCTCGGCTTGATGCGGGTGCGCGGGGTGCAGTGCCGTTCCCGCTATGCCGAGGGTTTCACGATCGAAAAAGCGGTCCTGGATCCCGATTCCAATTTTTCGGTCAACTAGCGCCGACCACGACGACGGAGGACGAGAACAGTGCGAGTGCTGGTTACCGGCATCGAAGGTTACCTGGGTTGTTTGCTCGCCCCGGTGTTGATCGAGGACGGTCACGACGTGGTCGGTCTCGACACCGGCTACTACAAGACCGGTTGGCTGTGCCGAGGTCAGTTGGCCGGCGCACCGGACCGGGTCACCCCGGTCACGCTGGTCCGCGACATCCGCGATGTCACAGCCGACGACCTGCGCGGCTTCGACGCGATCGTGCACATGGCCGAGCTCAGCAACGACCCGATCGGCGACCTGATCGGTGACGTGACCTACCAGGTAAACCACCACGGCAGTGTGCATTTGGCGGAATGTGCCAAGCGCGCCGGCGTCAGCCGCTTCATCTACATGTCGTCGTGCAGCGTCTACGGCATCGCCGACGGCACCGTCGACGAGACCAGCCCGGTGAACCCGCTCACCCCGTACGCCAAGTGCAAAGCCCTGGTCGAGCGGGATGTCGGTGCGATGGCCGACGACGACTTCTCGCCGTCCTTCATGCGCAACGCGACGGCATTCGGGGCCTCGCCGCGGATGCGATTCGACATCGTGCTGAACAACCTGGCCGGGCTGGCGTGGACGGAACACGAGATCGCGATGACCAGCGACGGTACGCCGTGGCGTCCGCTGGTGCACGCGCTGGACATCGCCCAGGCGATCCGGTGCGCACTGCGGGCCGACCGCGAATCAGTGCACCGGTTGGTCGTCAACGTCGGGAGCGACGAGAACAATCGCACGGTGCGTGAGATCGCCGAGACGGTGAGCGCCGAATTCCCCGGCTGCGAGCTGTCTTTCGGCCCACCCAGCGCCGACAACCGTAGCTACCGGGTGGCCTTCGGGAAGATTCGCGAAGTGTTCCCGGACTTTCGTGCCGTGTGGGACGTCGCGGCGGGGGCCGCTCAGCTGCACCGGGTGTTCGACAGCATCGCGATGGATCCCGAGACCTTCCACGGTCGCGGGCACACCCGGCTCAAGCAAATTCAGTACCTGCTGAAGTCCGGGCAGGTGGACGAGCGGCTGTTCTGGAACGGAGAGCTCCGGTGAAGTACACCCCGACCGACGTCGACGGCGTGATGATCGTCGACGTCGAGCCGCACCGCGACGACCGCGGCTTCTTCACCCGCACCTTTTGCGCCGAGGAATTCGAAGAGTTCGGACTGCTCACCGGTGTCGTGCAGACCAGCATCTCCTACAACTACTCCCGCGGCACGCTGCGTGGACTGCATCGTCAAGTGCCGCCGCACGCCGAGGCCAAGTTGGTCCGCTGCACCCGCGGTGCCATCGCCGACGTCGCCGTCGATGTGCGCCCGGGATCGCCGACCTACGGCAAGCACGTCATGGTGCAGCTGAGCGCCGACAACCGGCGGGCACTGTTTCTGCCGCCGTTCGTGGCCCACGGCTTCCAGACCCTCGCCGACAACACCGAGGTCTTCTATCAGATGAGCGGTCCGTATCAGGCTGACGCCGGGCAGGGATTCCGCTGGGATGAGCCGGAATTCGCCATCGACTGGCCACTGCCGGTCACGGTCATCTCCGACAAGGACGCCAACTGGCCACTACTGCGATCGGTCAACCAGTTGACGGGAACGCTGCGCAATCCGCAGGCCCGGGCGGCGTCATGACCGCGTCGGCGGTGGCGGTACGAATGGTGGTCAGCGGCAGCATCGTCGAGCGGCGCGACACCGATGAGGTGCTGTCGATCATCGATGCGCGGTTGCGTTCGGGTTCGGCGATCGGCCTGGCCGTCGGCTCGGTGAACCTCGATCACCTTCACCACTTCCGGACCGTCAGCGCGGCACCCGTCGGGCAATTGGAATGGCTACTGCTCGCCGACGGCATGCCGATCGCCTGGCGGGGCCGAATCCTGACGGCCCGAAGCTGGCCCCGCATCACCGGCGCCGACCTGTTGCCCGAGGTGCTCGCGTTGGCCGAAGCGACCGGCAGCCGGGTCGGCTTTTTCGGCGGCAGCCCCGAGACGCACCGGCGGCTGACCCAGCGGTTGGCCGAAACCCATCCGGGATTGGCGGTCTCGGGAATGTGGTCGCCGGACGCAGCTGAGATCGAAACGGGCTCTGAGGTTTTGGAAGCCGATATCCTCGCGGCCCGTACCGACATTCTCGTCGTCAGCCTCGGTAAACCGCGTCAGGAGCAATGGATCGACCGGCACGGGGCAGCGACCGGCGCACGGATCTTCCTGCCCAGTGGCGGCGCCATCGACTTCTTGGCCGGCGGGCAACTGCGGGCGCCGGCTTGGATGCAGCGGGCCGGCCTGGAATGGCTGTACCGGTTGAGCCGTGAACCCCGGCGGCTGGCGCGGCGCTATCTACTGCAGGGCCCCGGCGCCCTGCTGCGGGCTGTGCGTGCGCAGCTGATCTGCTACCCGGGCGTGGCCTACGGGGGGCTCGAGCAATGATGACGTCCTCAGTGTCGAGCCCGGTCTCGAGGTCGACCACCGCTCGCGTCGGCCAACCGCCGGTCGTTCCGCCACCGCCGCCGACCCAGAACACCGAGCCGGCGCGACGTTGGTTGCACTGGTACTCGACCCGGCTGCGGATCACCGACACCGTGATCGTCTGTGCCGCAGTCGCCCTCGCGCAGCTGGCCCGGTTCGGGGACTCCCCGAAGGTGTCCGGCTACCCGGGCCCGGTGATGACCATGTTCTCGATCGGGTTCGCCCTGCTCTGGCTGACGTCGATCGCCATGTTCAATGCCCGCTCGATTCGGATCATCGGCGGTGGGCTCGAGGAGTACCGGCGGATCATCAGTGCGTCGTTCTGGACGTTCGGAATCATCGCGATGGCTACGCTTCTCGCGAAGATCTTCCTGGCCCGCGGCTATCTGGCGGTGGCCCTGCCGGTGGGGACTTTCACCCTGCTGGTGAGCCGGGTCTGGTGGCGCCGCCACATCGCCCGCCGGCGAGCGCTCGGCAAGTTTCAGACCAGGGTGCTGGCGATCGGCGACCGCAAGGCCGTCACCCATCTGGCCGAGGAACTGACCCGCAACGCCGGCGACGGCTATGTCGTTGTCGGGTGCGGTATCCCGGGATACGGGCCGTCCCGCGGCAAGAAGCTGGTGATCAACGGTCGGGACGTCCCGATTCTCGGCGACGATGCGCACGCGGTGGCCGCGATCGGGCATTGCGGCGCGGACACGGTGGCGCTGACCGGTACCGAGCGATTCGGGGTTCAGGGCGTCCGGCAGCTGATGTGGCGTCTGGAGACGATGGACGTCGACCTGGTGATGGCGCCGGGCGTGATGGACGTCGCCGAGGGCAGGCTGGCGCTGCGGCCGGTGGCGGGTTTCCCGCTACTGCACGTCGAGAAGCCGCAATACAAGGAAGCCAAGCGATTCCAGAAACGCGCATTCGACTTCTGCTTCGCGCTGGCCGCCCTGATCGGCACCTCGCCACTGCTCATCACCGCGGCTATCGCCATCAAGCTCACCAGCAAGGGCCCGGTCTTCTATCCGTCCGAGCGGATCGGACTCGACGGCAAGCCGTTCAGGATGTTCAAGTTCCGCACCATGGTCGACGGCGCCGATCAGCAGATCGACAAGCTGCTCACGCTCAACGAGAGCACCGGCGGAATGCTGTTCAAGATCCGCGAAGACCCGCGGGTGACAAAGGTGGGGAAGGTGCTGCGCCGGTTCAGCATCGACGAGCTGCCACAGTTCCTGAACGTGCTGACCCAGGACATGAGCGTGGTCGGCCCGCGGCCGCCGCTGCAACGCGAGGTCGCCAAGTACGACGGCGACGTCAAACGGCGGATGCTGGTCAAGCCGGGGGTGACCGGGCTGTGGCAGGTCAGTGGCCGCTCGGATCTGTCGTGGGACGAGTCGGTGCGCCTGGACCTGTCCTATGTCGACAACTGGTCGATGACCAGTGATGCCCTGATCATCGCGAAGACGATCAAGGCGGTCCTGGCTCGCGACGGGGCGTATTGATGACCGAAACCACAGCCGCGGAAGTGCAGGCTTCCGTGGAAGATTCAGCGATCCCGCACACCCGCATCGCGCACGCGGTGTCGGTACAACTGGTCTGCCGGGTACTGGGCATGCTCGCGTCGGTGTTCTCGGTCGCGATGACGGCCCGCTACCTGGGCCCGGGCCGCTACGGACAGCTCACCATCGCCGTCGCCTTCATCGGCATGTGGACCAGCCTCGCGGACCTGGGCACCGGCACGGTCGTCGTGCGCCGGGTGACGTCCGGCCGCGGCGAGCTGGAGCGCCTGGTCCGGGTCAACAGTGCGCTGTCGCTGGTCTACTGTGTCCCGCTCGCTGCGCTGGCCGCCGCCGCCGGACTACTCGTCTACCGCGATGCCGACGTGCGCATCATGCTCGTCGTGTTGTCGGGTCAGCTGCTGATGCTCACGCTCACAACGCGTTTCGAACCCATCTTCCAGACCACCGTGCGTTTCTCTGCGGTGGCGCTATCCGACGTCGCGAGCCGGCTGGCCACTCTCGGTGCGGTCGCCTGGCTGGTCACCACCCGCCAGGGCGTCATCTGGTTCGCCGTCGCACAACTGATCCCGCCCGCGTTGCAGTTGCTGATCCAGGGCATCGCGGCCGGGCGCCACGTCACACTGCGGCCGGCGTTCGTGCCGCGGGAAGCCGCCGACCTGCTCCGTGAGAGCCTGCCGCTGCTGGGCGTGATGGTGATCGGGGTGCTCTACTGGCGCGCCGACGGAGTGATCGTCTCGTTGGTCAGCACCCACGCCGAGGTGGGCGTGTACGGCTTGGCCTACACCGTGGCGTTCAACACCGAGGCACTGTCGGTGTTCTTCCTCAAGTCGACCCTGTCCACAGCCACCTCGCTGTTCTCCCGCGACGTCAGCGCCTTCGCCGGCTTCTTGCGTCGGAGCGTCGAACTGATGAGCTTCCTGGCGGTCCCGGTTGCCGTCGTCGGTGCGCTACTGGCGGGCCCGCTGATCAAGTTGTTCGGCGATCAGGATTACGTGAGTCGCGGAACCCCGACCCTGGCGTTGCTGTTCGTCGCGGTCGCACTCCGGTTCGTCACCGGGACCCTCGGCCAGGGGCTGTTCGCCTGCCATCAGCAGCGCTTCTTCTTCCAGTCCTTCGTCGTCTCGCTCGCATTCAACGTCACGCTGAACCTGTTGCTGGACAGCCGATTCGGCGCAGTGGGCGCGGCTTTCTCGCTGGTCTGCACCGAGTTGTTCGGCTTCGTGCTGGCCAGCTGGTGGCTGCACCGCACCTGTGGTTACCGGACGCCGACATCGTTCATGCTCCGGTTGCTGATCCCTGTCGCAATCAGTGTCGTTGTAGCGCTTGCGCTTTCGGGGCAGCACGTGATTTTCGTCCTGGGCGCCGCGGCGATCGTGTATCTGGCGGTCAACCTGGCGATCGGTCCGGTGGACTGGTCGAGCCTGGCGACACTTCGTCGTAAGAAGGTGATCGCATGACACGCGTAGCCGACCGGGCCTACCTGAAGCTCCCGGACCGCGGTGTGCCCCCGCCGCGGTCCGGGCCCCCCTTGGTGGTGGTGATCGTCACCTACAAGAGTCACGACCTGCTCGAGCAGTGTTTCGCCAGCCTGGACCAGCACATGCCTGCATTGCCGGTCTACGTGTACGAGAACAGCGGAGCCGACTACCCCGGCCGCGAGGAGTTGGCCGCGCGTCACCCCGACGTGCACTGGGTGTTCGGGCCGGTCAACATCGGTTACGCGGCCGCCCTCAACGCTCTCGTCGAGCACACCCCGGCCGGCTCGGATCTGTTGCTGCTCAACCCCGATGCCCGACTGCTCGGACCGCCGACCCGCACCCTCGAGCTGATCCAGCAGCCCGGCGTCGCGGCGGTGGCGCCCATGCTGCTCGACGAGGCGATCGGCGGCCCTCAGCCGTGGGACCACGTGAGCCGGCACGCAACGCTGACCCGGGCGCTGGTCGCAGCCACCGGTTACAGCCCTGCGCTGCGGGGGACGGCGTTGTCGCACCTCTATGCGCGCAAACCCGCCGAATCGTCGAGCATCGACGGCTACATGGCCGGGGCCTGCATCGCGCTCAAACGCGCGGCGTGGGAGCAGATCGGTGGGTTCGACGAGGAGTTCTTTCTCTACGGCGAAGAGGCCGACTGGCAGCACCGCGCCCGAACGGCCGGGTGGCGGCTGTTGATGGCCGACGAACTCCCGGTCGAGCACGGTAATCCCGCGCTGGACCCCACGGCACACGGGCCGGGCGCCACACACGGTGCGGAAGTGGCGCCCATCGAGCGGCTGCGCAACAACGACATGTTGCGGGCCAACGCCGCCTTGCTGCTCGAGCATCAGCACGGCGTCCACAAGGCCGATGTATACCTCGCCGGCACAACGCTTTTGGACCGTATCCAGCGCTCGCGGCGAAAGATCAGGAGCGGCGCGATCGCCGCACAGCGCCGCACGGACCGGCCCACCGTGGTGATCACCACCAACCGGCTGGTGTACGGCGGCGCGGAGCGCCAAAAGGCATTGCTCGCCGGCGAACTGCACCGCCGCGGCTACCCGGTGACCGTGGTGTGCATGCAGCGATTCGGCCCGCTGATCAAAGAAATCCCGCACGGCGTTCGAGTGGTGCGCCAACCGTGGTGGGCGCCCGCGCTCGACATCCCCACCGGTCCCGCCGTGCTCATCAGCGGCGACACCAACACCGAGACGGGATTCGCCACGCTGTGGCGCGCGGGGGGCAATGGTCGTCGCTGGCTGGTTGCGCCACACGTCCCGCCCGAGCCGGACCGGCGGATCTACTCGCGACCGTTGGCCGCGGCGATGTCCCGTTCCGACGGATTCGTTGTTCTGGCGCAGCGGCATTGGGAGATGATGCGCTCCCGGCACACACTGCGTGGCCGCCACTTCGTCGCGCCGAACGGCGTGCCGTCGCCCGAGCTGCCGGCCCGGCCGGTCCGGGCTGCCGGCGATCCGCCACACCTGGTGATGCTGTCGCGGATCCTCGAGCACAAGAACCCGCATGTGCTGATCGAGGCGCTGAGTGGCCTGACCGACTTGCCCTGGCGGCTCTCGATTTTCGGTGACGGTCCCGATCGGGAGCGCTTGCAGGCCGCCACTCCGGCGGGATTGGCCGACCGAGTGCAGTGGCGTGGCTGGTCGGCGGGTCCGGGCCCGGCGCTGGCTGACGCTGACTTGCTCTGTGTGCCAAGTCGTTCCGAGGCCTTCCCAATGGCGATCATCGAGGCGATGGGCCGGGGGGTTCCGGTCGCCGCGTCGGCGGTGTGCGCGATCCCGGAGATGCTGGACTTCGGCGCAGCCGGATTCGTCGTCGAGCCGATCACGGTGTCGGCGTGGCGGGACCAGCTGGCCGCCGTGCTGGCCGATCCCGCGGCGCTGCCGGCGATGGGGCGACGCGGTTACGAACGCATGCGCGCCCACTACACCGTCGGCGCCATGACCGACGCCTACGTCGATGCCATCGAGGCGGTGCTGTGAACCCGAGTCGCCGAACATCCCACACCCATTGGCTTGAAAGGGGGCAACTGTGATGCTCCGTTCGCGGTTGACGAAGCTGGTCCCATCACGACTTCGCGGAAACAGGGCGGTTGTCGCCGAAGGCCGGCCCGCGTTCGAGACGGTGATCCTGGGTGGCGGGCCGGCGGGAACGGGTCCGCTGGTCTGGGCGGCGCAGAACGGCCGGCTCGGCCCGTGGCTGGATCGCGGCGTTGCCGTCGTCGAAAGGGACACCGGCGGAGGCTCACTGGGCCAGTACGCCCTCAACGCCGACTCGCCCGGTCGCTCGTTTCTGGAATGCCTGGACGGTACGGACTGCGAACCGGCGCTGACCGAGGTTCGGCACGACCCCGTCACCCATGAGATGGAGGGGTGGCGCACCGGCCACCCGCCGCTGGAACTGGTCGACCGATTCGAGCGGCGCGTACACGCCGCGATCAGCGCGCAGATCGATCGCCACCCCACCAGCCGTGGCTACACCGACGCGACGGCCCGCGCGCTGCACCTGCAGCCCGACGGCTCGGTCGTGGTGGTGATCAGCACCGCCGACGGTGAACGCGAGACCATCCACGCCGCCAGCGCCGTGATGGCACTGGGCGGGCAACCGAACACGTCGTGGGACGGTATCGAGCGGGCCACCGGCATCGACGTCGCGCGTTGGCGGCACAAGGTCATCTCGAGTCACCGACTGCTCAAGCACGGCGCCGCCGAGCAGGTCGGTCAGCTGCTGCTGAGCAAAGACCGGCCGGTGCGGGCACTGATCGTCGGAGGGTCGCACAGCGCATTCTCGTCGGCGTGGATTCTGTTGGAGCGTATGCCCGAAGTGCGTTTCGAAGTTCGCGGCGTCCAGATCCTGCACCGCACCGAACCCCGGGTCACCTACTACTCCCGGGCCGAGGCGGAGGCCGATTCCTACCGCTTCGCCGAGTCCGACGTCTGCCAGGCCACCGGCCGGGTGCACCGGTTGGGCGGCCTGCAGGGCGACGGCCGCCAGATGTGGCGGCGCATGCACGGCAAAGACGGAATGGCACCGGACAACCGTGCCGTGCTGAGGTCGCTGCAGGACACCTCCCGGGACGAACTGGTCACCTTCTTCGAGGACGCCGACCTGATTGTGTCGGCGTTCGGTTATCGACTGGCCACCGTTCCGGTGTTCGACAAGGACGGTTACCCGGTGCCGCTGGCGCGGACCGGGCCCGCGGTGAGTTCGGATGCCCGCCTGCTCGATGCCGACGGCCGGCCGATACCTGGCCTGTTCGGAATCGGGTTGGGCAGCGGCTTCACGCCGTGGGGTGGCATGTCGGGCGAGGCGTCGTTCACCGGTCAGCAGAACAGCCTCTGGCTCTATCAGCACGGGCTGGGCGAGCTGATCCACAACGGCGTGCGCAGCCATGCCGCAGATCTGGCCGCCGTCACCGACCTTAACGAAAGCGCCTCCACCGCAGATATTTCCGCGGATGACGATGCCGTACCGATGGATGAAGTGAGGATTCGATGAAGTGCCGTTTGTGTGACTCCGACCGATTGGTCAGCATCTTGGACCTCGGCGCGACGCCGCCCTGCGAAAAGTTTCTGAATCCTGACGAGCTCGACCTGCCGGAGCCGACCTTCCCGTTGCATCTACGGCTGTGCGAGGAGTGCCTGCTGTTACAGATTCCCGCACTGATCACACCGGAGGAGACCTTCACCGAATATGCTTATTTCTCTTCGTTTTCCGACAGCTGGGTCGACCACGCGAAGAACTTCGTCAAGCAGTCGGTGAAGCGGCTGGGATTGTCCAGCGAGTCGCTGGTGGTCGAGGTGGCCAGCAACGACGGGTACCTGCTGCAGCATGTGGTCGCCGCGGGCATTCCGTGCCTGGGTATCGAGCCTTCGGTGAACGTGGGTGCCACCGCCCGCGAGCGCGGCGTGCCGACGGTCACCGAGTTTCTCGACGAGACGCTGGCACGGCGGGTCCGGGCCGAACACGGCCCGGCTTCGCTGGTGGTGGCCAACAACGTCTACGCCCACATCCCCGACCTGCGCGGGTTCACCCGATCGCTGCGCACGCTCCTGGCCGACGACGGTTGGTTGAGTATCGAAGTCCACCATGCGCTTCCGCTGGTGCGAAATGCCCAGTTCGACACGATCTACCACGAGCATTTCCAGTACTACACCTTGTTGTCGGCCAGTCGTGCGCTGGCCACCGCGGGCCTGACGGCTGTCGACGTCGAGCTGTTGCCGACACATGGTGGCTCTCTACGGATCTGGGCTCAGCCGACCCGGATCGCTGCGCCGCCCAGCGAGCGGGTCGTCGAGGTGTTGCGCTCCGAGAAGGCGGCGGGGCTGCACCGGGTCCAGGGTTACCTCGAACTCCGCCACCGCACCGAGACGCTGCGCCAGAATCTTCTTCGATTCCTGTTGCAGTGCCGCAGCGAAGGCAAGCGCGTGGTCGGCTACGGCGCACCGGGTAAAGCCAACACCTTGCTCAACTACTGCGGAATCCGCAGCGATCTGCTGGAGTACATCGTCGACCGCAATCCCTACAAGCACGGTCGTTACACGCCGGGAACCCGGATCCCGATCCGCGATCCGAAGTCGATCGCCAGGGACCGGCCAGACGTCGTGCTCGGTCTACCGTGGAACCTGGAAACCGAACTGCGCCAACAACTCAGCTACATCCACGACTGGGGCGGCGAGCTCGTCTTCCCGCCCAGCCTGCAGAACCCGGGCATGCTGGTGAGCAATGCGGCGGGAGCAATGCCGGCATGAGCGTGTGTCGGGGGTGCGGGGGCACCGACCTGAGTCGAGTTCTCGACGTCGGGAAAGTGCCGGCCGCAGATCACTTTCCGTTGGCATCCGATCCGGTCAGCTCGGATGAGGCGTCGCATGAGCTTGCGATGGACTTGTGCGTCGCGTGCGGCCTCGCCCAACTCAGCAACGACGACACGGTGACCTCTGAGCCACGCGGTATCGAACCGGAGGCCTTGCGGGATCAGGCGGCGCAGGCCGTGAAACGTGTCGCAGAGGCGGGTTTGTTGCGCGGGGCCACCGTCCGGGAGTTCGGCAGCCCACACGGCGGTACCTGGCTGCCGCTGCTGGCCCAGCGCGGGTTCGCCGAAGTCAGCGGCTCCAACATCGCCGACGTCGTGCTCGACTCGTTCGGCATCATGCACGACGCGGATCAGCGTGCAGCATTCCAGTTGCGGGCGCAGGCGACCGCCCCGGGCGGTGTGCTGCTGCTGCAGTTTCATTCGCTGCTGGCCATTGTCGACAAGGGGCAGTGGAATTCATTGCGGCACGGCCACTTCGCCTACTATTCACTTCTGGCTCTCACCGAGCTGCTCGACATGGTCGGGATGAGCATCGCAACAGCCTGGGAGTTCGACCTGTACGGCGGAACTGTTCTGGTCGCCGCGGTACACGGATCGGTCGAGCCCGACCGTCGGGTCCAGGACATCCTGCGGCGCGAGCGGGAATTCGGCATCACCGAGCCGGCTGTGGTGGGGCGCCTTCAGCGGGTGGCCGAAAGTCACGCCGCGCGGTTGCGTTACTGGCTCGAAGCTCAGGCGCGTAGCGGGCGCAGGGTGTACGGGTACGGAGCATCATCGCGTGTTCCGGCATTGTTCAGCATCGCCGGCGTCGACCGGCGCCTGGTTCATGCCATCGCCGACGCCTCGCCGGGGAAGCAGGGCCGCCGGATCTCGGGAACCAACGTCGCGATCATCTCGCCGGAGGAGCTTGTCGACGCAGACCCGGACTGCGTCTTCCTGACTATTCCGGAACTGTACGAGGAGGTAAGACGACGGTACTCACAGCTCAACGGACGCTGGTCCCTCGACCCGATAGCAGCGTTGTGAATGCTCCTCGCGTGCTGTGGCTTTCACCGCAGATGCGGCCCTTGGCGCGCGTACACGCCGAGGCCCTGCGTCGGCGCGGTGTCGAGGTCCTGTTGATGACATCCGACGAACATCCGGAGTCGGGAAATCCCCGCGACTACGAATTCGTGCTGGACCCGCGCGCGCACACCGCGTCGAGCTGGCCGCACACGATGGCCGCCTGGAATGAGGTGCGCGACTACCGGCCCGACGTGGTGATCTCCGAGTCGGTGCGCAATGCGCGCTGGATGGCGCTGGCCGCGAAGGTTCCGCGCATTCAGCTGGTGCACGACCACCGCGGCAACGACCCGGTCGAGCACCGGCCGTTTCTCAAGCGTGCGGTGTTCGACCGTTGGGCCGCGCGCTCGGCGGCGACGATCACCTACAGCAGCTATGTGGCCGCCGCGGTCGCGACCCGGCGGGACGTGATCGGCACACCGGTGCACGTGTTACCCCTGGCCAGCGATCTCGACCCGACTTTGGTTCCGCCGCTGGCAGATCCGGAGGCACGACGCGATTTCGTGATGGTCGGCCGCCTGCACCCGTACAAGAACATCGACGTGGTCCTGCAGGCTTGGCAACAGCACGTCGACGGCGACAGCTGGCGCGGTGACGAGCTGGTGCTGATCGGCGACGGCCCGCTGGTGCTTCAGTCGCTACCCGAATACGTACGCTGGCGGCCCGGACGTTACCGCTACTCGGAAGTCCTGACGACGTTGGCGTCGGCCAAGGGGTCCGTAGCGCACTACCGGCGCGCTTCGCAGAGCGGCGTCCAGGTGCTCTCGATGCAATTGGGCGTCATGCCAATCGTTTCCACCGTCGGCGGGCTCCCGGAATATCAGCCGCCGGGCTGCCCGCCCCTGGGTGTCGACGACGTCGCCGGACTCACCGCCGCGTTCGACGATCTGGCCGACCCCTTCACCGCAACACTGCGGGGTGCCTCGGCCGCGCGCCACTACGCCGACAAGTTCACCGTCGACCTGGTTGCCGACGGATTGATGAACGTGATCAACGAAGTTCTGGGCACCCGCCTCAACTGACCACCACCACGACCCAACCACTGCAGGAGAACGACATGAGCTCAACCGCTGTCCCGTCGCCCACCGACACCCGTAGCCTCGTTCAGCGGGTTGTCGGCCGGCTGTCCGATCTGACGACCGCGCACCTGTTGCCGTCGAAGGCGGCAAACCTGCGACAGTGTGCCCGGGATGACATGTGGGACAACTATTTCCGCGAGGCAGAGGGCCAGTTCCACGAGCAGTGGATCGGCACCATTCGTCCGCTGATCGAGGATTTCGACTTCAGGACCGTGCTTGAACTCTCACCCGGTGCGGGACGCAACACCGAGAAGCTCAGCGAGCTGACGACCCGCCTGATCGCGGTCGATTACAACCAGCAGGCGCTGGCGCAGACCCGGGATCGACTGCGCGCGTTGGGTAATCGCTGCGAGGTCACCTACCACCAGAACAACGGATGCGATCTGCGGATGGTGGACGATTCGTCGGTGACGGCCATCTACTGCTGGGACTCCGCGGTGCATTTCGACAAGAGTGTGCTCGCGGCTTACATCGGCGAGTTCGCCCGCGTCCTGCAGCCCGGGGGCTCGGGCTTCCTGCACCACTCCGACCTCGGTGATCGCGCGCACAAGAGCATCAAGCGCAATCCGCACTGGCGCAGCAACGCGAGTAAGGAACTCGTCGCCGAGCAGTGCCGGCTCCACGGGCTCACGGTGGTTCGTCAGCAGCCGGTGCCGTGGCCGCCGATTGTGGACTGTGCGACCATATTTCGTAAAGACCAGTAGGCCGGTTCAACCGACCGATAACGGAATCAGTGCAGCGCCGCACGCCATCCGGAGTTGATCGAGACACAGGGGGTGAATGTGGTGCGGCCGTTTCGTTTCATTGCGCCGATGCCGCGGTTCGACTCACCCGCGACATGGCGCGACCAGATCCGCCGGATCGAAGACCTCGGCTTCAGCACCGTCGCGGTGGCCGAACACATCGCCGGCTGGCAGATGGAACCGGTGGTCGCGCTGACCGCTGCTGCGGAGGTGACATCGTCGCTGCGCCTGCTGAGCCTAGTGATGTGCAACGACTTCCGGCACCCGGTGTTGACGCACAGGTCCATGGCCATGCTCGACGTGTTGTCCAGCGGCCGAGTCGAAATCGGCCTCGGGGCCGGCTGGCTGGCCGACGACTTCCGCAGCATCGGTCTGCCGACGGATTCACCGGGTGAGCGCATCGAACGGGTCGGCGAGTCGGTGCAACTGCTCAAGCTCCTGTTCGCCGACGGCCCGGCCGATTTCCAGGGGCGGCACTACACAGTGCGGGGTCTCGACGGCGCACCCAGATCCGTGCAACGCCCACACCCGCCGTTGTTACTCGGCGGCGGCGGGCCCCGCATGCTCCGGCTGGCCGCGCAGCACGCCGACATCATCGCCGTCCACCCCAGAATGACCACCGGGACGCTCGGCCCCGAAGCTGCGGCCGATTTGTCAGCAATTCAGGTAGGCAACAAGATTCGTCTGGTCGAAAAGGAGATCTGCGCCGCGGGGCGGGCCGTCGACGACGTCGAGATCCAATTCAACGTCTACCTCACCGAAGTCGACGGGCACCCGGCGTCCCGGTCGTCGTTCAACGAGCACCTGCGCGCCGATCCGGAGCTCTACGCCCATTCGCCTGCCGTGTTGTCCGGCAGTGTCGACCGCTGTTGCGACCTGTTGGTCGAACGACGGGAACGGTTCGGCATCTCATACATCCAACTCAAATCCGATCTGGATTCTGCGGCGCCGATCGTGGCGCGACTCGCCGGAACCTGAACCACCGAGGAGAAACCTGCCATGGGAGATCTCGAAAGATTCGCCGACGAGCGCCGACGCAACATTGCGAAGCTGGGTAGCGACGACGTGCTCGGCAAAGAAGCTGTGCGCATGACCGAGACGCTGATTCAGCACCGCTATGTCTTCAACTTCGACTGGCTGGGGCTGCCGATCATCCAGTTCCCACCGGACATCATTGCGCTGCAGGAGATCTGCTGGACAGTCAAACCCGCAGTCGTGATCGAGACAGGTGTGGCCCGGGGTGGCTCGCTGGCGTTGTATGCATCGATGATGCAGTTGCTCGGCTCGGACGGTTTCGTCATCGGGGTCGATGTCGACATTCGCAGCCACAACCGCGAGGCGATCGAGGCCCATCCGCTGGCGGATCGCATCAGGCTCGTCGAAGGGTCGTCGATCGACCCCGGCACCGTGGCTGAGGTTGCGTCGATGGTCGGCGACCGCGGGCCGGTGCTGGTGGTACTCGATTCGCTGCACACCAAGGATCACGTTCTCGCCGAGCTCGAGGCGTACTCGCCACTGGTCGGCTCGGGATCCTTTGTGGTCGTGCAGGACACCGCGATCGAAGCGTTGTCGGAGGACGTCTACCCGGACCGCCCATGGCATCACGGCAATTCGCCGGCCAACGCCGTAGACGAGTTCCTGGCTCAGCCGGACTGCCGCTTCGCGGTCGACGAGGACTTCGCCTCCAAGCTGGTGTTCACCTCGACCCCGCGGGGATTCCTGCGCTGCATCGCCTGACCGGCGACCGCTGGCTAGGGTTTGACGGTCTGCAAGTACACGCTGAACATGTGCCGGTAGAGCCAGCCAAGTGCCGGCAGCGCGGCCTTGGGAGCGCCCGGCAGGCGATCGCCGATCTTCTCGCGCGAGGAAAGCTTTGCATCGCAACGCAGTCCGTGCCGCTGCATCGTCTTGATGCTGGCCCGCACGGACCGGTAGAAGGTTTCGTCCTCGCTGAACCGGCCGAAAATTTCGGCGCGCTCGCGCAGCGCGTAATCGGTGAAGTAAGGCGCCGCCAACCCGAAGCGCAGCGCGGCCGTCACGCCGGCGCGACGCAGCGGTCCTTTGGGCAGCCAGTGCACGATCGGGGCCCGCAGGTGACTCTCGACGGGACGCCACTTGGCATCCCAGATGTGCAGCCCGCCGGCACCACGCGCGGAGACCCGGGCCACTTCGGTGGCGAAGGCGCCCAGATCGGCGACGTGCTCGAGGACCTGGTCGGACAGCACCACGTCGAACATGCCGTCGGCGAAGGGGTAGGTGAAGTCGGGGTTCATCGGCTGCAGGCGCACCGGATCGGCACCGATACGGGTGAGATATTCACGGCCCCGGTCGATGTAGTCGGTGCGGACATCGGTACCGTGCGCGTCGAAACCCTCGGCGCACAGCCACGCGACGGTGTCGCCACGGCCGCAGCCGACGTCCAGAATGCGCAACGCCGCGCGGTCCGTCCCGCGACGGTCCAGCTCGCGCTCGAGGTACCGCTGCACGTAACCGGTTGGCACAATTGGCGATTCGATGAGGTGGTTCTTGCTGTCCTCGTCGTGCTCGGCGAAGTTCGGCAGCCGGTCCCCGGTGATCGTCATCACGAGACGACCGGGAGGCCGGCCAGCAACTCGGGCGCCCGCACCGCACAGAAGTCGTGGACGTAACCGTCGGGCATCGCGAACGGGTGGAACTCCCCGGAGCGGACCATGGACATCTGGTCGCGTTCGACGTCAAACTGCGCGATCGGCCGCAGCGCAGTCGCGGTGACGTAATACACGTGGTAGCCGAGCGCCTCGATTTCGGCGAAGACGTCCGCGATGGGCATGCCGAGATGACGCTGCTCTATCTCGATGAGGATCGATGGATGACTACGGCGGAAAAGCGAAGCGCCGCCGCGTAATACCGAGAGCTCGTGGCCCTCGACGTCGATCTTGACAAAGTCGACGCGGGCGGATGGTCCGATCGCGTCGTCGAGCCGAACGGTGGGGACCTCGATCGTCTCGACGTCGACGCCTTGACCGTCGAACCCGTGAGACAGGCTGGCCTGCGCGGTCACCAGTCGGGTCTGCTGGCGCGGGACCTGGAGTCGTGCGTGTCCGGCGACATCCGAGACGGCCGAGGGGCTGAAGCGGACCTGCGGCCGGGCATCGGCCAGCTTGCCCAGCATCGGCGCATTGGCCGGGTGTGGCTCAAAGCTGTACACCTGACCGGACTTTCCTACGCGGCGCGCGAGGTGATAACTGAACAGGCCCCAACTGGCGCCCACGTCGACAACGGTCGCGCCCGGATGCGCGAAGTGGTCGGCCGCAATCAAAGCAAGGTCGTGGCTCCGGCGCCGACGCCACAGCATTTCGGTGGTGCCGGCCATCGCGTGGCGGCCCAGGTAGCGTCCGATGTTTCGCACTGTCGCGTATTTCGCAGCCCAGTTGACCACGTCTTCGCGGTTTGCCACCGACACCATCCAAGCGCCTTCCTGCGACTCGAGAACCCGTCCGCGCAGGATACCAGAAGTAGCACAAAGTGTTGGTAATCATTCAAAAAGTATGTAGACTGGCCGTCAGTTGGTGATCGGTTTGGCGCGGCGTGCCAGCCACAATGAGGGGACAGCAATCCAGATGACCGCTGAACGCGGCGAGGTCGTGCGACCCGGAGCGCATTCATTGCGGGTGTTGTGGCTGTCGCCGGGGATGCGGCAGCTGGCGCGAGTACGCGCAGAAGCACTGCGCGCGCGCGGTATTGACGTTCTGCTCGTGACGTCGGATCAGTATTTCCCCAAATCCGACACCCGCGACTACGAGTTGGTGCTCGATCCGCAATTTCGCAAGGCCGCGACCTGGTCGCCACACTTCGCCGCCTGGCGTCGCGCCCGCCGATACCGGCCCGACGTCGTGATCGCGGAGTTGGTCACCGACCCGCGCTGGATCGCGCTGGCCGGAACGGCCCCCCGCATCCAGATGGTGCACGACGACCGCCCGCACGATCCGGACGAGCAACTGCCGTCGTACAAGACGGCGGTGTTCGATCGTTGGGGCGCGGCGTCGGCGGCCACCGTCGCCTGCAGCGACTACGTTGCGACGCAGATTGTCCGGCGGCGTGATGTGGCCGGCACCGACGTGCGCATGGTTCCGCTCTGCAGCGACCTCGACGCGAGCGCTGTCCCGCCATTCGTCGGTGCCGGCGAACGGCGGGACTTCGTGATGCTCGGCCGGCTCAACCCGTACAAGAACGTCGACGTGGTGCTCGACGCGTGGGAGCGTCACGTCGCCGGGAAGCACTGGCGCGGAGACGATCTGGTGTTCATCGGTGACGGCCCGGCAATGAGCCGGAGTCTGCCCGCACACACCCGTTGGGTGTCGGGTAAGTACCGCTACGACGATGTCGTCGCAAAGCTGGCCGCCGCCAAGGCCTCGCTAGCCCCGCATCGGCGTGCGTCGCAGAGCGGCGTGCAACTGCTCTCGATGCAGTTGGGTGTGATGCCCATCGTGTCGACCGCCGGGGCGCTACCGGAATTCCAGCCGCCCGGTTGTCCGCCCGTCGGGATCGACGACGTCGACGGATTGGCCTCCGCGTTCGACACATTGGCCAGCGCGCGCACCGCGGCACGGTGTGGCGCTGCGGCCGCGCGGCATTACCAGGAGAACTTCACCATCGAGCACAGCACCGAGGGCTTGCTGAATGTGTTGACCGACGTCATGACGTCGTCGGTCGCCACTGCGAAGCCGGAAACCGTTCGCGCTACGGCGTAATTAGGGGGATCTCACATGTCTGTCGCCGTCTCGGCCAAGCGTTCACTGGCGCCGTTGGTCAAAGCCGTTGCGCCACGGTCGTTCTACCGACGGAAGTACCGCATTCTGAGCCAGCTCGCGGCGTCCAACGCCGAGATCCGAATGGTCCAGTCACTGTGCGATCCCACCCGGGTCTCGCTGGACATCGGCGCCGACGTCGGCGAATTCAGCATCGCCATGGCGGCGTCGTCGCGATCGGTCGTTGCGTTCGAGCCGCGACCGGCCCAGGCCCGGGCGCTCACGGACATGTTCGACGCCGTCGGTGCGGCGGTGCGGATCGAGGCCGTCGCACTGTCCGACCAGCCGGGCATCACGGCGATGCGGGTGCTGGAATTCGACCCGGGCCGCAGCACCATCGACGTCGACAACTCGTTGGCCGATGCCGACGGCAGCCCGGTGCAGACCATCGATGTCGAGGTCAAACGACTCGACGATATGGAACTCGGCGATATCGGGCTGATCAAGATCGACGTCGAAGGCCACGAGCTGGCCGTCCTGTGCGGCGCGGCCGACACCTTGCGGCGCTACCGGCCGACGCTGGTGGTCGAAGCCGAAGAGCGCCACCACGTGGGCGCGGTCGCCGCGATCAACGAGTTCCTGACCGGGCTGGGCTACAACGGTTCGTTCACCGTCGAGGGAACCCGTTTCCCGATAAGCGAATTCGACCCCGCCCGGCATCAGGACCCGTCGAACATCGCCGGCTGGAAAGATGGCTGGGCAACTCGCGGAACTTACGTCAACAACTTCGTCTTCGTAGCGTCCTGAGTCACGCCGTCTCGAGGCGCGACGAACGCCGGCCGTCGGCCAGTTCGAGCCACAGCTGCGTGAGGCGCTGGTACCAGCGGTCGATGCCGAAGTCGTGAGTGCGGCGGCGGGCCGCGGCGCCCAGTGCGGCACGCCGCGATTCGTCACCGACCAGAGTGGCCAGCGCGTCGGCGATCTCGCTCGGCGAACCCGGTTGCACGAGAACGCCATTGACCCCGTCGCTGACTGCTTCGCCGATGCTGCCCACCATCGTGGTCACCGGCACCAGTCCCTGCGCCATCGCCTCCAACAGTGCCATCGGCAGGCCCTCGTCGTAGCTCGGCAAGACGAAAATGTGGGCGCTGCCCAGCAACTGGTCCCGATCCGACGGACCCAGCCAGCCGGCGACGTCGATCGTCTCGTCGAGGCCGGCGTCGGTGACCGCCGCCCGCACGTCGTCGATCTCACCGTCACCGGCAAGCGTCAGCCGCAGTCGGCTCCGCACGTCGGCGTCGAGTCGGCCGATCGCGGCGATCAAGTCGTAGCTACCCTTGCGCATGCCCAGTCGGCCCAGCGCCACAGCGTGAACCGGGTGCGCCCGGAACTGGCATACCGGGTCGGCGGATATCTGGACGGCGTTGTGCAGCACACCGATCCGATCTTCAGCCAGCCGTATGCGGTCCGCGTATTCCCGGACGTGCCGATCGCCCAGCACCAGCCAGCGATCAGCGGTCAGCAGGCGCCGGACCACGGCCCGGCCCCACGATGGAAGGCGGTCGAACCAACCGCCGAAGTCGTAGCTGTGGCCATGGATCACCGACGGCACCCCCGCCACGCGGGCGGCCGCCAAGGGCAGTGCCTTGCGGAGCACGCTGCCGCCGTGGGCCAAGTGGACGTGCAGGATGTCGGTCCTGCCGGCCAACACCAGCCAGGTGGCGCGCAGCATGCCCGACACGCTGACCGCCAACCGATGCCATCGGGTGCCCTCGACGTACGTCGGCACCGCCGTGATCGCGAAGTTTCGGTCGGGGTGCGCGACCATCAGCGCGATGACCGTTGCCATGCCACCCCGGCTGACGGCCCCGGCCGGGGCCGGGCCGACGACAAGCACTCGCAGAGTCATTGCGCTGAACCGGCTTTGCGGTCGGTGCGCGGAATATCGAGCGTGGCAATCGGATACCAGCCGGAGCTGTCCCGGCCGTCGCGGGCCAGCTGCATGGGCGGATAGTCCACCACGTGCGAGGCTCCCGGTTTGTGCTGTCGCCATTCGGCGGCGGCCTGCAGGGCGTAGTGTCCGGGCGGCAGCCCGGCCAGTTCGACGCGCACCGTCTCGTCCTTCGAATCCGGGACCGGCTGCGCGCTGTCGCCGTCGTCGTGGTGGACGAGGTCTTTGAGCACGACATGCGAGGGGATCGTCCGGACCACCGCGCCGGAGAAGTCTACCACCCGGTAACCGGGTGACCACTTCTCGATGGCGGCCGCGGATCCGTAGTTGGTCCAGGTGGCCGTGATCGTCGCCACCTGGTCACGCACTGATTCCGAGCCGCTCCGGGCTGTCGCCGAATAACGATAGCCCGCAATGACATTGGCCTGTGCCCACTGCAGGTACAGCGCGGAGTCCATCGCGGTGCTGGACCTGCTGTCGGGAAAGTTGACGCTGGAGGTCATCGCCACGTGGTACTTGACGATGTCGCGCAGGGCCTGCCGGTAGTAGCTCGGCAGATCGCGCGACCGGCCATCGGTCAGATCCGCCCATTCGGTGATCACCGGGGCCGACGCGAAGCGCTTGCGAACCACGTCGATGAAGGGGTTCTTCTGAAGCACGTACTGGGAGTAGGGATTGGTCGCCCACGCCGGCATCGGCGAATACATGCCCAGTGCATTGGTACGGATGCCGACCGGCGCGTCCAGCCGCCCGGTGATGTTGGGATCCTCGAACAGTTCCCGCATGATTTCGGGGTTGTTCGACGTCACGTCCATCTGGGTGTGCGGGAACGCCCGGGCATGCGCGGCGACCAGTCGGCGGATCGAATCGAGAGTGATGGTCTGGTCGTGGAACACGGCGTAGTACCCCAGCTGCTTCATGCTGTCTTCCTGCGACGGTCCAGGAGCCTTCAAGGTGTCGCGGATGTAGGAGATGTGGTTCTCGCTGAAATCGCCGTAGCCGGAGAACTCGAACACCGACAGCCGTTCATCGGTGTCGTAGCGGCGGCCCAACCCTTCGAGCAGCTTCTCGAAGCCGTCCAGGTAGTGCGGGTCGTTCCAGTTCGGAACCACCTGGGTGATCCTGGGTGAGCTGGTGGTGGGTCCGGGGTAGCTGGTACTCGACCCGGGGAAGGCCCGAATCCAGTCGGGGATTTCGATGTTCGTGTTGTCCGGGTACTGCGCGTTACAGCAGGAGTTGTACGAGTACACCTGAAGCATCAGCCGCGCACCACGTTTGGATGCATCGGCCAGCGCCTCGTCGATCATATGGAAGTCGTACTTCTGATCGTCGGCAGCATTCGGTGCGAGGGTGCCCGGATCGGTGGGTTGCAACTGCCGCCACGACAGTCGAAGGCTCACGTCGTGAGTCTTCGGCCAGGCAGGGTATCGCCGGTCGGCGGCGTTGCCCTGCGGGAAGAGTGGCTGCAGGAGATCCTCGTATTGTCCGCGGAGCGGATTGGTGACTTCCTGCGTATCGATCGGGATTGCCGGACTGGCCAGAGCTACCAGCGATTCCCGAGGTGCGGCGTCGTGGTCGGCGCACCCGCCGACGGCCAGCACCGCGGCTGCCAGCACCGCCGCGAGCTTGCGAAGGTCATGCCGCACCGCACACCCCGACCGGTGTCGAAAGCTGCTGCGAATCAGTCTCATTCGGTGCATCGGCGGCGTGGTCACGGCGCTGTGCGCGGTCCAGGTTGGCAAACGCCAACGCCGAACCCAGTGCCATGCCGAGGACCAACGCGCTGGCTGGTTCCTCGGGCAGCGGAGCGACGTTGCAGATCACCAACAGTCCGATGCTGACTGCGGCGCCGGCCTTGGCGAGCGCGGAGGCGCTGCGCAATCCGCGGATCAGCGGGGTCAGCGCAAACCATGCGAATGCGGCCATCCCCACGGCGCCGGATTTGCACAGCCACCAGAGATAGAAGTTGTGCGCATACGTGGTTCCCAATGTCGCGGTGAACCAGTTGGGGTCGTTGCCGAACGGCATCTGATACGCGTAACCCAGCCCGTGCCCGAACAGCGGTGCCTCACTGATGGCGCGGTTGAGTTTGGCGTTCTCGCGCAGTCGATCCAGCGTCGATTCGTCCACGGCGAGCGCATCAGTCGACACACCGCCGAGCACCCGGTTGTTGTAACCGACGATCTGGTTGCCCAGCCAGACACCGGCCTCGGAATGCTGCAGCAGGAACAACGCGGCGGGCAGCGTGACCGCCAACAACGCCGCACCCAACAGCAGAAGCTGACCGGTCCGGCGCAGCGTCGACCAATTCATGCTGGTCAGGATCGCGATCGCGGCGGCCACGCCGACGGCGAGCAGGGTGCTGCGCGCGAACGTCAGCGCGGTGACGATCATCGCGGGCGGAAAGAACACCAGCCATGCGGCGGCCCGGCCACGGCCCAGGATCTGCAGGGCCACCAGCGTGGTCAGCACGGCGATCGCCGGGGTCTCGGCGGTGGTGATGATCCGGTTGGTGTCGACGGCTCCGGCCATGTCCGCCATGCTTTCCGACCGGCCCGCGAGCTGGATGCTGTGGAAGGAGCCGGCGATGACCATGCCCGCCGAAAACCACATCGTGGCCCCGACCGCGTACAGCGTGCCCTTGATGTAGTCGGCGTAGACGATCAGCAAGGCCAGCACCACACCGACGACCAGTTCCAGCATGTACATCGCCTCGTGCACGACCCGGTCGACGGCGTTGTCGGCCGCCAGGCCCACCTGGGTGAAGAACAGGATCGTCAGGACGAACATCGCCGGCAGCCGGAACATCGAAAGTTGAGGGCGCACAATCGGAATCAGGTAGCAGAGCGCGAGTATCAGCGCGACGTGGTAGGCGTATACCGGTATCGGACCGAAGACCTTTCCGATGTGCAATCCCTCGGGCAGCGCGGCGAACGACAAGAACAGCGCGACGCTGACCATGATCTGCGGTTTGACCCAGTACAGCACCAAGCAGAACAGCGCACCGATCAGCAGCAGACCGTAGACCGTGGTCCGGACTGCCAAGATGCCGAAGACGAAGCACCCGAACAGGAATGCCGCCACCGTGACGGTGTCGATCACTCTCCGTTCACGGCTGTCGCGGACGTACAGGATCATGAAGACCCGCTGATGACCAAGGCTCGAGACGGCTTGCGGTGGTAGGCCCGGACGGCCGCCCGGGTGTAGCGCGGCATGCGCGCGTCGGTCAGCACGGTGCCGACCACATCGATTCCAGCCGAACGCATGACATGCAGTGCGTCGGTGACTTCGTCGAACGTGGTCCGCCCGGCGCGGACCACCAGGACGGTGGCTTGTGCGGCGTCGGCCAGCAGGCCGGCGTCGGCGGTGGCCAACACCGGCGAGCTGTCGATGATGGTGCGGTCGAACCGATTGGCCAAATCCTCGACCACACTGGCGAGTTCGGTGCTGCGGGCCAGGATGTCGTCGTCACGGGCGTTGCGCGAGGCGACCATGAACACCTTGTCGATGGACGTCCCCGACACGGCGTCCATCGCTGCGACATCGCGGTCGGCGAGGATGTCCGCCAACCCGATCCCGGATTTGACACCCATCACGCGAGCGAGTGCGGGTTTACGGATGTCACCCTCGACGATCAGGGTCCGCTCGCCGAGTTCGGCGAAAGCGCCGGCCAGGTTCAGCGCCGTCGTCGTGGTTCCCTCGCCGCCGAACGGTGCGGCCAGCAGCACCCGACGGGTCTGGGGTTCCAGCACCTTGATCAACCGGGTGCGGAAGGTGCGCACCGCATCGTCGAAGGAGCCGTCGGCGCCGAACCTCGACGCGACCTTCGGCCGGGCGGGCAGCTCCGCCAGCGTCGGAACCCCGGACAGCTCTTCGAGTTTCGCGCGGTCCCGCACACTGCGGTCGGTGGCCTTGCGAGTCAGGGCCACCCCGACGCCCAGCAGCAGACCGGCCACCAAGCCCATCGCCATGTTGCGCGACGGGACCGGCTTGACCGGGGTCTGCGGAATGCCGGGCCGCTCGACCACGGTCGCGGTGGCCAACGGCAGCGCGGTTCGGGGCGGATCCGGTTGCAGCGCGGGCGATCCGGGTGCGGGGGGCGGGGCTGCCGCGTCGAGTTGGGTGTCCGGCGCGATCCGTTGACTGTCCGAAGGATCCGGTCGTGGTGGCCGCGGGCGCTCGATCGGGCGCGGGCCCTCGCCCAGCGTGGGAACCATCGCCGCGAACTGGTCGGCCATTGCGCCGGCCAGGGCGGCGACCCGGGTCGGGTCGGTGTCCATCACGGTCAGATTCAGCAGCATCGACTTGGGCGTGGACGCCACGTGCGTCTGGCTCACCAAGGTGTCCGGGTCCACCGAGACGTGCAGCTGACGGACTGCCCGCTCGGCTACCGCATGCCCGCCCGCGACCTGGCCGTAGGAGGCCAACCGGTCCTGGGCGGCCTGGGTGGCGTAGTACACGTCGGTGAGGTTCTGCGCCCCGGAGAACGAGATCAGAATGGTCGCCGACGATTGGTAACTCTTCGTCTGCATCGCGGTCAGGAAGCCCGCGCCGACCAGGCACGCGAGTAGTGCGCCCACGACGAGCTTCCAGCTCCCGACGATGGTGCCGATAAAGGTACGGAAATCCATGCCCTGCCCCTAGACCAGTATGTTGCGAACTGATTTGCATACATGATGTCGGTTCTAGCGGCTAAAAGCAAACTTTTAGAATCGTTTGACCCCTGTGGGCTAAACGACGGTTTGTCGTCAATTGGGGGTGATGGCACCGAGCGGGAGTCCCGCCGTCGTCAACGGCGTGATCGGACCCTGGCGCGGATGGGGCCGTCGGCAATCATCGTGAAGTGCAGCGTCGTCGGGAAATCGGGGTCCGTCGACTGGATTTCGAAGGTGCGGATGATGGTGGCCAGCGCCAGCGTCACCTGGAGCATGGCGAAGTGATTGCCGATGCAGGCCCGCGGCCCGCCACCGAAGGGCAGGTACTGCCAGCGATCGATGGCCTTGAAGTTCTCCGGGCTGAACCGGTCTGGATCGAATCGCAGCGGGTCCTCCCAGAGCTGGGGGTCTCGCTGAACGGCCATCCGCCCGACGATGATCATCGTTCCTTTCGGCACCAGGTAGCCGTCCACTTCGACGTCCTGATCGGCCATCCGGGTGCCGGTGGGCGTGGGCGGGCACAGCCGCAGCGACTCCCGGACCACCTGCATGGTGTAGCCCAGCTGGGCCACGTCGTCCGGCGTCAACGGCCGGTCGGGCAATGCCGCGACCTCGGCCGCGACGCGGTCCTGGATCTCGGGATGCCGGCCCAGTGACCACAGGGAGTAACCCAGCGTGGTCGCGGTGGTGTCGTGTCCGGCGAACACGAAGATGATCAGCTCGTCGCAGATCTCCCGGTCGGACAGCTGAGCTCCGGTCTCGGGATCACGGGCCGCCAGCAAGGCTCGCACCAGCGGGGCGACGCGGGTCGGATCGGCCCGGCAGTCGTCCACGATCTCTTGCGTCAGGGTGTGCAGTTGGGCGTTGGCCTCCCGAGCCCGCCGGCGCGCCGGGGTCGGCAACCACGACGGCGCCCGCACCGGGCGCGTGGAGCGGCCGATCGCGTAGGCCAGTGCGACCCGCAGCGGTTCGGAGACCAGGTCGGCCCGCTGGTCGAGGTCGAGTCCGAGCACCGAACGGCCGAGAGAGCGCAGGGTCAGTGCGCGGCACTCGGCGTCGATGTCGATCTCGACGTCGTCCCCCCACTTGTCGCAGACCGCTTGGGCGGCCTGGGTTATATGGCCGCCGAACTCGTTCACCCGTTGCTTGGTGAAGACCGGCTGCAGGATGCGCCGGCGCGGTTTCCAAAGGTCGAAAGGCAGGACGGTGAGGTTGTCACCGAGGGTCGCGCGCATCTCGGTGAACACCGGGGTGGTCTTGTCCACCGAGGAGTCTTTCGTGCTCAACACGTCACGGATGGCGGCCGGCGAGGTGACCAACACCATCGGGGGCATCAGCCAGCGCGGGCCCAGCGCGAACGCGGTCACCCGGCCACCGGCGTCGCGCAGACGCTCAGTGCCGGTGCTGAACTGTTTGATCGCGGCGAGACGCTGCCGAAACGGCATCGGATTCACCGGCGGACGTGGCAGCGACCCATGCCCGGCGCGGGCACGAACTGGACTGTGAACCACTACTGCCTCCCCGGGTACTGCTTGGCGCCGACGCCCAAAGCCTAACGGCAGGTCGAAGTGTTGCGTGCCGAATGCTGCGACCACGGACCGTCACCCGGTCCGCGACGGCCGAGGTGAAGATGTCGGTTGGTCAATCAATCACGTTGCGCCGCAGATGAACCCGGCTTGCACTGCGCCGGCTGAGCACCGACGCCGGGGGAGCCGCACTGAACCGGAGCGCCAGCACGAGGGCGTCGTCCGGAGCCGTCTGGGTCAACCGCAGGAAGTCGCCGTGCAGCCGGATCAATTCGTCGGCGAACGGAGGAGACAGCTTCGCGAGCTCCGCGCTGGTGCGCGCGTGGATGAACACCGGAGACAGCGGCTGGACGCTGAGGCCTTCACGCTGGGCGAGGATCCACACCGCCTCGGTGGCCGCCCCGCCCCTGACGTAGTCGGCCAGACTGTCGCCGGTCACGGTGATCACCGCCAGTGCGGAACTGGCGCGGATCCGGTCACGGGTGTCGTCTCCGAGAGCTGCGCCGGCGTTCCAATCGGCGAGGCGACCCATCACGTCGGGTCGGCGCAGGATTTCGAGCATCGCCTGGTCGCTGGCGTCCAGTTCGAGGGTGCGAATGTCGAGTCCGGTGTCTGGTTCGGGATCGCCGGGGAGCCGGAGTTCGGCGAACATCTCGCCGTGCAGGTGCGGAGTCAAATACCGGATGCGGTCGGCGGCCGCGAAAATCGTTGCGGCATGGGCAAGTTCGGTTTCACTGCTGAGCACCCGCAGATGTGCCCCTTCGTGCCGTGCGGCGGCGACGAGCAACTCGATGGTCCCGTCGTCGATCGGCTGGGCGATCCCGTGGCGCCGGTTCGTCTCGCGCGCCAGCATCGGGCGGTACAGCTCGGCCAGCGCCGGGTCTTCGCCTGTCCCGAGCGTCAGTTCGGCCCGCAACGGGATTCCATCGACGTCCTCGGCGACGTCGACCGGGCCGAGCACCCCGTGCGCGGCGGCGGCGACCCGGACGTTGAACAGTGCCGCACCCACCGCGAGTGCGCTGCCGCGCAAGCCGACGTCCATCGCCGAGGTGTGTTCCGGCGCGACGGTGATCGTGATGTCGTTCGGGTTCGCCTCGATGCGCCACGGCTGGCTGTTTCCGCCGGATGGGGCGCGCATCGCGGCGGCGACGATCGGGTCGTCGATCGTCGGCAGACCGGCGTCGTCGAAGGCGCGCGACGGTTCCGGCGCGGGCTCGTCGAGTTGGTCGAGCGCCCAACCGACGTCGACCCGACACCGGCCCGAGTTCAAGGTTTCGCCGAGGCCGATCCGGCGCACGGCTTCGGCGACCGCCGAGGCACCGATGACGACGTCCGATGCCATCTGCGGCCAGGTGGACAACGTCCGGTCGACCTCGATCAGGGACGCGGTCGCACGCGGCGAGAGCTGTTCAGCTTCTAAGTGGCGCAGCATGTGCGGGATCTTGTCCCGGCTGCTCATCCCCGGGAGGAGGTCCACGTCGAGTTGCCCCAGCATCCCGTGCAGAATCGGTCGCTCGGGTTCGTGGTCGAAGCGTTCGACGTCGACCATCCCGCGGTCACTGGTCGCCATCACCACCGGAATGCGCCGCCGGCGGGCGGCCAGCCGCGCGACGGCCTTCATGTCGAGCGAATCACATTCTTCGACAACGACATCGAGTCCGTCGATGAAGGCGTCGACCGTCGCGACGGTGAGCCCGGCCTCGATCACCTCGACCCGCAGATAGGGATCGAGTTCAGCGATCCGGCGCGCCGCCACATGGGCCTTGTTGACCCCGAGGTCGAACACGGTGGCAGGTACCCGATTCAGATTCGACAACTCGAGGTGATCGAAGTCCGCCAACCGGATCGCGCCACACAGACCCTGGAGAGCGAGCGTGTGGGCGATGACGTGGCCGACGCTGAGGCCCGCGACCCCGATCGTCAACGTGCCGAGTTGGAGCTGCTCGTCGGCGGTGATGTTGTTGCGGTTGCGGTCGAGGCGCAGGGTCCGGAAACCCAGCGGACCGAGAACTGCGACCACGCTGCGCCGCCACGGATAGTAGGCCCACCGGATGCCTTCGGCCAGAATCGCTTCGCCGGGTTCGGGCCGCAGTTTCCGCAGGCCCGCGATCTGCTGATCGCCGTGGTCGAGAAACTCGATCGCCGGGTCGGCGCGCAGCCGGTTCAGCGTCTCGCGGTCGGCGGGATCGGCGGGGTCGAGTACCTGGGCCGCGTGAGCGGTTGCGACCAGATCGGGCACGCTGCTCCGTCCTATGTCAGTGTGGGTTTCGAGCATGTCGTCGCGATACCCACGTCGCTCGTCTGGTCAGCTTAACCAAGCGGCCCACCGTCTTACGCTGCTCACGGAGTTCTTTTCGGCCTGCCGGGCTGGTCCGCCGGCAGGCATGCACGAGACGGCATCTATTTGCGGCGGCGTAAATGACCGCTACCGTATTCGACATGTCCGGCGGGTTGGATGACCTGGTCACCGCGGCGGCTGCACATCTGATGGCGGCCACCGCGGCCGACTACGCTGCGGTCAGCCGGCAAGTGGTGGCGATGTTGGTGGAGCGTCTGGGTGTCGATATCGGTTTCCTGCGCCGCACCGACCACAGCATCCGTGCGACCATCCTGATCGCCGACTGGCCCCCACGGGAGAATGTCCCGGACCCGGACCCGATCGGGGTGGTGTACTTCGCCGACGCCGACTCGGTTTTCGGACTGATCGAAACCTACACCGAGCCTTACGTTTTGCGGCCCGACCCCGCGAACGTGGATTATCAGCGCAGCATCGAGGAGGGCACCGGCGCGCCCCAGACATCCATGGCTGCGGTTCCGCTGCTCTCCGGGGAGCTCACGACCGGAACGCTCGGCTTCGTCAATCTGGGAGACCGCGAATGGCTGCCGGACGAATTGAGCGCGCTGCAGGCCATCGCCGCCCTGTTCGCTCAGCTGCTGGCCCGCATCGACGCCGAAGAGCACCTGCAGTTTCTCGCCAATCATGACGAGCCGACCGGTCTGCTGAATCGGCGGGCGTTGCTCGCGCACCTCGATGAGCGACTGGTGGACGGGCAGCCGGGTCCGGTTGCGGCGCTGCAGATCGACGTCGACCGGCTGAAGGTGATCAACGATCACCTCGGCCAGAATGCCGGCGACCGCTACGTCAAAGCTTTCGCCGGGCTCTTGCGCGACGCCGTCGAAAGCTCGGCCACGATCGCCCGATTCGGCGGTGACGAGTTCGTGGTCGTGCCGAAGGATCCGATGGACGTCGCCGAGGCCGAGACCTTCGCTCGCCGGCTGCAGGCCGGAGTCAGCCAACAGGTCGAGATCGACGGTGAGAAAGTCAGCCGTCACGTGAGCATCGGAATCGCCATCGGCGAGCCGGGAGTCGACAACACCTCGGCAGTCCTGCGGCGCGCGAATCAAGCGTTGTCGTCGGTCAAGAGCGCCGGCGGGCGTGAGGTCGCCCGGTTCAGCCCCGACCTGTCGGACAAGTACGCGATCCGCAACGACATCGAACTGCAACTGGAAGGCACGATCGACAGCGGCAGCGGAGCGCTGGTGCTGCACTACCTTCCGGAATTCGACATGCGCACCGGCGAGGTGCTCGGCACCGAGGCGCTGGTCCGTTGGCAACATCCGACGCGGGGACTGATGATGCCGGAGTCGTTCATCAGTGTGGTCGAGTCGATCAACCTGGCCGGCCGGCTCGGGCGCCTGGTGATGCGCACAGCCTTCGAACAATTCAGCAACTGGCGGTCGCGCGGTGTGGGCAACGAAGCCGTCTTACGGGTGAACGTGTCCCCGGTTCAGCTGGTCGCGGAGGGAACCATCGAGATGGTCGCCGCCTCGCTCGAGGCGTTCGGGCTGGACGCGAACCAGGTATGCCTCGAGATCACCGAAAGCGTTGTGGTGCAAGACATCGACGCAACCCACAAAACCCTCGCCGGGCTCAAAGACATCGGCGTACGGATCGCCATCGACGACTTCGGCACCGGCTACAGCGCGCTGGCCTACCTCAAATCCCTGCCCGTCGACACGCTCAAGATCGATCGCGGCTTCGTCCGAGAGCTCGGCACCGACGAGGGCGACCAGGCCATCGTGCGCTCGATCATGTCGCTGGCCGACGCTTTCGATCTCGAAGTCATTGCCGAGGGAGTCGAGACCGCCGAAGCGGCACGGACGTTGTTGGACTTCAATTGCTATCGGGCACAAGGCTTTCTGCTGTCGCGTCCGTTGGAGGCCGAGGCGATGGAGGCGCTGTTGGCCCAGCGCTTCGTGCCTCTGGACTTCACCTGAGCCGGATCATGCTCAGGTAGCGGTCGCCGCACGGGAGCTGCACGCCGACTGGGCGAAGACCCGCCGGGTCAGGTACTGGGTCTCGGTCAAGATCTTGGACACCTGTTCCGGCTTGGCATGATTGACGAAATCGTGGCTGTCCCACCACATCATCTTGGTCTGGTATCGCTCACTCGGGTAAGGCGTCGCGGG
>NZ_PKEK01000047.1 GCF_002863225.1 Mycobacterium sp. | reverse complement strand
CAGCCACCACATCAACCCCGACCAAAACTACTGGCCCAACCAAAACAAAAACCCCGGCCAACGGCCGGGGAATCTGTAACCCATGACGCGACTCATCTGTCACCTATGACTCGACTCATCACAATGGCGGTGGCGGAGGGATTTGAACCCTCGGACGGGGGTTACCCGTCACACGCTTTCGAGGCGTGCTCCTTAGGCCGCTCGGACACGCCACCGCCGGAGAGCTTACCCAACGGCTGCTCAGCTATCCCAATCGCTGGCTCGCGACGGCGGCCGAGCGCACGTCGTCCCTCAGCGACCGGGTTCGGCGCACCCCCGACCCGGCTCTGGCGCACGGAGCAAGGTCCGTGCACCGGCGTTACGAAATCGCTTGTAAGACAAAGGCCTGCGCGTTGCAGCGCGTCACGGGTAACGTATGCACCCTGACGCGGGAAGTCCCAGCTTCCCAATCCGAGAGGAATGCCGTGGCGCAATCTGAGCTGAGCAGCCTCATCGGCCTGCGGGACAGCGGCGGCGACCGGCTGCTCCTCATCCGCCAAACCCGGCCCAACGGCATGCGGAGCTACATTCTGCGGGTCGGCACGGGCCGCGTGCTCATGACTGCCGGCGACCTGGACCGGCTGAGCAGCGTCATTCAGTCCGAGCTGGACTCGCGAAGCGGTGTCCGGCTCCTCGCCCAGGCGATCGGATTGCTGATCATCTGCGCGCTGGCGTGGCTCCTGACCGCCACCGCCACCGGGCCGTTGTTCGCCTACCCCTGGTCGAACTGACGCCGGCGGGCGAAGAAGGTTTCGAGTAGCTCGGCGCACTCGTCGGCCAGCACGCCGCCGCGGACGTCGGGCCGGTGATTGAGCCGGCGATCGCGCACCACATCCCACAGCGACCCGACCGCACCGGTCTTGGGTTCCCACGCTCCGAACACCACCCGCCCGACCCGCGCCATGACCAGCGCGCCTGCGCACATCGTGCAGGGCTCGAGGGTGACCGCCAGCGTCGCGCCTTCCAGCCGCCACCCGTCACCCAGCGTCCGGGCGGCTTCGCGAATGGCCAGGATCTCGGCGTGCGCGGTCGGATCGCCCAGCTGCTCCCGGGCGTTGACGGCCCGGGCCAGCTCAGTGCCATCGGCCGCGAGGACCACGGCGCCGACCGGGACATCCCGGGGATCGGCCGTCGCGGCCACCGTCAGCGCCGCGCGGATCAGGTCGTCGTCGGAACGCACCGCGCAGAGCTCACCGCTCGGGCCCACGGCGACCCGCTGCGCCCGGCTTTGCCGCGCTTGCAATCACCGATTGAGCTTGTCGATCACCGACGACAGCTCGTCCGCAAAGCCCATTTCGCGTGCAATCCGGCCCAGCTGTTCGTCGGCGTACAGATCGGTTTCGTCCAAGATCACGCTGAGCACCGCCTCCGGCAACCCGATATCGGACAGCAACCCGAGATCGCCTTCCGCGAACGGGTCGGCGTCTTCAAGATCATCCGCTTCGATGTCGGCGTCCAGGTTGTCCAGCACTTCTTCGGCGATGTCGTAATCCAGCGCGGCGGTCGCGTCCGAGAGCAGCAGTCGGGTTCCCGACGGCGCGGGCCGCACGATCACGAAAAAGTCGTCATCGACATCGAGCAGGCCGAAAACCGCTCCGGCACTACGCAACTCGCGCAGCTCGGTTTCGGCCGCGGACAGACTGACCAAGACCTTGGGGCCCATCGCCGAGCACCGCCACTTGCCGTCTTCGCGCACCACAGCGACACCGAATCCGTCCGGCGTATCGGCCTGCGCAGACGCCCGCTGTGCTCCCATGAGCGCCTACGCTAGTCGCGCACAAGCCCATTGACCAGCACTGACCAGCACACCCGCAGCAAATCAGTGTCGCGTCCGCAGCGGAATATGCCAACCTTGACAGGTGGCTCCTCCCCTCTCCAAGACACCGGTGTGCGTGTTGGGCCTGGGACTGATCGGCGGTTCGCTGCTGCGCGCGGCCACCGAGGGCGGCCGCGAAGCCTTTGGCTACAACCGGTCGGTCGACGGGGCCCAGGCCGCCCGTTTCGACGGCTTCGACGCCAGCACCGATCTGCCCGCGGTACTCCACCGGGCCGCCGACGTCGGAGCACTGATCGTGCTGGCAGTGCCGATGCCGGCGTTGCCGATCCTGCTCGGCCACATCCGCCGGTCGGCCCCGGAGTGCCCGCTCACCGATGTGACCAGCGTCAAGGGCGCGGTGCTCGACGAGGTCACGACCGCGGGCCTGCAGGCCCGGTTCGTCGGTGGCCACCCGATGACCGGCACCGCGCACTCGGGCTGGACGGCCGGCCACGCCCGGTTGTTCGTCGGCGCTCCGTGGGTGATCAGCGTGGACGACCACGTCGATCCGGCGGTCTGGTCGACGGTGCTGCAGTTGGCCCTGGATTGCGGATCGGTGGTGGTGCCGGCCAGGTCCGACGAGCACGACGCCGCCGCGGCGGCCATCTCGCATCTGCCGCACCTGCTCGCCGAGGCCCTGGCGGTCACCGCCGGGGAGGTGCCCCTGGCGTTCGCGCTGGCCGCCGGCTCTTTCCGGGACGGCACCCGGGTCGCCGGCAGCGCACCGGACCTGGTTCGGGCGATGTGCGAGGCGAACGCCGGCCAGCTGCTGCCGCGGGTGGACCGGGCCATCGAACTACTCAGTGAAGCGCGGAATTCGCTGGCGCACAACGACTCCGTGGCCGATCTTGTCGAGAGCGGGCATGCCGCCCGAGCGCGCTACGACAGCTTCTCGCGGCCGGAAATCGTGGGCGTTTTCGTCGGTGCCGAGAACTGGCGCGCCGAGCTGGCAGCCGCGGGACGGGCCGGCGGGGTGATCAGATCCGCTCTGCCAAGTCTGGATAGTCCACGATGAACCCGTCGTCGTCGATGACCAGGGTGGTGTCTGCGACCGGCGATTTCACTTTCACACCGTCGGCGAGGTTGCTGTAGCTGATCACCGCGGCGGCGACGCTCATCTCCGGCAGCCGGACGTAGACCGTGGGCACCGTGACCGAGTCGGTGTGTGCGTGCAGACCGAGTCGGCGGATCGGCAGCGTGTTGAAGAACGGGCTGTACACCACGTCGACGTCGACTGCGCCGTCGTAGGCGGCTCGTGAGTCGCCCCGGTGGTCGGTGACCAGCCAGACGTTCTCGTCGTCGCGGGCGACCACGAGTTGCCGTTCCCGCTCGGCCAACGTCACGGTCATGCCGAGTCGCTTGGTGGCGCCGGTCTCATCGGTCAGCAGGTCGTAGTAGGCGGCGAAGGCCGGGTTGGTCGCGGTCTCCGCGGCGACGATGCGGCCGTTGGCTTTGATTCGCTTGCCCGACAACTGCACCCGAACCGACTCCATCCGCCGGTGATCCTGCGAACGCCAGGTCAGGATCTTCGACCACGCGGTGCTTGTCGGGTCTGACGCGGCTGGGCTCACGCGTCTACGTTAGGCGACGCATCATCAGATATCGACGGCCGGTGGTGTGGCCGTCGGCGCAGTCGGCCCGTTCCGGGCACCGACGCCCACACCGCGAATGCCAGCGCGCCGTCGAGGATGAGCGCCAGTGCGGCGACCATCAGCGCGCCGACCAGTGCGATGTGAAACTGGCGCACCTTGATGCCGTCGATCAAATACCGGCCCAGCCCGCCGAGGCTGGCATAGGCGGCCACCGTCGCGGTGGCGACGATCTGCAGCGTCGCGGTTCGCAGCCCTCCCACGATCAGCGGCAGCGCATTGGGCACCTCCACTCGAAGCAGCACCCGCAACTCGCTCATCCCCATCGACCGCGCGGCGTCGACGACCGTGCGGTCGACCGCCGCGATCCCGGCGTAGGTGCCGGCCAGCAGCGGCGGAATGCCGAGCAGCATCAGCGCCACGATCGGCGGAATCAGGCCCAGGCCCCACAGCAGCACGGCCAGCAGCAGCACACCGAGAGTCGGCAATGCGCGCAATGCGTTGACCAGGCTGACCACCACCAGGGTGCCGCGCCGGGTGTGCCCGACGGCCAACCCGATCGGGACGGCGACCAGCGCCGAAACCGCGACCGCCGCCGCGGTGTACTCCAGGTGCTCGAGCGTGCGGGCCGCCAGCCCGACCGGGCCGGACCAGTTTTCTGCGGTGCACAGGTACGACAGCGCCTGACCGAGGAAGTTCACCGCGACCCCCCGACCACCGGAGCGGTCAGCAACCGCCGGCCCGGGCGCGACACCCGATCCCATGGCGTGGCCAGCCGGCCGGCCAGCATCAGCGCGACGTCGATCACCACAGCGAGCAGGAAAATCGTGACGATGCCGGCCACGATCTGGCCGCTCTTGTCCGCCTGAAACCCCTCGGTGAACCAGGTGCCCAGCCCGCCGATACCGATCACCGCACCCACCGACACCATCGAGATGTTGGTCACCACGACGACCCGCAGACCCGCGACCAGAACCGGAATCGACAGTGGCAGTTCAACTTTGAGAAGCTGCGTGACGGGGCGGTAGCCGATCGCCCGGGCGGCGTCCCGGACCTGCGGCGGCACCGCGTCCAGCGCCTCGAACACCGCACGTACCAGCAGCGCGGAGGTGTAGAGCGTCAGGGCGACGAGGACGTTGGCCTCGTCCAGGATCCGGGTCGGTATGACCAGCGGCAGGACCACGAACAGCGCCAACGACGGAATGGTGAACACCGTGCTGGCGACCACCGTGGTGAACTTGCGCAGTGCCCGATGCCGCCAGGCCAGCACACCCCAGGGCAATGCCAGCACCAGGCCGGCCAGCACCGGAACAAGCGCCAGCCGCAGGTGGATCACGGTCAGCGTCCACGCCATGGGCAGATGGTGCAGCAGATAGTGCACGGTCAAGGCCGCCGGTGAGCGTCCAACGCGGCCAACACATCTGCAGCGTGCACGCCGCCGATGACCTTGCCGGAGTCGTCGACGGCGACGCCCATCGCCGCCGGCGACGACAGGGCGGCGTCCAGCGCGTGGCTCAAGTTGGCGCCCGGACGAAACACCGCGCCGACCGACGTCACGCTATGGATCAGAGGTGCGCCGCCGCGGTGTTTGCGCAGACCGTCGCCGTCGATCCAGCCCAGTGGTGCGCCGTCGGATTCGACGACCAACGCCCAGCCGTCGCGGAGCCACTCCTCGCCGACTTTCGCCGGCTCGGCGATCGTGGAGATGTCATGGATCGGTAGGTCTGTCGCATTCAGGAATTGCAGCCAACGGTAGCCGCGGCCGGCGCCGATCATCTTGGCGACGAAGTCGTTTGCCGGTCGTGACAGCAGCTTCGCCGGCTCGTCGTACTGCTGCAGCACGCCGCCGCGGGCGAAGATCGCGACGCGGTCGGCAAGGCGGATGGCTTCGTCGATGTCGTGCGTGACGAAGACGATGGTCTTACGCAATTCGGCTTGTAGGCGCAGGATTTCGCGCTGCAACTCGTGCCGCACGATCGGGTCGACGGCCGAGAACGGTTCGTCCATCAACAGGATCGGCGGGTCCGCGGCCAACGCCCGCGCCACGCCGACGCGCTGCTGCTCTCCGCCGGACAGTTGCGCGGGATAGCGCTCGGCCAGTTTGGCGTCCAGACCCACCCGCTCCAACACGGCGTAGGCGGCCTTGCGGGCGGCCCGGCGCGTCTGGCCCTTGAGCACTGGGACGGTGGCGACGTTGTCGATCACCCGCTGGTGTGGCATCAGGCCCGCGCCCTGGATCACGTAGCCGATGCCGAGCCGCAACCGCACCGGGTCGACGCCCGCGACGTCGGCGCCGTCGACCACGACGCGGCCCGACGAGGGGTCGGCCATCCGGTTGATCATCCGCATCGACGTCGTTTTCCCGCAGCCCGACGGTCCGACGAAGACCGTCAACGTCCCGGGTGGCACGTCCAGGTTCAACCGTTCGACGGCGACGGTGCCGTCCGGGTAGGCCTTATGGACGTCGTGGAAGCTGATCACCGGTCAACTACCGATCGGATGGTCGAAGTGGTTGTCACGCAACCAATTGCGGGCGGCCTGATCGGGATCGACTCCGTCGTTGCCGGACACCGATGCGTTGAGTTGGGCCATCTCCACGCTGGTGAGCTTCGCCGACACCGCATTCAGGATTTTCGTGAGCCGATCGGACTTTTTCTGAGAATTCACCAGCGGGGTGATGTTTCCGGCCAGGAAGTTGTGCTTCGGATCGGCCAGCACGGCGAGGTCACCCGTCAGGATCGCCGGCGAGGTGCTGAAGATGTTGGCCGCGTTGACCTTTCCATCGGAAAGAGTGCGGACCGTCACCGCGCCGCCGTCGTCGCTGATAGCGACGAAGTTCTGCGGCGCAATGTCGAGGCCGTAGCGCTGTCGCAGTCCTTTGAGGCCTGACGGCCGGACTTGAAAGTCCGACGGTGCGGCGAACTTCACCTCACCCGAATGGGGGCTGAGGTCGGCGATCGATGTCAGTTTCCATTTGGCGGCGGTGGCCGCGGTGACGGTGACGGTGTCGGTGTCACACGCCGGCGACGGCGTCAGGAGCGACAGGTCCGGCGGCAGCCGTTTGGCCAGCTCACGTTCGACATCGTCGAGCACTGTGGCGGTGGCGTCCGGCTGCAGATACAGCAGCAGGTTGCCGACGTACTCGGGCACCAGGTCGATCGAATGATCTTTCAGCGCAGGGACATAGGTTTCGCGACTGCCGATTCCCATCTGGCGGTCCACGTTGAACCCGTTGGCCTGCAAGGCTTGTGCGTAGATCTCGGCGACGATCTTGGACTCCGGAAACCCGGCCGATCCGACCACGATCGTATTCGGGTCACTCGAGGCCCCGCCGAATGGATTCGCGCTTCCACAGCCCGTCGCGACAAGCAGCACAGTGGTCAACCACGCCGCGGCGCGGTGCCGACGGAGCAGGCACATAGCAACCGACATTAGCGTTGCACGCCTTTCCCGGTCGATCGGTTCACATCACGGCCGAAACGGGTAAAGATGACACCATGAGCAGCGATCCGTCCGTGGCGCCAGAAGAGCCGCCCGTCCTTCCCTCGCAGGTCCCCCCTCGGGCGCCGGCACCCGAGTCGGCCGTGAAGTTCACCCGGACCGCCGGTCTGTGGTCGTTCCTGGCGGTCGGCTTTCTGATTCTGATTGTTTTGCTGATATTCATCACGCAAAACACGACATCAGGCGAGTTCGCCTTTCTCGGCTGGCACTGGAGTCTTCCGCTGGGAGTCGCCATCCTGCTGGCGGCGGTCAGCGGTGGCTTGATCACGTTCCTCGCCGGAACCGCGCGGATCTACCAACTGCGCCGGGCTGCGAAGAAGAACCTGGTCGCCGGCCTCTAGCCGGCAGCCGGAGGGTCAGTTTTTCTTCAGGGCGGCGAGCCCGGTCGCGATCAGCGGCGCCACCGTTTCTCCGACCCGGTCGGAAGCGTCGACGTCATCGTTGCCGCCGGACATCCGGCGACGGAAGTCGATACCGGCCGCGATGATGGCCAGCTTGAAATAGGCCAGCCCCATGTAGAAGTTCCAGTGCGCCAGCGCGCTGCCGGAAATGTCGGCGTACTTGGCAGCCAGCTCGTCGGCGACCGGCAACTGCGGCGACGTCCACGCGGCTTGCGCATTGATGATCAGGTCCAGTGACGGGTCGCGGTACACGCACATCAGCGCCGCGTCGCTGAGCGGATCGCCCAGCGTCGACAGCTCCCAGTCGACGACAGCGCGAACTCTCGACGGGTCGTCGGCGTCCAGGATGGTGTTGTCGATCCGGTAGTCGCCGTGCACGATCGACGTCCGGCTCTGCTGCGGCACCGCGTCCTGCAACGCCGCGTGCAGCGCCGCCACGTCGGCGTCGCGGGGGTCGTCGGGCAGATGCACGTGCTCCCACTGCGAGCCCCAGCGCCGGACCTGGCGTTCCAGATACCCGCTGGGTTTACCGAAGTCGGCGAGCCCGACGGCGGCCGGATCGACGGCGTGCAAGTCGGCCAGCACCTTGACCAAACCGTCGACGCAGGCGTCGATGACCCGCTGATCGCCCATCGCCTCCAGCTCGGCCCGGCTGCGAACCACTTGTCCCGCAACGAATTCGACCATCTGAAACGGTGCTCCGAGCACAGAGTCGTCGTTGCACAATGTCACCGCCCGGGCCACCGGCACATCGGTGTCGGCCAGACCGGCCACCACGGTGTACTCCCTTGCCATGTCGTGCGCCGAGGGAGTCAGCCCATGCAGCGGCGGGCGGCGCAGCACCCATTTCGACGCGTCGTCGGCCACCAGAAAGGTCAGGTTCGACCGGCCGCCGGAGATCAGTTGTGCCGTCAATTCTCCGTCGCGAGCGACGCCGGCCGAACGTAGATGCCGGTCCAGCGCGGAGAGGTCCAGGCCGTCGAGAGTCACGGGTTAGTTGTACCCCCGTTGATTTCGCGCCGGTTGCGCGGCAGCAGATCCCACACGTGCTCGGTGCCGTTGACCGAAACCACGCTGGCCTGACCGGACCGCGAGAACAGCAGCCTGGTCACCGCGACGTAGTCGATCGGAAACGACAGGATTCGGCTGGTGCCCAGGATCTCGTGCAGCACTACGTTGATCACCCCGCCGTGGCTGGACACGACCACGGTGTCGTGGTGTTCGGCGGTGGCGACGACGTTGTCGACGGCGGCACGCACCCGCGCCCGGAACGCATCCTCGTCGACCGTGCTGGGCAGCTGACCTCGCGCCATCCGCGCCCACTCCTGCGGATTCTCCGCCCGGATCTGCTCGATCGGGATGTAGACCGGCAACTCCCGGTCGTACTCGGCGAAGCGGTCGTCGATCTCGATCGACAGGCCGCGGGCGGCGGCGACCGGTTCCACGGTTTGCACGGCGCGACGTTGCGGACTGCTGATCACCCGGGTGATCGGGAACCTGGCGAGCGCCGCCGGCAGACGCCCGACCTGCTCACGTCCCTCGTCGGAGAGGTCGGGATCGGCGCCTTCGCCAGGTTCGCTGCGGAGCGGCAACGCGTGCCGGACCAGTAACAACTGCATCCGCACAGCCTCGCACGCAGCCGAAAGCCCACATCACGGCGGCGGTGGATATTGCCGACGAGGAACTGGTCACGAGTTGCGGACCGACGGGCACTTCCCCCGGACCCGGATTGGCCGGTCTGAGGGCATTTCCGTTGAGTACGGAGAATGCTATTCTCCGTACGGAGATTGGGGTGTGCGGATGTTGGACGACGAAGTCCTCGGACGTTGGCTGGACAAGAACGGCGCTCCCGGTGACGGCGAGAGGCCGCGGCTCGAGATACTTTCCGGCGGCTCGCAGAACACGCTGTACCTGATCCATCGCGGCGATCAGCGGATGGTGCTGCGGATGCCCGGCGAGCGGGCCGACGCCGCCCGCATCGACGGGTTGCTGCGCGAGATCCGGCTGGTGCGGGCGCTGCGCGGAACCGACGTGCCGCATGCCGAGTTGATCGCCGACGACGACGGTGAACTGTTCGGCAAGCCGTTCTACGTGATGCAGGCGATCGACGGCTGGAGTCCGATGGACGGCGGCTGGGAGGCTCCGTTCGACGACGACCTGGAGGCGCGGCGCGGCCTGGCGTTCGAGTTGGTCGAGGGAGCGGCGAGGCTGGGCCGGGTCGACTGGAAAGCCCAGGGGCTGGGCGGTTTCGGCCGGCCGGACGGATTCCACGAGCGGCAGGTCGACCGCTGGCTGGCATTCCTCGACAGCTACAAGGTCCGCGAGTTGCCGGGTCTCGACGAGGCCGCGGACTGGCTGAACCGCAACCGTCCCGCGCACTACAAGCCGGGCATCATGCACGGCGACTACCAGTTCGCCAATGTCATGTTCGCCCACGGCGGCCCGGCCCGGCTGGCGGCGATCGTGGACTGGGAGATGACGACGGTCGGTGATCCGCTGCTGGATCTGGCGTGGTGTCTGCTCGGCTACGACGGCGAAAACCCCAAGCAGGACGGGTTTTATCTCGACATGACCGGGATGCCCACTCGCAGCGAATTGCTCGAGCACTACGAGAAGGTCAGCGGGCTGTCGACCGACGCCATCGACTACTACCTGGTGCTGGCCAACTGGAAGCTCGGCATCGTGCTGGAAAAGACCTACGCTGCGGGGGTGCGCAGCGGCAAGGTCGACCCGAAGATCCAAGACGCGTTCGGGGCGATGGTGCCGCAGCTGATCACCACCGCGGCGGGGTTGGCTGCTTCTTTGCCGGCGGTGAAGCGCTGAGATGAGTTACGCCGAACAGCTTTTCGAACTGACCGGCCAGACGATTCTGATCACCGGCGGCAGCCGCGGACTCGGCAAAGAGATGGCGTTCGGCGTCGCCCGCTGCGGGGCCGACGTGGTGATCGCCAGCCGGAAGCTGGAGAACTGCGTCGCGGTCGCCGAGCAGATCGAGAGCGAGACCGGTCGCGCGGCGATGCCGTACCAGGTGCACGTCGGCCGCTGGGACGAACTCGACGGCCTCGTCGACGCGGTCTACGAGCGGTTCGGCAAGGTCGACACGTTGATCAACAACGCCGGCATGTCGCCGGTCTACGACAAGCTGACCGACGTTTCCGAGAAGTTGTTCGACGCCGTGGTGAACCTGAATCTCAAGGGCCCGTTCCGGTTGTCCGCGTTGGTCGGCGAGCGAATGGTGGCGGCCGGACGCGGGTCGATCATCAACGTCAGCACCGCGGGCTCGCTGCGCCCGACGCCCGACATCATTCCCTACGCGTCGTCGAAGGCCGGGCTCAACGCTATGACCGAGGGTTTCGCCCGCGAACTCGGGCCGAAGGTGCGGGTCAACACGCTGATGGCCGGCCCCTTCCTCACCGACGTCAGCAAGTCGTGGAACATCGAGGCGGCCGAACGCAATCCATTCGCCGGCCTCTCGCTACAGCGCGCCGGTGATCCGGCCGAAATCGTGGGCGCTGCACTGTTTTTGGCATCTGATGCGTCCAGCTTCACCACCGGCTCCATTCTGCGGGCCGACGGTGGGATTCCCTGAGTAGGCGATCGCAAGCGCGGCGGAGCCGAGTGCAGCGGGCCGTCTCGAATCAAATCAGTAGGAGGCACTATGGCGTGGGATTTTTCCACCGAACCTGAATTCGCGAAGAAGCTCGACTGGATCCGCGAGTTCGTCCGCGACGAGGTCGAGCCGCTCGAGGTGCTGTTCCCGGGCTGCGAGTTCCTGCCGCTGACCGACGAGCGCCGCAAGATCGTCGACCCGCTCAAACAGCAGGTCCGCGATCAAGGACTGTGGGCTCCGCACCTCGGCCCGGAACTCGGCGGGCAGGGTTTCGGCGCCGTCAAGTTGACGCTGATCAACGAGATCCTCGGGCGCAGCCCCTGGGCACCGATCGTGTTCGGCACGCAGGCGCCCGACACCGGCAACGCCGAGATCATCGCCCGCTTCGGCACCCAGGAGCAGAAGGACCGCTACCTGTCGCGCCTGCTGTCCGGTGAGATCTTCTCGTGTTTCTCGATGACCGAACCACAGGGTGGCGCCGACCCCCGCGTCTTCACCACCCGCGCCGTCCGGGACGGCGACGACTGGGTGATAACTGGACGAAAGTACTTCTCCAGCAATGCTTCTGTCGCCTCTTTCTTCATCGTCGTCGCGATCACCAATCCGGACGTGGCGGTGCATCACGGCGCGTCGACATTCCTGATTCCGGCGGACACCCCCGGCCTGAAGGTCGAAGCCAACCACCATCTGGTCGGCGCCGACCCGCACGAGCCGGGCCATTCGCTGGTGCACTACGACGACGTGCGGGTGCCGTCGAGCGCGTTGCTCGGCGAGCCCGGCCAGGGCTTCCTGATCCTGCAGACCCGGCTGGCCGGCGGCCGGCTGCACCATGCCATGCGGTCGATCGGTATGGCACAACGCACCGTCGAGATGATGGCCCGCCGGGCCAAGAGCCGCTTCACCCAGGGCACGGTGCTGGCCGACAAGCAGCTGGTACAGGAGTTCGTCGCCGACTCCTACACCGAGCTGACACCGTTCCGGTTGACTGTGCTGCACGCGGCTTGGCTGATCGACAGCGGTGACGAGCACGGGGCCCGCGCCGAGATCGCAACCTGCAAGATCCTGGCCTCGAAGGTGCTCAAATCGATTGCGCTGCGCGCGATTCAGGTGCACGGCGCCCTCGGACTGACAGATCAGCTGCCGTTGGTCAACGTCCTGCTGGGTGGTATCGCGCTGGGCTTGGCCGACGGGCCCACCGAAGCCCACAAGGTGAACCTGGCCAGGATGCTACTCAAGGGCGTCGAGGCCGAGAGCGCGGAATGGCCGAGCGAGATGCTCGACGTCCGCCGCGAGGCCGTCAGGGCGAAATACGGTGCCGCTCTTGTCGAGTAGTCCATCCGCCGGCACCCGCGTCACCGCGGCGGTCGAGCGTGCGCTCGACGACCGCCAGCGTGAGGCGACCGAAGAGGTTGAACGGATCCTGGCCGCCGCCGTCCGGGTGATGGAGCGGGTGGCGCCGGAGGCCCCGCGGGTCAGCGACATCGTCGCCGAAGCGGGCTCGTCGAACAAGGCGTTCTACCGCTACTTCGCCGGCAAGGACGACGTGATCCTCGCCGTGATGGAACGCGGTGTCGCGATCGTCGTCTCCTATCTGCAGCACCAGATGAGCAAGCAGCGCACGCCGACCGGACAGGTACGGCGCTGGATCGAAGGCGCCCTCGCGCAGGTCGCCGACCCGCACCTGATCAGCATGAGTCGTGCTGCGGCCGGCCAGATGTCGGCCACCGCCGACTGGCGGGCCGCCGACGACGCGGTCCTGCGGCCGATGCGGGAGCTGCTGACTGAGCCGATCGTCGCACTGGGCAGCAAGGATGCTCGGCGGGACGCCGACGCGGTGTTCCACTGTACGGTGTCGGCGATGCGTCGCTACCTGGATTCCGCCCAGCGGCCCCGGCCGGCCGACGTCGATCATCTGGTGCGGTTCTGTCTACGCGGGTTGGGAGCAAGTTGATGCGCGCTGTGGTCTGCCGGTCCTACGGCACACCGGAGGATCTCGTCGTCGACGAGGTGGCCGACCTGGTGCCGGGCCCCGGCCACGTGGTGGTCCGGGTGCACGCGGCGGCGGTCAACTTTCCCGACGTGCTGCTGATCGCCGGCAAGTACCAGATCAAGATTCCGGCGCCGTTCACCCCGGGCAGCGAGCTGGCCGGTGAAGTGGTCGCGGTCGGCGACGGCGTCTCGTTGCGTCCCGGTCAGCGGGTGTCGGCCACGACCTTCGTCGGGGCGTTTGCCGAGCAGGCGCTGCTGCCGGCGGAGGCGTTGACCGAGATACCCGACTCCGCCGATTTCGCGTCGGCTGCGGCCTTCGGTGTCACCTACCGAACGGCCTATCACGCGCTACGCTCGGTCGCCGCAGTGCGACAAGGAGATTGGGTGGTGGTCCTCGGCGCCGCCGGCGGCGTGGGTCTGGCCGCGGTGGATCTCGCGGTCGCCATGAAGGCGCGGGTGCTGGCCGCGGCATCGAGCCCGGCGAAACTGGAGCTGTGTCGCCGGCGCGGTGCCGAGGCGACGGTCGACTACGACACCGAAGACCTGAAGAGCCGCATCCGTGAGCTCACCGGCGACGCCGCCCGGGCGGTACTCGACCCGGTTGGCGGCGGCTACGCGGAGCCGGCGCTGCGGGCGCTGGCCCGCGGTGGGACCTTCGTCACGCTCGGCTACGCCGCGGGTGCGATCCCGTCCATCCCGCTGAACCTGGTCTTGCTCAAGGGAATCACGGTCCAGGGCATGGAGATTCGCACTTTCATGAGCGACCGGCCGGACGACTCCGCCCGCGACATGCGGGAGTTGACGGAGATGTTCGCCACCGGCGTGGTCCGGCCCTACATCGGGGCGAGGTTTCCGTTGGCCGACACCGCGGCGGCGTTACGGCTGGTCGCCGATCGTCAGGCGATCGGCAAGGTGGTCATCGACGTCACGGCGTGACGGACGCCGCGAGACAGCGTCCACGGCAGTGGACTCAGACCCAAGACGACCCTCGCTGCTGTCTGACGGGTGAAAACGCGGTCACGGCGTGACGATGTCGAACGACGGGTTGGGCCGGTCGAGCACGCCGAAGAACTGCTGCAGGGCCGACTGGTTCCCGGACAGCTCGAAACCCGGCGACGCAAAGTCGCCCAGCCCCAGCAGCGTCAGCAGTCGAAAAGCGTTGTCCAGCCGCACAGTCGCGTCCGCGGATCCAGGATCGGCCCGTACCTGCCGGTGCACCAGCACGCCGTTACGCAGTGTGAGCCGGTAGTTCGTGTCGCGATCGCTGAGCGCGACATCGATGGCGAGATCGAGGTCCCACGCCCGCGGCCCGTTGACGCTGATCGCCAGGCCGTCGAGGATCTGCTCCGGTGTCAGCGCAGCCAGCAGTGACGGCGACGACGTCTGCGCCGCGGTGCCGAAGTTGCCGTCGCGTAATTCGGCCGCCCCGGACAGGAAGAAGTTGCGCCAGGTCGCGTTCTCGGCGCCGAAGGCCAACTGCTCGAAGGTGTCCACCAGCAGAGCGCGGGCACCGGCATGATCGCTGTCGGTGAATACCGCGTGGTCGAGAAGTGTTGCTGCCCAGCGTAAATCGCCGTCATCGAAGGCCTGCTGGGCGAGTTCGACCACCCGGTCGACACCGCCGATCGCGTCGACGTAACGGGCGCTGAGCGCCTCGGGTGGGTGCGGCCACAACCGGGCCGGGTTGCCGTCGAACCAACCCATGTAGCGCTGGTAGACGGCCTTGACGTTGTGGCTGACCGACCCGTAGTAGCCGTGGGTGTGCCAGGCCTGCTCCAGAGCGGGTGGCATCCGCAGATTCTCGGCGATCTCGGCGCCGGTGTGCCCCTGGTTGAGCAGCCGCAGGGTCTGGTCGTGCAGGTAGGCGTACAGATCGCGTTGCAGCGAAAGGAAATTCACGATTCGCTGATGTCCCCAGGTCGGCCAGTGGTGCGAGGCGAACACCACGTCGGTACGGTCGGCGAAGGCGTCGATGGCCTCGGTGAGATACCCGGCCCAGGCGTGCGGGTCGCGAACCAGCGCGCCGCGCAACGTCAGCAGGTTGTGCAAGTTGTGGGTGGCGTTCTCAGCCATGCACAGCGCGCGGAATTGCGGGAAATAGAAATGCATTTCGGCCGGCGCCTCGGTACCGGGCGCCAGCTGGAACTCGATCTGCACCCCGTCGATGGTGTGCACTTCACCGGTGCTGCGAATGTCGACGGTGGGCACGATCAGCGCCACTTCACCGGTCGACGGAGCCTGCCCCAGACCGCAGCCGACCTGACCGCGGGGACCACGCTCCAGCTTGCTGCCGTACATGTAGGTGGCCCGCCGGGCCATCGCCGTACCGGCGTAGACGTTCTCCTGCACGACGTGCTCGGCGAATCCCTCGGGGGCCAGCACCGCGACCTTGCCGGCATCGACGTCGGCCTGCGAGGTCACGCCGAGCACGCCGCCGAAATGATCGACGTGGCTGTGGGTGTAGATCACCGCGACGACGGGCCGGTCGCCACGATGGGTGCGGTACAACTGCAGCGCCGCGGCCGCCACCTCGGTACAGACCAGCGGGTCGATCACGATCAGACCGGTGTCGCCCTCGACAAAGCTGATGTTCGACAGATCCAGGCCGCGGATCTGGTAAATCCCCGGAACCACTTCGTAGAGGCCCTGTTTGGCGGTCAGCTTGGATTGGCGCCACAGGCTGGGATGCACCGACGCGGGGGCATCGCCGGCGACGAATGCGTACGCGTCGTTGTCCCACACCACGCGCCCGTCGGCGGCCCTGACGACGCAGGGTGTCAGCGCGCCGACGAAGCCCCGATCGGCATCGTCGAAATCATCGGTGTCGTCAACAGATCGAGTATCCAGCGGGTCCACCGCGTCATCATGGCAGCCGCAAGCGCCTAGGCAACCGCGGTTTGCTGATACAGAACGAGGCGCCAGGTGTCTTCGACGCGCCGGTACACCGATGACATCGCCGCGACGAACGGCTCGTCCTCCCCTTTCCGGTACGCCGTGCCGAGGTAAACCAGCACCGCGACGTCGCCCGCGTCGATCACCCTCTGGTCGCTGAGCTGATAGGTCCGCCATGGCGGCGCCTGGCGCAGCGCTTGGGCCACCGTATGGCGGTCCATCACCGAACCGTCGGCCAACACCATGACCGCTTCGTCGGTCATCAACCGCGGATAGAAGGTGGCGGCGGTGCCGTCGCAGAGGGCACGCCAGCCGTCGTTCTCGATCGCCAGGATCTCTTCGAGCAAAGACATGGCGGCGGATTACCCGGGCGTCTGAACTGCCAATCGGCAAATTCCGGGTAGAGCGGTCTCATGCCCTCCCAACAGGCAGCTCAAATTTTGCCGAATTCACTATCCGTGGTTTCAGCAAAGTTGCATACTGCCGAAACGGCACGTCATTGCCGACGCGCCGCACACATCAACAAAGGAGAACCGGGTGAAGCGTTCAGTAACGGTCGCGGCCGCTGCGACGGCGATCGTCGTCGTCGGCCTGTCTGGCTGTTCTAGCGACAAGAAGTCGTCGGGAAGTTCGAGTGGCTCGTCGAGCGCGAGCAGCGGTGCCACCGCCTCGAGCGGATCGTCGACCGCAAAGGTGTCCATCGACGGCAAGGATCAGAACGTCGAGGGCACCGTTGCCTGCACCACCGCCGCCGGCAGCATCAACATCGCCATCGGTGGCGCTTCAACCGGCATCGGCGCCGTTCTCACCGACGCCGCTCCGCCGTCGGTGAAGTCGGTCGGACTGGGCAACGTCAACGGAGTGACACTCGGTTACACGCCCGGCACCGGCCAGGGCAACGCCAGCGCGACCAAGGACGGCAGCAAGTACAAGATCAGCGGAACCGCAACCGGGGTGGACATGGCCAACCCGATGCAGCCGGTGAACAAGAAGTTCGAGATCGACGTCACCTGCCCTTAGGCCTCGTCGAGCGGACCACGCCGCACGGCAGCGACGACCCGGCGTCGCCGCCGCTCGGCGGAATCCGCACAAGGACTGATTCGACTGCGCGCCTTGCGCTTTCAGGAATCGGCTGAGAGCGGCAGTCGGACCGTGAAATCGGTGCGACCCGGCGCGCTCTCGAGTGTGATCGTGCCGTGGTGTGCCTTGACCACCGCCGTGACGATCGCCAGCCCCAGCCCGGTGCTGCCCCCTTTGCGCGACCGCGACGTATCGCCGCGGGCGAAGCGCTCGAACACCTCCGACTGCAACTCCTCCGGAATGCCCGGGCCGTTGTCGCAGACGCTCAGCACGGCGTGCGTGCCGTCAGACCCCAGCCGGGCGGTGACGACGGTTCCCGCAGCGGTGTGCACCCGGGCGTTGGCCAGCAGGTTGGTCATCACCTGATGCAGCCGGGCCGCGTCGCCGGACACCATCACCGGCTCCTCGGGAAGATCGAGCTCCCATTGATGATCCGGCCCGGCGACGTGCGCATCGCTGACCGCGTCGACCGCGACCCGCGACAAGTCCACCGGCTCGCGTTCCAGCGGCCGCCCCGAGTCCAGTCGGGCCAGCAACAGCAGATCTTCGACCAGATGCGTCATCCGCTCGGCCTCGGACTGCACCCGGCTCATCGCGTGCGTCACCGCGTCGTTGTCATCGCGGACCCGCTGCGCCAGTTCGGTGTAACCGCGGATCGCCGCCAGCGGTGTCCGTAATTCGTGGCTGGCGTCGGCGACGAATTGCCGGACCCTCGTCTCGCTGGCCTGCCGTGCCGACAGCGCTGCGGCGACGTGGTCGAGCATCTGGTTGAGCGCCGACCCGAGTTGGCCGACTTCGGTGCGCGGGTTGGCATCTGACTCGAGCACCCGTACCGGCAACGTCACTTCGCCGCGGTCGAGTGGCAGGTCGACGACCTCACCGGCGGTTTGGGCTACGCGGCGCAGCGGCGCCAGCGCGCGACGGATGATCACGATGCCGGCCGTGGTGGCCGCCGCGACGGCGATCGCGGTGACGATGCCGAAGATCAGCAGCACGCGGAGCATGGTGGCGTCGACGTCGGACATCGACAAGCCGGTGATGACGACGTCGCCGCTGCGACGGGCGTGCGCGGCGACCAGGCGATACCGGCCCAAGCCGGCGATGTTCTCGGTTACCGCCGGCCGGTCGACCGCCAACGCGCCGAGCTCGGTCCGGGCGGCCTCGGTGACCGCCGCGCGCCCGCCGGCCGCCGTCAGGAAACCGGCCTCGATCGCCCCGCCCTGTCTGACCACAGCCCCGACCATGCCGACCGGTTGCGCGGGAGCGTCCAGGAAGATCGGTCCCGGCCCGGGTCGGGGAAACGGCCGGGGATGGCGCCGCCAGGGTGCGGTGGGCGGCTCCGCGAAGATCCGCACCGAACGCTGCGAGGCGTCGTGCAGCTGGGTGTCGAGTTGGGCCAGCAGGTACTTGTACAGCGCCAGCTCGGTCGCTGCCCCGATACCGATGCAGACCACGGCCAGGACGACGACCTGCCCGACCAGCAGCCGAAACCGAAGGGAGGGGCCCCCACCCATGGCTAGCGTGCCGGCTTGAGGACGTAGCCGGCGCCGCGGAGCGTGTGGATCATGGGCTCACGCCCGCTGTCGATCTTCTTGCGCAAGTAGGAGATGTACAGCTCGACGATGTTGGAGCGGCCGCCGAAGTCGTAGCTCCACACCCGGTCCAGAATCTGCGCCTTGCTCAGCACCCGCTTGGAGTTGCGCATCATGAAGCGCAGCAGTTCGAACTCGGTGGACGTCAACGAGATCGGCTCGCCCCCGCGCGTCACGTCGTGGCTGTCCTCGTTGAGCACCAGATCCCCGACGACCAACTGTGCGCCGCTGTCCTCGGTCGTCACGCCGGTGCGTCGCAACAGCGCACGCAGCCGCAACACGACCTCTTCGAGGCTGAATGGTTTGGTGACGTAATCGTCGCCGCCGGCGGTCAGACCCGCGATGCGGTCTTCGAGCGCGTCCTTTGCCGTCAACAACAGCACCGGCAGCTGTGGGGTTTCCTCGCGGAGTTTGCGAAGTACGTCGAGCCCGCTCATATCGGGCAGCATCACATCGAGGACGACGACGTCGGGGCGCTGGGTGCGAGCGGAGTCCAGCGCGGACGCGCCGTCACCCGCCGTCGCGATGTTCCAGCCCTCGTAGCGCAGGGCCATCGACACCATCTCGGCGAGGACGGGCTCGTCGTCGACCACCAACACGTTGATCGGGTTCCCGTCGGCGCGCCGCATGACCACGCGCTCGGCTGGGGCCTGAGAAACAGGACTGCGGGGTTGGCTCACAACTATCCAGTATGCGCAGCCCGATGGGGCGTCGCTATGGCGCTGCTATGCGCCAGCTGTGAGCCAACCCGGCCCGCAGGTCAGCGGCTAGAACCAGACTTTGCGGCCACCCACCGGCCGTCCGACTGCGCCGAGGATGAAGAGGATGACACCGATGAGGACCAGAACACCACCGATGGTGTACAGGATGTGGAGGGTCGGAACGACCGCTCCGACGACGATCAAAATAATTCCGAGCACGATCATGATGACTCCCTTTTTCAGTTATTCGAACAGTTATTCAGTTGTTTTTCGAGCCGCCGGCGTCAATACCAGTAACGCCGACCGCCAACCGGGCGGCCGACCGAACCGAGTACCCACAGCACGGCACCAATGACCAGCAGAACAACGCCGATCGTTTGCAGCACAGCCACTTTCAGCACGTAGCCCACAATCAGCAAAATGACGCCCAGACCAATCATGACGCCTCCACTCCGATCAATTGATCAATGCCCTGAGTGGGCATCGAACTGGGTTGCGGTAAGTGGCAATCGGCCACTTTCGGGTTGACTCCCGCGTAATTCAGGGGGCCCACGAGAACTGTGACTGCAATAGTGCTTAGTGTGGCGCAATTCTGATCGGTGTTTTTCAAATAATCCCGCTGGAATGCGGCGATCACGCCGATTACCAGCCAGACGACCACGATCGAACTGATCAAACCTCCACCACGCATCCTGACCTCCATCGATGTCGGGCATAACCGTAGAGCGAAGCTAAGGTACCCACGGCCCCAGATGTCCAAACATTTGGACACATTATCTGAAATACCGACAGATGAGCGTTCCGGCGACCAAGGCCGCACGCTGCGGATTTGCCTGAAGAAGGAGGTCAGATCAGTACTCAGGTACCAAAAGTCAGGTAGAGCAGACTCGGAACGCTGGGACGCGTCAGCAAATCATCGGCGCTGCGCCGCGGTGAACACCACCGGCGGCAGAACGTCCTCGGAGGGAACCCGGCGGCCGTGCCGCGCCAGCAGGTCCGCCATCCCGATCGCGGAGGCATTCCAGCCGTGCCGGCCCAACCAGTCGGCGATCTCGGTGCGCTCCTCGGGGTACCAGAGCTCTTCGACGTCGGGAATCTCGGAGCCGAGCACTTCGGAGGCCGCCGCGCGGAAGCGTGTCGACCGCTCGCGCTGGACGGCGAGCAGATCCGGATTCACTGCGTTTTTCGAGGGCCCGTTGGTGGCCAGGTGACTGCCGGGAGCACTGAGCGAGTCGATCCGCTCGAACAGCGCATCCTGTGCCGTCGCAGGCAGGTAGCGCAGCAAACCCTCGGCCGACCACATCGTCGGCGCCGACGCATCAAAACCCGCCGCCTGCAACGCTTTCGGCCAGTCATCACGCAGATCGACGGCCACACTCACCAGCTCCGCGGTGGGCTCGGCGCCGTGACGTCGTAGCGCGGTCGACTTGAAATCCAGCACCTTCACCTGATCCAGCTCGTAGACCGTGGTGTGGTCCGGCCACGGCAGCCGCCAGGACCGGGAGTCCAGACCGGACGCCAGGATCACCACCTGCCGGATACCGGAGGACACCGCGGCGAGGAACAGCTCGTCGAACCACTTAGTGCGGACCGCCATGAAGTCGACCATGACCTGCTGGTGCAGCCCGACATCGGGGATCCGGTCGGCGAGGGCGGCGGACAGTGCGGGATCCGTCGTCAGACTCCACATGCCCGGACCGGCAGCGTCCAGAAAGACCCGAGCGAACGGATCCCGGATGAGCGGGTTGTCGCTCTCGGTCTCCGCGGCGCGGGCGGCGCACACGCCGAGCGCGGTCGAACCCACACTCTCGGTGATCTCCCAGGAATCGTTGTCGGTCCGCGCCATCGTGATCCTCCCGCTAGTAGCCAGCATCGGACACTACGCGGACCGGCTGTGAGGTCGCTGCGGTAGCTTGCAGGCGTGGAGGAGCTCAAAGCCCCGGACGGCCTCGCAGAGTGGATGTCGGCCCAAGGGCTGGGAGACGGCCCGCTGGAAGACGTCTCGAAGATCACCGGCGGAACGCAGAACATCATGCTGCGCTTCACCCGGGCGGGGCGGCCATATGTGTTGCGACGAGGGCCCAAGCATCTGCGGCCGCGCAGCAACACCGTGATCATGCGGGAGACCGAGGTCTTGGCGGCGCTGGCCGGCAGCGACGTACCGCACCCCCATCTGATCGCCAGCTGCGCCGACACCGACGTTCTCGGTGATGCGGCCTTCTACCTGATGGAGCCGATCGACGGGTTCAACGCCGGCCAAGGATTGCCGGAGTTGCACGCCGGTGACGCAGACGTTCGCTTCGCGATGGGGCTGTCGATGGCCGAGTCGCTGGCGAAGCTCGGTGCCATCGACTACCGGGCCGTGGGCCTGAGCGACTATGGCAAGCCGGACGGCTTCCTGGAACGTCAAGTGCCACGGTGGCTTTCAGAGCTGGAGTCGTACAAAGACTTCGACAACTACCCCGGCCCGGAGATCCCGGGTATCGACGACGTCGCGGCGTGGCTGGACAAGGGCAGGCCGGCGCAATGTACACCCGGCATCCTGCACGGCGACTATCACGCGGCCAACGTGATGTTCTCCCCCACCGGCCCCGAGGTGGTCGCGATCGTCGACTGGGAGATGTCCACCATCGGCGACCCGCTGCTCGACCTCGGCTGGCTGCTGGCCACCTGGGGAGGTTCCGCGGCGTTCGGCGGCACGCTGTTCGAGAAGGGCGGCCTGGCCGCCCCCGGCGACCTCGTCGAGCAGTACGCCCGCAACACCACCCGCGACCTGTCGAACATCACCTGGTACACCGTGCTGGCCTGCTTCAAGCTCGGCATCGTGTTGGAGGGCACGCACGCTCGGGCCTACGCCGGCAAAGCCCCCAAGGAAGTCGGCGACCTGCTACACAGCGCCACCGTCCAACTGTTCGAGCAGGCCCTCACCTTGATGGAAACCCGATGATCGACTTCGACATACCGGCGGACACCGCCGCGCTGCGCGACCAGATTCGCGCGTTCGTCAACGACAAGATCGTCCCGTACGAGACGGATTCGCGGCTCACCCGGCACGGTCCCGACGACGGACTTCGCGCCGAGTTGGTGGAACTGGCCCGCGAAGCCGGGTTGCTGACGTTCCAGGCGCCCAAGCGATTCGGCGGGCGCGAGCCCTCGCACCGCGAGCAGGCGGTGTTGTTCGAGGCCGCCGGCTGGTCGACGTTGGGTCCGATCGCGCTGAACTGCGCGGCGCCCGACGAGGGCAACATGTTCCTGCTCGGCAAGGTCGCGAACGCCGAACAGGTCGAGCAGTACCTGGTGCCGGTGATCGACGGACACCAGCGCTCGGTGTTCGCGATGACCGAGCCCGGCGGCGCGGGATCCGATCCCAACCAACTGAACACCACCGCCGAGTTCGACGGCAGCGACTACCTCATCAACGGCCACAAGTGGCTGATCACCGGTGCGAACGGCGCGCGGACCTGGATCGTCATGGCCCGCGTCGCGCCGAACCCGCACGGCCCTGACGGGCCGACGCTGTTCCTGTGCGAGGGCGGGACCGCCGGCATCACCATCGAGCGGGTGATGAACACGATGGACCGCAACTACGTCGAGGGCCACGGCGTCGTGCGCTTCACCGATCTGCGGTTGCCGGCCTCCGCGGTGCTGGGCGAGGTCGGCCAGGCCCTGCGTTACGCGCAACTACGGCTGGCCCCGGCACGTTTGACGCATTGCATGCGCTGGCTCGGCGCCGCCTCCCGCGCGCAGGCGATCGCGATCCGGCACGCCCGCGAACGCACGGCGTTCGGCAAGACCCTCGGTGAGCACCAAGGTGTCAGCTTCATGATCGCCGACAACGAAATCGCTTTGCAGCAATGCCGACTCGCGATCTGGTGGGCCTGCTGGACGCTGGACATGGGCGACCGGGGCACCGGGCGGCACGAAAGCTCGATGGTCAAGGCTTATGTATCCGAGGAGCTGTTCAAAGTCGCCGACCGTTGCGTCCAAATCCTTGGTGGCATAGGCATTTCCGACGAGACACCGGTCGGCATGATCTTCTCCGACATGCGGGCATTCCGGCTGTACGACGGCCCGACCGAAGTGCACAAGTACGCGATCGCCCGACAGGTCTTGCGCCCCTAGCCGTCAGTCGGCGGGAGCGTTCAGCGCCGCATCGAGGGTGGGGAACAGCGCCACGACGCTGTCCAGGCCGGTCAGCTGAATGGGCCGGGCGGCTGCCGAATTGTTGGCCACCACGGCGATTCGGGTCGTCTTGCCGACCTTCTCGTTGGTGGCCGCCAGAATCCTGAGCCCCACCGACGCCATGAAGGTCACGTCGGACAGCTCGATCGCGAGCACCGCGGGGTCCTGCGCGAGCGCCTCCGCGATCGCCTCCTCGAACGCGAGCGCGGTGCTCAAGTCGATCTCGCCGCCAACGCTCACCACCGCGGCGTCATCCCGCAGTGCGACGGAGGTGGTGATGGGATCCGCAGCTGACAACGGCCATCCTTCATCTGAGGTCTCGTCGCTCGTGGACGGATCCGGTGCCGACCCGAAGCCGCTAGGGAAATTCGCAGAAATAGTACTGCAAGGTCTTACGCCACGCGGCTCGGTTACTCTGAGCCCGAGCCTTATGTCTGCCGCGGAGAACCGGGAGGTTCAATGTCGACGCCACCGCGCCGGTTCTGGTGATGACCGCGCTGGTAGTCACTGCATGACGCCCGACGATTTCCACCACCAGTACGAGGCCGCGCTGCGCGCTCACCTGCAGGCCAGCGGTGCGGACGACCTGGGTGTCGGAAACGAGCTCGGGCGCCAGGCGCTGCACAACGACGTCAGCATGCTCAAGATCGTCGAGCAGCACGCCGGGCTGGTCGACGAACTGGTACAAGAGATTCCGGGCTTCGACAGCGCGGAGGCGTTGGCGTTTCTGCTGCACACCCTTGCTCCGCTGGACGCCGCGACACGTCGATCCGAGGAGCAGCGCGCTCGCGCCGACGATCTGGAGGACCGCGACCAGTTCCGCGACGCCGTGGTGAACTCGCTGCAGGAGGGGTTCTTCGTCTCCGATCGCGGTGGCGCCGTCATCGAGCTCAACGACGCATTCGCCAAGCTCACCGGCTACCCGGCGCAGGGCCTGCCCTACCGGTGGCCGCATCCGTGGCTGGTCGACGAAAAGGCCGCGCGGCTCCAGCAATCGCGGCTGCGGGCAGAGGCCCAGGTCCAGTACGAGACGCCGATCCGGCATCGCGACGGCCGGCTGGTGTGGGTCGCGGCCAACGTCAACCGGGTCAACGTCGACGGCGACGACGACGTCTACGTGGGCACGCTGCGCGACATCACCGCCGAACGCGCCTTCGCCGCGCGGGAAAGCGCGGTGCTGCGGCTGGCCACAGCGGTCAGCGTGGCCAAGAGCATGTCCGAGGTCCTGAAGATCACCCTCGACGAATGCCGGCTGGCACTCGACGTACACCGGGTGGTGGCAGCGGTATGGCCGACCGGCGGTGCCGAACCCACGATCCAGGTTGCCGGTGAACGGCTGCCGTCAGACTGGCGCCATCTCGATCCGACGCTCAGGGAGATCTTCGAGCAGGCCCGCCGGCAGTTGCCGCTCACCGTTCAGCCCATCGAAAGTCCTGATGCCCCAGGCCAATCCAGCGGTATCGTGGCTGTCCTCACCGGCGGCGGCGGTGTCGCACTCTGGCTGGAGCTGCGGGTACCCCGACGGATCAGCGGCGAGGACCGGTTGCTGGTCACCGTGCTGGTCGGCCACCTCGGACTGGCGATCCAGCACGTGCGGCAATTCGAGGCCGTCTCGCGAGACATCGCTGACCCTGCAACACGCCATGCTGGCGCCCACCACCCTTCCGCCCGGCTTCGCGGTTCGCTACGAACCCGCGGTGACACCGCTGGAGATCGGCGGGGACTGGTACGACGTGCTGCGCGTCGGCGACCACCGGATCGGCATCATCGTCGGCGACTGCGTCGGGCGTGGCCTGTCCGCCGCCGCGGTGATGGGCCAACTTCGCAGTTCCGCGCGCGCGTTGCTGCTCACCGGCGCCGAGCCCGCCCGACTGCTCGAGGAGCTCGACGCGGTTGCCGAGCTGATCCCGGATGCGTTCTGCACCACCGTGTTTCTCGCGGTTCTCGACACCGAGTCCGGCGAATTCTCCTACAGCTGCGCCGGCCACCTACCCGCGGTGCTGGCCACCCCCGGCGAAGCGCACACCCTGATCTCGGATGCGCGTTCGGTGCCGTTGGCGGTGCAGCGCAAAGCTTCTCGTCCACAGGCTTCGGTGACCCTGCCGCCGGGCTCGACGCTGATGCTCTACACCGACGGCCTGGTCGAGCGACGCGACGTGCCGCTGGACGACGGAATCGACCACCTCGGCCGAACCGTGGCCGGCGGACCGAGCCTGACCGTCGACGAGGTGGCGGATGCGGCGCTGAGTGCACTGGCGCCGCCGAGCGGATACGACGACGACATCGCGATCGTGGTCTACCGGCGGCCCCACCCGCCGCTGGCGATCCACCGGGTGGTCAACGCCAACCAGCTCGGCGACATCCGGCATGAACTCGCGAAGTGGCTCGGCGGCACCGGGCTCTCCGAGGAGAAGATCGCCGACATTGTGCTGGCGGTCAACGAAGCCGTCGCCAACAGCATCGAACACGGTTACCAGGGCCGCAAACCCGGCAAGATCCGCATCCACGGTGAAAACGACGGCGCCCGAGTCGATCTCAAGATCGCCGACAAGGGCAAATGGAAGCCCGCGGCCACCGACCCGGGTGTGCGCGGGCGCGGCCTGGTGCTGATTCGCGCTGTCAGCGATTGGCTCGAATTGGACTGCACCCCAAAGGGAACCACGGTCACGATGAGCTTCGGCCTGTCGCCGTAGCCGGGTTACGGCAGCACGGTGTGCATCAGCATCACGTCGTACCCGGACCACAGCGAGAGATTGAAGTACAGGTCTTTGCCGCTCGACCACGGATGGATCATCGGCGCGTAGATTCCGCCGGGCATCTGGAAGGACGAGACCAGCGGCTGCTCCGGGCTCCACGGCCCCTCGGGCGAGGGCGCCGTTCGCGCGATGACGTCGTTGTTGCCGCCATTGGTGTAGAGCACCAGGTACTGCTTCAGGTAATCGTTGTACTGCGCTGACATCTCGCCGACCGGACCGGGGAAGATCGGCGTCGCCGCCGACGCGTCGACCGGCACCCAGCCTCGTCCTTCACCGTTCCAGTACTGGTACTTGCCGAGGTCGGGCAACGCGTTGGGCTGCACTCGGGACAGGAACGCGGCGCCGCTGCGGCCGGACGGAGTTCCGAACGAGTACAGGTAGCCGTCCTTGCCCCGCATGAAGGCGGCCATCTGGAAGTTCTCGTTGCCGGGGAAGAAGCGCGCCCCCGGGACGGTGTCCGCGGCGGCCAGCCGGATACTGCCCGGGTAGATGCCCCAACTCTGACCGTTGTCCAGCGACCGCGCGATCCCGGAGTAGTTGGTCGACCATTCGCCGTCGCGGCCCCAGTTCTTGATCGACATGAAGCTCATGTACTGGGTGCGGCCGAGCGAGATCGCCGAGGTCGGGATCATCCCGGTTTCGTGGCTGGCTTTGTGAATGCTGTTGAGCACCTGCTTGGACAGGCCCGGCGCCCACACCGGCGAACCGGAGTAGGGGTTGTTCGGCACGCCATCGGCGACGTGAATTCCGTGCGATAGGTCGTGGTCCTGGCTGCGGAACAACACGTTGTACCGCCACTGCTGGCCGTGCACCGCGCAGTAGCCGAAGGTGTCGCCGAACGCCATCAGTACCTGGCGATTGGCCGGATCACCGTTGTCCCAGGGGATTCCGAGGTCGGTCCCGGATATGCCGAAGCGCTCCAAGGTCCGGTTCGGACTGTTCGGCCCGGTGACGAAGTCGACGAGCGACGTAGGCGCGCCGGCGATACTGGCGGGCGGGGCCGGTTGCACCGGAACCGCCTCCGGCACAGCCTGATTCACGTTCGGCGACTGCGGGGTGGCGGCGCCGGGTACCGGCGGAACGGGCGTCACCGCGGCCTGTAGTTGTGCCGGCCGCTGCGGAATGGCCTTGAGCAGGCCCGAGATCAGCGGGCCCAGTTTGGGTAGCGGTGCGTTGTCGTTGGCGCCGCGCGGCTTGCGTCCGGTCGGCGGTGCGACCGGGCCGGGTGACGGCATGGTCGGCATTCCGGCGGGCGGCGGGACGTTGGCCTCGGGGCTGCTGCAGGGCACCGCGCGTGCCACCGGCGCGTTGCCGACCGGCACCATGAGCCCGATCACGGTCACCGAGGCGACCGATACCGAAACGACTCGACGAATCGCCGACATGTCCCACCTCTCCAGGGGTCGAGCCGTCGCCGCTGAATCACGCAGGATCCCGTTGACGTTCGCAGTTGCTCATGTGACGATAGTTTCGAATGTTGCAGTTGAAACCTCTGATGTTTCAATGGGTACGCATCCGTGACCGTGTCGCAATAAGGTAGTTCGCATGGCGCGCAAAGCCTTTGCCCACGACGCAGTGGTCTTGATGCATGACGGGGACAGCCCCGATGCCCTCGGCGGCGCGATCGCCAAAGCATTGTGCGGCGGCTGGGACCACCCGCCACCGTGCCCGCTCGCGCCGCACTACGTCAGCAATGTCGCCGACGGCGAAACCATAGCGCTACGAGTGGTTTTCGCGACCGAACCGGCGAACGAGCAGCGGGTACGCGCTCTGATCGGCGAAGCGCTGGCGACCGGACGGTTGAGGGTTCCCGACGGCGGGCTCGCGCACTGGGAGTTGCGGTCGGCGGCGGTGGGCAGTCTGCGCGCCGACGAGGCGGACCTCGCCGCGAATCTGATCGCGCACTGAGGGGCTGACGCCACGGAAGCGTCGATGCCGCTGAGTGCGCCCGAAGGGATTCGAACCCCTAACCTTCTGATCCGTAGTCAGATGCTCTATCCGTTGAGCTACGGGCGCCTGTGTTCAGTTGTCTTGTCCAGCGGAGGCGAGAGGATTTGAACCTCCGGTCCCCGGTAAGGGGGACAACTCATTAGCAGTGAGTCCCATTCGGCCGCTCTGGCACGCCTCCTTGGCCGTCTGAGGGTACCGGAATCGAAACGCACTCTCGGAACCGCCGCGGAGCACAGCGTACACAGGCCCGACATATGCTGTCGAAATGACTGCTCGCCTTCGTCCCGAAATGGCCGAGCTGCCTGCCTACGTTCCCGGTAAGACCGTTCCTGGCGCGATCAAGCTGGCCAGCAACGAGACGGTCTTCGGCCCGCTACCCGCCGTCCGCGCCGCCATCGAGCACTCGGCCGATGCGATCAACCGGTACCCGGACAACGGCTGCGTCGAGCTCAAGTCGGCGTTGGCCAAGCATCTGAACTCCGGTCGGGTCGGCAGCGCCGGCGGCTGGGGCCCCGAGCACATCGCCGTCGGCAGCGGATCGGTGAGCCTGTGTCAGCAGCTCATCCAGATCACCGCGACGGCGGGCGACGAGGTGCTGTTCGGCTGGCGCAGCTTCGAGATCTACCCGCTGCAGGTCCGCCTTGCCGGGGCCACCGCCGTGCAGGTGCCGTTGACCGACCACACCTTCGACCTGGACGCCATGCTGGCCGCGGTCACCGACCGGACCCGGCTGATCTTCGTGTGCAATCCCAACAACCCCACCTCGACGGTGGTGGATCCCGATGCGCTGACCCGATTCGTCGAGGCGGTGCCCTCGCACATCCCCATCGCGATCGACGAGGCCTACGTCGAGTACATCCGCGACGGGTTACTGCCGGACAGCCTCGCGCTGGTTCGTGAACACAGCAATGTCGTTGTGCTCCGCACGTTTTCGAAGGCGTACGGTCTGGCCGGACTGCGGGTGGGCTATGCGGCCGGTCATCCCGACCTGATCACCGCGCTGGACAAGGCCTATGTGCCGTTCACCGCGACCAGCATCTCGCAGGTGGCGGCCATTGCCTCGCTGGACGCAGCCGACGAGTTGCTGGCCCGCACCGACGCGGTGGTGGCCGAGCGCGGCCGGGTCAGCGACGCTCTACGCGCGGCGGGGTTCACCCTGCCGTCGTCGCAGACGAACTTCGTGTGGCTGCCGCTGGGGTCGCGCACCGCGGACTTCGTGGAGCGGGCCGCGGCCGCGCAGATCGTGGTCCGGCCGTACGGCACCGACGGGGTCCGGGTGACGATCGGCGCGCCGGAGGAGAACGACGCTCTGTTGAAATTCGCGCAGGACTGGATCTGAGGGGACGGGCATGAGTGAGACGTTGGCGCGCAAGAAGTTCGACGAATTCAAGAGTCGCACCGACTCCATTGCCGATGCCGAGCTGGACGATTATTGGGCCGGCCTTCCGCCGGCCACCGTCGACGGGATGATCGGCGAGTGGAAGGGCGGCGAGTTCGTCACCGGCCACCGGATGAACGGTCAGCTCGAGAAGTCCCGCTGGTTCGGCAAGACGTTCAACTCCCCCGCCGACGTGCAGCCGTTGGTCTGCCTCGACGACGACGGCAACCGCTTCTCCAACGTCAAGATGGGCAAGGGCGAGGCGAGCCTGTGGCTCGAGGAGTTCCGTGGCGAAGTCACCGCCACCATGGTCTACGACGGCCAGCCGGTGCACGATCACTTCAAGCAGGTCGACGACCAGACGGTGATGGGCATCATGAACGGCAAGGGCGTCGTCGACAACGGCAGGTATTTCTACTTCTACCTCGAGCGCGTCTAGCGTCCGCGGGCCGGATCGCGGCCGGTGAACGCCGCCAACCGGTCGAAGGCGCTGGCCTTGTCCGGCGGCTCGACGGGCTGAGCGAATTCGCCGCTGGCCCGTCGCTCGGGGGTGACGAACTTCTCGGCGAGCTCCAGCACGTAGTTCGCCAGCGAATCGGGAACGTCCGCCGATATCCCTGTCGCCGCGGCGTAGTCCCACCCGTGCACGAGCATGCCGAAAGCCAGGACCCCGGCCAGCGTCCGCACGGGCGCCTCGCTGCCGCGCCAGGTGACGGAGCCATCCAGTCCGTGCCGCAGATGGAAGGCATCCAGGGTCGCGCGGCCGACGGCAACGAGCTGACGCTCGACCGTGTCGTCGGGATCGCGCGCCGGGAGGTCGGCGTCCACTGCGGCTCCGATCGAACCGATCGTCTCGACCAGGTGTTCGGTCAGCTGCGCGACGTCGAAGTCCTCGCTTGCCGTCGGACGTGACAGATCGTCACGAGAGATCGGATGGACGATGTGCTGCAACACCCCCAGCGCCGCTTCCGCCGCACGCAGCTCGTCAGCGGGTGGTGAGTCGGGTCCGGGGCGCAGGTCGGAGGGCATGAAATCCACGGTACGGTCTCGTCCATGGGCCAGCCATACGAATCCGTGCTCGTCGAAACCAAGGACCACGTCGCCCAGGTGACGCTGATCGGGCCGGGCAAGGGTAACGCGATGGGCCCGGCGTTCTGGGCGGAGCTTCCCGAGTTGTTCGCCGAACTCGACGCCGACCCGGACGTGCGCGCGATCGTGCTGACCGGGTCCGGTCGCAACTTCAGCTACGGCCTCGATCTGCCAGCGATGGGCGGCACGCTGGCGCCGGTGCTGGCCGACGGCGCGATGGCTGGCCCGCGCAGCGAGTTCCATCGCGAGGTGATGCGGATGCAGGGCAGCATCAGCGCCGTCGCAGACTGCCGCACGCCGACGGTCGCGGCGATCCACGGCTGGTGCATCGGTGGTGGGGTCGACCTGATATCCGCTGTCGACATCCGCTATGCCAGCGCTGACGCGAAGTTCTCGGTCCGCGAGGTCAAGCTCGCGATCGTCGCCGACGTCGGCAGCCTGGCCCGGCTGCCGCTGATCCTGTCCGACGGCCATCTCCGCGAACTCGCGCTCACCGGCAAGGACATCGACGCCGCGCGCGCCGAGAAGATCGGTCTGGTCAACGACGTATTCGCCGACCCCGACGCCACTTTGCAGGCGGCCCACGCGACCGCCGCCGAGATTGCCGCCAACCCACCGCTGACCGTCCACGGCATCAAGGATGTCCTTGACCAGCAACGGATTTCACAGGTCTCGGCGAGCCTGCGCTATGTGGCGGCGTGGAATGCGGCGTTCCTGCCGTCGAAGGACCTGTCTGAAGGCATCACCGCGACCTTCGAGAAGAGGCCACCCAACTTCACCGGGGAGTGAGGCGGTTCGCCAACTCCCCAGCGGGTAACCGGTGACGATGGCTACCTATCGAGTACTCAACCCGCACGGCGACGTCGTCGACACCAAGGACATCGAGAGCGCTGAAGATGCGCACGCCTGGTTCGTCGACTCCAAGGCTGACAACTCCGAGCTCGGCTGGCGGATGGAAGTCGAATCCGATGGCAACTGGCGCTTTTTCGACGACACCGAGGGCGATCGGGCCTAGACACCGAGCGCCTCCGCACTCAGGGCGCTTCATTGTCGTCGTCACGTAGCAATTTTTCCGGGTGGTGAAAGCTGTTGGTGCGGGGTTGGCCGTGGTCGAGATGCGGTGGTGGGATCCATTCGGTTTGGCCTCGGGCGTTGTTGCGGGTGGTCCAGCCCTTCTCGGTGAGGTCGTGGTTGGGGCCGCAGGTCAGGCTCATGGTGTTGACGTCGGTTTCGGGGTTGCGCCTGTAGGGGTCGTTGTGGTGGACCTGGCACTGGTTGGCGGGCACGGTGCAGCCGGGGAAGGTGCAGCCGCGGTCTCTGGCGTGTAACACGATTCGCTGGGCTGGGGAGGCGAGGCGTTTGGTGTGATACAGCGCGAGTGCTTTGCCGTGGTTGAAGATGGCCAGGTAGTGGTGGGCGTGGGAGGCCAGGCGGATCACGTCGGTCATGGGTAGCAGGGTGCCGCCGCTGGTGAGTCCGCGGCCGGCGCCGGCTTCGAGTTCTTGCAGGGTGGTGGTGACGATGATCGAGGTGGGGAGCCCGTTGTGCTGACCCAACTCACCGGAGGCGAGTAGTGCGCGGGCGGCGGCGAGGAGCGCGTCGTGGTGGCGTTGCCCGGCGGTGCGGGTGTCACCCTGGATGGCGGCTTGGGATGGTGTCCCACTGATGCAGGGTGTGTCGTCGGCCGGGTTGCACATCCCGGGGGCGGCGAGTTTGGCGAAGACGGCGTCGAGGGTGGCGCGGGCTTCGGGGGTGAGCCAGCCGCTGATCGGGGACATCCCGTCGATGTCTTGTTGACCGATCGTCAGGCCGCGACGCCGGGCGCGGTCGGTGTCGGTGAAGTCGCCGTCGGGGTTGAGGCAGTCCATCAGGGTGTCGGCCAGCTTGGCCAGCTCATCGGGGCGGTGCTCGCCGGCGAGCCGGGCCAGCTGCGCCTCGGCGGTAGCGCGGGTGTCCACGTCGACGAAGTCGGGGATCCGGTGCCAGAAACTGCGAATCACCGCGACGTGGCCAGCACCGAGGTCGCCGTTGCGTTGCGCGGCCGCCGTCGCCGCAAGCACCGGCGCCAGTGGTTCGCCGTTGAGCGCGCGGCGCTCACCGAGGTCCGCAGCTTCATGCATACGTCGGGAGGCGTCGGTACGGCTGATCCGTAACCGGTTGGCCAGCACCGGCGCCAACTTCCCGCCCAGCACGGCCGGCTCGACCACGGCCAGCTCGTTGATCAGCGCGTGCTCGATCGCGGGTTGGGCGCGGCGAAACCCCTCGAAGCGCTCCAACACGCTGAGCCGTTCAGGGGTGGTGAGCGCGTCGAACGTGAGGTCCAGGGCGCGTTTGTAGGCGGCGTCGAGCGCGTCGAGAACCTCGACGACCTCTTCCCGACTACTAGAACGCATGTTCGAATAATAGCGATGGGCGCCGACATCAGTGCTCACCAAAGTCCGATTGTGGATAACCGTGCAACTGTGGATAACGGCGGCCCGCACCACCCACGTACCCTCGCGGGCATGGACGACTCACAGGGCAGGATCCACGTCCCAGCCGACCTAGAATCTGTCACCGCGATCGGCGACGAGGACCACTCCGGCATCGACCCACGGGCCGTCGAGCGGATCTGGGACGCCGCTCGGCACTGGTACCAGGCCGGTATGCACCCGGCCATCCAGGTCTGCCTCCGACACAACGGCAGGGTCGTGTTGAACCGGGCGATCGGTCACGGTTGGGGCAACGCGCCCACCGACGCACCGGACGCCGAGAAGGTCCCCGTCCGCACCGACACACCGTTCTGCGTCTACTCCTCCGCCAAGGCCATCACCGCGACCGTCGTGCACATGCTGGTCGAGCGCGGTCATTTCTCGCTCGACGACCGGGTCTGCCAGTACATCCCGACTTACACCAGTCACGGCAAGGACCGCACCACCATCCGGCACGTGATCACCCACAGCGCGGGTGTCCCCTTCCCCACCGGTCCGAGGCCTGACCTCAAGCGAGCCGACGACCACGAGTACGCCCAAGAGCAGCTCAGCAATCTGCGGCCGATCTACCGGCCGGGTCTGGTGCACATCTATCACGCGCTGACATGGGGCCCACTGATGCGCGAAATCGTCTACGCCGCAACCGGTAAGGACATCCGCGACATCCTGGCCACCGAGATACTCGATCCACTGAAGTTCCGCTGGACCAATTTCGGCGTGGCAGAAGAAGACATCCCATTGGTCGCGCACAGCCATCCCACCGGCAACCCGCTGCTGCCCGCGCCGATCGCCGCGGCCTTCCGCAAGGCGGTCGGCGGCACGACGCACGAGATCATCCCGATCACCAACACGCCGCTGTTCCTCAAGACCGTTGTCCCGTCGTCCAACACGATCTCGAACGCCGACGAGATGTCGCGGTTTGCCGAGATATGGCTTCGCGGAGGAGAACTCGACGGTGTCCGGGTGATGAGCCCGGAGACAGTGCGCGCCGCGGCCAAACAGTGCCGACGACTGCGACCCGACGTCGCGACGGGACTGCTGCCGGCCCGCTGGGGCACCGGATTTCAGCTGGGCACAAAGAGATTCGGCCCTTTCGGCCGCGGAGCTCCACATGCGTTCGGCCATCTGGGACTGGTCAACTGCGCGATTTGGAATGACCCCGAGCGCGGCCTGGCCGCGGGTGTGGTGAGCAGCGGCAAGCCCGGCCGGGATCCGGAGGTCAAGCGCTACACAGCCCTGATGGACCGCATCGCCGCAGAGATCCCGCGCGTTTAGCGAACCTGCGCGATAGTTAGGCGGTGCAACCGCAATATCCCTACTACCCGGGGTATCAACCGGCCTACCCACCGCCCGCGCCGCCGCGGCGGCACACGGTGGTCGACATCACCCTGACCGTCATCTTGTCCGTGCTCGCCGTTCTAGCAGCGTTGACCGCGGTGACGCTCTCGTTTTTCTTCGTGATGGCCACCGACTCGTGCGGGTCCCGCCGGTGTGACTACGACGCGCTGGGCACCGCCTACGTGATCACCTGGGGCGGCGTCGGGCTCGCGATCCTGGTCGGCGCCGTGGGGATCATCGTCACAGCTATCGGCAAGTGGACGATGTGGATCTGGCCGGCGGTGTCGTTGCTGCTGGTCGCCCTCTCCACCGGAATCGGCCTGCACCTGGCCTATTCGGTCATGCACCAGGGCTAGCAGCGGTGGCGGAGGTGTGTGAGTTCATGACATAGGTGACAGATGAGTCGCGTCATGGGTTACATCAGCGATGACCGGTGATGAGTCGGGTCATAGGTGACAGTCATGGCTCATGTCGAAAGCGC
>NZ_PKEK01000027.1 GCF_002863225.1 Mycobacterium sp. | reverse complement strand
GTGCAGGCCCGAACAAACTGCGGGCACCACCAAGCGCACGACCAGCCTCAGCTACCAGCTCATCGAGCGACATACCGCGCAGTATCACCGACCACAGCCCGCCACGGCTATCACCACCACCAATTTCGGGACGCGAAGGGCTAGAGAGGCTCCGTATGCGCCTCAGCGGCACGCGGTGCGACGCCACACCCTTGTTCGAGGCCAGCATTTCGTCACTGTGACGCCTGGATGTTTGCAGGCACCGGCGTGTGGGTGTGTGCAGGCATCGCGGCGGCGGACGGCATCGTGGCGTCACCGTGCAGTCGCGGTCTAGGGCTGACCCCGAACACGATCTGTGAGCAGGTACGTGCCCGAGCCCCATGGATGTCACTGCGCACAGCATGGCCGTAGGCGGTAGGCAAACTATGGCTCGCGACGGTACCCGGCACACAGACTGGAGGGCGTTCCGCACCGTAGATGCGCCCACTCGCTCGAACCTTGCGTGGGATCGTCACGGTCGCAGTGGTGTGCGGCGCTGCATCAATGGGGCTTCGAGTCGTGAGCAGGGCTCGTGGTTGTGCGACACGCGGGGCTTCGTAGCAGGGCGACACGCCGATGGCGAGAATAGATTTGCGCACTAGTTTGTACGGGACCGCGCCCACAACCTCGGCGCGGGTGTGTCGCGAGGTTGTTTGCTGCCAGTGTTCGAGGTGGGTGCCGTGGCTGCGGCGCGGATGGGCGCGTAGGCGGGCCACCAGGTTTGGTAGCAGGCGGGCGGCCTGGTAGCGGTCCAGGCGGTGTGAACAACCCGGGCTCAGGTATCGGGTCAGGTATTGCGGTCGGTATAGGGCGTGGTCGTTCAAAAGGTTGTTTCCGCTGCTCGAAACGGCGCAGGTGTTGCGGCGCTGGCTGCTATTGGAGGGCGCATTCGGGCTGAAAGGTGTGGCGTGGCACGACGCCGTATGGGCCAGTGCACCCTGCACGAGGTATTGCGGCAGGCAGGCACAGATACCTAGGGGGCAGTGTGCGGAATGGCGGTTCCAGAGATAGCGCGTCGTGCGTAGTGCGGTAGGCGTCTCTGTGCGTGGTTTGCTGTGGCCGCGCGGACGTACTGCGATATTGGATGGCGAGTCAGAGCGCTTACTTGCGTGCTTGCGCGCGGCCGGGTGCGGCGCGGGATTAACGCCACTAGACTCCGTGGACCATGAGAGATGATGTTCCGTCGAGCAGCGCCAGCCGCTGTGTTGCGGGCGTCCAAGGCGCGGTAGATGCGCCGGACAGGGCGTGGTCATGACCGAGAGTGTAGCTACTTTTAGTGAGCCGGCCGTGCACATCGACTGGGCAAGGCTGGGGAATGTTTACGTTGTCGGAAACGGCAAAGGCGGCGTTGGAAAGACGACAACTAGCGTGCACCTGGGGGCGTTGGCTGCCTCTGATGGCGTCCGGACACTGATCGTCGACCTCAACGGCCAGGGCAACTGCGCCCAGCTGTTGGGCTACGCAGACAGTGAGCGAGACGACAAGGGTAAGAACCTGTTCGCCGCTGTCACTGCTGGCGCTACGTTAGAGCCTGCACGTGAGATCCGACCTTGCCTGGACGTGGCCACTGGCGGCCCCTACGTCCGTCGTATTGGCTCGGTTCTTGCCGCCGAGATGTCGACGAAGGCAGACGCCGATCGTGTTCACCTATCCCTGGCAAGCTGCCTCCAACAGGTGGCGCGGGCGTATCAACTCATCATCATCGATACGCCGCCAGAAAACCCTCTCCTGTCGAATCTCGCCCTGTGCGCCGGCCGTTTCGTCGTCGTCCCGATGCGCACCGATGCGTACTCCCGTAAGGGGCTGCGCGAGTATGCGTCCGATATTCGCCGTATGCGGGAACACAATCCTTACTTGATGCTGCTGGCGGTCTTTGTCTTTGCATCCGGTACGGCGGCGAAGAAGATCCGCCGAGAGACTGCCAAGAACGTCTCCGACGATCTGGGTCAAAGCGGTGAATTTCTTCTGGACAGCTTCATCAGGCACGCAGAGTCTGTTGCGAATGAGATGGTGAAGTACGGTCTTCTCGCCTACGAGCTAGAACAAGAAATCGGCAATAACCCGAAGTTCTGGGAGCTGCGTAAGGGAGACACGAAGAACACGACCACGGTCAGCGAGACTTCCCGGCTGGTAGCCGAAGACTTCGCCAAGTTGGCGACTGAGATCTTGACGCGCGCGGCGGCGCGGCGAGCAACGATGATTGAAAGAGGAGAGTGGCCATGAGCAATCTTCGCGAGCAGAGCATGCCGAACGAAGACTTGTCCGACCTAGGGGCGCCGGCCAAGCGGGGGAGTGGTCTCGCTGATCTTGTCGGCGCCACCGCGGCGCCCGGCGACGTCGAGACCGCGCCGCACGGCCAGCCCGGGGTCGTCCCAGCCGACGAGGCGGCGCCAGAATATGCGACTGAGGTGGCGCCGGCCGCCGCGAGCGTACTACCGGAGCGACGCGTCAGTCGGCGACCCGGGCGGCCCCGCACGCGGACCAAACCAGTGTCGGCTGTGTACGTAAGTAGCGGTGTTAAGCAAAGATTCGAGGCATACCGCCACAAGCAGAAGGCGACGAACCTGCAGGTGGTGCTTGCGGCGATCAGCAGCATGCATGACGAGCTCGCCGACGTCATCAGGGAATCGACCGTCAACACTGCGCCGGTGAATCCTCTGTTCCCTGCAGATCCGTCAGCGGTTCGCTACCTCGGCGGTGGAAGCGTCCAGATCGGCTTTAGCGCAACACCGGCCCAGGAAGAGGTTCTTGACCGACTGGGCGCCGAACTGGGCTTCGATACACGCAGTACGTGGATTGCTCCAGTCCTGAACGCGTTCCTGCCTGGGCGTAAGGACGCGGCGCCCGACCGGGGCTGAAGCGCCGTTGACGCTCATTCCCGGGAGTTAGCTGCTCGGCGCGATGCCCGCCACATTGTCTGGGGTCATGTAGAGGCTGAGCGCCTGTCGGTATTTGTCGGTGGCCGCGGCCTGTAGGGCTGCCGAGGCGGCGAGGTCGTCGTGTGCGGCCATCAGCAGCAGATTGCTTTCGGTGGCGTTCGATAGGCGGGCCCGTAGTTCAGCGTTTTCGGCCTCCAGCCGCGCGATGCGCTCGCGGTCGTTCTCGGTGGCAGGTGGGGCGCCTGGGCCGGGGTGTGGGGGCGCGAGCGGGGAGTTGAGTGCGTCGCTGTAGACAAACCAGCGAAGATTGCCCGGACCCGGCCTCGCCCAGCCGGGCGTCGTACCTGACGCCAGGGCTTTCAACAGGGTGCGGCGGTCAATTCCTAGTCGCTCGGCGGCTTCCTTCAGCGATACGTATGGGCGGTCAGGCTCTGCTTCGGCGGGTACGCCGTGCGGCGGGTGCTTCCACCCGGCTGCGCCTGACATAGATCCGACCTCCACAGCCGCGGATGCTCAAAGTGACTAAAATGACTAGTCAAACTGTACATCCCCGTCGCGACACGGCCCGTTATATTGGCTATATAGGCATCCTGTTTATACACTTTAGGCATTCAGTCACAGCTGTGATCGAAGGATGGAGCGATGACTACGTTCGCCGATGTGCAGGCACCGATCGACGAGGAAGCACTGCGCCGAAAGAAACGGCAGGGTACTGAGACTCGCAAGATGGTCGCGCGCCTGCAGGTGCGGTACGACCCGGCCAAGCTGCAGGCCCTTGAGGCTGTTGCCGGCAAGAACCTGCACAGCCTCATCCGCGACTACGGCGACCTTCTTACCGAATTGCTTCCCGTCGCCGATGAGCGTGGCGTCGATCCGATCGACTTGATGCGCGAGGTGTCAGCCGCCGTACTGGCCAAGACGGCATAAGGCGTACTCGCGCCGCTGCTGGGGCACCCTTGGGGCCCTCGCCTGATCGGCAGTGCCGGGCAGTGCTAGCTGTACTGCCCAGGCAGGTTGGTCAACCGCGTGATGGGCGGGACCTTGCCGATCGCGGAGTGTTGCCGGTGGTGATTGTAGGTGTGTAACCAGGCAGGTAGGGCTGATCGTCGTGTGCGTTCATTGGGGTAGTGGCGCGCAAAGGCCCATTCGCTGGCCATAGTGCGGTGAAATCGCTCTATCTTGCCGTTAGTTTGTGGTCGGTAGGGTCGGGTCCGTTTCGGTTGGATCTGCAGTTCAGCGCAGGTATTTCGCCAAGCGTGCGATCGGTAACATCCGCCGTTGTCGGACAAGACACGTTCAACGTTCACGCCGCGAGTCCCAAACCAGCCCACTGCCCGGCGCAGGACCTCGACTGCTGTGTCGGTTTTTTCGTTGTCGTGGATCTCGGCGTAGGCCACCCGCGAATGGTCGTCGATCACGGTGTGTACGAATGCGTGGCCGAGGTTGGGATCGTAGGAGCGACTGCGTGTGAGCCCCTCGGTGGTGCGTCGGTTCTTGCTCCCCTGAGCGCGTCCCACGAACCGCCAGCCCCCACCGTCGGGAATGTTGCCCAGCTTTTTGACGTCGACGTGTATCAGCGCGCCAGGGTGATCATGTTCGTAGCGTCGTATCGGTTCCCCGGTACGAATATCGATGTGCGACAACCGGTTCAGTCGACACCGGACCAAGACTGCATGCACGGTCGATGCGGGCATCGACAGCCGTGAGGCAATCGCCAATGGTGACAGCCGGTGTTTCCACCGCAGATGCACGATTTTGCGTACGACGACCTGCCCGGTGCGATGAGGGCTGCGGTGGGGCCGGCTGGATCGATCGACCATCCCGTCCTGGCCCATCGCGGCATAGCGTGAGGCCCACCGTTTGGCGGTCGGCCAGGACACATGAAAGTGTTCGGCGGCCCGAGCGATCGGCCAACCCTCCTCGACGACACGGCGCGCGAGTAACAAGCGCCCGCGAGGAGTCAAAACAGCATTAGCGTGGACCACGAAGGCCTCCTGATGTTGCGGGTGAAGTGGTAGCAGCTCCACTCCACGACAGGAGGCCTTCACCCATCAACGACCGCTACAGCGTGTCGTCACACTTCCTCAACCAACCACCCTGGGCAGTACAGCTAGCGCGCGTTAGGCGGCGGAGATAACGCGGGCGCCCAACATCTCGCTGAGCATCAACAGTTTGTCCGCTTCTTCGTCGCTGGGCGGTGGGCCAGTGGCCAGCACCGATGCCAGGTATTGAGCCTGGCGGGCAGCCGCGGCGGTCTTCGGCTGTCCGGCTGCCCGAACTTCTGCGGCATCAACGGTGGTCGGGCTGTGTTCGGCGTCGCGGATGGCCAGCCAGGTGTGCCACCTGACCCGCTGCTGTCGGTGGCGGGCGATGCGTTGGACGCGGTAGTCGTCGAGGTGGTGGGCGGCCGCGATGATGTCGAGGCTGGTTGAGCTGGGGGCCACCGCGCCACGGCTGCGGTGGATGAGGCCGGCGGTGGCCAGCGCTGCCAGGCTGGTGTAGCCGGTGCTGGTACTGACGTGGGCGGCCGCGCAGATGTCGCGCGGGTTGGTCAGCCCGCGGTGGACGATGAGTTCGTAGATGCGGCGGTGCTGGTGACCGAGGACTTTCCACGCGGAGTGCACGTCCTCGATCCGGGCGCTGGCCAGCGCGGTGTTGTCGACTGGTGCGGGGTTTTGGCGGGTGAGGGCGTAGACGTCGGCGTCGCGGCCTTGGGCGGCTCGGGCGCGCACGAGTGGAGCCCCAGGCCGATCGCGTACGGTGCGCAGGAAGTCCCAGACGGTCGTCTCGCACAGCAGCCCGGTGGCCAGCGACAATGATCGGCCTCCGACGCCTACCACGGGCACCCCGTTAATGATCTCGCCGCATCGAGCGGCGTGGATGGCCAGGGCTTGAAAGATTGCGGCGCCGATCCAGCGGTAGCGGTGCCCAGCGTATTCGGTGTCGAGCCAAGCGGTGGCGTTGGCCAGCCAGCTCCGCAGGAGCAGCGACCCCTGGGGTCCCCCCCGTGTGTGTAGTTCATGGTCTTGTGCGCGGACTGGTCGGAATTTGGGGCTGTGGGTGGCTGCCCAGGCTAAGGCTTTGGTGAAGTCGCGTTCGAGTGCTTTGTCGGCGTTGTGGCGGTACCGGGTGTAGGCGGCGGCAAGGCCGGGATGCCAGGGCCGTCCCGGGGCGGTTAATGCGCGGATGGTAGCCAGGCTGTGGCCGTGCAGCGCCGCGTGGACCAGCACGGATTGGCGGGCTTCGGAGTGGGTGCGCCATCTGCGGTTGGCGGGGAGCGCCCCTGTGGTGGCGTATTCGGTGATAGGCGGCGGGAGGGGTCCGGTGCGGGTGTAGGCGGTGTCGAGGCGGGCGTGGTCGCCGGCGCCGCGCAGCGTGGTGGCGGGGGAGGGGGCTGTCGGTGGGGCGGGCAGGCTGCCGAGCAGCATGTGCAAGCGCGGTAGCAGGCCAGGTTCGGAGCGGGTGGTCAAGGCGTCGATCGCGGCGGTCAGGGGGCCGTCGAGAACGCGGTGGCCCCCTTGGCGGCAAGCCGAGCCCGGTGCGGTGATGCAGCCGGTTTTGGGGTTGGTCATGGGTGTTTTGTCCAGGCTGGGCAGCCTGGCTTCGAGCAGCCGCATGAGGGGGAGGACTTCTGCGGCGGTGGCGGTGGTGCCGATCGCCAGGGGCACCAGGATGTGGCGGCCGCCGCTGGTGGACCGGTCGGTGACGGCCACGCCGCCGGCCTCGGTGATCCAGCTCAGGGCACGGCTGAAATCGGCGTCGACGGCGTCTTGGCCGTGGTGTTTGGTGTCGAAATCCAAAGCCAGCAGCGGGGTGCGGCCACGGTGGTAGAGCGCGACCGCGGCCGGGTGTTGAGGTAGGCGGCTGGTTAGGGGGCGGGCTCGGTCGAACTTGTTGGTCTCGGGGGTGCAGACCCGGATCGAGGGCCGGGCAGCGATGCGGTGCGCCAACGCTTTCCAGGTCGCCGCAGGGCTGGCGGGCGGTGGCGGGGTGACGGTGTCAGGCATGGTCAGCACGCCGCGTTCGACTGCGCGGACGCGGCGGCATCGTGGATGCGGCCACGGATGTCGAGGTAGACCCAGCGGTGCTGGCGCCACAACACGGCGCTGACCGATGTCGGTGTGCGGGCATCGACGAGGTAGCCCAGATCGAGGGCGGTCGGGATGTCGGTGTGCTCAATGAGGTCCACGCAGTTGCGGCAGGCCGCGATGCCATCGGCGGGGCTGCTGAACCGCCGGGGCGATTCAGCAGCGCGGCGGCGCCGAAAGAAGATGAGCGCCTGCTGGTAGGTGCAGGCCGGTGCCATTACCTCGCAGTGTCCGCTTGCACGGGCGGTGACCTGGGCGGCGATGGCCGTTGGCGCAGAGGTCAGCAGCGTGCCGACGCAGGTGCGCCGACCGGGAGGGCGGCCGTATTGGCGGTGAATCGCCCCTGAGCTGAGTGGCTCATCGTGCCCGCAGTCGCCGTTAAGATCCCATGTATCGGCAGCGGTGGGCGCGCGCCGAGCGGCGCCGGCCAAGATTCGGTCACGAAGCGCGTCGTTGCCGGACACGGCCAACGGGTATGCGCTATCGTGAAACGAGTCAGGCATGACACGTTCCCTTCGAGGAGCAAGGGGTGCAGACCCCGAACTGAGCTGTTACTCGGTTCGAACCTCAACGACACGGCCCCGTTGGCGCGGGGCCTTTGTCATGTCAGCGGCTTGGCGGCACCCAGTATTGAGATGTCTGAGCGTTCTGTGCGTGACGGCGAGGTGGAAGCACGTCCTCCTTTGGCAGCGGGCGGGTGGGCAGCAAGCAGATAGAGGCGGGGCCAATCGCGTTGCGGCGAACCGTATTTGACGCCCAAAGAGTTGCCTCATTGAGTCCACGCTGGACCGAAACGGCTTGCGCCAGAACCGGATTGCGTGGTGCGGCAGGTGGGGCCTGCGACGTCGGGCCAGTGTTGACCACGGTCCTCTTCCTGTGATGCTGCTGTTACTGTCGAGCAAAGTGTTACATCACAAACGCGGGTAGACCGCGCACATCGCGCGGCGTGTCTTAAAAGACAACCAAAGACGACACCGCGTGTGGACAAGCGCCGCAGAATTTTTCGCGCAATGTGCCCACCGCTGGTAGCGGGCCGGTGCCGGCGGGATTTATCGTCCCGAGCATGACTGGATGGACCGATGTCGCGGTGTCGAACTTGCTGGGCGGCGTGTCAGAAGTGCTCGGCACGCCGTTTCCGTCCGCGCCGCGAGGAGCAGGCCCGTTTTCCGAGGGGGAGCCGGCGATCACCGATCGCGGCCAACTGTCCGTCAACGATCGAGCCAAGCTGACCTACATGGGCATCGATCCTGACACCGCTCCGTTGGATCAGATCAATCATGCGCTCGAACGCGACGACCCGGCGTCTCCGCCGCCACCGCCTGCGCCGGACCCGCAGGCGCCGCAACCTCCGACATCCCCGGCCTCGGCGCCGCCGCCGGGGATGTCGGGCTCGGCGGTGGATGCGGCCAAGAAACTCGACGATGCTCTGGCGAAGAATCATTCAGCGATCAATGATGCCGACGATGAGTTGGCCGACGCGGTGTTGAAGGCGACCAGTTCCAGCGATGAGGGCCGCAAGCGTCTGCAGGGCTTGCAGCAGCAGATCATCGACGAGGTCAACAAACTGGACTCGACGCTGGACACCGCACCCGGCCAGCAGCAGCTAGCCCAATTCCTGCAAGACAAGACCGGCGACATCCTCGACGTGCTCAAAAACGGGAGCCTGGACGCCGACTCGCAGGCCAAGGTGCTCGACGGTCTGACGGCGCGGTATCAAGCTCTGCATGACGGCGGCAAGGGTTCCGGCGATGGTTCGTCTACTCCTGGTGGCACGCCGCAAGATCCCGGCGGCACAGCGGCACCGGGAGCGGCGGGCGTGCCCGGTGCATCGGCCGCCGATCCTGGAGACCCTGGTGGCGACGATTCCGGCCTTGCGGGCGGCTTGCCGTCTGACGCGATGCTGGGTGGGCTCGGAGAGCTCGGCCCGGCGATGGGTGCGCTGGGCGGGCTGCCCGCGGCGTTGGGCTCGGCGATTCCTGGGCTCGGGGGCGGCGGTGGGGGATTGGGCGATTTGGGCAGTGCGATCGGCAGTGCGTTGCGCGATCCCGGTCACGACTCCGCCGACGAGTCCTCCGATGAGCACTCCGACCCGCTCAAGGACCCCTCGGATTCCTCGTCGGGTAACAACGACAAGTCGCAGAACGGCGGCCAACAGGCAGGCAACCAGGGCGACAGCTCCGGCAACAACACTGGCGCGCAGAACGCCGGTGCCGGGAGCACCTCACCTCCGGTGGCTGCTGCGTCCGGGCAGGTCCCTGCCGCGTCCACTGCGGTGCAGTTGCCGGATAACTCGGTGCGCACCGCCGACAGCCCCGCGATGGCCCAGGCGGGGCGGGCTGTGCTGGGTGGTGGCGACATCGACGACGCCTACAGCGCGGCAGGTCTGCAATTGCCCCCGGTCGGATCTGCGGTGAGCGCACCGGTAAGCCCGTCGCGGCTGCAGTTCGGCGACATCGGCCAGTACTCCGATCACCGGGTCATGGCCTTGGGTAAAGACACCGTTTGGATCAACGGCCAGGTCACACCGATCGAGCAGCTCGAGACCGGGCCGAACTTCCTGGGCTGGACACACCCGACAGCCACCACATCATCCACCGTGACCGCGGCGGCTTCGCTGCCCGTGGCCCCGCCACCGGCACCGGCCGCAAGTTGACGAACCATCCAGATCGAACAAGGAGAGTAAAATTGTGGCGATGAGCGAGCAGACCTTGCAGGTCAGCCCCACAGACTTAATCAAATGGGCGCTGGCCCACGAGAAAGCCGCAGAAGGGTGTGCCACGGCGCGTGCCGATAATCAGCGCACGGTTGACGCCGCAGCATCCTGGGGGCCGATGTTCCATGAAGCCCGCCGCTCGACCATCAACGCCGTTAATGCGCGTGAGGTCACACTGCTTAGACAAGAGCAGCGGCACCGTGCGATGGCTGAGCAGCTGCGTAAAGGCGCCGCTGAGATGGAAGAAATGAACGCCCAGAACCGGGCTCAGCTGACGATTTCCACCGACTAGCGCCATGTCTGACGCGCCCCCAACCGACTTCGATACGGTGGTGTTCGAGGCCGCCAGCCGCGATGAGTCCATCGTGGTCGCGGTCGGCCGCAGTGGCAATTCGTTGGGTGTGGAGCTGCTGGCCGAGGCCATGGATCTTAGCGACGCCGAGCTGGCCAACCGGATCATCAAACTGAATACGTTGGCGCACTTGCGCTCTCAGCTTGCGTTGCGCGAGGAGTGGGAGTCCGCGAGGGTCTCGGTGTCTAGCTCGCTGGCCACCGCCGAGCAAGTCGCCAGCTTCGAAGCGCTGATCGACTTCTGATCACCGCAATCGGACGGCCAGGGAAGGCAACGACGTGGCAACGCTGCAGGTAGACATCGCCGGGCTGCACGCCGCGGCCGCGAGCCTGCGCGCTGCAGCCCAGGCGCTGGCCGATGTGAGCATCACGCCGATGGCGCATCCCCCGTTGGCCACCGATGAAACCTCCACCAGTGCAGCGGCACGACTTAGTGAACACGGCGCGGTGGTGATGTCGCGAGCCGCCGACGCGGCAGCGGTCCTCAACTCAGCAGCCGACGCCATTGTCAAAGCGGGCCAGTCTTATACAGCGATGAACACCGCGAACGCGGCGCTGGTCAGCTTGCAAGGAAGCCCCTCTACTGAGGTGGCCTCGCCCACTGCGGCGGTGACTGCTGATCGGACCGCCGCCCACGTTCCGATAGCGCCGCCCGTCACACGACCCGCCGAGATGACCGCGGCGATCATGGAAGCCGGGCAAGCCAGCGCCGGCGCCCCGTTCGTCTCGGGTTGCACGGCACTCGGCGAAGCGTTCGGTCAGGGCGGACGCTCGGCGCGCAACGCCGCCGGCGTGGTCAGCCAACACCTGCAGGGTTCGGCTGGCCCGACCATCAGTGCCGCACTCGACCGATACGCGGACTGGTCAGACTCGATGACGAAATACACCCACACGTTGGGCCAGATGGCCGGCGACCACAAAAATCGCTTCTCCCAGGCCCAGCAGGACACCCCGTCGACAACGGACTTCGCTAACCGGCATCGGGAATTGCAGAACGCAATCGCGGTCTACAACTCGCGGCCGACACCGGGTGCAGCACAGGCGGTGTCCAAGGCGCACCACAATGTGGATGCGCTGAACAACCGCACCCACATCGTGGCCACGACCTATCGGACTGGCGAGGATCCCGCGACGCCGCCGGGTCCGCCTCCGGTCGTGCCGATCGTCGAACCCGGTGCCGGGCAAGGCGATACACCGCAGTCGCCCGGGCAGGACGGATCGCAACCGGCTACGCAGCCTGGCAAGACCAAAGCGGCGGTCGGCTCCGATGATGACGGCGACGACGTCATCCCAAGCGACGGTAGCGACGACCTGAGCGCTGGCCTGGACCCGGTGAGCAGCCCGGCGAGCGCGGGAGGCATGCCCGGCATGGCGGAGTCGATGCCGGAAATGATGACCGGCCTGCTCGGGGGCATAGTTGGGATGGCGGCCTCGATCCCGGAGAAGCTGGGGCAAGAAGCCCAGCAGTTCGCGCAGCAAGCCACCCAGGCAGTCTCTGGGCTGACGTCGGGCCTTGCCGGCAAGGACAAACTCGACGACGACACCCACCCGGGCGAGTTGGCGGACTCGTTCGGCGGTGGGGGAGGCGGGGGCGGAGACGACGGCGTCGGTGCCACCGCCCCGGCCTCAGACGGCGGAATCGGCGACCTCAAACCGGCCGCGTCCGCGATGGGATCTGTTGAACCCAGCCCACCGCCCCTGGCCGGATTGAGCGGCAGCACGCCGAGCGCACCGACCGCCGCAGCAGCCGGTGTCGGCGGTGCCCCGATGTTCATGCCCCCAATGGGCGGCATGGGTGCCGGTGCAGGCGGGGGAGCGACCCGCGACATCAAAGACCCCAGCAAAACGATCGTCCCACCGACACGGCCGAACTCCGAAGCAGTCAAAGGCGAACGCCGCGACCCGACCCGCCACACAGCCACCGTGGATGCGGCAGGCCCGCAGACCGGCGAGCCCGCCAAGCGTCCGGTCACGATCAACTCACGCACCCGGCGCATCGAAAAGCCCGACAACGACGATAACGGAGGTGGCAAATGACGGTCTTCGAATACACCGGCTACCAGGCCGATAAAGACTTGACCGCCAGCGTCATCGCCCGCGTCGAACGGGTATCGGCCATGCTGTCCAAAGTTCTCGATGACATCGCCGCCGTCGATGTCGAGGCTAACGGCGGGGACGGGGACGTCGTGCTGTCGGTGAACTCCCAAGGCCAGCTGACCTCGCTATCCCTGGCCCAGGGCTGCACCAGCCGATACACATACTCCTCTCTGTCGGAGCTGATCAACACCACCATCGACGAAGCCGTCAACGCCGCCGCCGACGAAACCGCAAACGTGACCGGCACCGAAGACGAGGAAGCCCTCGACGACGCCGTCCAGGCATTCATCAATCCAGACAGCGACATCTGGACGGTGACCTAGAGGCGCGTGGCACTCCTCTCGGGTGGGCCAGGAGATTCGAAGCAATGTCAGCGGTGGGATCTAACATCTCGATGTAGTCGCGCGAACAGGAAGGAACGGCCAGTGATCCCGTCTTTCCAGCTTGATGACATCGTGTTTTCGGACACGTACGCGAGGTTCGCAGCGGACCTGCTCGCAGATGTTCGGCGGTCGTTACTCACGATTACGACCAGGCTGGATTGGAGCCTGCGTGACAACAGGCCGGGCAGCCCGTCCTATCGGCGGGCTGAGGTCCTCTCCGTTGACAAGCCGGCGCTAGTGGCCGCTGCCGCGTACGCGCAGTGGATTGGCGATCACGTGGCCTACGAGGTTGCGCAATGGCGCGATCACGATGTGCGGCGAGCCGAACTTGCCGTGTGCGACGAGCCCGACAAAGTTGCGCTGTACCGGCACGAACGGGACGACCTTGAACTCGTTTCGCCATCGTTCGAGCCGCCGATGTTCCCCGACGCGCTGCAAGCGATTCATCGCACGCGCGAGCTCGAGATGAGCGTCGCCGCAAAGCTTGAGCGTATCGAGGCTGACCGCCTTGCCGGCCGGTCTGACCTGGTTGAACAGGGTCTGGCCGATATGGGCGACCACGGTCATGCACGCCGACTCAACGGCATCAACGAAACGCTCAACGAAGCTCTAGCGGCCATGGGCCGCAACGAGACGAAAAAGAACGCCTGCCTTCGCGCACACGCTGAAGCGCTCACCGCCTGGGCACGAAATGCCTAGAAAGCTGTGAAGAAAGACGGGTTTTAGCGCCGATACAGTTTTATCGGTAGCCAGGCCGAGTTTCGCAGCGATACCCTTGGAATATGAATCCGCAGGCGCCCGTCTACCCTGCTGGCGTCCCATCCGCATGGGCGCCCAGCGCCCCCGCGGGCACAACTATCGTCCCCCCGCCTCCTGCCTATGCACCGCCTCAGCCGCCGCTGATTTCGCCGCCGGCTTCGCCAGCACCACGTCGTGCCTGGATTGCGGTGTGGACGACGTTCGCCATCGCCGTGCTACTCGCCGCTACCGCAACAGCACTTAGTGCCGCGAACCTGAAAAGCAGCGCCCCGACGACCACCACAGTCACCGCCGCACCGCCATCGCCAACCTTCAGTCCTGAGCAGATCGCCACAGCCAAAACCGATGTCTGTGACGCGAGCATCAACGCAGACAAGGCGATCGCGGCTGCGCAGCGCCACTTTTTCGACGCTGCGCGGGACCGGCACTCACCGGAATACCGCCCAGCGTTGAATAACTATCAGCTCGTCGCTTCCATCGAAACCGCTTATCTGGAAAGACATATCGGGGCCGCGGTGCCGCAAGACGTCAAAGACGCTACGAACAGCTACATCGCCGCGGAGATAGCACTCGTCGAGGCGAATACTCGGGAACTGTCCGACCAGGACGCGCAAACCTTTGTAGTCGCCGCAAGGGATTCCGGCGCGAAACTCGATAAGGTGTGTGAATAGCCGTGGACGCAACTAATTCTCTGCGCGTTGAGACTGACGCCACATCACTGGCGAACGCGCTCGCCACTGGTGCGGCAGCACAGTTCGCTGCCAAGCTGCCTGCAGAGGCTGGACACGGTGCCGCGCAATCCGTGGTCGACGTCGCGCAAGCGGAGTCGCTGTGGGCGCCGAGCATCGCCGCCGGCGCGGCCATCAGGGCCGACACTCTTGCAGCCGGCTCGTCCCTGGCCGCGCACGCCACCGCGGTGGCTAAGCAAAATGAGCAGGCATTGAGCGACACGGTGGCGACCAACGAGCAGAACGCCAAAGATCTCACCCCGCATCCGGTGGTCGAGACATGACAGCAGTCCTGCACCCGCCCCAGGCCGGGCACACGCACAGCACCTATCCGCCGCACTCGGTCGCGGCGGGACCAAGCCGTCTAGTCGTCGGGGCTGCGGCCGTAAGCCTGATCGCCTCGCTAGGGGCGGCGACCTTCGCTGGCATCAGTTGGGCAAGCACACATTCCGGCTCAGCCCCGACCTCTACAACAACCTCACCTAACGCAGGTGCAGTTGCGGCTGCGCGAGCCGAAGCGTGCCAGCGGTGGAGCAGGTCGGCGAACCTGATGGATAAAGCCAGCACCGCGGTCGCTCAGGCGCCGAAAAACTGGAATGCTCCCGAAACCCAGGAGGCGTTAGCTGATGAGGCGCGGGTAATCATGGTGGAAAGCGCATACCTTCGCCACAATCTTCCCGCTGAAACCCCGGCCGACGTTCGGGCGGGAATCGACGAATACCTGGGCGCCAGTCTCGATATGGAGAACGCAACTTCGCATCGCAAAGGCACGGACCGCGATGCCGCAATTGACCGGGCAAACGAGGCGGAGAGCAAAGTCGCCGCGGCGTGCCAATAAGGACGCAGGGGAGCTAGCAGTGGCAGGTGTGCCGACGGCCAGCATCGCTGGCAACATGGTCGTGACTCCCGATATGGTGCCGCCCAATCCAGCGTCCTATGACGAGGAAGCGAAATTCTTCAGCGCGCTGGCTGAGCACGCGGAGGACACCCAGCAGCAGTGGCAGGGCAGCAACAACACGCGCACAAAGTCCGCTCAATCGCCCGGCTTCGCCGCGGGCCACGAAGTAAACCGTCTGACCGCGGTCGACTTCGGCCGCCTCGCTGACGTATATCGCGACGCCGCAAGCTACTACTCGTCGGTCGCCGACGTGTACCGAACCGCGCACCGAGCCCAGCAGAGCGCGATCGACCACGCGAACGACGAACTGCGACAAGCGAAAACACCCGGGCAGCAGCAGATAATCGTCGCGCGCTGGCACATCCACGCGCGGAGCCTCACCAACAGTGCCATCGCCGAAGCCGAGCAGAAGTCCACCAAGTTTCGCGCCAACGCCGGGAGCAATATCACGGCCCTGGACTCACTAACAGGGGGCAGCGCACCACAAGCCCCCGCGCTACCCCAAAGCGGCGGAAACGGCATCGCCGTCCCCGCCGGAAAGCCTCATACCGATCTGTCTCAGGAATCTGAACCTGGCGAGGCGACCCCAGGCGATGGCTCAGGCACCGACGCCGCTGGCGCAGCGACATCCGCAGGCCGAGCCGGCGGTAAGGGTCCTTATCAACGCGGGCAAAGAGAGGGCACTGACGGCTTGCCTAACGGCGCACCTGACGAATCTGCGCTGCTGTCGGGACCGTATCCAGATGCTGGCCAGTCGCCGCTCAGCGGTAATCCTCTGCAATCTCTCGGCGGTTTCCCGGGTTCGCTGTCGTCGGGCGGCGGCGGGCTGGGCTCGCTGTCGTCGGGCGGTGGGCTTGGAAGTTTAGGATCGGGTGGCGGCCTTTCTGGGTTGACGTCCGGTGGGTTTCCGGGTGCGCAGACGGCTGGGCTTGGGGGTTTACCGAGTAGCGCTCCGGCGGCTGCTGCGGCTCCGCAGGCAGCGACGTCGGCTGGGGCGTTCTCGCAGGGCTTGTCGGCGGGATCGAATGCGGGGTCGGCGTTGAGTTCGCTTCCGCCGGCTACCGGTACCGGGTCAGCGACAGCGACCTCAAGTCAGGCGGTGGCTCCGGCGGCTGGTTTGGCGGATGGTGCTGCGCCCTCGGCGGGGCTTGGCGCGGCGGCGGCCACGCCGGGTGGAGTCAGTTCCGGGTCGGGCGCGGCGAGTTCGGCTGGTAGCGCTGGTGGTTCGGGCGCGCCGGGGGCAATGATGGTGCCGCCGCCGGGTATGGGCGCGCCGGCCGCGCCGGTTGCGGCGGGGTCCGCCGCAGGCGGTAGTCCGGGCGCTCCGGTGGTGCCGGCCGGGAATGCGGGCTCTTCGAGCGGCGGGGTGGGAAGCACTGGGGTGGGATCGTCAACGGCGGGGTCGAATGGCGCAATGTTGGTGCCCGCCAGTGTTGTTGCCGGTGGCAACGCGGGCGCGGGACAGCGTCAGCGGATGGACTCACCGGAGTTGACAGGCGCAAAAGCGTTGGCGCTCAAGCTGCGTCGCGATTGCGACGGCGCGAAATACCCCTGCATTGAGTGGGCGGTCGGGATTTTCCGTAGCGAGGTTGGCGGCGCCACCGAGTGCGTGGTGACCTCGAATGAAGGCTTCGGATACATCCCATGGGGAGTTTTCCTGCCCCGGTCAGCCCGGCTGTTGAGCGCAGATAAGTTGGTAGATAACGATTTTCGTGAGCAGTGGTTCGGCTGCAAAGATCCCGCCCAGGTGATGGCGGCGTATGCGAAGCAGCGGGCGCAGCGCGGCTCTCGTCTGGTGGCCCTGGCGATGACGAGCGACAGCCCGGAAAGCCGTGTCCCGGGGGCTGAGTACGGGATCTGCCCGCCACGCAATCTGAACGAGTTGTGCTGCGAGCCTGTCTTGGATGATATGCACGCCCATCGGCTCGAGGTTCTGTATCCGGATCTTTTCGCCCGTTTGCAGCGGATCACGTCCAACGCGGAGGAGACTCGCGCATTTGCGAGCCAGGCGTGTGTTCCCTTGGCGATGCAGATGATTGACGCCGTACACACGGCGGCGGATGTGCAGAGTCCTCCGGAGCTTCGCCAGATGTGGGATGTTTTGGGGACTGGGGACGTCATTTCTGATGACGACTGGCAGGCGTATTTGATGGCTTCGATGGTGTTCTACGTGAATGTCAGTGCTAGTCGGCTTCCGCTTGATGCCGGCGTTGCTGAACGCGAGCGGTATCGCGCGCAGTGGGTGGCGGCGCGGACTATGGAGTTTTTGCGCGGCTGGCAGCGGACGCCTCCGGATGTTGCGGACATGGTTTATGCGGCCGCGGTGGCTTATCCCGGTGATTTCGCTGTGAAGTTTGAGCCGCACCTGCGGGCTCCCGAGGCCGCTTTGGCGAGGTAGGTGGCCAGGTTTCGCCCTTTGCATGAGCGGGGTGGGGATTCGTCACCGTGACGGTTGGCGGCTGAGAGCTCCGCTTGGCCGTGGCTGAGTGTCCGTCGCGGTACGGGGTGAGTGATGGCACTGGGTTGTGCTGAGCGGCGTAGGCGGCGACGTCGAGTGTCCGTTCTCATTCAAACCGTGGCGTCCTCAACGAATCTGAGGCGGCGCAGATACCGGCACCGGGGCCGTAGCCAACGTCAAAGTTCACCGATGAGGCGCACGGCTTCCGCCATTGTTGGTTCGACGGTCTGAGTCAGGTATCGCGATGATAGGTCAGCCCACCTGTACGCTCCGTGGGCTGACGGGTGGGTCAATGAGCAGACCAGGATGCTGAGTGTGCCCATGCGGGCTTCATAGAGGTTGGGGGTGAATGTCCGGACTCTCGTCAGCGCACCGCTCGTCCAGCTCTGTACGCTTTTGCCCTACAGGACAAGGATTGTCGGTTCGAGAATCCTTAATGTTTCACGAAAGTACTTGTCGCAGTTGTCTCTCATCGTCCGCGTCGACCGGCCAGTAGTGCCCTCGCCAGCGAAGCACAACAGCCGATTCACTAGGGCGAAGCCGTCGAATATGTGGAATGGTTCGCCGTTCGTTGGGTGAACCATTCGCCGGCGTGGTCGGCACCCAGACCGTTGCCGAACAGCAACCGCAGCGCTGATGTTGTGCCGCGCATGTGCGGATTTCTTGCCCCGTGTGTGCCGTCGGCCTTAAAGCGCAGCTTGAGCCCGATCTCCATCGCCAGTTGATATCGCCCTTCTATCGTCATGGGGCCGCCGTAGCTCTCTTGGCCCACGACAACAACTCGGAGTGGCTTGTCCCCGAGCCTCAGATCGAAACGCCTTCCAACGTGGCTCATTGTGCCCTCGAAAAAACACATCACCCGGTCGTCGAGAACCGCGACACTGATCGAGGTGCGGACACACGAACTCGTTGCCGTGGAAGAACAGGTCGTCGGCGAATTTCTGGAGCCTGCGCCTCCGATCCTCGGTCGCCGCGAGGTCAACGTTGATCGGTCGCTTGGTGGTCTGCATGCTTCAGTATCAGCCGAGAAACGCCTGCTTTCGTCGCAACTGATGCCCCATATTCATCGAGAATGCCCCGGTTTGAATGAGAACGGACACCGAGGGCGGCGATCAGGGCGCGTTGGCGGAGCTGCTGCATCCGGACACCGACAGCGCCGTCCGGAGCGGTGGATACGCCCTGCTCCAGGGCGTATCGAATGGACCCCCCGCAGGTTCATCTACTTTATTACACGTTTTTTATCCAATTTGCACGCGCTGGTAGCGGGGGCGTAGCGGGTGACGGTAGCGTTCGGTTGTGCCATTGAAATTGGCGTCTAAGACGCAGGTCTCGGGTCATTTCTTTGTGCGTCGGCGGCTGGCGTTTGCGCTGCTGCGGCGCTCGGTCAGCATGGAGGTCAACCCTGTCCGGTGGCATCGGACGTTGCTGATGTTGTCGGCGGTGCTTGGTGTGGTCCTGATCGTGGGCGCTTTTGTCTATGGGTGGTTCCGGCCCGCCGGGGTGATTGGCGATACGTCGAAAATTGTGGCCGACCGAGCGTCGGGCGCGATCTATGTGGTCGTCGGGAAGCGGCTGTACCCGGCGCTGAACTTGGTGTCGGCGCAGCTGATTGCCGGTGAGCCGGATGCACCGACGTTCGTGTCGTCGGCGGAAATAGGGAAGTGGCCTAAGGGGCCTACCGTGGGCATCGAGGGCGCGCCGGTGGATGTGCCGAGTGTGTCGGCTCCGCAGATGACGCGCTGGTCGGTGTGCGATACCGCATCCAACACCATCGGCGGCTCTCCGGTGGTCACGGGGATCAACGGTGAGCTGACGTTGGGTGAACCGGCGGAAGAATTGGGCGGTGCTGAGGGGCTGTTGCTGTCGTACGGGCCGATGACGTACTTGGTGGCCAATGGGCACCGGATGGCTGTCGACATGGTCCATGCCGCTGTGACGGGGCCGCTGGGTATCACTGCGGGCACCTCGGCGACTCCGATGTCTCGCGCCTTGTTCGATGCCCTCCCTGCTGGCGGCCCATTGGTGGTGCCGCTGCTTCCGGGTGCTGGCACGCCCTCTGCGGTGGGGCTTGCGCCCGGGCTGCTCATTGGCGCGGTGGTCGCTAGCCGTGACGTCGCTGCGGGGTCTGATCGGTTTTACGTGGTGCTCGCTGACGGTATTCAGGAAGTATCGCCGGTGGTGGCTTCGATTCTGCGACAGAATGATTCGTACGGATTGGCAAATCCGCTGCAGTTGTCGCCGGATCAGCTGGCCCGCGTGCCGGTGCGGCATGTGATGGATGTGGACTACTACCCTCGCCTGCCTGTGAAGATCGTGGATGCGGCGAGTCGGCCGGTGACGTGTGTGGCCTGGCAGTGGAGTGTCAGTGAGCGTCAGGCCAGTTTGAGGGTTATTTCTGGTCGCGGCCTGCCGCTGCGCGCTGAGCAGCGGCCGAAGGTGGTCCCGCTGGTGGGTGGGGGCAACGGTGGGGTTCAGGCCAACGAGGTGCTGGTCGCTGATGACCCGTCCACGTTCGTCACGACCACTGGGCAGGCGCTGGATTCGCCTGCGCGCGAGACGATGTGGCTGATCAGCTCGACAGGATCACGCTATGGTGTGCCGTTTGACGACAACAGTGTGCAGGCGTTGGGTCTGGACATTTCCAAGGTGCGGCCCGCGCCGTGGTCGATGCTTCAGGTGTGGCCGGCGGGACCGGAGCTTTCGCGGACCGCCGCGCTGACTGTGCATAGCCCGTCTGATGATGTTGTGGCGGTTTTGCCGACTAAGGGCAAAGTCGCGGCCGGTAGCTAGAAGGGGATAGCAGGGTGTCAACGACTCGTTTCAATCCGCCCGCGCGGTTGAGTGCGCCGAAGGTCGACGGCGGTAAGGTTCCGGTGCGGGATTGCCCGGTGGCGCCGCGACGTTTGCCGATGACTAAGGGTCAGATCATTTGGCCCGCGGTGATGGGGACTGCGTTTTTGGGCATGATGGCGATGGTGTTGACTCAGCCGGGGTTGCGTTCAGGCCCAATGGGTTTCGTGTCGTTACTGATGCCGATTATGATGCTGAGTTCGTTTGCGGCGATGTTCATGGGCGGCCGGTTCAGTGGGGCCGACAACAAGTCGATGTCGCCGCAGGTTCTCGAAGAGGAGCGACGCTCCTACATGGATGATCTGGATGCGACGCGCGACGTGATCCAGACCGACGCCGCGCGCCAGTTCGCAAACTATCAGTTTCACCATCCGGAACCGGGCCTGCTGCGCGGGCTGGTCGGCTCGGCGCGGATGTGGGAGCGGTCCAGCAGCCAGCAGGATTTGGCGTTGCACTTCGGTTTCATCCGGTTCGGCACGGGCAGATCGGATTTGGCGAAAGAGCTGGCGACGTCACCGTTGGGGGAGTCCGCCGACTACGAGCCGGTGTGCTATGACGCCTTGAGTAAGTTCGTGCTGGAGCAGTCATACATCAGCGGCATCGCTAAACCGTTGTCGTTGAAGAAGGTTCCGCTGATGAACTTGGTCGGCGAGGACGGACCCGAGAGTGTCTATGGGTTGGTGCGCGCAATGATCTGCCAGGCGGCCTGCTTTCATTCACCCAGCGACCTGAAAATCATGGTCATCACCGATGACGTTGAGCGGTGGGATTGGGTGAAATGGCTGCCGCACTGCCAACACGACACCCTGATGGACAGTGGCGGCCCGCTGCGGATGGTGTGGACGTCGCCGGCGGGCATGGACGCCGCGGTAGGTCACGAGCTGCACAACTCGCGGCGTAACTACGGCGATGCCACCGCGAGCGACGCGGCGCGCCCGCACTGGCTGGTGTTCAACGATCAGATTTCGGTCGACAGCGAGTGGGAAGCGTTGAACCGCAGGGGAGTTGGCGGTGTTGCGGGCGTGACGTTCGTGCGGGTGACGGTCAAGGAGGATACGCGCGATGACAACTGAGTACACGCTGCACGTCAAACGTGACCGGGCCTACGACGAGGCAGGGCTTTTCGCCGTTCCCGATCACATGGACACCGCAACGGCTGTGGCCTTTGCCCGCAAGATGGCTCGCTTTCACTCCGATTCGCGCGTTGCCCACGGCTCAACGATCAGCCAGTCGAAGATCGTGGACCTCTACGACATCCTGGGCCTGCCCGATGCCGGCAACATCGACGTGGACGAGGCGTGGGCTGCGACCCGCTCGGGCCCGCCTATCCAGGACGACGAGGGCGAGTTCCGTTGGGGCCGTGAGTGGTTGCGTTTCCCGATCGGGCGGGATCCGCGCAACGGTCAACCGGTGGCGATCGACCTGAAAGAGACCCACGAGTTCGAGGGCATGGGGCATCACGTCGTAGTGGTGGGAACCACCGGTAGCGGTAAGTCGGTGCTGCTGACTGCGTTGGTCACGGCGGCGTGCCTGACCCATTCGCCGGAGTCGTTGAAGATCGCGGTCTTCGACTTCAAGGGCAGCGCATTGGCGCACGTGATCGCGGGGTTCCCACACACTGTGGCCGCGATGAGCAACCTGCGAAACGACAAGCTGTGGATCACCCGCATGGCCGATGTGCTTTACGGCGAGATGGATCGCCGCAAGAGCCGACTGGACCGCGCGCAGGTCAGCGATATCGCTGAGTACGAGTATCTGCGGATTCACAAAAAGGAGAAGCTGCCGCCGATGCCGCACCTTTTGCTGATCGTCGATGAGTTCACGCAGATGTTCGCCGAAAGCGATGAAGCCAAGGCGGTCATGGATGAGGTTGCCCGCCAGGGCCGTTCGCAAGGGCTGCGGCTGGTGATGGGGTCACAGCGGCTGGGTCATCAGATGCAGGGCGGCATCATGAGCAACATCCAGGTCCGCATCGCGTTGCGCACGGTCGGTGACTCCGATTCGCGCGAGATCCTGGGCAATGATGAGGCCAATCACCTTCCGGCCAAGCCTGCTGGTGCCGGGCTGCTGCGGGTTGGTAGCGCCAAACATTTCACCAGGTTCCAGACCGCGTTCGCGATGAAAAGCTATGTGCCGCCCCAACAAGCAGCCTCGGCAGCGGTGCGCCGGGAAGCGGGTTACGTCGAACCGCAGGAGTTCCACGCGGCCGGGATGCCGGCGTTGCAGGTGCACCGCAGCGTCGGGAACGCCCCGGCGGTAGAGCCGCAGGCGATCATCGGGCCAGACGGTCGCACCCTCAAGCAGGTGCAAGCCACGATCGCGTCGTTGAACCGGGCGGGTCTACCGCCGCTGGCGCCGATGTGGTTGCCGCCGCTGGAGCCGGTGGCTGTTGATGAGCTTGTGCGTCGGCTGCGGGGCAAGCCATGGGACGCCGAGTACGGCAGCGAAGCGGACAAGCTCGATGTGCTGCGATTCCCGGTTGGCGTGGAGGACAGGCCCTTTGAGCATCGCCAGTTCGTCTACGCACCGAACCTCGCGGACAGCAACTGCGCTGTGGTGGGAGTCCAGTCGGCTGGCAAGACGGTGGCGTTGGCGACGATGCTGACCGGTGCGGCGTTGATGTATAGCCCGCGGCGGGTGCAGTTCTACGTGATCGCGTTGAGCGGTCCCGACCTCAACGTCGTCGAGACGTTGCCGCACGTCGGCGGGTTCGCCCGAGAGGTCGACCCCGAGCAGGTCAAGCGGATCATCGCCGAGATGCTGACCCTGATCGAGGAGCGTGAGCAGGCATTCAGCACGCTGCGGCTGACCCTGACGAAGTTGCGGGAACGCAAGTTCGGTGGGGTTGAGGGGCCGGTACCCGATGATCCGTTCGGCGATGTGTATCTGGTGATCGACGGGTGGCCGACCTTTGTGAACAACTGGGAGAATCTGGTTGCCGACGTGCAGCGGATTCTGGCCAAGGGCCCCGATTTAGGGGTGCACATGTTGGTGTCCACGGGAGGATGGGTTGCCAGCAAGTTCCCCTCTGGCATGGTCAACCGGCTGACCAGCAATGTTGAACTGAGGCTCGATGACACTGACGACAGAGGCAAGAACAATCTCAAGGTCGCTAAGTCTGTGCCGTTCGGTGATCAGCAGGTCTATCTCGACGACGAAGACGAGACTGGCGGCGGGGAGGTTGAACAACTCCAGGTGCGCAAGATCCGCGGGCGCGGGACCTCGATGGACGGCTATCACTTCCAGGCCGGTTTGCCCGAGCTGACCATCGACGGTCGCCGTGTGGACGCCGGCGTCGCCGCCGAGGCGATCGCGAAGGTGGGTGGGCCGGGCAGCGCTGCGGCGCGGGTGCGGATGCTGCCCAAGGAGATTGGTATCGGCGAGGTGTTCGAGAAGTGGCAGGCCCGTGGAGGGCAGCTTGGCGCTGAAGTGGTTCCCTTCGGTATCTCCGAGATCGGGTTGGTGCCCGCGGTGGCCGATTTCGCCAAGTCGGCGCACTTGCTGTTCACGGGCCGCCCGGAGTGTGGCCTGTCGAGCGGCCTGGCGACGATCGCTCAAGCGGTGATGCGGGTCTACCGCCCCGACCAGGCCCAGATCTACGTGGTCGACCCGCACAACAACCTGCTGCGCGTGGTCGAGGGCGACCACCTGGGGCGCTACGTGTACCTCCAGGACCAAATCCGCGAACTCGGTGACACCCTGGGTGCCCTGTTCGCTTCGCGGATGCCGACCACCGACCAAACCCAAGAGGAGCTGGCGGCTGGAACCCGGCGCTGGAGCGGGCCGGAGATCTTCGTGTTCATTGACCGCGAAGAGACCCTCGCCACCTGGGACACTGGCGGCTTCGTGCCCGGTACTGGCTATCCGCTCGGCTCGCTGACGCCCTACATCACCCGCGGTAGGGAGGTCGGAATGCACCTGGTGGTCTCCCGCCGGATCGCGCAGTGGGGCCGCACGCAGACCAACCCGATAGTCGGAGAGATGGTGAAAGCGAAATCGGCGGCGATCGTCATGGACGGCGACCCCGGCGAAGGTCCCATCATCGGCGACACCAAGGCCCGCCCGGCACCGCCGGGACGTGGGCTCTACGTCACTGACCGTGTGGTGGCACCCGTACAGGTCGCGTTGCCTGCGAGGACGGCTTGATTCGCGACCCGGACGCCGAACGCCTGCTGGCCCGCACGATCGATGAATCGCGGCTAGAACTCGGGCTGTCCAAACACGATCTGGCCCGTATCGCGCGGGTGGCGCGCCCGACCGTGTCCCGGTTGATCAACCATGCCGAAATCCCCGCCCGGGCTTCGACGTTGGGCCGGATCGAAAAGGCGCTGGGCTGGGAGGCTGGAGCATGCGCGGCGCTACTCAATGGCACCGCGCGGCCGGGGCCGGCGCCCGTGGTCAGCAGGTCGTCCCAGGTGGTGGCGCAGCGGCTCACCGAAATCGCCGACGAAGCGGGCAGCATCGCCGCGGTCATCCAGCACGCCGCGGCGCGACTTAAAGGGGTCGAGGAGCGGGCTCGGGCCGCCGCGCAGCTGGCCGTTCGCACCGCACCGGAATAAGGGAACCCTGTCCTAACCAACCAGACGGTTAGGTAGAATCCGTAAACGGCTGGTACACAGGCAGAAACGGATGGACATTGACCGACGATCGTTCGGACGACGCCGGCACCGACCCATCACCGTCCCTGGCGGCCAGGCTTGAGCGGCTGTTCGACACGATGCGACGCCGCGACGAGCGTCCAATATCGAACGCGGTGGCCGCCAAGGCGATCACCGAGAAAACCGGAGTGTCGATCAGCGCGGCCTACCTGTGGCAATTACGGTCGGGCAAAAGCACCAACCCTACGGTCGAGCCGCTGCGGGCTATCGCGGACTTCTTCGGCATCTCCGCGTCGTACCTGATCGAATCCGATGTCGATCCCAAGCTTGAGGCCCAGCTCGAACTCCTTCAGGTGTTGCGTGATGCCGGCATCCGCGATCTGGCGATGCGCGCATCAGGCCTGACGCCAGAAGCAATAGATTCGCTTCGGGCTATGGTCGACCATGCACGGCATCTCGAAAAGTTGCCGCCGGTCGAATCACCAGACCCCGAGGGGTAGAGGATGGCAGTCTCCAACGACGAGCTTCTCGCTCTGGCGCGCGAGCTTCCCATCCCCGTGCCATGGGACCGCGAGAAGTTCATTACCAACATCGCTGACGTGCGGGGCCGCCCGATCCGTTTGGTGCCGACCGATACGGCAGCCCTGGCAGGCGGCCCGTGCGGGCTGTGGCTGGCCAGTGATGACGAAGACGTCATCCTGCATGAAACGGGAACCTCGGACTATCACATCGACCAGATCGTCTGCCACGAAATCGGCCACATTCTGCTCGGGCACGGGAGTGGGCACGCCGCCGATGCTGAGCAAGTGGCGTTCGACCGACTCGACGAGCTGCTGCCCGATATTGATCCGGCAACGGTGCGGGCCATCCTCGGACGCTCGGACTTCCTGGCCGACCAGGAGCGCGACGCCGAGATGTTCGCCAGCATGATTATGATCGCTGCCGCTGAGGGCGCCACCAAGAAGTCGGTGATGCGCAGCATCTTCCTGAACCGACAATGACATCAGCGGTCCCCGGCATCTTCGCCTGGCCTTCCATCGCGTTCATGGTGGCCCTCATCGCCGCCCGCTACGCACGGGTGCATGAAACGCCGTTTGACCGGTATCTGAATAACACGCTGGTCTTCATGCTCATTGTTCAGCTGCTGCGCGAACACCAGGTGCAGCGTCTGCTGGATTACTCTGCGCTGGCTAGTGTCACACTGTCCCAGCAGCTTTCGCTCGGATTCATGATCCCGGCCTGTACCGAGTTCCTCGGCTTTACCGCGCTGTGGGCGGGACTATCTGAAGAGGCCACCCGAAGGGTGTACCTGCGCTACCGACGGGCAGGGATCGTGCTGTTCGCAGCGTTTCTGGCCGCCGCCACCGGCGCGCGACGGGCGCATCAGACCCTGGAAACCTATCCCGGCTGGGACGGCGCGTTGGCGTGGGCGCTCTATCTGGCGATCTTGGTCGTGCTCTCGGTGCAGCTGTTGAGAATGTGCATCGCCGAGCTGCGGCACGCACCGACCCGCCGCGAACGGATGGTCGCAGCCGCGGGCGGCGCATTGGGGTTGCTGATCGGTTTCGCCACCATGGAAGCCCTGGTCCTGGCGTTCACCAACAAGTGGGGCTGGACAGACCCCAACGTGCAGTTGCGATTTCACGGCTACAACTTCTTTTTCGAGGCCACGGGCGCAAGCATGATCGCGGCGTGGCCGTTCGTGATGCAGCTCCTTGCGCACTGGGGGCTTGAGCCGGTAAGTCGCAATTGGCGCAAGCTGCAACCACTGCGAGACAGCATGCGAACTGCGGTGCCGGGCACGGCCTTCGACCTTGGCGGCGAGGCGGCCGGCCGCCGGCGAAGCCTTCTTCACCTGCACCAGACGAGCGTGGAGATCCGCGACGCCGCCCTACAGCTGCGCCCGTTCGTCGGTGACATCACCTCCGACGAGGTCAGCCGCTACCTCGGGGACAACAAGGTGTCGGCTCGGCAGCGCGATGCCGCGGTGCGGGCATTTCGCCTGGCCTGCGCTGTCCGAAATAAGGCCGCCGGCCGCCCGCCCCAAGCCGGAGACCCCGGCGAGGTCGCCGCGTCACGTTCGGCCACCTTGGACGAGGAAATCCGCGCTCTGTTAGCGCTGGCGCGCTGGTGGCCCAACGCGTGCGCGGCGGCCCAGCACCTCACCCCGTCTCCTACCGAAAGCGCGCGGCGATGACCAACACAGCGATACCGCACTCACGGCTCCGACTGCCAATTATCGGCGACCTGCTCACCGTCGATTTCACAAAGCCCGCCCAGGGACTGTCCACCCAGATCCGCAAGCTCGATTCGCCCATCATGGAGCAGCGCATCTTCGACGTCCCGGTCATCGTCGTGTCGGGGCCCGCGTTGATCAACGACGTTAACGACGACACGGTTTGGGAGAAAAATGTCGGCTTCTCGTTGCGGCGGCTCCGACCCATCGCCGGCGACGGGCTGATCACCGCCTTTAACGACGAACCCAATTGGCAACGTGCGCACAATATCTTGATGCCAGTCTTCTCGAAATCAGCGATGATGGCCTACCACGACACCATGGCAGCCACGGTGCGCGAACTCCTCGAGGTGTGGCAGCACACCAGCGCATGGCTCGACATCGCCGATGAGGCCAACCGCCTCACCATCGAGATCATCGCCCGGGCGGGCTTTAGCTACTCGTTCGGCAAGCTCGGCGACCGCAGCGAGAACCCATTCCTGGATGCGGTGCTGCGCGAGTTGGCCTTCGCGATTCGCCGCACCGACGCGATACCGTTCTACGAGAAGGTCTTTGGGCGCAGACGCAAACGGCAGCACTACGCCGATAAGGCGTACATCCGGCTGTGGGTGGCCGAAGTCATCGACTCACGCCGCAACCACCCCAATCCAGATCGCACGAGCATTCTCGACAGAATGCTGCACACCGCCGACCCCGACACCGGCGAGCACCTCGACGACGACAACATCATCAACCAAGTCCTCACGCTTCTGGTCGCCGGCAGCGAAACCACAGCTAACACAATCGCTTTCGCGTTGCACCACCTTGCCCAACATCCAGTCGCCGCCGCACGGGTACGCGCCGAAATTGATCAGCAATGGCCCACCCGCGCCTACCCTGACATCGAATTCGACGATGTGGCTAAGCTGCGTTACCTGCGCCGGGTGGTCGATGAGACGCTGCGGCTGACCCCCGTCGTGCCCGGCTACTACCGGCAGGCTAAAACGTCGACCAGTATCGGTGCCGGCCAATACCACTTCAACCGGGGCGACTGGGTGTTCGTCCTGCTCGACGCGGCGCACCGAGACCCGGCGTGGGGACCAGATGCCGACGACTTCAACCCCGACCGGTTTCTTCCCGACAACCAGCGAGCGCTGGGCCCGCGGATCTACAAGCCGTTCGGCACCGGCCCGCGCGCCTGCATCGGGCGGCAATTCGCACTGCACGAAGCGGTCCTGACGCTGGCCGCGATCCTCCACCAATTCGACATCGAGCCCGAGCCTGGATACCAGTTGCGCATCACCGAAACCATCACTTACAAACCCGCCGGATTGAAGTTGCGGCTACGGCCTCGGCGCTGAACTGCGAAGAGGCCGCCGAGCCTAGGGGGTGGCTGAGGCTCGGCGGCCCCATCTACTTTATTATGCGTTGCGAGGCGCATCTGACTGCTGGTATACATGGCCCTTATGCGCCATCGCGGCGATATCGCGGCTCCTCGGGCCATCGGCACCGGCCCTGGCGCTGGGCTGCGACGAAAACTCCGCTGGCCAGTAAGAACATATTGCTGTGGCTCGTCGGCCATTCCCGGAGGACGGTTCAGATCGGATCACATTCCCGAAGAACGGTTTACATCGGATTACCAGATCACCGGGGACGCTATCCGGATCACTCACAACCCGCGCCATTACGTCTTACTGGTCGGAAACATCCAAAAAGCAGCTTTGAGCAGCGCAAATACAGGCCGATACGCATTTATTGATCCTCAGGTGAATTTCCTGGCCGGGCAGGGCAGCGCAACGACAGCGCACGCATTTGTATCCCGGTGTCCACACGGGGGGTTTCCTCATGTGGAATCTTCGAGGCATTGGTTGCCGGGGTCGGGGGCGGGCATTATCGTCGCCATCACGGACTTGACTGCTAGACAGGGGTGTAACTGAGATGATGTTCATTGAAGCGCCGGTGCTCGCCACGCAAGCAGCAGCCGAAGGTGCCGGTGGGGCAGCGACCGCCGCCAACCTTGCTGCCACCGCCGCACCGATGGGGGCGGTCGTGCCGCAGGGCGGCGAGGAAGTTTCGGCAATGCTGATGTCGGCGATCATGGCCCACGGAGCGCAGTTCCTGGCCGTGGGTGCAGTGGGCGTCACCCAGCGCGAAGCCTTCGCCGCGACGGTCGCCACTTCCGCTGCGACCTACACGGCGGCCGAAGTGGTCGGCCAGGGCTTGATGGCCCTGTAGGGGCCGGCAAATGTACTGGGGAATTCCACCGGAGATCAACGCCTTTCGGTTGACCATGATGGGCGCGGGTCCGGCCGCGCACGTCCCGGTGGTGGCCGCCTACACCGACGCGATGGCCACCCACATGGAACAAGCCGCCCAGCAAGCAGTGACGACCGCGGCGACCGCGCCGTCGTTCGTCGGCTCCGGTGGTGGCGGCATGGTTTCCGCGGCGTCACCGATGTCAGCGTGGCTGGGTACGGCCGGAGCCCACGCTGGCGCCGCCGCGGCCACCGTGCAGGGGGCGATAGCCGGGTACAGCACCGCGGTCGCATCCACTATCCCGCACCCGGTGGTGATCGAAAATCGGCTCCGCGAAGCGGCTCTGGTCGCCTCAAACATCCTGGGGCAGAACACCCCTGCCATCGCCGAGGCCGAGGCCGAGTACGGCGAATTCTGGACCCAGAACGCCAGCGCGATGATGGGCTACCTGGCCACCACCACGGCCGCCGTTGATGCGCTGTCAGTGCCGCTACCGCCATTGACCGACATGACCAGCCCTGTCGGCGCCGCATCAGGGCTCGCTGGCTTGGTCAGCGAAGGCATTGGCAGCGGCATCCAAGCGCTCGGATCTGGGGTCAGCGCAGGCGGCCAGGGCATCAGCTCGGCGGTGGGTAGCGGCCTCGGGACGGCGGTCAGCGCCGGCTTGAGCACCGGGACGTCCGCCGGGTCCGGGGTGCAGGCGCTCGGGGCGTCCAGTGGCACCGGCCAAGGCAGCACACCCGTCAGCGTGACGGGCGCGGGCATCCCCGGCGCGGCGAGCGCGGCGATGGCGCCGAATACGCCGGGAACGCCCAGCAGCAGTGCGCCCGGGACCCCGAGCGCGCCCAGTGCACCAGGACAAGGTCAAGGCCAGGGCGGGCAGCCGCCGTTGGGCGATTCGGGGCAGGGACTGCTCAACCAGGTCACCGAGATGGCTCCGCAGGCGATGAGCGCGGCCGAGTCCCCGCTGTCGAGCGTGGCCGGGCTGCCGGCGCAAGCCGCGGGCCAGTTCAGCGGGCTGCTCGGTCCGCTGTCGGCACTGACCAGCGGTATGAGCGGCGGTCTGGGCGGTGGCCCGGGTGGCGGTGGGCCTCCGCCGCTCAGTGCGGCCAACGCACCGTGGTCGGGTCTAAGCGGTGCTAACGGCGGCTACGCGGGCGGCGGCTCAGATGTGAGCGCCGCGCTGACGAAACCTTCTGCTGGAAACCTGGGCGGCCCTGTTGGGCTGCCGGGCGGCTGGTGGGCGAACGCCGCCGAGAGCGCCGATGACAGCGCTGGAGCGGCGGCAGGTCTACGCAGTGGTGCCGCCGCGCGATCAGCGATGGCACCCGGCATGTACGGGCCGATGGGTGCGGTGGGCCGCTCGGGACGAAGCGGCGCGCAGCACGCCGAGGTTTCTGAAGCCGACAAGCTGATCACGCTTGGCAGCTCCGCGCACGATGCTCCGGTCCTGACGTCTCAAGGCGTGGTCCACGTCGGGCAGGGAGGGTAAGACCCCGCAGGGGCGCGGGGTGAGTGCTGAACAGTTCGACCAGCTGTAACCGATTACCTGAGTTAAAAGGAGAGTCACCATGGCGTTGAACGCCGATACCGCCCAGATGCTTTCTGCGGCGGGCCAATTGAAGAACATCCAGTCCGAGGTCTTGTCGTCACTGGCGCGCTACCAGACGATGAACCAGAACCTGCACGGTGCCGGTTTCGACGGCGACGCTTCGCTGGCATCGCTCAACAGCGTGGAGCAGATCCGGCACACCGGCCAACAGGTCAGCACGCGCTTCGAGAACACCATCCACATGATGGAGCGGGCTGCTCAGCAGTACGCGCACACCAACGATCAGAACCGCGCGGCTCTGGGCAACGTGCAGACCACTTAGCCCACAACCTCAGCGCTACAACACTTTTAAGGAGACGATCCCATGGATTCTATGAGATATGACCACCCGATGATGGCCGACCACGTTGCGGCCCAGGCGCAGTTGACCGCGCACATGACCGACCTGAAGCAGCAGGCGATGAACGCGGTCCAACACGCAGCGACCATCTGGACCCAGCACGGCTCGGATGCCGCGCAGGTCGCGTTCAACGAAATCAACCAAGCGTTCAACTCGGTGTTCGAGACCATCAACCGGCACGGCGCGGCCATCGGCCACGCCTCGACGAACGCCCAGACCACCGACTTCGGTGTTAAGGCTGGTTTCCAGGGCCTGTGAGCACGACTGGCACCGCGGCGCGGCTGTCGTCCACATCCGAGGGATTGTGGTTGGCAGCCGCGCTGTGCAATGTGGCAAACCTCCCGCCCGCGTTAAAGGTTCGGCCTATCGGATCGGTGCAGGCGACTCTGGCAGACCATCCTGGCTTGGCGGTCTTGGAAAGCGCCGGCGTAATCAACGATGGCAACGTCGACCCCGACGTCGCCTCGTGGATCGCCGTGCTCGGCCGACCCGACCTGGAAATCGACGTGAGTGTGTCACGGCCCGAGGAGGATTCCGACCGGCTGCTGGGCCCGCCGCCGATGTTCCTCGCTCCCGACGACCCGATCGAGGCCGCCGCAGCGCTGGCGCAGTGGTACGCCGATCGCCCACCACAGCGCGTCGTCACTATGTGCCGGCGCGACGGAATATGGGTAGGCGCAGCCCGATTGTGGCGGCCGGGACACGACAGCAGCGACGACGTCGTCGTCAGCCCACTGGGGTCGGCGAAGATCAGCGACTCCGTCGTGGAAGTGCTCGGCCCAGCACAGCCCGCGCATTTCCACGGCATCAACAGCGAAGCACCCGCCCTGAACTCCGCGCTATCGGCCTGGCAAGCCAACCCGGTCGGCCACGACCTGGTGACCGACCTCGTCGGAGTCGGTCTGACCGTTCCCCAGGCCCGCCTGGTTGAAGCCGTCGCCGACCGAGGAACGACACGCGCGGTCGTGTCTGCGGCCCAATTCACCATCAATGGAAAAGAACTGGCCACCACCGCAGTGACAGTCGCCGACACCATCCTGGGCAGGGTGGTAGTCAGCAACACCATCGGCCCAGACCGCCGCCAATGGACCACCCTGCTTCCGGGCAGCGATGACGCGATCGCTCGCGCCGTGCTGGAACTGCTCGAAAGCCTGCCCTGTGGGCGCGATTGGGCGATCCACCAACGGCAATGAAATTCGATACACACAAAGTTGGCAGGCGTAGTAGACGGATCAAAATCGTGGTTGTTAGTCTCGCGTTGTGACCAAATTGTTTGGTACGAGCCGGATTTCAAACACGGTTCGGCGACGAGGGGACTCGGTATGACAAGCCCACACGAACGTGAAGAGCGCGACTTTTTCGACGATCTGTCCGAAGGGGCATCGTCGCACGGTCAACTAGAACCAGAGCCGCACGGCGACTCCCACAGCTCGGCCGAGCAGCCGCAAACGACAAGCTACCCCGGCTCGGCGCAGACCGAGATAATCCGAATCGATGACTTGCCTCCAGGGTACGGTCGTCCGATTTCGACGAACCCCGGCCAACCGCGTCCAGTACCGCCCTCCGCGGCGGCCCCCGAGAATTTTGGCGGCGGCGAGGAAGGTCCGACAGGGTTTGAAGTGCGGCCTTTGCGCTCCGATCGGCAAGGGCGCGCCCCGGGCGAAAACCCGTACCGCACACCGCACTTTGAACGACCGCAGGTCGCTCCGCCACCACCGTTCAATCCTGGCGCCGGGCGTCATGGGGCGCCACCGAGCGCAGAGCGCGACAGCCGCGGGGGCGATCCCTGGAATCAGGCCCCACAGCGCGGGCAGGAACCGCCCAACTATGGGGCGGGACGACGCGACGACGCGCGCGCAGGTGGTGAACTGCGGGACAAGCTGCGGGCTACAGATCTGATCGCTCCGCGCAAAATCGAGTCGTCATCGGGGTGGCGCAAGGCCATCTATGTGATGACGGGCGGCTTGATCAACGTCGGTGAGTCCGCCGACGAGCAGAAGGTTCGCGCGCTCAAGGCGGCGGTAAACGCGAACGTGCGGGGTACCTACACCATCGCGGTACTCGGCGGTAAAGGCGGAGCGGGTAAAACCGCGATGACCGCCGCTGTCTCAAGCGTTTTCGCCGACCTGCGGCGCAACGACCGCGTGGTCGCGATCGACGCCGACCCGGCCCAGGCGGCCAACCTGGCGACCCGCGTGGACCCGAAAGCGGCCTCCATGCGTGAAATCAACAGCGACATGAACCTGCACCGCTACGCCGACGTGCGCGCGTTGACGGGGCAAAACGCTGTCGGGCTCGACGTGGTCGCATCCCCGCGCCACGCTGGCGCGCGGGGAGAAACGCTGGACGCCAACGAGTTCAGCGCGGCCCACTCCCGGCTGCAACGGTTCTACAGCGTGTTGTTCATCGACTGCGGGGTCGATCTTGACCACAAGGTGATGGCCGGCGTGTTCGACCGCGCCGACGCGGTGATGATGGTGGCCTCGGCGGTCCCGGATGGGGCCGAGGGTGCCAGCACCAACTTCGAGTGGCTGCGCGACGGCGGCCACCATCAGCTGCTGACGCGAACAGTGTTGCTGGTCAACCACATTCGGCCACCGCATAACCGCAAAGATCGCAAGACCACCGCCCGGTTGGTCGACACACTGACTGAGCACTTCAAGCACTGGGTGCCCGAGCAGCGCATCATCGAGGTTCCCTTCGATGCCCACATCGCCACTGCCGGCGTGGTGGAGCTCAAAGAACTCAACCCGGCGACCGGGCGCAAGGTACTCGAGGGTGCCGCGGCGTTGGCATCCGGGTTCGCCGCCGGGGCCGAAGCACGATGACAGCCGTTAGTCCCGCCGCGCAGGCAACCGATGCGCCCCGGCTAGGCAAGGTGTCGCTGCTCGTCGGTGACGACACCTTGATCGACTACGTCCTGCCCGCCGGTGTGGCGTTGATTGCGGTGATCGAGGACCTGATCCCGCGCGTCAACGCGATCCTGCGCAAGCGCAACGCGCCCGAACTCGACGACAAACTGACCTACCGGCTGTGCCGCGCTGACGCGACGCCGCTGGACGTGCAGCGATCCCTGGATGACAGCGGCGTCTTGGACGGCGAGGTGCTGTGGCTGCTGCCCGCCGATGCCACCGAGAGATACGCCCAGACCGTCGAAGAAGTGTCGACCGCGCTGGCCCGCTCGGCGGACAAACAGTTCCGCCGCGTCGACGTCACGACGACTCGAAGGGTGGCCGGTGGGCTGGCGGTCGGGCTGGTGGCGTGGGCGGAGCTGATGCTGGGCCAGCTGTGGTGGCAGCGACACGGCTGGGTGCCTGCCGCAGTGTCGGGCGCGCTGACGGTGGTGCTTCTGGTCGCGGCCAGGGGCCTGGGCCGGGCCCGCGACGAACATCGCCGCGCGACGGCAATCATGCTGGTGTGGGCGGCGCTGATCGCTGCCGGTGCGGCCGCCGCGCTGGCGGTGCCCGGCCCGCCTGGTGGATGGCATCTGGTGGCCGCGATCGCCGTCGTGCTGGCCGGGCTGGCGGCTGTGGCGATGTTGACCGGCCGCTATGTCGGGGTCCTGGCCGCATCACTGGTGATCGGGCTGTGCGCAGCGACGGTGGCGGCGGTGCACGCCAGCGGCTGGCAGGTCACACCGGCTCATCTTGCGGTGGTGTTTTTGCTGGTGTGCCTTCTGCTGGTGACGTTTGCCCCCAGCATCGGTGTCATCGCGGCCGGCGTTCCTGGGCCGTGGTTTCCCTCAATCACCAACCGGGGCATTTTCGAGACGCCAGCCGGTGGGCAGCGCAACACGGTGTCGCCGGTCGCGCGCCCGGACACCGGCACGGTGGAGCAGATCACGCAGTGGGCGCGCCGCGGTACGGCGATCGTGACCGGGCTGCTGGCCGGGAGCGCGGTGGTCCTCGTCGTCGCGTGCCGCTATGCGGTGCAGCCCCAGATCGGCGGGGGCTGGCGGTTTTTGGTGTTCACGTTGGGTACCTGCACGATCTTTCTGCTGCGATCGCGGTCGTTTGTCGATCGCTACCAGTCGATCATTTTGGCGGTTAGCGCCCTGGCGGGCACCGCGATGGTGCTGGGGCGCTACGCCAGCGCACCCGTTCCGGCGTCGGTGCCGGTGACGCTGATTTGCGTGGGTGCTGCGCTGGCCCTGGGGATCGCGGCGCTGCTGGTGGCCCTGGTCATTCCTAAAGCGCGCATCAACGCACCGGTCAACCGGGCAGTCGAAGTCAGCGAGTACGTTCTGCTCATTTTGATTGTGCCGTGGTCGATTTGGTTGCTCAACCTGCTGTCGGTCGTGCGGAATGCGGTGCATGGAACATGACGCGGGTAGGCACTGCGCTGGGCGCCCTCGGGCTGGCCGCAGCGCTGGTCGGGCTATCGGCCGGGGCGGCGGGCGCGATCGAGCCGCCGGTGGTCCCGGCCGGTCCGCCGCCTGCTGATCCACCTCCGGGGCCCGATGCACCGATGCGGCAGATCGCGCCGTGCACCCAGACCGGGGTGTTGCCGGGCAGCGATCTCCGCGAGTTACCGGCCGCGCTGCAGCTGCTGAACATGCCGGAAGCCTGGAAGGTATCGACTGGCGCGGGAGTGGTCGTTGCGGTCATCGATACAGGAGTGGCTGCCCAACCGCGCCTTCCCCATCTGGTGCCCGGCGGGGACTACGTGATGGGCCAATACGGCGACGGACTGGCAGATTGCGATGGACACGGGACAGTCATTGCCTCGTTGATCGGTGCGGCACCCGCCGGCGCGCCACTGCCGATTAAACCTATTGGGGCACTTCCTGCCCCACCACCGCCCGGTGCGCCGGCACCTCAGCCGTTGCCGCCGCCCCCGCCGCCGCCGACTGTGACGGTCACCCAAACCGTGGGACCTCCTCCTCCGCCGCCGGCGCCGCCTCCGCCGCCTGACGATGCACCCGCATGGATCAGGGATGCGGGCGAGGACGGACCGAGTGCTCCCGCCCCGGCGGCGCCGCCGCCCAGCGATGGGCCCGATGGGCTGATCGGCGTGGCCCCCGATGCGATGCTGGTCTCCATTCGCCAGACAGCGCAGACCTTCGGCCTCAAAGACCCGCCGATGACCGACAACCCTGAGGATCTGCGCCGAGCCGGCGACATCACCTCCCTAGCACGCGCGATCGTCCACGCCGCAAACCTGGGTGCGAAAGTCATCAATATCAGTGTGGTGTCCTGCATTTCGACCTCTCGGCCGCAAGACCAGGCAGCGTTGGGTGCTGCGGTGCGTTACGCGGCCGTCGACCGCGATGTCGTCATCGTCACCGCCGCAGGAAACGCTGGAGCGCAGAACTGCTCGCAGAACCCTGACCCGCTGCCGACCGACCCGCACCGAGGGTGGGGGTCGGTGAAAACGGTCGCGGCACCGGCGTGGTTCAGCGACTACGTGCTGGCCGTCTCTGCGACGGATTCGACTGGAGTACCGGCCACCGGGCAAGGGGCGTCGTTGCGCGGCCCGTGGGTCGGCCTGGCGGCACCAGGTGCCGACATCGTCGGGCTGTCGGCCGGCGGTCAAGTCATCAACGGATCGGTCGATCAGGACAAGCTTCACCCGATCGCAGGCAGCTCGTTTAGCTCCGCCCTGGTCGGCGGAATCGCCGCTCTCGTCCGGGCGAAGTTTCCGAATCTTTCTGCCTACCAAGTGATTCACCGCATGGAAGCCACGGCGCATCCCCCTGCGGGGCACCGCGACAATGTGGTGGGTTACGGCATCGTCGACCCGATCGCGGCGCTGACGTGGGATCTGCCCGCCGGGGATGTCTTCGCCCCCGGCGTGCGTCGGGCGCAGCTGAACCTGCCCGCCCCGCCGCCGCCGCCCGACGCCCGGCCACGGTGGGTGGCGATCGGGATCACTGGGGTCGCGGTGGTGGCTGTGGTGGGGCTTGCTGCCGGTGCGACGGTGGCTCGGCGCAGAGAGGAACAATTGTGAGACAACGACTGATCTCCGCGCGAATCAACACTACGTCCGTTGTTGCCGCTGAAATTGTTGCTGGCGCAGCTGGATTGGCGTTGAGCCTGTGGATAGGGTCTTGGCCGATCGCGTTCGCGGTGGCCGCGCTGATCGCGGTTGCGACGATCGTGCTCACCGTGGGTGGGTTGCCGGCGTGGCAGTGGGTGCACCGGCTGTGGGTGTGGTTGCGTCGTCGCCAGCACCACGTCGAGCTGCTCGCGCCGGTCGACGTGACGATGGAGGTGTGATCGTGGCCGAGCGCAAGGTAGGGGTCATTGTCGACGGCGACACGGTGTGCACGATGATCGCTGTGCTGGGCAAGCCTTACATCCCGACGCTGTTGTATTCCCAGCACACGAAAACGCTGAATATGCTGCCGATCACCAAGATCGCCGCGCAGATGCAGCGCTGTGGCTTGCCGGTCGATGTCGACATCGTGTGTGAAGGCAGCCGCACCGCACGCGACAACTACGCCGAGCTGTATCAGACGTCGCTGCGGGGACGCCCGGCCGCCGGGCAGCGCACCGTGACCTTGGTGGTGCGATTCGACACGCGCAGCGCCGAGGTGCTCCCGGGGCTGACGTGGCGCAAAGATCCGGTCG
>NZ_PKEK01000068.1 GCF_002863225.1 Mycobacterium sp. | reverse complement strand
CCCACTGAGCCCGCCCGTTGCCACACCGCCCAACTCGCCGGTGATCTCGTTCGGCGCCTTTGGCGCCCACGCCTGCGCACCGCCCATATTGATCTGGGTGTAGCGCTGAGCGTCGTAGGTGTACTGCACCCACTGCTGCTGCTGACCGTTCAACATGCGGGTGTAACCGGTGTAGTCCTCCCCTGAGATGCGGAAGCGGTACTGCTCGGTGAGGTAGCCCATCGGCGCGGCGTTGTCGTCGGCCCACGTCTTTCCGCCCGGAACGTAAAAGCCGGACGGCCCAGCTGGGCCTTTGCCGGGAAGCCCCTCGAGGGATTTGTGTCCTGTCCACGGCGGCGGCGGAGTTGCCCCGGTGTCCGGCGGTGGGGTGATGTTCTCCCAGTGCCCGAATCGCGGGTCGTCGACGAATGGGTTCCTGGGGTCGAATTGCACTTTGGGGCCTGCGGGAAGTGGGGCGTCTCCGTCCGCCATGTTGATGGCTGCGGCCAGCTCCGCGTCGACCGCGTTGGCTTCGGCGAGGATCTTGTCCAGCCGGGGCTGTAACTGCATCTCGGCGATTTCCGCCTCCATCGGGGGCATCGTCTCTGCCGGAACGATTTTGTTGCTGACTGGGTCAATTCGCATGTGCAGCGCGGTGGCATCGTGCTGCAGGGTACGCAGCTCGGATTGCACGCTTTCGATGTCGTCGGCAGTCTTCTTCGCCGCCATCGCAACTGCCAGCGACTCATTGCCGTGAGCGTCGAGGTCTTGTCGAATCGCCGCGTTGGTGCGCTTTCTGGCCTCGGCGGTCTGGCCGGCCCAGGTGTCGAAGACGGCGAGGGTGCTGAGCTGACGGGAGGCCTCAAGGGTGGCGTTGCCGCGGGCAGTGGCGATATGGAACACATCGCGCACCGCCCCAGCGTTCCACCGCTGGACGTCTGCCACCGTCAGCACCATCGGGTCACACCGAGCCTGCGGGGCCTTGTGGTCCTGGATGGAGCGTCTGCAATTTTTTGACGTGGTCGCGTTCCATTTCGGCGAAGCTGCGGCCATCACTGCCGAGGTCTGAGGCGTGGTCACCGACTCTGGCCACCAGCCTGTGCGAATCTTTCAGCCACGTCGCTGTCTTCGCGTTTATCGCCAGCGCCGAGGCGCCGACCCACCCGGACTGCGCAGCAACCATCTGAGTGTCGGAAGACAGCTGGGTGTTACCCAGATCTTCGCCCTGACCAATCGCGTGCGCCGCTGACGACGCCGGAGCCTCGGGGTTGACACGGAACTGTTCGCTGGCCGCCATAGCTCACCGCCTCGCAGAGACTTCTGACTATGGGATAACAGCCTCGGCGTCGAGCGCAAGTCACTACCACCGCGACATCAGTGGCGGCGATGACGTGGCGCCAGCGCCTCGCTCGACTCGCACGGGCACCGGAAAGCCCTGTCGCCGCACCACGACCCCGTGAAGTCGCCGTAGCAGGAGAAGGTGACTCGGCTCCCACCTGGGCCGGTGAGCTCGAAGTCGTGCCACTCGTCGCCCATCCGGCGCGCCAGAGATACAGCTTGCGGGACAGCCAGCGTCTGATGGTGACCACGATGTAGCTCTACTCGGGACTTCGCTCCGAGAGCGAAGAGAAGACGGTGGCACCGCTCGCCGTCATTCGTAGACTGTTGACCCAATGAGCAAGCGTGAAATCGGCCCGGCGTCGATCACGTTCGGCGACAACACGATCGTCGAGGACGTCGACCTGGCCGAGGAAGTGGTCATGGTCGACGGTAAGCGCCTGACCGACGAGCGAGCCGACACGATCACGGCAGACGTGCTGTCCAAGGTGCGGGAATCTGGCGACATCATCGACGGACGTCGCGGCGACGGTTAAGCGACGACACCGCTGATCACAGCCGTCGGCATCCCTATCGGAGGAGCCATACAGAGCCTCATCTCATCCCGTTCCGGCCCGGCGATTGCGTCAGACGGCATTACTCGCTGCGGCCCAACCACGGCAGGTGCAGTCGGAGAGTCACCATTGCGGTCTCGGTTGCACGGGTGCCTAGTCACCGCGCGCCGATAAGCGACGATTACGTCAGCCCATCTTCGATAGCAGTTCGGAATCCCGCCCGTAATCGCTTGCGGGGGCGGTGTCTGATGGATGCCTCTTTAGGGATCGGGCTCGATGCCTTCTGTGTCAGGACGTGGTAGCTGCGACGAGACCGCGACGGCCGCTTGGGCCTCTCGGCATCCCAACAGTCGCGATCCGCGGAGTGGAGCTGGGCTATTCGAACGCCGGCGAGAGCACGCGAGTAATAGCGTCGTTGGTGGCTCCGAGGAGCCGGAGGAGGACCTCGCACCAGTCTCTCCAGGATGTCCGCGGCCTCCGCCAACTCGCGACGGCCGAAGGCCCTGTTGCCGTGGGACAGGTCGTTTCGTGCAACCCGCACTGCGTCCAACGTCCCGGTTATCTTGACGTCTTCGGCTCGGACCGACTTCACGAGCGCGCTCTCGGTTAACTCAGGCTCCAGGTCGACCGGCAACCCCTGGAGCATCTCACGAAGCACCGTGTCGAGTCCTAACGGCGGTCGTCTGGGGAAGTTCTTCTTGATGAACTTGAAGAAGCGGTTGTCGAGCTTTTCCTGGCACTCGTTAACAGCGGACTCCCGAGCCGAGGTGAAGCGAAGCTGCCGCTCCTCGAAGCGTTTCTCGTAACCGCAGAGCCCTTCGAGCGCCTGCAGCAGCAAGAGGAAGCGCGCTCGCGGATGCTGGGTGGGTCCGACGGCGGTGATGTCATAGGTGTTGAGGATGGGGTTCTCGGCGGCCTTCAGTCTTTGCCAGCGCCTGAGCAACCCCAGGAGTAACCCGCCCTCATTGAGGCGAATCGCTGAAATCTCCTTGCCCTGCAACGAGTTCGACGAAGTGTAAGGCTCTTGTGCTATCGAAGCGTTGAACACTTGGAACTGGCGCATTTCTGCGATTCGCGCATTGCCCTCGATCACCGGCGAGCAGGTCATATAACTTATGTCCTCTCGCCTTCCTGTCGATGCCGCCATCAGGCCGCGAAGAGGCCAGGCCCATTGAGTTAGGAACTCGGACAGTGGAATTGGGTGCGACAGCTCAACTTGTACGAGCGGGCTGAAAGCGAGGCCAAACCCGTACCACCCTCCCATGCTCGCCGAAAGCTGGTAGAAGAGAGTGACTTCCGCCTCATCGTCTTGCCACTTCAGGCGACTTGCTCCATTGAAGGTGGCCCCGAAAAGCGGATCCTTGTGTTCGTAAATGTCGTCGACAGGGTAGTGGTTCGACACGATGGGGCTGATGCCTGATAGCGCTTCCAGATGGGGCACCTGAATGAATCCTGAATCGACCAGAACGGGGCCGCTCCGGGGCGCTCCGTGACCGACAAGCGCTGCCCAGGAGTCGAGATGGGCGTTCGCGTCCGCAAAATTCATGAACCCCTGCCGCGGTCTCTCGCCATGGACGGTCAAATGTGCATCGACAAGGACGACGTCGAGGCCGCCGTTCATCTCGCCATACACATGGGGATAGTCGAAGTGCTGATCGAAGCCCGCACTACGGCCACCGGCAGCGTCGACCGTCCAATTGACGGGCGCGGTTCCGAAGACTGATCCGCTTGGTTGCCGCAGTTTTCGCAGATTCACCTCCCCGGAGACGTCCCATGTTTGCGAGTCGGGGGGCTTCGAAAGTGTCCACGTGGTTCGATAGTTCCAGGCTCGATGATTGGCTTCAGTGCCGTGCCAGACAAACATCTCCCCCTTTCAGATGTAGTGGCCTTTCTGTCACGACTGCGAACCGCGGAGCAGCTCAAGGAACCCATCGATCATTGACGGCGGAATGACGATGGTCATCGCGTCGGCCTCCTTGCTACCACGCCGCCGCAGGTCGAGTCTGACGTGGAGGCCATCGTCCGCCACGTCGCTGAACACCCTGGAGTAAAGGTCGGTCGCTCCTTGACCGTCGGCTCCCTGGTCACAATGAACTCGTCCAGCGGGCCTAGATCCTCCTCAAGCATCAGCGTTTGCTGATGCCACTTCGGATGTAGCGGTCCTTGCCGACCTCCAGAATCCACTCAGCAGACTTGCCCATCAACAGTTCTCGGTGCTCCGCGCACGCTGGGACAGCGATGAAAGTGCCCGACCGGCGGCCGGCGGAAGTCTCCTCGCCGGCTTCCTTGAGCCTTACCGGCCAAATTCCCTCGCGTGTACACCGCTGCACTGCACATGCCGTCGCCATAGCACCACGTTAAAGCCACGGTCTGACAAAACATTGGTTCGACGTCACGTCTGAGCGCGTCTATTTCTCGGTTCCGGCAACGGTCGCCAACGGGCAGGATTGTCTTCATGACCACACCTCAGGTATGGGTATCTGCAACATCACGAGACATCGACTATGACGGCCACACGCCGGGTAGCCACTGGGAGCTTGTCGGCGAAATCGACACCATGCAGGAGAGCGACTTCTTCACCTATCTCCAGGCGGTCACTGTCGGGCGCCGGTCCGTTCAGGGCCCGCCTGCGTTCTATCTCGACGGCGACCCCGGCAGTCAATGGGTGCAGCGCTCAGATGAACAGGCGGCGTTCTGGGTCGCGATCGATCCTTGGGGCAAGTTGCGCAGCACTATTCACGGTGCTCGTCCCACGTACCTGGTGAGTAACGCCAAGGCGAAAGTGGCCTCCTTGGCGCGCCGCCCGCCGGAACCCCACCCCGGGCGTACCAGGCGGCCGATCAAGGTGCCGATTAAGCTCAAGCGGGTTGACGGCGAGGTTTTCACAGTCTGGGTCCAACCCGATTAGTTCGAGCGCGGCAATCCTTCTCCAGCTACATCGCCCGTGGCAAAGCCGTAGCATTCCCCGATCGACGGCAGACATGGACGGCTGATGACTGCTGATGAACTGGATGCACTTCTGCGAGACCGCTTCGACCTCAGTCTGGCGGACCTTGTCCCCGCGTTGAAGACGCTGCCCGCCCGCGACTACTCGTCGGGTTCCCTCTCCCCCGGCGAGGCTCAATTACTCGACCACGCAGACTTTCCGGCAGTTCCCGAGAGGGTCGCCGAGGGCGCGCTCGATGTCGTTGTCCTCATCGCTCAGCTGATCAAATCCGCGTACTCGGCTGCCGACGTGGCGGCAGGACTAGGCGTCAGCAATTCAGCCGTTGAACAGCGCCGCCGGGCGCGGACCCTGTGGGCTGTCGACGTCGATGGTTCGTGCGTCTATCCCGCGGCACAGTTCACCCGCGCGAGCAGCGGGGGGCGCCCCGCGTTGGAGTTGGTCCGCAACCTCGACCGAGTGCTGCCCGCGTTGCCTGAGGACCTGCATCCGGCGGCGATCGCTGGATTCCTGTCGAGCCCGCAACACGACCTGATTCTTTACCGGCGAACGTGCACGGTACGGGAGTGGTTGACCGGCGGCGGCGCGGTCGAGTCAGTGCTGCAACTAATCGAGATGAACTGCTGGGCAAGCTGATAGCGATTCCGATAGGCGGAGTCGCCTCTGTCCTGGGACGCGCCGGCACCTCGCCGACCGTTCGGCGATCCCGTCATCGCCGATAACTGTTTATTACGTCAGCCAAGAGCATCGCTCCCTTGGAGGAACCGTTACCGCCACGTCGATAGCAATATCAACCACGGGTGGGGTTATCGCTGCGCGAGGCGGTGACGGAGTGTTCGTGGCGTTGGCCTCCGAGCGCTGTTTGCTGGCTGGCCTGCGCGGCAGAGGCAGCGTGATCGCTGCCCGACCGCGAGAGCTGGCCGCGGCGCCCGCTGAAGTTTGGCCTTCGAAGATGCCCTGCGGGGCTTAGGCGAGTGCCGCGCCGCCGAGATGCTGCTGAGGGCGGCTCCAATACCGTTGGCTCGTGTGAGTTCCCGTGCATTGATCGTGGCCTGGACACCATCGAAGCGGTTGTATTCGCCGCCGATGTAAAGCACATCGTCGCGCAAGGTAACCACGACATGGTATAGCTCGTCAGGATAAGCTGACATGCTCTGCCGAGAATGCGCGCGATTAGTGCTGCGTGAGCTCAGTCGACGCCCCACCCTGCGTTCGCAAAAAAATGACCGTTTTGCCCGACCTCACCGTGCGAGCGCCTTCGAGAGTCGTGGGAGTGGTCGTTGAGCGTCGTTTCTTTGGCTCAGGTGAGTGGGCTGGTCACAGGGCCGCCCGAAAGCGCCGGCACCTGGATGTTCTGGGGTGCCGGCGCTCGGGGTCATGCCAGGTAGGGGCTAACGGCTGATGCCGTCGAGCCCGTTGGGCGACCCGCCGGAACCGCCGAGACCGCCTTGGCTCCCGGCGACGCCGTTCGCGAACCCGCCGTTACCACCGTTTCCACCAGTGGTGCTGCCGCTGCCGCCGTCGCCTCCAGCACCGCCCGAGGCGTAGCCGCCGGACACCGCGCCGCCGCCGTCACCACCGTTTCCTCCGTACACGCCACCGTCGGCGCCGTGGCCACCGGAGCCTCCGGCAGCAAGACCGGTGTTTTCGTTGAGCGCGTCGCCACCGGTGCCACCGGCTCCACCGACCACGGTGCCGGCACCGCCGTCGCCGGCGTGTCCGCCGAGCGCACCGCCCGACCCGAGGGTTTCGGCCGACCCGCCGTTGCCGCCGGAGGCACCGACGGACCCGGTGCCACCATTGCCGCCGGCACCGCCGACCGCGTCCTGTGTCGAGGCCGGGCCGGTGGAGATGTCGCCGCCACTGCCGCCGTGCCCACCAACACCAACACTGTTGCCAGTGTTGGTGGCGTTGCCACCGGCGCCGCCCTGCCCCGGGGTGGCGGCCCCGCTGGACGCGCTCAGCACCTGACCGCCATTGCCTCCGTTGCCACCGTTCTCGCCGCCGGTGCCTCCGGCACCCCCGTCGCCGGCGGTCGCGGTTCCGGTCGAATGGAAGCCGGGATTGTCGGTGAGAGAACCGATCGCCGCGGACCCGCCGACGCCGCCGTTGCCGCCGCCGCGGATGCCGTCGCCGCCGTCGCCTCCGTTGGCGGCGATCGCGTTGCCGGTGCCGTTGTTGGTGGCCGAGCCGCCGTCGCCGCCGGAGCCACCGAAGAGCGGCCCGGTCCCTGGCGTGCCGGGCTGGCCGCCGATGGCGTCCCCGGATCCGAAAGTCTGGGCATTGCCGCCGTCGCCGCCGGCTCCGCCGCCGACGGTGGTCGCATCACCGCCGGGGCCGCCCGCACCGCCTACGGCGTTGACCGCGGAGTTTGCCGGCGGATCTCCCCCGGAGACGAACGGGTTGGGTGCGCCGATGATCGCGTCACCGCCCGCGCCGCCCTGTCCGCCCGAATAGACGCCGTCACCGCCTGCGGCCCCGTTGGCCGGTGTGACCAGGCCGGTTCCGACGGTTTGCGCCGAGCCGCCCGCCCCGCCGTCTCCGGCCTGGTAGGCGTTACCGCCGACGCCGCCAGCGCCGCCGACTGCGGTGACATCGGAGTGGGGGTTCAGGATGGAACCGCTGCCGCCGGCGCCGCCGTCCCCGCCGACTCCGTGGGCGTCTTCGCCGCCCGCCCCGCCGTGGCCGGGGTCGACCTGACCGGTCCCGAAGTTCAGTGCGGCACCTCCCGCGCCGCCGTCGCCGCCGTGATCGGGCGAAGTCTGCAGCGGGTTCATGCTGGTGCCTCCGACACCGCCGGCCCCGCCGTCGCCGCCATGCGCGGTGCCGGTCGAGGTGTAGCTGATGATGCCGCCAGCGCCGCCGGCGCCACCGGTCCCTCCTTCTCCGTCGAGGCCGGCGTCGCCGCCGGCGCCGCCGTTGCCGCCGTAGACGTCCACGGCGTTACCGGCGGTGTTGGGGTCGAATTGCGGGACGGGGAAAGGAGCGTTCGGGTCGGTGACGACGGATCCGTTGAAGATCGAGCCACCCGCGCCGCCCTCACCGCCGTTTCCGTAGCCTCCGCGGACGCCGAGCCCGGTGGCATCGGCGCCGTCGCCGCCGTCGCCGCCGTGCACCGACGCGCCGATACCGCCGTCGTGACCGGCGATGGCGTCGCTGCCGCCGGCCGCCCCGCCGGTGCCCGGTGTGCCCGGCGTGAAGGCGATGTCACTGCCGCCGTTGCCGCCGTTTCCGCCGTGGCCGTCGGCGGCCACAGCGCCGTCACCACCGCGACCGTAGATGCCCGGGTCCCCGGCGTCGCCCCCGTCGCCTCCGTTACCGGCGTGACCGGTCGCCCCGCCGCTGACGCCGCCGTCACCGCCGTGGCCGCCGTCACCGGCATGTCCCGCGGTTCCACCGGTGCCGCCATCGGGGTGTGCGCTGCTGCCCGCAGCGCCGGCGCCACCGTCACCGCCGTGGCCGCCCGCTCCGCCCACGCCGCCGGCCCCGCCATTGCCGTCGGTGCCGGCCACACCACCCGCGCCCGCCGCCCCGCCGGCGCCGCCCTGGCCGCCGTCACCCGCGTCGCCGCCGTCACCGGCCGCACCGCCGCTAGCGCCGGCGCCTAAGTTAGTGGCGCCTGAACCGCCGCCGCTGCCGGGAAGGACGCCGTTGCTGCCGCTGGAGGGGAAGGTCCCGGTTGCGCCGTTGAAGCCGGCACCGCCCGCCCCACCGTTGCCGCCGATTCCACCCGTGCCGCCGTGGCCGCCGACGCCGAACAAACCGCCGGCGCCGCCGCTGCCGGCGTCACCGCCATTGGTGCCCGAACCGCCGTCGCCGCCAATCCCTAGCACGGTCGCGGAGGTCCCGGTGCTGCCCGCCGTACCGGTACCCCCAGTGCCGCCGTCACCGCCGGCCCCTCCATGTCCGAACAACGCGTACAGCCCGGCCGCGCCGCCGTCCCCGCCAGCGCCCCCGTCGAGGCTGCTGTTACCCAGACCGGCGATGCCGGTGCCGCCATCGCCGCCGTCCCCGCCGTTGCCGTACAAGAAGCCACCGATGCCGCCGTCACCACCCGCGGCCCCGTCCGCCCCGTCGCCCCCGGCGCCGCCGTCGCCGAACAGGAAGGCGTCACCACCGTCGCCGCCGACATGGAAACCGTCACCGTCGGTGAAGCTGTAACCGTCCCCGCCGTTGCCGAACCACAGCCCGCCGCCTTGGCCGTCGGGGTCCAGCGCTGTGCCGTCGGCGCCATTGCAGATCAGGCCGCAGGCACCGGCCGTTGGGTCTGCGGCGGGCAAGGCATGCTCGGCCCAGACATTGAGCTGGTTGTCGATTTGCTCACCCAACGGTGTGTTGATCCAATTGGATTCAAGCCACGTGTTGAGTTCTTGGCCGAACGCCTGAAACGGGTCTGTTGCCACGGAGGTCGCCGCCGCGTCGGCAACGTGGCCGGGGTCAAATAGCGCATCCGGAGCGCCAAGACCGCCGACGTTGCCGAGCAGCGCTTCTAGGCTTCCGAGGTCGAGCCAGTCCGGATTTGCGGTGCCCACCCACGCCCCGGGATCCAGAAACCCGAACAGGTCATCGAGCCCAAAATCCGCGTGCGCGGCTGGCGCTGCGACGGGGCTCAGCCCGAAAGCGAACAAAGCCGCTCCCGCGCCAAAACCGGCGATGGTGCCGCGCCGGGCCGCCCCGCTACGCCGCGCCCGCCGGCTCTGTTTCCGGTTGTGTTGACCCGCCATCGTGCCATCCCCTCATATGAGTTCTGCCAGCGCCTCTTAAGGATTTCTTCTGAAATTCTCAGGTCTGTGACCGGAAGATAACCCGAGAGCAGCGTGCGAGGATACAGGGAAATCCCTCGCATTTTGTGGCCAACTATTTTTAGGGGGTAGCGCGATTTGCCTTCCGGAAAGCGCTCTCAACTGCGCAGACGCCGGCGCAGCGGCACGGTACTGCCGGAGTCGCGCCGAAAAATCGTTCGAACGGATGAACGGGCGTCAAGTTTCCGTCGATCATGACGACCTCGCCAGAACCAAAGGTCTCGCTCACAACGCTCCACACCACCTCGCCAAGGCGATTCAGTGGTCCCCAGCCTTGGGTCAGGCCGCTGACCGCCACCACTGAGCCCGGTTGCACGTAGTGCCACTAGAACCACGAGTCGCGGCTGGCCCGAGCGGCATCAGCGTAGATCGAGATGTGCGCCTTACTGCCGCGATGTCCGCGCTTATAGCACCTGTGCACGTAGAGCAGCGTTCATCCGCTTGCGGCGGCGTACCGATGAAAATGGGACCAGGACTGGGCCGCGGCGGCGTCCCGCTCGGGCTTTGGCCGAACGACCCAGCACACCACGGCGCCGATAGCGGCAAAGAACAGCGATGACAACATCACGGCCACTAGATCCGCTGCTAACAAATATGCAATGCCATCGACACTAGGACGGGGCACCGACACAATCGCGGGTACGTCGGACCTATGCGACACAAGAGGCTTCCGGGAGCCGGGCGGTTTCGACCTGAGCTGACCAACAGATCCCGTAGTTGGGGAGTGGGAATTTTTTACGCAGCACGCAGTCGAGCCCACGTATTGGCCGTCCATCGATAACGGGGCCGGCCACGCCATTGCGACCGGCCACCACCCGAGGGAGCACCGGCTACGGGCCCGCGGCGCGGTTCGCTCGATAGACCATCGCGGCATAGGTGTCGATGGACAGGGCCGGCACCGCGCACGAGACGTACTCATTGAGGGCACAGAGCAGCGTCGTCGGGTCGGCGTCATGCCGCGGGGGGCGGCGCAGTCGTTCCGCAAAGGACGCCTTCAACGAATAGGGGTTGGTGTGGACGGGGTTGACGCCCTCTGGGTTGGTCACAGGTATTGCCCGGCTGGGGGTTGGGCGCGGTAGCGGCCGGCGCCGATTTCGGTGAGTAGCGCGGCGGTGGTGAGGTGTGCGTGGTCGGCGGCCAGTACTGCTCGGCGGACTATTTCGCGGATGTCGCTGCCGCTGGTGTGCTCGGGTAATGCTGTGGCCACGGCTGCGGCGTCGACAGTGTCAGCGCCGGGAATGCCGTCGGTCAGGGCGGTCAGGATCCGGGCGGCGTCACTTCGGGTGGGGTAGCCGACTTCGATCACGGAGTCGAATCGTCCGGTGCGGATGGCGGCCTTGTCTAAGGTGGTGGCGTCGTTGGTGGACGCTACCGTCAGGATACGGGCATCGGGTCGGATGTCCATGGCCTGCAACAACTCTGAGAGCCCGCCGCCTCCGGTTCTGCGGTCGCTGATCCACAGGTCGACATCTTCAAGGACTAGGAGCACCGGGCCGCCGATGCGCTGGGCTTCCTCAACCACCGCGGTCAGCAAGCGAGCGCCGGCTTGTGCTTCGACGTAGATGACGGTGAATTCCCCGACGACTTCGTTAGCCAGCACGGCGCAGATCGCCGACTTCCCTGTGCCCGGTGGCCCGCACAACAGAATTCCGCGCCGGGCACCCAGGCCGTGGGCGTTCAGCAAAGCGTGATGGTCCCGCACCGCGGTGAGGCCGAGATCGACTTCGGCCCAGACCTTCTGGGGCGCAATGATGGTCCGCCGCGTCGCGGTCGCGGGCAGGTCGATGATCGACAGGCTCAGGCCCTGGCTGTCGACGGCTCGGACCGCGTGACCGCGGTACGGGTTCAACGCGTTGGCGCGTTCAACGAGCCGGTCCAACACCACGCGCGCCTGCGTCTGCTGCGCTGGGGTCACATACGCCGAGACTTCCGCGACGCGCATTATGTCCTGGCGGGCCTCGATCGCGACGACGCAGCCGGTGTCGCTGAGCAGGGTGTTCGCGGGGAAGAACACCCGCACGCACAGCGGGTGACGATAGGTGTCGGCGCCGATCAGGGTTTGGGTCCATTTCGGTGGCTGAGTGTGTTCACCTGGCCCGATCTCGCAGCGGGCCGCGTGCTCGTTGATCCACTCCGCGAGCGCTAACCCAGCCGTCAGCCGCGATACCGGGTTTAACGGGCGTTCCTCGGCCACCAGCTGCCCGAAGTCGCCGACTTCCAGGGTGCGCGCGGTGAATTGGGCATCGGTCTCAGCGCGTTCACGCTGGCTCACACCGAGCAGCAATTCGCCCAGCGCCCGCAATGTCGGCGCCACGTCGATATCGAGGTCATCCAGCCACGCCTTCACATCGGTGATCGGCCGCCGGCGAGGGCCCGGCCCGCTGGGCACACAAGCGGGCGCATCAGACATGTCATCGTCAGTCAGAGTCATCGCATTCAGGTGGTGTCGTCGGGAAAAGGGGAAGCCGACCAGAATTGCACTATTGATCGTGCGCGTCAAACGGGATTCAGGCCGCCGAGTCCAAAATTCTCGACGAAGCGCCATGCCCTACAAGTAGTACACTGGCCTGGCCTTGGGAGTGGCCCCTCCGAGATACTCGGAACTTGCGCGCTTTGCCCTCCCAAGGCCCTATCGCCCGCCTCGCTCGAAGGTAGCCAGTCGCGCGACGATTACCCGGCCGTTGACCGTCGCGGCTCCGTTCGGTTGCCCGGCAATTCGGCTCCCGAACCCTGAGACCCACAGTCTTCCCTCCAGCCTCCGTTTCCTCAAAATTCGCGGCCGGACCCGGTTTGGTTTGCGGTGACGGCTCCGGAACTCCAGTCCCATCCACGGGCGCCGACAGAATGCAGGAAGCCCAAAACCATTGGCGTGTAACGGTACTGTGACATCGCGCGCTTGCGCGCCGACCCCTGGCCAGCCGATGACGACGTCCGCATAGCAGCTTTGCGAAGTGCGCCGCAATCCACAGCCGCATCAAAAATTCACACTACTAATGCCCTACAAGCAGGGCAGACTATTTTGCTGGTGGCGTGAGTACTGGTTGCCGTGCCAATCAGTAAAGACGCAGTTGATCCGCAACGGTGGGCTAAGTGGAAGGGGCACCGGGCGGCAGTCGGCGCGAAGATCAGAGCGTTGCGCATCAAGCGAGGCCTCACTCAAGAGGCGCTGGCGCTTAGCTCCGGGGTCACTCGCAATGTGCTAATTGACGTCGAGCGCGGTCACCGCGGCATCCTCTACGAGCGGCTCTTTGATTTGGCGGAGGTCCTACAGGTCACCCCTGACGAATTACTACGCCCAATTGACGAACAAGAAGTCTGACACTACGCCACCCTCCCTAAGGGGTGGAACCTCCGACTTGAACTCATGCAAAACGTATTAAGTATAATGATACTTGACTGATTCTTTGCAGATTCCCGTGATCAGCGATGAGATTCGTCGGGACTTTCCATAACAGATTTGCTGTGGGCGAAATTTGTGCTGCTCGTAGCCGCCCGTTATGCGCAATATAAATGCGGGTCATTTGCGTATTAAGACGCGTTGATATTCCTTTAAACGCATTCGCTGCCCCTGAGGCTGGGCGGGCAGCTCCCTGATTGAAAAGTTCCCTGACATGGTAAATGCTCCACGCCTTGAGTCGGCAGCGTGGTATGTCACGATGAGATCGAGATTTGCTGGCGACACGTTCGACGACCTGAATGTGGCTTGCTTATGGTGATTCGTGGTTGCCTTTGTTTGCGATTCCTAGTAGGACAGAGTTGCTGTGTTGCTAGATAGGGATTGGAGCGACCATGCGAACCGATGATCCGAGCGGCGAAAGCCCCAGGATCTGGGAGCGCCATCCGGCAATTCTGCATTGTGCGCGACAGTTAGATGAGTTGACTCGATGGCGGGTGCGGACAGATGGTGTTGGCGGCAAATTGCGCAGGCTTACACCTGTCGCAATGCACGAGCTTCTTTTGGAGCAGGTGCCTGATCTCGCGCCGTCTCAAACGCAGACGTACCGCTACTTCAACCGGGAGGCCGTGCCGGATATCGTGTTGATCTACGAAATTTCGCGGCTGGTGGGCAAGTCGCCGCAATCGTTCCTGCCGGTAAGCGCACCGGTCTCATTTCTCCACGCCCGCTTATGGCCGCCGCTATGACACCGGGCGCATCACCTCCGCGTCGATCTCGCACAGGATCGGTGAGCGGCCGGCGCCGGGTCGACACGTTGTCGCCTCAGCTGGCGGGCCGTTGGTTGGTCGTGACGCTGGGCAGCCAACACCACTGGGACCTCGATGCGATGACGTATACGCGGATACCGGGTCGCTTGAGCCTGTCCGGATCTTTCAGGTTCGACAGAGTGCCGATGGCGATCAGCTGGGTTGACCGGTGGCCGCAGTTCGGATCGACGTCGCTGGTGTGGCTCTATGATCCCGACCAACACGACGGAGTCGAGCACTGGCGGCTGTCCTCGCGCATCATCTCAATCAGCGAAATGCTTCCGGATGAGTAGCCGCAAACGCAGTGGTTCTGAAATGCGCCAGCGCACCGACAGCGTGGTACTGCGCCTGCTTCCCTCCGAGGGGGCCGTATTGCGGGGAATCGCGCAAGAACGCGGGCACAAAAGTGTGCAGGCGTTGATCCGTCACGCGCTACAACCACTGTTCAGTGGCTCGACCTGCGATGATGCGCCTGCGGGGGGCGTGATTCCTTAGCCGGCGACGGGGCGGGTGGATCGGGATCGCGACCGCTAGTCCGGGCCGTTTTGGCCTGCATAGCGCGTACCGCATCAAGTACCCGCTGACCGTCTTTGGTGAGCTGCATGGGCTGTCCCCGCTGCGCGCGATGTAAGAGCTCGACTCCAAGATCTGTTTCGAGCCTTTGCTTCTGCGCTACTAGCGCGCGTGCCCCCAGCTGTTCAGCGGCGATCGTCAGTGTCGGGTAAGCGGTCGCGGCCGCGAAGCGCTGCAGTCGCTCCCAGCCACCGATCTTGGCGAGCGCAGGGCGGAGCAGCGTGGGTGAGAACGCGGCGAGGACCTTTGCGTCGATGTTGGCCCGGTGGCTTGGCTCACCGCGGGACCGCATCGGTATGTGGTGAATTCGCGCCCACCGTGCGAGGTTGGAGGTGCTCATGCCGCACTCGGCGGCGATGTCGGGCAACGTTCGACGTTCGGTCACGTACTGCTGGTATAGCCAGTCCGCGTCGACGCTGTGCTGCGCCTCGGGGTGGGGAGGGCGCATCTCGATGCCGTACTCGCGTGCCAGGCGGGTGACGGTTCCGCGGCTGACACCGACCTGAAGTGCGATGTCTTTCAACGTGTTGTGCTCGTCGCAATACAGTCGGACGAACTCCTCGCGCGGCAGAAGCGCTCTCGCCCGCAGGCGGATTCGGCCGGCTCGGTTATCCCGGTCGGGTGGGGGTGCGGGATGGCGCTCCCCCAGGTATCGCACAACGTCCAGGTTTGTGTGTAGCTGCCGAGCAGTGTGGCCGAGGGGGCGGTCGCTTGTGGCGAGCAGGTGACGCATTCGTGGGATGTCCACACGTTCGGGGCTCGGAGCAGGCATCTGCAGATCGTCGAACAGGCACGTGGGAGGCGACCAGCACGGAGGCTCGTCATCAATACCGTTACTGGCGAGGAAGTCTCGACAGTGATCTTCGATTTGACCGGCAAGATCTGTGTCGATTTCCAGGGGATAGTCGGCGATCTTGGTTCGTAGTTCGCTGGTGACGTGCCAGGACTCAACCGCATCGGCGGGCCGCCCGCTCAGCTGTTCGTAGAGATAGCATCGCACCAATCGGGCGCGGGTGGGCCCGGGTGCCGGTGTGCCGGTGTTGCGGCAGATCGCCGCCCAGACAGAGTCCGGCAGTAACGTTTGGTAGTCGAGTTGGCGTCGGCGCTGGTAGTCGATCGGCGTCTCGCACTCGAGCAGATAGTCGGCGAGTCGCCCCAGCGCTGTGCGGATGTCCGGCCAGTCAGTGCGATTGGACAGTAACTGCAGAATGCGCGACGCGGCGCGCTTGTCGATCGGGCTGCTGAGAAGCTCGGTCGCCTCGGCCAGCCGCAGCCGTGTGTCGACGAGGAGCAGCAGCACGGACAGGGCAGGGCGGAGCTGCCGCTGAGCGAGGTGCGGCAGCGCAAAGCGTAAAGACCAGGCCGGCCACAGCATCGTCGGTATTGCCCGTGGCAGATGGTTGATCCGGTTGGATTCGGTTGCACCGCAGGCTGATGCGCTGGGCTCAGTTCGGTGGCGGAGCTCATCGCTGGGGTTGACCACCGGCCCTAAGGCAGCCATTTCCGCCGCGGGCGGTGCGGTGCGACGCCGGCTAGGCAGTTGTGTCGCTGGGTTTATCGGCCGTTTCTGCAGGGCCTTGACCGCCGCGCTGATCGCTATAGCGGCGATCGCAGCGTGCGGAGCCGCCGACCAAGATTCGGTCGCACCCGCATTCCCGGGCAAGGCGGTGACGCGTGCGCGGCGGGCGTCGTAGGTGACACCCAGCTGTGTCAGTCCGGCCGCGGAGGCGAGGTCGGCTCGCGTTGCCGTGGCAAGCAGGTGCGCGGCGCGTTGACGGACATCGGCAAGGGCGTACATGGTGGGTTGGGCGTGGTCGCGGTACGCCCTGAAGGTAGCTGTTCCGCTGTCGATGATTTCGTAGACGATTCTCTGCGCCTTAATGATTGGGTGTGTGCGCCCGAGCCGCGGTGTGGTTGTGGTAGTGAGATCGGTGCCGCATCGGATCAGCCACCCTTTGTCTGCATCGATGGTCACCGCGGCGCATGACCCGGGTGTCGGCGCATAGTTAGCGGGAAAGGAGCGAACGCGCTGAGCGCCGGCGCATGTCGGACAAATGTCGGCGAGCAGTCGATGGTGTTTGGTGCAGGCGAATGACCAGCCCAGGCGCCAGGCGAGTTGCCATCTACCTCTGGATTCGGCCAGACACGTTGGGCAGTAACGAGATCCGTGCAGTCTGCCCCACGGTAATCCCCGGCTCACGGTTCCCGGAGCGGCGGCGGTTCGCAGCCAGACATGCTCGTACCGGCTGAGGGTCATCGTGACCAGGGTCGCGGCCGAGACGCCGGTCGCGGCAGCGGCTGTTGCGGCGTGGCTCGGATCGAGGGCGACGATGGGCGCGAAGACGCCAAACCGCCCAGCGGGAAGGCCGACCGCGGTCAAGATGTCGCGCCACCGGACGTCGCAGCGGTGCGCGAGCGCTTCGAGCCAAGAGTCGAGGGCCTCCCCCTCGGTCGGAGCCAGGCGAATCGGCAGCGTGCGAATCTTCGGCATCGGCGCTCACCCCGCAAGTCGGCGGGTTCGCCGCTTCTTGGTTTGTTCGCGGTGGCGCCGGCGGGCCGCGGCACCGTCGCGCTCATTTTCTGCCGCGATGTCGATAGCGGTCGCCTCGAGAACCTCTTCTGTGAGCGCCTCGGTCCCGGTGATGTTGGCGCGCACGGTCGCACGATTGATCAAGTCGGTCAACGACCCCAGATAACCGGTGCTGCGATCGAGGAGGTAGCCGCTGAGCTGATGGGTCAACGTCCCGTCCTTGTGACGTGCCAGGACGAGATTGCGCTCGATCGCACGCACGACCGAGCGCCACTCCCTGTCGTCATCGAGATAGGGCTCCAAGCGGAAGCTTGTGGTCCGACGGGCGGTCGGCCCCAATACCGCCTTTCCCATGCTGCGTCCGCTGCGAAAGAGACCCAACTCGGTGAGGTTGGTGCCGACCATCAGCATCGTGATGGGAAATTCGTTCACCAAATATTTCAGGTGGTTATTGACGATGGATCCATCGCGGTAGCCCCACCGCAGAAAGTGCAAGTCATCGATAACCAGCAGCCGGACATGGCATTTAAGGAACGTGTCCAGGGCGCGCCGTGCTAACTCCCCGGAAGCTCCTCGGCTGCCCGGGTGGGCAAAATAGTGCAGCAGCGCTGCGTTGACGTCACGCATGGACGGGTGGCCTGTCAACGTGACGTAGGCGATTGGCCACCGTTCGTCGCCCTCCTCGGTCAGCTCGCCGTGGAGCGCGAGTTGGTGAAGGTGGAATTCTTTGCAGAACAGTTCCACCAGGGTGGTCTTTCCGAGGAACGAGTCGCCTTCGAGTGCGATCCCGCCCTTCGCGCGGTGGCCATGTTGGACGTTGCTACGCAGGATGATCCACAGTTCGTCGAGGACTTTCTGCACTCTCGGTGTGCGCAGGGTGCCCATGTTGGCGTGCCACTGTTCTCGCTGAAAGTCGTAGACGGCGCGTTCTTTCGATGACAGGCCGGCCAGTCGTCGCACCGTCAACCGTTTGGGCTGAATGACAGGTTCGGCGTTGACGAATGTGGCCCAACCTTCTTTGGTTCCGACGCAGTAGTTCTCGAGATCGGTCATGTCCACTCCAGGTTGTCGACTTGGTAGTCATCTTCGAGGTCGTCGTCGCTGTCGTCGTCGCCGAGTTCGGTGACGGGTTCCGCGACAGGGCTCACGTCAAGTGCGGAATCCGTTGTGACTGCAACCTTTACCGATGGGAGGCCGAGCACGACGTCGGCCTCGTCGGTGTCGGCTTGATGGCTCAAGGCGGCGTCTTCACGTGACATGCGCAGTGCCATCCGCCGCTCTTTCGGGCTCAGGCCGATGCCCAGGTTCCAGCGAGTGAACATCGCGTCGAGGGCTAATCTGTCATCGACGAATCCGTGCTTGTCCAAGATGATCTTGCGGAAGTAGCGCAGCCCTTCGTCGCTGAACGCCATCGGGTACTCGGTGGCGTACTCCCAGTCCAGCTCGTGCCAGCGGCGGGTGCCGGGGTGGCGGATGTAGATGTGGGTGACGTCGTCGGTGTCGACGTGGATGGGCCAAAGGTGTTTGAGCGGGTCCCGATAAGGGCCTTCCATGTTGCACAGTTGGATCAAGATGTCGTCGTCGGGCTTGGCTTTGTAGATGAGCGAGTCCCGCTGCACACCGTGGTGTTGAATGGTTCGGGCTTCGACTTTAAGGAACTCGTATGCCAACTGCGGGTCCGCGGGCACCTCGATGTAGCCGGCGCGAGTGATCCCATGGGCGTACATCTGAGCGGGGCTGATGGTGACTGTCCCGTCGCGGTGGAGCGGGTCGAACAGCGATCTGTGCTTCCTGTGGTGGTACACGGTCGCAACCCACTCGCGCAGGATCGCTTCCAGTTGGTCGATGTAAAAGAACGCCTGGCCTTCGACGTCGAGACCGCGAGCGTTGATGTCTGGCCCTTTGTAGCCGGGCAAGTACTGCAGCAGTCCCTCGCGGACCGTGCGGAAGAACCGCTCGAGTGGTCCCTTGTCACGACCTACCCGGACGCGGGCGGGTTGTATGGAGATGCCGAGTCGTTGGCACACACTGCAGACGTGTTCTGAGACATAGATTTTGCCGTGATCGATCACGATCGCTTCGGGATTCATGGCCGGTGTTGCTGTGGCTTCTCCGTTGCGGGTGAACTGGTTTGGATCGACGAGGACGCAGCGTGGCATGCCGTGCTCGGGCCAGACGGCGTAGTCGGGCCAGCTGTCGCATGCTGCATTTGGGCGCATGATCTGATACATCACGGCGGCCGCGTCAACGGCTTTTGTCGATACCGGTGTTAGCCGCAGCCCGACGATGCAGCGGGTGTACCAGTCCATTGCCACGGTGAGCTCGACGCGCACCCACTTGAGTGTCTTGGGGTCGAGAGCAAATACGTCAAGTGGCGTCGTGTCGAGGATGACGCACTCCCCTGGTCTGCTGGGGCGCAGCTTGCCGTACCGCCGCCTGGGTCGCTCTGCGATCTCACGGTTGCGTTTGGTCGTGCCACCAAATAACGGATGCTTCTTTTCGAGGCGCTCTAGCTCGCGGTAAGCCGTTGCACGGGAGGGCTCTTGAACTTCTCCTTTCCCGAAGAGCCGGTCGAGACGCTTCATCGTGTGGAAAATGACCGCAGCTTTTGAGGGTTTCGATTCCTCGCTGTGTTCGAACATGATTTGTTCGGCAGCTTCTGACCATCGTGGGTCGATGTGGCGGGGCACCCGTGTCCAGTCCGAGGCTAGGCCGGCCTCGCCGCTTTCGATGTACGACCTGACCCACCGCCGCACCGTGCGGGCATCTACTCCCAGTTCGGTAGCCATTGTCGCGTACTTGGTCATCAGCGGTACGGAAGGATTGAACTCCGGGCGAGGCTCGTCTATGAGTGCGATTTCCTCACTGCCCGAACGGTATCCGGTGAGAAGCTCACGAACATGCTCCGCACGGCGGCGCACCTGTGCCATCTCGCCTTTGCTGAGCCCCAGGAGCGTGATCGCTACCGGCGCGGTCGAGTCATCGGGGCGCGGGCCCGGTTGGTCGGGCAGCAGCTTGACGCGGTCGCCGGTCAGAAGCGCCACCAACGACATCCGGCACACCGAGGTTGCTCCGGCCAGAACGACCTCGGTGCCCGTGGTTCCCGGCAGCCACTCGGTGATCTGGAAGATCTCGCCATCGAATCTGACACGAGTACCGATGCCCAAACGTATTCCAGCCCAACTCATTTTAAGTCTTCGTCCGTAGCAGATGCCTTATCGGCGAGTAACGTTGCTCTGTCGCTGGTCAGTAGCGCCGCCAACGTCCTTCGGTGCGCCGACGTCGCTTCGGTCAGAATCAACTCGGCGCCTGTGGGCCTCAGCAGGAACTGTGTCATCTCGAAGATCTCACCGTCGATCACAACGCGCGTGCCAATAGCCAGATACGCTCTAGCGCAGCTCATTGCCGGCCTCCAGAAGCCAGCAGTGATTTATCACTAAGAACGAAAGACAGATTCGTCGTTATCTCGTGCGTCCACAGCAAGTGCAACAAAGCGGCGCGGACCAACGGCTCGGGTGCCGAAGCGCCGCGGACCGCTTCGCCGAATGTCAGCCCGGGCAGAGCTATTGCGCGCAGCTGAGCGAGCGCTTCACCTGAAATCGTCTGCTTGCGCCGGTAGCCCGCAAGGAAGCGCACGTTGTCGAAATACGGCTGCGCTTGCTCGCTGGCCACCTCGAAACCCCACCCGCATGACTCGACCACCTCACCTACCCAGGCAAGAGTCTCTGCGACTTTCGGGACATCAAGACGGTCCCGAGGTTTGACGGCAACGAACGTGAGATCCGTGCCGCGAACTAGCAAGTAGTCCGGGATATGCCGGCGCGCACGTTCGTCTATCCTGGCTCGAATCATCAACGGCTGGGAGTAGATACGGTCCACCGTCGGGTCGAAGTCTGCGACCAGCAGTCTGCTCAACTCAAGCCGAGACTCGTAGATGACATGGCCAGACTCGGTCGAAGACCAGTAGGTTCCTGAATAGTGCTGCTGGCCTTTATACGACCGGAACTTCCTAAAGGGTTGGGTGTCAGCCATCAATGCTGGCGTGAGTGTCCAAGGCGGTATGTGGATTATCTCGCCGTCGTCGGCGGAGCGCAGACTCAGCTTGACTGAATCGGAGTCGCGCGACGGAGCGCGCGGTAATGTATGTGGCATATCGCCTCTCTCGGCCATCTCTTTCCGCTACATCCGATAGTGAGAGGTGGGCATCCCGCGCACCAGCGGTTAAGCGCGTTTGCCATTAAGCTGAGATCCGATCTTTATCTCGAAACATGCTGCGCGACAACGGTATTACCGTGGGCGGTGATAATGCCCGGCTGAGGTAATTATTGCCAATCTTGGGAAGTCTTGTGCCCGCATGGTCGAAGCTGATGCTGCCCGCATTTGATCGATCTGTTTAAAGGCTCAGAAGAACTGCTTTTTTTCCGCGGCAGCGGAATCAGGCAGTCGCAGCGGGCCCTCCAACACAGACTTAAAGCAGCTAGCGCGTGGTCACACTAATCCGCCGTTAAGGTGCTGGGCACTAATGGATCTGACATACCAGGACGGGTTGTCTCTAAGGAGGCCAGCTAGTCGTACGACGGCGGGTGTCGTTTTGGCGCCGCTCATGCCGGCGGCGATCATTCGCGGGACTTGAGTGCCCGACGAAGCAATAGTGCGTTGCAGAAGCTCAAGCGCCACTTCGACAGCGACGCCCCGGGGCGACCCAGTACGCGAGGCAGTTTGCAACCGTCGCACGCACAGGCGGGTGTCGATCAAGAGCGAGTGCCGCGAACAGATTGATCTGGGTCGGCTGCTTTTTGGCGGCGATAACGAATGCAGCGGCGACCCGTAGGCTGCCGTTGCCGCACAGCATGTTCCGAAACTCCTCGCCGGAGATGGCGTCAGGCCGGAAGAAGGCCAATGCACTGGCTGCGGCAGCGCGCACATCGGGTCCAGTGAACGACGGCACCTCGTTAGTCATAAGGTCATGCACAACGGGTTCTAGTTGCTCGGCGGCGGCGTCGGGAATGCGGGGACCGATGCGACGGAGGGTGTGAAGCGTGCACTCCAGATATTGGGTGAACTGTGTGCGGCTGCGCAGGAAATCGATGACTGGCTGCCAATTCGCGTGCTGGGGGTGCGTCACGTTCACACATGCAAGGGTTCCGGCGAGGTCGCTCGGCGGGAACGAGGCTGCGTTGCCCTGAAGTTGGGTAATCTGGATCGATATCTTCTCAACCAGGGTGCGGGCCAACGCGGCAGCAGTATCGTCGGGCAGGTCTTCGATAGGACCCCAGGCAGCCAGCGTCGGGAGATGACCGTCGGCGATCTTCGTCAGGAGCCCCTGGCGGAATACAGGTTTGGCCGTCGCCAGAACGGCCGTGAGCGCTCCCGCGAATTGGAACTCGTCACCTTCTCGCGATTCCAGCTTGTCCAGATCCTCAGTGGTCCAACCCGATTCAGGAACACTCGCTACCACACGAGACAGACCCTGCCCCCAGGTTGCATCCGTTACCGGGGCAAGCGTGGTCACGTAATCAATGACTTCGCGCAGTACCGTGGGAGAAACCACGGCGGTGATCTCGGTCAACATCTGCAAAACATAGATCGGAACAACGAACGTGGGTCGCCACCGTTCAGTGACGATCGAGGTATCTTTCAAGACACGTATCGCCCACTGCGCGTGGCGATCTGCATCAGCAGCATCGAGGACATCGGCAGCGTGCTCGACGAACTTGATGTCGGCAAGCAGGGAAGTCCTGGTCGTCTCATCGAGGTTGATCGTGCGAGCGACGTCTTTCACCGCTGACACAGGACCGATCTGCAGCAGGCGGTCGACAGCTAATTCAATGTCGTCATCATCGCCGGCCACACGCATCGACGTCAGGGCCGACCTGACGTCGGCCGCACTGCCGTCGTTGGTCGTGAGTTCCCGGCGGGCCAGTTGAGCATGAATGCTTCGCCACGCAGACTCATCGGCACCGAATCCGCTAATAAGCGATGCGGTGCGAAGGTGGCGCCAAGTCTGATCGGAGACACCGAACGCGACGCCGGCGGTGTCTTTCGCCCACCCGCGGAAATCTTCGTCGGCCTGATATTGCAGACCCCACGCGACTTCCTGGGTGCGCCACCACGCCGCATGGGTATCGCGACCCGCTGCCGCGTCGGCGAAACCCTGTGGCTCCGAACCGATTCCCCAACTGGTCGCGATGATCAAACCGGACGACGCTCCGACCAATGACATCGCCGTGGGATCGCTACGCGATGACGCGCGCAGTCCCTGAACTTCGATCGCCTGGGCTTGTGCATCGTCGAGTCGACCAAGTTCACTCAAGCACCGCGCACGGTGCATCACCAACCAGTAATGGTCGACAGGCTCGCAACGGTCAGCGTCGATCAAGGCGGTGACGAGCTCGAAGCCTCGCTCCGGCTGACCAAGCTCGATGAATATCGCTGCAGCAACCGCGGCCGCCGCTGCTTGCTCAAACGGCTCAACCTCGTCGCCGTCGATGAGCCCCGTGAGCACTGCAATGTCATGGCCGCCGACCAGAACATCAAAGGTGGCGGCATAAAACCGCCACCACCAATCCCCGGAATCCCTACACTCCTGCAAATCTGGTGCACGCGTCATCTGATACGACAACGGCGACGGCTCCAGCTCGCGAAGCCGCATCTCGACCAGGATGGCCAACGCTTCCTCGGGAGCCAAGGCGTCACCGGTGCTGCTCGGCCGCGGAGAAATAAGGCGCGGCGTCAGCAGCGCATACCGCAGTCGGTCCTCACGCGCGATGGCCCGCCGATGCCAGGCGCTTCCTTCCCAACCAAGGTATTCTCGATCTCCGACGGCCACTTCCAGAAGCTGGTCTACGTGGTCGACGTCTACCGTTTGATGTTGGGGAACAAAGATTTTCGCTTTCTTGCCCGTATCGACTACCTTGTCAGCGGTCACATGCACCCAATACGAAACCAACGTATCTGGATCGTGCAGCACGAGAATGTGCGGAACGCGATGCTCGGTCCAGTATTTAAAATGCCGATCAGTATCCGGGTGCCACCAGCCCACCACTTCACCAGACTCGCCGTATTCGGGACGTTCGAACCACGACGGACCCCGCTTGGCCTGCGCACCGACCAATGCGCCCAGATCAAAGCGCCGGGCGTCGCGGGCCATCAACCAAAGATCGGTACCCAAATCGTGCTCACGCGGATTTTTCGCTACACCCCAATTGAGGCCTAGGAACTGATCTTCAACAGCCACCTCACCGCGGGCGCCACTGAGACCCTCAGCACTTGCCCTCATGCGAGGGCACTTCCCTGCGTCCAGCCGAGTCGCGCCCGTCTCACCGGAATGTCCAATTGGACATCGAGTGGACATTTCATTTGAGAATTGGACACGGGATTTGAGAACCTACAATCCGCGTGCCATGTCAACGAAACGCGATAGATGCAGTTGGTGGGCCACCGTGACCGACTTCGTGGGCCCTGATCGGTTTTTCGCCACGATCAGGTCCGCTTCGCCGCCTCTAGGGTCGTCTCGGTCGAACGCGTCGGGGCGGTGTAGCAAAATTACCATGTCGCTATCTTGTTCCAAAGAGCCGGATTCGCGTAGGTCGGACAGCATCGGTTTGCGGTCGGTGCGTTGTTCGGGTCCGCGGTTGAGCTGGCTGACCGCGATCACCGGCACTTCGAGTTCTTTGGCCAGCAGCTTGAGGTTGCGCGAGAACTCAGAGACCTCGACCTGTCGTGATTCGACGCGTTTCCCCGAGGTCATCAACTGGAGGTAGTCGACGACGATCAGCCGGAGATCGTGGCGTTGTTTGAGGCGGCGTGCTTTAGCGCGGATCTCGGTCATCGTCATGTTCGGTGAGTCGTCGATAAACAGTGGGGCTTCGCTGATTTCGCCCATCCGCCGAGCTAGTCGCGCCCAGTCGTGGTCGTCCATGCGACCGGCGCGCATCGCGGCAAGTTTCACTTTCGCTTCCGCCGACAGCAGCCGCATCACGATCTCCGGCTTGCTCATCTCGAGTGAGAAGATGACGCTGGCCATCTGGTGACGGATGGAGCAGGACCGCAAAAAATCAAGTGCCACAGTCGATTTCCCGACCGCAGGTCTGGCCGCGACGATGATCATCTGGCCGGGCTGAAACCCGTTGGTCAGCTCGTCGAGTTCGGTGAACCCAGTTGGCACACCGCGCGCGGATCCACCGTTGGATTCGATCTGGTCGAGTTCGTCCATGGCCGGCTGAAGCAGGTCTTCGAGGGCTTGGAAGTCCTCGCCGCCGCGTTGTTCGGTGACCTCGTAGATTTCAGCCTGGGCGCGGTCGACGACCTCGGCGACATCGGCGCCGTCGGCGCCGGCGTAGCCGTATTGCACGACCCGGGTGCCGGCTGCGACCAGGCGGCGCAGCACTGCTTTCTCGGCGACGATGCCGGCGTAGTAGCCGGCGTTGGCCGCGGTCGGCACGGTGGCGATCAGCGTGTGCAGGTAGGGGGCGCCACCGATGCGGCGCAGCAGTCCTCGCCGATCGAGCTCGGCGGCAACGGTGACGGCGTCGGCGGGCTCACCGCGGCCGAACAGATCCAGAATCACGTCGTAGACCACTTGGTGGTTGGGCCGGTAAAAGTCTGTGGGCCGCAGCTTTTCGACGACATCGGCGATGGCGTCTTTGCTGAGCAGCATCCCGCCGAGCACCGACTGTTCGGCGTCGAGGTCTTGCGGCGGTTGGCGACGATCGTCGAGGTCGGTGTAGCCCTGCGCCGGCCGGCCGCGCCGCTGCGGCGCGTCCGGCGGGGTGTCCAATTCGGTCATGCGGCAACTCCTTTCGGGTCTTCGTGGGGTTGGTCAGCGGCCAGGTCGGCGGCGATCAGCGGCCAGCACGCGTCGCACACCGTCGATTTCAGCGGCAGCTCGGCGCGTGCGGTGGCCTGTCGTGATCCGCAGACGACGCAGTCGCAGTCACCCACCGCGAGGTCAACGAGCAGCTCGACCGGGTGGCCCCCGCTAGCGGCCACCGGCATGGTCGCTGCGCCGAGCACGTCGTCGACCCAGCGCGCCAATGCCTGCGCCAGCGGCAGCCCCGGGTAGATCCGGGCTGATCGCCGTCCGGCACCAGCGATCGCAGCAACGGGATCGCTGGCAGGGCGACCGAACTTGGTCTCGTGGGCGACCAGCAGCCGGGCTCGCTGGTCAGAGCTGGTGACGGCGGCGACGTCGTCGTACCAGTGGGCGGTCGAGGCGGCGGCCGCGACCTTGTCGCTAGCGCTGGTGGCGGCGTCGTAGGCGCGCTGCAGCGGCCGCAGCCGGGGTCCGGCTCCCACGACGTTGTGGCGCAGCCGCCACAACGCCAGCCGCCATGGGCGTTGCACGTCAGCGGGCATCGGGGCGGCCAGGACCTCGATGATCTGCTCGGGGCGCCATCCGGCCCGCAGGCGTTGGCGGATCTCGCGGCCCAGGGTCCAGCGCAGGTTGTTCGGCAGCGCCTGCATCGGCGTCGGCAGTGCGCGCAGCACGGCACGCAGCTCGTCGCTGGAGATCTTCACCTCGGTCGGTCGGGCGTCGGGCACGTCGCTGTCGTGTCGGGGGGTAGGGGGGTAATGAGTTTGGTCTTTATAAGGAAGGCGCCGAGAAAAGGTGACGGAATCGCGTCGCCGCGGCCCGCTGTAGTCGACGATCACCCGGTCGCTGCGGTCGCGTTCCAGCACGGTGATGCCGTCGAGAAAGCGGTCATGGATGGCCAGGTATGCGCGGTTTCCGCGGCCTTGGGCGGGCCGGTAGACGATCAGTTCGTCGGCGGCCAGGGAGGCCAGGGCGCGGCCGATGGTTTTCAGGTCGTAGCGCCGTCCGCCGGCGGCGACGATGAGTGCCGCGACCTGCGGCAGGGAGACCCGGTCGTCGGTAACGCGGCTCCAGCCGGAGAGCAGTTTGTGCGCGGCTTGCAGCGCATGTGCCCGAGCGCCCCGTAGCCGCAGGGACTGGGCGCCGGCGTCGACGCGTTCGCGGATCAGCGCCGCATCAGAGAAGGTGATGCGCGGCCGAGGCCGGCCCTTTCGAGTGGGTGGAGGCCGGCGTCGCGCACCGTTTTGTGCGGTGTCAGCCGAGGTGGTGGATCTGTTTGCTGAAAAGTCGGCGATTTGTGGTGGCCTGTGTCCAGGGCAGCATGTACCCTGAGAAGCACCTGGCATGGTGTTCTCCTGTTAGCGGGGGAATCGAGTTTCGAAGCTGGCACTTCGGACCTCACGAGCCTCGGAGCTGACACTCCGGGGCTCGATCTTTTTGGTCGAAGGCCCTGACCCCCATCCGGGGGTTTCTGCTCTCTAATCCCCTATTTCGTTGTCGCCCCCTGTTCGGGGGTGTCGAGCTGGGGTTTCCTCCTCTGTTCACGCCGAGTCGTGTGTGTCATCGGACCACGTCACAGGCCCTTGACCGCTGTTCGACACGGCTCCCACCCAAACTTTCTGTTTGCTAGCGCCGCACCCTCGCGTCAGCCAGGGCCTCGGCATCGCCGAACCGCATGCATAAATATGCAAAAGCTATTCAGGGGCATGAATAACCACCTATCGGCCAGTCCGGCGAACAACTTCCGGAAAAGTTTGCTGGAGCCGGATTGCTGATAGCGGCGCCGCGGTCGCCGCCGTCAACTGTGAAGCGGTAAGCATTCCGTTCCGCTCGGCTGCCGCGCGCCTCGCCTCGGCCTCGCGAGGGACCTCACCCCCGATGACTGACACCGCGGCTCGCCGAAGGGCAGCTGTGGGCGCGGCGGCGGTAGGCCTCGCCGGGGTGCTGGCACCGCTAACACGGTGCTGGAGCGGGCGGGCGGCTAGGCGGCCCGGCGAGCGTAGGCCGGGGCCGGCTGGCTGGCGTAGATCTTCGGTGTTCATCAGTCGGGCCACCTCGCCAGGTAGCCGCCGCAGCACGGGGCCGGCTCACCGGTGAGTCTCCACAGCCACCGACCGTTAGCGGCTTCGAGTCGCACCGCGAACCCTTGCCGCAACCCACCGTGATCGAGGCGCCATGGCAGGCCGAGATCCTCAGCCACCCGAGGCAAGTCCTCGGCGATTGTGCGAACCCGCCACACCCATTCCCGTGACACGCACAGGCACGTCGAGATCTGCTCAACCACCCATAACGCCGGATCCTCAGCGACGTCGTACAGCGTGAACGTCTGCGGGTGGAAGTAGTCGCGGTGCCGCTGCCACAACACCATGCAGCCAGCGCCGGCGGTGCGTGGATGGTGCCCGTGGCACGCTTGCAACTGACGTCGGCGCCACCCCCCGTTGCACGGGTTCTCGGCCATGATGCGCCGCGCGTCAGCGGCGTAGTCGCCAACCTGCAGCCCGCGGGCGCACCGCTGCTCGCCACGCACCTGCGTAGCGGCATCTCGGGCCCCGACTCCCGGTCCGGGGGCCAGCACTGTCATGACGGGCCTCCACTCGCTGTGGTGGCACTGGCGCGGGCCACGAAATCGGCGGCCAGCGCTTTGATCCGGTTGCGTTGGGCTTGGCGCTCCAGCGGGTCAGGGTCCCCGATGGGGGTGTCGGGGTTCAAAAAGGTCTGCGCCTGAAGGGTTTTGATGTCCAGGGTTTCCAACATGAACGGATCAGCGCCGGCGTCGGTGACGCAGAAGAACGCGTCGACGTCTTCGGGTTGCCCGGGTCGGCACACCCGCCCGATCCCCTGGGTGTGCACCCCGGGCGACCAGTCCAGCTCTCCGATCACCGCGGTGTGGCAGACGTCCTGCAGGCCGTCGATACCCGCTCCGGAGCGCAGCGACATGATCAGCAGCCGCGCATCCCCGTCGATGAAATCATCGATCGCCTGATCCTTGGCCGCGGCGTTTTGCCCGCCGGTGTAGAAGCGGGGCCGGTATTGGCCGAGCAGCTCGGCCCACATCCGGTACACCTCGATGTGCCATCCGAACAGCAGCACCTTGTCGCGGCCGCCGTCGAGGAGCAGCTTGACGAAGTCCGCCACGAACGCGGCCTTGGCGATCCCGGTGGCTTGGCGCAGCCGCCAATCCAGTTCGCCTGCCAGAGCGAACTTTTCCCGCGGATCGGTGGCCTGATCCAGGATCAGCTGCGCCATCTCTACCGCGTTGCCTTGCAGCTCCTCGAGGATGTCGGGGTCTGAGGGCACGAACTGCTGAATCACGTTGCAGCGCGGCCTGGGCAACCCGGCGGTGTCGTAATCGACGCGATGCATCAGCCCTTGCGCCTGCAGATGCGCCTGCAACGAATTCATGTCCTGCACCAACGTTTTCGGCGTCAACGAGGTCGTGCCACACCACTGGCGGGCGAACTCCTCCTGGCTGCCGAGCGCGCCCGGGCGCACCGCGTCGATGACGTGGTAGGCCTCGGCGCCGTAGTTGTAGATCGGCGTGCCCGACAGGCCCATCACGTAGGTCGCGTTCGCAGCGACCGTGCGCGCGGCGGCGTACTTGTCGGAGTCGCGGCGCCGCAACTCGTGGACCTCGTCGAAAATCACGGTGCGCGCAACAGCTTTGAGCTCGTGCTGCCACTTGGCGAGCTTGTGGTAGTTCATCGTGATCAGATCGGGAAGGCGACCGTCGACCTCCAGGGCCTGTTTGTCGCCGTTTTGCAGCTCCAGGCAGGTCAGGTCGGGATAGAACTTCGCGAGCTGTTTGCGCCACTGCTTGGGCATGCGCCCGGACAAGGTGACCGCCACTGCGGGCCGGGCATCGGGATTTTCTAGCAGCGCCAGCGACGTCAGCGTCTTACCCGCGCCGAGGTCGTGCACCGCCAGCGTCCCGCCATTGGCCCACACCAAATCGCGTGCCTGGCGCTGGTATTCACGCAATGCCACGGTGGAGCGCACCCAGTCGGGGTGGGCCTGCAGCGGCGCGGCCCCGGCCAGGATCTGCTGCACCAACGCCTCGGCGTGAGCGTGCTCATCGGCGGCGGCCTGCAGGGCTGATCGGTCAGCCGGCGATGCCGCCATCGGCCAGCGCATCAGCACCCACGCCAGCTCGGCAGCCATTTCGGGGGTCGCGGCCAATCGGATCGCCCCGGTGAACGTCGAGGCGCACCGCGGGAAGATCCGCTTGAGCCGCACCATCACATCAGGGGCAGCCTCGATCTCCCACGCCCGATCAACGAGACGGAACCGGCCCGCATCACGGACCCCCGAACGGGCGGCGGCGGTCATATCACCAGCCCCGGCCCGTGCAGGACCGCCGGCACCACCGCCACCCCGTGGATGGTCATCCGCATGTTGCGCAGCGTGGTGAAACTCGGCGACGCCAACACGATCGCGCCCACCGAGTCGTGTTCGGCGTAGCGGCCCAGCTGCCGCACCACCGCGCTGCGCGGGGTCTTGAGCTTCACCTCAACCACCACCTGCCCGCCGACCAGGAAGTCGGGGCGGCCTCGCTCGCTGAGCCGATACTCGCGCGCGAAGCCCACCCCCGCCTCGGTCAGCGCGGCAGCGACCCGATCCTGAACCTCAACCTCGTTACGGCCCGCGAAGGTGCGCCCCGCCAACGCGGCCAACACCTGCTCAACCAGGCCCGCTGCCGCCGCCGTGACGACCACACCAGGTTGACGGGCCATCATGCGGGTGCTCACGACACACCCCGCAAGCCCAGACCGGCGTCGACACCGTAATGGCCTGCCAAGGCCACCAGCACCGAGCACGGCGCGGCGACCACGCACTCACCCAGAATCCGGCCCGCTGTCGCACCGGCCCACTGCCCGCTGGTGAAGGTGCACTCCCCGCACACCACCCTGGCCTGCGGGCACCCCGCGTCATCGTGTCCGCCAGGACCGTGCTCCACGCACGCCTCACACAGCCGTACCACCGGGCGGTGCGCGGTGGCGTGCGCCAAAAGATCGGAGCGGTGCCCACTTTCGGCATCCCGACCCGGGGGGGCATCGGCCAGGATCGCGGTGAAGATGGCCCGCAACAAGCCAGACTCCGCGCCGGCGGCAGCCAGCACATCCGAGCCATCGGCGCTGCGGGTGTAGAAATCGATTTCCTGCTCGACGGTGCCGCGGTTGAGCGCAACCACCCAGCTGCACCGCTCGCAGCGCTTGGACCGCAAAAACCGGTTCTCGTAGGTGAATCCACCCAGCCGCGGCGTGTGATGCGCGCGCAGCCCGCACACCGAGTACGCCTCAACTCCGCGCCCGCTGCGCTGTTCTGCCGACGCCGCAGCCTCCCGAGGACCCAGCAATGCCATATCGACGGCATGCCACATCGTTCGCTGCTCGGCGGCAGCCGCGAGTTCAAACCGCTGCTCTCCCAACAGTTCCACTGCCGCGCTCACCGCCGGCCCGCCTTGCCGGCCTGCCCGGCCGCCGCGGCGTCAGCCAGCAACTGGGTCCAGCGCGGATCGACGTCGACCATGTCGGGGTGGGCGTGCGCGGTCAGGCACTGCAGCTGGGCGTCTCCGCGTACCCGCAGCGGGTGATACGGCTGTCCGCTCGGGGTCCAGTCCAGCACCGCGATCGCGCCGCCGCACTCACGGGCGATGCGCCACAGCCGGGAGCTGACGGTGCGGGCCCGCGTGATCGCGGCGTGGTCGCCCCAGTCGAGGACGATGACGTCGTGCTGAGCGGCCGCCTCGGCGAGGCGTGCGTCGTTGTCGGGGCCGACCGGATCAGCCAGCCCGTCCAGGGTGTGCGCGTCATGAGCCCGCGCGGCGAACAAGTTCAGCTTGGCGTAGGCGTCGTAGCCGAACGCGCGCGCCACCGCCTTGTCGCGGCCCGCATCGGGATCGTCGTGGTGTTCGCGGGCTACCCCCGGATGCAACGCCACCAACATCAGCTCCGGGCCCGGCCCCCAGCGCCGGTTCAGCCGGTACCGGTAGCGGCGGTCAGGGGAAAACACCGACGACGATTCATCGTGCGGCAGGATCAAATCCAAGATCGACGTCATCACGCACCTCTTTCACAAACCAGAAATAGACAGAAAAAGCCTTCAGGCAGATTGCGCCGGCAGAGACCGGGCGTTACGGGAGCCGCCACCAAAAGTTCTTGCGCACACAAGGATTCGCTGCCCGGCGACGCGACGGTTCTTGTTGTAGAGCACCATGATCGTGATCGCCATCCGCACCCCGGCGGTCCCGGTCAACGCCTCCCCCATCGCCGCGGCATGGGTGCGCAACGACAGCGGCAACACCCCCAGCAACGTGTCGGTCAACCGCTCGGGATCCACCCGGTCGTGCAGGTGATGCAAGATCAACCCCACCGCGTGCACGATCGGCGCGTCGTAGGCGTCGACCCGCTGATCCCACACCCCGTGAATCAGACCCAAGGTGGCAGCGACCAGCTCGACACCGCCGAGGCCGGCCAACTTCTCCAACGTGGCCGTGCAGCGAACGTTGCCCTCTTTGGCGCCCGGATCGACCCGCAACCCCAGCTCGGTGACCGCGGCATCGATGGCCAGCACCACCGGATCCCCGCCGCCCTTGCGGGCCCGCCAGTGATCCCACGTCGAGGGCCGCCGGCGTTCCCGGTTGAGCCGATCGAACAGCAACGCCTCCTGGGCGACAGTGAGTCCTTCGTGAATGTTGGCCACCAGCAACCCATTCGGGTCCCGCAACCGAGCCGCCTCCCAGCGGTGCTGGCCGTCGACGACGGCATACCGCACCGCGGCCCCGGGTCCACGGTCGCTGACCTCGACCACCCCCGCCAGCCGCCGATCCCAGCCAGCCGCGAGCTTGCGGGCCCGCGCCATATCCGGCGGCCGCTGATAGCTGTGGTCGACGAACATCTCATCGACACGCACCGCGTCGATGAACGCCGACCCCTGCGCAACGCCTCGGCGCTCCAACACCGCGGTCATGACAGCTCCTCGGCCGCACCACTGCTGTAGGCCGCATGGCAGTCCCCGCAGCGCGGCCGCCCCGCCGAATGCGGCATCACCCGGCAGGTGATGCACAGGCCACGCCGGTAGGCCTCGTGACGATCCGCGGGCATCCCCTCACCGGCGGTGTGCGGCGCCTGCCGCACCACCCTCGCTGCCGCGGCCGGCGCGCTCACGCCGCACCCGCCGACGCGGCACCCTCGCCGCCGCGACCCTGCTCGGCGACGGCGACCGCTTCACGGCGCCGCACCTCCGCGAGCCGGCCCCGACGCGTCAACCCCCCCAAGATGGCCTGATCCTCCAGGCCGTCGGTCAGGCCCCATTCCCGGCACTGCGCCAGCACCGGGCAGTACTCGCAGATCTCCTTGCACTGCTTCTGCATCACCGAACTCCGCGACAGCCAGTTGTATTCAGGAAACGATCCACACGCCCCCTTCATATAGAAATCGGCGAGCCCCACCTGCTTGACCGGTGCGGGTTCCGGCGGCCGCTCGGCGGTCAGATACCGCATCACCGAACGCTTACTCACCCGCAAGTGCTCGGCGATCGCGTCGTGCGACGACCCCCGCTCATGCATGCGGTGCGCCGTCAACTGGTGCGCCGTCAGACGCGAATTACGGCCCTCTGCAAAAGTGTTCATGACTGACCTCCCAACGCGGCCCGGTATTGCGCACCCACCTGGGCGATCCCGAGCCGATCCAAAGCCGAAGAAACATCACCGGGGCCCACCGCAGCGCGCGGCTCCCCTTCAGTCGGTTTGGCCTTGATGCCCAGCCGCGCCATCACCGCGGTCAAAGTCAGCATCTTGGCCGGACTCGGGCAGGCCACCTTCATGCCGTGCCCGTTGAACCGGGCGGCGGCGTGCACCGCGCCCCGACAAATCCCCACAGTGGCCTCCGGGCCGTGCCCAAACACCCACTGTCCATCACGAAACCCGTAGCGGCCCAACACCATTTGCGGGTTAGACACCGACACGGTCCCGCCATCGCCACCGACGTCGACCAACTCGACATCGGGGTGCGCCAACGCCTGCGCCAGCCAATAGGCGCTCGGGCCGTGCTCGAGACGGATCCACATCCGCGAGCGGCTGCGCGTCACCGTCGGGGTGAACGCCAGCAGCGCCGCGACGTGACGGGCCCGCACCGCCGGCACCTCCGCCAGCGTGCACAGATGCAGCTTGGCCGCCGCCTCGACTGCGCCATAGTCACTGATCCGCGGCCGCCGCGGCCCGGCCACTGAAGCCTTCATGCGGTAGCCCCCCACCCGGCCGCGGCGTCGAGGTAGTCCGGGCCGGCGATCCCCTCGAGCTCAGCGACAGCCGCGGCCCACGTCCGGGCGTACTGCCGCGCAGGAACGAACACCCCGGCCGCGACCCAGTTCTCCGCTCCGCTGGCCACAGCCTCAGCCGCGCACTGACGCCGCACCGGGCACCCGGCGCAGATCTGCTGCAGATGCACCATCACCGGCCGCGCCGGCCGCCGCTCCGGAGTCCACATCTCCAGCGCGTCCGGGGTCTGCACCCCGCATGCCCCTTGCAGCTTCCAGCGCTGCCCCACCACATGCATCACGTCGCGCTCCTCACAACAGTTGGTGTGGAGGTGATTTCGGCGATAAACCGCACCGCGGCCGCCGCCACGCGCAGACCCGCGCCGCGGCCCGGATCATCGAAACGCACCGCCGTCCACAGCGCGTCGTACTCGCGCTTGACGAACCCGAACCCCTCGTGACCCGAGGCCAACAGCCGCCCCCGCGGCCCCACCGACTCCCGCGCAGCGCCCACCGCGGCTGCCGCGGCCCGGAACCGCTCCAGCGCCGGCCCAGGAGGCTCATACAGATCAGCGACGAACCGGATCGCCATCGCTCCCACCTGCGCGGCCTCGGCGCGGGCGTGCCCGAGCTGGTTCCGGCGCACGTCTTCCCAGAGCTCGTCGACCTCCTCGCCCAGCACCATGGCGCCCTCTTCTAGCGAGCGCCACTGGCCCGGGTGAGCGACCAGCGAGCCGGTGAGCTCGTCCCAGACCGCCAACTCGGCGCGGCGGACCCGATCTGCCGGGTCGATGGCACAAGCGCCGGCCAACAAATGCGGTGTCCTCATGCCGGCACCGCCAGCGGACTCATCAGCGCCAGGCACTGCTGGCACAACTCGTCACCGGGAACACACGGCGCCGAGCACGACACACACGAACTGGTGCATCCCCGGCACGCCATCTGGCCCTCGAGTCGCACCGGCTCCACCGGCGTCTTCGCGCACAGCGGGCACCCCTCTGCGACCGGCGGCCAGCTAACTGACGTCAGCCGCGCCGATCCGATCACCGGACGGGGCTGCTCAGCCGCATCAGCGCAGCTCAGCATGTCAGAATGCACATTTCGGGCCGGAACGCTTGCGCCGGTCGGCGCGTAGCCTCTACCCTGAGATCGACTGGGCAAAGTCATCTCCTCTGATTTGGGGAGACCCTGGGCGCGAAGCTGATTACTTCTCGTCCGACCTGATCGGCAAGCCCCCTTCGGGGGGTTTTGTCGTATCTGGGCCCAGGGTCACCGCTATGAAAATGTCTGCACGAGCGCCGCTACCGCGGCGCCACCGCCTAGAGCCGCAGCACTATCACCGCCCCCGAAACATGCTGTGCGACAGCCATGTCAGATCACCTGGCCCGTCCCGGCCGCGGCGTCACTGACGATCTGCTGAAGCGCGCGCCGCTGGGCGAAACCCAGCCGCGCGCACACAGCCGCCAACACCGAGGCCTCCGTGCCGTCATCGGCCATATCGCCGGGGTAGATCACCAAGTCATATCCCCCACCGGCGGCGGGGATCTCGGCGATGAAGCCGTACCGCGCGGCGGCGTCACCGCACGCGTGCAGCCGCCAGCCGTGCTGCAGCAGCGCCGCGGCAAGCCAGTAGGCGATCCGCACGCCGCGATCGACGCAGCGCTCCCAGCCCGGGATCGCCGCGGTGCAACTACCCGCCGGCGCCGCCGGGGCGATCAAGCCCGCCGCCGATAACGCCTCGACGGCCTCATCGACCAGATCGGCCCATCCCAGCGCCCCGAGCCGCCACACGCCCTCAGCGATCAACCCGGCGACACCATCGGGGGCGCCGGGCTTGTCGTCGGGCCGGCGAACCACGGTGACGACGCGGTAGGAGGCCAACCGGATCGTCACGGTCGCGGTCACAGCCGCAGCGTCAAAAGCGATGCCCAGCAGGAGGTCTCCGCGAGCACGTAAGTCTGTGGCCCACCAGAACAACGGGCGGGCGAGGTGTGCGGGCTGCTGAGCCCGCGGCAGCGGGACGGCGTCGAATCGAGGCTCGAAACCGGCGATTTCAGGCATGCGCGGTGTCGGTCGGTGGTGCAGCGCTCGAGACATGTTCACCGATTCCCTCCTCAATAGCGCGGTCTTCGACACACCATACTCTAAACTAAGACGAAAAAGTAAGACGCAATCATTGACAAGTTTTGGGAGGTCTCGGTGAACCTGTCTAGCTATGGCACGCCAGCTCGCCGGCCCGGCATGACGCGCCGCGTCCTGCGCGGCTTCAACGCCCAGGCCTTCTCCGACGCCCGACGCGCCAAAGACATCAGCGTCAGCGATCTGGCCCGTCTCGCGGACGTGACCCGGCAAACGATCCTGAACTGGGAAGCCGGCAAAGGCACACCCCAGGTAGATCTGCTGGCCCGCGTGATGCGGATCCTCGAGGCCGCCATCGAGCAGGTCGTCGCGATCCCCCCTGACGAGCGCTACCCCGGCGACTGGCGCGTCATCAGAGGACTGACCCAGCCCGAACTCGCCGCCGCGGTCGAGATGCCCACCACCACGCTGCGCGGCATCGAACGCGCTGACGCCGGCCTGACTGACAAAAACGCCGCAAAACTTGCCGGGCACCTCGGCATCAGCGTCGAGGAGTACCGGGCGGCCTACCAGCGCGCCCGGCAACGGCCAGCCGGCTCCCCCGTATAACGGGCTTGACAGCGCCAGCAAACAACGGTTGTCAGCAGAACCCGACGGGGAACCCGGCCCCTCCGCCGAACGGCGTACTACCGGCATGGGTTCAATAACAGCCCGAGCAGGCTGATAACGCCTGATAGTGCGCGGTTCGCGGTCCATATCAACCTCCTAACAAAATCACCCTAATGCCGGTCGGCGACGCTCCTACACACCAAAATTCCAGCAGCCCCAACGCCGAAAGTCACGAAACTCGGCAAACAATCTGCCGACATCCGGCCGATAACGATTCGGTAACAATCCGATTTGTCGTGATGCACCCTGCATCACGAGACACCCGCTCAGGCGGCCCGAAACATTTGCCGCAACCTGATGTCACCGACATGCGGTCTACTAAGACCCATGAACCAAATCCTGCTGGCCAGCCACAACGGATCCCTTTACGAGCTAAAGGTTCTCAGCGAATTCGACGTCGCAGATCTGGTACGCGTTGACCGACCAGAAGTGCTCTCCAGCACCGACGGCGCGATCGACTTCTGGTTCGCTCACAACCCGCGGGTCGCCGTGAATTGCGGCGCCACCGAGATGCTGCTCGCCTCGACCCGCTTCACCGCCCACGAGGTCCCGCTACTGCGCGGCGACGTCGTTGTAGCCACCCACGACGCTGCCGGAAAACTCGCCGGACTCAACGACATTCAGATCAAACAACTCCTCACGACCGATCCCAGCCGCCAAGAAACCAGAATCCTGGCGCGCCGGTTCAGCAGCGACCGCACAGCCCAGCGCCGCCAGGCCCGCCGCGACTCCACGGAAGCCAGCCTCAAACCAATCCGGGGCCTCTAAGCACGCAAAGCTCGCCGACGCACTAGGCCGTCGACGAGCAACGAGTCTCACCGGGACAGCTCACGCAATCAGTGCCGCCGGACCACTTCCCTACCCGAAGCATGCGCGGCCGTCGCGCCGCAGGCAGCTACCGCCGACTACCGCGCACAGGGCCCCGCAGCGTCGTGGGCTGCACCGCCGATCACGTCGCTGATGCCACCTGCAGCGGCAGCGCCACAGCACTTGCCCCGCCCGCCGACACCATCAGAATCCAGCGGCCATCAAAAGGCAGATGAAACTCGAAAGGCCAATACGCGAAACCGATTTCGCTGTTCGCGGTCTCCACCGGCACGTCGAACCGGTGAACTCGCGGCTCTTCGCCTGTCGGTGGCCGCATCTCGATTTCGACGGTCCGGTCCGAGTTGTCCGTCTCCGCCTGAGTGAGCACCACCAGAAAGAGTCGCGAAATCCGGTCCGGCCCCACCAGCGCGCCCGAGATCACGCCGTTCCACAGGTGTAGACCACTCTCGGTGGCCAGCGCCTGTTCAGCGAGCAACGCCCCAGTGATGATCATGCGCTCACGCTATCCGACCACGGCGACGCGTGAGCCGAGGCGTCAGCCGGCGGGGTACGTCGCCCCGCCGCCCCCGATCGGACCGAACGGCTCAGGCTTGAGATCCCCGTGCCACAGAAAAATCCCGGAACCAGGCAGATACTCATCCCACCCATACGGCGGCAACTCACTAGACCCGGGCGGAAAGAACTTCGCGCCCGGAAAATCCGACTTCGGCGCCCACACACCAGTATTGGGCCCCAACTCGATATACGGATCGGCGTTGCCGTGACTATCCGACACCGTCGCAGGCCCCAGCTCACCCGGCGCTTGGACCTTGATCCCCGGCACCTCATCAGCCCGCACGAAATTACCTGACCGAGGCCCAACCTCGACCCACTTCAAATCCCCGTGCTGCGAGGGCCCCAACCCGCCCGGGCCGGCGATCACAGGCTGATGTCGGGGGTCGCCGGGTTTCCAGCTGGCGGCCTGGACGCCGCCTCCGCTGTCGCCGGGGGTGCGGGGTTTGTCGGTGTGCAGATCGGCGGTGGAGTACTTCTTCGCGTTGTCCTCGTCTTGG
>NZ_PKEK01000106.1 GCF_002863225.1 Mycobacterium sp. | reverse complement strand
CTGGCGCCCGAAGACAAACGCGACGACGAAAACGACGAGAGCGCCCGCAACAACTCCTAGGCCGTTCACCCGACTCAGGGTGAATTGTGCCGACCGTTCGCGGCCCTTAGCTTTACCGCTATGGCTCACGACGAGACGGTACGGGTCGCACCCGAGGCCATGAGCGTTGCGGCCCAGTCGTTGTCGAGTGCCGCGAAAGATCTACGAGCCCGCCTCGCCGAGCTGGACGGTCACATACGCGACCTGCTCGACGGTTGGCAGGGCGGCGCAGGTGGCGCCTACGGCGAGGCATGGAACTCATGGCATCGCGGTGCCGGTGAGGTGCAGCAGGGGTTGTCCACCCTTGCCAAGGGGATCGGTGTCACCGGGTTCGAATTCGACAATCTGGATTGCACGTCGAGCCAGACGGTGAACGGCGTCTACCGTGGCTGACCCGTTCTCCGTCGACCCGGAAGCCCTGGCTGACGCGACGCAACGGATGGGTGAATTTCTGCAGCACGCCGAAAGTGTCGTAGCTGAAATCGACTCGCTGGTAACCCGTTTACACCTGACGTGGTCGGGCCGGGCGGCCGCAGCGCATGCCGAGGCGCACCGCCACTGGACGCACGGCGAAGCGACAATGCGGGAGGCGTTGAACCACCTACAGAGCGCTGGCAGCACCGCGCACCACAACTACACCCAGGCCATGGCGACGAATTCGGCCATGTGGCTTTGAACTGATGCCCCCGCTCGCGGTCGACCCTGAGGCACTCGATAGCGCCGGCTCCTCGGTCATTTCGATTGGCCAGGGAATGGGATCGACGATCAATTCGCTCACCTCGTCGCTTGCCGGCTGCGGCGCGATGTCCGGCGACGATCCCGCCGGCGCGGCTTTCGGTCACAGCTACGACAGATCAGCATCCAAACTGCTGGAAGCGATGACGACGACCCGAAACGGGTTGTGCCGCCTGGGCGATGGCGTGCGGGTATCGGCACGAAATTATTCGATCGCGGAGGCCAACTCCAATATCTCGGGCCACCGGCACGCCCTTCCCGGTCCGCATTCCACCGGTGCCATCTCGACAGGTTCGACGCCGTCGTCGGTGGGCTGCGGCGTCGGTGTCCCGGCCGGGTGGGGTTGGGTGTCCAAATACATCGGGATGATCTGGCCGACCGGAAACTCCGGCAAGCTCCGCGGCGCGGCGGCGGCGTGGATCAATGCCGGCACCAACTTCGAGGTCAACGAGATAACCGGCACGCTCGGACCGATGTGTAGCATTGCGGCTCAACAGATTCCAGAAGGCCCAGCCATCGCTGCGGCATTCGGCGAAACTCATCGATGCGCGTCAGCGATTCTGCAGCAGTGCACGCACATCGCCGCTCAGCTCACCACGTATGCATCGAAGATCGACACAGTCCACGCGGCGATCATCGACCTGCTATCTCGAATCTGCAATCCCTGGACCGGGATCAAGGAAGTCTGGGAGATCCTCTCCCACGAGGACGAAGACGAAATCAAGAGGATTGCCAACGATATTCGCGTCATCGTCAATCAGTTCACTGCCGAAGTCGATGCACTGCGACAGCAGATCGCGCGCACGATCACCCAAGCGGCCACGATCCTCACCACCATGGCGCATTACGCCGAGAAAGAATGGGATCACTTCCTGCACGCCACCGATGTAGGTCGGGCCATCGACCAGTTCGGGCGGATCTGTGGCGGTGTCGTCTCCGAAGCGGAGAGCGCAGTCAAGGGGATGTGGACGCTCAACCCGCTGCGGGCAGTGATCGATCCAAAGGGCTTCTTGCACTCGCTATCTGGCGCGCTCGAAAACCTCGAAACGCTTACCGGACTGGACGGCGAGCAAAAGGCCGAAGAGGCGTGGAAGGGGCTCGGCAAAGACGTCGTGCATTGGGACGACTGGGCTACCAACCCCTTGAAGGCAACGGGCGAATCTCTGTTCGACCTCGGAACGCTGCTGCTGCCCGGCGGTCCCCTGTCGAAGCTCAGCAAGATGGGCGGTCTCGCCGGCGACCTCGTCGAAGCACCCAAAGGATTGCACCTGCCCAACCCAGCGCGGCTGCCCAACCCTGCGCCGCACGACAACCCGCCACCGAAGAACGAGCCACCGAGGGGTGGACAGCCGGCGCCCGCACCGAAAGCCGGCACCACCCTGCCGCCTTACGGTGACACCGAGTCCAAGACCCCGGCTGTTCAAAAGCCGACGGCCACTCCAATTCCCAGGCCCGGAGACGGAGTGGCTCAACCTGGCGCTGGTCACGAGCCGGCACTCCATCAGCCTTCGGCGGTCACGCAGCCGGACAGGCCGGGTGACGGACCGCCAGGGGTAGCAAGCTCGCCGTCGACGTCCTCAGCTGTCGCGCCCCCGACGACACACCACCCGCCGCCACCCACAGAAAACAGTAGTGGCGGGAACGATTCCCACTCGTCGGGACTTTCCGACGAAAAGCGCGACGAGATCCTTGCCTTACCGAAAGGCAGTCGTCCCGATCCGTCCGACTATTTGTCGCAGGAATACATCGAACGGCACCTGCAGAAATTCGACGGTGGTGGAACGCGATTCATGTTGCAGGAGAACTTCGACCGGTTTGGCATTGGGCAGCGCGATGGGACCTCCTTCGTATTTCCCACGAGTGAGGTCGAAGAACTTGCGAAGGCGGGCAGCCTCGGCGACATCGAACAGGTGCTTGGGTTGCCGGAAGGCTATTTCAGAGACTTCGAAGTGATCCGAATCGATATAGGCGAACTCGAGAATTACAATATAAGGATCCCATCTGGCAACGAGGCAGGGGCTAACGAGTACTGGATCCCCGGTGGCCTTCTGCCAGAAGGGTTGCCGGAGGCGGTGATTGACGGCTCCGAGGTTCCGTCGACCGACTTGACGATCATCGATCTCAACGATTTCGGAGGGGAATGAATGGCATACGAGCTGAGCTTCTTCTCCGACCAGAACGATTACTGGCTTGGTAGGGACCCCGAGTCGAGGCGCCACGTGCTAGGCATACCCGTGTCGAACCCGATGGTCGACTACATCGAAACCTATTGGCTCGATGATCAGCAATACTCCGCCTTTGTCGAGAACGAGGAGCTAGCTGCACAATTTGCCGAGGCGTGCCGGCGACGAGAGCACGATGACCTCCTCACCCATAGGCCCGGCCGGTATCGAGGTACTCCGAGATAACGAAACGTCGCTGGTGGATGCAGTAACTACGACCGCCCCCATTAGGGGAAGATAATGCCCGAAAGTCGTCGAAATACCCTGTCGACGCCTTGGAAAGCCGGGTCTTTGCGGCCGACTGGCGAGGAATTGACAGAAGCGCGTGAGCTCCGTCGATGCGACTTCCACACGTATTGACCTCGTCGGCGCCCGTTGAGTGAAGCAGCTGTCACCGCTGTTCTGGGACGACATCGTCGGCCCCGGTGACCCGACCAGCAGACCTAGCCGCCAACCCCGACCCGCCACCCCAGGGCCGGATAGTGTGAACCCGTGACCGCTCCCGGCGGCCCGGGCACCGAAGAACCCGGCCCTAACGCAGAACCCACCCCCGCTGAGCAGCGATATGAGACGCTGGCCGCCAACGCCAGCGCCGAGCGGGCGCTGGCGGACGTACGGCCCGACTACAGCGTCGGCGAAAAGCCCGAGTTACCACCGGTCGATCTGACCGCCGCGGCCTTCTTCGACGTCGACAACACGTTGGTGCAGGGCTCATCGCTGGTGCACTTCGGCCGCGGTCTGGCCTCCCGGAAGTACTTCACCTACCGCGACGTGCTCGGATTCATTTACGCGCAGGCCAAGTTTCAGGTCCTCGGCAAAGAGAACAGCGACGACGTCGCCGCCGGCCGTCGCAAGGCGCTGGCATTCATCGAGGGCCGACCCACCGCCGAATTGTTGCAGCTCGGCGAAGAGGTCTACGACGAGATCATCGCCGACAAGATCTGGGAGGGCACCCGCGATCTGGCGCAGATGCACCTCGACGCCGGTCAGCAGGTCTGGCTCGTCACCGCCACGCCCTACGAGCTGGCGATCACCATCGCCCGCCGGCTCGGATTGACCGGCGCGCTGGGCACCGTCGCCGAATCCGAGAACGGCGTGTTCACCGGACGGCTGGTCGGCGACATCCTGCACGGGCCGGGCAAGGCGCACGCGGTGCGCTCGCTCGCCATCCGCGAGGGACTCAATCTCAGACGCTGTACTGCCTACTCGGACAGCTACAACGACGTGCCGCTGCTCTCCCTCGTCGGCACGGCCGTGGCGATCAATCCTGACGCCGCCTTGCGTGACTATGCACGCAAGCACGACTGGGAGATCCGTGATTTCCGGACCGCCCGCAAGGCCGCCCGGATCGGCGTACCGTCGGCTCTGGCTCTGGGCGCGGCGGGCGGCGCACTGGCTGCGGTGGCGTCTCGGCGGCAATCACGCTGATAGGCTGCGCCGCTGAGGACTGATACGAGTGGAGAGCAGCGCATGTCATTGCCCGCAGGCACCGAAGGCCTGATCGGCACGCATTATCGCTACCCCGATTACTTCGACGTAGGTCGCGAGAAGGTTCGCGAATTCGCTGAGGCCATCAGCAACGATCACCCGGCCCACCACTCCGAGGAGTCCGCCGCCGAATACGGCTACGACACCCCGGTGGCTCCGCTGACGTTCCTCGCGGTCGCCGGGCACCGCGTCCAGTTGGACGTCTTCACCAAGTTCGACATCCCGATCAATCTGGCCCGGGTGCTGCACCGCGACCAGAAATTCATCTTTCACCGGCCGATCATGGTCGGCGACCGGCTCTACTTCGACACCTACCTCGACTCCGTCATCGAGTCGCACGGCACGGTGATCGCCGAGATCCGCAGCGAAGTCACAGACGCCGACGGCGGACCCGTCATCACCAGCATCGTCACGATGCTCGGCGAGTCGTCAAACCCGGACGCGAACGCCGAGGCGACAATCGCAGCAATTGCTTCTATTCGTGCTGGCGCTTAGGGTCAGCCGGAACCTTTCAGGGGGAGAACCCAACCATGAGCACCGACCTCACACCGCATTTTGACGACGTCCAGTCGCACTACGACCTCTCGGACGACTTCTACCGGCTCTTTCTCGACCCGAGCCAGACCTACAGTTGTGCCTACTTCGAGCGCGACGACATGACCCTCGAGGAAGCGCAGCAGGCGAAGGTCGACCTGTCTCTCGGCAAACTCGGCCTGGAGCCCGGAATGACGCTTCTCGACGTGGGCTGTGGCTGGGGGGCCACGCTGCGCCGCGCCATCGAGAAGTACGACGTCAACGTGATCGGCCTGACGCTGTCCAAAAACCAGGCCGAGCACGTGCAGAAATCGTTCGACGAGCTGGACACCCCCCGCTCCCGGAAAGTTCTGCTGAATGGCTGGGAGCAGTTCCACGACAAGGTCGACCGGATCGTTTCGATCGGCGCCTTCGAGCACTTCGGCTTCGAGCGCTACGACGACTTCTTCAAAATGGCGTGGGACGCGCTGCCCGCCGGCGGCACGATGATGCTGCACACCATCGTCGTCCCGAGCGACGAGGAGCTGGCAGACCGCGGCATCCGGCTGACCATGACCCGGGCACGGTTCGCCCTGTTCATGATGAACGAGATCTTCCCCGGCGGCCGCCTGCCGACCGTCGCAATCGTCGAAGACCACGCCACCAAGGCCGGTTTCGAGATCACCCGCGTCCAGCCGCTGAAGGAGCACTACGCGCGGACACTGGACTTCTGGGCCGAGGCGCTGGAGGCCCGCAAGGACGAGGCCATCAAGATCCAGTCCGAAGAGGTCTACGAGCGCTACATGAAGTACCTGACGGGGTGCGCCAACCTGTTCCGTGAGGGCGCCTGCGACGTGGCGCAGTTCACCATGGTCAAGCCGGCTGAGTAATCAACCGAGGAACATATTGCGGCGGCCAGCCAGCAGCTGATACAGCGTCTGCTGGATGGTCTCACGCACCTGGTCGGTCAGTTCGAAGGTGACCATCGGATCTTCGGCGTCCGCGCCCTCGTAGTGCGCGGTGTCGATCGGCTCACCAAAGGCGATGTGCCACTTGGACGGCAGCGGCACCAGTCCAGCCGGCCCGGCCAGCGGGAACAGCGGCGTGACCGGGAAGTACGGCAACCCGAACACCCGGGCGAGCATCCGCACATCGGTCAGCATCGGGTAGATCTCCTCCGACCCGACGATCGAACACGGGATGATCGGCGCCTTCGCCCGCAGCGCGGCCGCCACAAAACCGCCGCGGCCGAACCGCTGCAGCTTGTAGCGGTCCTTGAAGCGTTTGCCCAGACCCTTGTAGCCCTCGGGGAACACCGCCGTCAGCTCGCCGGCGGCCAGCAGCCGGTGCGCGTCGGCAGTGCACGCCATCGTGTGACCGGCCTTGCGCGCCGCAGAGCTCACCATCGGCAGGTCGAACACCATGTCCGCGGCCAGCAGTCGCAGGTCCCGATGCGCGGGGTGCTTGTCGTGCACCGCAACCGAGGCCATCAGTCCGTCGAACGGCAGAACGCCGGCATGGTTGGCCACCACCAGGCCTGCGCCGGTGTCAGGCAGGTGCTCGATGCCGCTGACCTCGACGCGGAACCACGACTTGAAGAAGAACCTCAGCAGCGGCCGGACGATCGCATCGTTGAAGTGCGGATCGAAGCCGAACTCGTCGACGCGATAGTCGCCGGCGAGCCGTTGACGCAGAAAGTCGGCGACCGAACTGACCTTCTGGGCGAGCTCGTTGGGAGCCTGCTCGGCGGCCGATCGAGCACCCGCACCGCGTCGGTGCTCATCGATTTCGCGTACGACGGCAGCGATCTCGTCGTCGGTCGCCCGGGATTCAGGCTCGGAGAGCAGGGATGGATGTTGACGAGAAGTCTGGGTGCGTTGGCCTGCACGGCGCTGCGCCGCCGCACGGCCTGAATTGCCGTGCAGGGGAATAACTTTCGCTTTCGAATCGCCCGCCATTGAACCAACCCTCCCTTCGCCTCAATTGATTTTGGCTCGGCCGCCAAAGCGCTGCACTGCGGATACGGCCCGTCCTTCAATGGAGCGTACCCATTCGGGGTCGATAATGGGAGTCAAACCTCGGCCGCGAACGTAATCGTCAAAAGCGTCCGCAGTGGACCACTTGGGGTGGTAATCGAGCTCTTTTTCCATCCGTGTGGTGTCCATCACGCGGCCGTAGCGCAGATAGTCGAGTTGCTCGCGATTGATCTCCAGGTACCGGTTCGCCTTACGTAGCGAATCCAGCGCCGAGAGACCAAATCCCGGGACTGGCAAGGCAACTCGGCCGGCCCGTCGGATCGCCTGGGACAGCATGATGATGCCGCTGCCGCCGATGTTGAACGTCCCGGGCTTGCCGGCCATGACGGCTCGCTCCAGGGCGCCGAGCGCGTCCTGCTCGTGCAGCAACTGCAACCGCGCGTCGCGTCCCAGCACAGTCGGGACCAACGGCCCGGCCAGGTAGCGCGACAGCGTGGTCTCCATCGCCGGGCCGATCATGTTGGCCAGCCGCAGAATGGTCACCGCGATGTCGGGTCGGCGACGGCCGAGCCCGCGGGTGTAGCCCTCGATGTCGAGGCTGTCCTTCGGAAAACCTTCGCGGAACGGACGACGACTGCTGCTGTCCTCGGTGAACAGCACGGGATCGTGCGGGTTGGAGCCGTAGACCTCCGACGTGGACTTGAGCACGACGCGTTTCACCGACGGCGCCTTCTGGCACGCGGCGAACAGCTGCATCGCGCCCAGCACGTTGATTTCCTTCAGCGCCGCCCCGCCACCGGTTCGCGGCGCGAACGAGGCCGCTGCGGCATGAACGACGGTGTCGACGTCGCCGTTTCGAATCACCTTGGCGACAAAGGGATTGCGGATATCGGCGCGGACGAACTCGGCGCGGCCCATCCGCCGGAGCATGTCCTTGCTGGGTGCGACGGCGTCGACGGCGATGACCCGGTCGATCGCGGTGTTCTGCGCCAACCGCGCCGTCAGATAGCCACCGAGAAAACGGCATGCGCCGGTGACCAGCACAACCTTCGGGTACCCCGCAGCTTCGGTGCCGGTCCCTGATTGACCGCCCGACGAGTCCACCTGATCAGCCTAACGATCTCGCGCTAGCGCGGCACAGGCTGCGAACGACAACAGCCCGCAAGCGAAAGTTACTTACCGAGTTTTCTACGCTGCACTCGCGTGCGGCGGAGCAGCTTACGGTGCTTCTTCTTCGACATCCGCTTGCGCCGCTTCTTGATTACTGAACCCATAACTCCGCTATCTGTGCTGGACTGCCCGAGTCCGCTGTGGCCGGGCATATGCAATAACCCGGTCACTCTACCCGGCTCGGCAGGTCCAACACCAAAGCCGGTACCGGCACCCGATTGCGGCGCAGCGTCATCGGCACACGCCGACGCGGCACCTCGCGCCCGGGTGCACCCGACGAGTCGAGGCGTGCGGGCGCTGCATGAGCCGCACCGAAACGCTAGCCAGCGTCGAAGTAGGAGCTCTCCAGCATGTCGTGCACGGCCTTGGCGTGTACGCGGAAGGAACGCCCGACGCGGACCGCGGGCAGTTCACCGTTGTGAACCAGCCGGTAGACCGTCATCTTGCTGACCCGCATCAGTGCTGCCACTTCCGCAACGGTCAGGAATTGCGTCCGGGGCTGCTGGCCGTCGGCGGACCCAGAGTCTCGTCCCGCCTTACCGCCAGCCGATGGCCCGTTCATAGACGTCATCGCAACCCAATCGTCAGGCTCCTGCAGTCCCAGCGGCTTCCCCTCCGCTGGCACCAACAGGTGCATACCAACAAGGAGAATAGCGGGACTAGTGTGGTTATTGCGACGGGTGGTGGCAATTAAATAAAATTCTATAAATTACTCAGATGTAATTCTTAGCTGCTCAGAGCGGGTTTTTGCCGCCTGTACCGCCTCGTCCACCGCCGCTCGCAAACCATGTTTTTCCAATTCTCGCAGCGCAGCGGCAGTAGTGCCACCGGGAGAGGTAACAATGGCGCGCAGCCGCGCGGCGGTGGTGTCCAGCGACAGGTCTCGCCGCGCGTCAGCCCCCGTCTCACGGTCCTGTTCTATACGGTCCAGCAAAAGCGCCGCCGAGCCCGCAACGGTTTGCGCGACCAGCTCGGTCGACACCGCGCGGCTCAGTCCCACACCGACCCCGGCGTCGATCAACGCCTCGATCATCAAGAAGAAGTACGCCGGCCCCGATCCCGAGACGGCCGTGACGGCGTCCATGTGCTCCTCAGCGACCGTCAGCACCGCCCCCACCGAGTCGAACAGCGCTGCGACCTCCTTGAGCTGCTCAGGGGTCGCGAAACGGCCCGCAGCCATGGCGCTGATCCCGGCGCCGACCAACGCCGGCGCATTGGGCATCACCCGCACCACCGGGGTACCGGCCAGCAGCTTGGATTCCAGGTAACCCGTCGTCACCCCGGCCGCGACGGTGATGAACACCTGATCCGGGCTGTCGTGCGCGGCCGCTGCGGCAACCTTGCCGATCTCGCCGACGACCGAACCGACGTCGGAGGGTTTGACGGCGATGATGACGAACGTCGCGTTCTCCACCGCATCGGGCAGCGACGTGACCAGCACGCCATAGGTGTCAGCGAGGTACCGCGCGCGGTCGGGGCTCTTCTCGGCTACCACCAGGTCCTTGACCTGCCGACCGGCCCGCAGCAAGCCCGACAGCAGGGCCTCGCCCATGCTTCCCCCACCGACGAGCGCAATTCTGGCCATGTCGCTCAGCATGGCAGACGCGTGTGACTTTCGGGGTGAGGGCGCGGGCGGTTAGGGAGCGGGCACCATCGCCAGCTGGCGGCTCTGCACGATGATGCGGCCGGTCGAGTCGACGACGGTGTGGTCCTCGTCGAACCAGTCCTGGCCGATCTGCACACACGTGCACGCCACCCGCAGCCAGCCGTCGGCCGGCAGACCCCGCAGATAGGCCGTCAGCTGCACGGTGGGCGCCCAGCCGGTGCGGTTGACGGCGAAGCTCACCGGCGCCGAGATGTCGCCGCACATCAACGCGAACAGCACGTCGGGCGCGACGTCGAGCGGCCGCACCCAGTTCTGGATCACCGGCGGCCGGCCGTCGGTGGAGATGCCCAGCGTCGACGGCAGCGTCCGAACCTCGCAGCCCTCGGCCAGGTGCGCCAGCCCGGACAGCCGGTGCCCGGGCGCTACCGGCTGCAGGTCGTCGGGCGGGTCCGGGTCCATCAGGCCGACGACCGGATTGCCCGACAGCAGCGGCGGCGCCAGGTGCTCGGGCTCCCCCAGCGTGACCACGGCGTGCACCGCGGCGCGGTCACCCTGGATCAGCTCGACATCGAACACGCTGATCCGGCGTCCGCGCTTGCGCATCGAGGTGACCAGCCGCATGGGGCCCGGGTCGGGCGCGGACAGAAAGCTCGCCGACACCGCAACCGGCTCAACGGGTCCGCCGTGGGCGCTGCGAGCGGCGTTGGCGCATAGCGCGACCATCACTCCGCCGTGCACTTTGGGCCCGATGGTCCAGATCTTGTTCAGCTCGGCCTCGTAGACGCTGCGTACGCCGTCGGTTTCGACTTCGCGAAGTTGCATCGCCTCGGTGAATGGGGCAATCAAATCCGCCGCTCCTCCTCATCGCTATCGCTCTGCATCGTCACCGGCGGTCAAATCCGCCGCTCCTGTCTGTGTGTCTGTCAACGTGTCTTTCAACGCAACAGGTGCGTGCGGGCGAATTGCAGTGACTCGGTCAGAATGGCTTCACGCTCGTGCACCGACCGCGCCGACGACGTGGACACCTCCAGCACGACGTGGCCGGCGAAGTCGCCGGCGGCCAGCAACTGGCACACTTCGACGGTCGGCTGGGTACCGCGACCCGGCGCCAGGTGCTCGTCGGCCGGCAGGCCGGTGCCGTCGCAAAGGTGCAGGTGCACCAGGCCCGAACCCATCCGCTCGGCCATGTCCAGCGCGTCGGTGCCCGCTGTGGCGGAATGCGACAGGTCCAGTGTGTAGTGCGCGTGGTTGCCGTCCAGCGGGTCATAGGACGGCGCGAACGCCGAGATGCCCGGTCCGGGCCCACCGCCGCGGCGGCGCATTCGCTCGATGGTCTGGCCCGGGAAGAACCGGTCGGTCCGGAACGGGAACATGTTCTCGACGGCGACCAGCACATCGCTGGAGGACTCCAATTCGGCGACCTGCTCGGTGAAGCCCTCCACGTAGCGGCGCTGCCAGCGAAACGGCGGATGCACGACGACGGTCTGCGCGCCCAGCTTCTCCGCCGCCTGCACGCTGCGGTCGAGCTTGGCGATCGGATTGGCGCCCCAGACGCGTTGCGAGATCAGCAGGCACGGCGCATGCACCGACAGGACCGGTACCCGGTATTTGCGGGAAAGCTTGGCCACCGCATCGATGTCCTGGCTGATCGACTCGCCCCACACCATCAGCTCGACACCGTCGTAGCCGAGGTCGGCTGCGTACTCGAATGCCGCCTCGGTCTTCATCGGATAGACCGAGGCCGTCGACAAGCCGACCTTGATAGCGGGGCGCACGTGGATTCTGTTGGGCGCTAGCCGGATTGCAACAACGCTAGGGGCCCCAGCGTGACCAGCGCCCCCACCGCGACTGCGATCAGCGTGCTAGCGATGTCCTCGGTCTTTCGCACCACCCGCACGCCGACCACCAGGCCGAGGATGACGAGCACCGAGAGCACCAGCGCGACGATGTTGTTCCAAAGCCACAGCTGGTCGAATGCGATGAACAGGCCGGCCCCCAACGCGACCGCCAAAAACGACTGCAGCACAACCGCTCCGGTGAACCGCATGCTGTCCGACCGCGACCAGGTGTGGCCGTCGCCGAATTCGCCGTCGTCCAGGTAGTGCTCGTCCTCGGCGGCATCGTCGATATCGGAAAATCCGGTTCCAGAGGACGATTCGGCATCGCCTTTGCCGGCCGACGACCCCAGGTATGAGCGAACGTAGGCCGAGTCCTCAAGGGACGAATCGGCGTCGCGAACGTCGGTGTCCATCACGTCGACCGACATTCCCGCGTAGTCCTCGATCGGATCGGGGTTCATCCCCTCCGCACCGGACCGGTCGACCGGCTTGTCCTCACGCGGCTCGGGACGATTAGCTTCGGCGCGCCCGGGCCTGCGCTGCGGGCGCGGATAGGAGCTGCGCAGCGGTCGCGATTCGCGGGTCGTGGCCGACGCCTCGCGCGGACGCGGCGGAGCCGATGCCGGCCACCGCGGCTCGGGCTCGGACCAGAACGCCTTCTCCACCGGCTCCTCGGCGGGCGCCTCGACCTCGTCGTCTTCGACCAGGGGGGCCGGCGAGACACGGGCTGACCCGTTGGCCCGGTGCGCGCGCGATTCGGGGACCTGGTGCTGCTCGGCGTCGGGATCGGTGTCGTCGGTGATGATCGGAATCTCGCCGGTCAATTCGGCGACAGTCACCGCGTCGGAGTTGCCACGACGGCGGCGACGGCGTGCCGGGGCGGGGGCCCCGTGGGTGCCGTTCTTGGCCAGCAGTTCGGCGACCGAGATGGGTCGAGTGGTGTCGTTGGGTCCGGTCATTTCTTGCCGCCATTCCGATTGGCTCGCTGGCTACCAGCATCCCGCACGGACGTCTCGACGAAGGCGGTTCCGTCGGCTTCGCTATCGAGTTTGCGCAAAATCAGACCTTCCCGTAGCGCCCACGGGCAGATGTCCACCGTTTCAATCGACAGCGCTCGCATACTTGCCTCTGCGACCAGAGCTCCTGCCACGATCTGCGGCGCTCGCTCGGCGCTCACCCCTTCCAGTTCTGCACGGTCAGCGGTCGTCATCCTAGAGATGAAAGATATGAGTTGTCTGAGGCCATTGGCGGTGAGAGTGCGCTTGACCCGCGGTCCCGCGGCCGACGGCGCCGCTCCGGTCAGACGGGCCAGCGAGCGGAACGTTTTCGAGGTTGCCACAGCCAGGTCGGGGCTGCCGGCGTCCAGCATTTTGGCGGCGGCATCGGCCAGTTCGGCGTCCAGCCAATCGCGCAGCATGGCGACCCGCCGGCGTCCGGGCGGGTCGTCGCTGAGCCACTCGCGGGTCAGCCGGCCCGCGCCCAGCGGCAGCGACATCGCAACTTCAGGTTCTTCGTCGACGCCGTTGGACAGCTCCAGCGACCCACCACCGATGTCGAGGTTGATGATCCGCCCGGCACTCCAGCCGTACCAGCGGCGAACCGCCAGGAAGGTCAGCCGCGACTCGTCGACGCCGCGCAGCACCTGCAGCTGCACGCCAGTCTCCTTGCGGACGCGGGAAAGCAGGTCGTCGGAGTTCTTCGCGTCGCGCACCGCCGAGGTGGCGAACGCCATGAGTTCCGCGCAGCCGGAGCTGTCGGCGATCTTCTCGAACTCCTCGATCGTCTCGATCAGCTTGTCGGCGCCCTTGCGGGTGATCTTGCCGGAGTTGTCGATTGACTCGGCCAGCCGCAGCGTGGCCTTGGTGGAGCTCATCGGCGTCGGGTGCCCGCCGCGGCGCGCATCCACCACGAGCAGGTTGACCGTGTTGCTGCCGACGTCGAGCACACCTAATCGCACGAGACACAACCTAGCCCGGTGACGATGCGCGCCGCGAGCGACGCGAGGAGGAACCGGGCAATCGGGCTAGCCCGGTGACGATGCGCGCCGCGAGCGGCGCGAGGAGGAACCGGGCAATCGGACCAGCCCGGTGACGATGCGCGCCGCGAGCGACGCGAGGAGGAACCGGGCAATCGGGCCAGCCCGGTGACGATGCGCGCCGCGAGCGACGCGAGGAGGAACCGGCAAAACGCACCGGAGCGTGCGAGCAGCCCGGCCGCAGATTGGTCTACCGTTAAAACTGTGCAGCCAGACCATCCCGGCGAAGTCGAATTGGACTTCGCCCGTGAATGGGTCGAGTTCTACGACCCGGACAACGCCGAACATCTGATCGCCGCCGACCTGACGTGGCTGCTGTCGCGGTGGACGTGCGTGTTCGGCACGCCGGCCTGCCAGGGGACGGTCGAAAACCGACCTGACGACGGCTGCTGTTCCCATGGCGCCTTCCTGTCCGACGACGACGACCGCGCCCGCCTCGACGATGCGGTCACCACGCTGACCGACGCCGACTGGCAGTTCCGCGAAAAGGGCTTGGGCCGCAAGGGTTATCTCGAGCTCGACGAGCACGAGGGCGAAGAGCAGTTCCGCACTCGCAAATACAAGGGCGCCTGCATCTTCTTGAACCGACCGGACTTCGCAGGCGGCCAGGGATGCGCGCTGCACTCGAAGGCGCTGCAGATCGGCGTGCAGCCGCTCACGATGAAGCCGGATGTGTGCTGGCAGTTGCCGATTCGACGTAGCCAGGAGTGGGTGACGCGGCCGGACGGCACCGAGATTCTGAAGACCACCGTCACCGAATACGACCGCCGCGGCTGGGGCGCCGGCGGAGCAGACCTGCACTGGTACTGCACCGGCGACCCGGCCGCCCACGTCGGAGCCGACCAGGTGTGGGTGAGCATGGGCCCCGAGCTTACCGAGCTGCTCGGGGAGAAGGCCTATGCCGAGCTGGCCGCAATGTGTAAGCGCCGCAGCGGTTTAGGCCTCATCGCCGTGCACCCGGCGACCCGGGCCGCCGAGTAGCGGCCGCACTTCGGGCCACGCCGACTGTGCAGGACTTCACTGGCGATTCGCCTGAACGACAGTCACAAGCTACACAGTCGGCGTAGCTCTACAGGACCTCAGCCCTCCAGCTTGTAGCCCAGCCCGCGGACCGTCACCAGGTGGATCGGGTTGGCCGGATCGGACTCGATCTTGGACCGCAGCCGCTTGACGTGAACGTCGAGCGTCTTGGTGTCACCGACATAGTCGGCACCCCACACCCGGTCGATCAATTGGCCACGCGTCAGCACCCGCCCGCTGTTGCGCATCAGGTACTCCAGCAGGTCGAACTCCTTGAGCGGCAACGTGATCGACTCACCGTTGACGGACACGACGTGGCGCTCGACGTCCATGCGCACCGGGCCGGATTCCAGCACACCGTCGGCGATTTCCGAATCGTCGTCGCCGCCGCGACGCAACACCGCCCGGATCCGCGCGATCAGCTCCCGGGCTGAATACGGTTTGGTGACATAGTCATCGGCGCCCAGCTCGAGCCCGACGACCTTGTCGATCTCGCTGTCGCGCGCCGTCACCATGATCACCGGCACGCTGGAACGCGACCGCAGCTGCTTGCAGACGTCGGTCCCGGACATACCCGGAAGCATCAAGTCAAGCAGCACGATATCGGCACCGGCACGGTCGAACTCGGCCAACGCGGTCTGGCCGTCGGTGACCACGGTGGCTTCGAAGCCCTCCTTGCGCAGCAAGAACGCCAACGGGTCGGCCAGGGATTCTTCGTCCTCCACGATCAGCACACTGGTCATCGGTGTAGTTCTTCCTCTCGTTGTGGCTCCCGTAAGGGCTTTATGGGGCGCGGTTCGCGCTCGGGCAGGTCTTCGGGCTCGATTTCGCCGGCGTAGGCCGGGATCGAGAGCGTGAACGTCGAACCGGTGCCCAGCTGGCTCCACAGCCCGATGCTGCCGTTGTGGTTGGCCGCGACGTGCTTGACGATCGCCAAGCCGAGTCCGGTGCCGCCGGTGGCGCGCGAACGGGCCTTGTCGGCGCGGAAGAACCGCTCGAAGACGCGTTCCTGGTCTTTGCGGTCGATCCCGATGCCGCGGTCGGTGACAGCGATCTCGATGTTGTCGCCGCGGCGGCGCCGGCTGATCGACACCAGCGAACCGCGAGGCGAGTACGCGATCGCGTTGGACACCAGGTTGGCCAGTGCGGTGACCAGCAGGGCCTGCTCGCCGTGCATCTGCAGGCCGCTGGCGGCGTCGGTGCGCACGATGATGTCGGCGTTGTCGGCCGGCACCTTGTGCCGCGAAATCGCCTCGGCGACAACGTCATCGACGTCGACGGCACCCATGTCGGGCATCCGCTCGGCGCCCTGCAGGCGGGACAGCTCGATCAGCTCGGTGACCATGCTGCCCAGCCGGGTGGCTTCGACGAGCACCTTCTCGCCGAACCGCCGGACGGTCTCGGGGTCGTCGGCCGAGGACAGCAGGGCTTCGGCCAACACCGACATGGCCCCGACCGGCGTCTTGAGCTCATGGCTGACATTGGCCACGAAGTCGCGTCGGGTCGCTTCCATCCGGGCATATTCGGAGTGGTCGTAGACGAAGACCACGGCGAACCGGCGATCTTCCTCGCTGAGCAGCCGCGCCTGTCCGTGCACCGACAACCCGGTCCGGCCCGGTACTTGGCGCTTGCCTGGCAGCAGGTCGAACTCGACGTCGGCACCGTCGGCCAATGTCTTGCGGGCGGCCTTCCAGGCTTCGTCATCGAGCTGACGCTCGCGCACCAGGCCCAGCTCTTTGGCCCGTCCATTGTGGTAGACGACGTCGCGGTGCCGGTCGACGACGGCGGCGCCCAGCGGCATCAGCGCGACGATCCGTTCCAGCATCTGCGCGACGGTGATTCCGGCGGCTTCGACCGTCACGCGTTGCCGTCGCTCGATCGCCCGCGGCGCCCAGCGGGCACCGACGGCGACTCCCGCGGCCAAGGCCGCTAGGAACAACACCCCGGCCAGTGACAGGGCCGAGAACACGGTCACGTGAAAAGCTTACGATTCCGGTGAACGCCAACCCAGCAGCACAAGGCCAAAATCGGTCATGTCACATACCGCGAGACAGGTGTTCGGTGCCCGTTCACCCGCCGTTTGCCAGTTGCTGCGGATTACCGCTTACTTCCCGCCTTGGCTGGCCACCGCGGCCGCACCGGCCGCCGCCGCATCGGGGTCGAGGTAGCTGCCGCCGGCGACCAACGGACGCATATCGGCGTCCAAGTCGTAGCGCAACGGAATTCCGGTCGGAATGTTCAAACCGGTGACCTCGTCGTCGGACATGCCGTCGAGGTACTTCACCAGGGCGCGCAACGAGTTGCCGTGCGCGGCGATCAGCACCGTCTTGCCCACCCGCAGGTCCGGGATGACGACGTCAGTGAAGTAGGGCAGGAAGCGGGCCACCACGTCGGCCAGGCATTCGGTCAGCGGTCCGCCGCCGATGTCGACGTAGCGGGGGTCGGCGTCCTGGCTGTACTGGCTGCCCTTCTCGATCGGCGGCGGCGGGGTGTCGTAGCTGCGCCGCCAGGTCATGAACTGCTCGTCGCCGTAGCGCTCTTTGATCTCGGACTTGTCCAGGCCCTGCAGCGCGCCGTAGTGCCGCTCGTTCAGCCGCCAGGTGCGGTGCACCGGGATCCACAACCGATCGGCGGCGTCCAGGGCGATGTGCGCAGTGGTGATCGCGCGACGCAGCAGCGATGTGTAGAGCACATCCGGCAGCAGGTCGTGCTCGGCGAGCAGTTGACCGCCGCGGACGGCCTCGCCGCGGCCCTTGTCGGTCAGATCGACGTCGACCCAGCCGGTGAATTGGTTGCTGGCATTCCATTCGCTCTCGCCGTGGCGGAGCAGAACCAGCGTCGCAGCAGCGTCTCCCATAGCGGTCAGTCTTTCACCCCCTCCGGTCTCACCGGTCACGGTGTCGGCTCGCGGTGAGGCGGCTCACACCCCTTCCTTGAAAGTTGATACCGAGATACAGTTATGCCGTAATCGAGTATCACAGCGAAGTGAGGAGGATGCGATGAGCGAGAAGACGACCTGCGTGATCGTCGGCGGAGGCCCCGCCGGGATGATCGCCGGATTGCTGCTGGCCCGCGGTGGCGTACAGGTGACCGTGCTGGAGAAGCATGCGGACTTCCTCCGCGATTTCCGGGGTGACACCGTGCACCCCTCGACGCTGCGACTGCTCGACGAGCTGGGGCTGTTCGAGCAGTTCGACGCCCTGCCCCACACCAAGATCACCGGTTGGGGGCTTGATCTGCCCGACGGACGCAAGGCCCCGCTGATCGACTTCACCCGGCTGCGGCTTCCGCATCGCTACATCGCGATGGTCCCGCAGTGGGATCTGCTCGACCTGCTCGCCGAGGCCGGCAAGAAGGAGCCCACGTTCACGTTGCGGATGAACTACGACGTCACGGGGCTGCTGTTCGAGCGGGGCCGGGTGGCCGGGGTGCGCTACGACGGCCCTGACGGGCCCGGCGAACTGAGCGCCGACCTGACGATTGCCTGCGACGGACGGTGGTCGTTGTGCCGTCGCGAGGCCGGTCTCGTCCCGCGGGAGTACCCGGTCAACGCCGACATCTGGTGGTTCCGACTGCCCAAGGCCGACGGCGTCGGGGACACCCTGCTGCCCCGGTTCAAAGACGGCCAGTTCATCGGTGTCATTCCGCGTGAGGATTATCTGCAGACCGGCTACTTCCTGCGCAAGGGCGCCGACGCCCAGCTGCGGGCCCGCGGCATCGAGGCGCTGCGCGACGACATCGTCGACGCCATCCCCGAACTGTCCGACGCTGTGCGGAATCTGCAACTGGACGACGTGAAACTGCTCGACATCCGGCTCAACCGGCTGCCCCGCTGGTACACCGACGGCCTGTTGTGCATCGGCGACGCCGCCCACGCGATGTCCCCGGCCGGCGGTGTCGGCATCAACATGGCCGTCCAGGACGCCGTGGCGGCGGCCAGGCTGCTGGCCGCACCGCTGCGGGAACGCCGCGTCACGGCGCGGGACCTGGCCGCTGTGCAGCAACGCCGCTTGTTCCCGACCGCGGTGACGCAGACGTTCCAACGCTTCCTGCACGCCGCCATGTCGCGCGCGATGGACGCCGGCACCACTCCGGCGCCTACGGGACTACTACGTGTCATGGCCCGCTTTCCGCAACTGTCCGCGATCCCGGCGCGGTTCATGGGCGTCGGCGTCCGGCCCGAACACGCCCCGGCGTTCGCCCGCCGGACTTCTCAAACGGCATCGACGACAATGAGCTAGATGACGACGCCAACGGTCCGCGATGTCCCAGCCGAGGTGGTCGAGGCGGCATTGCGCGCCGCCGAGACGCTCGGCAGGGATGTCGCCGACGTGCCGCTGGTCGCGATCGCCCGCGAGGCCGGGATGTCGCGCAGCACGTTGATACGTCGCCTCAACGGCACCCGGCAGCTGCTGGACGACGCGGTGCGGGCCGCCGGTGTCGAACCCGGTGGCCGTCCACCAGTGCGTGAGCGTGCGGTGCAGGCGGCGGCGACGCTGATCAGCCGTCGCGGACTCATCGCGGCGACTCTGGAAGCTGTTGCCGCACAAGCTGATTGCTCGGTGCACAGCCTGTACGCGGTGTTCGGCGGGCGAGACGAGCTGATGCGTGCGGTGTTCGACCGCTACAGCCCGATCCTGGATCTCGACGAGGTGCTGTCCGAGCCCGATGCCGAACTGGGCCAGACCATTCACCGGATCTACCGGGCGCTGGCCGAGGCGCTGAGTCGCGAACCGCGGGTGGCCCCGGCGATGCTCGCCGAAGCGTTCGCCCGTCCGACCGACCCCGCTGTGCAGGCCCTGCTGCAGCACCACGTGCCGCTCATGCTCGGCAGCGTGGGCGTCTGGCTGGCGACCGAAATAGCCGCCGGGCGGATCCGAGACCTACCGCTGCCCTTGGTGATTCAGCAGATGCTCGCACCAATGGCCATCCACACCATGGTCCGTCCGGCCGCGGCGGGCATTCCGGAGGTCGAACTGCCCGACCTGGATCAGTCCTGCGAGGTGTTCGCCGAAGCGTTCCTACGGGCCGTGGCGATCTAGTCGTCTTGGTCGTCGTCTTCGAGCCCTACGCTCGACTCTCCCCCGCAAGCGGGAGGTGCCCCCACCTCATCGCGCTTCGCGCTCTGCATCGTCGTCTTCGATCAAGTGCGCAAAAGCCTCGAGGTTCTTCAGCGACTCACCCCGCGACACCCGCCACTCCCATTCCTTCTGAATCGACGAGCGAAAACCCAACTCCAGCAACGTATTGAAGTCGTTGTCCACCGCTTCGAGAACCTGGCCGAGCACCCGATCGATCTCCGCTGCGTCCACCGAGGCCAGCGCCATCCGGCCGACGAGGTAAATGTCGCCGACGTTGTCGAGGGTGTACGCGACACCGTAGAGCCGGCGGTTGCGCTTGAGCATGAACTTGTACACGCCCTCGTGGTTTTCGTCGGGCTTGCGACACACAAACGCTTCGATGCGCACCGAGTGCTCACCGATGCTCAGAATCGTGTTGGTCTTGAGCCGACGCTCGCCGGGCAGGGCGACGATCAGACCGGGCAGACCGCCGTGCGCGCCCTCGTGACGGCTGTACTCGAGATCGTTGGTCTCGAGGGTGTCCTCAATCAGCCGCTGCACGTGCGTGATTGGGGCGCCGCTGTCTCCGTTGGTGCTCATGCCAGCGCCTTGCGCCGCGACGGCCGCCATCCAGCCTGCGCGGAGCGACGGGGCGGGGCCATACCGCGAACCGTCCGCCGCGCGCCGAAGTCGTCGATCGCACGTCGGTAGCTGGCCAGCAGCGAGTCGACGGTGCTGTCCCACGAGAACGCTGTCGCGTGCTCGACCGCAGCACGGCCCATCGTGGTGGTGTCACGCCGCAACGTCTCATCGATGGCGTGCGCCCACCGGTCGGAGTCATGACCTTCGACCAGCGTGCCGGTCACCCCGTCGCGCACGGCGACCGGCAACCCGCCGACCGCGGCCGCAGCCACCGGTGTGCCGCAGGCTTGAGCCTCGAGCGCCACCAGTCCGAAGGATTCCGAATAGCTCGGCACCGCCACCAGGTCGACGGCGCGGAACACGGTGGCCAGGTTTTCCCGCGACTGCGGGGGTAAGAACTTCACCCGATCAGAGATACCCAATTGCGCGGCAAGCCGAACCAGTCCGTCCGGCACGGCCAGCCCGCTGCCCGACGGTCCCCCGGCCACCAGTACGTGCACCCGCGGCAATTTAGCCACCGCGCGCAGCAGCACGTCGGGCCCCTTGAGCGGCTGGATGCGCCCGACGAACGCGACCACCTCACGGTCGGCGGGCAACCCGAGCTCGGCCCGCGCCGCACGCCGGTCGCCGGGACGGAACACGTCCAGGTCGACGCCCGGGTGCGCGATGTCGATCCGGGACGGGTCGGCGTGGTGCAGCGAAACCAGTTGCGCAGCTTCGTCATCGGTGTTCGCGATCAGCCGGTCGGCCTCGTCGACCACCTGCTGCTCGCCCACTGTCCGCAGCGGCGGCTCGGGGGTGTCGCCCTCGGCCAGCGCCGCGTTCTTGACCGCGGCCAGCGTGTGCGCGGTGTGCACCAGCGGCACCGACCACCGGTCGCGGGCCAACCATCCGACCTGACCGGAGAGCCAGTAGTGCGAGTGCACGATGTCGTAGTAACCCGGTTCGTGGGCGGCCTCGGCGCGCAGCACGCCGGCCGTGAACGCACACAGTTGTGTCGGCAGGTCGTATTTGTCCAGCCCCTCGAAGGGCCCGGCCACGACATTGCGCACCAACACACCGGGCGCCACGCGCGCGACGGGCGGATCCGTCGACGCCGTCGCCCTGGTGAAGATCTCCACCTCGACGCCACGGCGGGCCAAGTGCAACGCGCTCTGCAGCACGTAGACGTTCATTCCGCCGGCATCACCCACGCCGGGTTGCGCCAGCGGCGACGTGTGCACCGCGAGCACCGCGACTCGACGCGGATTGGTCAGATCAGAAGCACCCACCCCGCCATCTTTGCAGGACGGGGTGGAGCCGCAGGTCAGGCGGGTGTCTCGACGTCAACTTCGTAGACGGGCACCGGCGGCGCTGCTCGACGCATGGCACCGAGCGGGTCGGAGTACAACCCGGCCAGCGAGACGACCCCGGCGCCGGACTCCTGCACCCGGTTGCCGAACGCGGTCACCCGAATGTCGCGGGCGGGCAGCACGAGCCTGGCCTTGTAGGCCTCCTCGACCCGCGCCATGCCTTCGGGGTACTCGGTGAATGCCTGCCCCCCGACCACGAGGTCATCGGGGTTGAGCAGATCGCGCAGCAGCGCGACGGATTCGCCGAGCACGCGGGCCCGCTCGTTGAGCAGTTCCTGGGCCTGCTTGTTGCCGCTGCGGGCGATCTTCAAGACCTCGGTCACGCTGCCGCCCGAGGCGCCGGGGTGCGCCGGCAGGATGCGTAGCCGGCGTGCCGCGGCCAGCACGGCCTCGTCGCTGACGGTCGACTCCAGTAACCCTGTGCCGCCGAGCAACTCGGACTGCGCGGGCAGGTTGGTGATCGTTCCCGGGCCACTGGCCGGGCTGTGCACCCGGCCGCCGATCATCAGCGCATAGCCGACGGTCTCACGGGCGTACACGTAGAGGCTGGTCGATGAGTTCGGGCCGAACCGACGCATGCCGAGCAGGAGTTCGGCGGCGGCCATCGCGTCGACGTGCGAGGCCACCGACACCGGCAGTTCCAGCGCTTCGGCGAGCGCCGGGCCCACCGGAGCGTCGCGCCAGCCCAGCCGGGCGTGGTCGACGTGACCGCTGGCGGCGTCGACCGTTCCACCGATCGCGACGCCGACCCACAGTGCCCGCCGGCGGTGCCAGCGCCGCAGGTAGCGACGCGCACCGTCGGCCAGAGCGGCCAGCGCGGGACCCTGGGCGGTGCGCGGGGTCGGGGTCTCGACGGCGTCCAGCGTGCGGCCGAACAAGTCGGTGGCCACGATGCTGGTGGTCCGGGCGCCGACGTGGATTCCCAAAGTCAGGAACGGCTCGTGGTTGACCTCGACCGGCACCCGGGGGCGCCCGATCGCGCCGGAGACGGCCAGGTCGGCACGTTCCCGCAGGATTCCGGCGTCCAGCAGAGCGATGACCTGGCGGTTCACCGTCGCGATGGACAGTGACGTCACCTGGGCGATGACATCGCGACCGATCGGGCCGCGGAGCCGCACGGCCCGGAATACCGAGGAGGCGGCGGCATCAGAGAGCTGAAGGGAGGGAGCCACCACGCGGTGGCGTCCCGGACCTCGACGACGGGCGGCCGCGAGGGGGTTGTGCTGATGAGAGGTGAATGTCGTGGAGCGCATTGGAGTGTCCTTGTCCGAGTTCCGATGGCGGGCTGTGCCGCACACCGTCGCTAGCGCTTGGCGCTGAGCTCAGGAGCGGCTGGCTGCGCGGCGACAACACGCGCAGCCCGCGCAACAACACGCGGGTAGACAGCCGAACAAGGTGCTCGAGTACACAGGAGGAATTTAGCACGGTTACTACAGTTGTTCAGATGAGTCCCGCTGATCGGCAGTCGACGACATCCGACCGTTCCCGCGACGGGAAACCCGTCGCGGTCGTCACCGGCGCCAGCGCCGGAATCGGCGAGGCAACCGCCAGAATCCTTGCCGCACAAGGCTTTCACGTCGTCGCCGTGGCACGCCGGGCCGACCGGATAGATGCGCTGGCCGCCGAGATCGGCGGAACGGCAATTGTGGCCGACGTCACTGACGATGCTGCGGTGGACGCTTTGGCCGACCGGCTGAACCGGGTTGACGTGCTGATCAACAACGCCGGCGGCGCCAAAGGTCTGGCACCGCTGGCCGACGCCGACCTCGAGCATTGGCGTTGGATGTGGGAAACCAATGTGCTCGGGACACTGCGGGTCACCCGCGCACTGCTGCCCAGGCTGATCGACTCCGGCGACGGCCTGATCGTCACCGTCACCTCGATCGCGGCGCTGGAGACCTACGACGGCGGCTCCGGTTACACCGCGGCCAAGCATGCTCAGGGGGCGCTGCACCGCACGCTGCGCGGCGAGCTACTCGGAAAACCGGTGCGGCTCACCGAGATTGCGCCTGGCGCGGTGGAGACCGAGTTCTCGCTGGTGCGCTTCGACGGCGACAAAGATCGCGCCGACGCCGTCTACGCCGGGATAACGCCGCTGACCGCGACCGATGTCGCCGAGGTGATCGGCTTCGTGGCGTCGCGCCCACCCCACGTCGACCTCGACCAGATCGTCATCCGGCCCCGAGACCAGGCGCCGAACGGCCGGTTCAACCGCCGGGCTCCGCAGGACTAGTGGTCGTGGTGGTCGGGGTGCCCGACAGCGTCGGGGCATCGCGCGGGGTGGCCGGGGCGCTGCGCGGGATCGACACTGGCGCCGGCTTGGCGTCCTTCGGCGGCGGCAGCGCTGACATGCCCACCCAGGTGTTCCAGTCCACCGCCCAGTCCCAGATGTCGCCGTCGGCGTAGGACAACTCGATCCGGCTGCCGGTCACCTCGACGGGGTCGCCGTAGATGGCGCTGCTGAAGTACTGCTCTGCGTCCGACGTCGAGAGGTTGACGCAGCCGTTGGTGACGTTGCTGTTGCCCTGCGCGCCGGCGCTGCTCGGATTGGCGTGGATGAACTCGCCGTTGTTGGAGATCCGCACCGCCCAGCGTTCGTGAACGTGGCTGTATCCGGCGGCCGGGTTGGACATGTAGAAGTCGGAGTACTTCTCGCTGACCACGTGAATTCCGTTGCGGGTGACGTTGCGGGCTTTGTCACCTTCGCCGTAGCTGCAGGGAAAGTCCATGATGACGCCCTCGTCGCGGACCACCTGGATGCGGTGCGACGAGATCTCGGCCTTCACAACCTGACGGCGGCCGACTTCGAATTTGAGGCTCATGTCCTGCTTGCCGTAGGCATCGTCACCGAACGCCAGACCGTAGAGCTTGGCCTCCACGCTGACCTTGGTGCCGGCCGGGTAGTACTCGCGGCTGCGCCAGTGCACCCGGGCGCCCTCCGACTCGTCGGGCAGCCAGGCCCAGCTGCCCTCCACGGGCGGCTCGGTGGTGATCTTCAGCGCCCGCTCGACGGCGGCCTTGTCGGCGATCGGCGCATCGAATTGGATGATGATCGGCGCCGCGACGCCCACGGTCTGGCCGTCGGCGAGCTGGAAGCCACCGTCGACCACCTTGGTGGGTGCGACGGTGGTGATCTCACCTTTCACCGGAACGGTCTTGCCGTCGTGGCCGACAGCTGCGCCGCTCCAGGTGTAGGTCACGTCGTAGCCCAGCGGCTCGGTGAGGGTGTAGAGCGTCCGGTCTCGATTGAGGGCGCCGGCCACCACCTTGCCGTCCGGATTGGTCAACGCGACGTGCTGGAACCAGCCGTCACGGACTTCCACGCTGACCGGCGCGTTCGGCACGACCTTGGTGGCTTTGTCGGCCGGCCGAAAGGTCAGCGAGGCCTGAGCTGCCGGTTTGGCCTTCTCGGCCTGCTTCGCGGCCCCGCCGGAGCAAGCGGCCAGCACGCCGGGGGCGAGGGCACCGAGCATCAGGGTCGTCAAGGCCCGGCGCCGGTTGACCGGCGAGACGCCGCGCTCTGTGCTCACGACCTAAAGATACCGGCGGATACCGTCCGCAATTCCCACGCGAATTACAAGGAGCAGCCGACCAGCACCGGTTCGGGCACCAGTGTGACGTCAAACACAGCCTGGACGCCGTCGCGCACGGCGCGGGCCACCGCGATGACGTCGGCGGTGCCGGCGCCGCCACGGTTGGTCAGCGCCAGCGCGTGCTTGGTCGAGAGCCGACAGCGCGCCCCGGCCGGGCGCGACGGATACCCCTTGCCGAAGCCGGCTTGTTCGACCAGCCAACCCGCCGCCAGTTTGACGCCGTCCGGCGCCGGATAGTGCGGCACCGGCCGGTCGGCTGTGTCGGCCAACTCTTGGTAAAACTGTGGTGTCACAACGGGATTGGTGAAAAAGGAACCCACACTCCAGGTGTCGTGGTCAGCTTCGTCGAGCACCATGCCCTTGCCGGCCCGCAGCGCGAGCACCGCCTCGCGGACCGCCACCGGGTCGGCGCGCTCCCCCGCTGTGGCCCCCAGCTTCGAGACCAGCTCGCCGTAGCGCAGTGGGGCGCTGCGGCCCGAGGCGTCCAACGCGAATTCCACCTCCAGCACGGTGGCCGCGTCGGAGTGTTTGAGCACGCTGGTCCGATAGCCGAAACCCAGTTCGCCGGCGGCCGCCCAGCGGACCTCCCCGCTGGTTCGGTCCAGCAGACGGACCCGGGTGATGGTGTCGGCCACCTCGACCCCGTAGGCGCCGACGTTCTGCACCGGCGTGGCACCGGTCGAGCCGGGAATGCCCGACAGAGCTTCCAGCCCACCGAGCCCGGCTGCGAGCGCGGCGACCACCACGTCGTCCCAGACGGCACCGGCCTCGGCCCGCACGAGATTGCCGTCGATGTGAATATTGTTGTTGGCCAATCGAATCACGGTGAGATCGGTCAATGAGTCGGCGATCACCACGTTCGATCCACCCGCCAGCACCAGCAACGGCCCCGAATCGGCGGCGTCGAGTTCCCGCAACGTCGCGACCACCTGTTCGGTGCTGGCGCAGGTGATCACCCGCGACGCGACCGGGCCCACTCGCAGCGTGGTCAACGGCGCCAGCGGCACGTTCTGCTCGACGTGCGCACCGGCGAAAACCGTTCCCACACCTACCCCTTCAGACCGGGTTCCATAACTCTTGACGGTAGCCTGACCTGCTATGCCGCGTTCGTTCGACATGTCCACCGACTACGCGGAGGCCGTCGAAGCGGTTCTGCGCGCGTTCGGCGAAGAGCAGTACTGGCTGGCCCGGTTGGACGATTCGGGCGCCGATGAAGCGACGCTGGACTCGATGGAGGTCGGCGACGGCGTGATCGACGTGGTCACCACCCAGGTGCTGCGCGCGGACCGGATGCCGGCCGTGGTCACCCAGTTCCATCGCGGCGATCTGTACATCCGCCGCGAAGAACGCTGGGAGCCCAACGGCGACGGCGCGGCGACCGCGACGGTCACCGGCTCGATTCTGGACTCGCCGGCGTCGTTGACCGGCACGGCGACGCTGGAGCCGCTGCCCGAGACGGACGGCGCGCGGTTGACATTCCGGGCCACCGTCGAGGTGAAGATTCCGCTGGTCGGCGGGAAGCTGGAGAACTTCATCGGAAGCCAGCTGGTGGAGCTGCTGATCCGCGAACAGCGCTTCACCACGGGGTGGATCGGCCAGGGCGCCTAGGCGCGGCCTTCCGCGGCGTCCACGGCGCCGTTGAGCAGTTCGCCGATCGCCCGCTTCAGCACCGGTGTCAGCAGCAGCCCGAGGCCGGGGAGCTTCGGTGTGGACGTCAAGTGCCAGCTCACCTCGGTGCCGCTCCCGGTCGGACGCAGCGTGACCGTGCCGACGTGATCCCGGACCGGCGCGCCGGAGATCAGCTTGTACGCATAGCGGTGGGGCCGCTCGTACTCGATGATCTCCTCGACGATCGCGGGTCCGACCGCCTCGATACGCCGGCGCGCGCCGACTCCGTTGGGGGCGGGTGTCCCTTCGCGGTCCAGCGTGCTGCGGCGGGCGGCCTTGCTGTAGTTGGAGATGCCACGGTGGTCGGTGAGCGAGTCGAAGACCGCCTCGATCGGCGCCGTCGTCGACCGCGTCAGGGTGAACTCGACCATCAGGTGTTCCTTTCTACGGTTTTGCTGAGCTGATTCTGGCATCCGGGCAAACTCGCTCACCTTTAGGCTGGCGATCATGCGTATCGCGGTGGCCCAGATCCTCAGCGGCACCGACCCGGCCGACAACCTCAACATCGTCCGGGACTACGCCGACCGCGCCGCGGCTGAGGATGCGTCGCTGGTGGTCTTTCCGGAAGCGACGATGTGCCGGTTCGGGGCGCCCCTGGCGCCGGTCGCCGAACCGGTCGACGGGCCGTGGGCCGACGGTGTCCGCCGGATCGCCGCTGACGCCGGCATCACGGTGGTGGCCGGCATGTTCACCCCGGCCGACGACGGGCGGGTCCGCAACACCCTGCTCGCTGTCGGCTCGGGCGTCGACACCCACTACGACAAGATCCACCTCTACGACGCGTTCGGGTTCACCGAGTCGCAGACGGTCGCGCCGGGCAGCGCCCCGGTCGTCGTCACCGTCGGCGATGTCGGGGTGGGCCTGAGCACCTGCTACGACCTCCGATTTCCTGCGCTGTTCACCACGCTGGCCCGGGGCGGGGCGCAGGTGACGGTGGTCAGCGCATCGTGGGCCGCCGGCCCGGGAAAGCTCGAGCAGTGGACTCTGCTGGCCCGCGCCCGGGCACTGGATTCCACCAGCTACATCGTCGCTGCCGGGCAGGCCGACCCCGGGGAGCCGCTGGCCTCCAGCGCACCGACCGGAGTGGGCGGCAGCTTGGTGGTCTCGCCGTTCGGCCAAGTCGTCGCATCAGCCGGCGCCGACCCGCAGCTACTGGTCGCCGACATCGACATCGAGCAGGTGACCAAGGCCCGCGAGACGATCGCCGTCCTGCGCAACTCCACAGCGCTCGCTCATCCGGATAAGGCAGAATCGCGCAGATGACGAATCCGCAGGGGCCCCCACACCAGGACCCGTCGTCGACATGGGGTCGTCCCGGCGACCAGAATTCGCCTGTCGCACCGGCGCCGGCGGGTGGTCAGGCGTACCAACCGCCGACCACTCCGACCTTCGCGCCACCCGCCCAGGAATATCCGGAGACGGCGACTTTCGGACAGCCACCGCCGCAGGATCCCGCTGAGCCCGGCAAACCCAAGCGCCGCTTCCGTTTTCGCGGCGACCCCGTGTCGATCATCCTGGTGCTGGTGATCGTCGGCGCCCTGGCGATCGCCGGTCTGGTCGGCGGCGAACTGTATGCCCGCAACCGGGCCAACAGCGTCGTTGCCGCTGCGACATCCTGCGTGATCCAGGACGGCGCCACGGCGTCCTTCGGATCGAGCCCGTTTCTGTTGCAGCACGTGACAGGTCACTACAAGGACATCACCATCCACACCGCGGGAAACAACATCCGCAACGCCAAAGGCATGAAGGCCGATATCGAAATCGACGACGTCGACCTGCACGGCAACGCCGACTCCAAAGGCACCATCGGCAAGCTGGACGCCAACATCACCTGGACGTCGACGGGCATCCAGGAGACCATTCAGAACTCCGTCCCCTTCATCGGCGGACTGGTCGACAGCGTGACGACCGACCCCAACGCCGGCACCATCGAACTCGCCGGCGCGATGGGACTGGGTGGCATCTCGGTCAAGCCTCAGGTCGCCGACGGCAAGCTGACGCTGCAGGTGTACAAGGTCAACGCGCTGGGCGTGATGATCCCGCACGAGACCGCCCAGACGGCGTTGAACACCTTCACCGCGGCGCTGCTCAAGCAGTACCCGCTGGGCATCAAGGCCGACAGCGTGCAGGTCACCAGTGACGGTGTGGCAGCTCACTTCTCGACGCAGAACGCGTCGATCCCCCCTGGCGGGGAAGACCCCTGCTTCGCTCATGTCTAACCCCCCAGGCCCGCCGGGCAACGAGCCGCCCGAGCGCGGCCGGCCACCGCGGCCCGCGGGGCCACCCAACCGTGGCTTTCCGCCGCGCCGTAGGCCTTTGCCGCCGTCGGAGTCGCCGACGCGCAACATCCCGCAGCCCGGCCGCCCGCCGCAGCCGTCGGCGCGTGACGTGCCGCGTCCGCAGCAGGCGGGCCGCCCACCCGGGCGTCCGCCCCAGCAGCCGGTTCCGCCGCCGAATCGTCCGCCGCAGCAACCGAATCAGCCACCGCCGCAAGTGGCTCCGCCGCCCAACCCGCGCGCACAGCAGCCCGGCCCGCCCCCGCAGGCCCACGAGGGCGCGACCACCCGGATCTCCATACCGACACCTCCCCCGCCGGCGGGGCCGGACGCGGGGGCCAAGGGCGCACGCCGCTTCTTCGCCAACCGGACGTCGCTGTGGCTGATCGTGCTGATCGTCGCGCTGGTGTTCGTCGCGATCCCGATCGGCGGCGAGCTGTACGCCCGTCACACCGCGAGCACCAAAGTGGCCAACGCGGTGCAGTGCGAGGTGCAGGACAGCGCCTCGGTGTCGTTCTCGCCGGCGCCGCCCGTGCTGTGGCAGTACCTCACCAAGAACTACAGCGACATCTCCGTGCAGACCGGTGGCAACCAGGTCCGCAAGGCCAAGGGGATGAAGGTCAGTTTCGACATCCGCGACATCAAGCTGAACGACACCAGCAACTCTCGAGGCACCATCGGATCGGTGAACGGCACAGTCACCTGGTCGTCCGACGGCATCAAGCAGTCGATCCAGGACGCCGTGCCGGTGCTGGGCGCGTTCGTCACCAGCGGGGTCACCACCGACCCGGGCGACGGGACGATCGAGCTCAAGGGGTTGTTGAACAGCGCCAAGCTCAAGCCGCAGATCGTCAACAACGGACTGTCGCTGCAGGTGGTCAGCGTGTCGGCGCTGGGCTCGAAGATCTCGTCGGACACCGCTCAGAAATACATCGACGACCTGATGGCCAAGGCCACGCGCAACTATCCGCTGGGACTGCACGCCGACAGCATCAAGGTCACCGACAGCGGTGTGGAGGCGACGTTCTCCAGCACCAACGCGACCATTCCGGCCGGCGGCAACCAGGACCCCTGCCTGGCCGACCTCTAGGACGGGCCGTTCAGCGGGCTAGTTAGTCCAGCGCGTCGAGCACCGCGCGGGTGCCAGACAGCCCGAGCCGGGTGGCGCCCGCGTCGAGCATCGTCACGGCGGCCTCCGCCGTCCGGATCCCGCCGCTGGCTTTGACGCCCAGCCGCCCGCCGACCGCCTCGGCCATCAGCGAGACGGCAGCCGGCGATGCGCCTCCGGCGGGATGGAAACCCGTTGAGGTCTTGACGAAGTCGGCGCCGGCTTCTTCGCTGGCGCGACAGACAGCGGCCAGGATGCGCTCGTCGGCGAGCGCCAAGAGTGCGGCCGACTCGACGATGACCTTGAGCACGGCGTCAGGGATCGCGGCGCGCACCGCGGCGATGTCGGCCCGCACGGCCTCGATGTCGCCGGCGACGGCGGCGCCGACGTCGATCACCATGTCGACTTCGACCGCGCCCGCGGCGACCGCCAGCGCGGCTTCGCGAGCTTTGAGCTCGGAAAGGTGCTTGCCGGAAGGGAATCCGGCGACCGCGGCGACCGGCACACCGGCGTGAACGGCGTGGGCGACCATCGACGGTGACACGCAGACGGCGTAGGCGCCCAGCGCGGCGGCCTCGTCGGCAACCGCGGCCACCTCAGCGGCGGTGGCCTCCGGCTTGAGCAGCGTGTGGTCGACCAGCGCGGCGACCCGGGCGCGGGTCCACGTCATCAGAACGGTTCCTGCGCGCCGCCGGGATTGCAGCCGGTGGACACCATCGTCGCGTCGTCGACGACTGGACGCCAGGGCTCCAGGTTCCAGCTGATCTTGCCGGGCTGTGCCGTCTCGGCGAAATCCCAGTGACAGCGGAACTGCTCGCGCATGCCCGGGGTGTCGGCCTGCGGCGCAAGGGTAAGCACCTCGGCCCACGCTTCATCGGCCTCCGGACTCGGAGATCCGAGTTGCTTGGAGGTCGCGCGGCCGGACGCGGTCGGGTAGACGCGCAGACTCGTCAGTCGGCTGCCCTGCGACCACTGGGCCCACCGGACGTGGTCGACGAACGGTGGCGCATACGGCAGCACGTTCGAACCGGGATCCGCTGACGCCGGCGCTGCGGACATCAGCGCGCCGAGGACCGCAAGGATCAGAGGTCGCATGGGTTTTATCGCGACTTACCTTGGATCTCCAGGAGTTTGGGCCGCACATCGACCAGGTAGACCCCGGCCGCGCAGGCACCGATGGTCGCGCCCAGGGCGCTCAGCATCATGGTCAGCGGAACCGATGCGCCCAGGATCAGCAGCCAGACCGGCTTGGTCATCTTGTCGGCCGCCGTGTAGGCGTCGGGCCGCTGCATCGCCGCGTGTACGAAGGCGTAGAGCGCAGTCATCGCCACAGCGACCTGCAGGATCAAAACGACGCTATTCACCAGGCTCACCCGTTAAGGGTAAATGGGTGCCGCCAGACACGTCGACTCCGAGTCACCCAAGCGGGCGACTCGGAGTCGAGTGGTGAGACGAAATTACTTCTGGGTGACCTTCTTGGCCGGAGCCTTCTTGGCCGGAGCCTTCTTGGCCGGAGCCTTGGCGGGCGCCTTCTTGGCCGGAGCCTTCTTGGCCACGGCCTTCTGGGCCTTCTTGGCGGCTTCGTCGGTCTTCTTCGGCAGCTCGATGCCGACCAGCTTGGCGGCGCGCTCGCCGACCGCGCGGGTCTGCGAGGCGACGGTGCCCAGAGCTTCCTGGGTCAGCTCGACGGCCTGCTCGACGTAGCCCTCGGCACGCTCGGACGCGTCTTCCAGACCGGACTGACTGCGCAGGCGCTCCAGGGCGGCCTCGCCGCGCTCGACCAGCTCGTTGTAGCGCGAGGTCGCGGCCTCCACGTAGCCCTCGGCGGCGCTACGCAGCTCGTCGGCGGTAAACCGGTCGCGCAGGTCGCGCAGCTGCTCGGGCAGCTCTTCCTGCAGCTTGGTCAGGCGGTTGCGGCTCTCCTCGACCCGGCTGCGGGTGTCGGTGCGGGTCTCCTCGGCGCGGTCGCGCAGCTCGGCGAGCAGATCGTTGACCGTGGCCAGGGCCAGGTCGGCGGCGCCCAGCGCGGCAAGCAGCGGAGCCTTCAGGTCGTCTATCGACGGGTTGTTCTCTGCCATGATGTTTCCTCTCGTCATTCTTTCTGTGCGTCAGGGGGATTCGGGGGGTGTCCGGGTTTATGCAGGGGGTGTCTCCTCCCGGGCCGCCTCGTTTTGTTGAACGAAGGACGTGTAGATGTCGAGCAGGACCTGCTTCTGCCCTTCGGTGATCGTCACGTCGGCAACGATGGCGTCGCGAACCTCGCTCGTCGGGCCGGGTTCGAGCATCCCGGCCTGGACGTAAAGCACCTCGGCGGAAACCCGTAACGCTTTGGCGAGTTGGTTGAGCACGCCTGCCGAAGGTTTGCGCAATCCTCGCTCGATCTGGCTGAGGTATGGATTGCTGACGCCGGCTTTTTCCGCCAGCTGCCGCACCGAAACCTGCGCCGCTTCACGCTGCGCTTTGATGAAGCTGCCGATGTCAGACGCAGCGGTCGTCACCACGGCAGCAAGGTTCTCTTCCTGCGGCATGGATGCTCCCTCGGGTCCTCGCGTCGGCGTGTCGATGCGAACCCGGCCCACGGTAGCTAACGGGTGCTAGCTTTTGCAAGCACTGTTAGCGGGTCTCAGAACAGCAGCTGCGCGACGGCGTAGATCACCAGGCCGGCCAGAGAGCCGACGACCGTGCCGTTGATCCGGATGAACTGCAGGTCACGGCCCACATGCAGCTCGATTCGCCGGCTGGCCTCTTCGGCGTCCCAGCGCTCGATGGTGTCGGTAATAATCGCTGTGATCTCGACCCCATACTGAGCGACCAGATGCTCGGCCGCCCGCGTGATCCAGTTATCGACTTTGTCGCGTAATTCCGCGTCGTCGCGTAGCGATTCGCCGATTTGGACCACCGCGTCGGTGACGCGGGTGCGCAGCGCGCTGGACGGGTCGTCGACACCCTCGAGCACCAGCCGCTTGAGCGTCTTCCACGCTGTCGCGGCCGCGTTGGTCACCTCGTCGCGGGACATCAGCTGATCCTTGACCGCCTCGGCCCGGGCGATCGTCGCCTCGTCGTTTTGCAGGTCGTCGGCGAATTCGAACAGGAACCGGGTCGCCGAGCGGCGTAGTTCGTGCTCGGGATTGCGGCGCACCTTGTCGGTGAAGTCCATCAGCTCGCGGTGGATCCGGTCGCCGACGAGTTGGTCGATGAAGCGCGGCGACCAGGTGGGTGAATCGCGCTCGATCACCCGCTGGATCACCTCGCCGGCATTCAGCGACCATTGGAAGGCCCGATCGGCGAGCAGTTGGATCAGGGCGTCCTGCCGGTTTTCCGCCAGCAACGTGGACAGCACCCGCCCGACCGGCGGTCCCCACTGCGGTTCGGCGATGCGCCGCACGATCATTCGGTCGATAACCTGCTGGACGTCGTCGTCGCGGAGCAGTTCGACCAGGACCCGCAGCACAGTCGCCGACTCGGCGGCCACCCGCTCGGCGTGCGAGACGTCCGAGAGCCACTTGCCCAACCGGCTGGGCACCTGTGCGTCTCGGATCTTGGTGCTGACGACTTCGGGGGAAAGAAAGTTCTCCCGCACGAAGTTGCCCAGGCCCTCGCCGAGTTGGTCCTTCTTCCGCTTGATGATCGCGGTGTGCGGGATCGGGATGCCCAGCGGGTGTTTGAACAACGCGGTGACGGCGAACCAATCCGCAAGCGCGCCGACCATGCCGGCTTCTCCCGCGGCGCCCAGATAACCGACCCAGGTGGCCGCGCCTCCCCCGGCCTGCGCCCATCGGCAACCCAGAAATATCGCCGTCGCGCCGACCAGGAAGCTCAGCGCCACGACCTTCATCCGCCGCAGCGCCCGCTGCCGCTCGGCGTCGGCCTGGGGGTCGGCGCCGGCGAACGACTCGGCGATCGACCCGGGCCGGGCGGGGTCGTCGGCGGGCAGCGACGGACGCGGCGACGATTCCGCTCGGTGCTTCGGTTCCGAAGCGGGTCTGCCGTTCAGTCCGACTGCCACCCCACCATCATCCGCTATCGGCGCGGCTGTTCGGGCGACGGCGTTCCGCCGTTTCGCGAGGTAACTGTTACCGCTGAACGGGCCTAACACCGTTGTCTGAGGTCCAGGCGAGAAATCCGCGCCGATAACCCTTACTATTGAAATTACGCAGAGACATCTCGGATTGGGAATTCGCGACAGTGGGACAGCAAGCGACAATCGGAACGGTCAAAACCGACGGCCGGAAGCGACGTTGGCACCAGCACAAGGTGGAGCGTCGCAACGAACTCATCGACGGAACGATCGAGGCGATTCGGCGGCGCGGCCAGTTCGTCAGCATGGACGAGATCGCCGGTGAGATCGGCGTGTCCAAGACCGTGCTGTACCGCTACTTCGTCGACAAGAACGACCTCACCACCGCGGTGATGATGCGCTTCACGCAGGCCACGCTGATCCCCAACATGGCCAAGGCACTGTCGTCGAACCTCGACGGCTTCGACCTGACCCGGGAGATCATTCACGTCTACGTCGACACGGTGGCATCCGAGCCGGAGCCCTACCGATTCGTGATGGCCAACAACTCGGCCGGCAAGAACAAGGTGGTCGCCGACTCCGAGCGGATCATCGCCCGCATGCTCGCGGTGATGCTGCGCCGCCGGATGCGCGCCGCGGGCATGGACGTCGGTGGCGTCGAGCCGTGGGCCTATCACATCGTCGGCGGCGTGCAACTGGCCACGCACTCGTGGCTGCTGGATCCACGGACCAGCTCCGACGAGCTGATCGACTACCTCACGATGCTGAGCTGGAGCGCGCTCTGCGGCATCGTCGAAGCGGGCGGTTCGCTGGACAAGTTCCGCGCCCAGCAGCATCCAACGCCGATTGTGCCGCCGCTGACCGACTAGCGGGACTACCTTGGCGCCATGAGCGACGCGTCGACGACGATGCAGGCCGCGGCGATGAGGATCGGCGCATGACGAACACCGCGCCACGTTCCCGCTTGAGCTCCTGGGCCTACGCCATCCGCACCACCAATCCACCGCCGGACGGCCCGGTCGACGCGGTCACCCGATGGCTGGTCGTGACCCGGGCTGCTGTGCTGCCGATGACCCTGTTCGCCGGGTTGGTCGCAGCGCTGCTGGCGGTCGGCCAACCCGGATTGGATTGGCGCTGGCTGACTTTGGCGGTGATCGGGATCTTGCTGGCACACACCGCCAACAACCTGATGAACGATCTGTACGACACCCAGACCGGCCTGGACAGCGACACCTATCCGCGGGCGCTCTACGCGCCGCACCCGGTGCTGTCCGGGTTGGTCAGCCGTCGCACGCTGCTCGTGGCGATCGGGTTGGTGAACCTGGCCGACCTGGCCATCCTGATCGTGCTCACCTGGGCTCGCGGCTGGCCGGTGGTGGCGTTCGCGCTGTCCGGATTCGTGCTCAGCTTCGCCTACACCGCGCCGCCGCTGCGATTGAAGAAGCGCGGCCTGGGCGAACCGGACGTGTTGGTGGTCTGGGGTCCGATGATGATCTGCGGCACCTACTACTCGGCGGTCGGCCACGTCGGTTGGCCGGTTCTGCTGGCTTCGCTGCCCTACGGGCTGCTCTGCACGACGGTGTTGATGGGCAAGCACACCGACAAAATTCCCTACGACAAGCCGCTCGGCATCCACACGCTGCCGGTGCTCATCGGCGAGACGCGGGCCCGGGCAGTCACGCTGGCCATGATGGCCGGGTTCTACCTGCTGGTGGCGGCCGCGGTGCTGGCCAGAGCGATGCCGTGGCCGGCGCTGCTCGTGGTGCTGGCGCTGCCGCGGCTGGTCAAGGTGTGGCCGTACTTCCGCCGCCCACCGCCCGACGAGCCGCCGGCCGACTTCCCGGTGTGGCCGCTGTGGTACGCGGCACTGGCTTGGCTGCACGTGCGCCAAGCCGGCGCGTTGCTGGTCGTCGGTTTGGCGATCGGCGCTTTCGTGCCGGGACTACCGGGTCGTTAGCTCTTCACCAGAGTGAATTGGCCGACCTCAGAGATGTTGCGTTGGAAGAAGTCCGAGCACCCGATCAGGTAGCGCATGTAACGGTTGTAGACCTCTTCGGAGGTGGCCGCGATGGCCTCCTCGCGGGACTCTTCCAGCTTGGTGGTCCAGGTGTCGAGCGTCCGCACGTAGTGCGGCGTCATCTTCTGCAGTCGTTCGACGGAGAACCCGGCGTTGGCGGAGTATTCGACAACGTCGTCATCAGCCGGAACCGCGCCGCCGGGGAAGATCTCCGCCGCGATGAATCGCATGAACCGTAGATCGCTCATCGTGATCGGGATGCCCATCTCAGGCCAGCGCTTGAGCGGGTGCCCCATGATCGTCTGCAGCACCATCCGGCCATCTGCCGGCATGATCCGGAAGCAGAGGTCGAAGAACGCCTTGTAGCGAGACTTCGGGAACGCCTCAAAGGCCTCGATGCTGACGATCCGGTCGACCGGCTCGTCGAACTCTTCCCAGCCGCGCAGCAACACCCGTCGCGAACGACCGGTGTCGACCTGGTCGAGAATCTGCTGCCCCAGCGAGTGCTGGTTCTTGCTCAGAGTCAGCCCGACGACGTTGACGTCGTATTTCTCGACCGCGCGCTTCATCATCGCGCCCCAGCCGCAGCCGACGTCGAGCAATGTCATTCCAGGCTCAAGGCCGAGCTTGCCCAGCGACAGGTCGAGCTTGGCGATTTGCGCCTCTTCCAGCGTCATGTCGTCGCGCTCGTAATACGCGCAGCTATAGGTGCGTGTCGGATCCTGAAACAGGCCGAAGAATTCGTTGGAGGTGTCGTAGTGGGCTTGGACGTCTTCGTATGCCGGCCGCAAATTCGACGAATCCTCCGACCCGCGCTCGGTCATCTGAGATAGGCCTTTCACAGTGAATCTCGTTCAGCTCGTTACGTTCTGCTGTTTCGAACGATCTGTATAACGCACATTTCTCAACTCGGCTACGCGGGCGCTTTTTCGCAGGTGTACTGGCAAACGTCGGTGTAGCCCTCGCGGAACAGGTCAGCACACCCTTCGAGGTACTTCAGGAAGCGCTCGTAGATTTCCTCGGACGTGATTTCGATCGCTTCGTCTTTCTTCGACTTCAGGTTGCTGGCCCAAGTGTCCAGGGTGCGGGCGTAGTGCGGCCGAAGCGGCTGTTTGCGGGTCACGGTGTAGCCGGCTTTCGTTGCGGCGTCCTCGACTTGAGCACTCAGGGGCAGACGACCACCGGGATAAATCTCGTCCATGATGAATTTGATGAACCGCACCTTGGACATGGTCAGCGGCAACTTGCGTTCTTTGATCTCTTCGTCGCTCGGAATGATGATCGTGTGCAGCATCATCACGCCGTCGTCGGGCATCAAGTTGAAGGTCTTCTTGAAGTAGTCGTCGTACTTGTTGAAGCCGAAGTGCTCGAAAGCGCCGATTGAGACCACGCGATCGATCGGCTCGTCGAAGTCTTCCCACGGCTGAAGACGTACTTCCATGCTGCGGTTGGTGTCGATGTTGGGGAACCGGTTCTGCTCGATGTGCTGCTTCTGGTTCTCCGACAGCGTTAGACCGATGACGTTGACGTCGTACTTCTCCACGGCGCGCTGGATGGTGGAGCCCCAACCGCAGCCGATGTCCAGCAGCGTCATGCCGGGCTTCAACCCCAGCTTGCCCAGCGACAGGTCCACTTTGGCGAGCTGTGCCTGCTCGAGCGTGTAGTCGTCCTTCTCGAAGTACGCGCAGCTATAGGTCTGCGACGGGTCCTGCCACAGCTTGAAGAAGTCGTTGGAGATGTCGTAGTGGAACTGGACTTCCTTCTTGTCCGACCCACGGGTCTGGGACGCCGACTTCGACAACCACGCGGACTGAGCAGTGGACGTTGCGTTTGAGGTATCTGACACCGTTTGTCCTGAATTCGGGGATGAATTTTGCCAAGGGAAATCGTGCCGCTTGTTCGACACAGGGTTGAGGTTACGCCCCACCCCCGGTGGGCGAGGCTAACCGTTGGCGCGAGTCTAATGGGCGCATCAGCGCTTCCCAAAGGCGAGTGCGACGTTGTAGCCACCGAACGCGAACGAATTGCTCACCGCATAGCTGTAGTCGCCGGCGCGGGGTTCGCGCGCCACCACGTCGAGTGCGATCTGCGGGTCAGGATCAGTCAGGTTGAGAGTCGGCGGGATCACACCGTCGTGTAGAGCCAGCACGGTCAGAATCGCCTCCACGGCTCCCACCGCTCCAATCGAATGACCTAGTGCGGCTTTGGGGGCGTAGACGGCGGGCACGTGCGCTCCCAGCGCCTGCTTGATGGCGTTCGCCTCGGCGAGGTCTCCGGTGACCGTCCCGGTGGCGTGCGCGTTGACGTGGTCGATATCGCCGGGGGTGAGCCCAGCCAGCTGAATCGCCCGCGTCATCGCTTGCGCGGCGCGTTCACCGGAGGGTTCGGCCTGTACGGGCTGATACCCATCGGAGGTGATGCCGGCGCCCATTACGCGTCCAATGATGTTGGCGCCGCGGGCTTTCGCGTGTTCTTCGGCCTCGATGAGCATCATCGCTCCGGCTTCACCGAAGACGAAGCCGTCCCGGTTTTTGTCGAACGGCCGACAAGCGCCTGCGGGGTCGTTGTTGTTGGTCGACAGCAGTCCCTGGTTGGCGAACGCCGCCATCGGCACCGCTTCGATCTTGGTCTCGACGCCACCGCAGATCGCGATGTCGGCCTCGCCCAACACGATGTTGCGCCACGCCAGGGCAATCGCTTCGGCACCGGAGGCGCAGGCAGATACCGGCGTCAGGATCCCGGCTTTGGCTTTGCGTTCCAGCCCGACCGCCGCGGCCGCCGCGTTCGGCATCGCCTGCTGCACGCCCACGGGCGAGATCGCTCTGGGGCCGCGCGCCCGGAAATCGTCACTGAAGGCGATGAACTCCTGCGTCGCTCCCAGGCCGGTACCGATGGACACCATCAGTCGCTCGGTGTCGACCTCCGGCGAGCCGGCCTGCTCCCATAGCCGTCGTGCGACCTGCGTGGAGATCTTCTGCAGGAACAGGAATCGGCGCAGCTCGATACGGGTCAGGTATTGGTCGAGATCCTCCAGTAGATGACCACCGATGCGCACCGGCAAGTCGAACTGGTCGACGAAATCGTCGTCGAGCGGGCGAATGCCACTCTGGCCGTCCAGCAATTGTTTCCAGGTGTTGTCCGCGTCGGTGGCCAGTGCAGTCGTCATTTCGACCGCGGTGACTACCACGTCGGGGAGACCATTACCGGTCGACAGCTGAGCCATGGCGGTGGCTGCATTCCTCGTGTCGGCAACTGAGGGCAACACCTCTACGGTGACCCGGTAGCTACCAATTTAAACCCCGCCCGCGCACGTCGTGGTCTGCGCAGCAACGCCGGCGACCGTCAGTACGTGTAGAAACCCTTGCCGGATTTCTTACCGAGCTGACCGGCCTCGACCATGCGCTGCAGCAGTGGCGGCGGCGCGTAGTGCGCGTCCTTGAGCTCGTCGTACATTGCGTCGGCGATCAGCTTCATGGTGTCGAGCCCGATCAGGTCGGAGAGCCGCAACGGACCCATCGGGTGCGAGAGCCCGGCGACGACCGCGGTGTCGACGTCCTCGATGGATGCGACACCCGCCTCCACCATTCGGATGGCCGACAGTAGGTACGGCACCAACAGCGCGTTGACGACGAAGCCGGAGCGGTCGCCGCAGCGGACCACCTTCTTGCCGAGCACCTCGCCGGCGAAATGCCCGACGCGCTCCACCGCGTCGTCGGAGGTGACCAGCGTGCTGATCAATTCGACGAGCGGCAACACCGGTACCGGGTTGAAGAAGTGCAGACCGAGCACGCGGCTCGGGTTCTGGGTTGCCGCAGCGATTTTCATGATCGGAATGCTCGAGGTGTTGGACGCGAGCACCGCAGCGGGATCGGTGATGATCTCGTCGAGTTCGGCGAAGAGCTTCGCCTTGACCGCCTCGTTCTCGACGATCGCCTCGATGGTCAGCTGACGGTCGGCGAGGTCGGACAGCGCGCTGGTGTAGCGCAGCCGGTTGTGGGTGGCGTCGCGGTCATCGGCGGCCAGCTTGCCCTTGCTGACGGCCCGCTCCAGTGACGACTCGATCCGGGCCTTGCCCGCGGCGGCCAGCTCGTCGGTGGGCTCGTAGACCACCACGTCGGCGCCGGCCTTGGCCGCTACTTCGGCGATGCCCGCGCCCATCTGTCCGGCGCCGATGACGCCAACCCGCTCAATCGCGTTGCTCACTGCAGGAATGTCCTCTCGATATGCGTCAGGCCCCGCCCAGGGTTTCCGGGCGGGGCCTGCGCTGTCAAGCCGTTCGCTTGTGGCTACGGCCTGGTCTAGTGGTTAGTGGCCGATCCTTCGGTTCCACTTCCTCCTCGCGGCTGAAGGCCGCGCATCGTCAGTGGAACTGCCCCTCTTCGGTCGAGCCCGCGAGCGCGGTGGTCGACGAGGTCGGGTCCACGGTGGTGGCGATCCGGTCGAAGTAACCGGCGCCGACCTCGCGCTGGTGCTTGGTCGCGGTGTAACCGCGCTCCTCGGCAGCGAACTCGCGCTCCTGCAGCTCGACGTAGGCGCTCATCTGGTTGCGGGCGTAACCGTAGGCCAGATCGAACATCGAGTAGTTGAGGGCGTGGAAGCCGGCCAGCGTGATGAACTGGAACTTGAAGCCCATCGCGCCGAGCTCCTTCTGGAACTTCGCGATCGTCGAGTCGTCCAGGTGCTGCTTCCAGTTGAACGACGGCGAGCAGTTGTAGGCCAGCAGCTGGTCCGGGAACTCGCTCTTGACGCCTTCGGCGAACTTCGCCGCCAACTCGAGGTCCGGGGTGCCGGTCTCCATCCAGATCAGGTCGGAGTACGGCGCGTAGGCCTTGGCGCGGGCGATACACGGCTCGATGCCGTTCTTGACCCGGTAGAAGCCCTCGGAGGTGCGCTCACCGGTGACGAACGGCTTGTCGCGGTCGTCGACGTCGCTGGTGATCAGCGTGGCGGCCTCGGCGTCGGTACGGGCGATGACCACAGTCGGCACGTCGGCGACGTCGGCCGCGAGACGGGCCGAGGTCAGGGTGCGGATGTGCTGCTGCGTGGGGATCAGAACCTTGCCACCGAGGTGGCCACACTTCTTCTCCGAGGCCAACTGGTCTTCCCAGTGCGAACCGGCGACACCGGCGGCGATCATGGCCTTCTGCAGCTCGTAGACGTTGAGCGCGCCACCGAAGCCCGCTTCACCGTCGGCGACGATCGGCGCGAGCCAGTTCTCGATGGAGGTGTCGCCCTCGACCTTGGCGATCTGGTCGGCGCGCAGCAGCGCGTTGTTGATCCGGCGGACGACCTGCGGCACC
>NZ_PKEK01000104.1 GCF_002863225.1 Mycobacterium sp. | reverse complement strand
CTCCTGCTCGGCCTGACCAATCGTCGACCGCATCAAACCCGCCTTGGCACCAAACGCCGACTGCGACGCCACCAACTGCGGAATGTGAGCATCCAACAAACTCATCCCTGAAATCCCTTCCTCGCTCCATTGCCGTTGCCACGCAAACGCAATCAGCTGTCGTTGCCTTCGCCGGCCGACCACGTGTTGGGCAACATCGGCATCGCGGGCCCGCTTCCGAAACCGTCGTCGGTAAGCGTAGCCAATCCGGCAGCATGTTCGCCGTTCTTCGACAGTGTGCCGGAGAATCCCAGCGGTCCGGCGCCGTGATCCGACGCCTCCGTCGGCTCAGCCCAGTCCGGGTTGACACCGACGTTCATGTCGGCGAATTCGTCGGCGTGGTCGTGTTGTACCGCGCGCCGGCGCCGCCGTGTCGGCTTCTTGGCAGCGGCGGCGACCGCCGCGGAAGCGACTTCGGGTGCCTTTGACGCACCACGCGACGTCGGCTCTTGGGTCTTGGCTTGGGAACTCATCCACCCGCCGATGGTCGGACCGCCCACGACGTAAGGCGGTGTGAACCCTGGGCCCGCCGCTGGTGGCGCGGGGGCAGCGGGCGACGGTGGTGCGGCTGGAGCGCTCGCGGCGGACGCGGGCGTGGGCGTCGGCGCCGGCGCGCTGGGTGCCACGGACGACGCCAGTACGGCCGGCGCGGGGGCTGTCACCGGAAAAAGGGCTGGGGCAGCGACGGATTCGAGGGGAAGCATGGGGATCACCGGCTGCGCCAACGCACCCAGCCCGGCCAGTTCCGCTCCAGCGGCGAGGGGCGTCAACGCGGGGGCGAAGGCAACGAACAACGCCGGGTTCGCCGACAAGAAGTTCGTGACTTCCAGTATGTGGGTGGGAAAGTCGAACAGCTGCCAGCTGATGAACCACTGGAAGGCCTGGACCGGATTCGTCTGCAGGAGCTGCCCGAAATACTGGAAGTCCTCGGTGAGTTCGAGGGCGCGCGCGACCCAGAAGGATGCCTGGCCGGGGTTGGTGTAGGTGTCGTAGCTTGCCCCGTTGAGCAGGCCCTGAGCGGGTTGCCAGTTGTAGCCGAAGTTCTGCAGCCATTGCGCGATGGCTTCGTCGAAAGGGGTGTCGACCGTCGGGTCGTGCGCCAATTGGCTGTCGCCGATTCCCAACTGCTCCAAATACTGCTGCAGCCACTGCGGGACGTTGAGCGGGTTGTCTTCGTTGATTCCGCTGGCCGGATCGCCACTTTCGGCGGACTGCGCGGTGGCGTTGGTTTTGAGGATGGGAGGTGCGGCGTCGGTGGCGGGCGTCGCCGCGAGCGCGGTGTCGGCGACCGTTTGGTAGGCGGTCATCGTCGTGGCGGCCTGGACCCACATCCGGGCGTAGTCAGCCTCGTTGACCGCGATCGGAATCGTATTGATGCCAAAGAAATTCGTGGCCTGTAGCACTCCGTGCACCACGTGGTTGGTGGCCAGCTCCGGCACGGTGGGCATGGCCGCCAGGGCGGCGGTGTAAGCAGCGGCCGCGGTTTCGTGCTGGGTGGCGGATGCGGCGCTGTCGGCGCTGGCCTTCGTCAGCCAAGCCAAGTACGGCACGTAAGCGGATACGAACGACTCGGCACTCGGTCCTTGCCAGGCGCCGGCTTGTACCTCGGCGAGCACCGAGCTGAGTTCTTCGGCCACCGAGGTGTATTCGGCGCTCAGCGCATTCCACGCCCCCGCGGCCTCCAGTAGCGAGCTGGGTCCGGGACCACTGCTCAACAAGGTCGAGTGCACCTCGGGCGGCGCTGCCATGTAGATGGGCGCCGTCATTGTCAGCCCCAGACGCCGTGATACGAACCCGCCGCGGCGGCGTCGACTGCGGCATATGTCGCGCCCGACTCACCGACCCCGACACCGGAACGGCCGAGCTCCTCGGCGCCCTGTGCGGCAGCCGCCGCATGCTGGCCACCGCGCAGACTGAAGCCGGCCGCGGTCTGCAACGACACCGGATCTGCCGCGGCAGGCACCACCGCGGTGATCAACGGCGCCGAACCCGATTGCGCCGACGCCAAGCGCGCCGTCAGGGCTTCGATACGCGCGCTCGCCGCTTGAAGACCTTCTGGTAAGACGCGCAGCGTCATGGTGACCCCCGTCGAGCAGTGATGAACATGATTTTCATTAACAGTTTTAGCACATAGGAAGGAGATTGGAAACTCAAAGAATCGGTCGAACTGCCCGTCGACCAGAAGTGGAAGTCAGTCGCGGGACGCCAGTTGGCGATAACCGGGCCCGGCAAAGCGCTCGGCTACTTCCCGGATCTCGTCGGCCACAGGTCGCGACTGCGTCGCGTCTGCCGCAAACAGCTGTCCGTCAGTGGTTTTCGAATAGAACTTGGACTGTTCCGCCATTGCCTCGATGGCCTCGGCATCTACGTCGATGCCGAAGTGTGGCGCCACCCGCTGCCATACCGCGGTGGCAACTCCGCGTGATCGACACACAACCGACGAGCGGGACCGATCGCGGCCGAGAACAACATCGCGCCGAGCGCGCGCGCGGCGAACTCCGCTCGCGTCATGGTCGACACGGTCGCCGGGTCGATACCGAAATGCCGTGCGGTCTGCGGCGGCGGCGCCTGAAGTCCGAGCCAACCCGGCGGAGCGGCCAAGAGCGACGCGACCACCTGCGCCGGGTCGCGCTGGACCCAGACCCACGGCGTGCCCGGAAACGCCGCGGACAAGATTTCCTGACGTCGTACGTTCCAGCTGGTGCACTTGAGCACCAACTGACGTTCATCCTCGTGTCGGCGTCGGCCCAGCGCCCGCACCAGCAGGCGCACCACCTGGACCAGCACTGCCCCGTCCACGCGCTGGGGATCGAGGCCAAGCAACGCGTTCAGCGGCGGGGGCTCGGCGATGACGACCACCCCGGGAACCGTGGCAAGCAGCCGCGACACGACCGTCGAGCCGCACCTCGAGAAGTGAAAGACCATGCCGGACGGGTCAAGTGACGGTTGATCGTCGAGGGCCAGCAGCGCATCGAGTCCGGTTCTGACCAGCGGCTGAGCCCGCGGGCCGGTGGACCAGCGCGCAACGGTCTGGTCGAAGAACGGCTCGACGAAACGCTCGGCCGAGAGATCGGCCCAGTCGACGGCCGGGGTCGGCCCGGTGAAGTCGAAGCGGATCGGCGTCCACCCGGCGAGGTCGGCGAGTTCCATCAGTCGTCCGGTAGCCGGATCAGAAAACCCTGCAGGATCAGCGTTCGCGCGAATTCGAGGCGCTGCACCTCGGACAGCTCCGGCAGATCGCGAATCCGAAAGGGCGCAGTGCTTTTCGTAAGAAAGCGCAGAGCGTCCCGGTGATCAGCGGGGACATTCACCACGGATTGGGCAAAGTGCAATGCCACCTCATCGGATCCCTCGGTCACCCGCGAGTACAGCGGCTGATACGTGACCACGCGGGTCTGGTCGTCGATCGCGACAGCGTTTGAGATCCCGGCGCCTAGTGGCTTGCACTGGCCACGCCTGACCAGGTCCGCTTCCAGCGAATCGAGGCCGCCGGCAAGGGATTCCGGTTGTTCGAGGGCTGCAGCGATCTGACGGGCCAGTCCCCCAAGGCCCGAACGCACGTCTGGATCCGACAAGAAGCGCGGCGGCAGTTGGGTGTGGATGCGGTCATCGGTGTTGCTCAGAGCGTTCAGCGCTCGGGTGGCAAGCAGGAAGAGCGTGGGTGCGTGCAGGCTGACCGTCAGGTGCACCGACACCTCCGACGTTGATTCGGCGGCATGCACGCGCCCGCGTGGCACGTACAGCACATCCCCGGGCTCCAGGCGAATGTCGATCGGGTCGGGCAGACCTGCGGTGGACATTGCCTCGTGGCGCCACATCTCGTGCGGCGCCACGTCAACTCCCTCGTAGAGATGCCAGATCTTGGATCCATGGAGCTGCACGATCAGCGTGTCGTGGTCGTCGGAATGTGCCGCGAACCCTTGCGATGCCGGCGGCGTGAAGTACGCGTTGACCTGTGTCGCGAAGTTCAGCTCGACCTCGAGGGATTGCGACAACACCGCGATCGCGGGCGCATATCGCTGAACGCTGTCGAGCACGATGGTGTAGCCGTCGGCGAAGTCCCGACCGATGGCCGCGGCGTCGAATGCGCCATCGGCACGTCGGTAGACGTACTGGTCTTTTCGCTCGCTCTCGCGGACGAGGCTGACCAGCGCCAGGTGCGGCCGGAACAGTGCGAGTAGATCGTCGACCGAGTCTGCGCCGTCGCGAAGGCTGTCCAGGTAGTCAGGACGACCTCGGCTGACGTGGTGATGGGTGGTCCCCCAGATCGTGCCGAGAAAATCGTCGACCGGCAGCGGGTCGAGCAACCAGGCCAACGAAAAGGGTTGCGCCATCAGCTGTTCTCGGCGCTGCTCGACGGAGCCAGGAATCCACTGACGATCAGGCTCCGCGCGAGATCCCGTTGCTGGTCGGACCGTAAACCCGGCATGTCCCCGACCCGAAAGGGCTCGACGCTGTGCGCGACGAATCGCATGGCCGCTTCGTGGTCGGCACCGGCGTTGATCGACAAGCTGGCGAACTGCAGGGTCACACCGTCGGCGACGGTCTTGACGTGGGCGTACAGGGGTCGGTGCTTCACCACCCAAGTCTGCCCGTCAATGGCGTTGGCGCTGGCGATTTTCCCGACGGGCGGACATGCGCCGCGGCGCACCAGGACATCCGCCAGTAGGCCGACACCCTCATCGAGGGCCCCTGAGTCATCGACGCCGGCAATCGCGTCGCGTACCAGATCGCGGATCGTGGCCTCGAGGTCGCTGTCGTCGAGATGCCGCACCGGCAGGCGCGCATTGAGCCGATCATCCCGGAAGCTCTGGGAATGCAGCGCACCGATGGCAAGCATGAGCACGGTGGGCGCGTGAATTCCGACCGTCAGGTGGACGGACGGCTCGGCGTGCGTCTGCGCCGCATGCACACGACCGCGGGGAACGTACAGGACGTCACCGGCTTTCAACAGCAGTTCCGTTGGGGTCGGCAGACTTTCGAGCGCAACGGCTTTTTCGGCGTCGCGCTGGATCTCACGGGCCGGCCGGTCGGCGCCGACATAGAGATGCCAGGTTTTCGAGCCCTGAATCTGCAGGATCAGGACGTCGTGGTCGTCGAAGTGCGGGACGAGCCCGCTGGATTGCGGTGGCGTGATGTAGGCGTTCACCTGAGTCGGATAGTTCAGCTCGACCTCGAGCGAGCGGGCCAGCGTGCCGATCGTCCGGACGTACCGCTCGATGCCGTCCATGACGATGGTGTAGCCGTCGGAACAATGATTGCGGACGCCGGCGACGTCGAGGCTGCCATCCGCGAGCCGGTAATCGTCCGGGCCTTTTTTGTCGAGTCCCCTGACCAGCCGGATTGCCGACGGCTCATGTCGAAACGACTCCAGCAGGCCGTCGGGCGTCAGCGGTTGCGGGAGGAGACCATCGAAATAATCGGCGCGGCCCCGCGCGACGTGGTGGTGGTCCTTGCCCCAGATCTCGTCGAGAAAGTCGTCGACGAAGAGGGGTTCGAGCAGCCATGCCAGCGAAAAGACGGGGTGCACGCCCGGTGAGCGCTGCCGCATCAGTCGTGTTCTCCGCCTGCTTCCACGTCGCCGTCCTGATCCGCGTTCCAGGTTCCTGGAACCATCGGCAGTACCGCGCCGCCGACGAACTCGTCATGGTCGAGGGTAGCCAAACCCGCTGCGGCCGAAGTTCTTTTACGTGCTGTGCCGGCAAACCCCAACGGTCCCGCGCCACGGTCGGACGTCGCCGTCGATCCGCTGCCGGCCTCGGCCCAATCGGGATCGACATTGATGTTCATTTCCATGAACTCGTGAGCGTACCCGCGCGTCTCCGCCCGCCGGCGTCGTCTCGACCGGAGTTGCCCGGGCGCGGTCGCCGCGGCAGCCGCGGCGGCCATGGAAGGCTCGGCGGCTCTGTTCTTGTCGCCCGCACCGGCGCCGCTGCTCATGCCCGAACCCGACCCGATGCCGGGTGGACCCACGGCGTACGGCGGAACGAAGCCCGGTCCTGCCGCGGGCGGCGGCGGGGTCACCGACGTCGTCGCGACGGATCCGGCCGGGGAAACCGGCGACGATGCGGGTGCCGCGGCCGGCGCGCCCGGGGCGCCGATCGCGACGGGACTGCCGGTAGCGGCCGGCAAGGTCGGGGCCTGGGGTGCCGGCGCCGCAACCTCGGCGGGCAGGTGTGCCGCCTCGGGCGTCATGCCCGCCAGTCCGGCCAGGCCCGCGGCACCTCCGGCCACTCCGATCGGCGCGATCAGCGGGAGCGCGTACACCTCCGGGAATGCGCTGAGGAACTCCCCGACGTGGCCCACCTCATCGGTCACGAGTCCCCCGACGTCCGCCGAAAGCTGCGCCAGACCCTGGACCGGGTTCTGTTCGAACAAGCCGATGTCGCGCTGCAGCGTCTGGGTGATTTCGGTGATGCGGTTGACGTACCAACTGAATTGGTAGGGGTCCCCCGAGTCGTCGTCGAGGATCGGCAACGTCGAACTGTCGCCGGAATCGCTGTCGGCAGGCTGGGAACTGGTGGCATTGATGATCTGCGGGGCCATCTCGGTCTGTGGCGCCGCGGTCAATGCTGCGGTCGAGACCGCGTCATAGGTGGTCATGGTGGCGGCGGCCTGGACCCACATGCGCGCGTAGTCGGCCTCGTTCAGCGCAATCGGAATGGTGTTGATCCCGAAGAAATTCGTCGCCGTCAACACACCGTGCACCACGTGGTTCGCCGCCAACTCCGGCACGGTCGGCATGGTGGCCAGTGCCGCCGAGTAGGCAGTCGCGGCTGTCTCGTGCTGGGCCGCCTCGGCGGCGCTCTTAACGCTGGCCTGCATCAACCACGCCAGGTAGGGCACGTGCGCGGCCACATACCGCTCGGCGCTGGGGCCTTGCCAGACACCGCCCTGCACTGCGGCCAGGACGTCGCTGAGTTCGTCAGCGACAGAGGCGTATTCGCCGCTCAACGAACTCCACGCGCTCGCCGCGGCCAGTAGCGACCCGGCGCCCGGACCGCTACTCAGCAGGGCGGAATGCACCTCCGGCGGCTCGGCCATCCATATCGAAGTCATCGTGGCCTCACATCAATCGCCGAGGCACGGCACATGTGTGGAAGTCAATACGACGTTGTGTCGTACTACAAGACGGGTGGGGGGTATCCGCAGCCGCTAGTCAGCGTCCGGCGACCACGTGTTGGGCAGCATCGGAATACGCGCGCCGCCACCGAAACCGTCGTCGGTCAGCGTCGCAAGGCCGGTGGCCTGCTCACTCGCCTTCGCTGAGGTTCCGGAGAATCCCAACGGACCCGCACCGGAGTCGGAGACCTCCGCCTGCCCACTCCAGTCCGGCGTGACATCGACGTTCATGTCCATGAATTCGTGTGCGTGCGAATGCAACCGCCCCCGTTGGCGTCGTCGAGCCCGGGTTCGGTCCTTGGTGCCGGCGGCGACCGAGGCGGCTGCCGCGGGCGCTTTGGAACCGCCCTGCGATCTCGGCTCCTGGGTCTTGGCCTGCGCGCTGAGCGCCGACGCGAGCGATGCACCACCCACTGCGAATGGCGGCGTGAAACCCGGCCCGGGGCCCAGAGGTGCACCACCGGAAGCACTGACCGTGCTCGGCGCGGGGGTCGAGGGTGCCGGAGCATGACCACCGCTGGTGCCGATCGAGCCGGACGCTGACGACGACGGCATCGGACTCGCCGGCGCGGGGGCGGTCGGCGCGACGGGAATCTCGGCGATCGGCGCGACCGGCGGGTTCGGGATTGCGGCCAGACCGGCAAGACCGGCCAGCCCACCGAACCCTGCCAAGGCGGTCGCTGGAACCGCCACCGCCAGCAGTAGCGGCGCCGCTTGCAGCAGCGGATAGAACAGCACCGAGGCGTGGAAGATGCCCCATCCGAGCGAACCGGCGAGCGCCGGCGTCATGCCGGGAATCTGCTGCAACGCCGAGCTGAGCCCGCTGGCGAAGGACACCGCGTCGATGGGCCAGCCGTCCGGGTAGAGCAATTTGCCCAGCGGCCAGGTCACCTCCTTGGTGAAGTTACTGATCAGCTGCGCCAGCTGGTCCTGCCACGCGGTGTCTGCTGCGGCGGCTGCGACCTGCTGCGGCGCGGCGGCGGCTTGCGTTGTCGCAGTATCGCTTTCGCTGCCGGATGTCAGGATCGGTGGCGCCGGCTCGCTCGGCGGCACCGCGGCGAGGGCGGCTCCGGCGACAGCTTGGTAAGCGCTCATCGTGGTGGCAGCCTGCACCCACATCCGCACGTAGTCGGCTTCGTTCAACGCGATCGGAATGGTGTTGATGCCGAAGAAGTTCGTCGCCGTCAGCACCCCGTGGACGACGTGGTTGGTGGCCAGCTCCGGCATGGTCGGCATGGCCGCCAGCGCACCGGTGTAGGCCGCAGCCGCGGTTTCGTGCTGCGTGGCGGCGGCCGCGCTGTCGGCGCTGGCCTGCGTCAGCCAGGCCAGGTAGGGGGCGTGTGCGGCGACATACTGTTCGGCGCTGGGGCCCTGCCACGCGCCGGACTGCACTCCCGCAAGCAACGTGGTCAGCTCGTCAGCGGTCTCGGCGTATTCGGTACTCAACGCCGACCATGCGCCGGCAGCGGTCAGCAACGAACCCGGCCCGGGGCCGGTGGACAGCAAGGTCGAATGCACCTCGGGGGGCAGGGCCATCCAGATCGGCGCCGTCACGACGCGCCACCGAAACTGGGCATGCGGTCAGCCTGCGTTGAAGTCACGAAGGCATTGAAAACTACGGCGCGTCGTAGTCGCAAGACCCCGTCGGGGTATGGGGTATTCGCAGGTCCGGGACCTCGCGCTGAGCGTCAGACCCGCAGGAGCGTCGGAAGCGCCAGGGCCGAGTCGAGCGCCAAAGCGCAGAAGACGACGGCGAGATAATTGTTCGACTGCAGGAACAGCCGCAGCGGTTTGACCGGCTCACCGCGGCGCACGCCGGCATAGAGCTGGTGGGCCATCGTCAGGAACCACACGCCCGCCACCACGGCGACCGCCGTGTAGAGCCAGCCGGCGGCCAGCGCGAGCCCCAGCGTCGCGATCACGGTCAGCCACGTGTACACCAGGATCTGTTTGGTGACCTGGCGTTCCGTGGCAACCGCGGGCAGCATCGGCACGCCCGCCGCCTGGTAGTCCTCCTTGTAGCGCATCGCCAGCGCCCAGGTGTGCGGCGGCGTCCAGAAGAAGATGATCGCGAACATGACCAGCGCGGGCCACGCGATCGTCCCGGTGACCGCCGACCAGGCGATCATCACCGGCATGCAGCCCGCCGCCCCGCCCCACACCACGTTCTGCGAGGTCCGTCGCTTGAGCAGCAACGTGTAGATGAATACGTAGAACGCGATCGTGCCCACCGCGAGCAGACCGGACAGCAAATTGGTCGTCCACCAGAGCCAGGCGAAGGACGCCACGCTGAGCAGCAAGCCGAACACCAGCGCGTGCGCGGTCGGCACCGCCGCGCGTGCCAGCGGACGTCGTGCGGTGCGCTTCATCATCTTGTCGATGTCGGCGTCCGCCACACAGTTCAACGTGTTGGCCCCGCCGGCCGCCAGCATTCCGCCGACGAGCGTGTTGAAGATCAGCAACGGGTGGACGCTGCCGCGGTGCGCGAGCAGCATCGCGGGAATCGCAGTGACCAGCAACAGCTCGATGACTCGAGGCTTGGTCAACGCCAGATAAGCAAGCACCACAGTGCTGACTCGACTCGGCGCAACGCGCTCGCGAATGCTCACGCAAGGACTCCTCGGATCACAGCAGCGCGCAGCTTCTACTACGCACGATGGTAGACGGGCCGACTTGCTCAGCATGCACCGCAGTGGTCATTTGCAGCCAATCGGCGGACGTCGAGGCGCAACGCACTGTTGACGGCGCATTAATAGTCGAGAACTGCAACAGGCTTTGACGCGCCCGCAACGTTACGGCACTAGGGTAAAGGGGAACCTTGTGCCGAGTATCAATCTGCCGACTGCCGACCCCGAGGACCTCAGTTCGTGACCACACTCGAAGACATTTCATCCCTGACCGAACCGCATCACCCCGACGACTGGACCGAGCTCGATTCGGCCGCCGTCGACACCGTCCGGGTGCTGGCTGCCGACGCGGTTCAGAAGGTGGGGAACGGCCATCCCGGAACCGCGATGAGCCTTGCTCCGCTTGCCTACACCTTGTTCCAGCGGGCCATGCGGCACGACCCGAATGACGTTCACTGGCTGGGCCGCGACCGGTTTGTGCTGTCCTGCGGACACAGCAGCCTGACGCTGTACATCCAGCTGTATCTCGGCGGGTTCGGGCTGGAGCTTTCCGACATCGAGTCGCTCCGCACCTGGGGATCCAAGACCCCTGGGCACCCGGAGTTCCGGCACACCGACGGCGTCGAGATCACCACCGGGCCGCTCGGCCAGGGCCTGGCCTCGGCCGTCGGGTTCGCGATGGCGGCGCGCTATGAGCGCGGATTGTTCGACCCGGACGCACCCGAGGGGACGAGCCCGTTCGACCACTTCATTTACGTGATCGCCTCGGACGGCGACATCGAAGAAGGGGTGACGTCGGAGGCGTCTTCGCTGGCCGGAGTTCAGCAGCTGGGCAATCTGATCGTGTTCTACGACCACAACGAGATTTCCATCGAAGACGACACCGACATCGCCCTGTCCGAGGACACCGCCGCCCGCTACGAGGCCTACGGCTGGCACGTCCAGCGCATCGAGGGTGGCGAGAACGTCGTCGACATCGAAGAGGCGATTGCGAACGCCAAGGCGGTCACCGACAAGCCGTCGTTCATCTCGCTGCGGACCATCATCGGCTACCCGGCCCCGAATTTGATGAACACCGGCAAGGCGCACGGCGCTGCGCTCGGCGACGACGAGGTCGCGGCGGTGAAGGAAGCCCTGGGATTCGATCCCGACAAGAAGTTCGACGTCAGCGACAAGGTCCTCTCCCACACCCGTGATCTGGTGCAGCGCGGCAAGGAGGCCCACGAGAACTGGAACGCCGCCTTCGAGGCGTGGGCCGAACGGGAGCCGGAGCGCAAGAAGCTGTTGGACCGACTGACCGCCGAGGAGTTGCCCGACGGCTGGGACTCCGACATCCCACAGTGGAAACCCGGCGACAAAGACCTCGCGACCCGCGCGGCGTCGGGCAAGGTGCTGAACGCGGTCGGCCCGAAGCTCCCCGAACTGTGGGGTGGTTCGGCCGACTTGGCCGGCAGCAACAACACCACCATGGACAACGTGAAGTCCTTTGGCCCACCGTCGATTTCGACAAAGGACTACACCGCGGACTGGTACGGCCGCACGCTGCACTTCGGAATCCGCGAACACGCGATGGGTGCGATCCTGTCCGGCATCGTGCTGCACGGACCGACCCGCGCCTACGGCGGCACATTCCTGCAGTTCTCCGACTACATGCGTCCGGCGGTTCGACTTGCCGCACTGATGGACATCGACACGATTTACGTCTGGACGCACGATTCGATCGGTCTCGGTGAAGACGGTCCCACCCACCAACCCATCGAGCATCTCGCGGCGCTGCGCGCGATTCCGCATCTGTCGGTGGTGCGTCCCGCGGACGCGAACGAGACGGCGTACGCGTGGCGTTCCGTGCTGGCCCGCGGTAACGGCAGCGGACCGGTCGGGTTGATCCTGACCCGCCAGGGCGTACCGATCCTCGAAGGCACGAATTTCGAGGGAGTCGAAAAGGGCGGGTACATCCTGGGCGACGACGGGGGCGACCACCCCGACGTGGTGTTGATCGCCACCGGATCCGAGGTCCAGCTGGCGGTCGAAGCGCAGAAATTGCTGGCGGACAAGGACATCACAGCGCGGGTGATCTCCATGCCGTGCGTGGAGTGGTTCGAGTCTCAACCCGAGGAATATCGCAACCGCGTGCTGCCGCCGTCGGTGTCCGCCCGGGTGGCCGTGGAGGCCGGCGTGGCGCAGAGCTGGCACAAGCTGGTTGGCGACACCGGTGAGATCGTCTCGCTGGAGCACTACGGGGAATCCGCCGACTACAAGACCCTGTTTCGCGAATTCGGCTTCACCGCAGAAGCCGTCGTCGACGCTGCCGAACGAACAATAGACAACTGAGCGAAGGGAAAGTCGATGACGCAGAACCCCAATCTCGCCGCTTTGAGCTCCGCCGGCGTATCGGTCTGGCTGGATGACCTGTCCCGCCAACGGTTGCAGTCCGGCAACTTGCAGGAGTTGATCGACACCAAGAGCGTCGTCGGGGTCACCACCAACCCGTCGATCTTCCAGAAGGCGCTGGCCGACGGCGATTCCTACGACGGCCAGATCGCCGAGTTGGCCGAACGAGGCGCCGACGTGGACGCGACCATTCGCACGGTCACCACCGACGACGTCCGCAACGCTTGCGATGTGCTGACTCCGCAGTGGGAAAACTCGGACGGCGTCGACGGCCGGGTCTCGATCGAGGTCGACCCCCGGCTCGCGCATGACGCTGACAAGACGGCCAAGCAGGCCATCGAGCTGTGGAAGATCGTCGACCGGCCGAACCTGTTCATCAAGATCCCCGCGACTGAAGCGGGCCTTCCTGCCATCACTGCCACACTGGCCGAAGGCATTTCGGTGAACGTGACGCTGATCTTCTCGGTGGAACGCCACCGGGCCGTGATCGACGCCTATCTGGAGGGGCTGGAGAAGGCGAAGGAAGCCGGCCACGACCTGTCCAAGATTCATTCGGTCGCTTCGTTCTTCGTCTCTCGGGTGGACAGCGAGATCGACAAGCGCCTGGAGAAGATCGGATCGCCGGAGGCACTGGAGCTACAGGGCAAGGCCGGGGTGGCCAACGCCCGATTGGCTTACGCCGCCTACCAGGAGTACTTCGTCGGCGGCGACCGCTTTGCGGCACTCGAAGCCGACGGCGCCCGCGTCCAGCGGCCGCTGTGGGCATCGACCGGCGTGAAGAACCCCGACTACTCCGACACGCTCTACGTCACCGAACTGGTCGCGCCGAACACGGTCAACACCATGCCGGAGAAGACAATTGACGCGGTTGCCGACCACGGCGAAGTTACCGGGGACACAGTCACCGGCACGGCGTCGGCCGCCCAGGAAGTCTTCGACAAGCTGGACGGTATCGGCATCGACCTGACCGACGTTTTCCTCGTTCTGGAAAACGAAGGCGTACAGAAGTTCGAGGAGTCCTGGAGCGAACTGCTGGAGGAAACTCAGAAGCAGCTCGACTCCTCTGCCAAATGAGTCGCGCCGGCGACCGGGCCGGCTCCGGGCACTGGCAAAACCCGTTGCGGGACAAGTGCGATAAGCGCCTCCCCCGAATCGCGCCCCCCTGCGCAGTAGTGATCTTCGGTGTGACGGGCGACCTGGCCCGCAAGAAAGTGGTTCCGGCCATCTACGATTTGGCCAACCGCGGACTGCTGGCGCCGAATTTCGCCCTGGTGGGGTTCGCCCGCCGCGATTGGGATCACGAGGCGTTTGCCGATGAGGTTCTGCAGTCGGTCAAAGACCATGCACGTACTCCGTTTCGCCAAGCCATCTGGGACCGGTTGGCCGAGGGATGTCGTTTCGTGCGCGGCACTTTCGACGATGAAGCCGCGTTCAGCCGGTTGGCTGAGACCCTCGACAAGCTCGACGCCGAGCGGGGCATCGGCGGCAATCATGCGTTCTACTACGCGATCCCACCGAAAAGCTTCCCGACCGTGTGCGAGCAACTCGCCCAAGCGGGACTGGCCAAGGCGCAACCGTACAGCTGGAGCCGCGTCGTCATCGAGAAGCCGTTCGGTCACGACCTGGACAGCGCCCGCGAACTCAACGACGTGGTCAACAGTGTGTTTCCCGAAGAAGCGGTCTTCCGAATCGACCATTACCTCGGCAAAGAGACCGTCCAGAACATTCTCGCGCTGCGTTTCGCCAACCAGCTTTTCGACCCGATCTGGAACGCGCACTACGTCGACCACGTACAGATCACCATGGCCGAAGACATCGGACTGGGCGGCCGCGGTGGCTATTACGACGGTATCGGCGCTGCCCGCGACGTCATCCAGAACCATTTGATGCAGCTGCTGGCGCTGACCGCAATGGAAGAGCCGGTGAGCTTCGAACCTGCCGAGCTGCAGACCGAGAAGATCAAGGTGCTTTCCGCCGTACAGTTGGCCGAACCTTTGGAGCAGAACACCTCTCGTGGCCAGTACACCGCCGGCTGGCAAGGCGGCGAACACGTGGTGGGGCTGCTGGACGAGGAAGGCTTCTCCCAGGATTCGACCACCGAGACATTCGCCGCGATCACTCTGGAAGTCGACACCCGGCGCTGGGCCGGTGTGCCTTTCTATCTGCGCACCGGAAAACGTCTGGGGCGCAGAGTGACCGAGATTGCGCTGGTGTTCAAGAAGGCACCGCATCTTCCGTTCGACGCGACGATGACCGACGAGTTGGGCGCCAACGCCTTGGTGATCCGGGTTCAGCCAGACGAAGGCGTCACCTTGCGGTTCGGCTCCAAGGTGCCGAGCGAGATGGCAGTACGCGACGTCAACATGGACTTCTCCTACGGCTCCGCGTTCGCGGAGGACTCCCCCGAGGCCTACGAGCGGCTGATCCTGGACGTGTTGCTCGGCGAGCCGTCGCTGTTCCCGGTGAATGCCGAAGTCGAATTGGCCTGGAAGATCCTCGATCCCGCCCTCGACCACTGGGCCGAGCACGGCAAACCCGATCCGTACGAGGCCGGCACCTGGGGTCCGGCGTCTGCTTTCGAAATGCTTCGGCGCAGCGGCCGGGAATGGCGGCGACCGTGAAACGAGCCGACGACGATGCAGGTGGTCCTGAGGAGGAGCGGCGAATATGAGAGTGGATCTTGCCGACACCAGCACCACCGAGATCAACAAGAAGCTCAACGGGCTCCGTGAAAAGACCGGCGCGATCACGCTGAGCCGGGTGCTGACATTGGTGATCGCCCCGGATACCGATGCGCTGCTGGAAGATTCGATCACGGCCGCCAACGTGGCCAGCCACGAGCATCCCAGTCGGGTGATCGTGGTGATGACCGGCGACGCGGACGCCGCCGATGCGCGACTGGACGCGCAGCTACGGGTCGGTGGCGAGGACGCCGTCGGCGAAGTGGTGGTGCTACGACTGTCGGGTCCGCTGGCCGGGCACAACAGCAGCGTGGTCGTTCCGTTCCTGTTGCCCGACATCCCGGTGGTGGCGTGGTGGCCTGACATCGCGCCCGCAGTACCGGCGCAAGATCCGTTGGGCCAGTTGGCTATTCGTCGTATCACCGACGCGACCAACGGGGCCGACCCGCTGTCGGCGATCAAAAGCAGGTTGCCGGGCTACACCCCCGGCGACACCGACCTGGCCTGGAGCCGCATCACCTACTGGCGCGCGCTACTGGCCTCGGCGATCGACCAGCCACCGCATGAGCCGATCACCTCGGCTGTGGTGTCCGGACTCGCCACCGAACCTGCGCTGGATATTCTCGCGGGTTGGCTGGCCAGCCGCATCGAAGGACCCGTGCGCCGGGTGACGGGCGAACTGAAAGTCGAACTCGAGCGACCCTCGGAGACCGTGGTGCTGCGGCGCCCGCAGCAAGGCGTGACCGCGACGCTGAGCCGGACAGGCAAGCCTGACGCGCTGGTCCCGCTGCAGCGACGAAATGTCCCCGAGTGCCTTGCCGAAGATCTACGGCGGTTGGATGCCGACACGATCTACTGCGCGGCGCTTGAAGGTATCGACCGGGTGGAGTACGCATGAGCATCTCTGTGAAGACATTCGCCGACAGCGACGCGCTGGTGGCCGCCGCAGGCGAGCAATTGATCGGCGTCGTCGACGCCGCGATCGCCGCACGTGGCAAAGCGCTGCTTGTGCTCACCGGCGGCGGAAACGGGAACAAGCTGCTGAGCTTTCTGGCCGAGCAGTCGCAGCGGATCGACTGGGCCAAGGTTCATCTGTTCTGGGGTGACGACCGCTACGTCGCCGAGGACGACGACGAGCGCAACGACAAGCAGGCCCGCGAGGCGCTGCTGGATCATGTCGACATCCCCGCACGCAACATCCACGCGATGCCGGCCGCCGACGGTGAATTCGGTGACGACCTTGCCGCGGCCGCCCTCGCTTACGAACAGATCCTCGCCGCGAATGCCGAGCCCGGCGATCCGGCGCCGAACTTCGACATACATCTGCTCGGCGTCGGGCCCGAAGGACACATCAACTCACTGTTCCCCGATACTCCGGCCGTGCGCGAGACCACCCGATTGGTGGTCGACGTCGAAGACTCCCCGAAGCCGCCACCGCTGCGAATCACCCTGACACTGCCTGCAATTCAGCGCTCACGTGAGGTCTGGCTGCTGGTGTCGGGCGCCGAGAAAGCCGAGGCCGTCGCCGCCGCGGTCGGCGGTGCGGCGCCGGTGTCGATCCCGGCCGCCGGCGCCGTCGGCACCGAACACACCGTCTGGTTCCTGGACGAAGGCGCCGCCGGCGAGCTGCCCGGTTAGTCCCACCGCCGCTCGGTCTGCGCATCGGCGTAGCCCTGCGCATATTCGCTTTCCAGCACCTCGGCTGTGTCGTTGCCTGCGGAAAGCAGCGGAAAAGTCAGGCACGGGCTGGTATGGCAGATTCGCGGTTGCACGTTGACTTGGACTCCGAAGAGTCGCTCGCGGTTCCCCGATCCGCCTTGTCGCGAGCCATCTGCGGTGCAGCATTCCCATTCGAAAGTGTAGGAAAATCCCCTATTTAACCCACCCTCTGAGCAGACATAGGCTTCGCGGACATCGAGAAGTGCGTTTCGGCAATTCGTCGTTAACGCGCTAGGAGAATGCCGGGAGACAACCCTGTGAAGATTCGAGCAGCGTTGCTGTCTGCGATGGTGGCCGCCGCGGCGGGTCTTGTCGGCATCCATATCGCGATGCCCAACGCGGTCGCCGACTCGTTGCCCAACGGCTACAGCGTGACGTGCACTCCCAACGGTCAGGACGCCATTTGCAACGTCTCCGGCTGCCCGCGCGTGAAGGCCGATGAGGCGGGTGACGTCATTCACCTCGAAGCACCGGGCTACGCGCAAACCGAGCTCAGTAAGGGATGCAACAGCGCCGCGACCTTTACTCTTCATGGTCCTCTCAAAGGGCCGCAGCTCGTCCAAATCCAGGGCTGCCGCAAGCACTCCCCAGGTTCAGATGATTGCGGCGCTTGGTCCAACTACACCTACAACCCGCCCGCCCCAGCGGCTGCCGCGCCGCCACCCGGTCAGCTGCCCGTGAGGTGCAGTGGCGGACCGGACGCCGGAAAGCTGCTGCCGCCGGGCTCGACGTGCGGGGTAGCGGCCGCAGCTCCGACGAAATGCCCGACTGGGTCCCTAACCGACACCGTTCCGGCTGGGCAGCAATGCGTTCCACCCCACGGTCTTGCCATGAACATCTCACGGAATGGTCTGAACGCGAACGTGGCGATCTCCAACAACTCCGGCCTGCCTGCCAAATGCAGCTACACCGCCACCAAAAGCGGCGGATTCGGACCGCAAGAGGTCGACAGGAGCGTCGACATCGCCGCCCACGGCAGAGGTTCGATCACCGACATGTTGTGGCCACCCCTGGGCACCAGCTACAACGCCGTCGTGACGTGCACCGTCAACTATGACGGCAAGCAGACCTCGATCGGTCAGGTCAGCCAGACAGTCAAGGGTTGACGATCGGCCCGACCCACTCCCCTGAGTCGCCCCGCCCGCCATAATGACCGACATGGCAGATAAAAGCGCCGGCGATCGCCCAGCACGGCAGCGGATCAAGACGCTCACCCAGGCGGCGATGAACGCCGACGTCACCGTCAATCAACTAGAGGATGTGTTGGGCGGTCTGAGCGATACGTTGGGCGACCTGAACACCTCGCTGTCGAATTTGAACAGCGCAGTGGATCGCTTGGACGGCGGGCTCGACCACTTCGAGGCCACCCTGGGCCGGATCGACGACCTGATGAAGCGGCTGGTGACGTTGGTCGCGCCGGTCGAGGCGATCGTCGAGCGCATCGACTACATGGTCGGCGTCGGCGAGACGGTGATGTCGCCGCTGTCGGTCACAGAGCACGCATTCCGCAACGCGTTCAACGCTTTACGCAATCGCGGTGGCCGCTAGATCGTGCCGAGCCCGGTTCCCGAACCGCCGTTCGCCCAGGCCACCGGTCTGCCGTGGGACGTGTCGGTCGATGACGCCGTCGCTGCCATCGCGGCGGCCCGCGACCGGCACGGCGACACGTTCGCGGTGCGAAGCGGAGACGATCAGTACCTGTTCACCTTCTCCCCCGCCGGCGTCGAATCGTTATACGGACTGCCCGAGGAGAAAGCCAGCAAGGGTGTCGCGGACTATCTGATGCTGCGCCGCAAACTGCCGGACGAGATTTTCGAGGGCCGCCGCATTCTGCCCGGCACGCTGTTTCGCCGCGACGACGTCGCCGGTTACCTGGCCAACCTCGATCGGGCGTTGGATACGACGGTCGACGAACTGGGTTCGTCGGGTTCCGCGGACGTGTTCGCGATGACCCGCCGACTGGGCCACCGGATGGGGCTGGCTTCCTGGGCGGGATCCGGTTCGGCCCGCGGCGAAGCCTTCGAGCAACTGGTGAAGGCCTTCGACACCCTGGACGGGTCGGACGCTTTCGTCCACCCCGACGCGATGGCCGCCGTCGCCGCGTCGGGCAAGCGAGCTGAGTGTGCGGCCCTGGACGAGGTCACGGAGATCATCACGCACGCCGTGGACCGGCACCGGGGTGACGACGGGTTGTTCGGCCGCATCGTCGACGAGTGGCGTACCGAGCAGGGAGACAAGCGGATTCGTGGTATTGCACTCGATGTGGCGCTGATTCATATCGCGTCGATGTCGAATCTGGCCGCCGCGTTGGGGTGGGCGCTGGTGGATCTGCTCGAACATCCGGCGCAGCGAACGCTGGTCGGCGGCGGTGATACGGATCTGGCGCGGCGGTGCGCACTGGAGTCGACGCGGCTGGCTCAGCGATCGATCATGTCGAGGACAGTGTTGTCGCCGGTGGTGCTCGACACCGGCGACGTGAGCTACGACGTGCCGCCCGGCTGGACCATCGCGACGCTGCTTCCGCTGCTGAACACCTCCGTTGCACCGGGACTCGATGAGTGGGACCCGGATCGCTGGACGCGGCATCGACTCGCCGACGAGAAGTCCCTTCCGTCCCCGATGCTGGTGACGGCGTTCGGACATGGCCGGCATTCCTGTCCGGCACAACCCTTTTCGTTGTCCGCCATGACGGCCACCATGACGCGGCTGTTCGGCCGTTACCGGATGATCCCGCAGTGGAGCACGCACCCGCGCCCGGTGCCGGCCCAGATCGGCGGAGTGGCGCGAGCCGATGGACCGTGTCTGCTCAGCTATACCGCGTCATGAAGCGGGCAACCACCTAGCCGCTGTTGCGCAGCGCGCTGGCCAGCCCGTTCATCGTCAACAGGATTCCGCGCTGAACCAGTTCGTCGTCCTCGCCGGAGCGGTAGCGCCGCAGTAACTCGACCTGCAGATGGTTGAGCGGCTCCAGGTACGGAAAGCGGTTGAACACCGAACGAGCCAGCGAGGCGTTGTCGGCGAGCAGATTGTCCTGGCCGGTGATCAGCTTGTGCGCGTTGATACTTCGCTGATGCTCGGCCGCGATCATGTCGAACACCCGCCTGCGCAGTGTTTCGTCCTCGACCAGCTCCGCGTAGCGGGCGGCCAGACCCAGGTCGGTCTTGGCGAGCACCTGGGCCATGTTCGACAGCACGGTCTGGAAGAACGGCCAGCGCTGGTAGAGCTCGCGCAACGTCTCCAGACGCCCCTCGTCGCCGGCGAGCCACTCCTCGATGGCGGTACCGGTGCCATACCAGCCCGGCAGCATGACCCTCGACTGACTCCACGCCATCACCCAGGGGATTGCCCGGAGATCAGAGATGGACGATGTCTGTTTACGCGACGTGGGCCGGCTGCCGACGTTGAGCGAACCGATCTCGCTGACCGGCGTGGACTGCAGGAAATAGTCCACGAAACCCTCTGTCTCGTGGACCAACTCAGAGTATGCGCGCTGCGCCCGGTCGGCCAGGTCGTCGAGGATCTCGTAGGCCGGGCCGGCAGCATCGCCGAGTCCTTCGACGTCGAGCAGGGTGGACTCCAACGTGGCGGCCAGCAGCGTCTCCAGATTGCGCTGCGCCATCATCGGCTCGGCGTATTTCGCGGCGATCACCTCGCCCTGCTCGGTCAGCCGCAGCGCGCCGTTCACCGCACCCGGCGGCTGGGCGAGGATGGCCTGATAGCTCGGCCCTCCACCGCGTCCGACGGTTCCGCCGCGTCCGTGGAAGAGCCGCAACCGGATTCCGGTCTTCCGGGCCGATTCGACGAGGTCGAGCTCGGCCCGGTAGAGCGCCCAGTTCGCTGTGAGGTAGCCGCCGTCTTTGTTCGAATCGGAGTAGCCGAGCATCACCTCCTGGCTGTACTCACGGTTCTTGACGATGCGCTGGTACACCGGAAGGTCAAGTGCCGCTTCGAGAATCGATGCGCCGCGCTGCAGGTCGTCGATCGTCTCGAACAGCGGGACGATACCCACCGGACAGTGCGGATCGTCCTCGGAGGCGTCGAGCAGTCCGCACTCCTTCAGCAGGAGTCCCGCTTCGAGCAGGTCGGAGACGGAACGGCACATCGAGATGATGTAGTTGGGCACCGACGACGGACCGTAGGCGTCGATCGCCGTCGCGGCGGCGGAGACGATCGCGAGCTCCTTGCGAGCCAGGTCCGACAGCTGTGTTCGGTCGCCGATCAGCGGGCGGCGGGTACCTAGCTCGTCGGCCAGGATGTTGACGCGTTCGTCCTCGCTGAGTGACGCGTAGTCGGGGTGCACCCCGGCCCACGCCAGCAGCTCGGCCACCACCTCTTCGTGGACGTCGGAGTTCTGCCGCATGTCCAGGCCGGAGAGGTGAAACCCGAAGACGTGCAACGCTTCTCGCAAGCGGGCCAGCCGGTCGTCGGCGAGTAGTCTGCTGCCGTGGGCTCGCAGTGACGCATCGACGGTGTCCAGATCGGCCAGCATCTCCCCCGGCGACGCGTACGGCTCCAAGCCGAGGTCGAGCAGGTTGTCCGGCTCCTGGTCCAGGATCTGCGCAGCGGTGGCGGTGAGCCGGGCGTGAATGACGCGCAAGGCACGGCGGTAAGGCTCGTCGCCGCGGGCCGGCTCTTCGCACTTCTCGGCCAACGCGGACAGATCGTCGGTGACGGCAACCAGGCGCGCCGACATCGAGAGCTCTTGTTCCAGCGCGCTCAACTCGGCGGTGTAGTGGTTCAGCGCCGTGTACGCGGCGCTGCCGGTGGCCAGCCGTACCACCTCGGCAGTCACGTTGGGGTTGCCGTCGCGGTCACCGCCGATCCAGGATCCGGGCCGCACGATCGGCTCGGGCAGCAGATCGGCGTCGGGCCAGCGGCTGCGCAGCGCATCGCGCACACCGGCGTTGACTTTGGGAACGACATCGAAAAACGCTGCCTGGTAATACCGCAACCCGACCGCGATCTCGTCGGAGATCTGCAGCCGGGACAACCGCACCAGTGCCGTTTGCCACAGCATCAGCACCTGGCGGCGAAGTTCAGTCTCGACGTCGGCGCCGTCGTCGGTCTCGGTGCGGCCCTGGGCGTGCAGTCGCATCAGCTGGGTGATGCGGTGCTGGGTGTCGAACACCGTCCGGCGACGGGTTTCAGTCGGATGTGCGGTGATCACCGGCGACACCATCGCGCCGGTCAGAGCCTCCGCGACGGTCGCGGTATCCAGGTCCGCCGCATCGAGTTTCAGATACGTCGCGGCCAGGCTGCTGTCCTGCGGCGGCTCACCCTCGGCGACGTGAATGGCGCGGCGGCGCTCGCGGTGGATGTCCTCGGCGACGTTGGCCAGCAGGGCGAAGTGACTGAAGGCCCGGATGACCGGCAGGGCCTGCCGGATGTTGATGCCGTCGAATAGCTCCGCCACCTCGGCGCGCTCGATTTCCGAGCGGCGCACTTGGAACGACGCGACACGGGCCCGCTCGACCAGGTCGAAGACCTCGTCGCCGTTCTGCTCACGAACCGTGTCGCCCAGGATGGACCCGAGCAGACGGATGTCCTCCCGCATCGGCTCCGTCGCGTCGCGACCTAATTTGGTGCGTTGGACGGCACCGAAGGGCTCCAGCGAGTCAGGTGCGTCAGCCATGCCTACCAGTATCAGGGTGGTTGGCTGTCTTCGCCTTTCGTGGCGTCAGGCGTTGTACTTGATCCGCAGCGCCACACCCACGATGGCAACCAGCCAAATGCCGACCACGAACAGTGTCAGCCGGTCGAGGTTCTTCTCCACCACCGTCGACCCGGACAAGCTGGACTGGACACCGCCGCCGAACAGCGTGGACAGACCGCCACCCTTGGCGCGGTGCAACAGCACCAACAGCACCACCAGGATGCTGGTGATCACCAGGGTGATCTGCAGAGCCAATTCCATGGCGGTCAGCTTACCGGCCCGCGCAGCTACGGAATGAACGGGCTGAAGTACGTCGTACCGGCGGCGGTGCCGTCATAGTCCAGATACACCTGGTGGTTCAGGAATGGGATGACACCACTGTTGATGTAAGTGCCCGAGACCGCGTAGGGGCCGTTGGAGACAAGCTCGGGTGTGCCGTCGTTGCTGATGTCGAATTGCCCTGTGGTGTAGCTGTACAGCAGTTCGCCCTCGGAGTTCGTGACCGAGATCAGAACACCATCGGGTATCTGCTCGCCCAAGGGGGTTCCCGGCGCCAAGCTCGACGGGATCGTCCCGAAGACTCCTCCGGAGTCCAGGTTGACGCTCAGGCTCCGGGTGACGCCGTTGACGGTTTCGAACAATGTGCTGATCGGCGCTCCATCGGTGGACACCCACCCAGTGGTGTCGTAGTCCCCGATGATCAGCTGGCCGTTCGGAATGTCGACCAGCACGCCGTCGTAGTCGACGAACGGGCTGATGGTGGGGCCGTAGGCGTTGTATCCGATACCGAGAATGCCATCGACGTTGTTGCCCTCGAGGAAGTTCTGGAACGCGTCGTTGGTGAACAGGCTCGCGAAATTGCCCGGCGCGTACGAGTAGATCTCGATGTTGACCGGACCGTCGGTCGGGAACAGGATCGCTCCACCGTCGCCGTCCAGGTAGTCGACCGGCACGCTGTCGTAGGTCAGGTAGAGGTAGCTGACACCGCCGCTGTACCCGCTGACACCAAAGCTGGTGGGAAGGCCCAGGTTGAACAGGTTCTGAAGCTGTTCGGAGTAGTCGTCGCCCAGCAGGGTCGACGGAACCACGATTCCGGCCGAACCGGTGTCGACGAGCAGCGGGACCGAGTCACCGCCGTCGATCGAGGCGTAGACCGCCGGTTCGGTGCCGATGAGCATTTCCATCGGGATCGGCGGCGGCGCAGCGACCGCGTCAGCGGCGGGCAGCGCGCCAGACGCGGCGGCCGCGAAGGCGGAGTCCGTCGACGGCCACAGGAAGTCGAAGGCGTTCAAGCTGTCGAGCAGCTCGTCGGCCCAGCCGGTGAAGTCGACGGCGACCGCGGGGTCGAACACCGCGATGGAGTCGGTCAATGAGGAGATGATCGGGTCGAAGAGGTCATCGAGGTCGGCCTGCGCCGGGGCCGCCGAGCCGGTGGCGATTGCCGCCGCGACGACGACTCCGCCGGCGCCGGCGCCGACCCCGGACAGCGCACGACGCCATACCGTGCCCGTGCGGTGCGTACCGTGCCGACTCGTCATCGCAACCCCCGAATTACCGGCGGGACGGCACAGCCGTCACCCTCAACGTTTCCTGTGTTTTATCAGGTGGCGTTAAGGTAACTGCTAGTTCGTTGCCAGACAACCCGAAGGCATATCAAACTCACACCTTCAGGCAGGCCGTTTCGGCTACGACGTCAGCGGACCGAAAAAGGTCTTGTCGTTCGCGTAATCGATGTACACCCCGTGCTGGAGGAACGGCAGGACGCCACTGTCGATGCTGGTGCCGGAGATCACCGTCGGGGCGTCACTGACCAACTGCGGAGTGCCGGTGTCGCTGATGTCGAAGCTGCCTGTCGTGGTGTAGCTGTACAGCAGCTGGTGAGCGGCGTTGTAGACCGAGATCAGCGTTCCGTCCGGCACGGAACCGGTCGGCGCCAGGCTGGACGGGATGGTTCCGAAGACTCCCCCGGAGTCGATGTTGTTGCTCACCGCGACCTGGGTGCCGTTACCGACGGATTCGAAAACGTTGCTCACCGGGTCACCACTTGTGGAGACAGCATCGGGGATCGGGTTTCCGCCGCCGACAACAAGCTCGTTGCCGGGGATGTTGACGTACACGCCGCCATAGTCGAGGAACGGTGTGGTGGTCGGTCCCGCCGTGTTGTCACCGATCCCCAAGATCCCGCTGACCTCGTTACCGCCGAGGAATTCCTGGAAGGCGTTGTTGGTGAAGAGGCTTCCGAAGTCCGAGGGGTTCCAGGAGTAGATCTCGATGTTCACGGGCCCGTCGGTGCTCAGACCAGTGCCGCCGAGGTAGTCGACCGGGACGTTGTTGTAGGTCAGGTACAGGTAGTCCACCCCGCCGCTGTAACCACTCTCGCTGAAGCCGGTGGGAAGGCCGAGGCTGAACAGCGCCTCGAGCTGAGAGGAGTAGGTGGAACCGAGGTCGGTGAACGGAACGACGAGCCCGCTCGACCCGGTGTCGACGAGCAGCGGTACGGCGCTGCCACCGTCGATCGACGCCTGGACCACCGGCTCGGTGCCTTCCAGGACGGTCAGCGGAATGGTTCCACCGGCAAGCGAGGCAGCTGGTTCTGCCGCCGCACCGACCGCAGCCGCTGCGGCCGCGTCGGTCGAGGGCAACGCGAAGTCGAAAGTCGAGTTCAGGCTGGCCAGCAGGCTGTCCGACCAGCTGGTGAGGTCGAGCGCGGCCGCCGGGTCGATTGCCGTCAGCGAGTCGGTCAGCGAGGTCAGCAGCGGCTGAATGATCGGTTCCAGCAAATCGTCGAAGTCCGCCCGCGCGGGTGCCGCTGAGCTGGTAGCCAGGGCCGCGGCTGCCAGGAACACGCTCGCACCCGTTCCAAGCAGCCCGAGACCCGCGAACACCGTCGTCTTACCGTTCCGACCAGCCATTGAGTGCTTCCCCCGAAGACGTGGGCGCTGTCGCGCGCAAACTTAGAAAGCCTGTGGATCCGTGAGGCTTCTCTAAGCTAAATATGAATTTGCCCTGAGCGCAACCCGGGCGGTCAGGGCAGCGGTCCCCCGGCGGCGATCGCGGACAGCGTGGCGAATTGTTCACCGTCCAGCGAGGCGCCGCCGACCAGCGCGCCGTCGACGTCTTCCTGGGCGACGAGGTCGCCGATGTTCTTGGCATTCACCGAACCGCCGTAGAGCACCCGGACGGTGTCGGCGATCTGCGGCGACGCCAAGGACCCCAACTCCTTGCGAACCGCGGCGCACACCTCTTGGGCGTCGGCGGAGCTGGCCACCCGCCCGGTGCCGATCGCCCACACCGGCTCGTAGGCGATGACCGTCTGGCCGATCTGCTCGGCCGACAACCCGGCCAGCGAACCGCGCAGTTGGTTCTGGCAGTGACTGACGTGCTCGCCGGCCTCGCGGACCTCCAGATGCTCGCCGATACACACGATCGGGGTCAGCTCGTACTTCAGCGCGGCAGCGGCTTTGGCGGCGACCAGTGCGTCGTCCTCGTCGTGATAGGTGCGTCGCTCGGAGTGCCCGACCACGGCATAGTGGCAACCCAACTTCGCCAGGAATGCCCCACTGATCTCGCCGGTGTACGCACCGGAGTCGTGCTGCGAGATGTCCTGGGCGCCGTAGGTGAGCCGCAGCTTGTCACCGTCCACCAGGGTCTGCACACTGCGCAGATCGGTGAACGGCGGGATGACCGCGACGTCGACCTTGTCGAAGTACTTGTCCGGCAACGAGAATGCGATCTTCTGCACCAGCGCGATGGCCTCGAAGTGGTTGAGGTTCATCTTCCAGTTGCCGGCGATCAGCGGCTTGCGACTCATGCGCACCGCCGACACTGCGGAGCAGAGCGATGGGACGGAGGCGGAACAATCATGAAGGTCCTTTGCTCAGGTGTTCAACACTTCGAGACCGGGCAGCGTCTTACCCTCAAGGTATTCCAGCGACGCCCCGCCGCCGGTCGAAATGTGCGAGAAGCCATCGTCGGGCAGGCCCAGCGCCCGCACCGCGGCGGCCGAGTCGCCACCCCCGACCACACTGAACGCGCCCTTGGCGGTCGCAGCGGATATCACTTCGGCGAGACCCTTGGTGCCGGCGGCGAACGCCGGGAACTCGAAGACGCCCATCGGGCCGTTCCAGAAGATGGTTTCGGCGTTGGCGAGCAGTTTGGTGAATCGCTGCACCGATCCCGGCCCGATATCCAGGCCCATTTTTCCGTCCGGAATTGATTCGGCTGCAACGGTTTCCGGCGTCGCATCGGCGGCGAACTTGTCCGCGACCACGATGTCGACCGGCAGCCGGATGACGTCGGCGTACGTGTCGAGCAGCTGCTTGCACGTGTCGATCATCTCGGTCTGCAGTAGCGACGTGCCGACCGAGAGCCCCATCGCGGCCAGGAACGTGTAGCACATACCGCCACCGATCACGATGCTGTCGGCTTTGGTGGCCAGCTGCTCGATGACGCCGAGCTTGTCGGAGACTTTCGATCCGCCCAGGATCACCGCATACGGCCGCTTCGTCGAGCCGGTCAGCCGCTCGAGCACCGCGACCTCTTGGGCAACCAACCCCCCGGCGTAGTGCGGCAGCAGCGTCGCGACGTCATACACCGATGCCTGCTTGCGGTGTACCACCCCGAACCCGTCGGAGACGAATGCCCCGGTGCTGCCGACCAATTCGGCAAGTTCCTCGGCCAGCGCCAACCGCTCCGCGTCGTCCTTACTGGTCTCGCGCGGATCGAAGCGGATGTTCTCCAGCAGCAGCACGTCGCCGTCGGCCAGGCTGGTGGCGCGGGATTTGGCGTCCGCGCCGACGACGTCACCGGCCAGTTGCACGTCCTTACCCAGCTGATCCGCCAGCGCCGCGGCAACCGGCGCGAGCGACAACGAGGGATCCGGCTCGCCTTTGGGGCGGCCGAGATGCGCGGTCACCACGACCTTGGCGCCGGCATCGGCGAGCGCCCTGATCGTCGGCACCGACGCGGTGATGCGGCCGGGGTCGGTGATGGCGCCGTCGTTGAGCGGCACGTTCAAATCCGAGCGAACGAGCACCCCGCGACCCGAAACCCCCTGTGCGAGAAGGTCGTCGAGGTTGTGAATGGCCACGATTAGAGCGACTTGCCGACCAGCGCGACCAGGTCCACGAGGCGGTTCGAGTAGCCCCACTCGTTGTCGTACCAGGACACCACCTTGGCCTGGTTGTCGATCACCTTGGTCAGGCCGGAGTCGAAGATCGAGCTGTGCGGATCGGTGACGATGTCACTGGAGACGATCGGCGCGTCGTAGTACTTCAGGATGCCCTTCATCGGGCCGTCGGCGGCGGCCTTCATTGCGGCGTTGATCTCGTCGGCTGTCGCGGACTTCTTGAGCTCCGCAGTCAGGTCGGTGACCGAGCCGGTGGGGATCGGGACCCGCAGTGCGTAGCCGTCCAACTTGCCCTTGAGCTCCGGCAGCACCAGACCGATCGCCTTGGCCGCACCCGTCGAGGTCGGCACGATGTTCAGCGCGGCGGCCCGGGCCCGGCGGAGGTCCTTGTGCGGACCGTCCTGCAGGTTCTGGTCCTGGGTGTAAGCGTGGATGGTGGTCATCAGCCCCTTGACGATGCCGAACTCGTCGTTCAGCACCTTGGCGATCGGCCCGAGGCAGTTCGTGGTGCACGAGGCGTTGGAGATGATGTTCTGGCTGCCGTCGTACTTGTCGTCGTTGACGCCGAGCACGATGGTGATGTCCTCGTCGGTGGCGGGCGCGGAGATGATCACCTTTTTGGCGCCGGCATCCAAGTGGCCCTTGGCCTTTGCGGCGTTGGTGAAGATACCGGTGGACTCGACGACAACGTCGACGCCGAGGTCGCCCCAGGGCAACGCGGCGGGGCCTTCCTTGACTTCGAGTGCCTTGATCTTGTGGTCGCCGACGACGATCGTGTCATCGCCTTCGAGGCTGACGTCGTAGGGCAGCCGGCCGAGGATCGAGTCGAACTTCAGCAGATGCGCCAGCGAGGCGTTGTCAGTCAGGTCGTTGGCGGCGATCACCTCGATCTCGGTGTCGGCTCCGGCGGCCTGCTGCGCCAGCAGGGCCCGGTAGAAGTTGCGTCCGATGCGCCCGAAACCGTTGATGCCTACCCGGACCGTCACGTATTTCTCCTTCTGTGCTGGCTAAATGCTCGCTGCCAGCCTAGTAGCTGCAACAATGCGTCGCTAATTCGGTGGTTTAGGTCACGCTCTCGCGGGTGTGACGGGATGAACGGGCAGCTCATCACCGGGCTCTGGCCAGGGCTGGCGGGCCAACATGTCGTCGACGGCGACGTAACCCTCCTCGATCAGGCCGGTCTTGGCGTCGACGATCCGGTACCACTGCTTTTTCGTCTGGATCGGCTGGCCTTCGAGGATGATGACCCGCAGATCGCCCTCCTCGAGCCGGCAGCGCCGCTGCACAGCGGCCACCAACTGCTCGTTGTGCAGGTGGCCCTCGCCGAAGTTCCAGCCGATCAGCGGCCCGGCCACGGTCTCACCCTCACGCAGTGCGTATTCCGACTCGTCGACGTCCTTGCCCAGGGCTCGGGGCAGAAGCCCGTTCAGAGCGCGGCCGTGGACGTGCATGGACCGGAACGCGCGCGCCTTGTCGCTGATGATTTCGGCGGTGTTCGGGTCATAGAGCCGGGCAATCTGTTTGACGGTGAGCGCCGAGCTCTTGATCACGCTTTCGTCGATCTTGTCCTCGACGCCGGTGCGGAAACACCAGACGCTCGAGGCCCAGTTGCCGGCGTAATAACGCAACGCGGGCAGGAACGAGATCTGTTGCGGGAACATGTTTCCCACAACCGGGACTACGACGAGAGCGGCCAGCAACATCGCCAGCAGCAGCGGTGAACTCAGGTCGTAGATCACGATGTCGCTGTAGTGCCCGAACAGGTAGAACAGCGAGAAGATGAAAAAGATGTTCCACTCCAGCGGAACACCCATCGGCAGGTTGGAAATGATGTTCAGGTGGAAGATCACCATGAAGGCGATCAACGCCCACCGCCACGGGTGGCTGCCGCCGGCGAACACCAGGACTGCCGGCACGATCAGTTCCGCCGTCGTCCCGCCGACGTGCGCCATCACTTTCGGAATCCAGGTCGGACGTATGTCGTTGACGGGATCGCGATAGAGCCTGCGCTTCAACCAGTTGAACGGCTTTCCGCGTAGCAGAGCGTTGTTGCTCGTCATCGCCGCGACGACGTAGGGAAAGTGGTGATTCAGCTTGGAAGTCGCTGCGCCCCACCACAGCCCGAGCATCACGATTTTGAAGGCTGCGATCTGGTCGGTGAAGGGAAAGAAGAAGATCACCAGCTTCAACCAGTAATGCTCTCCGCGGGCGGCCAAGAAGACCGTCTTGTCGCGTAGGCCCAACAGCCCCAGGGCGGCAATGGTCGGCAGTACCAGCAGCGGGTCGATCAACCCCACGTCACCGCTCGCGGTCACCGACCCGCCATGGCCCGGAGCCAGCAGCGCCCAGACACCGGAGGCCAGGACGACAACGTAGAGGGCGACGTCGAAAAGAGTGCGGGTGTCCCCGCGAGTGAACGGAACCTCGTTCGGCCACGGCGGCAACCGAATTGTCTTGGGACGCAACCAGTAGAGGAATCCGCCGATCGGCGGCAAGAAGCGCGCGGTGAGCGGACCCGACCCGCAGCCCAGTCCGAGGACTTCGAACAGCAGCGTGAAGATGATGAACTTCTGGTAGACGATCGGCTGGGTCCACCAGGTCGCGATGTCGGTCAGTCCGCCCAGGCCCGGCGTCAGCGCGATGACCGCAGCGGCGCCCGCCGCATACGCGACCATCTTGAGCACGTAGAGCAGATAGATCGCTGACGGAGTGCCAAAACCGTGCTCGACCCAGTGCCGGGTCACCACCTGCATCCGATCTGCCGCCGACCGGTCCTGCCACGTCTCCGGGTCGACGTCCGGAAGATCCGGGGTGATGAATCCCATCACGGCCTCTTTTCAGTCCTGCCACCGTTGGCGAGAACAATCTAGCGGGCAACGTGTGGGGCGCGACCGAAACACGGGCGTTTCTCTGCGAGTTGAGCAGCCCTGAAGCATCGTCGCAGCCGCCGACTGTGTCGGTTACGAGTGAAAAGCGCGGCCTGACACGCGCATAACCCGCACAGCCGACGAGTCTCTAGGCGTCTTCCAGCAGGTCCGGGGTCACCGCAGACTCGGTGTCCGGAATTCCGTCGACCTTCGCTTTGCGATCAGCCATCGACAGCAATCGCCGAATACGGCCGGCCACAGCATCTTTCGTCATCGGCGGATCGGCCAGCCGGCCCAACTCCTCCAGCGAAGCCTGCCGGTGCTCGACGCGCAGCTTGCCGGCAGCGGCCAAGTGGTCGGGTACGCCTTCACCCAGGATTTCCAGCGCTCGTTCCACCCGGGCGGCCGCGGCCACCGCAGCACGCGCGGAGCGCCGCAGGTTGGCGTCGTCGAAGTTTGCCAACCTGTTGGCCGTTGCCCGCACCTCGCGGCGCATCCGCCGTTCCTCCCAGACCAGCCGGGTGTCCTGGGCGCCCATCCGGGTCAGCAGCGCCCCGATGGCCTCGCCGTCGCGGACGACCACCCGGTCGGCGCCGCGGACCTCCCGCGCCTTGGCGCTGATCCCGAGCCGGCGGGCCGCGCCCACCAACGCCAGCGCTGCCTCAGGTCCAGGGCAGCTGACCTCCAGCGCCGACGAGCGACCCGGCTCGGTCAGCGATCCGTGCGCCAGGAAGGCCCCGCGCCACGCGGCCTCGGAGTCGGCGATGCTGCCGCCGACGACCTGGGCAGGCAATCCCCGCACCGGACGGCCGCGCAGATCGAGCAGTCCGGTCTGGCGGGCCAGCGCCTCGCCGTCGTTCGCGACGCGCAACACGTAGCGTGTCGTCTTCCGGATTCCGCTGGCGGACAGCACATGTACCACCGCGTTGTATCCGTAGAGGTCGAAAATGTCTTTGCGAAGCCGACGCGCGATGCTGCCCAGGTCGACTTCGGCTTCGACGACCACCCGGCCGGCCACGATGTGCAAGCCACCGGCGAACCGCAGCAGTGACGTCACCTCGGCGCGTCGGGCGCTTACGGCGGTCACCACCAGGCGGCTCAACTCGTCTTTGACTTCGGCCGTCATCGCCACGCGTCGTCACCCCTCGGTCCGTTGCGACCCGGTCCATCTGTGCCGGTTCGCTGACGTTCTTGCTCGATCGCCAACGCGTCGGTGGACGTCGCAGCAGGCGGCGGCCGACCGGTGTCGCGCACGCCAACCCCGTCCAGCGCCGCTGCCAACTTCCCCGGGTCATGTAAAGGTGTACCAGGCTTGGCCACGTCGGCGAACTGAACCTGCGCATTCAGTAACGTCGCGGTGCGGCGCAACTGCTCCCGCTCCCGCTCGCTGGGCACCCGGCCGGCATCGATGATCACGTCGTGAACGCTGAAACCCGGTGCGTGCTGGGCAAGTACGTGCAGATGGCGCTCCACCGAGAAGCCGGCCGTCTCCCCCGGTTCGGCGACCAGATTGAGCACCAGCGCACGACGGGCAGTGGTCGCCTGCAGCGCAGCGACCAACCCGGGCACCATGACGTGCGGAAGAACGCTGGTGAACCACGAACCCGGCCCGAGCACCACCAGATCGGCGACCATGATCGCGTCGACCGCCTGCCGGGTGGCCGGCGGATCGCCGGGCAGCAGACGAACCCGGCGGACCTTGCCCGGCGTGGTCGCGATCGCCACCTGTCCGCGGATCGCCCGAAACATTCGCGGGTCGGTTTCCAGCCCGGACACGTCAGCCTCGATCTGCAGCGCGATCGGGCACATCGGCAACACCCGGCCCCGCACACCCAGAATTCGGCCGACCTCGTCGAGTGCGGCGACCGGATCGTCGAGCACCTCGCTCAGACCGGCCAGCAGCAGATTGCCGATCGGATGACCGGACAGCGCGCCACTGCCGCCGAACCTGTGTTGCATGATGGTCGCCCACAACCGGCCCTGCGGACTGTCAGAAGCCAACGCCGCCAACGCCATTCGTAGATCACCCGGGGGGACGACGTCGAGTTCGCTGCGCAACCTTCCGGACGATCCACCGTCATCGGCGACGGTCACGATGGCGGTCACGTGCGGAGTCAGTCGCCGGGCAGCCGACAGCGTGGCGTACAGGCCGTGCCCACCGCCCAAGGCGACAATCCTAGGGCTCATCGACGCCGCTCCTCAGCATCGCTGCGCTCTGCATCGTCACCAGCGGGGCTCATCGACGCCGCTCCTCAGCATCGCTGCGCTCTGCATCGTCACCGGCGGGGCTCATCGACGCCGCTCCTCAGCATCGCTGCGCTCTGCATCGTCACCAGCGGGGCTCATTCGCGGCCCAGATCCCGGTGCAACACCCGCACCGTGAGCTGTTTGTCGGGCTCGAGCAGCCGCGCCAAGGCCTCGGCGATCGCAACGCTGCGGTGTTTGCCACCGGTGCAGCCGATCGCCACGGTCATATAGCGCTTCCCCTCCCGGTGATAGCCGTCGACAATCAGGGACAGCAACCGATGGTATGTCTCCAGGAACTCCGCCGCGCCGGTCTGGCCAAGCACGTAGTCACGAACCTGCGGATGTTGTCCGGTGAGCGGGCGCAGCTCGTCGACCCAGTGCGGATTCGGAAGGAAGCGCACATCCATCACGGTGTCGGCGTCCATCGGAAGGCCGTACTTGAAGCCGAACGACTCCACGGTCACGCTGGTCTGTGCGACCGCCTCACCGCCGAAGGCCCGCTCGATGCTCTCCCGGAGCTCACGCACCGACAGCGTCGAGGTGTCGATGACCAGATCGGCGGTCGCGCGAACCGTAGCGAGCATTTCGCGCTCGGCGGCAATACCTTCCGCCAGCGTCTGCGAACCCTGCAGCGGGTGGCTGCGCCGGTTCTGCTCGTAGCGGCGCACCAGCATGTCGTCCGAGGCCTCCATGAACAACACCTGCGGGGTGATGTTGCGGGTCGCCAAGTCGTTGCGCACCCAGTCCAAATCACCGGTGAACCCCCGGGAGCGGACGTCCATCACAATGGCCAGCTGGGTGATCCGCGATCCGGCGTCGAGTCCGAGATCGACCATCCGGGTGATGAGCTGGGGTGGCAGGTTGTCGGCGACATACCAGCCGAGGTCCTCGAGCACCTTGGCCGCGGTCCCCCGCCCGGCGCCCGACAGACCGGTGACCAGAACGACGTCGATGCCGGATTCGCCTGCGCCACTGTGGCTGTCGGCCTGGTCGACCGACCCGGCTTGATTCGGCCCGTCCATCCCCTCGCCCGTCATCCAGATGCCCGTTCCGCGATCCGGTCTTGCGCCCCGGTTGCCGATCCGGCACTCTCGCCGCGCAACGCGTCGAGCACCGCTGTCGCCGTTGCCGCCCCGATGCCCGGAACGGACGTGATCTCGTCGACGGTAGCCTCCCTGAGTCGCGCCAGTGAGCCGAAATGGGCAACCAGCGCCTTGCGTCGATGCTCACCCAACCCCGGTATCGAATCGAGCGCCGACGCTGTCATCCGTTTGGACCGCTTGCTGCGGTGGTAGTTGATCGCAAACCGGTGCGCCTCGTCGCGCACCCGCTGCAGCAGGTACAACCCCTCGCTGTTGCGCGGCAGGATGATCGGGTCCGGTTCCGACGGCACCCACACCTCCTCCAGGCGCTTGGCCAGCCCGATCACCGCGACGTCGGTGACGCCGAGTTCGTCGAGGACCGCGCTGGCGGCGTTGACCTGCGCAGCGCCACCGTCGACCACGTAAAGGTTCGGCGGGTAGGCGAACCGGCGCGATTTACCCTCGGGTGAGAGCACTTTCGGGTCTTCCTGCTCTTGTACGTGGCGGATGAACCGTCGACGGGTGACCTCGGCGATCGAAGCGACGTCGTCAGAGCGGCCGTCACCAGCGGCTTCGCGAATCCCGAAGTGCCGGTAGTCCGATTTGCGCGGCAGCCCGTCTTCGAAGACCACCAGCGACCCGACCACGTCGGTGCCCTGCACATGGCTGATGTCGACACACTCGATACGAAGCGGAGCATCGGCCAACCCCAACGCCTCCTGAATGTTCTGCAGCGCAGCAGATCTGGCGGTGAAATCGCCGGCGCGTTTGAGTTTGTGCTGCTGCAGAGCGTCTTTGGCGTTGCGCTGGACCGTCTCGGCCAGCGCCCGCTTGTCCCCACGGCGGGGAACACGCAGGTTGACCCGCGACCCACGCAGACCCGAGAGCCAGGTCGCCAATTCCTCGGCATTCGGCGGCAGGCACGGCACCAGGACTTCGCGGGGCACCGGGTTGACGGATTCGTCGGCCGCGCCGTCGAGTTCGGCCTGATCGCCGTAGAATTGGGTCAAGAACTGCTCGACCAATTGAGCCTCGCCAGAATCGCCTGGATCACCAGGCTTTTCGACGATCCAGCCGCGCTGTCCACGAACCCGACCGCCGCGCACGTGAAACACCTGGACGGCCGCTTCGAGATCGTCGTCGGCGAACGCGACGACGTCGGCGTCGGTGCCGTCACCGAGAACGACGGCCTGCTTTTCCAGGGCCCGCTTGAGGGCACCGAGGTCGTCACGCAGCCGGGCCGCGCGTTCGAACTCCAGACTTGCCGCAGCCGCGTGCATCTGTTGTTCCAGGCCGCGCGCGAACCTGTCGGTCTTTCCCGACAGGAAATCGCAGAAGTCCGCCACGATCTGGCGATGCTGTTCGGCGCTGACCCGCCCGACGCACGGCGCCGAACACTTGTCGATGTACCCCAGCAGGCAGGGCCGGTCGATTTGGTTGTGTCGCTTGAAGACTCCCGCCGAGCAGGTGCGGGCCGGGAACACCCGGGTCAGCAGGTCCAGGGTCTCCCGGATGGCCCAGGCATGCGAGTAGGGGCCGAAGTACCGGACACCCTTGCGACGTGGGCCGCGGTAGACCATCAGGCGCGGATATTCCTCGTTGAGGGTGACGGCGAGCACCGGGTAGGACTTGTCGTCGCGGTAGCGGACATTGAACCGAGGATCGAATTCCTTGATCCAGTTGTATTCCAGCTGCAGCGCCTCGACCTCGGTGTTGACCACCGTCCACTCCACCTTGGCCGCGGTGGTCACCATCTGTCGGGTGCGTGGATGCAGGCCGGCGATGTCAGCGAAGTAGGAGTTGAGCCGGCTGCGCAGGCTCTTGGCCTTGCCGACGTAAATCACCCGGCCGTGCTTGTCGCTGAACCGGTACACACCCGGCTGCACCGGGATGGACCCGGTGACAGGGCGGTAGGTCGCGGGATCAGCCACGGTGTCTAAGGCTAGTCGCGCCAACCGACGCCGACGACGCGTACTAGATGTGGCGCGAACATGAAACGGGGTTCACGCTCGGCAGCCAGTGTGAAACTGGCTTCACGGTCGGCGACTGTCAGCGCGATGCCAGGTCGGGCCGGTAGCGCGCCAGCAGTGTCCGCACGGTGTCCATCGCAGCGACAGCGCGGTCTTTGTCGACGGACTGGATGGCCATCAGCGGGATGTACTCGTCGTCCGGCAGATCGATACGCGCCCACCGCGCGCCGACGGGAAACGACACGCCCACCAGATCGCCCCACGGCACCAGCCGGTCGCTGAGCACATTGCGCACCGAGAGGCCGCTTTCGCCGACCCGCAGACGCGGCCGGGCGAACAGCAGCACCAGCCCGGCGAGAACGACACCGAGCACCGCCATAGCGATCTGGTCGGAGGTCTGGAAGATGACGCCGGTGGACCCGATCTTGAGCAGCAGTCCGATCACCACATGCGCGACGACAAGGACGACGGCCACGGCGTAGGCGACGTAAGGCGTCAGGCGCGGCCGCAGTTGCACATCCCAGCTGTCCCGGTCGGACTTGGCGGTCACGGCTTTTCGCGCAGCTGGCGCAGGGTCAGCGCGGTGCTCAGCGCCGCGGCTGTCGCCTGGCCGCCATTGTCTTCGGTGGATTCCGGCAGCCCAGCGCGATCGAGCGCCTGAGCTTCGTCGTTGGTGGTCAGCACGCCGTTGGCCACCGGGGTGGACTCATCGAGTGAAACCCGGGTCAGCCCCTGGGTTACGGCGTCGCAGACGTAGTCGAAGTGTGGTGTCTGACCGCGGATCACCACGCCCAGCGCGACGACGGCGTCATGATTGCGGGCGACCGCTTGGGCGACCACGGGAATCTCGATCGCACCGCGAACTCGGATCACGGTCGGGTTCTTGACGCCCCACTCGTCGGCGATCCGCTCGGCCCGCTCGAGCAACTGGTTGCAGATCTTGCTGTGCCACGTGCTCACCACGATCGCCAGAGTGAGTGCGGAAGCGTCCTGCGACGCGATGTCGGGGACCCCGGCACCGCTCATAGGGCCCCGCCGAATTCGCCTGGCAGGTTGATGGATTCGTGATAGTCGTCCAGCCCGACCAGGTCGTGACCCATCCGGTCACGTTTGGTCATCAGGTAGCGGATGTTCTCCGCGTTGACCCGGACCGGCAGGGCCACCCGCTCGAGGATGTGCAGCCCGTAACCATCCAGGCCGACGCGCTTGGCGGGGTTGTTGGTCAGCAGCCGCATCGAGCGGACTCCGAGGTCGACCAAAATCTGCGCTCCCGTGCCGTAATCTCTTGCGTCAGCGGGCAATCCAAGCTTGAGATTCGCGTCGACGGTGTCGTCGCCGGCATCTTGGAGTTGATAGGCCTGCAGCTTGTGCATCAAGCCGATGCCGCGTCCTTCATGCCCGCGCATGTAGAGCACCACTCCCCGGCCCTCGCGGGCGACCATCGCCATCGCGGCGTCCAGTTGGGGACCGCAGTCGCAGCGTCGCGAGCCGAACACATCACCGGTGAGGCATTCGGAGTGGACCCGGACCAGCACGTCGTCACCGTCGTAGTTAGGCCCGGCAATCTCGCCCCGGACCAACGCCACGTGTTCGACGTCTTCGTAGATGCTGCTGTAGCCGACCGCACGGAATTCACCGTGCCGGGTAGGGATGCGCGCCTCGGCGATTCGCTCGATGTGCTTCTCGTGCTTGCGGCGGTACTCGATCAGGTCGGCGATCGCAATCAGGGCCAGATCGTGCTCGTCGGCGAAGACCCGTAGTTCGTCGGTCTGCGCCATCGCGCCTTCGTCCTTCTGGCTGACGACCTCACAGATGGCGCCGGCCGGCGACAGCCCGGCCATCCGGGCCAGGTCGACGGCGGCCTCGGTGTGACCCGGGCGGCGAAGCACGCCACCGTCCTTGGCGCGCAACGGAACAACGTGGCCGGGTCGGGTGAAGTCCTCGGCAACGCTGTCCGGGTCCGACAGCAACCGCATGGTCGTGGCGCGATCCGATGCCGAGATACCGGTACCCACACCGTATTTCGCGTCGACGGTGATGGTGTAGGCGGTTCCGTGCTTGTCCTGGTTCACCGCGTACATCGGAAGCAGACCGAGCCGGTCGCAGATCTCGCCGTCCAACGGCACACACAGGTATCCCGAGGTGTAGCGGACCATGAAGGCCACCAACTCCGGGGTCGCTTTCTCGGCGGCAAAGATGAGGTCGCCCTCGTTCTCGCGGTCCTCGTCGTCGACGACGACCACCGCCTTGCCCGCCGCGATGTCGGCGATCGCGCGCTCGACCGAGTCCAACCTCGTCATCGCAGCCACCTCGTCAGAGAATCACACCTGACGGCCTCAGGTGTTGTGTCCAGTATGAACCAACACGTCGGCATAGTTATTGCCACTGCTCACTGACCGGCCGTCGGTTTCGCGGCAGGGTGTGCAGCTCGCTCCACAGAAGGTTTGCAGAGGCCGCTCGTAGCTGATTCATAGACAGCCTATCTAGCGTTCAGTATGTCGGGACCAAGCGTCCGACGAACACGCGAGAAGGCAGGTGAAGGACTATGAAGCTCAAGCAACTGATGGCCGGCGCGGCTATCACCGGCGCCCTCGGCTCTGCCGCACTGGGGGTGGGCACCGGCCTTGCCAGCGCCGCACCCGGGCCCGCGCCCGGCGACCACGGCACGCCCGTGCTCAACCACGCCGGACCTGCACCGCAAGATCCAGGTGGCGGCCATGGGCCCGGTGGACCCGGACCTGGCGGACCTGGCGGACCTGGCGGACCCGGCGGCCCCGGACCCGGTGGACCCGGCGGCTGGCATGGCGGACCTGGCGGACCCGGTCCCGGCGGACCCGGTGGACCCGGCGGGCCTGGGCCTGGCGGACCCGGCGGGCCCGGATTCCACGGTGGTCCGGGACCCTGGCACGGCGACGACCATCGGGGCTATTTCCGTGGTGCTCCGTGGGGCAATGGACCGGCCCCCTGGGGCGCCGGCGAACCGCCGCGCCCGGGCTGGAACCGGCCGCTTCCGCCCCCCGGCGGACGGTGGAACGACGGGCCGATCAACTACTGGGGATACCAGGAGACCCCGTTCTGGAACCCGCAGTTCAACCAGTGGGGCTTCAACTTCTTCGGAGTTTGGATCCCGCTGTAAAGAACCATCTCACCGAACGCCCGCTTCGCCGACCGGCGGAGCGGGCGTTGCCCTTTGCCGAGGTTGCGGCACCTTTTACGACGAGTGAAGAGCAACCCACCGTGCAGTGCATGCTCGGTGACACGTCGCGAATGACGGCAGCGTTGCTCCGCAGCGGCGTTAAGCTCGGTAGATGGCGGTGTTGCCTCGCACTCGGTTTACGGCCGCACTGACGATCGGTTTGGCCTTGGGTGGCGCCACGCTCGTCGGACCCGCGCCCGCGCGAGAGTCCCTCGTTTCGACGGTCGCTATCGGCCCACTCGCCCCGCTCGACGATCCGCCGCCGGCACCGGATCCAGATCCCGCACCGAGCGCCCACGACGCTCCGGGCGATCCAGGTCCCGTGCGTGCCGCCCCGGCACCGCATCGTCGCCACATCGACAACGACCCGATCTTTCGTCGTTAGGGCCGCACCGGCGCCTACTTGTGAGCTAACAGCCGCTCGACATATTTCGCGATCACATCGACTTCGAGATTGACCGGCGTTCCGGCTGGCGCCGGACCCAGCGTGGTCAACTCGCGGGTGGTCGGGATCAGCGACACCTCGAACCAATCGTCGCCGAGCGCCGAGACCGTCAGCGAGATCCCGTCGACGGTGATCGATCCCTTCTCCACGACGTAGCGAGCCAGGTCGACCGGCATCCCGATCCGGACGACCTCCCAGTTTTCGGCAGGCTTACGGCTGAGGATCTGCCCGGTGCCGTCGACATGGCCTTGCACGATGTGACCGCCGAGCCGGCTGTTCAAGGCCGCGGCGCGCTCCAGATTGACCGTGCTGCCCGCGACGAGTCGGCCCAAGCTCGACCGGCTCAGCGTCTCGCCCATCACGTCTGCAGTGAATTTGCCGCCGGGTAACACCTCGACGACGGTCAGACACACGCCGTTGACGGCGATCGAGTCGCCGTGGCCGGCGTCCGCGGTCACGACCGGACCCTGAATCGTGAACCGGGCGGAATCGCCCAGGTCATCTTTGCCGACGACCTCGCCCAGCTCCTCAACAATTCCGGTGAACACCGCCTCAGGCTAGTGAGTAAAGCGCCCCTGCGCGAGGTTCGGGCCGCCTTGCGCCCCGGCGTCCGGTCTGCCCGACCCGCTAGGCTGCAAGCTATGCATACGCCCCGACGTGTAGGCCCAATCGTTGCCGTTTTAGCCGCCCTCTCGGTCGCCGCCGCTCTGATCAGCGGCTGCTCGTCGTCCAAGTCATCCAGCGGCCCGCTGCCCGACGCGGCCACCCTGATCAAGGAATCCACCCAGAGCACGAAGAACGTGAAAAGCGTGCACCTGGCCCTGACGGTCAACGGCAAGATCAAAGGCCTGCCGGTCAAGTCGCTGACCGGCGACCTGACCACCACGCCGCAGACCGCCGCTCAGGGCAACGCCAGCATCATCTTCGGCGGCTCCGACATCGACGCCCCGTTCGTGGTGATCGACGGCACCCTCTACGGAGCCCTGACCCCCGGCCAGTGGGACAGCTTCGGCAAAGCCTCCGACCTGTATGACCCGTCCACGATCCTCAAGCCCGACGTCGGCCTGGCCAACGTGCTGACCAACCTGAGCAACCCGAAAGCGGAGTCGCGGGAGAACGTCGGCGGTCAAACCACCATCAAGATCACGGGAACCGTCTCCGCCGACGCCGTCAACGGCATCATGCCGAGGCTGAAAGCAACACAGCCGTTGCCGTCGACCGTGTGGATCGAAGAGAACGGTGACCACCAGCTGGTGCAGACCACCCTGGAGCAGAGCCCTGGCAATTCCCTTCAGCTGACGCTGTCGAACTGGAACGCGCCGGTGCAGGTCACCAAGCCCCCGCTGGCCGCGGCACCGTGACGGCACCGCAACCCCACCACGCGGGGCGCCTCGTCGCGATCAGCGCCGGTAGCCTCGCGGTGCTCCTCGGGGCCCTCGACACCTATGTCGTCGTCACGATCATGCGCGACATCATCGGCACCATCGGGATTCCGGTAAACCGCCTGCAGCGCATCACCCCGATCATCACCTGGTATCTGCTGGGCTACATCGCCGCGATGCCGTTGCTGGGCCGGGCATCCGACCGGTTCGGGCGCAAGCTTCTGCTCCAGGTCAGTCTGGCCACCTTCCTGGTCGGCTCGGTCATCACCGCACTGTCGACCGACCTCGATGTGCTGGTGGTCGGTCGCACCATCCAGGGTGTGGCCAGCGGCGCCCTGCTTCCGGTGACGCTCGCGCTCGGCGCCGACCTCTGGGCTCAGCGCAACCGCGCCGGAGTCCTCGGCGGAATCGGCGCCGCCCAGGAACTGGGCAGTGTGCTCGGTCCGCTCTACGGCATCTTCATCGTCTGGTTGACGAGTCGGTGGCAGGACGTGTTCTGGATCAACGTGCCGCTGTCGCTGGCCGCGATGGTGATGATCCACTTCAGCCTGCCGCCCCGGGACCGCGACGCCGAGCCGGAGAAGATCGACATCATCGGCGGCCTGTTGCTGGCCGTCACCCTGGGACTGGCCGTCGTCGGGCTCTACAACGCCAACCCCGACGGTAAGCATGCGTTGCCCAGCTACGGGCCGCCGCTCATCATCGCGGCGGCTGTGTTCGCCGTCGTTTTCTTTGTCTGGGAACGGTTCTCCCGAACCAAGCTGATCGAGCCGGCGGGGGTGCGCTTCCGCCCGTTCCTGGCCGCACTCGGCTCCTCGCTGTGCGCCGGGGCCGCGCTGATGGTGACGCTGGTGGACGTAGAGCTGTTCGCGCAGGGCGTGCTCGGCAAGGACCAGAACCAGGCCGCGGTGATGCTGCTGTGGTTCCTGGCTGCGCTGCCGATCGGCGCGATCGTGGGTGGCGCGATCGCGACCAGGATCGGCGACCGAGCGGTGGCCTTCGTCGGACTGCTGATTGCCGCCGGCGGCTACCTGCTGATCTCCAAGTGGTCGATCAACCTGTTGAAGGAGCACCACGACCTGTTCGGTCTGTCGCTCCCGGCACTGCATACCGACCTGGCGATCGCCGGCATCGGGCTGGGTCTGGTTATCGCGCCGCTGACGTCCGCCAGCCTGCGCGTCGTGCCGGCGGCACAGCACGGCATCGCTTCGGCCGCCGTAGTGGTGGCCCGGATGACCGGCATGTTGATCGGGGTGGCGTCATTGAGCGCGTGGGGCTTCTACCGGCTGCCGCAGCTCGTCGCGAAGCTGGCGTCGGAGGTGCCTCCGAATGCCGGCCTGGCCGAGCGAGTTCTGCGTCAAGCCACCATGTACCGCGAGGCCTTCGCCGGAATGTACGGCGAGATCTTCAAGGTCACCGTGGTCGTGTGTCTGGTGGGCGCGTTGCTGGGCCTGCTGATCGGCGGCAGGGGCCAACATGCCGACGAGCCCGAGGCTCTCGAATCCGAAGCCGTCAGCCCCGGGCTGTGATCGTGTTGATCCAGTCGGTGTTGGACGCG
>NZ_PKEK01000006.1 GCF_002863225.1 Mycobacterium sp. | reverse complement strand
GTTCCCGAATCCCCGGCAGCTACACCACCGAAGACCTGCAACGCGCAGCCGACATGTGGCGATATCAGATCCCGCGCACCGCAAACGATCGCCGCATCAGTATCACTACCCTGCTGCGGCCGGCGTTCGAAGAATGGTCACCCAGCACAGATCAACGCTCTGCCAAGCTCGTCGACGACGCGATCGCCGAATGCCGCACCCTCACCCTCACCCGAACCGACCGCGGCGACCTGTGGCCCGCCGTCGCCGCCCAATCCGCCGACTGGCCCAATATCAGTGCCGCCCTAGAAGACCCCGATGCGACCGAGTTACTGCAGATCTGCCTAGGCGCGCTACCGCCCGATGACTGGGCAGCGCGATCGATGCTGGCCCAGGGCGTCGGCGCCTCAACGGCCCGCCGGCCCATCAGTCGGCTATTAGGACCGAAAGCCCACTTGTCGTGACCGCTGGTGGACAGCGGGCCGAGCAGTAGGCAGGCGACGGGCGTGGACCAAACGGCCCGCGCCCGGTGGGGTTACCGGGATACCGTATCAGCGCCGAAAAGCACTGTCGCGCACCCGTTCTAGGTGACCCGATCACTCCGGCGACAGCGAGCCCATCCATGGGGCACCAATCGAGCAGCGTGACCCAAAGCGAAATAGGTCTTCCCTCACCCACTTTCGGCTACTAAAATGAGAGCGGCGTCAAGAGGTCTGAAGCCGGCAATTCGCAGCGAGCGTGGGACGACGAAGAAGAGGCTTTTGCAACGTTAGGGACGCCCCCGTTCTAGAGGGCGCGAGTCGGGGAAAATTTCGTTTCCGTCGTTGTAATCTCTTGCGATGAGCCATAATTGCGCGGTTATCGCTTCACGCAGGAATTGAGCAAGGGTGTAACGGCGCCCGGTTACGCGTTCGACGATGCGGACTGCGGCCCGCGAGCGTTGGTGCAGTTCGGTGGGAATGTTGGCTTTGGTGACCTCTCCCGGTTTGGGGTGGTCGTCAGTGTTAGGCATTGATGGCCGCGGGGCGGAACATTCCGAGGCGCTTCATGTGGTCGATCACCGCCGTGTAGTCGTTACTGATGTCTTTGGCGCGGTAGCCGTATAGCGGGACCGGGGTGTAGTTGGTGTAGGCCTCGTCAACGATTGAGCTGCGCCGAACGACAGGTGTCACACGGTCACCGAAGCCTTCCTGGAGGTATTCCAGTTGCTCGGCATAGACCGCGCCGGTGGCAGGTACGGCGCACGGCACGATCGCCAGCAGCGGGATGTCGATCCGGAAAGTCTTTTTGATAACTGCCAGCTCCTGAAGGAGGGCTTGGATGCCTTCGGATTCTTTGCCCGCGGGTTTGGTGCAGGTGATTAAACCCCATGACCCGGATGGGCTGTCCTCGTCGACCGAAGCGGCGATCAGCGCGGCGGTCACCAGGGCGTTGTTGCTGCCGGGCGAATCGATGAGGGTGATGTCGACCGGCGCGGCCGCCTCGAGCGCATCGCGCAATCGCATCACTCCCCCGGTCACTGCGGGCAGTTCGACCATCAGCTTGTCAAGGGTCGCGCGGGCGGCGGGCACGACGGTGAGATTGTTGATCACCACGTCAACACCGGAATCATCTCTGTAGTCGGGCTCGCCGTCATCGGTGAAGTCCTGCAGCACCCGGGCCGGCCTCGAGATGTCGTTGATCGTTGATTCCAGCCGAAGCACGTTGGCGATGGTGGGGCCCGCAATGTTGGGGTGACCCAGCCACGTGCTGGCGTTGGCTTGGGGATCGAGATCGATCACGCGGACCTGCAGGCCGGCGGCGGCAAGCTTGACCGCGGTGGTCACTACGGTGGTGGTCTTTCCGACACTGCCGGACATGTTGGCGACCGTGTAGGTGGGCATAGTCCTCTCCTGTCGCTAGGGGGTCAGTGGACGGTGATGCACGCTGCATCACCGGTAGCGGATGTGCGACTTGATGCAGGGTGCATCACGCGCTTGCGGCGTCGAGTTGGTGTCGTTCCCAGCTGGTGGGCTGGTAGCCGACCCGGGTGATGAGTAGTTCGAGGTGGGCGACGGCGTCGTCGTCCCAAGCTGTGCCTTTCAGTTCGGCGGTGTGCAGTTCCGCGGCCGCGACGGCGCGGTGCCAGGCCCGGATGTTGCGGGCCTTCTCCCCTGTTCCGTCGGCCGTGGCGTCCCAGTCACGCAGCAGCGCGGTGACCGCAGAGGTGCCGCTGCGGGCTGCGACGCCGGACAGATATTGGCCGACGAGGATTTTGAGCAGGTCGGTGTTGGAGGGCTGCTGGGTGATCAGGACGGCGCAGGACTGACGGCGGTGGATTTGGGCATCACTGGCCGCTGCTGTCTCGGCGTTGCGCTGCTCGGCTGCGGCGGCTTCCGCGCTGGCCTCGGCGGCATCGACGGGATCCGGCGCCGGCTCTTGGCTTTCGCGGGCGGTGTCGGTTCGGTCCGAGGCGTCCGCTTCCTCGACGCCGCGGACGGCGCCGGCGACGGTGTCGTCGTCCATCGCTGGGGCGTTGTCGGCGGGGCGGGTGTAGAGGTCCAGCGTTCCTGATCCGGAGTTGATGGCGCCGATGACGTCGGCGCCGGGCTCGTAGGCGGCGATTCTGAACTGGTGGCAGTTCTCCCCCAGTTCGGCCCGCGGGTCGTCGACGATGGTGATCCCGAGTTCAGCGGCTTTGGCGCGGGCGTCACGTTCTGCGATGACGCGCTCGGCGGCGCGGGTGGCCGACATGCCGCGGTCCAGGATCAACTGCAGTGCCTGAGCCTGCTCGGCAGCGCGTTGATCGGTGTCCTGCAGAGGGTCTTTGGTTTTCTGCCAACGGCGCGGCGGGCCATACGGCAGAGCTCCGGACAGCGCGGCGGCATCGACGCTGCGCAGCGTCCCGTCGTCGATCGCTTCGCATAGGCCTGGGGCGAGCAGTAGGAGCGCGAGTCGTCGCGAGACGGTGGCCTGGTCGATGCCGAGGCGTTCGGCGATGGCCCGCTGCGAGAGTCCGATCTCGGAGTAACGGGCGAAGAGGTTGGCTTCGGCGAGGTCGGAAAGGTCCTGGCGGCCGAGGTTCTCAGTGGCCATCGCGTCGAGATCGCCGTCGTCGGCCATGATGGAGTCGTCGACGACGGCTGGGATGGTCTCGCGGGCGGCTTCGAGGGCTGCGGCGCGGCGGCGGTGGCCGTAGATCAGCACGTAGCGCGCGTCCTGCGGGATCTGCGCGGAGGCGGTGGGCCTGTTGGCGATGAAGACGCCGCGGGGCACGACGAGCACGGGGAGTCGTACGCCGTTGGCACGCACGCCGTTGAGAAGTTCCTCCCATTTGGGTTCTCCAGGCTGCGGCTGGGATCGTGCGCCGTCGTTGAATGGGTGCGGCGCGATCTCGCTCACCGGGATCTGGACTACGCGGTGGGCTTCGTCGGCGGCGACTGCGGACAAGCCACCGATCAGACCGGATGGTTCTTCACGGGAGGTGGCGGCGTCAGAGCTGGGGGAGAGGTCCTGCGTGGCTTCCGGTTCTCCGCCGGCGAGGCGGGCGAACCTGTTGTTGGTCTTGCGGCCACCCGCTTTGGGTCGGCGGGCGGTCCGGACTGACGTCGCGTCGGGCACGAAGGTCTCCTCTCGAATACCGGTATAAGGGTATTTGGAGGGTGTGACACCGGCAAGATATTCGGCGGCGTGTCGGGGGAGTGCCGGAAAAACAGTGTCAGCACCACTCTGTCAGTGGTGGGACAGTGATGCACAGTGCATCACTGCCAGGTGATCCGCCCCGGGGACGGCCAGGCCTTGGGTGTCCGCGCCACGCATCCCGGCATATGTTGTGATGTCATCACCGCATACCTGCTGATGCGCTATGCGCATCCGCCATACCGCGCTCAGCGCATCGGCTTCGCCTATTCCGTAGCGCACTCAGGACGCGCGCGGCATGCTCACACATATTGGTGTAGTCACCACCGCCTAGCGCGATCGACAATCTATTTGTCGTGTCCACCTTGTGTGCTCTACTGCGAATCACACAGGGCTTGGCCCAGTGTGAAAGGGGAAGTCGATGGCTGAATCGGATCTGGTGAAGGAGCTCAAAGCCCGTGCTTTGGCTGCGGACGATAAGGTCCCCACAACGCTTCGGCTTCGCCGCAGAACGTTGAAAAGGCTGCGCGCGCAGGAGAAACGGTGGAGTACGTCGATGTCATACATCGTCGATGAAGCCGTTCAACCTGCTCTTGAGGAACTGGAAGCCGCCACACCGCCTGGTGATCAGGACAGCGATGATGGCGAGTAGTTTCCCCGCGGCCGAGATGACCGCTCATCAGGCGTGGTTTGTCGCCGATATGCTTCACGCCGGTTCCTACCCCTGGTCGTTGGCGATTACCGCACCGTATGCCGACCTGGGGGATAAGCCGAAGTTCGAGGAGCAGTGCCGCGCTGAGCTGACCGAGGCACGGATCTTGGACGAGAACGGTGCTGTTCAGCCGGCGATCGCTGCTGCTGTCAAGACTGCGTGCCAGGCTCGCCAGTGGCTGCAGTGGCTGACGATTATTGACTCCGACCGCATCCTGCGGGGTGTGCTGGCACGTACGACACCGCCAGATGCGGTGGTGGTGCTGCGTTACGCGCAGATGGTGACGTTCACCCCGTTGCAGCTCAACGGCAGCGAATCGCTGGTGCCGATCGTGACTGCGGGCCTGCCCGAGGATGCGCGGCCCGCCCATTTCGAGGAGTTCTCGATCCCGATGGACACCGGTAAAGCCATCGACGAGCGGGTCGGCCGCGGCGCTGACCTCGTCGAGGCTCTGGTCGATCTTGGTGTGCCTGAGCGCGACGCCGAGATCATGGAGCTTGCCCGCACGGGGGAGCGGATCACCATCGAGCTGACCGCCCACGAGGCCACCAACGGTGCCCGTAACAGCACCGACGTCAGTGTCAACGTCATCAGCACCCAAGTCGGATCCATTCTGGTTGCTCCGCCGCCCGGGGAACCCCGCGAAGGCGGGTCGTCGATTTTTGCACCAGCGGACCCCTTCGCAGTCGCCATGGCTGTCCGAGAGCTGACCGACCGATTGCCTTCGGGCACTTGGTTTCCCGAAGAGAACTTCAGTATCTGATGTCCCAACACGAAAGTGGAATCGAACAGATGAGCACACCTTCTGACGCCTCCGGCCCCGACGACGAGGCCACCTCCAACAACCCTGAGCCCGAACGCCCTCAGGCGCCGGCCTCTCACGCCCGGGTGCCCTGGCCGACCTCGCCGCCCGAGACTCCGCCTCGTGACGAATCACGCTTCACCGGAGATGAGACCTCGGTCCTGGACCTCAGTGCCCTCAACCCCGCAGCTCGCGCCGCGATCGAAGATGCTCGCGCGCAACGCGATTCCGCGACGGGCCAGCCGCGCCACCCCGCGGCAGAACAAGGCCCCCGCCACGGCGCTCCGCCACCGGCCGGCCCCCAGCACCCGCCGGCGGGACCCCCGCCGCAGCCTGCGGCACCGCAGCAACCGCCCGCGGGTCCGCCGCCTCAGCATCTGGGCCCGCAGCATCCGGGCAATCCTCAACGGCCACAGTTCAGTTGGCCACGCCAGCAGCCGGGACGACCGGACTTCACCGGCGCACAGCGCGGCCCTGATAGCGGCGTCGACGACGAGGGCCACACCACCGACCTGCGCCCCGGCGCCACACCGGGCTTCCGCCCGCCACCGTCACCAGGCTTCGACAACTTCTTCACCGACAGCTCCGCCGCTGACGACGACCTCGATCCATGGGGCGCCCCGGCTGAACCGGCGCCGACTGGGCGCCAGGAGAGTCTGCCCCGCCCGTCGTCGAGTGCTGACGGGTTCGGCGCACGCGCTAGCGGTGCAGGGGCGGCCGACAAAGTGCGATCGACGCGCCGCCGACCGGCGGCGACCGGCTGGCGACGTGTCGTGTCGAAGATGACCTTCGGGGCCATCAATCCGGGTCCTAGCGCCAAGCAGGAGGCCTACGACGAGCTGATCCAGCTGATCAAGAGCCCGCTGGACCACACTTACGTGGTCGCGTTCGTCAACGCCAAGGGCGGGGTCGGCAAGACCACGATCACCGTGGGCGCCGGCAGCGCGACCGCCAAGCTGCGCGGAGACCGCGTCATCGCTGTCGATGTCGACACCGACCTGGGCAATTTGTCGTCCCGCTTCCACCAAAAGGGTGGCCCGACTGCCAACATTGAGGCCCTGGCGTCTCTGAAAGATCCCAGCGCCTACCCCACGGTTCGTCGGTTCATGGTGCAAAACGACGCCGACCTGGAAATGCTTGGCTCGCAGAATGATCCGCGTGTCTCCTACACCCTTAACAGCCAGGATTTCGAAACCACGATGCGGATCCTGCGACTGCATTACAACGTCGTCTTGCTCGACTGCGGTACCGCGATCACCTCACCGCTGTTTTCCACGATCGCTAAGCAGCTCGACGCCCTGGTCATCGTGGCCTCCCAAGACCCGCCGGGCCTCAACGGGGCGTGGGCGACTCTGACCTGGCTGCACTCACACGGCTTCAGCGCACTGCTGCCGCGCACCGTGGTAGCGGTCAACGCACCGTCAAAAGGTAAGCCACTCGTCGATCTTGAGGAAAGCGAAAGCCTGTTCCGCGAACAGGTTCCCGACGTCAAGGTCATCCGGGTGCCCTACGACGTCCACCTCGCCGAGGGTGGTGACATCGAGTTCGACGCACTCAAGTCCCGGACCCGTAAAGCGTTGATCTCATTGGCTGGGGCGATCGCCGAACACTACCCCGTGCGCGGTCAGCGCCGCTCGAGCGAATCTGGAGGCTTCTGAGGATGGATCCCGCTGCTGCTACCGGCCAGGTCCGGGTGGCCATCGTCGGCGATGGCGCGCTGGTGGATCTGGCGTTGCCGACCACGCTGCAGATCCGAGAATTGATTCCCCGGATCCGCGCCACTTTGGCGTCTGGCCGCGACGACGACGAACTGGTCAGCGACAACGGCGACGGCAATGGATTGCGCCCGTATTCGCTTGCCCCCCTTGGCGGAACACCGTTTAGCCTCGATGCCACCTTGGAGACGTTGGCGATCGACGACGGCGAACAGCTCATCTTGTGCAAGCTGCCTCCCGGGCCCACGGCGCCACCGGTTGTCGAAGACATCGCCGACGCTTCGGCGATTCACTCAGCCAACCAGTTCAAACCCTTCGAGCACACCATGCTGGCCGGTCTGGTCCAAGCCGTGGTGGCGGTGTTGGATGTGTTGGCTTGCGGGCTGGGCATTTTCGCCTGGCACCGCGGCTACAACGTGTGGGCAGGCGCCGCGATGGCGGTGCCGGCGCTGGCGTTGCTGGCGGCTACGTTGCTGCTGCACCGCCGCGGCCACGACCAGGCCGCAGGCCGTGTGGGTATCGCCGCAAGCCTGCCGTTGGCGTTGGCCGGTGCGGCGGCCCTGCCCGGGGACGCGGCCGCGCCGCGGGTGTTTCTCGCCGCCGCCCTCGTCTTGGCTTGGACCCTGCTGTTGTTGATCATGACCAACAGTTGGGTGTCGCTGCACACCGCCACCGTAGTGATCGCCGCGACCGTCGCGATCACCGCAGCCACGCGCACCCTGATCCACTTCCCGTACATCACGTTGGGCTGCGGCGTACTGGCGGTGTCGCTGCTCGTGGCCAGTAACGCGCCCACCGTCTCCGCGATGTGGGCGCGCTATCCGCTGCCGAACGTGCCCGCACCGGGCGAACCGACACCGCCACCGTCGACGCTGGCCGAAATCGAAGCGCTGCCCCTGAAGACCGCGACGTCGAACTCGTATCAGACGGGCCTGATCGCGGCCTCGGTCCTGCTGTCGGTCATCGGCTGCGCACTGGTCTTATGGCTGCCCGGCGCGCCGGGCTGGCTGGCGTGGTGGCTGGTCACCACCGTCACCACCGTCACTGTGCTGCGCATGCGGATTTGGGATGCCGCGCTGCCGGCGCTGTGGTTCCTGGCCACCCCCTTCCTGGTGGCCGCCGCGCTCAGCGTGTCCTTCGCCGCCTCGAATCACTTTGTCGCGGCAACGATTTCCGCCGGCGCACTGGCGGCGTTGACCGGCATGTTGCTGCTTGCCTCGATCGCCAAACCGCGCGAACTGACCATCCCGCAACGCCGCTGGCTGGACATGTTCGAAAACGCGCTGCTGATCACCATCCCCCCGGCCATGCTGTGGCTCACCGGTGTGGTCAGCCTGATCCGTAACCGGGGTGCACTGTGATGTTTCGCCGACTGCTGTCCATGGCCGCAGCCCTGCTGCTGCTGGTGATGTGCACTCCCACGCCGCTGGCCTGCGCCTTGGCGATCCCGGTGGTCGACCCCGCCGCAGTGCCCCCCGACGGGCCTCCGTCCCCGCCTGAAGCGATGCGGGAGAACGGGCCGTGCATCCTCAACGGCGCGCTGCCCGGCTTCGACCCCGCGGTACCGCCGCCCAGCCAGGCGATGATGAACCTTCCCGAGGCGTGGAAATCGTCGCGCGGTGGGGGAGTGGCGGTCGCGGTGATCGATTCCGGGGTCACCCCGCAGCCTCGGCTACCGCACCTGGTGGCCGGCGGCGACTACATCGACCCGCCGGCCAACGGTTTGACCGACTGCGACGGTCACGGAACAGCCGTCGCTGGGCTGATAGCCGGATCGCCTGGGTCCGATGGGTTTTCCGGGGTGGCGCCCGACGCCGCGATCGTGTCGATACGCCAGAGCTCCGCGGTGTGGACACCCAAGGCGCCCAGCGGCCAAGACCCGCAGCAGGCGCGCACCGCCGGCGACATCGCCGGCCTGGCGCGCGCCGTTCGCCACGCCGCCGACATGCCCGCGGTGCGAGTGATCAACATGTCCACCATCGACTGCATCCCGGTCTACAAGCAGGTCGATCAGGCCGCGTTGGGGGCAGCGTTGCGCTACGCCGCGATCGACAAAGACATCGTGGTGGTTGCTGCGGCCGGCAACACCGGCGATAACCGTTGCGCGAACAACCCTTTGACTGACCCTGCCCACCCGAAAGACCCCCGCAACTGGGCAGGGGCGACCACGATTTCCACCCCGTCGTACTGGCAGCCGTACGTGCTGTCGGTGGCGTCGTTGACCCCGGAGGGTCAACCCTCGCACTTCACGATGAGTGGGCCCTGGGTCGGCATCGCCGGTCCAGGTGAACAGATCGTGTCGCTGGGCAACGCCCCGAATTCAGGACTGGTCAACGGCCAGCCCTCCACGAAGGAACCGCTCGTGGCGATCAACGGAACGAGCTTCGCCTCGGCGTATGTCGCCGGTGCGGCGGCATTGGTGCGCTCGAAATTCCCTGATCTCAGTGCACGCCAGGTCGTCAATCGGCTTGTGGCGTCAGCGCATAACGGTGCCCGCGCACCGTCGAACACCGTGGGCGCCGGGGTCGTCGACCCAGTCGCCGCGCTGACCTGGGACATCCCCGCCGGCGACCGCTTGCCCGCGCAGATGCCCATCGTGCACGTGCCGCCACCGGCACCCGCCCCGCCGGACAACCGGTTGCCTCGCCTGATCGCCTTCGGTGTCGGCTTCGCCGCGATCGCTGCGGCCGCCATCGCCGCCTCCGTGATTGGAATGCGCCGTGACCGCAGCAGTTAACGCCGCCGACTCCCGGTTCGCCCCCGCACGCCCAGGCTGGCGTCGCCTGACGATGCTGATATCGCTGCTGCTGTTGGGCTGGGCGCTGTTGCTGCCGGTCGGAACCCGACCGCAGTGGTGGCACTACGTCGTCGCCGCCGTCCTAGTCCTGACCTTTCTGGGCTCATGGCATAGCCAGCACTTGTCCACTGTGACGGGCCGCTGGGTGCCGATGGCGTTGCATAACCGTCGGGCTCGTTCGCAACGCAGCGGCCGTAAGCGCGCCACGAATGACACTGGCAGCCAGCGTCATCGGCCCGCACTCATCAAGCAGGGCCCGTTGCAGGCGCGCATCGTGATTCATCTGCGGCCTCACCCGCATGCGTTGACGACACCCGATGACCGCGCCGACCAATTGCCGTGGGAATTCATCACCGCCTGGCTGCACCGCTACGGCATCCGTGCTGACGATCTGACCATCTGCTCGGTCACCCGAACACCACTGGCCAGCGGGCTGCGCGCCGACTCAGGTCCGCTGCTTGGCGGCCGCAACACCCAGCATCACGACACCTGGTTGACCTACACGTTGCGCGCGGAGAACAACGTGGGTGCGCTGGCTGCGCGTCGCACCACGATGGGCAACACGGGTGATGACTCGTCGAACGAAGAGTCGCGACAGCCCCATCACACCGGGTTGGCCGATACCACGGCTCGGCGCTTGATCGCCGAGCTGCGTGAGCGGGGCTGGTTGGCCACCGTGGAAACTGACAGCAACTCGACGCCAGCATTTTTTCCTGACACCGCAACCCTGCGCCGCGAAATCTGGACCGGCACCGAGTTTTCCGACGGCTTCCGGTCGGTCTACGCCGTGGACCCCGACGCGTTGAACGACGTGCTCGAAGAGCTGCCCACCCTGAACACCAAATCCACCTGGGTAGTTGCCACCATCCGCGCCCACGGCAACCAGCCGCTCACCATCGAGGCTGCCGTCGGCACTGTGACCGCATCACGCCCACCCCGACACCCGCTGCCCGGGCTGCGGGGCTTCCACGGCACACACCGCCACCTGGTCCCTGCTCTGTCGATCAACCACTCCGGGCTGCCCGCCGGCGAACTGGCCGCAACGCAGATCGGCATCGAGGACCTCGCGGCTCTGCGGTGGCCCACCTCGGCGATGGGCGTCCCGATCGGGTTCAATCCCCGCCGCCAGCCGGTGTACCTCGGCCTGGCCTCCCCTGAACCGGTGCGTATCACCGTCACCGGCACCCGCGCCTTCCACGTCGGTGTCATCGCCCGCCTGGCGCTGTCCGGACTGCCGGTCGCGCTCTACACCGCTGAACCCCGCCAATGGGGCTCCCTGGCCAACCACGCAGCACCTGAGCAGTTCCAGCTGCGGCCACACACCTTGCCCGCCGAGGCGATCGTGGTCAGCGACGGCAGCGGCCCCGTCCCCGACGGCGCCGCGATCACCGTGGCACTGCGCCGGCCACAGTCAGCCCAGGCGCCAGCCACCACCATCGTCATCACCCAAGACGTCAACAACCCCGACCTGTTTTTCATCACCACTGCCAACGAACGGCAAAAGCTGAGCACCCGCTCCGCGGGTAGCCGTAATCGATAAGCGAGGTTCATGAACTGATGTCGAACATTCTTCACGGATCAATTGCGGCACAACCGGTGTCGCTGAACGCAGACGCCGGCCTGCCCCCGGGGCGGGACTTCCTCACCTCGGCAGGGTTCGCCGGCGCGGCCACACTGCTGGCCGCGCTCATACTCACAGTGGCGCTACTGGTGATCGCCCGCAACAACCGTCACCACCATGCACACCACCTCGAGGAGCTCACCCATCACCACGACGCGATCCGCGACGAGCAGCGCCGCTCCGACGCGCTGACACGCGCCTGGCAGCGCCTGCAGTGGGTGGTCGACACCGCCGGCCTCGAACCGGCCTCAAGTCAAGGCATCACGCTAGGTTTGGGCCCCGAGCTGGCGGGCGAGGTCTTGCGGGGCATCCTTGCCGACGCCGACCGGCTGGGCGATGAGGCACTCGGCAACGCCGCCACCGTGCACTTGTCTCAGCTGTCGCTGGTTTTGGCACATCAAGCCGGGCCCCTGCCCACCAGTACGTCGACCAGCGCCGCCGCCACCAATCCCGCGGCCGCTGCCAAGGACACGACCGCCACACCTGCGAGCCCCGAGACGACCCCTGGAGCGCCAGCACCCACCAACTCGGATATGGCGACGACCCCTGCTGACACGCCCGCCCCCACCGCGACGCGATCACGTCGGCGCAACTGATGACCACTACTCGCCAGCACATCGAAGACCTCGCCCCTGAGGCCTGGGCCGCGCTGACCAAACGCTCCGCACAAGCAGCCGTACAGGCAGCGACCGCGCGCGGTCTACGCCCGTCAGATGACCTTGTCACGGTGGCCGCCGCCAGCGAAAGCGAGCTCGCCGACCAGCGCACCAAATCTGGCGACAGCCCTTCCCCGCGTTCCCCCGCGATGCTTCTCATCGACGCCGACCATCGGCGCGCCCTGGCCGAAGCCGATACCGAACACGCCCGCCAAGACGCTCTGGATGCTCGCGCAGAGACCGACGCCGCACGCGAACAAGCCGCCGACGCAGCTCGACAAACCGAGCTGGCCCGCGAGCAGGCCCGCGCGGCCGACAACCGTGTCGCCAACAAAGACCTTGAGATCGCCGCAGTGCGACGACAAGCCCAGCACGATCTCGACGAGCTACGCGAGGAACTCGACCAGGCCCGCACCGACGCCGCCACCGACCTCGCCGAAGAGCGCCACCGGGGGCAGCGCGCCGTGGACGCGGTACGCGCGGAACTTTCTGCCATCCGCACCCGAGCCGGCGCGGATCTCGACCAGGAACGTGATAGGGGGCAGCGCGTACTCGACGAGATACGTGCTGAGCTCGCACAGGCCCGCACCGATGCCGCCACCGACCTCGCCGAAGAGCGCCAAACGAGCCAACGCGCGCTCGATGAGCTCGGCGCCGAACTCGACCAGACGCGCACCAAAGCCGCTGCAGACCTGACTGACGAGCGCCTCAAGGGGCAGCGCGCCCTCAACGAGGTCAGCGCCGAACTTGATCGGGTCCGCGTCAAGGCTGCCGCCGACCTGACCGAGGAACGCCACAGGGGGCAGCGGGCGCTCGATGAGGTCAACGCCGAACTCGACCAGGCCCGCACCGACGCCGCCGCCGATTTCGCTGCAGCGCAAGAACAAATCAACGCTGCCAACGCGCGCGCAGAACAGCGCACCCAGGAGCGCATCGCCGAGCGGGCCTCCGCCCAACGCGGGCTTGAGGAGGCCCGCACTGAGATGGCCCGGGTGAGCTCTGATGCCGCCAACAAGGTCAGCATTGCTCTCGAGCAGGTCCGCGCCGCTGAGCAGCGCGCTCAGCAGCGAACCGAGGAACGCACCGCGGAGCGGGCAGCCGGCCAGCGTGCTCTGGCTGAAGCTGAAACCGAGCTTCAGGCGGTCCGCGCCGCCGCCGACGCTGAAGTCGCCGCGGCCCGCGAGCAGGCGCAGGGCGCAACCACTGCTGCCCACACCGCGGTCACTGACATGCGCGCCGAGGTCAACAGGGTCCGCGCCGAGGCCGCCGCTGACGTCGCCGCCGCACGCCAGGAAGCCAACACCGCGGTCACGGTCGCTGAGCACGAGGTGGCCGAGCTCCGCACCTTGTTGGCGCGCGTGCGAATCGACGCGGCGAGCGAAGTGTCGGCGGCGCGAGAGCAGGCCGCCGAGATCGACCCGCAGATCTCGCGACAGCTCGTGTCGATCCCGCTGCCTCCGGCCGGATTACGGGCGCTCACCGGCCAGATCGACGACGCGCTCACCACGACGTTGGACCTCGACCAGGCTGTGGAAGCCGGCCTCACAGAACAGGATTCGGTCGACCTCGATCTGGTGCGACGACTGGCGTCTGCCGTGCAGGACCAGGCTGAGGACCTCTCGACGGCGTTGCAGGAGCTTCCCTCCCGATGCACGACCCGCTGGCAAGCCCAGGTCGCCGAGCAGTACACCAATGCGGTCGCGGCGGCCTACGGCGCAATCTTGCAGCGCATCGCCGACGCTGCACAGCAACTCAACTTCCGCGACGACGACCGGGCCGTCGAAGCCGGCGCAGTCATCACCCTGATGATCGAGAACCATCCCTGGCGCAGCGCCTAGTGGTGGTGCTTCGTGGGCTGGCGGCATGCCGGCGAGAGGGGAGCTTCGTGACGCAGCCGAGCCGTAGTTTTGGGACTGATTACTCGGACTACTGGAGACCCGCACCCGAAGGCCGAGTGCTGGTTCGACGCGGCCATATCGACGACGACGTCTGGTGTTGCACTGCCGTCGACATGGTGCTGACCTCACAAGCCTTGAAGCACCCGGTCGGATCTGAGCTGTAAAGCGCTATGCCGAGGGCAAGTTCAGCGAAGGATGAAAGGTCCGGTGGCGGTGCGATCCCGACACCTGGGTAATGGACTTCTGCGACCAACGTGTTGAAACGTGACACCTCATGGGTGAAAAGGCCCGTAGCCGTGGTCTTCAGGACCCTGGTGCGCGCGTCAGGATGGGAATCATGGGCGGTGGTGCCATGCCGCCCACCGGGACGCCGTTCTGAATGGTGAACTGGCCGCCGCAGCCGTCGGGAACGTAATACGTGACCGTGGGATTCGCGCCGGACAGAACAGCCATCTGTTGAGGTGTCATCGGCTCCCAGTCATGAAAGATCGGTGGGGGAGTGATTCCCGCCAAGCCGCCGGTCGTCACCCCACCCAGTGTGCCCTCCACGGCGTTTGGTTCGGTCGAGGCCCACGCAGGGCCACTGATATTGATTTGCGTAGTTTGTTGTGCCTCATAGGTATTGGCGACCCATCGTTGCAGCTCGGGCTGTCCGTTCACCATCTCGGTGCGGGTGTAGGACGTCAGGTCCTGCCCGGAGATCCTGAATTTGTACTGTTCAGATAGCGACGCGAGCGGGGCTTGATCATTGGTCACCCAGGTGCGACCAGGTGTGTAAAACCCAGAGGGGCCACCGGTTTTCGCCGGCATGCCCGGCGGAAAGTCAACGTGTCCGGTAGGAGGCGGGGGAGGGGTGTCTCCGGTGTAGGGCGGCGGGATATATCGCTCCCAATGCCCAAAACGCTCATCTCCGATCAGCGGGTTTTTGGGATCGATGAGTTGCGGGCCGACCCGGTCGTAGGCCGGACCTTGCGGTGGATCGCCGGTTCCGTAGCCGGCGGCTTGAATGTGAGGCCGCCCGTTGGGTTGCTGATCTGGCTCGCCGGGCCCACGGTAGCGTCGCGCGGCCTGGTCGTCTTCCTTTGTGTAGGTGGCAGCGTGCTCAGTGAATCTCTGCGAATAGTCTTGAAAGTCGGCGGCTTTGGCGTTGACGGGTTCATCGGCGGTCGCCAGGCCGGCTGAAATACCGGTTGCGACTGGATATCCCATTGGGCCGTGGGTCTCGGCCACGCGTTGCGCCTCGGCGGCCAGTTGCGGAGGCAGAGCGCCAACGCGACCGGCGAGCTCACGGTACACATCTGCGGTGTGCAGCAAATCTGCGGGATTGACGTTGAGTTGTTCCACAGTTCAGCCCTTCTCGGTGATCGCTGCTGAGATCCATTGTCCCCGAGGGTTCGGCGCGTCAACAACGCTGATTTCGCCGCCAAGCAGCGGGGCGGCGGCCTCGGCGTCGATCATGAGGTGGGCGCGGGAACAGACTTACGCCAGCCTCCCCGGCAGAAAGCCATGCCGAAAAGCTGTGGGGCGGCCACCGTAAAGGTGGCCGCCCCACAGAGGGTCATGCGGGGTGGCTCAGCACCACTTGGCGCCCTCGGCCATGTCGCGTGCCGCCATGGTGAGGGTGTTGTTCTCGTGGGTGTGTGTCAGCTGGTACTGAGCGTTGTTGAACTGCTCGAAGGTCTGCATGAACACCTGGGCCCACGCTTGGAACGATCCACCAGTGTCACCGTTCCACGCGGAGGCGAGGACACCGTTTTCGCTGGTGATCGCCTCAGCGATGGCACGAAGACCCGCGCCCTGGCCGTGCATCTCGCCGACCGTGCCCATCATTCCGGGGTAGTTGTAGAGAACTTGGCTGCTATCCATGGCCAATTCCTTTCGTCAGAGTGTCAGGTTGAGTTGTGAGTGAACCGAAAATGAACTGGTCAGACGTTCAGCGTCGGCATGGAACCGCCACCACCACCGGGGATCATCCCGCCGATACCGGAGGTGGCGTCGGCCGCGTTGGCGTCCTGCGTGAGGTAGGTGACCTGGGCGTCGCCGATGTTCGTGCCGGCGGTGTGCAGGAGTGCCTGCAGCTGGTTTCCAGAGTCATACATCTGGGCCATCGTTCCTTGGTAGGCCAACGAGTTGGAGCCGCCGTTGACGGCCAGCGCTTGCTGGGCGGTCGCTTCCTGCTGGTGGAGCAGCGCCATGAATTGCGTCGCCTGGTCGGTGAAGCTGGCGTGCGACGACTGCAGCTGGGGGAGGCTCGCATCGAGAAGTCCCATGGGGGTCAATCCTTTCATTGTGGGTGTTATCGGTAGGCCTTCGACGAAATCGGGTTGATTTCGAATCGGTCGGGTCAAACAGGTCAGCGGCTCATCACGTAGGCCCCCTCGTCACTGTCGGCGTCGACGTCGTCGCCGTCGACAGCGTTATCGGTGTACGTGCTGACTTTCTTGGCGCCGCGGCCACTGGCGCCGTGCGCGCCGGCGCCCATCGCGCCGCCTCCGGCGCCGCTGCCGGACGCGCCGGCGCCACCCATGCCGGTCGCGACCGGGGTGATCGCGCGGGCAGTGCTGGCCGATTCGGTGACCGGCTGGGCACCCCATGTCGAGGGCATCATCGGCTTGGACGGGCCGCTGCCGAACGCGCCACCGGCCATGCTGGTCAACCCGGCGGGGTTGAATCCGCGGATCGCGCCGGTTCCGGAGAACCCGACGGGCATCGCCTGAGCGCCGCTGGCACCGGAGTTGCCCGCCATGTTCGACAGCAGGCTGCTGAGCTCCTGGGGTGCCGAGGCCAGGGTCTGGGGCGCGCTACTGAGCATCGATCCAGGGCCTTGTGTCGCTGAGCTGGCCGCTTCGGGCACCATCGAGGCGAATTGCTGGATCATGTCCATACCCGAGTTCTGCGGGTTGGCGGCGCTGTCAGTCTTGTTGGCCGCGTTTTGTGCCTGGTTGGATTGAGCGGCGGCGTTGGCGGAGTCACCGGCGGCGTTGGTGCCGGCTTTCTGCCCCAGCAACGTCGTCGCCCCGACGGTGGCAGCCTGTAGTGAGGCGCCGCCGGCGCTTGCCTGGGCGATGTTGGCGGCTCCGGCCGCTGACGCACTGGTCGAACCGGATTCGCCGACACCGAGGAGCAACGTCAGCGGTGACATCGGGGTGGGGGGAATCGTGTTGACCGACAACGTCGAGCTCGCATCCCAGCCGGACATGACATCGGCGGCCAGCTGCCACATCCGGTGATAATCCATCTCGTTGAGACCGATCGGAATGGTGTTGACCCCGAGAAAGTTGGTTCCGATCAGCACGCCATGGACGAAGTGGTTCTCGAACAGTTCACCGAGGGTGGGCATCGCCACGACGGCGCCCTCGTAGGCGGCGACGATCTCGGCGTGGGATGCGGCGGTGAACTCCGCTTTGGCCGCGACGTCGGCCAGCCAGAGCAGCATCGGCTGGTGCGCCATGACAAACTGCTCGGCCGACGGGCCGGAATAGGTGGCCTGGATTGAGGCGATGATGCCTTCGAGCTCGGCGAGCGCGGCGATGTACTCGGCGCCCAGGGTGGTCCACGACAGTCCTGCTGCGGTCATCGACGCAGCCGTGGCGCCGGCGCTGAGCAGCGTCGAATGCACCTCCGGGGGCGCGGCCACCCACATCGGCGGCGCGATCGCATCACCTGTCATGAGTCGTGTTCCTGGACTTGTGGGGCTAGAGGAGGGCGCCGCCGCCGTTGGCGACGTAGGCTGCTGCGCCTTCGGCGTCACCGATGGCGTAGCTGGTTCCGGATTCGCCGACCCCTTCGGAGGACAGGCCAAGCTGCGCACTGCCCATGCCAGTCATGAGGTGGTGCTCGAGGCCTTCGGCGATCAGGCTCAGTGACGTCTTCTCCGACACCAGGTCCGCTCCGGGGGGCAGTGTCGCGCTGGTGGCGACCAGGTGGGTGGCGTTGCTGGCCAGCAGGCGGCCGGTCAGCGCGGCGACCTGAGCGGATGCGGCGCCCAGTGCGGTGGGATTGACATCGAGTTCCATGGCGTCCCCTTTTAGTCTTCGCGGGAGGTGTCTATTGAATTATCGCCGAGACCCTGGCGTGATGCCTACGCTATTTTCCGGCGCCCAACCAATATGGACATACCGTACCGCTTCGGCGCGACACGTGTCACACATTGCAGCACGCCCGTATAGCACAGCAACATCGCCTGCCAGCAGTTTTAACATGGCTGTTACATACCGTCGTCAGGTGCGGCTAATTGCAGGTAGCCGCCGTTATCGCCGTTCACCGCGAGCATGAATCCGCGCCCGGGCGGGAGCCCGTCTTCGAATTTCACCCCGCCGACTTTGTCGGTAGTGGTCTTTGCGCCCAACAGAATCCGGTTGGCGCCTTGGGTGGCCATTTGGCCCGGGACTGAGGCGGGGCTGATTTCGGCGAGCTGGCTGCCCGCGGCGCGGTGCGTCATGATCACCCGCAGGCCGACGTCGCGGGCGTTGGCGAGGTGACGTAGCAGCGGCTGCCATGTTTGTGCCATGCGGGGGCCCATCGCCGGCGCGGGCGCGCCTGCGGCCACCTGCTGATGAATCGAGACTTGGGCGGGGATGGCATCGATGTCGTCGACGAACAGGTAGATCGTGGGGCCCTCCAGCTTCCAGGCCCGTTTCTGCTCCCACGTCAGGTCTGCGGGCGGGGTGCGGCGGTCCAAGACGTTGGCGATGCTTTCGATGTGCGTGGCCATGGTCGAGAAGTCATTTTCGTAGTAGTCGTTTCCCGCGGCCAGCAGCCGGGTTTCGTCACTGAGCTTGCGGCTCTTGTCGAAGATGACGACGACCGCGTCTTCGGTGCGGGCCCGCCGGGCGACGACACTTCTGATCAAGTTGGTGATCAGCGTCGATTTTCCGTGCCCGTCGTCTCCGTAGACACCGAGCAGCGGCTCGGCGGCGAAGTCGATGACCATCGGTCGAAGGTCGCTTCCCCGCAGGCCCAGAATGTGCCGCTCCCCGTGCAGCTCGGCGTGGGGGAGACCTGCCCATGGCACCAACCGCGGCAGCAGTTGCGGCCCCGGCACCGGACGGGCGTTGGGATACTGCTCGCCGATCGTCGCCGCGGTTTCGCGCACCTTGTTATCCAGGTCATCCATGGTGGGGGCACCGTCGAGCCGGCCCACCGCGAACCTGATGACATCACCGACGGCGTTGATGCCGCGACCCGGTTGATCCAGCGGGATGCGGTCTTGCGGGCGGGTCATCTTGTCATCGACGTTGCTGCGCACTTGGGAGGTGGCAGTCTTGGCGAGCTTGAGCTCGTAGTGGGTGTTGACGTGGTTCTGGATCTCCATACCGAACTTGATCCAGTCCGCGGCAGTGATCATCACGTGGATACCGCGCCCGATGCTGATCAGCCGCTCCACATTCTTCACGGCCGGATTCTTCGGGTACATCAGTGAGGTGTTGTCGGCCAAGAAGTTCTCCCAGCCATCGACGATGAGATACACGTCGGTGGGGTAGCCGTCGTTGAGACCGGGCTCCCCTTGAGCGCGGCGGGCGCGAAATTCGTTGAGCGAGTTGACGTTATACTGATCGAATAGGGCGCGACGGCGGGCGATGAGTCCGTCGAGGTCACCGAACACGCGCAGATTCAGCTCGGTGCGGCCGTTGCCGCCGATAGCGCCGACATGGGGCAGGTCTTTGATCGCGGCCAGCCCCGGCCCGCCGTAGCTCATCAAATAGAACCCGACCTCTTCGGGTGAGTAGCGAGCAGCCGCCGACAGGACGAAGGTCTGGACCACCATCGACGCATCTTCTTTGCTCATGCTGGTGACCGATAAGTTGCCGTTGTCGATGCTGTAGGTCAGCAACCCGTGGCTGAGTTTGCGGGGCCGGTCGATTTCACCCAGCGGCCACCAGGGGGCTTGTCCGGGGCGGGCGGGGATCTCGTTGGCCTGCTTGAGAATTGAATCCAGCGGGATCGGATCGTCCAGCGGCGGCGACCACAGCTGGGGCTTCTTTTTGCCGTAGGCATCCACCAGTTGCGGGCCCACGGTCAACACCAGCGAACGTGGGGGGCCCTCGATAACCGACTCGGCGGCGATCTCTTCCTCGATCACCGTGTCAGGATCGGGTTCCACCCGACCCGCGGTGAACACTCGGGCCCGCGGTGCGGCGTTGATCACCCGCCGGGTCAGCGTGGTCGGCGGTTCGTAGCGATCGGGCAGGATGAAGCCTTTGTACTTCATCGGGTCCGCCCCGGGCGCCCGCACGAAAAACCCTGTGCCCTTGGCGTTTTTACCGTCGGCGATGTGATAGGCGTCGCCGCTGCCGATCACGCGGCGGGAGATGTTTTCGGCTGCGACCTTCAGCCCGATGCGGTACTGGGTGTTGTTGGGAATGTTCTTGATGACCCCGTCGTCCAGCGTCTGGCTTGCGAACAGGAAAAACACCCCCTGGGACCGTCCTTTACGGGTGACCGTGTCGAACACGTCAGCCATGTCGGGGTGGTCTTTGAGGAGCAGCGAGAACTCATCGACCCACACGAACATGAACGGGATCGGCTCCAGATGCGCGCCGACCGGAGTGGCCCGCGCCTCGTTGTATTCCCGCAGCGACTCAAACGCCGCCCCTTTGACCTGGTGGCCGGCATCATGAAAAATGCGGCCCCGCTGGTCGAGCAGACCGTGCAGTGTTTCACCGAAACGCTCCACCAGGGAACGCTTTTCCTCCAGGTTCGTGATCACCGCGACCACGTGCGGGTAGTCGACGAAGGCATCGAATCCGGCGCCGTCCTTGAAGTCCACCAGGATCGCTTGCACGACATCGGGGGAGTGCCGGGCGAACAACGCGAACGCCATCGCGCGCAGCGCCGTCGATTTACCCGATCCGGTCATGCCGATCATCAGCCCGTGTGGGCCGTTACCGCCGTCGGCTTCGTCTTTGAGATCAGCAACCAGCGGGGCCCCGCTGGGCTGCAATCCCAGCGGCACCTTCAGCAACGGCTCGAGGTCGACGGGTTCGCCGGTACCGACCGGCAGCATGCGCGGGCCCCATACCGACGCGACATCCATTTTCGCGGCGTTGGAGATCCCGAGCAGCGACAGCATCGTCTGCGCTGCAGCCGATTCGGCGTCCTGGCGCCCGATGGGGGCGGCGTCCCACTTCGACATCTGCCGGGCCAGGTGACGCATGGTGCGGCCGTCCAGCGAGTCAGGCTCTGCACAAAAAGGCTTCCACCGAAACTCGGTCCACTGCTGCATCTGGTCGAACTCCGCCCCGGTGGCCTCATCGAGGCGCAGCACCAGTTCGCGGGGATGGGGGGCGTATTCGCGATCGGGGCCGGCGCCGTCGCGGTAGGCGATCACGGTGACACCGTCGCGCGCACTGATACGGCGTACCGCCTGCTGCGCGGCGCCCGGGTCATCGACGATGAGCACGACATGCTTGTGCGACTTGGTGACTGAGGCTGCGTCGACACCGCCTTTGTCGTCGACGACCTTCGCCCGCGCCGACAACAGCGGCTCCAGCATCGCGTCGATGTCGGCGATCGACTGCCCGAGGTAGCGGGCTGGGCCGGCGCCGTCGATGTCAGCACTTTCGGTGTGCGGCAACCATTTCGTCCACCCCCAGTGGCTTTCCAGGTAGGGCGAGGCCACCGCGACGGCGATGTCGTTAGGGGTGTGCCAGCACACCAGTTGCGCAACCCAAGCACGCACCGCGGCCGCGAACAGCGGCCGGCGCCCGTAGATGCTGATCATGCCGATGCCGGAGAAGTCGATCGCCTTGGGGCAGTGCGGGATTGATTGCTGCACCGCGCGCAGGTGCTGCAGCGCGGTCTTGGTGACCGGCTCGAGGTCGAGTTCTGAATCAACAGGCTTGACTTTGATTTTGGCCAGCAGTTTGACGTCGTCGCAGCCGACACGGACGTGCAGATAATCGGGGTCGGTCGCACCGCGCTCCCACATCCGCGGTGACCCCAACACCGCCTCAAGCACCGACGGCTCGGGATGCGACCACTGAGCGGCAGCTTTCTGGGACTCCGCAGCGGTGCGGATCTCTTCGGCCTTGCCCGACAGGTACCGCAGATACTCGGCACGCTCGGAATCGACTTCGGGGTTGGCCATTTCGTTGTTCGGGCCGCCGCCTTGCACGGATTGAAACAGCCCGATCAGCATCATCGCCATGAAGAACAGATACATCGGGCTGCGGAGCTGGCCGACGCCCATCACGAACATCATGACGATCATGGCGACCATCGCGCCGCCGAAGACGAAGGGCAGCGCCTTTTTCACCCAGCTCTGCTCGATGGTGCGCGGCAGCTCAGGGGGAGGGTTGAAGATGAAGTCCTTGGTGGCGCTTTTCGGGCCGGCGACCCGGCGCCGCTGCGGAAACCGCTCTCGCATAACCAGATTCCTTCAGTCAGTCAGTGCGCGACCAGCGCATCGGATTTCGACAGCGTGGGGCCTGAGGCGAACAGGCTCAGCACCGCCCACGGGACAGGCAGCGGATCGTGGGTCATGCCCAGGATCTGCGCCGGGGGCGTCTTTTCGTTCGGCTCCTGCTCCAGCCCGTAACGCACACCCAGATCCGACACCCAGAACACCGACTCCTTGGTCTGCGATTTGGGTTCCTGGCCGACCACCTGGACGAAGTAGCCGCTGCCACGCGGCAGCAGAACCCTGGAGGCCGCCCCGGGTGCGGCCGCGGTAAGCGCCAACGGCTTGGCGTCCACCGCAACCGGCAGAGTTGCCCCAACCAGCAGGCTCAGCTTCGACGTCGGGGCATCATGCAGTTTGACCCACTGGCTGCAAGTGACCGGCTCGGTTCCGGGATCACTGATCTGCAGCGGACTGCCCGGGTAGTCATCCACCGAAATAACGTTTGCCTTAGGCGTTTTGGCGATCTGGTCGGGCGTCAACGCTGGCGGCTCCACCAGGTTGTAGGCGTCGTTGGCGCGCAGGATCGCCGCAACGACCGGCGAAATGGCCTGCAACCCGTCCGCAGTCACCACGTAGTAGCGCGTCTGGTTGTCTTCCTTGTCGACCACAACCGCGGCGATCGGTGGAGCCTGCTTGCCCGGGACCGGCCACACGAACCGCGGCGGGTCACCGGCGTTACCCACGAACGGCACCACCATCGGCGCTGCCTCGGGGATCATGTTCAGCAGCGCACGGTTGATGTGGCGCGGCGGCGCGGTGTCGGCGTTGATACCGACCGCCGCGGTCACCGCGGCGTTGTTCAAATCGATCCGGCTGCGTTTTCCACCCCAGATCAGCCAGATGGTTTTCCCGCCGTCGCTGGTGGCCAACTCGGCCGCGCCCCCGGCCATCGCCGCGGCGTGCCCGTTGCCTGCGATGGGGTCACCGAAGATCACCGTCGTGCCGGCCTCGGTGCCGCCCTCGGCGTCGCAGACCATCCAGCGGGCATCGCGGGCAGTGGACTGCACCATGCGCGCCGGGGCATCCGGGATGCCCATGGTGTTGCCCAGCGGGTATCGGTCGATCTCCTTGTCCTTGACCACCGTCGGATCGTCGGGCTTGCCGACGATTAGGCGCGCGCTAGCCAGGTTGAGCACCGGGTGCAGCACGTCGTTGACAACGACGTACAGCGCGTTACTGGAGCGCTCCGCCAAGATCGGGTGGCTGCCGCCGTTACCGGTCGGCTTGAGGACCGACAGAATGAACGCCCCGGCGAGCACCACCGCACCGATGAGCGCACCGACGCTCAACGCCCGCCCTTGGCGGCGCAGCGGGTTGGTCAACATCCGGGTGTCGCGCAGCGCCACCCCGTTGCTGATCCTGCGGATCAGGAACCGCCACCCCGAAATCTGGTGGCGGGTAACGAATCCCCAGGGGCGGGTACGTGAGGACGTCGGCCCGAGATCGGCACTACGGGACTTGAATCCACGCCGGGGTGGTAGTCCGGTCGGGGCGGTCACAGTGCACCACCTCCGGCCGGGCCCGCAGCCCCTCGAGACAAGGTCACGTTCTGCTCTTTGGCGGCGCGGTCGAGTTCGCGGGTGACCGCGGCGCGAACGTCGGCAGCGGTGATGGTCAACACGACCTCTTCGCTGGCGGTATCGAAGTCCACGCCCTCGTCTTCGAGGCGGAAATCGCGCTCCTCCTCGGCGAAAGCGACCAAGTTCTCACAGAGGCGGCCGTTGCCCAGCACGTCGAGGGCGGGCCGGCGGCGCCCAGTGGAGTCCTGTGCGGTGGCCGCGGCCAGGTCGGCGTAGGCCGCGCGCAGCGGTTCGGTGTCGGCGATGATGCTTTTCACCTTGGCCGCCTTGCGAAGTGAAATTTCGACGAGCTCGTCGACCGAGTAGGACGGCAGCGTGATCGAGCGGGTGAACCGCGACAGCAAGCCCTCGTTGGATTCCAGGAATTCCTGCATCTTGTCGGCATAGCCGGCGACAATGACCATCAGCTTGTCGGAGTGATTTGTCATGACACGCAACAGTTCAGCGATGACCATCTTGCCGAAGTCGTTGTCGGATCCGGTGTCGGTCAACGCATAGGCCTCGTCGATGAACAGCACCCCGCCGCCGTCGTCGAGGATGCGGTCGATGATGGCGGCGATCTTTTTCTCCGACCCTCCGATCACATCGGCGACCAGATCGGCGCGACCGGCCTCGACGAAGGTGTCCGAGGGCAACACGTCGGCGGCGCACAGCAGCTTGGCGATGACCCGCGCGATCGTCGTCTTCCCGGTGCCCGGCGGACCTTTGAGCACCAGGTGCAGCGACTTGTTTCGCGACGGCAACCCACGCGCCTCGCGGGACTTATCGGCCCGCACACTGGATTCCAGTCGCGCGATCTGGGTTTTCACGTCGTCCATGCCGACGAAATCGGCGAGCTCGGCGGCCGCCTCGGCTTTGAGTTCGTCTCGTCGCTCAGCGCCCAGGGAACGAACGAAATCCCGCTCGCCGGGCTCGGTGTCGGGGTCCCACACATCGGTGCGGGCGTCGATGCGGGCCGCGGTGGTGGGGTGAATACCGAATCCGGGATCAGCCAGCGCGCTCGTGATCGTCGAGCGCAGCGCGGCGTTGTCGGCGGCGGCGCCGTAGGCCTCGTTGAGCAGCGCAGCCGCCTCGTCGGCGCGCCCGAGCGCCCGCGCGCACAGCGCCGCTCCCAGTAGCGCCTCTCCGTTGGCGGCCGGAATCGGGCCGCCCCCTTGATCTTTGAGCTGTTCGAAGGATTGCTCCCACAACCCCAGGTAGGCCCCGGCCAGTCCGCTGGCCACCTGCACCGCCTGGTGAAGGTAAGGGTCCTCACCGACCCTCCCGGCGATCGGCGCCAGCACTCGGCGCACGTCATGCCAGCGTTTGGCCCGGTAGTAGGACACCGCCAACACCCAGCTCGCCGCGTTCGACAGCCGGCCGCCGAGCCGCTGCTCGATCAGGTCGTGGGCGGCGGCGAGGTCACCGGCGCCGATACGTGCCGCGGCCGTGGCGATGATCAGCCCGTCGGCGCCGCGCGCGTACAGCGAGACATACATCCCGGAGTCGAACACGAAATCGAGGGCGTCCGCAGCGACATCGGTCGCGGCGATCAGCTCGCCGCAGGTGTCGATCGCACGGTAGGCGCCCTCGAGAACCTCCCGGGTGGGCGCACCGCTGGCGGCGATACCGAGCCAGCCGTCGCACTGCTCGGGATATTGGCCGCTGAGACGTTCGAATCCTGTTCGCGCGGAACGCTTGTCAGCGACCTGACGGCGGCCGTACACCTCGGCGCCGAGGGCGGCGCAGCTGCTGGCGAACAACTCCAGCCCGTCACCACCGATCATCGCTGCTCCACGATGGCGCTCACTTGCGCCGAAACCTTCTGCGACACTTGGGCATAACCTTCTTCGGCCATCACCAGCAGCAACTCACTCAACGCGGCGCCCGGGTGGCGGGTAAACACATCCTCGGTGAACGTCGCGTCGGTGACCATCCCGTCGCCGGAGAACACGATCTGGTTGTCCCCCTCGGGGCAGGTGACGGTGACGCGCAGCTGCTCAATGTTGCGGCGCGCGGCGCGGATCTGCTCGAGGAACTGTCTGCCGCGGGCGATTTCTGCGGTCACCAGCGGGTGCAGGGGGATTTCTGGCATGTTCATCGCGACGCGTCACCGGGGGCCACATCAGTCATGCCATCAGGGTGGCACAAAAGTAGGACACGAAGTTGCGGGAATTTTGTCCTAGCCGTCATCACCGGCGAGGTTTTTCTTCCGCGCGGCGAGCCGTTCCTTGACCGCGTTCTTCGAGCCCGGATCCACCACGGGCGCAGCTTTGGCGGGCGCGCTCTGCCCGACCACACCCGGTCGGCCGGCCTCGTCGACGTCGGGCAGCGGCGCCTCCGCGGGGTTGACCTTGCCGCCCTTGCCCTGCCCGTGGCCCGCGCCGGCTCCCATGGGCATCATGCCCGCACCGCCGCCGCTGGCGCCGGCCGCTGCAGCCGGTCCGGCCGACTTCGCCGGTGGACTCGCCGGTGTCGCGGCAGGGCTGCCGCTCAACGACGCGGGATGCACACCGGCAAGGCCCGCGCCTTTGATCGGGCTTCCACCGCCACCGCCATGACCGGCGCCGGGATGCGCACCCGACAGCGCCGCGGGTTTGATCGGGGAATGCGCCGCCCCTTTGGAACCCATGCCGGCCAGGCTGCCGGCCTGCTGGGCGAGCTGACCGAGTTGACCGAGGCTTTGGGTGGGGTTGCCCGCCGCTTTCATCAACGGCTGCAGCGCGCCCATCATCGAACTCAAAATGTCCTGCATCCCTGAGCTCTGCTGGTCAGGATCCTTCGTGGCATCGTCTTTCGGTTGCTGCTTGGGATCGTTGGGATTGTTGTCGGGGTCGGCACCGCTGGTGTTGGGATCCAGCCCAGGGTCAGGCAGTGTGCCGGGCGGGGTGGAAGCACCGTGGCCGCCGGCCTGGTAGCTTTCGGCAGCCGAGCTGGCCAACCCCTGGTTGAGGGTGTAATCCGCTTTGCGTGCGTTGTACACCGGGATTCCGGGAGGACCCGCGGCCTGGGCGGCTCGCAGTCCTTCCTTGCGGCCTCGCCACACCGCAGGGGAGCCCACCGCTGTCTTGGTGGTGGTGTGCAGATCGGCCGCGGCGGTGTAGCCGCCGGCCAGCGCGGTCGCGTGTCCGGCGATCCCGCTGGTCCATGCCATAGCTTTGGTCAAACGCGCCATCAGGGGGCCGTGGACTTGAGACTGCCCGGAGGCGATGAGTTGAGTGTGCGCTGCGGCCAGCGACGCGTTGGCCGTGGTGGCCTTCCCGGCGATCGTGGTCCAGTGCGCGGCGGCCTGGATGGCCGGCCCTGTGCCGGCGCCGCCTTCGAGGTCGGTGGCCATCTGCTCGCCGTCCTGGTCGGCGATCGAGGGGATCGCGGTCAGCATCGGCGGCGCGGCGGGCGCCGGCGGGGCCGCACTGACCGGGGCCGATGGCGCCGCGGGGGAGTCTGATCCGCCGACGTAGGCGGCCGCGCCGGCGTCGTCTTGCTGCTGATAGGCCGTCGCGGTGCCGTCGATCCCTTCGGCGGCGTGGAAGGCCTGCGCGGCACCGGCGGCGAGGTGCTCGTTGAGCCATTTCTGCCGGGAGTTGAGGTTATCCATGATGGCTTGGGAGGTCTGATCAGCACCGCATGCCGGCACTTCGGAGCCGGGGGTGTACTGCAGCATCGAGGCGGCATCGGCAACGTGGTGTCCGGTGCGTCGAAACCCGTCGATATCGATGTCGAGTGCCATGACCTGCCTTACGCGAACGTCGCCGCGCCCCGGCGCACCAAAGACCTCACAGGCGCGGCTGGCGGTGACCCGGCGGGCCGGACCGCCACGATGTCTTGTGACACAAGTTTAAGGCCTTTACTCCTGGGTCAGCAGCGGATCATATCGGTGGGCGAACGCAGCCTGCGCGCAGTTAACGAACAACTCTTTGAACCCCTCGGCGCCCAGTGCACGTACCCGGTCGGGCTTGGCGTCGATGTCGACGATTTCACCGGTGGTCCGCACCGACACCGACAGCGCTTCGGGGTCGGTCTCCGCGGTCGTGATGATGTCGTCGTCGTCGTCTTTGAACTGGCTCAACTCAATTGAATGCATCGTCTTATCCTGATCGTCCGGTGAGGTGCAGGACCGCGGAATCCCGGTCGGGCCCTGCGATGGTGTTGAGGTACTGCGAGCGCAGCGCACGGAATGTCTCATTGTCGCGGCACTCCAGGGCACTGGACAACGCCATTTCCCACAGGTCTTGGCGGACGCTGTCGTACCACAGCCCTTTGCGCGCGGTGTCAACAGCGATCGCGAAGTGGCCCGCCTCGCGCTGGCGGCGCGCCAGCACGGCCGCCGCCCCTGGCACCCGGTCACGCATCTGTTCACGCAGGTTGCGCGCCCACGGCCATTCCTTGCCGGGGATACCACCGAGGGCGGGGCCGGTGACGAGGTCCATCGCCGCGATCAGGTGTGAGGTGGGTGTCGCCTCAACGAGGATTTCGACCAACCGGTCGAACTCATTCCAGTCCGAGCACACGACCCGCTCCAGGCTGTAGGTGCCCTCACTCATCGGGGGCAGCGCTTTGGGGCCGGCGGCATAAAGGATGCCGAGGCGTTTACGCAGCAGCGACATCTGTTGTGTCACAGTCTTTTCGGTGGCCGCCCCACTGAACACGGCGGCGATGATGCCATCGGTGCTGGCCAGGCGGTGCAGTTGCAGATACACCAGCAGCTCGTTGAGCCTGCGCTCGCGCGGCCCAGGCTCTGCCCCGGGGTAGGGCGGGGACAACGTGACCCTGCCCAGGATGCGGTTCCATATCGGCGCCACGGCCGGCGCCGGTGCCGGCTCGGCGGGCGCGTCGACTGCGGCGGCCGGCCCGGGCGGGGGCTGCGGGCTGCGGGGGGGTTCGGTGACCGCGGCGGGGTGCGGGGCGGACTCGAAAGGGTCGGTGACGGAATCGGTGACCGGGGCCGGTGCTCGGTCGCGCGGTTCCGCGACGACGGCCCGTTGTTCGGTAACCTTCTCGACGACGCCCGCGGCGGCGGGTTCGTCGGTGCGCCAGTGCGGAGCGTCATCGACGGGTTCTTCTGTGTCCCAGACTGATTGGTCGTCGCCGGGTTCTTCGAAGAAGTCGATGCCGGCGCTGTCGCTTCCGGGGTCCTGATCGGCGTGGGGCAGAGCTGTCTCGGTCGCTGCACTGTCGTCGCTGTCGCTGCTGAGGGGGACCGCATCGGGTGTGCCGGCGGGCTGGGCGGCGGCGGTGATGAGCTGTGCGCACCGGTCGACGACGTCGGGTCCTGGCACGATCAGGGTGGCTGACATCGGCCTGCCTGCGGCGCCGCGGCCGATCTGGCCTTCGCGATCGGCTCCGCAGGTGATCGACCAGGTCGCCGTGACTGCGGCGTCGTCGCCAAGGTCGAGCAGGATGGGGCTGGAGGCCGCGGCCACAATTTGTGCGCGTTCGGCGTAGGTCAGGGCCGAGCCGCACACCAGGACGTCGACGGCGGGCACGTGGCCCGGCGCGACCGGGCGGACCCGGGTGGTCCACGGCGCGCTCCAGACATCTTCTGTCAGTCCGATGGTGATGTCGGGGTGGGTGGCCAGCAGTTCCAGGACCCAGCGCGTGATGACCGCCGCCGCGGTTGCGGGGTCTCCGCCGATGCGGACACGGGAGAAAGCCGCCAGGTTCAACGCGATGAGGGCGCCGTCGTCGGTCGTTCCGAACACCACGAGATACACCGGGTGTTCGGGATCGGGTGGGCCGCCGGTGGGTACCGATTCCCAGCCGATGCGCGCTTCGCGACCCTCGGCCTGCCAGGGCGGGGGCAGTGGTCCTCGCAGTCCTTCGACGAACGTCACCGTCACGTCGTCGGGGCGGGCGGTGATGACCCCGGCCGGCCCGGGTGGGGACGGCAACGCCGTCAGTGACTCCAGCCGCCGGGTCACGTCGACTGCGCGGCCTTGCCCGTACCACAGGGAGGTGACTGGTGCGCTACCGAGTGTCGCCGTCATGATGCCACGAAAGTCCCTGTGGTGCTTAGCCGTTGGCGGATGCGGGGTCGGCGGGAACACCGCCGCCGTCGCCGCCACCGAACGCCTCGGGGTCTATCCCGCCGCCGTCGCTGGACCCGGCGCCGCTCTTGGCTTTGCCGCCGCTGCCGGATCCGGCGGCACCCGCTGTGCCCGCGCCGGCGTCGGACCCGAATGGGTTGGAAGCGCCGTTGTTGTTCGCGGCCGGTTCGGCGTTGGTGGCGCCGGCCGGCGGGGAGGCGAACGGATCCGCTGATGTCGTCGCGGCCGCGGTTTGCGCAGGCGCCGTCCCGGGTGTGGTGGCGAACGGGTCGGCGGCCGGGGCCGCCGCCCCGGCGGTTTGCGCGCCGTAGGGGTCGCCGAAGGGGTTGGCGCCGGCGCCCATCCCGGAGCCGAATCCGCCTTCCCCGAAGGGGCTTCCTCCGCCACCGCCGAGACCGGATCCGCCTGCGCCCAGCAGCTGACCGAGGACGTCCATCAGCCCGCCGCTGCCGCCGCTCTTGGAGTCGTCGTCGTCATCATCGTCACCGTGGTGGTGGTGCCCGCTGCTGCTGTCGCCGGCGGCTTTTGCGCCGTTGGCTTGCTCGTCAGCGGCGGCCCCTTCGACCGTGCCGGTGCTTTTTGCCTGGTATTTCTCGATGATCGCCAAGATCGCCGCCTGGCCCTCCGGGGAGTTCGGGTTGGGCACCGCCGCGATTTCCTGCGCCTCAGCGTTGGCGTTGCCGGCCACTCCGTTGGCGCCGGCGATGTTGGTTTGGGCGCTGTTGTCCGCGGCAGCTCCACCGTCACCTGCGGCTCCCCCGAATCCGTCGAGGGGTAGCGGGTCGTGGCCGGTGACCTGCGCGAAAGGACCGCCGCTCACCCGGTCACCGCCGTCGAGAAGTCCAGGTCGATCACATTCTGGCGCAGCGTGCGGGCCTGCTCGGCAAGCACGCTGCATTGATCGCGCACCTCCCGCAGGCCGTCACCGCGCACCGGGTTGGTGCCGAACAAATCCAGATACCGGCGGTGCTGTTCTTGGGATTGCTCGCACAACGCCTCAATGGGGCTACTCATGGCTGTTGCTTTCTGATTGGGTGCCGGCGGCGGCCAGCGCGGGCTCACGCGGCTCGGCCCCGGTGGCATCCTCGGACAGTGAACTTGCCGCCTGCTCGGCGACGCCTGGCGATCCAGCGGCGACCCGCGGCGGCGGGGCGGGCAGCTTCGGGGTCTTCTTGTATCCCATCTGCTCGAGCTGCTCGTTGGTGACCGCCCCGCCTTTCACCGCGGCGGCGCGGGCGTCCTCGTAGCGGTCGCGGGCGTGGGTTGCGTCGTCGAGCTTGGCGACTAAGTCATCGAAAGCTTCCCCGACGTCGCCGACGAGGCTGGTGTTCTCTTTGAGCAGGTCGGCGTAGGCCGCTTCAGCGGCGGCGCGCCCGGCCTTCCTCTTCGACGCCATCCGGTCTCCCTCCAGTTTCGCGGCCCGGCCGAAAATTGTTACTGCATAAGCAGTTTGCGCACCTGCATAACCTCATACAGGTCGACGTCGATGTCGGCGTTGTTGCGCCCGTCGTCGAGATCCCGGTACGGGATCACCAGCCGGTCGTGACCGTCGACATCGTCGGTGGGGTACGGCTCAGCGTGAACGTACTTCCAGTCGATGACACCGTCAATGGAAACGTCGACCAGGTCGCCCTGGGAGATTTCGTTGGCCGGCACCGACATCGGCGGCCCGTATTCGTCCTCGATATCGGGCAGGTAGTCGTCATCGAACCCATCGACTGGCCCGCCGAATTGCACCGCCGACGGCGCCGGTCCAGTCTGCGCAACGCCTTCAGCGGCGCCCGTAGCGTCGTCCTGGTCGTCCATAGTCGCTTTGTGCCGCGACACCGGAGGCACGTAACGCTCGCTGAGCGGATCCAAGTCGGGGCGATCCGCGGCCAACACGATGGGCGACTGCCGGATCTGCGCGAACGTCATCGGCTCCTGGCCTTCATCGTCGGGGTCATAGCCGCGCAATGCGCTGTCCACCACGCGCCGCGGCCAGAAGCTGTCGACGTTGCGCAGCTCGTCGACGATGGCCCGCTCGTGATCAGACAGCGCCGCCCACTGTTGGTCGGTGGCCGGAATCTTCGGCGTGTAGAACGCCTGCATCTCCCGGAACCGCCCGTCGGGCAACTGCACGGTGCCGCGGCCTTTGATGCCGGGCTGCACCCGGGTCCCGGCCACGGGGTCGTTGAACATCATGATCGCGGCGTCCTTGGAACGCAGCCGCCCCATCGCCACCCGCAACGCGGTGTTGTCACGGGCTTCACCACCGATGAACAAGGTGTCGGGACGCTGAATACCGATCGCCATATGGATGCCCACCGCACGCGCGGTACGCAGCAGGATGCCGACGTCCTTGGTGGTGGGGGGCACACCTTTGCCGCCGAAGTTCTTGAAGAACTCACCCAGGGCGACCACCAGGTTGGAGAACTCGTCGGTGATGACCACAATCGGATCGAAATCGTCGGCGCGGTTGGGGTTGACCATCACCGAATCCAGCCGGGCCTGCATGGTGTCGGCGATGAACCGCAGCGCGGCGGTATGACCCACCATGCCGTCTTCACTGGTGCCCGCTGTCACCAGCGACACATTCGGCCACGACCGCATGCCCGGGGAGTCGAAACCCTTGGGGTCGACCCACACGACGTTGTACCCGCGTCGCGCGCACTGGGTGGAGATCGTCATCAGCGCTGAGGTCTTACCCGAGGAGGTCTGCCCACAGATCAACATGTGCGGGGAGGCTTTGAAGTCCCAGCTGATGACGTTGCCGTAGGCGTCGACACCGAACGGGATCGTCGTCGAGGCATACAGCGCCCGGATCTTTGCCCGCGACACCTCGGGGAACTCCATTGGCGGATCGACCATGGTCGGCAGGCCCGGGCAGCGCACGAACCGGACCCGACGCGAGGCCATGGACCATTCGGCTTCCCACGATCCGCCCAGCGCGTCAGAGACCATCCCTTCGATCATCCCGCGCCGATAGTTCGAGCTGACCTTGATGTTGTAGACGAATCCGATGGTGAACTCTCTGATCCGAGCTGCCACAACATCATTGGCTGTGGTGGCAGACGCGGCCTGGTTGTCGGCGTCGGCGGGGTCACCGCCGGCCTCGATGTCGCCGCGCGTGTCGTCGACGACCGGGCGGGCCGTATCGACGCTTACCGCGGTGATCTGCGCGGCCGCGTCGAACCAGGACGCCACCAGCGGCGCCAGGACGATCTCGGCGTCATCACCGGTCTCAATCTCCTCGCCGGGAACGTGATGGGTGGCTACCAATGTCCTTGTCAGCACCCGGTTTTCGATGGCGTAGTTCTGTCCGGTCACATCCAGCAGCACAGCGCTCACTTCGGCGGTCATGTCGTCACCGACCGATCGGGGATGCTGGCTGTAGTGCAGCGTGACGATCCCCGCGAACCCTGCGCCTTTTCGCGGCACATGGCAGCGCGACGCGGTGACCCTCCCGGCGCGAAGGTCGGGCCACCCCAGCGTCGGTGACACCAGGAACGTGACTCGGTTCATCGCGACGGTGATCTTGCCCCGCGCGTAGGCCCAGTGCGCGAGCTGCCACACCGCGAAAACCCCGGCGCACAACAGCGCAACGACCAGCAGCCGGCCCGGCACCGTCTGCGCCGCAGACCCTGACCACCGCAGCAGGGCTCCGTTTGCTGCCAGGTCCGCAGCGAGGCCGGCCAGCCCCAGTGAGGCGACCGGGTACTGCTCACCGACCCACACCTGGCCTGCCCGTAGGTGCCCGGTGTGACCGCTGCGGGCCTGATGGTTGGACCACGCCAGCATCGCCCACCACAGCAGCGCGAGCGCTGCAACGATCACCGGGGCGGCGATGAACAGCACCCAAAACCAGCCCACCCCGACCCCGGCGACGGTGTACAGCGGATCCGGGGAGCTCGGCAGCAGCCAGTCCCGCGCCGGCGAGGGCGTGTTCAACACATGCTGCAGCGCCGGCCACACCCGCGTGTAGCAGAAGAACCCGGCCAGGCCGACCCCTGCCAGCAGAATCCACCATGTTTCTTCGGCGGCATGCTTGCGTTCGCCGGCGACGGGCGGCCGGTTGAGCTCGGCGCCGTGGGTGGCGTAGGCCCGCGCCGGGCCCGCCGCGCCGGCCTTGGCGCCCTCACTTTTCAGACCGGCTCCGGCTCTGATGCCCATCACCGCACCTCCGGCGCAGCGGGTGCGGCCAGCGACCCGGCGCGCACCGGCACCACGTTGACGACTTTCCAGCCGTCCAGCGACAGCTCGAGGTGCATCTGGATCTGCGAGTCATCGCTGTAGGTGGCGCGAAACGCCACCGCCCCGGGCAGCACATCCAGCGGGCCCACCAGCCCGGTCACCGCGGCTTGGTTCACGTTGCGGATATCGGTGAGCTGATACTGCTCGCGCAGTTGCGTCGAGACATCGGCGTCGATCCGAGTCAACCAGTCGTCTCGGTTGTTGTTCGGCGTGCCGAAATTACTCGCAAAGCGTTGCGCTACAGCGTGAGCGGCGTCCATTGATGCCGCCTGCGGCGCCACCGTCGGCGGCGGCAGCTGCTCTTGGCTGGGTTGATCGCCGTAGTCACCGCTGGTGGACTCCGGACCAGGCGCCGGCGCTGATGCCGAAGGCGGCGCGACCGGCGTAGCGGCCCTCTCGCTGTGACCGTGATGCTCCCACGCCAGGCCGGCCACCGCGACGACCGCGACCACGATGCCCACCTTGACGCGGGACGGCAGGCGCCGCACCGGTCGTACCCGACGGGCAAAGGTGCTCAATGCTGTTGGCATAACTGATATCTCCTTCTACAACACTCGTTTGATGGCCACGAAGCGCGCCGGGAACGGCGACAACTTGACGGGGATGCCGAAGTCGGGGGCCTCGATAATGGTGGTCGGGTTGATGATCAGCGCGACGTGACCTGGCCCGCGTGAATCAGGGTTCAAAAACAGCATGTCGCCGGGCTGCACCGCGTTGCGGGGCACGCTGCGCCCGTAGTGGACCTGGTCATAGGTCAAGTGCGGCAGAACAATTCGATGCCCGGATCCCTGGTAGATCGCGAACAGCACCAACCCCGAGCAGTCGAACCCGCCGCCGGTGGGCCCGTTGATCGTGCCGCCGCCCCACACATAGGGCAGGCCGAGTTCTTTTTCGGCGGCCCGGGCCGCGGCGACCCCGGCAGCGGTACCGGGACCCAGGTTGGTGGGTGCCTGTTGGCCGCCGTAACGCGCGACGCCGCAGGCATCGCGTCCGCTGTCGTCGCTAGCGGCCGGCGGCGGGGTGCTCTGCCCGGAACTGGCCAGCACCTCATGGACGTGTTGGCGGTAGAACACGGTGGCTTGGGCCACGAACGCGGCATAGGCGTCAGGAAACCGGGATTGCTGAACCGTTTGGGCGGCCACGGTCGGGGCCATGTTCTGCCAACCCCCGACCTTGAGCAGGGCCCGAAAGAACTTCTGGGCCGCGACCCCGGGGGTCATCAGATCGCGCAGCGTTCCCCACCAGGGCTGCTGTTGCATGATGCCCACGGATTGGCCGTCGTGGCCGACCCCTTCGTGGGCGATAGCCATGGATGCCGGCACGTTGGAGTTGGCCAGGTTGCGCAACCCGGATTCCTCCAAGCCCACTGCCAGCCCGATGATGATCCCCTTTTCGGGGATCTTCATCTGCACACCGGCGGCGATGACGGCCCGCCCGTTGTTCACCGGGCCCGGACCAAACGACACCCCGGTGTCGGCACTGATGCCCTGGGCTTGTAACTGCTGCTGGCACTGCTGGGTCATTCCCGCCGTCGCCGGCGGCGAGCCCGGGCCACCCAGCAGCAAGAACAACACCATCGCCGCCGCTAGACCGAAGGCCATCACGGCGGCCGCAGCCATGTACAGCTTGCGGCGGTGCGCCCACACCAGCCGCCCGACGGTGATCCATTCCATCGGCTCCACCAGTCAGCCCGCCGCTCAGGCCGCCTCGGACAAGGCGTGGCGCCCTGATCCGTGAGCCGACGCCGCGCCGCCGCCGCCGCGGGCGGCGCGCGCGAGCCGGATCGCCTCGGCGAGCCGTTCTCGGTTGTGGCCCGGCGAGGACGCGGTCGCTTCGGTCGACCGACTGCCACCACTGCCGGTGGTGGCGCCGCCGCCGCCGCCGGAGCCTGCGGGGGTGCCTTGGCCGACGAAGTCGTCGGCCCGCGGTGATGACGAACCGGACACCGTTGGCGCCTGTTGGGTCGCGGCTGTGGTCGCACCGGAGCCACGCGTTGAGGATTCAGACTCCGAATCGATCTTGCCGGCGTCACGTCCGCCCCCACGCTTTCCGCGCTTGAAGGCCTGTCCGACTTCGTTTTTGACCCGTGAGGCATCCGCGGCGCGGTTCAACCATGTGCGGTTAGAACCGCCTGCGGATCCCCCGGACAGGCGGGCGGCGACGGTGTCGCGGCTGCGGTCAAGGATGCGGCGCAGCGGGGAGAAGAACGCGAACCCGAACGCGAGGACCAGCGCGGTCAAGAAGATCGCCTTGATGGCGTTGGACTCTTTGAACACCCGGTCGAGGATCACGTTGTAGCCGCCGAAGGCGACGGTGTAGATGATCATCGCGGTGAACGCCATCGCCGCGTCCAGGATCGTTTTCCACGCAAACGTTTGCGCCCCACCGGGAATGACGCCTATCGCGAACGCCGGGGGCGCCAGCGCCGCATACAGCATGGCCTGCACCGCGGCGCGTACGACGTGCCACACGAAGTAGCAGGCGAAGGCCACCAGCACCAGTGACAGCAGCCCGCACATGATCAGCGGAACGATCACCGCGGCGGGGCTGCCCATCGACTTCTGGTGCATCGCTGGGCCTTTGTCCTTGTCGCAGCCGGCGATGTCGTCTTTGAGTTTGTCGTCGTGGCCTTGTTTGACGCCTCGACTCCATGCCTCGCGGCACTTGCGTGACACGGAGTCGCTGACTTCACCGAAGTTGATCATCTGAGTCGGCTTGCGCAGGAACCGGTCGGCCAGACGCTCGACCATGGTGTCGACGTTGGCCGATCCGCCTCTGCTAGACATCTCGTGATCGGACACCGAGGTCGCGATCTGCAGTCCGGTGTCGCGTCCTTTGGCCAGCAGCCCGTCCGGGCCGACGAGCTCGCCGAGCGGGTGGGCGAAGATGGTGGCAGCCAACCCCACCATGATCAGCCCCATAGCGAGGTTGGACACCGCTTTGGCGGTGCGACCAGCCAGCGTGGTCGCCACGGCGATGATCGCCAGCACGGCCAAAGCCATAGGGGCCAAACCGAATTGGTCCATGGCGTCGTCCACACCGCGCCCGATCGCTTTGAACGGTCCGGTGAACAGCCCGAGCCATTCGAAGGTCATGACGAAGCGGATGAGCCATAACGCTGTCGAGGTGATCCCGAGGTAGATCTCGTATCCCGCCGAGTCGATGGTGGCCCACGCGGCGTAGATCGGGGCATCCCAGCCGCCCTGGTTGAGGGTGAGCGTGTATTTGGCGACCGGCACTCCGTCGGAATCCTTGATTCCCTGCCACGCGATCATCGCGTCCCCGCCGCCGGTGTCAGCACCGGTGCCCGGGTCGGCGATCGCGTACGCCGCCCCGATCATCAGCGCGAGGAACCCGGCCAGGATGACTACCGCGGCCAGCCGGTGCCGCCAGCACCACCGCAGCAGCACCGCCGGTGTCCACGCACGAATCCACGCGGCCCGGACAGCGAGACGATCCAGGCGGGCCTGCACCTGAACGTCGGGGGCGTCAATAGCGGTCACGTCGGTCCCTCGTCTATGCGGCATCGACGGCGCCGGCGGCGGCGTGGTCTGGGGGAGTGGTGCTCATGGCTTCACGACGGTGCGGCGACGTCGGGCCCAGCACTTTGATACGGCCGATGGCGCCGCGGGCGTCTTTCATGTAGCCCTCGCCCTCGCGCCCGGACATGACCTTCCCGTCGACACCCTTGGGGGAGGTGTTGGTGCGCAGGTCACGCAGGATGTGCGGGTTGGCGTCGGGATCAATCCCAAGCCATTTCAGGGAGCGTCTCGCCAGGGTTTCGTCACGGTGTCGCATCACGATGCGCATCGGGATCAAATCCAGCGCGGTGCCGGCCGGGTAGTCGCTGACAGGGTCGTGGCTTCCCAAGATCAGCGAAATGTTGTCTTTGCGGCCGTCACGCGCGAGCCGCGCGGTCCTGGCCAGGCCGGTGGCCGTCGAGGTCACGTGGTAGGCCTCATCGAGTGCGACCGCGGCCGGACGGCCTTTATTGAGCTGGAATGCCTGGCGCCCCATTTCCATCGACAGGCCGTAGATGGCGCGGCCGAACACCTTGCTGGGGCTCAGCGCTTCTCCGCTGGCGGCCTCCTCACCGGTGGGTACCTCGACCCGATTGGTGCGGATCACGATGCCGTCGGTGGTCAGATCCAGCGCCGGAAGGTTCGGGTCGAACAGGGCCGCAGCGTAACGGCGACCCGACCAATAGGCCAGGTGGCGGTAGAGCTCGTCCCAGCCCGCCGGCAGTGACTTGCCGTCACGCAGATGCCCCTGGGTCGCGCCGCGCTCCAGCACCGCCAGCAGGTCAGGGATCGACCGGACCCCCCACTCGGGGCGCAGCACTTCACCCAACGTCATACCCATGGGGGAGTTCGCCTCGCACTCGAACAGCGGTGTCAGGAGTTCCACCGCCGCGTCGACACCGAGATCGGTGTTGAACGTGCGCAGAGGATCCATCGACCACTGCGGCCGCATCAGGTCGATGATGGCGTGGCGGGCCAAAGTCGCAGCAGGGCGGGCGTATTCGCCTGAGTCGGTGCGGTCGATGGCCAGGAACTGACCGCCGTTGTCGCGCAGCAAGAACAGCAAGAACATGATCAGCCAGGTCTTGCCGGCGCCCAGCTCGCCAGCGATGGCGATCGCCGAGGAAGCGTCTTTCAGGGTCTCGCGCCACCACTCCAGGTGCACCGGCTGGTTGCGCCGACCGGACAGGTTCAGCGCGATGATCGGTCCGGCTTGGTCCCCGACCGCGGCGGTCGCGCACGGCACACTCGCCGCGGCGTATTCGCTCATCGTCACGTGCGCGAAGTCGGTCACGACCCGCAGGCCGGTGCCGCCGGGATTCATCGCCGCCCACAGCTCCCGCTGACCGCCCAGTGGGGCTACCACTTTGATGCGGTTGCGTTCGAACGCCTGGACCAGTTTCAGGGCGCCGTCCTCGCAGCGCGCCTTCGTGGTGGCCGCGACCGCGAACATCGGGGTCAACGCGACTTCGATCTCGTCGTCGTTGCTTTCCAGCAGACCGTTGTATTCACCGAGCAGCATCACCTGCTCGCTGAGGGTGTCCTGAGCGAACGACACCTCGCTGTCACGTTCACCGACCTGCTCGTTGAGTCGGCGCAGATTCTTGGTGTTGCGCGAGATCGCATGTTCGCGGGCCGTTTTGTGCACCCGCACCGCCCAGTCCACGTCGAACCCGTCGACACGATCGGCGATGGTGAAGAACTCCGATCCGGGGAACTGCAGACCTTCAAGAGGCAGCGCTTCGATCGCCAGTAGGGTCTGCCACGATTCCGGGGCGCCGATCCGCCCGGGTTGGGTGATCTTCACCAGCGGGGAAAAGCTGCTCGGCCGCCACCGCTTCTGCTCACCGCGCCGCTCGCCCTCGTTGAACTCCGCCGCGGCGAACGCGCCCGCTGGGGAGGCCACGTTCGAGGCGATCGGCAGCGGAAACACCTCGCATGGCACACCGCGCGACAGCGAGTGGTTCCACCCCCACACCATCTGCGCCGCGGTCAGCGGCGCGAAGTTAAACACCCCCGGCAACCTGGAGACGATCTCGGCGGCCAACCCGGCGGCCTGGCCCATCTCCACGCGGTTGCGTTCCACCGAGCGCCGGCTGCCCGCACTCATTCCGGTGAAGTCGCTGACTCTGTCGGAGCTGACCACGGGGAACGACAGCAGGAACACCCGCTCGGTGGCGAAGACGTCCTCGCTGAAGAACCGGTGCTTGCCTTCGCACTCTTCGCGCCACAGCGGGTGGGCGTGCAGATCGGTACCGGCGATCGCGCGGGCCATGATCTCGTCGGGGTTCATCGCCGCGACCACGCCGGCGATCAGCGAGTTGTTCGGCAGCGCCCGGATGAGGTTCTTGTGGTGGATCAGCGTCTCGTATTTGACTTCGTCGCTGGTGTATCCGTACGCCAGGCCGGTCATCTGATAGTCCGCCCAGATCCCGCCGTCGCGCATCCGGCGAAGGTTGCCCATCACCGAGACGGTGGGCTGCAAGTTGGCGTCGAGGTCGTTGGCCATCGCAGGTTCTCCTAGAGGGTGTGGTTGGGGTCAGCCGAAGAGTTCCGCGGCCGCGGTGGCTGGCTGCTCGAACAGCCCGTCCCAGGCGCCGCGCGCCGCGACAGGCGCAGCCGCATGGCGGGCATGCCGGCCCGCCGGCGCCGCGACGGGGATGACCTCGAGGACGGTGATGGCGGGCCGCACCGTGGACACGGTGTTGGCCGCGGCGCCGGCCAGTGCGCCGGTGGCGCTGATCGGGCTGGTGTAGAGCCGCATCACGCGGTGCACGCGGGTCCCGAAGCTGACCGGTGAGTACGGCATCAGACGCATGGCGCCGACTCCACAGACAGTGCCTGCGACGCCGACGATCAGAGTCAGAAACGGATGACCGAACCGGGGGAGCAGCATCAGCGTGCACAGCAGCCCGCCGACGAGGGCGACCAGTTCGGGAATCGGGTAGGGCCCGCCGGGGATGGTCCAGCGACCGTCGAACTTGGCGATGACGATGCGAACACGGCTGGCCCGGGTGTACCACTTCGCGACAAACATGGCGGCTCAGCGAGTTCCGCCGTGGACCGCGGAGTTGAGGGTGTCCTTGGACACCACCCCCAGCGACGGCAGGGCACCGACGATGCCCATCAGCACGACACCAATCGCTGCGACTCGCAAGGCGGCAGTCCGGTTCTTGGTCACGAAGAACTCGAACGCCGAGACCAACGCGGTGCCACCCATGAGCAGATAGACCGCCAGGGTGATGCCGTGGTTCTTGAGGTCCGCGCCGATGTCCCAGATTGGGGACGCCACGACGCGGACGTGAGCGCCGCCGCCGGCGGCGAGCTGGTCGGCCATCAAGGGTGCCAGTGTGGTGATCATTGTCAATTTCCTTCCGTTGTGGTGCTGGAGTAGTTGTGCGACACAGAGCTGGTCGGTGACGACGTCGTCGACGGCGTATCCGTGGGCGCGGAATCAGAGGGCGGAGGCGGCACGATGCCCGGGGCGTCGTTGATCCGGTCGACCTGCCAGTGACCGCCGGCCACCGACATCACGAGCGGAAAGTCCATCGGCATCGACACCCCGCTGGCGGTCTGCACAATTGCGCGCGCGGTCACCTCAAGTCCGTCCGCGTGTTGGGGTACGTCCTGGGCGGCGCCGGCCTCAGAATTGACCGCGACCCGTTCCACGGACAACGTCGCGTACAGGCCCTCCGGTTCGGGAGTGAGCGTGGAGCCGGCGGCGACGAACGGTGCGAGATCACCCTGCCGTGTCAGCAGTGCTCCCAGGAATCCCCGGACGGTCATGAACACCGGCCGATCGGGGGACACCGTCATCTGTGTGGCCAGCTCGACACTGCGACCCGGCTTACGCGCCGGGCGGGCATGCGGAAGGGTGAACGCGCGGAACCGGTTGTCGGCGTCGGCGGAGATGTCGACTTGCAACTTCATCGCCACCATCGCCGCGGCATGGGCGGCCTTGGGAACTTCAGCGTCGACGAGCACCGAGTAGGTCTGGTAGCCGTCGCTGAACACCCCCGGCAGACACGATGCGGCGCGCAGGGCACGGCCCCCCGGCGCGAGGGCCGAGGTCGGTACCTCTCCGGTGTAGAACGCCTTGATCGCGTCGCTGTTGGACGGGTCTTTCAAGTAGACGTCGACGTACTGGACTGCGTAGGCCGACACTGCGGTGAGTTGATCCTCGGCGGCGGTCTGATCAACCGACGCCGGCCGGTTCACCACCAGCAGCGGAACGGCCGCAACGAGTGGGACGTAGCTGAGCATCACGAAGCTCAGAAACAGGCCGGTCGCGCGCGAGCGGAGTTCGTCGGCGCGGATGGCGTCGCCGCCACTGACTTTGAGGAAGATGTCTTCGGTCAGCCGACCGAACGCTCGGGTCAGCATGCGGCACCCAACCGGTGGTCTTCAACGACGTCGAACAGATGCGCCGCGATGCCCCGGTTGTTGACGATGTGAGCGACCACGGCCACGGACTTGGCCTCGTCGAGGGGGTCGGCGGCGAGCTGATCCATGAGTTCGCGCAGTTGATCGGAGTAGGCGCGCACTGCGGCGTAGGTACGGCGTAGCGGCTGGGGCGGCATCGGCCAGGCCTCCTGGGGAAACGGCGTTGTGGACACCCCCCTATGCGGGGTGAATCGCCGATTCCCCGACATCCGCATATGTAACGAATTGATAACGCATATGCGGGTATGCCATCGCGATGTTCGCCCAATGCTTGACAGGGGGAATACGCTCGGCCGTGCTGAAGCCGCCAGGCGGAAGCTAAGGGCGAGCGCCTCCCCCATCCGCATTTGCTTGACAACCGATGCGCATACCGCATCACCGCATATGCGCCGACGCGATTTCTCGCCGAATCCCGCACCTCACCGCCACGGCATCGCAATGCCCAGCGCAACGCCCTCATCCGACAGCCGGCATCCGAACCGGCCGC
>NZ_PKEK01000004.1 GCF_002863225.1 Mycobacterium sp. | reverse complement strand
GCGGGTACTCGGGCTGCCTCGCAACTAGGACGCGGCGCCGAAATCGGCGCTGACGCGGATTTGTGCGAGAGGCGTCGACGCTGGCGTCGATCTCGACGGCCTCAGAGCTGGATCAGCCGCGGCGCAGAGCCGCTCTCACGCAACGCCGCTCCGGCCTCGCGCGTCAGCTCACGTGAACTGCCGAGCGTCGCGTCGAGGACCAGTGCGCGCTTGATGTGTCGGTGCAGCTCATGCTCGGCAGTGAAACCGATGCCGGCCAGCACCTGCTGGCAGTGCCGCGCGGCGGTCAGCGCCGCCTGGCCCGCGGCGGCCTTGGCGAGCAGCGAGCTTAGCGCGTCTGGCGCGATCGCGGCGGCCACCAGCGTGGACTCCGCGCCCTCGATGGCGACCAATGTCTCGGCCAGCCGGTGCCGAATCGCCTGGAACGACGCGACCGGCCGGCCGAATTGGCTGCGGTCCACCGCGTGCCGGCGGGCCAGCGTCAGCATCGCGCGTGCGGAACCCACCAGCCACCAGCCCAGCGCAGTCCGTCCGGCATCGGCCGGCACCGACTCACCTTGCTCGGCGCGGTGTATCGGCAGGTCATCGCCCAACACGGTGGTCGGCTGGTCGGTCCGCTCCCACACCACCCAGGAATTGCCCGCGAACGGCAGCGGTACGGTCCCTCCGCCGTCGCGGCCGGCCGCCCGGAGCACGACGTCGTTGAGCACCGGGGCGTGCGCACCGGTCTCGCCGAGCAGCCGAAACACCAACGGGACGGCGGCTTCCGGCATTTCGTCGAGCATCTCGAGCCAGCCCAGCTCGGCCAGCGCCGCGTCGAGACGCTCACCCGAAGCCGTCGCCATCGTCTTGCGCAGACCGTCTTCCAGCAGCTGCAAGGATTCGCTGTCCACGCTCACTCCTTGCCCAGATCCAGCAGCCGGCGCGCGATGATGTTTCGCTGGATCTCGGCGGTCCCGCCGTAGATGGTCGACGCCCGCGAGTAGAGAAACTCTGCGCGCCAGGGACTTTCGTCCAACTCCAGGGTCCCGGGCAGCAGATCGCGCACGGTGTCGTAGAGCCGTTGCTCGGCGCCTGCCAGCAGCACCTTGTCGATCGACGTCTGCGGACCCAGCGGCTCGCCGTCGGCCAGCCGATGCTGGGTGCCGCGCGAGCGGCAGCGCAGCGTGTGCAACGCGAGATAGGCCGCGCCGAGCTCGTATTCGTCGGGATCGACTGCCTCGGCGATCAACTCGTCGAACCGGGAGTAGAGATAGGCAATGCGTTGCCAGAAGCAGGTGGAGCGCTCGTACGGCAGCAGATCCATCGCCAGGCGCCAACCGTCACCAGGCTTGCCGAGCATGCGATCCGCCGGCACCACGACGTCGTCGTAGTAGACCTCGCAGAACTCGTCGACCCCGTGCATGGTGCGCAGCGGGCGGACGGTGATGCCCGGGGTGTCCAGGTCGACGAAGAACGCGGTGATGCCGTCGTGGCCCGGCGCGGTGCGGGTGAGCAGAATGCACCGGGTGGAGAACTGCGCGTAACTCGTCCAGACCTTCTGCCCGTTGATGATCCAGTTGTCGCCGTCCTGGACCGCGCGGGTGGTCAGGGACGCGAGGTCACTACCGGAGCCCGGCTCGGAAAAGCCTTGGCACCATTGCTCTTCACCCCGAAGGAGGCGCGGCACCATCTCTGCGGCGAGTCCGTCCGGCGCGTAGTCGATCATCGTCGGCGTGAGCACCTCGAGCATCGAGTACGGGCCGGGCTCGGCCAGACGGCGGCCGACGATTTCCTCGCCGACAACCGCGCGAAGAATGGCCGGGCCACCCAGGCCGCCGACTTCGACCGGCCAGCCGTAGCGCATCCAGTCGGCGTCGTAGAGGGCTCGGCTCACTCTGGCCATCTGCCGCATGTGGGCTTCCAGCGAGTGATCAGGCCCCGGCGTCAAGTCGTTCTCGTCGAGCCAGGCTCGAAGATCTGCCCGGAACTGCTCGACTTTCATGCAGGCGGTCGTCCCACTGCGTGCGGACGACCCGAGTCGTGGATACCGCTACGTCGAATGAAGGTCATCGCACGGGTTTTCAGCCGCCAACCGTCGGCAGTCCGCACGTAGTTGTCTTTGTAGTAACCGATCCGCATGTCGTGCGTCGCATGGTCGATGAAGCACAGCGGCTGGGTTCCGGTGGCGGTGTCGCCGTTCAGGTCGATCACCGGGGTCGCCGTCATGAACAATCCCTTGGGGGCGGCGTCGACCAACACCGGGAAACGGTCCAGCGAATACGTTTCGCCGAACGCGCTGTAGGTTCCATCCGGGGTGAAGACCGCGACGAGACCGTCGATGTCCCCCTGAGTGATGGTCACCGCATACCGAGCCAGCAGTTGCTGGATGTCGACGAGGTCCTCAATTCGCTCCGACATAAACCTTGCCGCCTTTCATCACAAAGTTCACCCGCTGAGTCACGCTGATGTCGGACAACGGATTTCCCGGCACCGCAATGACATCGGCGAGTTGACCAACCGCCAGCCGACCCCGGTCGGTCACGTTGATCAGGTCGGCCGCGACCGTGGTGGCCGCGCGCAAGACCGCCAGCGGCGGCATGCCCCACTCCACCAGCGTGACGAGCTCATCGGCGTTCTTGCCGTGCGGGATGGCCGGGGCGTCGGTGCCGACGGCGATCTTCACCCCGGCCTCGTAGGCTGCCTTGATCGACGTCTCCGCCTTCGGGAACATCTCGGCTGCCTTGTCCTGCAACACCTTCGGCGCCCGGGACACATCCATTGCCTGGGCGAGCCGGCGGGTGGTCACCAGAAACCGGTCGTTGTCGACCAGCATCTGGATGGCCTCGTCGTCCATCAGGAACCCGTGCTCGATGCAGTCGATACCGCACGCGACGGCGTGCTTGACGGCTTCGGCCCCGTGGGTGTGCGCGGCGACCCGCAGCCCACGCCGGTGCGCCTCATCGACGATCGCGCACAGTTCTTCGTCTGAATAGTGTTGCGCCCCAGCCTCACCGGTCAGCGACATGACGCCGCCCGAGACGCACACCTTGATCAACTGGGCACCGTGCTTGATCTGGTATCGCACGGCCTTGCGGATCTCGTCGACCCCGTTGGCGATGCCCTCTTCGACCGTGAGCTCGAGCGCGCCCGGCATGAACGCAGCGAACATGGTCGGGTCCAGATGTCCACCGGTGGGGGTGATCGCATGGCCGGCCGGGACGATCCGGGGTCCGTCGATCCAGCCCGCGTCGATGGCCTTGCCCAGCGCGACGTCGAGCAGATAACCCCCGGTCTTGACGAACAATCCGAGGTTACGGACCGTGGTGAAACCGGCCCGCAGCGTGCGGCGGGCATTGCCGACCGCACGCAGCACGCGCGTCGGGGGATCGTCCTGCACCTGGGACAGCCCGGGCGTCTCACCCCGCCCGCCCATCAGCAGGTTGACTTCCATGTCCATCAGTCCCGGCAGCAGGATGGAGTCCCCGAGATCGATGAGATCGCCCTCGGGTTCGCCTCCGACACCGACGATCCGATCGTCCTCGATGCGCAGGATGCCGGGCGAGACGATCTCGCCGGCGTCGATGTCGAGCAGCCCGGCAGCCTTGAGCGTCAGCACCGGCTAGATCACCGGCTCCCGAAGCACCTCGACCCACGCGGCTCCGCTGTCCGGAACACGCGGCTGCTTCCAGGCTTCGATCGGGAATGACACCATGACCAACGATTGCATGATGTGCATGAGCGTCTTCGCGTCTTCGGGAAGATCGTCGAGCGGGAATTTGTCGCAATACTCGATGACGTCGTTGATCTTAGGAAACGCCACGTCGTAGAACGCCTGCATCTCGGCCATCGACGAGGCCAGCCGCTTGGCGTAGCGCTCGGGCTCGGTGGCCAGATCCCAATCCAAGTACTGCTCCAGCGCCGCGAATTCAGACGGTAACGCCATTGCCCTGGTACTCCTTCACGTAGTCGCTGGTGGTCTTGTGCAGATGGCGGATCAGGATCTCCTGGTCGCACAGCAGGAACTCCTTGACCGCCCGGGTGCCGATCATGGTCTGGGTTGCTTCCAGGGTGTTGGCGTCCTGCAGCGCGTATTCCTTGAATGTCACCGCGGCCAGTTCCTGGGCCAGACGTTCGCGGGCGTTGCGCGGCGGGACGAAGTACAGCGTCGACTCGAAGATGTGCTTGTCGACCGCGGTCGGCCAGTAGTGGTAGGTCAGGAACCAGCCCGGCTCCCAGATCAGCAGCATGAAGTTGGGGTAGAACAGCCAGGAGTCGATGCCCCACTGCGGAACCCGCTTCACGTTGACACCCGGTGGCAGCTCGAGGTTTTCGATGATTTCGGGCTTGTCCCAGGGGCCGAACAACCCGCTGCGCAACACCTGATCCAGCGGTTTGACCATCGACATGTCGGGGGGAGGTGCCTGCCCGCCCCAGGTCGACTGCAAGTTGTGCGGGCCGGCCAATTCGTAGTGCAGCGCCTCGTAGCCGAACTTCTGGATCTTGGCGGCTTCTTCCTTGGTGTACTGACCCTGGTGCAGGATCGGCGCGTGGTAGAACTCCACGAACGCGTCGATGAACAGCTTCCAGTTGCTGCCGACTTCGGCCCGGTAGGAGTAGGTCTCGGTCATCTCCCCGAACGGGTAGCCCTCGATGCTCTTGGCCAGCGGCCCGAGATAGTCGACCAGCGGTGCCGCGTTGTCGTCGAAGTTGATGAAGATGAAGCCTTCCCACACCTCGCAGCGGACGGTCGCCAGGCCGTAGTTGCTCGTGTCGAGGTCGAAGAATTCCTCGGGCTGTTGGACGAAGGTCAACTCACCGTCCAGGCTGTAGCGCCAGGCGTGGTACTTGCAGGTGAACTGCCGGCAGGTGCCGGACGTCTCCTCGTTCGGAAAGTCGTTCCACACCAACTTGTTTCCGCGGTGGCGGCAGACGTTGTGATACGCCTTGACCGACCCATCCTTGGTCTTGACGATGATGACGGACGTGCCCTTGCCGGCCGACGACAGCTCTTTGGTGAAATAGCTGCCGGTGCGGGGCAGTCGGTCGACGCGACCCACATTGAGCCAGGTCTTCTTGAACACAGCCTCGCGCTCGGCCTCGAAGAACGCCGGGTCGATGGAGTCGGTGTAGTCCACCGGCGCGGTGCCGAGATCCGGGTAGTTCTCAGTCCAGCTGCCTGCGGCGGGCTTGGGAAAGTGTGCCAACGTCCTTACCTCTCTCGTGTTTTGGCTTCGTGGTCTTCGACCTCGACGCCAAAAGTGTTCAGTGCCATTGCAAGTGCGATGTAATTGCCGGTGGTGAAGACCAGGTCCATGCGCTGCTGCTCGTCGAGCCGCTCGCCGAGAACGGCCCAGGTCTGGTCGGAGATAGTGCTGTTCTCGTCGAGCTCGTCCACGGCGCGCAACAATGCGCTGTCGAAGGCGTCGTGTGACCGCCCGGCCCGGGCGGCTTCGATGTCGGCGTCGCTGAGCCCCGTCTCCCTGCCCATCTCCGCGTGGTGAGTCCACTCGTAGCTGCATTGGCGCCGATGCGCGACGCGCAGGATCACCAGTTCGCGGGTGCGCGGCGGCAGCGTCGATCCGTACAGCAGGTACGTGCTGAACTTCAGATAGGCGCGGGTGAGCTTTGGATGACGCACCAGTGTCGACAGCAGGGTGCCGGCGTCGTCGGGGTTGCGCCGCTCTTCGGGCAGCATCACCGCGACCGCCTGCCGGGCAGCGTCGTCCCACTGGTCCGCCGGTAGCGGGGACAGACGCATGTGGGCTCCTCGAGTAAGAGAATCAGATTCTCATATTTGATCGATAGGTTTCCATGAACTCGTGAATTGGTCAATCTTTCGTCCTCCACCTGCGGTGACACCGGCACCTCGGACGGTCCGGCGGACGGCCCCAATGCATGTCTGACCGTGGTGGGGGTAGCCTTGGGATGTTGATTCTCGGGATTTGAGAAGCTAGTTTTCATACTACGAACGAAGTCAGCGGCGAAAGCGATTCGACGACGGGCCGACCACAGGTTCGCAACAATCGCGGGATAACCGCGAGCCAATGACCAGGTGGGCCCCGAGTGCCCCCAATGAGAGGACCGGGCAGTGAACAAAGACGACATGATTTTGATCAGCGTCGACGACCACACCGTCGAGCCGCCGGACATGTTCAAGAACCACTTGCCGAAGAAGTACATCGACGACGCTCCCCGGCTGGTGCACAACGAGGACGGCTCGGACACCTGGCAGTTCCGCGACACGATCATCCCCAACGTGGCGCTCAACGCGGTCGCCGGTCGCCCGAAGGAGGAATACGGGCTGGAGCCGCAGGGCCTCGACGAGATCCGCCCCGGCTGTTACAACGTCGACGAGCGCATCAAGGACATGAACGCCGGCGGCATCCTGGCGTCGATCTGCTTTCCGTCCTTCCCCGGCTTCGCCGGCCGGTTGTTCGCCACCGAGGACCACGACTTCTCCATCGCCCTGGTGCAGGCCTACAACGACTGGCACATCGACGAGTGGTGTGGCGCCTACCCGGCCCGCTTCATCCCGATGGCGATCCCGGTGATCTGGGACGCCGAGGAGTGCGCCAAAGAGGTGCGTCGCGTCGCCAAGAAGGGCGTGCATGCCCTGACCTTCACCGAGAACCCCGCGGCGATGGGCTACCCGAGCTTTCACGACGACTACTGGACGCCGTTGTGGAAGGCGCTGGTCGACACCAACACTGTAATGAACGTGCACATCGGATCGTCGGGCCGGCTGGCCATCACGGCGCCCGACGCGCCGATGGACGTGATGATCACGCTGCAGCCGATGAACATCGTGCAGGCTGCGGCGGACCTGTTGTGGTCCAAGCCGATCAAGCAGTACCCCGACTTGAAGGTCGCGCTGTCCGAAGGCGGCACCGGGTGGATCCCGTACTTCCTCGAGCGCGCGGACCGCACCTACGAAATGCACTCGACGTGGACGCACCAGGACTTCAAGGGCAAGCTGCCCAGCGAGGTGTTCCGCGAGCACTTCCTGACCTGCTTCATCAGCGACAAGGTCGGTGTGAAGCTGCGCAACATGATCGGCATCGACAACATCTGCTGGGAAGCCGACTACCCGCACAGCGACTCGATGTGGCCGGGCGCCCCAGAAGAACTGTGGGACGTGCTGTCGGAGAACGACGTGCCGGACGACGAGATCAAGAAGATGTCCTACCAGAACGCGATGCGCTGGTATTCCTTCGATCCGTTCAGTCACATCACCGAGGCGCAGGCCACCGTCGGCGCGTTGCGTAAATCCGCTGAGGGTCATGATGTTTCGATCCGGGCACTGTCCAAGCACGAGCACGGAGGCGCCAGCTTCCAGGACTTCGCCGCCAGCGCCAAGGAACTGACCGGCAACAAGGACTGACGCCTCACCGACACATGGGCGTCCGTGGGAAAACGCGGGCGAAGCCGGGAACAGCGGGCCGGCACCGGAGGCTGAGCCTGAACTGATCAAAAGGAGATTTCGCAGTGGCCGGCGATGGGATGAGCTTTGAGCTGACCGATGACCAAGAGCTGATCCGCAAGTCGGTCGCCGAACTGGCGTCGAAATTCGACGACCAGTATTGGATGGAAAAAGACCTCGCCCACGAGTTTCCTCAGGAGTTCTACGACGCGATCGCCAGTGGCGGTTGGCTCGGCATGACGATTCCCGAGGAGTACGGCGGTCACGGACTCGGCATCACCGAGGCGACGCTGTTGCTCGAGGAGGTGTCGCGTTCGGGTGCGGCCATGAACGGCGCCAGCGCGATTCACCTGACCATCTTCGGCATGCAGCCAGTGGTGAAACACGGCTCAGACGAGCTGAAGGCCAGGACCCTACCGCGAATCGTCAACGGCGACCTGCACGTCTGCTTCGGCGTCACCGAACCCGGTGCGGGCCTTGATACTTCGCGGATCACCACGTTCGCCAAGCGCGAGGGCGACACGTATCGGATCAACGGGCGCAAGGTCTGGATCTCCAAAGCGCTGGAGTCCGAGAAGATCCTGCTGTTGACGCGGACCGAGACACCGGCTGATCTGGAGAAGCGCGGCGCCAAGAAGACCGACGGTATGACGCTGTTCCTCACCGACCTCGATCGCGACCATGTCGACATCCGGCCGATCAAGAAGATGGGCCGCAACGCCGTCAGCTCCAACGAGGTCTTCATCGACGATCTGATCGTTCCGGTCGAGGACCGAGTCGGGGAGGAGGGCAAGGGCTTCAAGTACATCCTCGACGGTCTCAACCCGGAGCGGATGCTGATCGCCGCCGAAGCACTCGGCATCGGGCGCGTCGCGCTGGAGAAGGCCGTCAAGTACGGCAACGAGCGAGTGGTGTTCAACCGCCCGATCGGCATGAATCAGGGCTTGCAGTTCCCGCTCGCCGATTCACTGGCCCGCCTCGACGCCGCGGAATTGGTGCTGCGCAAGGCGACTTGGCTCTACGACAACGGCAGACCTTGCGGCCGCGAAGCCAACACCGCCAAGTATCTGTGCGCCGACGCCGGTTTCGGCGCGGCCGACCGTGCGCTGCAATTGCACGGCGGGATGGGCTACTCGGAGGAATACCACGTGTCGCGCTACTTCCGCGAGTCGCGTCTGATGAAGATCGCGCCGGTGAGTCAGGAGATGATCCTGAACTTCCTCGGCGAGCACGTGCTGGGATTGCCGAGGAGTTACTGATGGCGTCGCTGTTCGACCTCACCGGTCGATCGGCATTGGTCACTGGGTCGGGCACCGGGATCGGCGCGGCGGTCGCCGAGGCATTGGCCGCCGCGGGGGCGGCGGTGCTCGTCAGCGACGTCGATGCCGATGCTGCTTCGGCTGTGGCCCAACGCATTTCCGCCGATGGCGGCACAGCGGAAAGCGTTGCGCTCGACGTGCGTGACCGGGGGGCGGCGGAAGCCGCTGCGGCACAGGCCGCCGCGTTGTCCGACGGGGTGCTGAACATCCTGATCAACAACGCCGGGGTGACCGCTCCCGGGATGTTCGCCGACCTCACCGACGACAGCTTCTACAAGGTGCTCGACATCCATCTGATGGGTGCGGTGCACTGCGCCCAGGCGGCCCTGAAATTTCTGCCCACCGACGGCACCGGCCGCATCATCAACGTGGTCTCCTCAGCCGGCATCACCGGGACCCTCGGCCAGGTCAACTACTCGGCGGCCAAGGCCAGCATCATCGGCTTCACCAAATCGCTGGCGCGTGAGCAGGCGCGAAACAGCATTCTTGTCAATGCGCTTGCGCCGCTTGCGGCGACGAAGATGACCGAGACGATCCGTACCAACGAGAAATTCGCGGCCAACATGATGAACCGCATTCCACTGAAGCGGTGGGCGGAGCCCGAAGAGGTCGCCGGCGCTTTCGTCTTCCTTGCCTCCGACGCCGCCTCCTACATCACCGGTCAGGTGCTGCCGGTGGACGGCGGCATGGTGATGTGATGCCGCAGAACCGTGGGCCGCTGACGGGCGTCACCGTGGTGGCCCTCGAGCAGGCGGTCTCGGCACCGATGTGCACCCGCGTGCTGGCCGACTTCGGTGCGCGGGTGATCAAGGTCGAAAACCCGAAAGGCGGTGACTTCGCCCGGTACTACGACGAGGTCGTCAACGGGCTCGCCGCACATTTCGTGTGGGCCAACCGCGGCAAGGAGTCGGTGACTCTCGACCTGAAAACCGATGCGGGGCGTGACATCCTGCACCGCCTGCTCGACCGTGCTGACGTGCTGGTCTCCAACCTGGCTCCCGGTGCGATATCGCGACTCGGGATCGGGGCAGCCGATCTCAAAGAGCGGCACCCGAACGTGATCGCCGTCGAGATCGACGGCTACGGCCCCGGCGGTCCGTTGTCCCACAAACGGGCCTACGACTTGCTGGTGCAGGCCGAATCGGGCGCGTGTGCGATTACCGGGAGCGCCGGCGCACCGGCCAAGCCCGGCCCGCCGGTGGCCGACATCAGCACCGGGCTGTACTCGGCGCTGTCGATTCTCGCGCTGTTGTATTCGCGCGATGCGCAGTCGACGCCGGGGGAGCACGGCAACGCGATAGGTCTCAGCCTGCTCGACACCATGATGGAGTTGATGGGCTATCCGTTGACCTACACCCAACATTCCGGCGTCGACCAGCAGCCGCTCGGGATGAGCTCGCCGGCGGTGGCGCCCTACGGTGCGTACCGCACCGCCGACGGTCAGACCGTCGTTCTCGGCACCACCAACGACGCTGAGTGGCAACGGCTTTCCCGACAGATCATCGGACGTGACGATCTCGCCGAGGACCCGCGGCTGGCCCACAACTCCGGTCGCTGCGCACACCGCGACCTCTTGGACGAGGCCATCGGCGCGTGGTGTGCCGAGCACGACCTGAAGCATGTGCAGGAAACCGCGGACGCGGCCGGGATCGGTAACTCGCGGTACAACCTGCCCAGCGAGGTTCTGGTCCACCCGCAACTGCAGGCCCGCGACCGCTGGCGAGAGGTCGAGACACCTGCGGGGCCCATCCAGGCTCTGTTGCCGCCCCCGGTGATCTCCGGTTTTCAGCCCCCGATGGGTGCGGTCCCCGGACTCGGGCAGCACACCGACCTGGTGCTCACCGAATTCGGCTACAGCGCAGACGAACTCGATGGCCTACGGGAGCAGGGTGCCATCGGAGCGGCGTACTCCTGATGGGCGCTGACGACGCTGCGGAGCCCGCGCTGCTGTGCAACGACCGTGACGGCGTCCGGACGCTGACCCTCAACCGTCCGCGGCGGAAGAATGCGATCAACCGTGAACTCTGGATTGCGTTGGCGCAGGCCCTGGTTGACGCGGACAAAGACGCCGTGGTGCGTGCGGTCGTGCTCACCGGCGCCGGCGGTGCCTTCTGCTCGGGTGCTGACATCTCGACACCCGACGACAGCCATCCCGTGCACAAGCTGCAACGGCTGACCGACGTCGCCCTGGCGCTACACGAACTGTCCAAGCCGACCATCGCCAAGGTCAACGGTGTGGCGGTCGGCGCCGGCTGGAATCTGGCGCTGGGTTGCGACCTGGTGGTGGCGACGCCGGAATCGACGTTCTCGCAGATCTTTTCCAAACGGGGACTGTCAGTGGACCTTGGTGGCTCCTGGTTGTTGCCCAAGATCGTCGGGCTGCAGCAGGCCAAGCGCCTGGTACTGCTGGCCGATACCATCGGCGCCGCCGAGGCGCAGTCGCTGGGGCTGGTGACGTGGACGGTTGCCGTCGGCGACATCGACGACTTCGTCACCGACATCGCCTGCCGACTCGCGGCCGGCCCGCCGATCGCGTTGGCACACAGCAAGAAACTACTGAACGAGGGGGCCGACCGGACCATGCGCGACGCCCTGGCCAACGAGGCGCGAGCACAGGTCGGTAACTTCGCCACGGTGGATTCGGCCGAGGCGTATGCGGCGTTCGCCGAAAAGCGTGACGCCTCGTTCACCGGTCAGTGGGCGGTCAAGAGATCGGAGCAGAAGAATGCGTGAAACAGTCATCGTCGAGGCGGTGCGGACGCCGGTCGGCAAGCGCAACGGTGGCCTGTCGGCCATGCACGCCGCCGACCTGTCGGCCGTCGTGCTCAACGAACTCGTCGAGCGCACCGGCATCGACCCGAACGTCATCGACGACGTGGTGTGGGGTTGCGTGTCACAGGTCGGCGACCAGTCCAGCAACATCGGCCGCTACGCGGTGCTGGCCGCCGGCTGGCCCGAGCGTATTCCAGGCACGACGATCAACCGGGCCTGCGGATCGAGCCAGCAAGCGCTCGACTTCGCGGCCCAGGCGGTGATGTCGGGCCAGCAGGACGTCGTCGTCGCGGGCGGCGTCGAGGTGATGAGCCGGGTACCGCTGGGCTCGGCCCGGGCCAGCGGTCAGCCTTACGGGCCCAAAGTGCTTGCACGCTATGACGGTTTCTCCTTCAACCAGGGCATCTCCGCGGAGCTGATCGCCAAGAAATGGGGTCTTTCCCGCACCCGGCTCGACGAGTACTCCGCGCTGTCGCACGAGCGCGCCGCCGCGGCGCAGGACAACGGCGCCTTCACCGGGCAGATCGTCCCGGTCTTCGCCGACATCGGCGACGACACCGCTGTCGTCACCGCGGACGAGGGAATTCGTCGCGGCACGTCGGTGGAGAAACTCGCCGGACTGAAGCCCGCGTTCGACGAGGCCGGCGTGGTCCACGCCGGCAACTCGTCGCAAATCTCCGATGGCGCAGCGGCTTTGCTGGTGACGACCTCAGACATCGCGGTCGAACTCGGCCTGACCCCGCTGGTGCGTTACATCGCCGGCGCGGTCACCGGAGCCGACCCGTTGCTGATGCTCACCGGCCCCATCCCGGCCACCGAGAAGGTGCTGGCCAAGGCGGGCGTCTCGATCTCCGACATCGGGGCGTTCGAGGTGAATGAGGCCTTTGCCCCGGTTCCGTTGGCCTGGCTGGCTGAAACCGGTGCCGACCCCGACCGGTTGAACCCACTCGGTGGGGCCATCGCCCTCGGTCACCCGCTCGGTGCGTCGGGTGCGGTGCTGATGACCCGCTTGGCACACCACATGCGCGACAACGGGATTCGCTACGGACTGCAAACCATGTGCGAGGGTGGCGGCACCGCCAACGCCACCGTCGTCGAACTTGTTGCCTGACAGGAAGATTCATGCGCAGAGACCTGTTCACCGACGATCACGAGGCGTTTCGCCAGCTGGCCCGCGACTTCATCGAGAAGGAGGTCGTGCCCGCCTACCCGGAGTGGGAGAAGGGCGGGCGCATGCCGCGCGACGTCTTCAAGAAAATGGGCGCGCTCGGGATGCTGGGGATGGCGATCCCCGAGGAGCACGGCGGCGGCGGCATGCCCGACTACCGTTACAACGTCGTGCTGCAGGAGGAGGCCGCCAAGGCACTGGTGACGCTGTCCACCGTGCGCACCCAACTCGAGGTGATCCTGCCGTACTTCCTGCACTACGCGAACGAAGAACAGCGCAAGCGCTGGTTCCCCGGGCTTGCCGACGGGACCCTGCTCACCGCCGTCGCGATGACCGAGCCGGGCACCGGATCCGACCTCGCGGGTATGCGCACCACCGCGGTGCGTGATGGCGACTACTGGATCGTCAACGGCGCCAAGACATTCATCACCGGCGGTATGCAGGCCGACCTGGTGATCGTGGTCGCCCGGACGTCCACCGACCCGGACAACCGCCGCAAGGGCTTGACGCTGCTCGTCGTCGAGGACGGGATGGCGGGCTTCACCCGCGGCCGTGAGCTGGAGAAGATGGGGTGCAAGGTCCAGGACACCGCCGAGCTGTCGTTCGTCGACGTCCGGGTCCCCGCGGAGAACGTTCTCGGCGAAGTGGACGAGGCGTTCGGATATCTAGGCCACAACCTGCCCCAGGAGCGTCTGACGGTCGCGGTCGGGTCGGTGGCGCAGGCGCGTTCGGCGATCGCCGCGGCGATCGGCTACACCAAGGACCGCAAGGCGTTCGGTCAGCCGGTCGCGTCGTTCCAGAACACCAAGTTCGAATTGGCCGCCTGTTCGACGGAGGTGGAGGCCGGCCAGGCGATGCTGGACCGCGCGATCGCGCTACACGTCGACGGGCAGCTGTCCGCCCCTGACGCAGCGCGGGTGAAGCTGTTCTGCACCGAGATGCAGCAACGCGTCATCGACCGCTGCCTGCAACTGTTCGGCGGATACGGCTACATGATGGAGTATCCGATCGCGCGGCTGTACACCGATGCGCGGGTGGCCCGGATCTACGCCGGCACCAGTGAGGTGATGAAGGTGATCATCGCCAAATCGCTGGGGCTCTGACCGCCTAAAACCCTGCGTTGAACGCAGTGAGCAGCGCGTCGAAAAGCCCGTCGATGGTGAGTGTCGGCATGGCGAAGAAGGTCGTCAGTCCATCGACTATCGGTATGGCCGAGTCGATCTCGGCCGGCGTCACCCAGAGGTAGGCAAGATGTAGCAGCAACTCGTACTCGACATCCTGGATGTTCGTGCCCAGTAGGCCGGGCACCGCAAAAAAGTCGCCGTAGATGTCGTACACCTCGGTCGGGTACAGGCTGTCGGGGACGCCGAGGGGGGAGGCGCCGGTCAACACGAAACGTAACGCGTCGCTGGGAACGCCGTCGGCGGACAGTTGCTGTTCGGCCAGGGCGGCGATGGCGCTGCTCTGCGAATAAGCGAAAATGGTCAGCGGGTCGCTGCACACGCCGAGCGCGTTGCAGTCCATGGCTCCCGAGGCGTAATCGGTCTCGATGGCTTTGATGAGGACGTCTTCACCCTGCGTCACGCTCGGGATGAAGTCGAAGGTCTCCGGAGTGGTGAGCGCCAGCGTCGTCGCGGTGGTGCCCTCGTAGCCACTCGGGTCGAGATAGAGGCTTTCCGCGCCGGCGATGTATGCGGCATCCGGTGTCGGTATGCCGGTTGAGCCCAAGACCAGCGCGTGGGTCGAGCCGATCAGAAAGTCGTCGTCGGCGTTGGCGGCACCGGCCGACACCACCGCAGCGCTGCAGAGCGCGGCGCCGAGCAATATTTTCTTCATCATTCCCCCGCCGAGACGACGAGACGTCCTGCGTCGATGTCCCGTCAGTGATGATTCAGGCCAAATTTATATTTGACACTTAGGAAAATATCAGGTCGGACCGCCTTGCGGAGGCTGAGCCGAAGAAATTCTCTCGCTGAGACCCTTGTCACAGCCCGCCCAACCAACCTACTGTGTGTTCAGTTAGTTGGTTGGACAGAGGAGTCCGGTGCCCGAGACACGGCCATACGAGTCGCTGCGGGCCAAGGGCGAGGACCGCAAGCAGCGGATCTTGGCCGTGGCGCAGCGGTTGCTGACCCGCAATGGGTGGCGCAACACGACACTGGCCCAGATCGCGGGCGAGGCCGGGGTCAGCCCGGCCGGCCTGCTGCATCACTTCGAATCCAAGGAACAACTGCTGCACGCGGTGCTCGACATCCGCGACGCAGACGACGACGCGCACGGCGACCGGGCCGGTGACCTGATCTCGGAGATCGCCGCGGTAGCCGAGCGTTATTACCGCTCGCCCGAGCTGATCGGCACCTACAGCGTGTTGCTCGCAGAGAACGTCGACCCCGACGCTCCGCTGCACGACCGCCTCACCGCCCGCTACCAGGCGGCGATCGACATCATCACCGAGCTCATCCGGCGGGGTCAGCGCGCCGGCCAGTTCCGTATGGACATTGATGTGACCGTCAAGGCAGTGCAGATTCTTGCCTTCATAACCGGAATGGAGACGACGTGGCTGATCAATCCCTCGATCCCACTGACCGAGGTTTTCAAGGAGTACTCGGAGTCGCTGGCCCGGGACATGGCGCCGCCGAACCAGGCGTGAGGTACCGGCTCGACGTCGTCGCCGCCGGTGTCGCCGACGTGGTGCGCTTCGCCGGCGGCTGGTTGTTCGACCGGACGATGGCGGGCTGGGACGTGACGGTGCTGGTTGCCGACCACCCCGACGAGCGTCCACTGCGGATCCTCGGCGCCCAGATTCTCGACCTCGAGTACGCGCTGGCGTCGGCCGGGCAACGACCGCCGCCGCAGACCCTGGCCGTGGCCGCTGACCTGTTCGACTGCGACTCCCGCGTCCGGGAGGGCGTCCTTCAGGCACTCGACCAGGGCGCCACCGAGGTCACGCTCTGGGGACAGTCGTGGCCGGCCGAGCTCGACGACAGTGTCGGACTCGTCGAGCACCGGCTCAGCGCGGCGGCCCAGGCGTTCAAGGCGTACGCGCTCACGGCTGCCGGGATATCCGCGGCGCCGATCGGGCCGATCGAGACTTTCCGCAGCCGGGTGCTCTCGGGCCCGTCAGTCGGGGCCGATCTCGTTCCCGCCAGCTGACTCACAGCGCGTCCGTCCGAACCGCGTTGACGACGCGGCCTGCCCTATGGAAATCTAATACTCATCTCTGAGAGGCCCATTCTCACAGATCGAGACTGGAACGGTGCGAAATGGTGAATGACGCGGGAGAGCTGGACTTTTTCCGAGGTACAGACCTCGTGGCAGACCCCTATCCCTACTACGAGTCACTTCGACAGCAGTGCCCCGTGACCAAGGAGAAGCACCACGACGTCACGATGGTGACCGGCTGGGAAGAAGCCTGCGCCGTCCTCAACGACGCCGAGACGTGGTCATCGTGCAACTCGGTGACCGGGCCGTTTCCCGGCTTCCCGGTGAGCCTCGAGGACAAGCGCGACAGCGACATCACCGAGCTGATCGAGCAGCACCGCGACGAGCTGCCGTTCAGCGACCAGCTGCCGACGCTCGACCCGCCAACCCACACCAACCACCGGTCGCTGCTGATGCGCCTGATCACTCCCAAGCGCCTCAAGGAGAACGAGGACGCGATGTGGGCGCTGGCCGACCAGGCGCTCGACGAATACCTGGCCCCCGGGCACGGCGAATTCATCAAGGGCTTCGCCAGCCCGTTCACGCTGCTGGTGATCGCAGACCTGCTCGGGGTGCCGTTGGAGGACCGCGACAAGTTCGTCCAGGGCATCCGCCAGCACTCGGGTGGTGGCGTCGGTGGCACCGGCAAGGAATCGCTGGCACACAGCCCGCTGGAATTCCTCTACGGTCTGTTCTCCGACTACGTCAACGACCGTCGCGCGAATCCGCGTGAGGACGTGCTGACCGGTCTCGCCACCGCGACGTATCCGGACGGCTCGACGCCCGACGTCGGCGACGTGGCGCGCGTTGCGGCCAACGTCTTTTCGGCGGGGCAGGAGACCACCGTGCGCCTGCTCGGCGCGTCGCTGCAGACGCTGGGGGAGCGCCCGGACATCCAGGCCCAGTTGCGCAAGGACCGCAGTCTGCTCCCGAACTTCATCGAGGAATCGTTGCGCCACGAGAGCCCGGTCAAGGGTGACTTCCGGATGAACCGGCGGCCGGTCAACATCGGTGGGGTCGACCTGCCCGCGGGCTCGACCGTGATGATCGTTCAGGCCGCGGCCAACCGCGACCCCCGCCGGTTCGATGACCCTGCGACTTTCGATCCCGTCAGAAAAAATGCCCGTCAGCACATCGCGTTCGGCCGGGGCATCCACAGCTGCCCCGGTGCGCCGCTCGCGCGCGCCGAGACCCGGGTGGCTCTCGAGCGACTACTCGACCGGACGTCCGACATCCGGATCAGTGAGCAGCACCACGGGCCGGCCAATGATCGGCGCTTCCAATATGTTCCGACCTACATATTGCGCGGGCTGACCGAGCTGCACCTGGAGTTCACGCCGGCATGAAGGTATGGGTAGACGACCAGCGTTGTCGCGGCCACGGGATGTGTCTCACGCTTTGTCCGGATGTGTTCACTCTGACCGATGACGGTTATGCGGAGGCGATCGACTCCGACGTGCCAACGGAGCTGGAGTCGGCCGCCCGTGAGGCCATCGAGTGCTGCCCCGAGCAGGCCATCAGCGAGAAATAGCCAGAACCACACGCGCACAGAAAGATTGAGTCAACTATGCCCAAGGGTTATGTCATCCTGACCGAGGCCATCAAAGATCCAGAAGGTATGAAGGCCTACGGCCGCGCGGCCGGTGCGGCGATGGGTGGGGTCAACGTTCTCGCGGTGGACACCAAGCCGGCAGTCCTCGAAGGCGATTGGCACGGTGACCAGACGGTCGTGCTGGAATTCGAGTCGGTCGACGCCGCCCGCGCGTGGTACGAGTCGGACGCCTACCAGGAGGCGGCGAAGCTGCGCCACGCCGCGGCCGACTGCAACGCGGTGATCATCGCCGGGTTCGCCTGAGCCGCAACGGGTTAGCGGGGGATCACGGGGTCGGTTTGGCCGGTCCGGCCGCGGTTCCGTGCAGGCACTGCTGATACTCCGGAGTACCGGGAAGATTCTCGGCGCCACAGTTGCATTCGCGAATATGTGCGGGGTTGCCGAGCGACTCGCAGAAGTCGCTCTGAGCCGATGCTGATGGCGCGGTCCACAAGACACCAGAGGCCAAGGCCGCCGCTGCGCCGCCGACCGTCGCCGCCAATAGTTTCGTCCTCATGCTGAATCCCTTTCGGTCGCTAGGCGAAGTCTAGGGGGTTCCAGGGAAAGTCGCAGCCGTCGTGTGCCGACGTGGAGTCCGACAGGAAGTGCTATTCGCTGATCGAAATGGCCTGACGCGGGCATTGCCGAACCGCGTCGAGCACCTGCTCCTCGTTGTCGGGGGTGACCTCTTCCTGCAACAAGGTCAGCGTGTCGTCATCCTCGAGTTGAAAAACCTCCGGGATGACGCCCATGCAGACCCCGTTGCTTTCGCACAGACCCCAGTCGACGTCGATCTTCTTTGTCACGCGATCCACCTCATCGCTGTACCTTCACCGGGACGTTCAGCCAGCCCGCGACGTTCTGCATGGTGACCCGCTTGCAGCCGTCCCATTGCACTTCGTAGCGGGGCATGAAGTCGAGCATCTTTTCCAGCGCGATGCGGCTTTCCATCCGGGCCAACGCGGCGCCGAGGCAACTGTGAATTCCGTAACCGAGGCCAAGATGCTGCGCTTCGGTGTGGTCGCGGTCGATGTTGAATTCCTCGGCGTCGGTGAACGCGTCCGGGTCACGATTGGCGGCGGCACCAATCAGAAACACCGGTTTGCCGGCGGGAATCGTGCCGCCGCTGGTGTGCGCCTCTTTCATCGTCCAGCGGACGTTGTACTGCACCGGCCCCTCGTAGCGCAGGAGTTCCTCGACGGCGCCCGGCACCTTGCTGCGGTCTTCTTTGAGCTTGTCCCACTCGTCCGGGTTGCGGGCAAAAATCACCGCTGCGTTGCCGATCAACTTGGTGACTGTTTCCGCGCCGGCGCCGCCGAGCAGCGTGGCGAATCCGCAGATCTCGATATCGTCGAGGTGTCGTAACGTGCCGCCCTCGCCGGGAATTTCGGCCGCGATCAGCCGACTGATCATGTCGTCCTGTGGGTCCTCGCGGCGCTGCTGCACCAGGCCGTAGTAGTACATCGCGGTGTCGATGTTGGCCTGCATGCCCGCTTCGCTGACCTCGATCTGCCCGGGTTCGCGGCTCAGGCTGGTGTCGATCCAGTGCCGCACCTGCTGACGGTATTCCTCCGGCACGCCGGCCATCGTGGTGATGACCTCGACGGGAAATGGTCCGGAGAAGTCCTGCACGACGTCGAACTGCTCTGGGTTGACCGCGTCCAGATACTTGTCGATCACCGTGTGGACCGTCTCGGTTTGCGACTGGATAGCGCGCGGGGTGAAGGCCTTGTTGAGCAGGCTGCGCATGTGGCGGTGATCCGGGGGATCCATGAAGATGATGGACCGCATCTCGGGGGAGATGCCCTTACGCACCATCGCCAGGTCGCAGCCGCGTGCCGAGGAGTAGGTCTCGTGATCCTTGAACGCGGCGGCCACGTCCTCGTGCCTGGTCAGCGCGTAGAAATCCTCTTTCTCGTCGTAGTACAGCGGGGAGTCCTCCCGCATTCGCCGGTAGATGTCGAACGGGTTGGCGAAGTACTCCTCGGAGAACGGATCAAAGACGACCTTGGGCTTGGTCATTGCAGCCTCCCCGGCGCCGGTGAGCGCCCTAAAGCTTTTCGACGGAATGCGTGACTGTAACGCTAACGGTAGACGCTTCGTCGCGGGCAAAAAACCCTCATTTCGCACCGGTCAAACCGACATCGATGACGCGGTCGAGCAAGCCGAGGTCGCCGCCCAGTTCAGCGGTGATCTGCCGGACAACCGCGATGTCCTTGCCGACGAATTCGCCCGCGGATTCGACGAACGACGCCACCGAACCCCCGGCGGCGACGATCTCCAGCACGCGACTGGTCCCGCTGCCGTGCGGGAGGGCGGCGAGCAGAGCGGACTCCCGCACGCCCAGCCGGTCCGCCAGCTCGACCGCGTTCGACAACAGACCGATCTGGGCCGCGAACAGGGCGTTGTTGACCAGCTTCACCTTCTGGCCCGCCCCGAGCGGCCCGACGTGCAGAACCGGCTTCCCGTAGCAGTTCAACACCGGCCGCACTCTTGCCACCGCGTCATCGCCGCCGCCGACGAACAGCGTCAAGGCGCCCGCGGCGGCATTGTGCGGGCCACCGCTGACCGGGGCATCCACGACGTCGACTCCGCGCGCGGCGACGGCCTCCGCCGTGCGGGGACTTCCGGTGGTGTGCAGCACCAGGGTCGAGCCGTTCGGCATCGCGTCGACCAGACCGTCGGTCAGGCAGATCTGCCGTACCTGTTCGTCGGTGAACACGCACAGCACCACCACCTCCGCCTCGGTGCACACCGCGGCGATCTGGTCAACGGGTGCTGCGCCCAATTGGGCGATGGCCGTGCGCTTCTCGTCGGATCGGCCGAGCGCGCGGACATCGTTGCCGGCCCCGACCAGGCGGCCTATCATCGGGCTGCCCATCCGGCCGGCTCCGATGAATCCAATCCTCACCGCGGGTGCTCCATCAGCGACAGCGTCTCGTCGGCGGCGTTCAACACCGTCCCGCCGGCAACCGATGAGGCGTCGGCGACGTCGGCCAACAGCCGGACATCCTTCTGCAACAAGGTGCCGGCCATGTCGGCGAGCCGGGCCAGGCCGGCGGTGTCACCACCAAGTACGTTGAGCGCGAAGCTGTTCCCGCTTCCGCGCGAAATGACCTCGGTCAGGCGATCGGGCCGGACGCCCAGCGCCTCACCGAGCGCCAGCGTGGTGGCCGCCGTCCCCAGGTTTGCGGTGAACAGCAGGTTGTTCAGCAACTTGGTGGTCTGGCCGGCGCCCAGCGCGCCGAGATGCACAATCGGATCCGCATAACTGGCGAACACCGGCCGGCACCGCTCGACGACCTCGCTGTCACCGCCGGCCATCACCAGCAGCCGTCCTTCTGCGACGGCCGGTGCACCACCGCTGACCGGCGCGTCGATGAGCGAGACACCCTGTGCCGCAGCTCTTTCGGCGAGCTGTAGGCAGGTCTTCGGATGCACGGTGCTGTGCACAGCGATGACACCCCCGGGCTTGAGTCCGGCCAGCACCCCGTTCTCACCCGCGACCAGTTCTTCGACGTCGGCGTCACCGACCACGCACAGACAGACGAGGTCGCTGGCAGCGGCCAGTGCGGCGGGGGTCTCGGCGACCGCGGCGGCGGTATCGGCGAACGGCTCGAGCGACGCCGGCCGGCGTGCCCATAGCGTGGTGGCGAAGCCAGCTTCGATGATTCGGCCCGCCATCGGTGCGCCCTGGCTGCCCAGGCCGATGAATCCGACGTCCATCAGTGCGCCTCCGAGCAGTCGTCGGCGAACCCGAAGACCGCCGAGTGGTAGGCCGCGGCGGTGTGACCGAGGCTGATGTTATGCCCGGCGCCGGTTTGCTCGTTGAGCTGAAACCGTGGTGCACCCGAGAACATTTCGGCGATCTCGCCTTGCGCCGATGAATCGGCCAGCCAGACCTTCTCATGCTCGGCCACGCTGAACTGAACGGGAATTCGCACCCGTGGCGCGAGCGCCGGGAAATCTTGCCGTGCCCAGTTGGACACCATCTGGTCCTCGTAAGGGGGAGCGCCCGGATACACCGTTGCGCCACTGAGCACTTCGGGTGGATACAGCTCGGTCGGATGCCACAACAGCTCACGCAGACCGGCCGGCCGGCGATCTCTGGTGGCGGCCTTGAGAATGTCACGCGCAGCGGGATGGTAGCGCCGGCCGGTACCGGACAGTTCGATGCCGATCACGTCGGCGCGCTGGTCGTCGGCAGCCATGCGCAGCGCGAGTTCACATCCACCGGAGTGGCCCAGCAGGAACAGCCCTGCGCCACGGTGCTTTTCGCCGAGGATGCGGTCCACCGCGCCGAAGGCCAGCCGGACCCGCTGCTCGGGCTGGGCCACCGCGTCGGGATAGGCCGCGGAGCTGCCGTAACCGGGCCGGTCGAGCGCTATCACCGTGTAGCCGTGCTGGGCACCCGTGCGCAGCAGTGACGACTCGGGGTGGCCGGGGCAGTCGAAATACAGTGCGGTGGTGCCCCCGCCGTGGATGGCGACGATCACCGCCCGCGGTTCTGGCGACTCGGACACCAACGCGGACATCGGCACCCCGTCGACGATGACCAGCCGTGGCTGAACGGGCTGCGTCATGCGCCGTCGGCCCGTAGCAGCAGCACCCCGCTCGGTGTCAGACCACCGCTGCTGACGACCCCGACGCGAGCGTCGGCGACCTGACGTTCACCACCCTCGCCGCGCAACTGCGTGACCGCCTCGTGCAGCAGGCCCATGCCGTGGGTCCGGCCGTGGGAAAGCTGACCGCCGTGGGTGTTCAGCGGCAGCTGCCCGTCGCGGGCGATGTTCTTGCCGCCGTCGAGAAAGTCGCGTGCTTCACCGATTCCGCAGAACCCCAGCGCTTCGATCCAGGACAGGCAATTCATCGTGAACCCGTCGTACAACTCGGCAACATCGACGTCGCGGGGCGTCAGCGATGTCCGCGACCACAGGTGTGCCGCTTGGCCGAGCACCTGCGGCTCGTGGGTCAATGTGCTTTGGTCCCAGTCGATCCGCTCGATGATCTGGGTGCCGACGGCATCGACGTAGACCGGGGCCTTGGCGGTGTCCTGCGCGGCGTCGACGGCGGATACGATCACCGCGATCGCGCCGTCGCAGGGCACGTCGCAGTCGTAGAGCCCGAAGGGCGAGGTGATCGGCCGCGCGTCGAGGTAGTCGTCCATGGTCATCGGCGTCCGGTACACGGCGGTCGGGTTGAGTTCGGCGTTGGCGCGCTGGTTCAACGCGATCCAGCCCAAGGTTTCCTTGGTGGTGCCGTAGCGGTGGAAGTGGCGTTGTGCGTTCTGCGCCAACGTGTGTGCTGCCGACGTAGCTCCGAACGGCAGCAGCCAGTCGGCACGGCGGCCACCGGACAGCGGGATCTTGCCCTGTTTCATCTGCTCGTTGAAAGTGGCTTCCCACAACGTCCGGAAGCACAGCACGTGACGGGCCAGCCCACCCGCGACAGCAAGCATCGCCGCGATCACCGAACCGCCCGGGCCGAAGGTCTCCATGCCGCCGTTGTGCCAGGTCGGCCGGATACCCATGGCAGCCTCGAGTGCGGTGACGCCGCCTTCCCCGAAGCCGCCCAGGTTCCCGCCGCCGGGATACGTTGAGAGACCGTCGATGTCGTCGATCGTCAGCCCGGCGTCCGCGATGGCGGCCTCGCAGGCCGCGACGGTCAGCGACAGCGGTGGCACCATCAACCGCCGGCCGATCTCCGACATACCGATGCCGGTGAGTGCCACCTTGTCTTCGAACTTCTCTGCCGTGAGCATCGGCCGGACGAACTCTCCGAAGCGTTCCGGCGCGATCTCATCGACCGGTAACTGCCCGAGCTCGGCACCCTCGACAAGGCGGAACAGCGGCAACCACACGTCGTCGTCCTGCTCGAAGACGACTTCGACCTGCTGGCCCAACTCGAGTTGCCCGGGATCGCATTCGATGATGTTGGTGGTCAACCGAACTCGCGGATCCTCGGCGATCGCGACCTGCGCGACCACGTAGGGCGCGGGCAGGCCGGGCAGACTGAATCTCTCGTTGATCGTGAACCCGGCCAGTGTGGCGCGCCCCGACACCGCCCGCACGCCGAGGTTGTGCGAACGGCAGTACCGGCACACCGGGGCCGGCGGATGGATCAGCGCGGAGCAGTCGGTGCACTCCTGCAAGCGCAGCCTGCCGTCGGCTCCCGACTTCCAGAAGAACTCGTTGTCGTCGGTGATCAACGGCAGCGGGCGTCCGGTCAACGGGTGAACCCCCACTCCGCCTCGTTGGCTTCGGTTTTCAGATGCTCGGCCGCGTCAGGGGCGCCGACGGACCGGTCGTGCGGTTCGGCCTCCCGGTGCTCGCCCCACTCGGTGATGGCGTGCACGGGGCAGTCCAGCAGGGCCCGCAACACACCGTCACGGTCGGCTTCGCTGACGTCGCCTCCGCCCTCCAGCGACGCGTATCCCCAGTCGTCGAGGGAGAAGTACTTCGGCGCATGTTTGGCACACAGCCCGAAACCGTCGCAGATCGTGCGATCCAGCCGAACCTTCACAGCGCCTCCACCTGATAGGGCCGGTCTGCCAGGAAGGCCCCCGATTGGCATGTCTGACAACCGTTGTCGAGATGGTTCTGGACCAGATCGGGGAACTTCGCCAGCAGGCTGGCGGCGATGTTCGTCGCCGCGTCCAACGTGCCGCAGGCGCCGCGTCCGCGAAGCACCACCGACCAGCGGCGCAACCTGGCCACGTCCTCCTCGGTGGCGACGCCGTCGCGCAGGGCCCCCGCGACGGCGGCCATGGCCGCGGTTCCGTTGAAGCACGACCCGCACTGCCCGGCGTTCTCTCGATCGAAATAGGCCAACACGGACGCGGCAACGGCGAGCGGGCAGTCTTCGGTGATCACGGTGATCGCGCCGTTACCCAGCCCGCTGCCGAGATCGCGAAGTGTCTCGTGGTCCAGCGTGGTGTCGAGCACCACGCGATCCAGCAGGCCGGCGAAATAGCCGCCGATCAGGGCGCCGCGCACACTGTCAGGTGAAACACCATGCAGCGCAAGAAGATCAGTGAACGGTAGGCCGTGCGGTACTTCGTAGAGCGCGGGCGGACGTCCGGCACCGGTGAGCGTGACCAGGAGGCTGCCCGGTGACGACGACGTGCCCACCGTGCGGAACTCCGCCGACCCGTGCCGCTGCAGGAACGGCAAGCCGGCCAGCGTCTCGACATTGCTGACCAGCGTGGGCAGTCCACCGACGCCTTCCTGGAACGGACGCGGCGGCTTGTCGGTCGGCTTGGCGGGCCCACCGTTGAGCGCGCGGACCGCCGCGGTCTCCTCACCCGCCACGTAGCCAGCGTCGACGGTGTGCACTTCGATGGCGATCCCACCGAACGGATCGGGTCCGAGTTCGGCCAACGCGGCGTCCACACTGCGTGCCGAATCCGCGTCCGACACATAGACGTATGCACGGTCGGCGGCAACGATCGACGCGGCGAGCCGCAGTCCATCGAGGACCAGATGCGGACGGTACCGCAGCAGCCAGCGGTCTTTGACCGAAGCCGGTTCTCCCTCTTCGCCATTGGCGACAACAACCGCCCCACCGGCGACGCGGCCGTTGTCACGCACCGCGCGCGCCTTGACCGCGAACGGGAACCCGGCCCCGCCGCGTCCGAGGAGTCCGCCGGCTTCGACCTCGTCGAGCAGCTCATCGGCTCCGGCGAGCGGCAGGTATCCGGTGTAGGCGCCGAGGTCTTCGCGGCCGCCGTCCTGCGTCAACAACCGCGGCGTCAACCCGGGCGAAGTGCCGACAGAGATCGCAGGCGGGGCACTGGTCTCCATCAGTCGGCTCCCGGCGTCACGGTTAGGCTGGCACACATGCGAACCGCAGTCGTGCGCGTCAACGTCGACCCGGACAACACGCTGGAGCCGGCGCAATTAACCGAGGGCATGACGGTGCTCCTGGAGCGTGTCGGCCACCTGGGTGGCGACGTGATCGTGAAAGACCTTGGAGCCATGCCCGCCGGCCGCCGCGAGGTGGAGCTCCTGATCACCTGCGACGATGCCGATACGGCCAGCCAGGCGGCGATCGAGCTGTGCGCCAAAGCTTTTGCGACCACACCGACGCCCGGTGTGATCACCTTCGTCAGCCGGGGAACCGACGACGACGCGCACGGCGTACTGGCCGGGTTCGGGTTGACCGGCGACATCATTCGCACCCCCGGCGACGACAGCTTCGACATCATCGACGTGACACTGCGTGAAGCCGACCTCGATCGTATCCCCGAAAGCCGGGTCCACACCGCGCTCGAGGCGTCGCTGAACTGCGAAGTACGCATTCACACCGTGTAGCCGCATCAGGATCCCAGGAACTTCAGGATCGGCGGCGCGGCCTGCACCCAGGTGTCAAACATGTTGAAGTGCTTGACTTTGCCCGAAGCGCGATCCTCGGACGCGCGCTCCCAGGCATCCTCCGGCCACGGCGGATCGATCACTTTCGATCCCTTGATCAAGCAACTGACTTCCAGCGATGTGCGCTTGGGATGGTCCATGTCGTTCTCGCCGCCGCGAATGATCAAGGTGGGAACCTTGATCCGATCGAACATCTCGTCGTCGACACCGGGAATCGTCTGTCCAGGCTTGGACACGAAGGCGTTGAGCCACCGCAGCATCAGCTTGAGGAATTCGTCGGAGTCGAACTCGAGGAAGCGCTTCTCGTTGTCGGGGTTCTCCTCGATGCGCTCGCGCCACTCCTGAACCTGGGTCACACCGGGCATACCGGTTCCGCGCACCGCCAGGATGCTCGGGACGATGTAGTAGGACCCGAGCACGAAGGTCCCGTAGATGCCGCCGACGATGTTCCAGACCACCAGCTTCTCGACCAGCTCCGGATAGAGCATGGTGGTCAGCATGGAATCCCTTGCGCCACCGGAGCCGCCGGCCAGGATGCACCGATCGAAACCCAGCCCGGTGACCAGCTTGTGCAGCGTCTCAGCACGCATGTGCGATTCGCTCTGCCCGTAGAACTGGACATCGGAGGCGCCGCAATTGGGCCGGTCCCACAGCAGCACCCGGTAGCCGCCGTCGGCCAGCGCCTCGGCCAACGGTCGCAGGCCGGGGATCTCCTTGCTGAACCGGCCACCGGGCGTCAGTGCGATCAAATCACCTGACTCACCGAGGATCTCGTAGACGACGTTGCCACCGTTCACCTCGATAGAAGACACAGATTCTCCTGTCGCTCAGGCCTGTACCAGGACGTCGTTGCCGACGACCCGCACCGGGTAGGTGCGGATGCTCCACTCCGGTTTGACCGCCGTCGTGCCGGTCGCCAACTCGAAACCCCATTGGTGCCAGGGGCAGTAGATGTATTCCTTGTCGCGCACCATCACCGCATCGCCGGGCGCGGTCTCGTCCACGATCGTGCGGCCACGCGCCCGCCCCGAGCACAACGGACCACCTTGGTGCGGGCAGTAATTCGCGATGGCGTAGAAGGTTCCGTTGACGTTGTAGACACCCACACCGTGCCGACCGATCGGCACCAATTTGTGCTTACCCGAGGGGATCTCGTCGACGGTGGCGACGACGTGCTCGCGGCCCTGAGCCAAGCGGGGTTGAGGCCGCTCGGCGATGTCGTCCGCCAACTCAGAGCACCCGGACTTGACCCTCGAGGACGGGAACCGTCTCCGGAAGGTGGTAGGTCGCAATCCCGTTCTTGTACATCACGGCGTCCCGGGCGTGCTTGGGCAAGTGCTTGACCAACCAGCGCGGGTCATCGAAGGTCCAGTGCGGGTAGTCCGAGGAGAACAGCAGGATCTTCTCGCATTCCATCCACTCCAGGGCGCGGGTCAACTCGGTCTTGTCCTCCGGGTAGTCCAGCGGCTGGGTGGTGAACTTGATGTGTTCTTTGACGTATTCGGACGGCTTGCGCTTGATGCCCAGCCAGGATTTGCGCGCGTCGTAGATCGCGTCCATCCGCCACATCAGCGGCAGGATCCAGCTGAAGGCGTGCTCGACGAACACGATCCGTAGCGTCGGGAAGCGGTCGAAAACGCCGTCGAAGATCAGGCTCATCACCTGGTTGGCAGCCAGCAGCGAGTAGGTGACCATGAAGTCGTGGTTGTAGCTGGGATAGCCCACCGGCGGCGCGGGCAGTTCCTCGAACTGGCTGCGTGACAGGTGGCAGCTGACGGTGATGTCGTGCTTGGTGGCGGCGGCCCAGATCGGGTCGTATTTCGGGTTGCCCCACGACGGCCGTGGCTCGGCTTTGATCAGGATCTGCGCCATGTAGGGATGGCCGGCCCACTTCTCGATCTCGAGGACCGATTCCTCGGGCTGTTCGATCGCCGCGCAGATCGAACCGCGCCACCGCTGGTGCCAGTTGTTGTGGCCGTCGAGCCAGTGCTGGGCCTGCCACTCGTTGAGCGCGGCCGCCATCGCGTGCTGCGCCTCGGGTAGCCGGGCCGGGTAGGCCGCCGGCTCGAGGATGCAGATGTCGGAGCCCGCTTCCATGATCAGCTGCCGAAATGCCATGTCCGGGTCGCTGCAAGCGAATTCGCCGTCCGGGGGGAAGGCGTCGGTGCGCATCGCGTAGCTGTGCGCGTAATCCGGGGCGTCGTAGTAGATCTGCTCGCCGACATCGCGGGTGCCGAAGTACTTGCTGCGCCAGGGCTCGGGGATGTACTGGACGAGCTCGCCGCGCCGGGGTGCCGGGTGGACATCCGAGTCGACGCACCGCACCGCGATGCGTTCGGCGGCGGGAACACGCTCCTGGGAATGGGTCAGCGTCATCTCGATCTCCTCGCTCTCCCTGTTGCTTCTATTCTGCGACTAGCCGGTCGCGAGATCGGCCGAAATCTCGATCCCGTACAAATCGGCGGCGTTGCGCCAGCACAGCTTCTCCCGTTGCTCGGCGGACAACGCCCGGGGCAACTTGCTGACGTCGCCGCACTGCCAGTGCGGGTAGCTCGACCCGAACATCACCATGTCTTCCTTGCCGGTGAAGCCGAACCACTCGCCGGCGAAGTCGGTGTCACCCGGGCCGTCGAGGCTGCCCTGGACGAAATGAATGTGTCCGGGGAGGTATTCGCTGGGCATCCGCGGTGCCCATGGGGTCTGCTCGAGGTGCGGCCGGCCGAAAGTGTCCATCCGCCAGATGAACGGAGTGATGAAGTCGGCGGCGCCGTCACCCCAGACGAATTTCAGGTCGGGGAAGCGTTCGAAGACGCCCTCGGCGATCATGTTCATCTGGTGGTACAGGTAGTTCAGCGCCATGAAGCTGACGTAATGCTCGTAGAGGCGGGTGTTGCCGTTCGGCGTCGGTGGATTGGCGATGCCCGAGCCGACTTCGATGTGGGCGGCCACCGGCAGGCCCGCGTCGACGGCTGCTTCCCACAACGGCCAGAACTGGGGCTTGCCATAGAGTTCGCGTGACTGCAGCGGCACACCGATCTGGACCACGCGCGGGTGCGAGCGCCATTTCTCGATTTCCTTGCACGCGCCTGCGATGTCGTCGGGGTTCACCCGAATGGTGCCGCGGAACCGGTCGCCGAAATGGCTGTGCTCCAACCACTTCGACACCATCATCTCGTTGTGCGCCGCGTGAAGTGCGGTACCCAGATGCCGGTCCGGCATGATGCCGCGCGCCATCGGGTGCAGCACGGCGATGTCGACCCCGCGGTTCGAAAAGAGTTCATTGCCAACGAAATCCGGGTCCGAGCCGGGGTACTGGCGTTCGGGTCCGCGAGTTTTGGGTGCGTACTCACCGCCCGGTGCGCCGTACCAGTCCATCTCGTAGTCGGGGAATCCGCGGCTCTTGAACGGCTCGCGGAGAGTCGAGCGAAGTTCTTTGTTGGACGAGAAGAAGATGTGCACGCTGGCATCGATCAGCGGCGTGCGTGTCCCGTCCGGGTGCTCGATCACCTAACCACCCTCCATGGGTCGACTGACTGCGTGAAAGCCAAGCGGCAGTCTGATAGCCAAACTAACATCCTCGTTCACCGCTAATCAACGGGTTTCCGGTAAGCATTTCGATTATTCATAACACCTGATAGCGGGCACAATCGCGGTTCACCTGTGTAAGCGATGTTCTGCACCAGCGATAATATCATTCTCCCATTTCCGAGGCCCCGGATGACGGACGCCGATGAAGCCCCCGCGAGCGGCCGGCACGCCGACACCCGTCGCCGCCGCCCGCCGTCCCGCGCCTTTCGCGCGCGCCGGCGAGATTGTCACTGTGCTATTAAGAGAATAGTATTCTCGCAGCACGTTAACCGATTTGAGGAGTTGGCCGGGATGCTGTTGGAATTCGACGCTGATCAGCGGCTCTGGCAGGAAACGGTGCGCGACGCGGTCGGCAAGCAGTGTCCTCCCGCCCTGGTCAGGGCCGTCGCCGAGGACGGCGCCGACTCCGCTCCGGTGTGGAAGGCGTACGTCGAGCACGGCTGGACCGAGATGAACGAGTCCGAGAACGCCGTCGAGCTGGCCATCGTGCTCGAAGAGCTCGGCCGGGCAACCGACCCCACGCCGTTTCTGGCGACAATGAGTCAGTTCGCGCCGCTGGTGGGAGACCGGTTCGATCCGCAGGCATCAGGCACTGCGGTCTACAGCGGAATCACCGTGCACCGGGACGGTGAGGAGTGGGTCCTGGACGGCACCGCCCGGCACGTGCTGGACGGCGATCGGGCGGAGTGGCTCGCCGTGGTCACCGATGCCGCGGTGTTCGTCGTCAACGCCGCCGAGGCGGGCGAGCGGGTGTCCAGAACCCGGACCTCCGTGCTCGATCCGGTGCTGCACGTCGCGGACCTGACGTTCCGAGGATTGCGAGTGCCCGACGGCTCCCGCGTGCGCGTCGACACCGAAAAGGCCCACCAGGTTGCCCTGATGGGCATGTCGATGACGATGGTCGGTGCGTGCCAACGCATTCTGGACCTGGTCCTCGACCATGTGCGCAGCCGTCACCAGTTCGGGGTCGCGATCGGATCCTTCCAGGCGGTCCAGCACAAGGCGGCCGACATGCACGTCGCCATCGAACGCGCGCGTGCGCTGGCCTACTACTCGGCACTGACGATCGCCGGCGATGACCCGCGCCGCCGGCTGGCCGCGGAAATGGCGAAAGCCGGTGCGGGGGAATGTCAGTCGCTGGTGTTTCGCAACGGCCTGCAGTTGTTCGGAGCCATGGGTTTCACCTGGGAGAACGATCTGCAGTTCGCGCTGAAACGTGCCAAGGCCGGCGAACTGATGCTCGGCGGAACCGCCGAGCACCGGGCCAGGGTTACCGAGGAGTACCGTGCAGCTCACCTTTGATCCAGACGTCGAATCGTTCCGCGACGAGTTCGTCGCCTTCTTGGACGAACATGTGCCGGCGGCCGCGGCAGAGGCATTGGAGCGGCCGAAGTCGGTGTCGCACATGCCGGAATGGGCCCGCCGCTGGCAGCGTCTCCTCTTCGACAACGGTTGGCTGCTGCCCACCCAACCGCCGGAATTCGGCGGGCGCAACGCCTCGGTGTTGCAGCAGTACGTGTACCTCGAGGAACTCTGCAAGCGGCGGATCTATCACAGCTTCAACCCGCAGGGCGTCAATATCGTTGCTGCGTCGTTGATTTCATTCGGCAGCGACGAGCAGAAGCAGCGCTGGGCGGTCCCCATCCTGCGGGCCGAGATCACCGCGTCGCTCGGGATGAGTGAGCCCAGCGCCGGATCGGACCTGGCGTCGCTACGGACCAAGGCCGTGCGCGACGGTGACCACTTCGTCGTGAACGGGCAGAAGGTCTGGACCTCGGGCGCTCATGACGCCGACGTGCTGCTGACGTTCGTCCGCACCGACCCAGATGCACCGAAGCACAAGGGAATCAGCGCGCTGGTGATCCCCACCGATACGCCCGGTGTGACCCGACGCCCATTCGCGGACATCTGCGGCCAGGACAACCTGGACTTCAACGAGGTGTTCTTCGAGGACGTCAAAGTCCCTGCGGAAAACCTGGTCGGGCCGCTCAATCAGGGCTGGGGGGTGGCCAACGGCTCGCTGGGGCACGAGCGCACGATGATGTGGCTCGGGTTCGCCGACCGACTCGACAACGTCATCTCGGATTTCCACCCGGCAGATGCCCTGCAACGGGACCACTACGCAACCGCGATCATGGACCGCCAGGCGCTTCGCCTGCTGGGATCGGTGGCACTGGCCCGGGCCGCCCGCGGCGAGGAGGACGTTCCCGCCCTGTCGGTGCTCAAGCTGCTGGGCTCGGAGGCGGAACGGCAGGCATGCGAAAACGCGTTGTCCGCAGCGGGATCCGACGGGTTGGTGCACCCGGCCCTGAGCGGGCCGTACGAGCCGATGAACCTCGATCACTACTTCGGCAGCTGGTTCGAGCGTTACGCCCGCAGCTTCTCGGGAACGATCGCCGGCGGAACGTCGGAGATCCAGCGCAACATCGTGGCGCAGCGAGTGCTCGGGCTACCTGCTCGCTGAACCGCTGCGCTCAGAACCGGACGAGGCTGAACGGCCAGCTGGCGGTGCCGCCCGGTGCGCCACCGCACCCGGCGTCGAACGTCGACGTCACCGAGCCGGTCAGGGTCACCACGTCCCACGTGTAGACGTCGTGCGAGGGCAGGAAATAGACCGTGCAGCGCACGCCGTCCGGCACGTCGACGCTCATGGTGTAGGTGCGGTTCGTGAGGTGTCCCACCGCGTACCACGGCGTAGCCTGGCCGTTCGGCCTGGGCTGGGCCTGGTCCTGCACGCAGTCCAAGGATTCAGCCGGCTCGCATGGCCGGATCGCCCACAGCCACGAGTGTCCTGGGTCGCGCGGGGTCTGCACTTCGTAGTTCCCGTACAACATCTGGGCGTGGGCCACCGGAGCCATCGTCACCGCGGCTGCGATCAGCGTCATGCCGAGCGTCAACGATTTCACGTGCTGCCCCTTCCGCTCGTCTCTTCGGGACCCGGATCGGCTGAATATATGCCGATCGGCAACGCAGCAACCCGGTATTGCCGAGTTCGGTGCCACGGGCCGAACGCTCAGTCGATGACCGCGGCTTCCTTGCGTTCGGTGATCGGCCGGGCGAGCTCCTGCTCGTCGCAGATCTTCTGCAGCTTTTCCAGCGTCTCGTCGAGTCCAGCGCCGAGTCGCTTACCGGGGCTGAAGGTGGCCGGCAGATTGCGCATGCCCTGAATGACGCCGATGGTCTCGTAGTGCACGGTGCCCTCGGGATCGCACACGTAGTCCGGCATCCGGTCGAGCACCGCGGTCAGCATGGACTTGAACACGGTCCGTGCGACGTTGGAGCCGATGCAGCGGTGCACACCGAGCCCGAAGCTGAAGTGCCGGTTGCCCTTACGATCCATGATGATCTCGTTGGGGTCGTGGAACACCGATGGGTCGCGGTTGGCCATGGCCCACGAGATCCACAGCCGCTCACCCTCTTTGAACTGCGTGCCTTCCAGCTCCACGTCGTCGGAGAAGGTGCGGCCGTCACCGGGGGCCGGCGTGTAATACCGCAGAAACTCCTCGGTGGCAGGGTCGAGCAGGGTCTCGCGGTTGTTGCTGAGCCGTTCGCGCTCGTCCGGGTGCTGCGACAGCCACTCCATCGAGTGCGCGGTCAGCGCGGTCGTGGTGTCGAAGCCGCCGCCGATCACCAGACCCAGGTTGCCCATGATCTCGAGGTCAGGAGCGGGTTCACCGTCGATACGTAACTGCAAGAGCCCGTTGACGATTCCCGGTCGGGGGTTCTCCTTGATCTCGACCATGTTGGTCAGCAGGTCCAAGCCCATCTGCCGGTGCATGGCGACGATCTTGTCGATGTCCGGTGAGTGCTCCGGGGTGTACACCGAGGCGTGCACCGGCTCGCTGTAGATCGCCCAATTCTTCAGTGGGATACCGAGCATCGCCAGTGTCAGCACGGCGGGCACGATGTTGGCGAGGTCGTCGACGAAATCGATCCGGCCCTCTTCGATCCTCTCGTCGAGGCAGGCCCGGGTGACATCATCGATGAACGGGACCCAGCGCTTGACCGCGGCCGGCGACAGGTAAGGATTGAGCACGGTCCGGTAGATGCGGTGCTCGGGCTCGTCCATCTCCAGGATTCCGCCGCGCACCCCGCTCGCGCGCTTGGCCTTGGGGATCGAAATGCCTTGATAGCCGCGGCGTTCGCCGTTGATGTCGTGATCGTTGGACACCGCCGGGCAGCGGGCCAGTTCGAAGACCGCGTTGCTGCCGCCGGCTACCCAATGGCCGTCGTAAGTATCGCTCCACGCGACCGGGCATCTGTCGTGAATCTCTTCGGTGATCTTCTCGAACTGATGGCGGTACTCAGGAGTGTGCCGGTCGAAGTGGTAGCGGTTCTTCTTGCGATCGCTGTCGTTGGCGATGCCGTCGTCGATGCTCATGAGTCGGCCTGCGTGATCAGGATTGCTTGTTCAGGGCAGGACTGCGCCGCTTCGCGCACCGCATCTTCCTGTTCTGCCGGAACGTCTTCCGACACCGCCGATGCGTGACCCTCGATGTCGTCGAGCTCGAAGGAATCCGGCGCGATCATCGAGCACAGCGTGTGGCCCTGGCAACGGTCTGAGTCAACCCGAACTTTCATTGGCATTCCTTAAGCGCGGTAGTCGTACCACTTGAGGTATCCGCCGGCGTCGACGCGCAGTTGCAGACCGGTCACGTACCTGGCTTCGTCGGAGGCCAGCCACAGCACCGCATTGCTGATGTCCTCCGGTTCGACGAACGGGATCTTCATCGCCTGCTGCACACCGAAAACCGGTTCGGCGTCGGCGCGAGTCGGGTTTTCCAGATCTGGCCGGAACGAACGGTACATCGGTTCGCTCTGCAGCATGGGGGTATTGGTGTTGGTCGGGTGCACGACATTGGCCCGAATGCCGAACACGGAGAGCTCGGTAGCCAAGTCGTGCACGTAGCTCGACAGTGCGCGCTTGGAGTGCACGTAGGCCATGCCGCCCGGATCCTTACCCGGGGTGTCCTTTTTGGAGGTGTCCATCAGCGCGGCGGTCGACCCGGTCGCGACGATCGAGGCGCCCTCGTTGAGATGCGGCAGCGCCGCCTGAATCGTGTTGATCGTCCCGATCAGATTGGTGTCGATCACATCCGACCAAGCCTGCAGTGGCGGTTGACCTTTCATGCCCGCAATGCCGGCTGCCGTCACGACGATGTCGAGCTTGCCGAACTCGGCAAGGCCGCTCGCCAGAGCTGTGTGCAGCGCCGCGGTGTCTCGAACGTCGGCCTGGGCGATCACCACGCGCTGGCCGGTCTTCTCGATCAGCCGCGCGGTCTCGTCGAGATCCTCCGGGGTGGCCATCGGGTATCCGATGGTGTCGATGTCCCGGCAGATGTCGACCGCGATGATGTCGGCGCCTTCCTCTGCGAGCCGGACCGCGTGCGCGCGGCCCTGACCGCGACCCGCGCCGGTCACGAACGCGACTTTGCCGGCCACCCGGCCGTGCACTTCTCCCACGACTTCTCCTTTCGAGTCAGCTAGTGAAATGTGTTTGTTCGCTATGTGTTTCGGCCGCCGTTGACGCCGAGGATCTGGCCGGTGATGTAGCCGGCCTCCTCGGACACCAAGAAGGCGCAGGCTGCCGCGATGTCTTCCGGTTTGCCGATCCGGCGAACCGGAGTAGCGGCGATGGTCTTGTCGATGTCGCCGAGGTTGCCGCGCTGCTCAGCGCTGCGCAGCATCGGAGTGTCGATGAACCCGGGCGGAACCGCGTTGACCGTGATGCCGTTCGGTCCGTATTCCAGCGCCAGCGACTTGGTCAGTCCGTTGACCGCGGATTTGGCCGCGACGTAATGCGACATGAACGGGGCGCCGGAGTGCGTGCTCGACGACGAAATGTTCACGATGCGACCCCATTCGGCGTCCAGCATGTCGGGCAGCACGGCCTGGATCATGTGGAACACCCCGTTGAGATTGACGTCGATCAGCCGTTGCCAGTCGGCGAACTCGATGTGGTTGAAGCGCTTGAAGCCGTCGAGTCCGGCCGCGTTGACCAGAATGCTGATCGGCCCCAGCTCTTCGCGGATACCAGCCAGCGCTGTATCGATCTGTCCCCGGTCGGTGACGTCGGCGGTGTATGCCGATTGAGTATCCGACGGCTTGAGGTCGATGACCGCGACGCGGTGGCCGTCTTTGCGTAGTCGCTCGACGACGGCTAAGCCGATTCCAGAGCCGCCGCCGGTGACGACAGCCGTCCTCATCGGGTCACCGCGGCAAGGGCTGTGGCGCACACAAAGAATCTCCCTTCCGAATACGAGAACCTTACTCTCGCGTTATGGCCGCTCGCAAGACGGCGTCGAAAGGACCTTTGTCCTGCGGCGATGTCGAAATTGCCGAGTGCGCATATCGCCTACAAGGACGGCGGTCTCGTTTCTTCCGTTTGGTTGAATTCTCGTTGGCGGAATGTAAGATTCGCCCGGGATGAGAATGGAATTATCCATGTGTTGAGGAGCCAGAATGCCGCCGCAGCAAGCCGCCACCTCCATTGTGGGCACCAGCCCATCGACGGAAGGCGGACCTGATCGGCGGCTGCTGATCGACGGTGAGTTGGTCACCACCGGCCGGGTGTTCGCATCCGTCAACCCCGCCACCGGCGAGGTCATCGGTCATGCTCCCGATGCCGGAATCGAGGAGGCGCAGCAGGCAATTGCGGCTGCGCGCCGGGCGTTCGACACCACGACCTGGTCGACCGACGTGGCTTTCCGGGTTCGCTGCCTGGAGCAGTTGCATCAGGCGCTGCTCGATCACGCCGAGGAGTTGCGCGAGCTGACCATCGCGGAGGTCGGCGCGACCCGAGCGCTCACCCAGGGCGCTCAGCTCGACGAGCCGATCAAGATCGTCCGCTACTACGCCGACGTGTTGCGCGACTACCAGATGACCGAGGAGCTCGGCGAAATCGAGTCCCGGGGCATGCGTCACCGGCGCTGGGTGGAGAAGGAAGGCGCCGGGGTGGTGGGCGCGATCATCGCCTACAACTACCCGAATCAATTGGCGCTGGCCAAGCTTCCGCCCGCCTTGGCCGCGGGCTGCACGGTCATCCTCAAGGGCGCACCGGACACCCCGTTGGTGACGTTGGCGCTGGGTGAGCTGATCGCCAACCACACCGACATCCCGGCCGGTGTGGTCAACGTGCTCAGCTCGTCGGATGCGGCCGTCGGAGAGGCGTTGACCACCAGCCCCGACGTCGACGTCATCACGTTCACCGGGTCGACGCCGGTCGGGCGCCGGATCATGGCGGCGGCCAGCGAGACCGTCAAGCGCGTCTTTCTCGAGCTCGGCGGAAAGTCCGCCGCGATCCTGCTCGACGACGCCGACTTCGCCGGAGCCAGTGTGTTCGCGGCCTTTTCGATGGTCACCCACGCCGGCCAGGGCTGCGCGCTGACCTCTCGGCTGCTGGTGCCGCGCAAGCACCAGGACGAGATCGTCGAGCTGGTCGCGCAGAATTTCGCCAAGGTGCGCCACGGCGATCCGGCCGATCCCAAGACCTACATGGGACCGCTGATCAACGAGCGCCAGCGCGACAAGGTGGACGGCATGGTCCAGCGCGCGATTGCCGACGGCGCGACGCTGGTCACCGGTGGCCAGAAGCTCGACCCCGGCTACTTCTATGCGCCGACGCTGCTGACCGACGTCGACCCGGACAGCGAGATCGCTCAGCAGGAGATCTTCGGTCCGGTTCTGGCGGTGATCGCCTACGACGATGACGACGACGCCGTGCGCATCGCGAACAACTCCATCTACGGCCTGGCGGGTGCGGTTTTCAGCGCCGATCAGGACCGGGCACTGGCCGTCGCGCGTCGCATCCGCACCGGATCGTTCTCGATCAACGGCGGCAACTACTTCAGCGCAGACGCTCCCTTCGGTGGCTTCAAGCAGTCCGGCGTCGGCCGCGAGATGGGTGTGGCGGGCCTGGAGGAGTTCTTGGAGCGCAAGACATTTGCCATTCCGGCCGCGACGGCCGGGGGTGCGGCATGACTCGGCCGCTGGAGGGCATCCGCGTCCTCGAGGTCGCGATGTACGGGTTCGTGCCGTCCGCCGGCGCGGTGCTCGCCGAGTGGGGTGCCGATGTGGTCAAGGTCGAGCACGCCGTGACGGGCGACCCGCAACGGGGTTTGCGTCAGACCGGCCTGCTGCGGGTCGAAGGCGATCCCAACCCGAACATCGAGCACGCCAACCGGTGTAAGCGCAGCATCGGCCTGGACATATCGCTGCCCGAGGGCAAAGAGGTGCTCTACGAGTTGGCCCGCCGCTCGGACGTCTTCCTGACCAGCTTCCTGCCGGGGCATCGCGCGAAGTTCGGCATCGACGTCGACGACATCCGCGCAATCAACCCGGCGATCGTCTACGCCCGCGGCAGCGCGCTGGGCCCGCGCGGCGCGGAGGCGGAAAAGGGTGGCTACGACATGACCGCGTTCTGGTGTCGAGCCGGAACCGCGGCCACCATCACTCCGCCCGGAACCGAAGGCATGGTCGGTCCGCCCGGACCGGCGTACGGCGACACCATCTCTGGAACCAACCTCGCCGGTGGCATCGCGGCGGCACTGCTCAAGCGCGAGCGCACGGGAGAACCATCGGTCGTCGACGTCTCCCTGCTCGGCAGCGGGCTCTGGTCGTTGGGGCACACGGTGGCGCTGACGACGCATCTCAACCAGCGCATGGAAGCGTTCCCGCCCGGAGTGCACGGTTCGCCGATCAATCCGCTAGTGGGCCTTTACGCCACATCGGACGGCCGCTACATCTCCTTCGTGATGATGCAGGCTACGAAATTCTGGGCCGACGTCTGCCGGCACATCGACCAGCCCGAACTGGCCGACGATCCCCGCTTCGACAGCGGTGAGAAGATCGCCGCCAACACCGGCGAGGCGGTGCAGATTCTCAGCAAGGCCATCGCCACCAGGACCCTCGCCGAGTGGAGCGAGCGCTTTGCCACCCTCGCCGGACCGTGGGCCCCGGTCCAGGACACCTTGCAGGCGGCCGGCGACGCTCAGATCCGGGCCAACGAATATGTAGTCCAGGCAGGCGAACTCGAACTGGTGGCCAACCCGGTGCAGTTCGACGTAGCGGCACCGGTCTCCGGGCCCGCGCCCGGATTCGCCGAGCAGACCGACGAGATTTTAGAGGAACTCGGCCTCGACTGGGACCGCATTATCGAGCTCAAAACTATCGGAGCCGTCACTTAATTCGGAGGTCTCTCGGTTGTCAATTTTCACTCCAGGCGCATGCGGTGTAGGTCATACTCGCCAGACGCTTCCAGAAGTGGGGTCCGCCCGGCCCGCGTTGTTCGGGTGCGCCAATTCGGGCGGACGAGACGGAGGGATTGGCGTAGGGATGGTAGTGACCGATGGCGACTAAGGGACCCGAGCGCTGGTCGACGGGGATCAGCCTGCCGAACGGCGTCTCCGGTGCGATGCAGGCGGTCGGTGGGCTTTTCGCGATGAGCGTCGACGCGGTCAGATTTGTGTTCCGCAGGCCGTTTCAGACTCGCGAGTTCTTCGAGCAGTCCTGGTTTGTCGCGCGCGTCGCGCTGGCTCCGACGCTGTTGGTGGCCATCCCCTTCACGGTGCTCGTCAGCTTCATTCTCAACATCTTGTTGCGCGAGTTGGGCGCTGCGGATCTCAGCGGCGCGGGTGCGGCCTTCGGCGCGGTCACCCAACTCGGTCCGCTGGTGACGGTGTTGATCGTCGCCGGCGCCGGTGCGACGGCCATGTGTGCCGACCTCGGCTCGCGCACCATCCGCGAGGAGATCGACGCGTTGGAGGTGCTGGGGATCAACCCCGTCCAGCGACTGGTGACGCCCAGGATGCTGGCCGCCGGTTTGGTCGCGCTGTTGCTCAACAGTCTGGTCGTCATCATCGGAATCGTTGGCGGTTACGTGTTCTCGGTGTTCGTGCAGGACGTCAACCCCGGCGCATTCGCAGCGGGTATCACCTTGTTGACCGGAGTGCCGGAGGTGATCATCTCCTGCGTCAAAGCAGCGCTGTTCGGTCTGATCGCCGGACTGGTGGCCTGCTACCGGGGACTGACCATTTCCGGCGGGGGCGCCAAGGCCGTCGGCAATGCCGTCAACGAGACCGTGGTCTACGCGTTCATGGCGCTGTTCGTCGTCAACGTCGTCGTCACCGCGGTCGGCATCCGGTTCACGGCGAAGTGATCGGAACGACGCCGTGACGGTGAAGACGTTGAGAGCCACCTATCCGCGGGCGTTTCGCGCGTTCGGGGCATGGCGCAGGCCCATCGGCGCCCTCAGTTCCGTCGGCGATCACACCGTGTTCTACGGCAAGGCATTGGGCGGCATACCTTTCGCGCTCACCCGGTACCGGCGAGAGATCATCCGGCTGATCGCCGAAATCAGCATGGGCGCGGGAACGTTGGCGATGATCGGCGGAACCGTCGTCATCGTCGGCTTCCTGACGCTGGCTGCCGGTGGCACGCTCGCGGTGCAGGGCTACAGCTCGCTGGGCAATATCGGCATCGAAGCTCTCACCGGATTCCTGGCCGCGTTCATCAACGTCCGCATCCTGGCGCCGGTCGTCGCCGGAATCGGACTCGCGGCAACGTTCGGCGCCGGTGTCACCGCGCAACTGGGCGCCATGCGGATCAGCGAAGAAATCGATGCGCTGGAAACGATGGCGATTCGGCCGATCTCGTATCTGGTCAGCACCAGAATCGTGGCCGGCATGCTGGCGATCACACCGCTCTACAGCATTGCCGTCATATTGTCCTTCCTGGCAAGCCAATTCACCACGGTGGTGTTGTTCGGCCAGTCCGGTGGCCTGTACAACCATTATTTCGACACCTTCTTGAACCCGATCGACTTGCTGTGGTCGTTGGTGCAGGCCGTGCTGATGGCGCTGTCGGTCCTGCTGCTGCATACCTACTACGGGTTTTTCGCGTCCGGCGGACCCGAAGGGGTCGGGGTCGCGACCGGCAACGCGGTACGTAGCTCGCTGATCGTCGTGATTTCGGTGACGCTGCTGATCTCGCTGTCGATCTACGGCTCAAATGGAAACTTCAACCTCTCGGGATAGGGAACACCTCCGATGCCCCACAACGGGATACGCGCACTGACGGGTCTGGTGACCGTCGCGGTCATCGCCGCGATCGTTGCCGTCGCCGTTGGTTTGTTCCAAGGCAGCTTCAGTGAGAGCGTGCCGTTGACAGTCCTGTCCCCACGGGCCGGCCTGGTGATGAACCCGGACGCCAAAGTGAAGATGCACGGTGTCCAGGTCGGCAAAGTCGCCTCGATCGAATCGCGACCCAACGGTCAGGCCGCCCTGCACTTGGCGATGGACCCCTCAGAGCTGCACCTGATTCCGTCGAATGTGCTCGTCGACCTCACATCGCCCACTGTGTTCGGCGCCAAGTTCGTCGAACTTGTGCCGCCGGCGGAACCGTCGGCGCAATCTCTGCACGCCGGTCAGGTGCTCGACAGCCAGCATGTCACCGTCGAGATCAACACGGTGTTCAAGCAATTGACCCAGGTGCTGGGCACGCTCGACCCGGCGAAGCTCAACGAGACTCTGGGGGCGGTCTCCCAAGCCGTCAGCGGGCGGGGAGACAAGATCGGACAGGCATTCACCGACCTCGACTCCTTCCTGGCGAAATTCCAGCCGACCCTGCCCGCGCTGCGCCACGACATCGAGATGTCGGCACCGGTGTTTCGCGCCTACGGCGACGTGTCGGCTGATCTGGTCAAGACGTTCGACAACTCGGTGAAGATCAGCAAGACGATCGTCGACGAGCGGCGCAACCTCGACGCATTCCTGATCAGCGCAATCGGTTTGGCCGATGTCGGCAACGACGTGCTGGGCGCCAACCGGAAGGGTTTGACCAACGTGTTCCACCTGTTGGCGCCGACCACCGATCTGCTCAATGAATACGCCCCGGCACTGACCTGCGCGCTGGCCGGCGACGCGCAGTTGTCTCGGACGCCGCCGTTGCCGGAACCGAGCATCGCGATCTCGGCCAGTCTCACCTGGGGCGCCGAACGCTACCGGTACCCGGCCAACCTGCCCAAGGTGGCAGCGACCGGCGGTCCCCATTGCATGAACCTTCCCAGGATTCCGTTCAACAGCACGGCGAAAGTTCTCATCGCCGACACCGGCTCGAATCCGGTGAGTTACGGGAATCCGCAGTTGCTGCTGAACTTCGACGGCCTCAAACAGCTGTTGTACGGACCGATCGACGGCCCACCGCGTAACCCTGCTCAGGTTGGACAGCAGGGATGAGGGGCTCGCTGGGCCCGACGCTGGTCAAGTTCGGTGTCTTTGCCGTCGTGATGTCGTTGCTGACCGTGTTCTTGTTCTTCACTTTCGGCCAGTACCGCACCGGTGGGGTCACGGGCTATTCGGCGCTGTTCACCGATGCGTCACGGCTGAGGGCCGGAGATTCGGTGCGGGTCGCCGGCGTTCGGGTGGGCACCGTCAACGGTGTCTCGTTGCAGTCGGACAAGAGGGTCGTGGTGAAGTTCGACGCGGACCGGTCCGTGACGCTGACCGAGGGCACCAGGGCGGCAGTGCGATACCTCAACTTGGTCGGGGATCGGTACCTGGATTTGGTCGACGGCCCGGGCTCGGCCAAGCGGCTGCCGGCCGGCGCGCAGATCAACATCGGTCACACCGCGCCCGCGCTCGATCTCGACTTGCTACTCGGTGGCTTGAAACCGCTTATCCACGGCCTGAATCCGCGCGATGTCAACGCGCTGTCGTCGGCACTGTTGGAAGTGTTCCAGGGTGAGGGCGGTACCTTGCAGTCACTGTTCAGCAAGTCGACGTCGTTCACAAATGCGTTGGCCGACAACGACCAGACCATCGAGCGGCTGATCGACAACCTGAACACCGTGGCGGCCACCCTCAACAAGGACGGTGCCCAATTCTCCGGGGCGATCGATCGCCTCGAGAAACTGGTCACGGGACTGGCGAACGACCGCGACACGTTCGGTCCCGCCATCGACGCGTTGAGCACCGGCACCACCTCGGTGGCCGACCTGCTGGGCAAAGCCAGGCGGCCGCTGTCGGGCACCATCGAGCAGCTCTCCCGGGTGGCACCCAACCTCGACAACGACAAGGACCGACTCGATGCCGCGCTGCAGAAGTCGCCCAGGAACTATCGCAAGCTGACCCGGCTCGGCGTTTTCGGGTCGCGTCCAGATTCCGGTGTAAAAGCAGGGCCAAGCTCGCTTCGCTGCCAGCATACGAACGGCTGGACTCGGCGCGCCAGGTTCCCTCAAAGTACGTCTCCGGGTGTCAAACATGGCTGG
>NZ_PKEK01000019.1 GCF_002863225.1 Mycobacterium sp. | reverse complement strand
AGTCACAGCGCCCGGTCGGTTATCGCCACACCGGCGGCGATCTGCATCGCGAACCCGCGCCCGGAATCGTCCCAGCACCAATGCAACACGAACCCGACTGCACACGGCCTCTGCGGACACAAGCCGCTCGTATGCCCAACGTCACGCGGATGCCGGAGTGCCGATCGACGTCCTGGCCGAACTGCTCGATCACCGAAGCTATTCCATGACCCGCCGCTACTACCGCATCGGCGAAGGCCGCCGCCGCGACGCCGTCGACACCGTCACCGCGCTGAGCTTCGACCGGCACGGCAACCGGATCTGGCGCGACGCGCAGATGCTGTTGGATTCCGAACGCGCCCGCCACGCTGTCGGAGAGGTCGCCGTGCCCTACGGCACCTGCACCGAGCCGACCAACGTCAAAGCCGGCGGCGGAGCGTGCCCGGTCCGGTACCGGTGCGTGGGCTGCGACCACTTCCGCACCAACGTGGCGTTCCTTCCCGAGTTGCAGGTATACCTTGATGATCTGCTGCGCACCCGAGAACGGCTGGCCGCCACCGTTGATGGCATTGATGACTGGGCCCGTGCCGACGCCACTCCGACTCAGGAAGAAATCACCCGGGTCCGGCGGCTGATCAACCGAATCAAAGGCGATATCACCGGCATCGACGAAACCGAGCGAGCCCGCATCGGTGACGCCGTCGCCATCGTGCGCCGTCACCGCGCAGCCCACACGGTGCCGCTCGGTATGCCCGTGCTCAGCGTCACCCCGCCCGCACTACCCACCACACCTTCTTCGGAGGCCAGTGCATGACACTCACCACCAACGCTCATACTCGGCCGATGCTCGCCGGCCGGCGCGGCGACTCGATGCGCCGCCGCCAACGGGTGCTGGCGGTGCTCGACCAGGCCGCCGCCGCGGGGGACCCGATCAGTGCGTCCGCAATCGCTCGCGCGGCTGGAGTCGACCGCACATTCCTCTACCGGCACCGGGACCTGCTGGAGAAAATCCATGCGCTGCAAGCAGATCCAGTCCCTGACGTGAACAGCGATCACGCGGTCACACGCGCGTCGCTGCGGACGGATCTGCTGGCCGCCCACGAAAGAGCCGCCCGCCTTAACAGCCGCATCCACCAACTGGAGAAGCGGCTTTCCGAGGCGCTCGGCGAACATACCTGGCGCGAGTCCGGCCTCGGCGCCCCCGCCGACATCGACGCGCTCCACCAGCGCATCACCAAGCTCGAACAACACAACCTCGACCTTCAACAGCAACTCGACGAACGCGACGACGACCTGACCGCCGCCCGCGCCGCCAACCGAGAACTCATGGCCCGACTCAACACGCCGAGCCGGCCACGATGAACCGCGGCGAGCCCGCTTGCACCACACCTGTTGCAACCGATAGCATTTCGTCACCAGCTTCCAAGCTGCGCAAACTCAGAGAACCACGCTGCCGCACGGGGACTGAGCCCTGGAGAATAACCCATACGAGTAGGCCAGGTTAAACATGACAGCATCGCGGTAGGCCGGCAACCAGCCCTTGCGTGAAGAGGCGGCGATCAACACGACTTGGTCGTCGGCGTGGTCAAAGAAATCCTGCAGCTCCTTCTTGGTGAATGCACGCTTGGCCGGCGATTGTTCGTTGTCTTGCACGTGTGCGGCGGTGTTCCACTCGAAGAAGACCTGCGCGGGGTGACTACCGAATCTCTGCTCGCACACCCGGTCCCAGGCGTAGTCGGGATGACTGACGTAGGAGCAGAACATCCGCAACGCGTTCTGATACCCGCGGATCGTCGACTGCCTGCGCCGCGATATCGAGCGCAGGTCGCTGAAGAACTCCTCGACCATCGTTGGAGTCCACGTCCACGGAAATTCGTTGGTATACGCCAGGAACCGCTCCACGAGTCGGATCCGCTGGTCGATGGTGTCGTGTGCGAGGTTGCGACACAGTTGCTGATTGCGCCAACCGTCGAGCATCTCCCGAACCGTCTGTGCCTCGGGATGAAGCAGCGGAACAGAGTCAACGACGTAGAAACGGCCGCTCTTGTCGACGGGCAAAACAGCCTCCCGAGCGTGTCTCGTTTGATGAGTTATTGAATCAATCAATGAATCATTACCACATCGGAGCACGTCAGCGCTAGGCATCTAGGACAGGCCGTGCAGGCTATCGGCAGAGGGCGAAGACCTACACCGGTGGAGTCCTACTACCGAGGACACCGACATCGCAGGTCAATGCCCATCTCAGAACGTCAACAGCGCCACTCGCCGGCGCAACCGGAGACGAGGAAGATGATTCATCTGCTGCAATATGCAGACTAATTTCATGGATAATGACAATTATCCATGAATCTGCCGAACCATGCTGAGCTGCAGCTGAATTGGGCTAGTAAGACAGCCCAATGCGTCACTGTGACGAATGGGCGCAGGTAGGGTTTTCCTTCGAGCTACAGATCGCCGCGCACTATAGTTATCGAGAATGATGACAACAGCATCGCCATGGCATGCACCCGAATCGGAATATTCAGCGCCGCGTGATTGACCATACCGATGCTTATCGGCAATTCCGTTTTGCAGCATTACCGCTTTACAGTGTTACGGCAAAGTGGGATTATGGGGCCATGGCTTTTCATGGTTTCGTGGCGGTCCAGGGCCGCGGTCTCGTTGCTCTGCCGGCCGAGGTGCGTCGGCGGCTGCACCTCGACGAATCGGGTGCCCAGGTCGAGATCACCGAGCGTGAAGACGGGGTGCTTGAGCTTCGGCCAGCGCTACCGATTCCCGCCGATCAGCGGTGGTTCTGGCAGGACCGCTGGCAGCAGCGGGAAAAGGAAGTCGACGAGCACGTGGCGGCCGGACGAGTCACCGTTCACGACGACGGCGACGCCTTCCTTGATCACCTGGATCACCTCGACGACCAGGCCCAGGCCGACGACGCCCCGCCTCAGCCGTGAAGTTCGAGACCACTCCTGCCTTCGATGCCGACTACCGCAAACTGAAGGCTGAGCACCGAGCGACCTTCCAGGACGTGGTGAGAACGAAGTTCGTCCCAGCCTGCGATGCCTACGCCGCCGATCCGGCCACTCCGTGGCCGCGATCGCTGCGCGTCAAGTCCGTGCAAGGCGCGCCCGGCATCTTGGAGATGACGTGGTCCTTCGCCAGCCCTGACGGGCGGGCCACATTCGAATTAGTCACGGTCGCTGGCGAATTGCGCTGTCGGTGGCGTCGCGTGGGAGACCACGACGTCTTCAAATCCCCCTAGGGCGCGACCGAACGTTCTTCCACCGGTCGGCGCCCTCCAACCCCTGATTTGTCACGTGACGACTGACGCCTAGTGCAGCTGTCACGGTCGAGGAGCTCGTTGTAGATCTAGACGACGCGTAACTCGAAGGGAATGGCGACAGAGTCGCCGTTGTCGAGGGTTTGGACGAGCACGCGACGGCCGTTGGTGCCGCCACTCATTCCGTCGAGCAGCGCCCCGCCCCCGGCGTATTGTGCCTTCTCATGTACATGATGATGTGCATATACTTGGACCTATGGCTCCTCGCGATGTGCTGTCGGTTGCCGAGTTCCGGAATGGGTTGGCAAAGTACCTGGCGCTCGTCACCTCTGACCGCCGAGCGCGCGTCTTCGTCGGCTCGCGCCGAAAGGCCGACGCCGTCGTGATGTCGCCTTCGGCAGACGTACCACCCCAGATCCAGGAGCGACTGCTCAGTGCTTTCACTGCACGGGCGGCCCAGCACATCCTTAGCGACTCCGATGGCACTATCGGCGCAGTGGTCGGTATGACGACCGGTGATATCTTCGCCTGGCTATGGCGCACCAACCCCGACCAGGCCGTGTACCGCATCGCCGACATGATGGCCCACATCCATGTCCACCAGCCCGGGGCGAATCCGTCGTTGCGGTTCGACGATGTCTTGGACGGTCTCGAACGCGCAATGCCTCCTGATTTCACAGCGAGCGAGTTCGCACTGTTTCGGGCCGAGTGCGTAGCGCGCGTGCCCAACTTTTACGCTCAAGTGAACAACCCGGAAATCTAGCTACCGGCGCCAAGCACGCCCCGAAATAGCTCGTGCGGTGGGTTTTTCGGCAGCGATGATAGAAATCTGTTGGCGTGCAGTAGCAGAATCATCAGCCATGCGGCTAGCAACCACGCGCTGGACCGGGCACGCGTTCCGGGTGTTCGGTCTGTCAGCGGGGATATCGTGCTCTGTTGGCGGTGTCCTACACGAGATGGCCGCTGTCGGGAAACCAGTCGGCCCGCCGGCTCTTGTTCCGTGGATCGTCGCAGTTTTCGCGACGTCGCTTTCCGGCCTCACCGCCACAGCGATCTTCGTCGTCTTCGCCGCCAGGGGCCGAAACGTTGCAGGCAACAATCGGTCGCTTGGCCTGACTTCTAGGCAGGCGCGACGACTCAGTTGTCAGTTCGCGCAGGCCGGGGTCCACATCTCGCCTGCACGCCTGCGCGCCATCAACGCCGGCGCGGAAGCAACCGAGGCCGAACTCGTCGATATCGAATTCGGTTTGATTGCAACAGATCCCGACCACGACGCTCTGCTGCATTCCGGCCAAACTCGCCCCTACGGCGGTCCCACGACGTAGCTACGGCGGCAGGCGCAATAAGCATGACAAGTCGACTACCGATCGAAGCGCTTCCCGACGTCGATATGCGAGAGGGGTGGTGGGATCACTTCGGCGGTTTTGGCTGGTCGGACAAACGCATTGCGCTTCGGTGTCAGTCGGCAAACGGTCTACGACTATTGCTGTCGCCTCGGAATCACTGGTCGTACAGCATAATTCAGGGGGTAAAAGGCATGCTCGTCGCCGTATAGCTCCGCGAAAGCTGAGCCCGCTGACGGCTTAGACGCACGCGAGCGCCCGAACCTCGCGCCGTGACGGGATTGTGCGTCGACGAACGAGGACCGTTTCAAGCACAACCCGCTAGATGATTCGTTTGCGAAAACGGTTGCGGTATAAGGCAATTCAAGGATAGTCTGTAGCCTATAAGCAACACTTCCTGAAAGGCAGGCGCATGAAGACCCGACTCACCGAAGCCCACCTGGCCCCCGCAGCCCTCATCAGCCACACCATGATTCGCATCCAAGGCGCCCAGGACGGCGACATCGCTGTCCAACACGCCTGCTCCCCCAGCGCCCGGCTGCGACTGCAGTGGGGCGGGATCTTGATGACCATGATCTCGGCGCAGGCCTGCCAGGGCGTGCTCGAAGGGTTCAGCGCCGCGCGATCGGCGATGGCACTCATCCCCCGCCAGATCCCCGCGATGTCACCGGTGGCGGACTCCTTCGCCCGGCCGACCGTCGCCATCGACTGGACGCGTCGACCCGCCTACGCAGTAGTCCCTCGCCGCGAGCTCTCCCGCGACCGCGCCCGGCAAGTGCGGTGGCTAGACTTGTGCATGGGGCCAGTGACGTTCCAGATCCTCGACCAGGCCGGGTGCCGCGGGGCCGTCGAGCTTCTCCAGACGGCGCACCGTACAGCCGTCCAGGTATTGCTCGACGGTCCTGAGCATGCTCAGGACCCAACCAAGGACGACTACACCCCGCCACCTGTCGGCTAGCAGTTATCCACAGACGGCCCCCGCGCCGGGTCTGTTATCCACAACAACGGATGGCAGGCCCGGCGCTTGTCGTTGCAGGCCCCACAATCGGCGTAGTTCCTACACCCCAGGAGGCCTATCGTGAGCGTGCCCTGGTCGCTGACCAACGTCGAATCCGCCCGGATCGACTCCACGATGGGCATAGCAAATGACCACTGCTCTGCAGTTACCGCCGTGCTGATCGCCGCCCAGGACGCCGTCGACCACGCCGCGGCGATAGCAGCCCCGTCAGCCTGCCTCGAGCTGCGTGCGGCCGACGAGCTGGTGGCCCTCATCCATTCGGGCGCCTGCGAAGACGGCAGGCCTGACTTTGCATCGACGCGTGCGCTGATCCAGCGCATCGAGTGGGCCCGCCACAACAGCGCGCCGCCTTACTGAGCCGCAACCGTTCGTAGAAGGTCGCCAGGAGCGACACCGAGGCTCTGAGCTAGATGCACCAGCACGACAACGGTGGGGTTTTTGCGGCCACCCTCGATGTGGTTGAGGTGTGGACGCCCGATGCCCGCCTGTTCGGCAAGTTCGGCCTGGGTCAGCCCGGCCTGCACGCGGTGATCACGGATGGCCGCGCCCAGAGCGCAGAGGATGAGCGATCCGTCGTCGGCGGGTGCCTGTTGCATGACGATCCCTTCCCAGCGGCGTTGCCCATAGGCTACACCGCTGCTGGCTGATCGCGCGTGCTCAGAACAGCACCTCATTCGTAGTCGCCTCCTGCCACCACGTCTGAAATCCGGGGCGTTCCTTGTCCTCCACCACGGCCGGGCACACCGCGTAGAAATGCTCGAGCGCGGGAAGCTGCTCTGAGCGCGCACGAACAACATGGCGCACGATCCCGTCGACACCCACGCGCCGCTCGCCGGGGAGACCGTGCAGCTCGTCGTTCATCTGGTCGAAGCTGCCGCGAGCTATCGTGCGAACCGAGCGAGCGGTGATTCCGCGGCCGTGGGGTCGCGCCGACGATCGTCGTGTGAGTCGACGCACCTCGTAGATGGCGTGCTCCGATTCGTCGAGCATCGCGCGATACCGGGCTTGAACATCGGTCAGTCCGTCGCCGGCCACGAGGGCTGCGGCCGAGCTACCCGCGATGAGCGTCTGGCGCTCGTTGAGGGTACGCGCGACGGTCTCCAGGAAGAGCGCGAGAGCGCCGGCTTGTGGGTCGCGCCGGTAGCGTTCGACGATGGCCTGTCGGCCAGCAGCGGTGGTCATTGCGAAGACGCAGTACGAGCACGCCGACTTCGACCACCGACGTCCGGTCATCTCGGCGATGAAATCCGCGCACCGGCTGCGATCCCAGGACCAATCGATCAGCGGGTACCACCCCGTCCGGCGCTCGGTGTTGAACAGCACATCCTTTGCTGCCCTGGCACTTTCACCTGTTTCAAATCCGAGAACGTGGCGGTACCGACGCCCGCAGGTCACCGTCGCGATCACTGGATCGAGGCAGTTGCCCTTGGCGTGTACCGAGCACATGCGAGCACCGCCGAGTTGAGGAAGCGTGCCGGCCGCGAGCATCTCCTCGGACAACTTGTAGCCGTCGACATAGAGCCGCTGCGGGGCGGTGGAGTCGTCGAGGACCGCGACGCCCTGGCCGCTAGAGGTCGTCTTGCGTTGCGAGCGACCAACTTGAATGAACCGAACCCGGTGACGACGCAGTTCGGGAAGGACGGCCGCCTCAACGTCGCACAGTGTCTGATCGAACTCGTCACCAGTATGCGCTGTGATCACCACGAGGTCCTCGAGGTCGAAGTCACGACTGGAGGGGTCGGTCAGCCAGCGCAACAGGATCGCGGTCGAGTCGACGCCCATGCCGTAGCTCATCACGACCGCTGAGCCGCAGTCGCTTTCGGCGATTCCAGGAAGTGGGTTGGTGGCCCAGTCCATCGAGAATCGTCTCCTCTAGTTGTTCGAATGGTGTTGCTTATAGGCTACATCATGGTGTAGCCTATAAGCAACACACTGTTCGAGGAAAGGATCACCCAATGACCGCCACTTCCCCCGCTCCCGAGCTGATTCATCTGAGCCCCAACGAGGTTGAGATCGAGGATAACGTGCGCCTTGATCCGCGCCTTGACCGCGACTTCCTGGCCTCCATCCAGGAACACGGCGTCTTAGTCCCGGTGCTGGCCGTGCGCATCGACGGGCAGGACAAGCCGTTCGTCCGCGAAGGCCAGCGCCGCATTCAGGCGGCTCGTCAGATCGGGCTACAGACGGTGCCGGTGTATCTGCGTAGCGTCGATGGAACCGAAAGCGCCGTTCGCGCCCAGCGCGTCATCGAGCAGATGGTGACCAACGATCACCGCGCCCCTCTCACCGAGGCTGAACGAGCACGCGGCATCGCCCAACTCCTGTTGGACGGGGTGTCACCGACCAAGGTGGCCAAGGAACTGTCCACCACCAAGGACGCCATCGCCGCAGCCAAGGTGGCCATCGAATCGCACACGGCCATGAGCGCCCTGGATGCCGGACAGCTGAACCTGGTGGAGGCCACCAGCTTCGTCGAGTTCGACGGCGACGACACGGCCCAGGCCGAGCTGATCAAGGTGGCCGGCACCGACCAGTTCGACCACCGCGTCGCTCAATTGCGGGCCGAGCGCGAAGACCGCCGCCGCTACGAGGAGACGGCGGCCGCATTCAGTGCGAAGGGCTACACCGTGCTCGAACACCGCCCCGGCTGGTCGGACAAGGCCTACATCCCCACCGGCTATCTCCGTGACGCAGAGGGCGAACCCCTGACCGATGAGAAGGTCGCGGAGATGGACCCTCAGCATTGGGCGGTCGTCCTCGAAACCGCGGAAGTCTATCTCGACGTCGAGACCGGTGAACCCGTGAACGAAGACGACATCGACTTCGACACCGCCGACGATCCCACCCTGGAGCCGGCCGAGGGTTACCGGCACATTCACACCGTCACCGAGACCACCGATTGGCGCCCCGAGTACTACTGCTGCAACCCCCGCGGGGCGAAGGTCACCATGCCCGACTGGGCGGCACGCCAGTACGGCTTCGACGCCGATCGCCTCGCCGATGCGGGCGACCCCGACGGTGCGGCCGAGCGGGAACGGGCTCGCCAGGAGGAGGCCGACAAGGAGCGCGCCGAGCGCCGCAAACTCATCGCCTTGAACAAGCTCGGGGAGGCAGCGGCGATCGTGCGCCGCGAGTGGGTGCGCGACAAGCTCCTGTCCCGTAAGACCGCCCCCAAAGGCACAGCCCTCTACCTAGCCGAAGTCGTCGTCACCCGACCCGATCTGTTCAACGACTACCACGGCCAGAAGCTCGCGCCCGAACTCCTCGGCCTGGCCGACACCGAAACCGCGAAAATGGCCGTCGCCAAGCTGCCCGCCACCGGCGACGGACGGGCATTGGTGATCCTGCTCGGCATGGTGCTCGCCACGACCGAGGCCCGGACCGCGAAGGACGCCTGGCGAGGACCGCAGGACATCACGAAGACCTACCTGCGCTTCTTGGAAGACAACGACTACACGCTCAGCGACATCGAGCAGGTGATCCTCGGCAAGCGAAAAGCCGACACGCTGTACCGCCAGATTTGTAAGGAGGACTAGCGCCACTCCCCAGGGGCCCCGCGGGAGAACACCACCGCCCCGGGGCCCCTGGCATTTCTGCAAAACTGCAACAACGCCACTAAGAAGCACAGACGACGATTTATTTCTCGTCACTAATGGAGCCAATATCTAAAGTTTTTAATTCGACTAAAGGCTCCCGCCAACGCAAGCCGACCTAAAGGAAAAACGCCGTACTTAAGACCCGATAGAAGCCATTCCTGATATCTCCATAAGAATTGCACTAATCGGCCTAAAACCGTTGTGCAAGAACATATTAAAGCTTAAAATAAGCATTATGGATACCGCCATTCCGAGATCAAAGGAGGCATTTAAATGACCGTCACGCTTTACACGAAGCCCGCCTGCGTTCAATGCACAGCCACCCGGAAAGCTCTCGACAAAAACGGGCTCGAATACGACGTTGTGGACATTGCCGAGGACCCCGCCGCGCGCGATTACGTTATGAGCCTGGGCTACCTGCAGGCCCCCGTGGTCATCGCCGGCGAGCAACACTGGTCCGGCTTCCGGCCCGACAGGATCAAAGCGCTGAGCAATCCTGCGGTATTTGCCATCAGACGCAACGGCCGTGTCGGCGTGAACACGCATTCCAGCCGCCAGGGCCACGCCACGGCGGCCGAATCGGCCCATCTCTACTAAGCGATTAGGACGAAACCAATCATGAGCTACTTCGCCACCATCACCGACGACTCCCAGCCCGATGGGATGCCATTCTGGGAGTCCCCCGAGCAGCCGACCGCGAAGTCCGCCTTCGACCTCGCAGAGCACCACATCCACCGGTCACAGCCCGACGATGTCATCGCACCCATCGACGGCTGGGGCGAATACGCCGTCTGGAACCAGACCGATGGGGTGCGTTCGACGCGGGTGGCGACGCTGACCGTCACCACCACTGACTACTCGCCTGCCCTGACGCGTGACCCGCGCGTGGTCGGTGGCCGCTACCGCAGTCACCACTGGGACAACGAGTACACCGTCGATGCGATCACGTTTGATCCGCACGGCTGGCTCACGTCGGTCACGGCGACCGACAAAGGCGGAACACGCACCCACGGCACCTCCTGGGACCCGCGCGATGAAATCCTGATCGACCCGCGCACCGCCCCTCACGACGACGCGACGCGACAACCATGACCGCGCAACGCCTTCGGGTAGGCCAACTCGTCAGCGCCTGCGATGCCGACGCCCTGGCCGAGCGCTCCCCGACCTACAGTGTGCGGGCACACCACGGCATCGTGGTCGCGCTCGCCGAGCGCCAGGCGGTAGTCAAATGGATTGACTACCGCGGCCTGCAACACGACCCCTGCGGTGTGCCCGTGGCAATGCTGTGCGCCGGCACTCTCGACGCGGCGGCCCGCACCCGCGTCATCCACTGCCGCCGCACCGACACCGCCAGGCCCGACCTCACACCGGTGGTGGTGCCACCGGCCGCCGATCCCACCATCGTGATGCGTGAACTTCGCATCACCTCGACGCGATCCACCGAGAGCCCGACCGGGCTGGCGTTTCACACCGTGCACGACGCCAACGTCGCCCTGCATGCGCTGGCCGACGCCCAAGAGGCATTCCAGTCCACCTTCGGACCAGACCCCGCCAGCGCGGTCTCGGGCGCCGATACCGTCGTCGTCTACCGCATGCTCTACACCACGGTTCACCGGCTCGAGCACCGCGCCACCGCCGGATCCAGCCGCCCGGCGTCTACCGCCCTGGCCAGCTGACCCGCACGCGGGCCACACATTCACCACAACGTCGGCGCATCACCGATCAGCACCGCCTGCACTGCGTCGCGATCCCATCCGCGCTCCCGCAGCACCGTCCGCAGCGCCACCGACCGCTCACGGCGCGACCGCAGTCCGTCGCCACCAATCACCTTGCGACCACCACCGCGCCGCATGCGCGCCATCCGGCGCATATTGTCGCCCTGGTCGCCGATCACCACATGACGTCGCGGCGCATCCGCGCCGCACACCTTCACACACAGCGGCATGTCACACTCGTGCAACCCGAACTCGTCCGACGCCAGCGGACTGCCTAAAGCACGCGCCAGGGCGTAGCGATGCGGACGTACGCAGATCCCGCTGCCCCCTCGATAAATGAAAAACCGGCCGTAACCGTCCGTGCCGATCGCGCCGACGAAAAAATCACAGTCATCAAACCCCGGGCCGCGCACCACGAAAGAATCGAAACGCCGGCACTCCTCGGCGTGCACCGCGGGATCGACCCACAGCGCAGCTGCCGCGCCTTCGCCTCGCACGCTGCCACGTTAAGCAAGCCCACCGACACCGCCCGGGCGCGCCGCGTCCTCGCCCGGCGCGCCCACCAACTGATCGTCGGCGGCCAGCGCCGCGTCGAGCGCCGCGCTGGCCGCACCTAGTGCATCCGGCGGCGTGACCGGTTGTGCGGCCGCCGATTTCAGCACCGCACGCACCTCGCTGACTTTGACGCCGACGAGTTCGGCGATCCCGGCCAGCGTCTCCCCGCGATCCAGCATGCGCGACACCGCTGCCGCGCCCTCCTGGCGGTGCTCGTGTCGACGCCGCTCGCCTTCTGCGTGAATCTCAGAGACACGGCCCTGCTCCCATTCGTCCACGGCCGCCAGCCGGCCCACCTCGACCAAAAACGACGCCGCGTCATCGACGTTGAGCCGCTCATGCTCCTGCCGAGCCTCGTTGGCCCGAGCCTGCGCTTCGCGAACCTTCTTGCGCGCTGCGTTTTTCGAGTTGATATTCGCCATGGCCGCACCTTACGGCGCGGTCAACCCGCGTCTCTACCATCACCCACAACATCATCCTGTCCCCTATTGTCCACATCCACCGTTTCCCAGTCCATCACTGCCCCAACACAACTCGACCCGCACCCACAACCCGATCACCAGAGCACACCGCCACCAACCGTTTTCGACCAGCCTACGAACCACACACCTCTTGCATTAAGGTCACGGTTTGATAACGACCTCCGGAGCGATGCGAGACACGGCGTCAACCCAGTCCCTAACGTGCGCCTGGAAGGGACAGCGCCGCAGTGACAATGACGATGCACAAGCTCACTGCCGGAGACGGGTACCAGTACCTCATCCGGCAAGTCGCGGCTGTCGATTCGACCTCGCGCGGCAAGGCCCCGCTGATCGACTACTACTCCTCCAAAGGAGAGTCCCCGGGCCACTGGGTGGGCTCCGGGCTGGCCTCGCTGGAGTCCACCGGCGCACGCTGGGTGCCCGACGGCGATGTCGCCGACGTGTGGGCCGTCGACGCTGGCTCCCAGGTCAGCGAAGCTCAAATGAAAGCGTTGTTCGGAGAAGGGTTGCATCCCAACGCCGATGCGATCGCCGCCTACGTCACCGCGCGGGGAGTGCACGGCCTCGCGGCCGGCGAAGCCACCAAACTGGGCCGCCGGTTCTACATCCGCGATGGCGAAACGACCTTCGCCCGCGCCCTGGCGGTGGCCTACCGCGACCACAACACCGAAGTCGGCGCGCACTGGAACGCGCCCATCGATGCGCCCACCCGCGCCGCGATCCGCACTGTCGTCGCGCGCAGAAAGTTCGCCGAACAGTATGGCCGCGCGCCCGCCGACGACCGCGAACTCACCGGCTACATAGCGCGCGAAACTCGGGCGCGCACCACCGCGGTCGCGGGCTACGACTTGACCTTCTCCCCGGTGAAGTCGGTGTCAGCGTTGTGGGCGATCGCACCCATGGACGTCGCGGCGGTGATCGAAGAATGCCACGACGCGGCCGTCGCGGACGCGCTGAAATGGTTGGAGACCCACGCCGCGTTCACCCGATCCGGCACCAACGGCGTCGCCCAAGTCGACACCACCGGACTGCTCGGCGCGGCCTTCACGCACCGCGATTCACGCGCCGGTGACCCCGATCTGCACACCCACGTCGCGATCTCCAACAAGGTCGCCACCGTCGATGCGGACGGCGTCATGCGTTGGCTCGCACTCGACGGCCAGCCCGTCCACCAGTTCACCGTGGCCGCCTCCGAGCTGTACAACACCCGCCTGGAAGCCCACCTTGGGCAGCGTTTGTCGCTGCGGTTCGCCGACGTGCCCGTCGAGGGCCGCAACAAACGCCCGATCCGCGAAATCGTCGGCATGTCGACCGAATTGATGACCGCGTGGTCTTCGCGGCGGATCGCGATCGAATCCCGCACCGCCGAGCTGGCCAAGCAATTTCACGCCACCCACGGTCGTGAACCCACCCACGTCGAGACCATCGCGTTGGCCCAGCAAGCCACCCTGGAAACCCGCGACGCCAAGCACGAGCCGCGCTCGCTGGCCGAGCAACGCCACACCTGGCGCACCCAAGCTGTTGAAGTCGTCGGCGGCGTCAAGGAGCTGACGGCGATGCTCGGCTCCATCCTGTCCACCCCGCACCTGCGGTTGGATGCCACCGACGACGCCTGGATCGCCGCGCGCGCCGCGCAGGTCATCGAGACCGTGTCGACCACTCGGGCGACCTGGCAGCGCCATCACGTCTTGGCAGAGGCGCAGCGCGTGGTGCGCGGCACCGGACACGCCGCCGACACCACCCTGGCCGACAAAATCACCGACGCCGCCCTTGCCGAACCCCTCTCCGTGCCCCATATCGGTGAGGGCGACGCGGAGATGGGCGAACCGTCGCGGCTGCGCCGCCGCGACGGGGCCAGCGTCTACACCCGCCACGGCGCCACCACCTACACCTGCCGCGAAGTGCTTGCCGCAGAACGACGTATCGTCGCCGCCGCCCAGCTCGACGGCGGCCGCACCGTCACCGCCGCCGACATCACGCTGGCCTTCGCTGACTCCGCCGCCCGCGACAAGCCGCTCAACGAAGGCCAGCTCGCGCTGGTCCGCGACATGGCCAGCAGCGGCCGCCGCGTGGCGCTGGCGTTGGCACCCGCCGGCACCGGCAAAACCACCGCCATGGCCGCGCTGTCTCATGCGTGGCGCTCCTCGGGCGGCACCATCGTCGGCCTCGCCCCGACCGCCACGGCCGCCATCGAGCTCGGTGAAGACCTCTCAGCGGCCACCGACACGATCGCTAAATACGTGTGGTCGGCCACCCCAGGCGGCACGCCCACCGGCTCGACACCACCGGAATGGTTCCGCGACGTCGGACCCCAGACGCTGATCATCATCGACGAGGCGGGAAAGGCCGGCACCCTTGATCTCGACGCCGTGATCACCCACGCGCTGGCCCGCGGCGCCAGCATCCGCCTGGTCGGCGATGACTGCCAGCTCGGCTCCATCTCCGCCGGCGGTGTCATGCGCGACATCGCCGCGACCACCGACGCGCTGACTCTCTCCGAGCTGGTGCGGTTCAGCTCGACCGCCGAAAGCGCTGCCACACTGGCGATCCGGGCCGGAGACCCCTCCGGGCTCGGCTTCTACATCGACCACCACCGCGTCCATGTCGGCTCCGATGACACCGCCGCGGACATGGCCTACACCGCCTGGGCCGCCGATCTCGACGCCGGCAAAGACAGCATCCTGCTGGCCCCCACCAACGACATCGTCGACACCCTCAACGCCCGCGCCCGCCTGGACCGGCTGGCCGCCGCTGACCCGAAAACCCTTCACGGCAAGGAAATCATCTTGTCGGACAAATTGGCGGCATCACCAGGTGACCTGATCCGCACCCGACGCAACGCTCGGCGAATTCACGTCGGCCGCAAAGACTATGTGCGCAACGGCTACCGCTACCAAATCATCGAAACCAACGACGACGGCAGCATCAAAGCGCGACACCTGGGTAGCGGAACAATGGTGCGCTTGCCCGCTGATTATGTGAAAAAGCATGTGACGCTGGGCTATGCAGCCACCATCGACTCCGCGCAAGGACTCACCGCCGGACACGCCTGCCATATCGTCGGTGCGGGCACCCTTTCCCGGCAACTGCTTTACGTCGCTTTAACCCGGGGGCGGGTGGAGAACCATATCTATTTGTCCACCGCCGAATCTGATCCGCACCGCGTCATCTCCCCCAAAGCCACCCACCCCGAGACCGCGGTCGACGTGTTGTCGGCGACGCTGCGCCGCGACGGCGCCCAAATCTCAGCGACCACGGCAGCCCGCGAGGCCGCCGACCCGTTCGCCCGCCTCGGTCCCGCCGCGGCCATGTATTACGACGCCCTCGGTGAAGCCGCCCACCAGGCCGCCTCCCCCGCCGCGCTGGCCCAGCTGCACATCACCGCCGACCAGCTCTACCCCGGCCTGACCCGCGCCCAAGCCTGGCCGGTGCTGTGCAAGCACCTGGCCATCCTCGCCGCAGACGGCCATGACCCGCTCGCCGCGCTCACCACCGCAGCCACCCAAGACGAGCTGTTCAGTGCCCATGACCCCGCCGCTGTCGTCGACTGGCGCATCGATCCCACCGGCGCCCACTCCAGCGGGATCGGGCCGCTGCGCTGGCTGCCGGCCACCCCGACCCTGCTCGCCGACGACCCACAATGGGGCACCTACCTGGGCGCCCGCGCCGATCTGGTCACCGAGCTGGCCGACCAGATCCGCGACACCGTCATCGGCCACTGGACACCGGCCACCGCCCCCGTCTGGGCCAAGCCGGTCCTGGCCGCCAACCCCAAGCTGGCCGCCGAAATCGCTGTCTTCCGCGCCGCCCACGACGTCGCCGCCGACGACACCAGCCTGCTCGGCCCTCCGCAGTACGCCGTGCGCGCCCACGCCATCCAAACCATGCTCGAACACCACGCGCAAGCGGCGCTGCGGACTCAGTACCCGCACGCCCGCCGCTTCGAGCAGCTCATCGACTCGATCAACCCCCGCATCCGAGCAGACGGGCATTGGCCAGGGCTGGCCGCCCGCTTGGCGCAGGCCGCTACCAGCCGCCCCGACCTGCCCACTCTGGTGCGCGCCGCCGCGGCCGCCCACCCGCTGCCCGACGAACTGCCCGCCGCCGCGCTGTGGTGGCGCCTGTCGGCCGAGCTGACCTCCACAGCCACCCTTGACACCCCGCACACCGCACTGCGGCCAGCGTGGATCACCGATCTGCACAACGTCTTTGGCTCCGCAGCCGCCGAAGCCATCCTCGCCGACCCCGCATGGCCGGGCCTGGTGTCGGCGGTCAACGCCGCCGACTCCACCCGATGGACACCGGCCGATCTGCTCAACGTCGCCGCCGAACACCTCGCCGACATCGACCCAGACCACGCCATCCCCACGTACCAATACGCACGCGCCATCACCTACACCGTCGACCTGTTCGCCGGCCACCACGACCACCTCGACCACGACATCCCCGACCGCGCGCCCCTGCACCCCGAGGACGAAGAACAATTCCCCCCCGACCCAGCACAGCCCAGGACCGATATGCCCGTCACCGACCTCACCATCACCGAATGGGACCCCGAATCCGTTGCGCCTGACCCGCTCGACGAGATCGCCCACAGCGCCGACGAACTCGGCGCCCTGGACTTCGCCGACCTGCCCCGCCAGCGCGTCGAGCCCCCTCCACTTCCCGACGCCCTGGTCAACGTGCACGCTCTGCGAAGCCAGTACCAGCAGGCCCGCACTGACTACGCCCAGCTTCGCGACCGCGTACGCATCGGCGATGGACCCGCCATGCGCGAAGCCGGTCCCCGCATCACTGCCCTGCGCGCCCGCGCTGACGCCGATCGGCCCTATCTGCTCGCAGTCCAAGACGTCGTCGCCCAGTGGGCCGACGCCGAAGACGGCTACGCCGGCGTCGTTGCCAGCGTCGAATGGGCCCGCGAACAACTCGCCCAACTTCAAGCCCAGCCCGACGCGGATCCCGACGACATCACGTCGGCGAAACTAGACCTGCGCTGGCGCACCATGGAATTGCCCTCGATGACGCCCGCCGAACGATTCCAGGCCGCGTTGCATCACGCGCTCGCCGAGCGCGCCGCTGCCGCTGGCGGCGCCGAGCACATCATCAGCGGCGATGACGTCGACAAACTGATCGCCGACGTCATGGGTGAAGACGACCGTGCCGTAGCGGCCGCCCGCCGGCAGTGCACGCTGCTGCGCCGCGACCTCGACCGCGCCGAACTCACCACCGCGGCCGCTTTCGCCGCGGCCGAAATCCGCTCCGCTGAGCACATCGCCGCGCAACTCGACGAACTCGACGCCGAGCTGCGCGTCCTCGACGCAGCCAGCCGCTACCAACCGCTGCGGCCCCTGCCGATCACCCCGAGCGCCGTGACCACACTGGACCCCGCCGACGCCGCAGCCCTCACCAGCACCGCCGCCCTGCCCTTCGCTGTCACAGTCCTGGATGCCGCACCCTCCGACGAACGCACGGCCGCGTTACGAGTCCTGCACGACGCCGCGATCGGCGCCAACCGAAACGTCCTGTGGTGCAGCCCAACCCAGGAACAAGCCGCTTCGGCTGTCGCAGACCGCGTTGCCACCGCGGCGGCGACCGTCGCGGACACCCATGCAGAGATCCTCAGTGGCCGGGGCGCGCTGGCGCCGGGAACGCTGATCATCGTCGACCATGCCGCCGATGCAGACCCCGCCGTGCTGGCCGACCTCGCTGAGCGCGCCGCCGCTGACCAGTCCGGGCTGATCCTGCTGGACACCACCGGACCGACATGGCCGCCCCAACCCTCCCGCCAACTTCTTGGCGCGCTTGGCTCCGAGCTACCTTGGACAAAGACCTTGGGCGCCTACCCCCGCTCCGAAGTCATCGCCGGCGGCACCCCGCCCGACCTCGATCCCGCCCTGGCTCAGGGCCGCCGACTGCACGCGAGCCTGCGTGACGAGCACCTGACCGACCGCATCGCCCGCAGCGATCAGCTCCGCGCCAAAATCCGCGCAGCCTACAAACGCCACATCGACAGCACTTGGCTACGCCAGCGCGGACCCGCCCTTGAGCAGCAGACTCCGCAGCTAGGCCTCAGCGACGACTAGCGCGATCTTCTTGCTGAACGCACGAGATCGCGCGGCCGCTACGCACTGAGCCACCAGCTCGCGTTTCCGCAGAGCGCAGCATCACCGCACCCCGCCCGATTTACACTCCCAATACCCACGCATTGAACGTCCAATCCCCGAAAGGCGGCAATGGCCGTTAACAACCCACCCGCCGACGCCATACCAGTCCCCAATGAGGAAGCAGCCAGGGTCCGTTGCTGCGAAACTTCCGTTCGGCGCGCTTTGCCACGACGCCGCGCGGCCGGCAGCGCGAAACGCCCCTAATAGCTGAATACCTTGGATCATTACAGCTTCGGGTTCACACGGGCCCGCACCGTGCCCGTGGATAGGCAGTGCCAGTGACGTCGTTTGAGCGCGGCCAACGAGTACGTGTCTGCGCCGCAGGAGTCCCAGAATTCGCTACGATCCGTTTCGCGATCGCAGGCGACGATCCGGGGTCGTGGGATCTGATCCTTGTCGGCGATGACGACCGACGCCACGAAGTGAACCTTCGCGCTGGTGACTTAGACACAGTGCGCCCTCTTGTCTCAGACGGGCACGGCAACTCCGCGCGCGTGTTGGCCGCGATGTGGACCCAGTGGATGGCGGCCGCTGCCGCCAATGCCGAGACCAGCGCCATGGCCGCCATGCCGCTGAAGCCCTATGCACATCAGACGACAGCTGTTTACGGCGCGATGCTGCCCCAGCCGCTGCTGCGGTTCCTGCTGGCCGACGAGCCCGGCACGGGTAAAACCATCATGGCCGGGCTCTACATCCGGGAAATGCAGCGCCTCGGCCTTGTCCGCCGCGGGTTGATCGTTTGCCCCGCGAACCTGGCCACCAAGTGGGTCGACGACTTCTCCCGCCTCCTGGGAGGCGGTCTGCGGCAGATCACCGCTGCCACCATCCGCGAAGACGCGCTCAATTCGAATGACCTGTGGGTGGTCTCCCTCGAGCTCGCGGCGGTCAATCCCGCCGTCCAAGACGCCCTGAGGCCAGATAAGGCCGGGTGGGACCTGGTCGTCTTCGACGAAGCGCATCGACTGACCCCCACCGCGGCGGGCTTCCACCAGGTTGGACGGTTGCTCGCCAAGAACACCCCCCGCGCCCTGCTGATGACGGCCACCCCCCACCGCGGCAAGGAATGGCTCTTCCGGCACTTGCTGCACCTGGTCGACCCCGACATCTACCCCGACCCCGGCACCGATCCCAATGTGGCGCTCTCCCCGCTACGCCCCGGCCCCATCCACTTCCTGCGCCGCATGAAGGAAGACCTCGTCGACTACGACGGCAAAACCCGACTCTTCAAGGGCCGCACCGCACATAACCACAACGTCGCGCTCTCCCAACTCGAGTACGGCTACTACCAAGCCGCACTGGACATGGTCGAGCAATTCTTCCCGCCGGCCGCACAACCGCTAGCGCGCATGGTCTATGGCAAACGGGCTGCATCAAGCCTGTACGCCCTGGCAGAGACTCTGCGCCGCCGCTCAGCCCATATGGGCCAGATGAGCGAAGCCGAAGCCGCCTTGATCGCCGAGAGCCGTGGCGACGGCGACGAAACTGAAGTCGACGAAGCCCGGGTCGTGCACACGGCCTCTACGGCCACCCGCGCCGAGCGCACCGCCATCAGGACATTGGTGGACCGCATCGACGCGACCCTCTCCAACACCGACTGGCAGCCCTCCAAGTGGCGCCGCCTCACCGACGAATGCCTGGCCCCTCACGACATCCTGCCCGGCAACGGCGAGCAAGCCGTGGTCTTCACCGAGTACGCCGACTCGGCGCAATGGGTCGCTGAACGGCTCCGCGTTCAGGGCTACAGCGCACAGATGTATTCGGGCCGCCAAAGCAAACCTGATCGCGATGAAGTCCGAAAAGCGTTTATGCGCAGCGAATTTCAGGTAATCGTCACCACCGACGCCGGCAATGAGGGTATCGACCTGCAGGCAGCTCACGTGCTGGTGAACTACGACATCCCGTGGTCACTGGTGCGGCTTGAACAGCGCATGGGGCGTATCCACCGGGTCGGCCAAACCCGCGAGGTGTACCTCTACAACCTGGTTGCCACCGACACCCGCGAAGGTGACACCCTGCTGCGCCTGCTCGACAACTTCGTGACGGCCGCCAACGAACTGCATGGCCAAATGTTCGACAGCCTCTCAGCGGTCGCCGAAATCACAGGTGTCGACTACGACCGCTGGCTCACTGACCTCTATGGCAACGACGAAGCCAGAAGACGGGCTGCCATCGAGGCAGCCCGCGCAGTGCAGGCCCAAGAGCTGGCCCGCGCGGCGCGCCAGGTCCGCGACAACGAGCGACGCCTAGCCAGCCAGGTGGACGCCGTGGCGGCGTTGACCCTGTTGCAACGCGACCTGTTCGCCCGGGTCAATCCAGCCATCGTCGAGGCCTATCTGGACCGGTTGGCCAAAGCAGCCGTGCTGTCGGTGACACCAACAGCCGCTGGCCCCGGATTTCTGCGGTTGGCTGCGGTCACCGGGGCGCTTCCCCGCGGGCTGGGCGGGGCGGCTGACGCGCACGTGGCCACCAGCGGGGAGGCGGTCCTGGCCGCCGAAGGCAGCATCGACATCGGCGACACCATCACCCTTGGACCAGGAGAGCCGGCCTTCACAGAGTTGATCGAACTGGCCGAAAGCCAGCTGGCCGAGGACCTGTATCAGTCTGGGGCCGTTGAAGATCCGACAAGCCTCACGCCGTATGACCTGTACGCCTATGAAGCGACGATGACCGAAAGTGACGGCAAGCGGGCCAGCGTGTGGGCCACGCTGATCAAGGTCGATGACGGCGGCAACGCGCGAGCGGTGCGGTGGGAGACACTGGCGAACCTGGTCGCTACCGCCGTGGCGGGAACCACGATGCACCCCGGACGTGAGAGCCGGGCCGCCGAGGTGGCCCGCGCTGTGGCCGAGACGACCGCCACCGAGCATCGCCGGGTGCGAATGGACTGGTTCGCCCAGGCCCGCCGGGATCTGATGAACCTGCCGATGAGCCTGACCGACGGCATCGAGGACCGCGAGACCCGCCTGGCGCTGCGCCGGCAGTTCCAGGCGCAGACCACCGCGCGCATCGCCGAGCTGGAGCGCCTGACTGCGGTGACATTGACCGAGCCGAAGCTGGTGGGACGCATTCGTGTCCTCGCGGCCGCCGATGACGGGGTGCAGGCGGAGATCGACGCCGAGATGGTGTCGATGCGCCATGTGCAGCAGATGCTGGTGGCTGACGGCTGGACTGTGGATGACGTGCACACTGAAGGCCGTGGCTATGACCTGGAAGCCCGGCGGCATGCCCAGGTCCGTCACGTGGAAGTCAAGGGCGTGCTCGGAAGTGCGGCGAGCACCGGCATCCGCATGACCGGCAACGAGGTGCTCATCGCCACCCAGCATCGCACCAGCTACTGGCTCTACGTCATCGATGAGTGCGCTGACGGCGCGGGACGGTTCTTCGGCGCCTACCAGGACCCGGCCACCCTGTTCTCCACCGACATGAAAGGGGACGCGATCTTCCGCGTCTCGGGATCCAGTTTGAAAAACGCGCCGGGAAGCAACGTATGACCAGGATGATCGAGCGCTGGTTTCCCAGCGCGGAGGTGTCAGCCAACAGTGATCGCGGCTGGGGATCGGGCAATGCAGAGATCTCGCTGTTCATGTGGTTCGCCAAAAGACCTACCGCGCAAGCGAAAGCAGCCACAATCTGCTCACTGCTCAAATGGCCTGACGACGAGAACGAACAAAAAGACCTACAGGACCTCGTCCGCAAGGCAATGACCGGCCGCTACGCCGCCTACAGCGAACTGCGCAAAAAGATCGCTGAGGCCAATCCAGCTGGCGCTTCCACGCTCGACCCCTTCTCGGGGCGCGGCATGATCCCGTTGGAGTCCGCCCGCCTAGGCGTAGAAGCCCACGCCGTCGACTACAGCCCCGTCGCGGTCCTGGCCAGCCACCTGCTCACCCGCGCCCCGTTCCAGGACTGGACCGGCGAACCGGCACTACCGTTCGGACCCGATACCGAGGTTCTGGCGACCTCTCCAACAGATCGTCTGCTACATGACCTCGATGTCATGTTCAGCGAACTCGGCGAGCGTCACGCAGCGGCGATGAGCGAGTTTTACCCCCGTCACGATGGCGAAATCCCTTGGGGCTACCTGTGGTCGGTCACCATACCCTGCCAGGAATGCGGCCACAGATTCCCGCTCATCGGCTCCTACGAGCTGACCCTCGCCCGCGGACAGCGCGATGCAACCTCATTCCACATCGGCACCGACCGCGCCAACGGCACCTGGGAAGCGATCGTCAGCGAAGGGCCACCGACCCACACACCGACACTGTCGAACGCGATGCTCGACGGCAGAAAGATCGCCGGCAAGAGCGCGGTCTGCGTGTTCTGCGCCCACCCACACCCCTTGGCGATCCATCGACGGCTACTGCAGGAAGGCTACGGCGAAGATGCCCTCGTGCTCGCCGCCGACATCACCGCCGACGGACAGAAAGCCTTCCGGCTGCCCACCGCCGCCGAACTCGCCGCCGCCCAGGCCGCCACGGCAGCACTGGCCAACGAAGCACCGTTCACACCATTTCTGCCCGCAGTCCCAGACGAGGGAATCGCCCCCGGCAACAACAACATCATCGGGCCCAGCATCTACGGCGCCCGCACCTACGGCGACTTCATGGTCGACCGCCAAACCCTGTCCTACGTGCGCATGGCGCGGCTAATCAACACGCTCGGAACCGAATTGGCTGCCGCAGGCCTATCGACAGACTACGTCAGAGCGCTAACCGGTTACGCCACCGCTGTCGTGGTCAAAAAACTACGCCGCTCCACCCGCGGAGCCCGCTTCCAATCCAAAGGCGGCGCGCAAGTCGGCGATCTATTCGTTAACGAAGGCTCCATCACCTTCTCCCACGATTTCTTCGAAGCCAGCATCGGCGAGGGCCCAGGCACCTGGGCCTCAATTTCGGACAACGTCCTAGCGGCCTGCCGTAACCTCTTCGCCGACCTACACGGTGTACCAGCCACAGTCACCCGCGGCAGCGCTACCGAATTACCTTATCCCGCGCGATCGTTCAGTGCCGTCGTGACCGACCCGCCCTACGATCAGATGATCGCCTATGCCGACGCATCCGACCTGTTCTACGTCTGGCTGAAACGATGCCTACACAACACATGGCCCGAGCTGACCATCACCGCCGACCCCAACGGCGCGCAAGAAAAAGCTCAGGAGATCATCGTCAAACGCGTCCGCGGTGAGGCCCCCGACGAACACCGCACCCGCGAGCACTACGACACCCTGATCGCCGACGCATTCGCCCATATGCGAAACGTCGTCCGAGACGACGGCGTGGTCACCATCGTCTTCGGACACGGCGAACCCGAAGTCTGGCAGCGACTACTGCGCTCGATCGAACGAGCCGGCCTCGTCATGACCGGATCATGGCCCGCCAACACCGAATCCGGCGGCCAACAGGGCAAAGCCAACATCGAGACAACCCTGACCATGGCCTGCCGCCTCGCCCCCACAAACCGACCCTCCGGCCGCAAAGGCACGGTCGACGCAGAGATCAAAGCCGAGGTCAAACTGCGCTACCCCGACTGGGAACGCTGGGGACTCGCGCCCGCAGACATGCTGATGGCCGCCGCCGGCCCAGCCATGGAAGTCGTCGGCCGCTACAGCCACGTTCTGGACGCCCGCGGCAACCCGGTCGACATCTACACCTTCCTGCCGCTCGCCCGCGCAGCCGTCCAGGACGCGATGGCCGTCGAGATCAACCATCAACCACTGGAATCGTTCGACGCACGCACACGCTTCGCCCTGTGGTGGGTACGACTCTACGGCCGTCAAGTCCAAGCCAAGTCCGAACTGCGCTGGCAGACCCTGGCCTCCGACCTCGACCTGGCACAAGTCCGCGACCTGGTCCGCGACGCCAGCAGCGGAGTCCAATTCGTCTCAGCCGCAGACTATTCCGAGCCTATCAACGCAGAATCGGCGACGATCGACGTAGCCCTTGCCCTCGCCCACGTCTCCGAAGACGGACTCGACGCCATCGGCTCTGTTCTCGCCGCCGCGAACCGTGACAGCGGCGATTTCTACCTCTGGTCGGCAATCCAATTCCTCGCCGACCGACTACCTGACAACGACCCCGACGCAGTCGCATTCACCCGCGTGATGCGCACCCGCGCCAGCGTCGGCACCGCCGTCTCCGCGGCCGCAGTCGCAACCAGCGCCGCCAAACTGCAAGCGCGCGACGCAGAAGACCAATTCAAACTACTGTGATCACCCCCCCAACCACGCCAGGAGGCCGGCCTTGACCACGACCGTCACGCCATGGTGGAAGGCGTTGAAAATCCGGCAGGAAATCCTTTCGGCCTCAGGCCAAATCGACGACGTGCAGATGTCGTTGCACGCGGCCGTATACGGCACCGGCTCCAGCCGACCGCTCTACGCAGACGCCCGGTACTACGGCGAAATCACCCACCCCACCGAGCGCCTCGTCGACCTCCTCACCGAGATCGCCATACGCATCGGCGCCGGTGACGACTACCTCAAAGCCCGCGCAGTCACACGACTCGACCAAGGCATGGGCGGCGGCAAGTCGCACGCCTGCATCGGCGCCTTCCACCTCGCCGCCGACCCCGAAGCGCTCCTGGCAACCGAACTCGGCCGCCAAGTCAGCGCGCGCTCGAAAGCCAAGACCGGCTCCGCACTGCCCATCGACCTCGCCGGCCCCCACGTGGTCGTACTGCCCTGCGACAACATGACACCCGGCGCACCAGTTCAGGAATACGACGGGTCCGCCGCCAACAGCCTCTACGAACGCTTCCTCTTCAGGCTGTTCTCCAAGGACTACAGCCTCTACGAACGCTACAAACCATTCTGGAGCGACAAACACAAAATCGCCGAAGCCCTGCGCGCCGTCGGCCGGCCCGTCCTGATCGTCATCGACGAAGTCCTCGACTACATCGGCAACGGGCTCGACGGCGCCAACAACCCCGAACTTTCCGCCCAGGACATGGCCTTCCTGCGCGCACTCCTCGACGTCGTCAACGACGTACCCCACGTGGCCATGCTGGTCGTCATGATCGCCTCCGACGCCGACAAAACCGCCCTATCCGCAGCCGCGCAGGCGCGCCGCGATGACTTGAACTCGCGGCTGGAACGCGACGGCATGCCCGCCACCGTGACCGAAGTAGGCGATTTCGCCGACATCCTGCGCCGCCGCCTATTCGACGCCGAACCCGCCGCCGAGGTCGTCACAGCCACCGCCGACCTCTACCGGCCGGTGTTCGCCGACCGCGGATGGACCAAACAGGTCTGGGATCCCATCGGCGCCAACTGGCGCCGGAAATGGGACCAACAGGTCGCCGCCTGCTACCCGTTCCACCCCATGCTGATGGACCTCGCCAAAGAGGAATGGAGCAAAGTCACCGGATTCCAACGGGTCCGCTCCACCATCCGCATCTTCGCCGCCACCGTCTACGCCCAACAGGAACGCGGCAAAGCAGGTGAATGGGTCCCCGCCCTCATCGGGCCCGGCGACCTACCACTGTCGGACTCCGTTGTCCGTGAAGCGATCCTGGGCAGCGGCTTGGTCGAAGACGAACGCACCATCGGCAACTACCGTGCACTCGCCGAAATCGAAATCATCAACAACGACGAAACCAACGGCGCCGCACGACGCCAGGACCTTAGCCGCGAATCGCTGCTATGGAGCGCCGCCAACCCGCGCGCCGCAGAACGGGCCGCCACCCTTATCTTCCTGGCTAGCATCGTCGGCACCCTGCGCCCCAGCCGCGGCCGCGGCGCTAGCGCCCCCGAAGTCAAAGCCGCCACAAGCATTCCCGACGTGGCCTACACAATCACCGACGCCGACACCGTCGTCTCCGAACTCGTCGACCCAGAACGCGGGATGACGGCGCTGGAAACCCATGCTGGACAAGGCAACAACAAACCCGCCCACTACTACTTATCAACCCGTCTCACCCACCGCATGCTGGTCGCCGGCATCCGCCGCACCATCACCGACGCCGAACGAGACGCGGTACTCGTCGACTTCGCCAAGAAGATCGCTACCTCCGGCCCATTCCGGGAGCTCGAATTCATTCCCGCCGACCCCACCCGCACACCCGGCGAAGTTCTTCTCAACTTCGGCATCGACACCGCCTACACCACACGCCTATTCATCCTCGACCCCGCCCAATTCAGCCTTCGCAACGGAGCCGAAGCCGGCACCGTCGACGCACTCAGGGCCGCCAGCGGACTCGCACAGGGAGCAGGCCAACAGCCAGTCCAATGGGCTAGCAGCGCCGTCTTCTCCGTCATCAACACCCAACGACGCGCCCAAGCCCGAAACCTGGCCTCCGAATACCTCGCCCGCAGTAGGGCATTGGCAGCCCCGGAGGTCCAGGCCGACGAAGAACTCAAAGAAATCGGCACCCGCGAACTCGCCGACGCTCGCGACCAGCTACAAAAAGCACTGCGCCGCGCCTACCAGCACGTCGTATTCGTGGCACAACCCGACCCAGACGGGGAACGCTACCTCGACCAGACCACCTTCGACGACGACACACTGACATCCCTCAACGGAACATCGGTATGGAAAGCGTTGGCAGATAAGGACAAAGCATTCGACGTCGGCCAATTCGACGCCCAGGCATTGCTACACAACCTACGTGAACAGGACTACGGCAAGACACTGTCAGATCTGCGAGCCGCGTTCTACAGCGCCCCACGGCTACCCCTGCTCTACGGCGGAGACACAGATCTACAGCACGCCATCTTCGACGCAATAAACACCGGCGAACTTCGCATCATCGACGCGGCCGGAACCGAGGTTGCGGCGACCGCACCAGGGCAGGTGAACCTGAGCAGCGCCGGGCTGCGGATCGCACGCCCCGCACCGGCCAGTTGCCCAACATGCGCCCAGCCAGCCCACCCTGGAGCGTGCACAACCTCGACTGCGGGTTCCGGCGGTCAAGGACAAGACGCCACACCCGCCGGCGGCCCGACCACCGCCACCCCCTCGGGCTCGCCAAGCACCGCCACCAGCGGCGGATCCCCGGCCGGTGGCGGAGCGGTTGCTGCGACCCCCGCGGAGAAAAGCGTCGCCTTCTCCTTCACAACCAACCTGCTGGCCGGCCCGGACGCCGCTGACGGATTCGCGGCCGTGTTCCGGGCACTCTACCTCGCACTCGACGAGCGGCAGATCAGCTACCTACAGGGAACCCTGAACCTCGTGGCAGACGCCGCAACCGCCGAGGAACTCGGTCCCTTGCTCGCCGAACTCGGCCTCACAATCGCCATCAAAGACCTCTAAGGCACACCAGACGTTAACCCCAGGCATGTCAGTGGGTTTCCTGACTTAGCCCGCGGCAACTCAGGCCCCGGCATGGGCGCCGACATGTCCATCAAAGGTGCGTAGTCAGCAGTCTCCGCTGATGGTTAGCTGGGCACGTTGCCCGCTCATCATTTGGTCAACCGTGATTGGCCAGTAGTTCGAGCAGCCGCGGCGGTCTCGTATCGACAGCGTGTAGCCACTCGGCTGGGTTGCCGGCACCGGGAACTCCATGACGACACGAAATTCGCATGTCCCGTCGCCTTGAATTCGCCCGTAGCCCAGCACTGACTCGGCCTCGTACTCGTCAACACCTGTGGCGCCGCCGGGCCGATGCGCTATCAGATTGACCTTAGTATTGAGGTCCAGTGGATCGTCCCCGCGGATGGGGATTAGGCACTCCGGTCGGTTCGGTTCGGCGCGAGTCGCCGGGCCGGTGATGTTCGCAGCGAATCTGACGTACCCGTCGCCGGTAAGCGCGCTTGGCGCCGGCAAGCTGGCCGCCGGGGCAGGTGTCGTTTCCTTCGACGAGCACCCAGCGACAGCCAGCATCACGGTGTATGCGACGAGGACGATGCGCATGGCTAAAGCTACCCCGACCCACAAGACGGCCAGCTCCTCATTGGCGCGAACACGCGCGACGCGGATTTGCTACGGATTGGCATGTCGTGCCTAAAGTGCGCTTCAGGCCCTGTATTTCCGCTCAATCTCGCCGCCCCGAGCTACCAGCGCCCGCAGACCGGTCAGCCACGCTCTCTCCGCCGCGGGCGTTTTGCGCCGCCGGCGGAAACTGTCTGTCAGCTGATCCGCCTCGGCAACAAGCGCAACGGCATCCGCGTCATCGGCGGCGGTCAGGCCTGGGATCGACCGGATACTCACGAGGGCTGATCGGGCTTGTTTCGCGACGGCGACGACTGCTTGCGATGTCATGAATACCAGTGTCGCAGCCCGCGAGGCACGCTCCTGCAAAAATTTGGCCTCTCGGTCCACCTCAGTCACCCGGCGGTGTTGCGTTAGGGCGACACGATATTCAGCGCCGCCAGCACATCAGTCATCGCGCCATCGATGTCGTTCCGGGTGATCGTCTTGATCTTGGTCTCGTCTGCGGTGAGCAGATCGACCGTGGGATCTGCGGCCATGCGCGCCTTGGCTTTCCGCGTGGCCGCTTCGATCACGGTTCGCACGAAGCGGCCGTTACCGGCGACGTCGATCAGCTTGTGGGGTTCACCGTCGCCTGTGTTCGGGGTGGTGCACAGCCATTCGGCTGTCGCACTGAAACTGGACAGCGCCGCGGGCTCGATGACGATATTGAACCGCGTCGCGAACAGTTGCGCGATCTCCACGGTGTCTTGCGGCTCACACGACGGGAACTCCAATTGGAACGGAAACCGTGACCGCAGACCAGGGTTGGCCCCAAACATCAGCCTCAGGGGCGTGGCATAGCCAGCCATGGCGATCATCGTGTCGTGACGATGGTCCTCGGCAAACTTCATGATCGTGTCCAGGGCGATCCGGCCGAAATCGCGCTCGTTGTCTGCGATGTAGAGGTCGGGGGCTTCATCGACGAACAGCGCCCGACCCCGCGCCGATTCCAGGACCAGCGATGTCTTGGCCTCGGTGTCGCCGATGTGCGCGCCCACCAAGTCCTTACGGGACACTTCGATGAACTCCGGTGACTCCAAAAGACCTAGTCCGAAGTACATTTCGCAAATTAGCCGCGCGATCGACGTCTTCGCGCTTCCCGGCGGGCCGACCAACGTCATGTGCAGCGTGTCGCGTTCACCGATCTGCAGGCCGCGCTCGGCCATCTTCATGTCATAGACCTTGACGTTCTTCAGTTCCATAACGTGCTCTTTGACCCGCCGCAGACCGATGAATTCCTGCAACTCCCGCTCGGCGCGTTCAAGGACTTTGCCGGCCTCTTGGCGCTGCTGTGCTTTGCGCAGGTCGGCCACACTCGGCCCCGATTCGGGGTCCCAGCGGTCCCGGCGAGCGCTGATCGCTTCCGCGGTGGTTATCGCTGGGCCATACGTCGGGTCCTCGAGCGCGGCTGCGGCATCGGCGTGCAGCTGGCCGTCGATGCTGGCGGCACCGAATTCCTTGCGGGCCGCCGCCTCGTTGCCCAGCGCCCGCTGGCACAGTCCCCGATACAGTGCAGCTTCAGCCAGCAGATGCCGGGTGTCGGTTCCCTGCCGGTCTAGCATCGCCTCCTCGGCCAGCTCCGACATCGAGTCCAGCGTGGCTAATGCGGCGTCGAATTGGCCTAGACCCGTCTGGGCGATCCCTTTGAGAAGCCTGGTGGCCGCCTCCACGATCGCGTTATGCGCAGGAGCAGGCCGCGAGGTCCAGGTGAGCACGTCGGGCCAGCGTCGGGTGATGAAATACAGTGTGGCGCCGACGAATCGGTGGATTTGCGCTTGCTCAGGCTCGGCGCTGACGTTCGCCTCGTCGAGGATGATCCCCGCTTCGTCGTAGTTGGCGTCACCGATCAGGGTCGCGGCGTAGGCCAGCGCGATCCCGACCGGGGTGTGTGGGTAGAGGTCAATCAAAAACGGTGTATGCACGGTCGGGGCCAGCGCAGAATCACTTAGCCCGAAGCGGCGGGTTTCGCGGTGCAGCGTCGACAGGGCGCGATAGGCCCCGCCGAGCGTCGCTGCGCTCACCTCGCCTGCCACCGCCAGCCCCATCCAGGCATCACACATGCCGGGGTCTTCTTCGGTGGCGCGGGTGAATGCATCGCGGGCCGACCAGTGGTCGGGGACGGTTCCGCCCACCCCGAGGTGGGTGATTCCCTGGTCGAAATTCTCGCGGGCGGTCACCGGCGGTCATCCCCTCGTGGTCGTGGCGGTGTCTGAAATTCTACGGCCGCCTCGACGGGCGCCTGGTCGCTGTCCGTGGGTGCGAACGGCAGGGCGGGGTCTTGGTCAGGTGACCCGCCGGTGCTGTCCATCGACGTTGGACGCTGCGCGCGCGCTGGGCGGCGCGGCGTGCTGGTCAATCCCGGCGGGACCTCGGAATACGCGGGCTGGTCGGCGGGGCGGTCGAACGGCGGCGACGGTGGTGGCGTTTCGTCACCAGGCCCGCGTTCGTGGTCTGTCCGCTCGGGGTGCGCTGCGCCGTTGGTGCGGTGGCCGCGCAGATGCTTGGCGGCCTCGCTGACAACGACGGCCGGAACGACCACCTCGGGGGCCGCGACCGTGGCCGCGCCCTCGGCTGCCGCCGCCGCGCCTCCTTCGGCGCCGATCTCGGCCGCGGTGCCGGCAGCCTCGCCCGCGCTTGCGCCGCTAGCGGCCCTGCCCGCCGTCTGTGTCGCTGCGGTCGGCGCGCTGTCGGGGCGCGGCCGGCCGGGGCGGGGCTTGACGACATCAAATCCCGGCACAGACTCGGTCGCTGCGTCGTCGGTGGTGTCCCCACCGACCTGGGCGTCGGGATCGTCACCAGGGCCGCGCCGAAAGCGGTCGATCACCCCGCGGGCCTTGCGTCCGGCGTCAGCGAAGTTGTTGTACTCATCGCGCACCCCGTCGCGCGCTGAGCCCCAAGCGAAGGCGAGGTGGTGGCCGATCGTGCCGAAACCATCGGTGTAAAAGTGCTTGTCGATGTAGCGGAACAACATGATCCCGATGGCGGACCCGATGCTGGCCATCAACAGGCGTGCGACGACGAATGCGCCGCCGCGTCCGAGCTGCGGTGTGGTCAGTGTCCAGCCCATACCTTCGGCGGCCAATGCCAAAAACACTGTGAAGATGATCATTTCGACACCGTGCAGCAACACCTGTGAGCCGCAGCGGATGGCGAATGCTTTGCCCCGCTGCCATCCGGTCATGCCCATCATGGCCGCCGGGACCACCACAATGCAGTAGTAGGTGGCCTTGACTCCGACCAGCATTGTGCTCAGTCCGACATACCAGTGAAAGACCCCGATCCAGAAGGCGGCGAACAGGAATACCAAACCCAGCACGAAGTCGTTGGCCCCCAACTGCTGAGCGTGGGCCAAGGCTTGCGGTGCCCCGCAAGTCGCCATCGCGTGCGCGGGTCCGTCCCCCGTTCCATGCGCGGCGAGGATGGCTTGGCTCCAGGCGTGCCGGCAGCTGCCGATGTCGTCGACCACCATGCCGAAGTTCTGAAGCTGAAGGGCGGGCCGTGCGGTCGCTGAAATCAGCTGCGCGACAAGCGCGTCAAGCTGAGCGTCCAGCGATCCGCCCGGGGCGTACGATGCCTGCCGGGCATCCTGGGCTATCTGAAAACCCGTGGCGCGGGCCATCCCCAACAGCCCATGATCGCTGACCATGTCGTCGATAGGATTGCGAAACACCGTCCACACCAATGCCGTCAACACCGCCGCGGTACCCAACAGATTCAGGCCCCGCCCGGGTTGCCCGCTGCGGTAGTAGTGGCCCGCCAAGATCACACACACCGCGATCGCCAACGGTCCCAGCCACATCTGGCTGACAAGCAGGTGGACTGCCGCGAAGACAGGGCGGCCGATCTGCGCCAACGCGAGCAGCCAGGAACTTGACAGCGCGAACTTCAACAGCCAGAACGCAATTCCGAGGCCGAACACGATCAGGGCGGCCTCGTTGGTCAGCCACCACGCGACCGTGCCGTGGGTGATCGCCGCGTTGGTCGCCTTGATTACCCACGCCGCCCACGACGTCGGATTCAAGCCCACTCCCTGGCCGTTGTTCAGGGTGGCTTCGGTCGTGTCGACCACCGACAAGAAGTAGTCCGCTAGCGGGACACCATCGCTGTCGTGTAATCCCGTCCAGCCCAGCGCGGCCGACCCGACCGCGGCCGAGGCTCGCGGTGCGGCCACGACGGCCCACAGGCACAGCACATACAGCGCGGTCATCGCGCCCACGGCCACCCGCAGACGGGGGTGGTAGACGAGCCAGGCCGCCAGCGTCTCCGATTGCCTCACGCGGTCGCCGCCGTGGAATCGAAGGCGCGAGCCTGCTCTGGTGTCGGGGCGCCGAAGAACTGGACGCGGGCGGGTCGGCCCAGTTCGTCGACCGCGAACCCTTCACCAAGCCGGTGGGGATCGACAGCGCCGGCTTCGATCACGTGCTGGCCCCACTCGTCGCCGGACAGTACGTCCTCGTCGGCGGTGTTACCGGGGCTGGTGTCCTCGCTGAGCGCGCTGACCAGTTGTGGATACATATCGGGGTCGATGCGCGCCCATTTCAACGTGGCGTAGGCCAGCTCGGGGTCTTGGACGCGGAAGATCCACTTCTGGGTGATGAACTTGTCGCCCATCGGCGCTAGGTCCCGGTAATCCTGTGTGATGAGCCATATTCCGGTGGCGTGCTTGCGTCCCCGGCGGGTGATCTTGTGGGCGATGCGCGCGGTGGTGGTGAACGCGCACAGCTCGGCGCACTCTTCGAAAATCATCACGTCAAAGACGTCGAGACGGTCGAACATATAGCGCTGTTCGAGTTCGATGAGCAGCCCGTAGATGGCCATTCCGGCGCGTTGCGGCCCGGACAGCTTGTTGTACAGCTCTGCGTTGGTCAGGTCATCGGCATCTGGTAGCGCCAGGTTTCCGGTCAGGTACACCGTGGCCGGTGAGTCTTGAGGGCGATACGGCGGCAAGGTGTCATCGAACAGCCCTGGGAAGTCCTCTTCGGCTGTTTCCAGGCGCAGCAGCAGTTCGTCGTCGTCGGCGCCGGGCTGGGTTCGCAGGTAGTCCATCAATGCCCGGTGGCTGGTGATGCCGTGGGCGGCGCGGGTATCGGCACGCACCAGCCGCCGGTATCGCTTGGCAAGGATGCTGTCGTGGGGCAGCCCAATCCAGGGCAGGATGTGCGCGGCGGCGATGCGGCCGGCAATGTTGGCCGCGAAGATGACCAGCGGGTCATAGCAGAACTGCGCCGTGGTGGGGTCGACGAACCGCACGCCCGCGATCAGGGTGAGCGCGTTTTTCCATTCGGCGATGGTGTCGGGCTCGAAGATCACGGCCCGCGCGCCGCGCAGGATCAGGTCGAACGTAGAGAGCTTGGTGCGGTTGGATTTTCCGCCACCGGGGTCGCCGACCACCGCCAGTCCGGTGTTTTTGTTGCGCCGCGCGGTCCCTTCGGGGTCATGCAGGATGATGGAGGGACGCATCGTGGTCTGGTCGACCGCCAGGGCGCTGCCCCTGATGTTGCCGACCCGGCCGGAGATGAGCGGCAGAAACAGCGACCACTTGTCGGCGCTGGTCGGGATACGGAATTCATCGAGATAGCAGCGGTTTTCGCTGCCGGTGTTGAACGCTTTCCACAGCAGCGTATGCGAGCCGCGGCGTCGCTTGACCGCGATGCCAACGGTGTCGAGTTCTTGCCGGATCTGTTTGACCGCGTCGTCGAGCACGTCAGGGGACGCCGCACCCACGGCGATGATCACCGTATGGTCGAGTTCGCGTTCGGCGGGGTTGGCGTTCAAATGCGAGGTGTAGGCGCGGGTGCGGGACAGCTTGCGGGGCAGCTCGTCGCTTTCGGCGCCGCGCTTGCCCCGCTGACGCATTTGGTCCTGAATGTTTTTGGTGTTGCGGTAGTTCACCGCTTTGGCGTCATCGGGCGTGCGGATGTTGATGTGCTGGGTCCACTCGATGCTGGCCTGGGTAGTGACGTTCAGCAGCGCGTTCAGGTACGCCGCACGCGGGAACGCCAAGCCCGACTCGGGAAAGTGTTCGACCGTCAGGAACGTCTGATAGCTTGCGGGCCGCGCGGGGTTATCGGGATCGTAGACGCGAACCAGAGGCGCGAAACTGGCTCGCCACCAGGGGCGCTCAGCGTTGCCGCCTTCGTCGAACGCGGTGCGGGGGAAATCGTGCGCCGCCGGTGCGACCGGTCCCACTCCCGCGGGCGGGATCGGCTCGTGCATGACGCCCAGCATCGTGCGGTGGCGCCGGTACCACAGGATCTGCGCCGGCGTCGCGGCCCGGATGTTGAAGTCGTTGGGCAGCGCTTGGATGATTTTGCGGGCAACGGTGGCGTAATGGTGAATCGAGGTGTCGGAGTCTTTGTCGCGTCCGCTGACCCAGTCCCAGGCGCGCCGGCCCTGGCCCAGCGGGGTTCTGCCTTCGACTCCGGCGTCCACGGGCACGGTGAGCCAAAACCGTGGCCGTACAGGGCCGTAGAAGCCATCACCGTCCCATTTGTTCGGGTTGGCGATCACAGGTATCCAATGCCGGCACTGCCTAATCCACGCTGCGTTGGTGGCGTGCGGCCCGACCATCGCCCGCAAGATGGCGTTTTGATCCTCAGCCACCAGCAGCCCACGCAGCTGCGAGCCGGACGGAAGATAGCGGCCCAGGCTGCGGGTGAGCTGGGCGGCGCGACGGTGCACGTTCAGCGACCGCATGCTCACCGACAGACCGTCGATCAGGAACTCCGCGTAAACCCCGCCAGCGGTGAACACCAAGTTGCCCTCCACCCGCTCCGGCGGGTCCAGCGTCGCATCAGTGCGCAATCCCGTCGCGCTCCCGTTGGCGTGTGAGGTGACGACGTGCGGAGGCCGGAAGGTGTTGCGGGCGAACACGAGTCGCGTGGACAGCGACGGCCGCCCCTTGGGCAGCAGCAACCGCATCGCGACCACCGTGGCAACGCACAGCGCCGCCCCGGCACCCAGCGCATACAGTGTGGTCCCGGCAGGACGGCTCTCGACCCACCACAACGTCGGACCGGCGATCAGTGCGATCGCGACCCACTCGGCAGGGCGGTAGGGTCCACCGGGCCACTGCTGGCCGGGTGCGGCTTCCCCGATGTGGACGTCGATGTCGCGGATGCCCGACCACGCCTCAGCCTTTTCGGTGGGACGCAGCGGCGCACCGGTGGGGGCGTTGGTCACCATCCGCGGTTGCTGACATTGGATGAACCGACCCCGCCGGGTAGGTGTTCGAACTCCTGGTTACCGCGCTGATAGATGCCGATGATGTGCATGACGACGACCGCGAGCGCGATGCCGCCGCCGATCGCGGATATCGCGGCGCCGGTGCCCTGCTTGTGATGCGCGCGCATAGCGCGAACCACCCCGCTGCCAAGGAAGTACGTGCCACCGAGCCCCAAAATGATGTAGAGCAACTCGTGGGCCATGTTGATCAGGCCAGCGCCAGCAGCCTGGTAGGTGGCGTGGGCTGCCAACAGCTGCACGTTCGTGATGTGCGTGGATGGGTCGATCATGATGTATTCCTCTTTCTTTCGTGGTGGTGGCTAATGCGACGGGGAGGTGGGTGCCGGTACGGGCGTGGGTGTGGCGTTAGACAGCACGGGTACGGCGTCGATCTGGGCGACGAACCAGGTGCCGCCCACCGAGCGCAACGTCAATGGATACGACAGCGCCACCGACGAGTAGTCGGATCGGCGGGCCGACACTTCTATGTGGGCGGCCAATTCGGCGTTATCCGAAGGATTGTCGGGCGGGTTACTGTCGAGCTGCGCGGTGGCCAGGGTCGCCGCGGAATAGGCACCTATCGGTGTTATGCCGGAGTCGGTGGTGATGAACCGTTCCAGGCCGCCGGTGTTGGTCAGCAGCGCCGCCGCGAACCCCGACAGCATAGTGAACAGCGGGCTGTTGGCGGCGACACTCACGGAATAACCCAGGGGCACAGCGGCTCCGGGCGGCGGCGGATCGGCGCGGCCGATGCGGTCGAGCGCCTGGATGCCTTTGTCGCGGTAGACCGCGACGGGAAGCTGGTAGAACGCCGTGATGGGAGGCGCCGAAGGGTACGGCCGTTCGTCGACCTGAACGATCACGCTGTAGACCGTGATGTCGTTAGGCAGTGATCGGGGCTTTGATGAGGTCCAGGCGGTCGGATTGGACACCGTCATCGACGACGTGGTCGGTAAGGCGTAAGGCCGGCCATCGGGAAAGCACCGCGTCAAATTCGTTGCACTGGAGGCGGTTGCGGTAAGAAGGCCGTTGACGCAGTCCTCCGCGAATGCCTTGACCGGATCGGTTTCGTTGATGACCGAGCGCGCAACCGCCGCGACCGGCGGCGGGTCGGCGGGCACAATGAACCGCCACAGCAGCGCCAGGCCGTTGATCGCCGAGCTGGCCACCAAGACGACCAGAGCCAAGCGCCCGCCCCCGTGGCCCAACGTGGTCAGTCGACGCTTCCACACATTGCTGATCTGCATCACTTCGCCTTGTGCCCAATGATTTTGATGCCCGAGACGGCGAAGGTCCCGTCGCTGAGGTCGCGGTCTTGGCTGGTACCCGATCCGTTGGCAGCCGGGCCGTTCGGCGCCCCCGCTGGTCCACCGAGAATCCCGCTGAACGGTCCCTGGTCCTCTGTTGAGGTCGGTGCCGGTGTAGCCGCGACCGGTCGGCTCGTTTGCCGGATGATCACGGTTATTTTCGAGGCACTGATGTTGGGGACCGGCTGGACGGCCTCCCCATGCACGTCACCGGTCGTTTGGTCGATACCGGTATTGGCCACGTCGTTGAAACGCCACGTCAGCAGGCTCACCACACGGTGTTGCAACCACGGATCACCGCCGGAGCCCTGCGCCGGGGCGGTGTCGCCAGGGATGATGCTGACCGCAGTAATGACGTAGGAATGCTCAATTCCGGCCGGGCCCAACGTGATGTAGAGCGGCTGACCATCGGTGTGGCGCACGCAGATCCACGGCGAGGGCCGTTCGGGATCGGCGACCGAATTAGCCGACGTCGAGCCGCCCGCACAGTCGGCCCGGGCAGTGAAGGGCAGCGGACGATCCTCGGTGTCAGGCGCAGCGGTCGTCGGAGCCGCCGCCAGGGTCGGCGCCGGAGCAGGCCGCGACGGATGCACCCGTGGCGGCGCAGCATCAGGCCCCGACAGCACCACCCCGAGAGCGGTGGCGACCGTGGCCACTACGGCCACCCCGGCGAAAGCGCCGAGCACCCACGGGGTGTAGCGGCGTGGCCGCACATCTGTGCCGTCAAGTTCGCCGCCGTCAACCCCGTCGTCGTCAACCACGTCGGTGGCGACCCGATCGGCTGGCGGCTCACTCCCCGGCTCGTCGTCGTTCTCGGCGTCCACGTCGTCGAATTCCTCTGCCTCGTCGTCTGTTTCTGCACTCGCGTCGTCGAGGTCAACCGGAATAGCGCTCACCCGAGCGTCCACGTCGTTGCTGTCGCCGGCGACGTCGACACCGATCTGGCGCAGCCACTGCTGATCGGAAACCGAACTCATGGCCGCCGCCGCACTTCCCGGCGTCCCGACGTGCGCCGGGACGCGGCATTGGGCCGGTGCTGGTGGGTCGCAGGCATCCGCGGCACGCGCGGCAACTCCTGCGCCGAGACGTACAGATAGCCGTCCGCGCGATCAGCGAGCAGGCCACTGTCGTGTCCGCGCACCACAAACGAGCGGTCCTGGTGGGCGATGACCGGCGGCAACGACGCTGCCCGACCCGCAACTGGAAGCGCACGCGCGGGCGCAACTGAGACCGCCGGCGGCCGCGGCGTTGGTAGCGGGCCCTCGCCGAGCGGCGCTGGACCTTGAGCCGGGTGCTCCCACCCCCACGGTGCGTCGATGTGATCGCGGTTGGCACGCCGTTCGCGCCACCTACGCCACACCTTGATGCCGATCCAGATCCAGGCCGCCAACCCCAGCAGCGGCGCCAGTTTGACGAGCAGCTCGACAACCGCGCACACCACTACGACACCGACGGTCATCAGCACGCCCAGGACCGCAACCAGCGTCTTCATCGTGGCCTCCCTTCCGTGGCCGGATTCCGACCCGCCAATAGGCAGCTTTGAGCCCAACCGTAGGCAGGATAAGCAGAGTTGTCCACAGTCATAGACGACAATGGTTGATTTTAGTTAGGTTCATAGGCGTGAATGCACCTTTGAACGGACCCGCCCGGCTCGACTTCTACGTCTCCGAACGCCTGGCCGTCCTGCACATGACCCGCGCCGAATTGGCCCGCCGCGGCGGACCCAACCGCTCGACGCTGCACAAATCCACCGCCGGATCGCGCAGCATGTCCCCGGCGACGCTGGCTCGCCTCGATGAAGCTCTCGGATGGGCGCACGGCTCTGCTCGAGCCGTTCTCGACGGCGGGGAGCCCGTCACGCCCCAACACCACGACGCCAGCGCCCACACTGTCCTGGCCGCGGCCGAAGGCCTGATCAGAAACGCGGGCGACATCCTCGCCGACGCCGGCCTGCTGCTATCGGAACTGCTTGCGCGCCCTGCAACCCAGCCGGACCATGCCGGCTGACATCTTCGACGAGCGACGCCGCGCCTGGATCGCCGCCCACGCAGGCGTTTTCCTGTTCCAAAAGCGCCGCGCCGAGCTGCTGGCCAAACAGATCCGCGCCCGCACCCGCTCTCAGGTCGGTGCCCGCCCTGACCCCCACGACGACAACGTGACCCCGCCGCTGCCGCTGCGCTCCCCCCGAACCCCCAGCGGCACAATGGAAAACCTCCTCGTCTTGGTGTGCGCGATCGCCGCGCCCCTGGGCTGGCCGATCGGCAGACTCGGCTACCAGCTCGTCAAAACCCTGATCCCCGAACGGCTTCGCGCCTACCCGATCCCGGCCCTGATGTGGAGCGCCGCGCTGGCTGCGCTGCCGCTGCTGTTCTACAGCCCCGCCCTTTCGCTGACCTCCGAACTCGTCACCCCATGGCTACTGGCCCAAATCCCCGCGACCCTGCTCACCGCAAGCATCTACGGCGTCTTGGAAGGATGGCTGGCCGTCGAAGGATCAAGCCACTGGTGGCCACTAACACCACCGGCCCCCGAGGTCGACGACAACTCCCTGCTGGGCCCAACCAGGCTGCCGATGACCACCCTTCTCGATCCGGCTCCCGAGCCGCCGACCGCGCGTCGCCTGCCGCCCTCGCTGCACGTGCGTCGCGCCACGCCCCCACCCATCAACTGGGCGCCACTGCTCATCGCCGCCGCGATCAACCTCGCCATCGCGACCTGGTGCCTCATCAACGCGCTCGGCGACCTGTTGGGTCCGGCCGACCAACACCTCGCACCCGCCTCCGACACCGTCACCGCATCCGCACCGGCCGCAGCTAAAGAAGGAAAAAGTCATGCCCGCTGATCCCGACGCCGCCACCGCCGTGCACCGCTGCCGCGCCCGGGACTGCCCCACGGAGGTCCCCGCCGAGGTGTTCATGTGCCCGCAGCACTGGTCGAAGGTCCCGGCCGCCCTGCGGGATTCGCTTAAACAGACCATGCCGTCCGGGCAGGAGATCGACGACCGCCCGTCCGCTGAATTCCTAACCTTCGCCAAGGCCGCCATCGCCGAAGTCGCCCATAAAGAGGCGCGCCAGCGGGGTCGCACACCGCGCGCCCCGAAGAAGCCGGTGCAACTCGCACTCTTCTGAATAACGTTGCGCCTAAGCTTTTTACAGGCAAGCGCGCTCGCACCTGTCGGCCGAACAGTCGGACCAGGCGACGGCCCTTGCCGGCTGTCGGCGAACCCGCCCGCCACAACTTCTCGCGCAGATCCTCCCGTTCGCGGTCCGAGAGCACTACGGTGAGCCTCGTGGTCAGTCCGTTCGCCGAACCGGATCACTTCGCCCCCGAAGACCGCCCTCAACGTCGCCGCATCTGCCTGGCGGCCATGGAGTGCTTCGCGGCGCTCGGCTCTGAAGCCGCGTCGATGCGCATGGTGGCGGAGACCGCCGGCGTGTCCATCGGCCAAGTTCAGCATCACTTTGGCACCAAAGGCGCCCTGATCGAGGCCGTCGACCAGGAACTGATCGCCATCCTCATGGAGGCCGCCCCGCTATCGGCGCCACCACCCGACCCTGTCGCCGACGTCAGCCACCGCTTGACCACCCTGATCGCCGAACATCCCGACGCGATCGACTACCTGGCGCGCCTGCTGATCGACGACCACCAGACCGGCCGACGAATCTTCGACCTGCTCCTCAACATCGGCCGATACCAGTGGGACTACCTGCGCGACCAGGGAAGCTTGCGCCCTGACCTCAACCCAACCTGGGGCGCACTCAACCCGCTTATCCTCGTCTTAGGCACGTTGATGTTGCGGTCCCACATCTCCAGGCAACTGCCTGAGCCGCTAGATTCGCCCGACCAGCTCCGCACCTGGGAAGCCGCGGTCGACAACCTGATCCGGGGCGGCCAGCTGCGCGACCCGCACCCAACCGACGAGGCACCACCTCCGCCGACAGCCTGAGCGCTGGCAAGCCACACCTCGCTTCCCGGCGCACGCGCGCTCCTGCGCCTCAGAACCTCCAGAAGGACTACCAATGAACCCGATACCACATGCCAACGAAGAACGTGCCAACGAGTTGGCGGCGAAGGTCTCTGAATTTCTCCGCACTTACCCGGACCCTTCGTCAGCCGAGAACGTGGCCAAGACGATCCAGGTGGACGGGGTCGCCGTCGCGGCGACCCGTTTCAGACTCGACTTTGAGCGCGGGGCGCGGGGCCGAGCTCTCGCTGATGCCTTCAATAGATGGTACGGATCCGTCACCGACGCGGACTATGAGGAGCTGCAGCGCGCTAGTCGCGAATATGAAACACTTCGTGGCCCCGATTAGCTAGCTATAGCTAGCACCCTCGCCGGCCAGATAGATCTCGCGGCTTGCGATGGTGACCTGGGGTGCCCATGCCCGAGTACGGATGCGGACATCGATGGTCGGGTCGGCGTGACGGGCCAGTGCGCGCATCGCCGACGGACTGTAGGCACGCAGAGAGCTGATTAAGCCGTCGTGCGCGAAGGGGTGGAACGCGGCGAACGGCAGGAACACCCCCAACTGGAGGATGTGCAGAACCGATGGTAGCCGGGGCAGGTCGATGATCATCAGCTTTGTCGCGACCCGGGTGCCCTCGGTGAAGACTCGCGAGGCCAGCGGTGGTGCAAGGTGGTGGAACCCCAACGCGAAGACGACCAGGTCGAAGTGTCCGTCGGGCGCGTCGATCGCCGTCGCGTCCATTGTGCCGATTGTGGCGCGGGGGTCGTGGCCCAGGTCGCCGGCGACCAGGTCGGCCACCGAGGCCCGGTCGAGGTCGGTGACGGTGACCTTCGCGCGGGGATGCAGCTCGAGCAGTTTGCGTGACAGTCCGCCGTGGCCGGCGCCGAGTTCTAGGATTCTCGGGTCGGGGACCTCGGCAACCTGGTTGATCGCGAGCAGCGCGAACTTCTCGTGGTTGTTGGACAGTCTGCCGATCCGTTCCAAGGAGCGGACGATGCGTCGCTTCACCCGATCGTCGACGTCGTCGCGATCCAGGTACTCAGAGCGGTCGGTCTGTAGGCGCCGATCCAGCCAAGACGCATCGGGACCGCCCCGCGGCATGCGGTCGATGTCACCACGCTCGGGGACAGATGTCATTTGCGTTCTCCGGTCAGGTAACTCTGGGTCGCATCGCTGCCGTCATGGACCACAGCGCCACGTGATGCCGCGTCAATTGTTGGGCTTCCCTAGTCCGATTCTGTACGAGGGCGGCAACGCTCGCCGTCGGGTCAAGCCGTAATCGGGAACGCAGGCAGATCGACCTGTTCCCTGTTAGGCCGAATCGGCACCGCGCACCTAATCGGGAACAGTCATACACGCTCAATTTGAACCCCAGATAAGTCACGCGGGTGAGGCGCCGACGCGCACTCCTCAGGACTGGTGATCCCGGCGGTAATTCTGTGCTGCCGAAGTCTGTTTCAGGAATTCCTGCGGTGGACACTCCAGGGCATCGACCACCTTTGCGCGCATCCCGCTATATGGATCGGTGCCGGTGAACAGAAATTTGTGCGCACCTTGCTCACGGGCATCGGGCTTCGACTGCGCCAAGACGGTCATCCAGTTCTCCTCGGTGCAGTCGCTGCGCACAACATAGGTGGCATGCTCGCCTGCCAGCGGACTGATAGCGACAGCATGATGCCCAGAGCCGTTGGCGGACTTGATGGTTAAGACCACATAGTGGTTGGTGAAGCCGTCGGACGACGCGGTCCCTTCATGCCACTCGCACTGGTCGACGCCGAAGTGCTTCTCGATTTCCTCCAACACCGCGACCCGCTGTTCGTCGACCTGGTGGCCGCGGTAGAGCCCAGAGGATCGCAGGCCGCGGAGATACGTCCGCAGCTGCTCACCGCGGGGCAGTACCACGAACGACAGTCCGTCGATCACCGGGCGTGGAGTCTTCACGGTGGCGACGATGTCTTGGAATTGCCGCAGGAAGTCATACCGTCCCGCGCGTAGCGCGACCAGTTCTGTATGCGCATGGCGGAAAAATTGGCCGAGCGGTACTTCGTCGGCCATCAAGAGCGCTTCGACATCCTCCACGAGCTCGTTGAGACGCGTTATCGCGGACTCCAGCGATGTGTTGGTCTCCACGAGTTGATCTGGTGCCGGTGGCCGAATCCGGTCAAGCATGTCCCACAGGCGCCGCTCGCAGGCCGGGCTCGCGATGGCGAGAACGACAGCAAGTCGCAGAAAGTGATACCCGTCCCGCACGCGGCGCAGCTCATCGGCTGCTGAACGTCCGATGTCGTCGACATCGGTGAGGTCGCTGAACTCAGCATCGAGCACACGGTTCGCCAGGACCGGCTGTTCAAGAACGGCACCATGGGCGTGGGTGATCTGCTCGGCGAGCTGCTTCTCGGTGTCGATGACGTGCGC
>NZ_PKEK01000075.1 GCF_002863225.1 Mycobacterium sp. | reverse complement strand
CGAACCAGCACCAACCCGATACGAAAGAAACACGCCTCCCGCACCAGCGACGAGACGTAACCCAACCCAGAGTGTCAAGGATCAACCGAGGCCCAAACGTCAACAATCAACCGACTCTGAACATTAGTTGACCTCGGATTTCGTTTGGAAGAGTACGTCTACGACATCGACGAAGGCGGGCCGAAGGGCGCAGTCGCCTACTATCGTTCCGGGGACTGCAAGATTCAGATTTACAGGTCTTCCCGTGAAGGAAATATCAATTGTATGATCGCCCGAATATCTGCGCCGAACGAATTCGGTCCGCACGACCGATCTCTGACTTGGCGATTCCTCAATGAATTCTCACCGGCTCCGGACGTGTCACTCGAGGACCTAGCCAAAACCGTTAGTTACAAAGCCAAGTCCGAATCTGAGCAGCTGCGAGCGGTGAAAGATCGGATCGTCGAATGCTACGACGAGGCGCACGCCGCGATCCTGCAGAACTAAGCCTGCCCTCACGCCGCTAACCGCTGTCCGCCGCCTTCGCGGCCCGGCCCGCCACCACGGCGGTCACCAGGGCCACCGCGATGAAAACGATTGCGCCGCAAGGCCCGACGACATTGAGACCGCGGACGGTTCGCACCGACAAGACCCCCACCACCAACGCGATGCCCGTGGCGATGTGCAGCGGTGTCAGGCGTAGCGCTGCCCGGTGCCCGGCCACCCACGCCTGATCGCTGCGCATCGTCGACGGAGTGCGAATCCCGACGAACTGGTTACGTCGCAGCCGGCCCTTCGCGGCCGCCCAGTCGATGGCGATGAGCAGGGCGGTCAGGAACACGAAAGTTACGGCCATGAACACGGTCAGGGCGACGCTGTCAGTTCCCACCTCGCCAACCTAACGAGCAGGTCGCACGGCCTGTTGTATTACCGAGCGTTCTGGGTACAAGATCGGGCATGCAGCGGCCCGACACGATGATCGAGATTCACCGAGAACGCGTCCAGGATCAGACCGTCGAGATGTTCGCCGGCGACAAGTACACCGAGGCAGTGGATGGACCCGGCTACTCGGCCACCGCGACGCTTGATCTGACCCTCGACCGCGTCTGGTTTGTCCACGATGCACAGCAGCGGCTCTGGCAGGAGCAGGTCGACGACGAAACCCGCGATCCGCTAAGGCATTTCGCAATAGACCTGGCAATTTTCGATTCGAAGATCTCCATCGATTCGGTGTCGTGCATTCCGCTGGTCTCGTTGCCGCCCAGGACAATCACGGTCCCGGACGGCCCACGCGCCGACGAGTCGCGCGAGATCCCGTACAACGAAATCCCGTTGTTCGGGCGGCTGACTGTCCACGATCAGCTCGAGCCGCGCGAAACGGAACCGGGCAAGCAAACCATCGTGCTGAATTTCAACGGCCAGGATTCGCCTGCGCTGCTGGTCAACCCCTCAGGCGACGACTATGCGCCGCAGATCTTCGGCGCGCAGATCGATCGGCGCTCCGATGGCAGCTTCGTCATCACTGACCAAGATCCGCGTATCACCTGGGAACTGGATTACGCCGAGGCGTACTGGATCACCCACAGCATCGCGGGCGAGTTGATGGTGAGCCTCGAACGGGTGCAGCACCCCAGCATTTCCGACGACGACGCCAGGCTCCGAGTCCTCGACTCGTTGGCCGCCCAGATCACCGACGCCGTCCGGCCGAAACTTGCCGAAATGGGCGAGGACGGTGTCATGGACCTGATGCCGGCCGCGCTGGAGGTCGACGCCGAGTCGCGCGACGACAACACGGTGAAAGCCCTTGACGCCGTGGTCCAGCGCTTCGACATCGGCGGCGTCACCCATGAGTCCATGGTGATTCAGCTGCAGACCGTGCGCGAGCTGCCGTCAGGCGAAGAACTGCCCAACTCGATCCTGGCCGAAAACCCGCGTGAGAAAACAGGATTGGCTGTCACCGGCTGGAGCATCCTCCGCCAGGTCCGCGACACCGTGATGAACACGTTCGATCTCGACGAGAACGATTTCGACGCCGACGTCCCGTGCCTGCTTGCGGGGCCGAAGACCATTTCGATCGGTGGGCAGGAACGCTGCCTGGAGGCGCTCGACGCCGACATCGTGCCGCGCACTCAGGATGGCCGGCTGGTTGTCGACGGCACGGTGAGCGCCGAAACGAAGCTCTACGACTTCAATGCCACCTTCAAAGTCACCTACGAGATGGGTCTCGACGACATTCCGCGCGACCCGGAGGGCCAGGAGACCCGGCGCGCCGACCTGGAAACCATCGAGAGTCTCGAGCAAGCGCTGAGCGCAGCCCGTGACCGGAAGCGGGCCGGCCGGCTGACCGACGAAGAATACGAGGCGGAGGTCAAAAGGGTCCACGAGCGGCTCGACGACCTCCCCAAAACCGTCGGCGTCCGACCAACCCAGCACCCAGCCGAGGCAGAGGTCAACCCGGATTTCAGCCTGACCATCCCGGGCAAGGTGGCGGCGGCAGCCGGCACCGCGGCCACCGTCGGACTGCTCGCGCTGCCGGTGACCTGGGTGGCCGGGGCGGCCGGGGTCGGTGCCGCCGGCGCGGGCGGTCTGCTGAGCCTTGCCATCGTGCAGTACCTCACGACGGTGTTGACCATCGACTGGTTCGGCGTCGGGCTCGGCTCGCGGCAGGTGAAGCAGTCGCTCAACGACCGGCCGGAGGGAACCTCACTGCCGCCGATCGGAATACCGGTCGACGTGGACTTCAACCGTCAGCGCCTCGCGGTGTACTTCCGCCCGCTGCCGTCGAAGATGTGGGTTGGCAGCGTCGCCGTCGACGACGAGGACGCCGACCACCCCGAGGTCCGGCTGGTCGCCGGGCGCTGGCCGACCGATGGCCACCCGTGGAAGCTGTCCAACGACGACGCCATGCGCTATGCCGATTCCGGCGAACTACAGCTGTTCATGGAACCCGACAGCGTCAGCGGAGATGGCCCGTCCATCAAGGTCGCAACCGCCGACGATGGACGTCGTTACCTGCGGGTGGAGAACGAGGATGCCGACAGGTTGTCCCGTCTTCCCCGGCTGTGTGGCCAAGACAACGCGAGCGACGGAAAGTGAGCTCCCACATGGAACGTACGTGGAAGGCATTGCTCGCAAGCATCGCCGCCTCCGGTCAGCGTCGCGCGCCCGGGAAACGACCTCTGTAGGGTTATTCGCGTGTGTGGAGCCACCGGTGAGGTCCGACTCGACGGTCGAGCGCCTGATGTGACGGCGGTGGCCGCGATGACCGCTGTGATGACCCCGCGGGGTCCGGACGGCGCGGGCGTCTGGTCGCAGGGTCGTGTTGCGCTGGGTCATCGTCGTCTGAAAATCATTGACCTGACCGAAGCGGGTGCGCAGCCGATGGTCGACTCCGACCTCGGGCTGACGATCGCCTGGAACGGCTGCATTTACAACTACAAAGAGCTGCGCAGCGAACTCCAGGGCTACGGTTACCGCTTCTTCTCGACCAGCGACAGCGAGGTCCTGCTCAAGGCCTACCACCGCTGGGGTGACGACTTCGTCAGCCACTTCAAAGGCATGTTCGCCTTCGCCATCGTCGAACGTGACAGTGGCCGCGTTCTGCTCGGTCGCGACCGTCTCGGCATCAAGCCGCTGTACGTCACCGAGGACAGTCACCGAATCAGGTTCGCCTCGTCGCTGCCGGCGCTGCTGGCCGGGGGCGGCGTCGACACCCGCATCGACCGCGTTGCGCTGCACCACTACATGACCTTCCACTCCGTCGTACCGGCTCCGGCGACCATCCTGCGCGGCGTGCGCAAGATCCCGCCCGGATCCTTGCTGGCCATCGAACCGGACGGTCGCCGCGTGGCGACCACCTACTGGTCGCCGGACTTCACCCGGCACGAGGACCGCTCCGACTGGTCCGAGCGCGACTGGGAAGACGCCGTATTGGCGTCGCTGCGGACCGCGGTCGAGCGCCGGCTGGTCGCCGACGTGCCTGTTGGTTGCCTGCTATCCGGCGGTGTCGATTCCAGCTTGATCGTCGGCCTGCTCGCCGAGGCGGGGCAGCACGGGTTGGCGACGTTCTCGATCGGCTTCGAGTCGGCCGGCGATATCAAGGGCGACGAGTTCCAGTACTCCGACATCGTGGCCGAGCGCTTCGACACCGATCATCACCAGATCCGTATCGGCACCGAGCGAATGCTGCCCGCCCTCGACGGCGCCATCAGGGCGATGAGCGAGCCGATGGTCAGCCACGACTGCGTCGCTTTCTATCTGCTCAGCGAAGAAGTGGCCAAGCACGTGAAGGTCGTGCAGTCCGGACAGGGTGCCGACGAGGTATTTGCCGGCTACCACTGGTATCCGCCGATGGGCACGCCGGCCGCCGCCTCACTCGAGGGCTCCGTCGCCGAATACCGGGCCGCCTTCTTCGATCGCGACGAGGAGGGCCTCGCCGCCCTGCTCGCCGAGGGTTACCTGGCGCCGAATGACCCGAGCCAGCGTTTCGTCACCGAGCACTTCGCCAACGCCGGTGCCGAGACCGGCATCGACCGCGCGCTACGGCTCGACACGATGGTGATGTTGGTCGACGACCCGGTCAAGCGGGTCGACAACATGACCATGGCCTGGGGGCTGGAGGGCCGGGTGCCATTCCTCGACCACGAGCTCGTCGAGCTCGCGGCCACCTGCCCGCCCGAGCTGAAGGTCGCGCACGGCGGCAAGGGTGTGCTCAAAGAGGCTGCGCGCCGGGTCATTCCGTCGGAGGTCATCGACCGCCCCAAGGGTTACTTCCCGGTGCCCGCGTTGACTCACCTGCAAGGGCCCTATCTCGATATGGTCCGCGACGCTCTCTACGCTCCGGTCGCCAAGGAGCGGGGGCTGTTCGATACTGGAGCGGTGGATGCGCTGCTGGCTGACCCCAATGGTCGTCTGACGCCGCTGCGCGGAAACGAACTCTGGCAGATCGCGTTGCTCGAACTCTGGTTACAACGTCATGGTGTAACCGGGCCGGCGGCATGACCCCCACCGGTCCTGCAGAGGACCACACGGAGGCCATCACCCTCGGCCTCCATGACGCGACGCCGGCGCATCTGGTCGATGCGATGGCGAAGGACGTCGAACTCGAGTTGGGTTGGGGCCGATTGATTTTCGGTCAGACCTTTGCCGATCCGCGGATGTTGGCGGAGGCGCTTCGGCGCGAGGCACCCGGGCGGCGTGACATCTGTATCTATGCGCGCGAATCCCACGTCGTGGTGGCGGGAGCGCCCTCGGAGCTGTTCATCGACCCCAGCCACACGTATCGGCTGCGCTTCACCGACGAAGCGGATGACGCCGACACGGCGCCGACGCCGGTCGGTGTGACGGTTCGCGCGCTCAACGACCCGGGTGACGCGGACACCATGAATCGGGTGTTCGTCCGCTGCGGGATGGTCCCGGCGCCGGTCAAGGTGATCTGGGACAACCACGTTCACCAGCCCGCCATCACCTACCTGCTGGCGGTGCGCGACGATGACGGCGCCGTCGTGGGCACGGTGACCGGCGTCGACCACCAATTGCTGTTCTCTGATCCCGAACGCGGCTCGAGCCTGTGGACATTGGCCGTCGACCCGGGGGCCGGCATCCCGGGAATTGGTATCGCCCTGACCCGGAAGTTGGCCTCGCACTTCCGGCGCGCGGGCCGGGCCTACATGGATCTTTCAGTCACTCACGACAACGCGGCCGCGATCCGACTGTACGAAAAGCTGGGGTTCCGGCGCGTCCCGGTGCTGGCGATCAAGCGCAAGAACGCCATCAACGTGCCGCTGTTCACCCCGCCACCGGAAACCATCGACGACCTCAATCCCTATGCCCGGATCATCGCCGACGAGGCGATACGTCGCGGCATCTGGGTGGAGGTTCTGGACGCCGAGACCGGCGAGATCCGGCTCAGCCACGGCGGTCGGAGCGTGATCACCCGGGAATCGCTGTCGGAATTCACGTCCGCGGTCGCGATGTGCCGTTGCGACGACAAGAGATTGACCCGCCGCCTGGTCTCCGAGGCCGGGATCACCGTCCCGCGGGCCCGCCTGGCAACTTTCGACGAGGGTGACTTCGACTTCTTGAACGAAGTGGGCGAGGTTGTCGTCAAACCCACTCGCGGAGAACAGGGCAAGGGCATCACCGTGGGCATCACCGTCGAGCACGGCGTCGACGAATTGACCGCTGCGGTCGCACGAGCGCGGGCGGAATTCCCTGAGGTCTTGATCGAGCAGAAAGTGAACGGTGACGACCTTCGGCTCGTGGTGATCGACGGTCGGGTGGTGGCGGCCGCGTTGCGGCTGCCACCGGAGATCATCGGTACCGGTGAGCACACCGTCCGTGATTTGATCATCGGTGAGAGCCGACGTCGCTCCGCGGCCACCGGAGGTGAGTCGCGCATTCCACTCGACCCGGTGACCGAGGCGACGGTCGGCGAATACGGCTGGAAATTGGATGACGTTCTGCCGCAAGGGATGCGGCTTCGTGTTCGCCACACCGCAAACCTGCATCAGGGTGGCACCATCCACGACGTGACCCCGAACGTGAACCAGGAACTGTGTCGGGTTGCGATCACGGCTGCCGAGGCCATCGGCATCCCGGTTACCGGAATCGACCTGCTGGTCCCGGACGTCACCGGTCAGGAGTACGCGTTCATCGAAGCCAACGAGCGACCAGGTCTGGCCAATCACGAACCACAGCCCACCGCAGCGGCTTTCGTCGACTACCTGTTCCCCGGCCAGCCCGGGCAACCGTTCGCCTGGACGCCCGAAGAGTCGCCGCGTAACCCCGACGACTCGGTCGTCCGGTAAATCCGGCTCACCACGGCGACGGTATGCCCGCGCGGATGCGGGCTACTTCGGAGCGCGCGAAGCGCACCCGATCGGTGTCGGCCCCACGGGCGGCGGCCAACTCGTCGCCGAGTGCGTACGCGGCGTTGAGAATGTAACGGGCACGCCGTCGTTCTTGGCGGTTGCGGCTGCTTTTGCGATAGGCCTTGCGTGACTTGCGATTACCGGCCATCGCTTCGAGTTCAACCGGCGTGATGACGTCGCGGGCTTGCTCGGGGGCCATGACGGCGCGGACGAAGTCACGTTCTCTGGTCACGGTCAGCTTGTACACCCGCGTCACGATGATCAGCGCGACGATGATGGTGCCGATCAGCAATCCGACGAGCAGCAGTGCATTCTGTCCGGCGATTGCGGCCACCGAATCCCAGGTCCCGTGCAGCAGTATGGGTATCGCGATCAGGACCAGACCCCGGCCGATCTTGCGTGGCTCGGCCGGTCGCCCGATGAGGTAGACCACGCCGGCGCAGAAGATGGCGCTGTAGAGGATGTGCGCGGCCACCCCGGTCAGCATGCGCAGGATGATGGTGCCGATCGAGGCGCCAATTTGATTGGCGCCGAACTGAGTACCGGCCGACGTCATCGCGTAGGTGATGTCTTCGACGATCTGGAACCCCAGACCGATGAACGCACCGAGTATGAACCCGTCGAATGCGGTGCGCACATGTCGCTGCGCCAACGCGATCAGCAGCAACAGGCCGGCACCCTTGGCGAATTCCTCGGTGAACGGCGCAGCCAGCCCGGCACCCCAGTTCAGCGCCCAGACTTGGCCGAAGTGCTTGCCGTACAAGGCGAGTATCGCGTCGTTGGCATTGGCTGCCATTGCTCCGGTCGCGGCGAAGCCTCCCCAGAGGAACGCGACCACCATGAGGTTGTGCGGCAGTTTGGCGTAGTGGTCGATGCGGTCGGTGAACCACCAGAACAGCGCCGCATAGATGGCGAACGACGTGACGGCTAAGCCAATCGCTTCGCCGTAGGCGTTGTATTCGCGGGCGAGGGTGGAGAAGAAACCCAGAATCCCGATTCCGACGAGCGCCAGATATCCCCAGAAGGCGAAGTTGCGTGGTTGGTAGAAGACGAACTTGCGGCCCCAGCCGGAGAGGTCGAGTGCCACGTCGCGGGTCCGATCGAGGTCGGGGAGGGTCATCGCTGCTCCTGCTTGGCGGCCTTGATGCTGGCGATCATCCGCAACACCGCGGCGCTGGGTTCGGCACCGGCATCGGTGGGTCCGGTTGCGACGGCTTCGACTCCGCGATCGTCGAAGACGAAGGCGGCAATCAACCCGGCGGTGTGCGGGCCGGTCACCCGCACAGTCGCGCCCTGCTTGCCCGCCGCCGTCACGATGGTGGCGGGCGTGCCGCTGATGTGCACACCACGACCCTGATTCAGCGCCTCGGAGGTCGCCTGGATCTGGTCCAGCAATTGATCGGCGTCGCCCTTGAACGGACCGGTGCGCACGGTGAACTTGAGCGCGCCGTTCTCGACAGTTGCCGAGGCGGGGTATTGACCGGAGATCGGCGCGTGGCCGGCGCGCACACCGGAGGTGATGCCCCAACCGGTTTCCGGCGCGAACGTCACGTCACCGTCGATCTGCATCACATCTCCGGGACGAACGAGGTCGTGGTAGGGAACGGTCGCGTTGATCACCGGCAGGACCACCGACATCACGAAGACCAGCGCGAACACCGCAAGCGTCGGGCGCAGGCTGCGCCGATCCAGGCCGAACCGTCTTTCGTCGGCGGGAACCCAGCCTTCGTCGGGCTCGAATCTCGGCCCGGAGGCCGGCGGTGATACTTCGATCATGGTCTCGTTTCCTGGTCGGCTTGATGAATTCTGACATCCCGCCGCGAGCACCAGCGCCGATGGCAGATATCGCGCGACAAAGTCCGACAACCCGACGCCCACCAGCATCTAGGCTCTGAACCCATGACGATCGACCGTGCCGCACTGGCCGTGGGCGGTATCCGGCTCGCCTCGGGCATCTCTTTTCTCGTCGACCCGTTGCGGGCGAACAAGCTATGGGGTGATCCAGACACACCGACGCCCACCGCCCAACTGTTGTTGCGCTCGATGGGCTACCGCGATGCCTTGATCGGCGGCTTGCTGGCTGTGGCGGCACTGCGCGGTCGAAACACCCGGGGCTGGTTTCTGGCCTCCGCCGGTGCCGACGCTGCCGACCTGTTGGGCGGAATGAGCGTCCACCACGAGATGAAGCGGTCGCAGCAAGTGGTGGGACTGGGCGGTGCGGCCGTCGGAATCGCCACCGGGCTGTGGGGCGCGGTCCGTCCCACCGCCGCCGCGAAAGACATTGTGCAACAATCGACGTGACGCGTCGAGGTTTGGCAAGGGGGTTGGACTCTCGGCCCTTTGTTGGACGCGATGCCTGCGGTGGTGTTGGCTGAAGCCATGCTGGCCCTGCGATTCACCGAGTTCGGTAACCCTGACGTCCTGCGGGTGGCGAACCTTGCGGACCCGCTTGCCACCGCACAGGAGGCGGTCGTCCGCGTCGACGCGGCATCGGTCAACCCCTCTGACGTGAAAAACGTAGCCGGCGCGATGGATTGGACGATACTGCCGCGTACGCCCGGACGTGATTTCGCCGGTGTCGTGGTCAGCGGTCCACCCGCTTGGGAAGGCGTAGCGGTCTGGGGCACCGGGGGTGACGTCGGGTTCACCCGCGACGGGTCCCATGCGGAATTGATGTCGGTTCCCGTGCAGGCTCTGGTTGCCAAGCCCGAACGGCTCAGCTTCGACGAGGCCTCAACCGTCGGGGTGAACTTCGTCGTGGCCTGGTACGGGCTGGTCGAGGTCGCGGAGCTGACCGCGGGAGAAACTGTCGCCGTCTTCGGCGTGACCGGGGGTGTGGGCGGAGCGGTCGCGCAAATCGCACATGCATTGGGCGCCAGAGTGATCGGAGTCGGTCGACGCCCGCCCGGAGCTGACACCCCCGCCGCGACGGTGATCGACGACTTCGTCACCTACGACACGGCCGGGGGCGTGGTTGCCGACGTGGTCTACGACGCGGTAGGCGGTGTAACCACCGCCGCGGCGCTCGCTGCACTGGCGCACCGTGGGCGTCTGGTGGTGATCAGTGCGGTGTCCTCGCCCGTCGTGGGGATCAACCTGCGCGACCTGTACCACAACGAAACTCGCATCCTCGGCGCGGACAGCGGCAAACTCAGCGTCGTGGATTCGGCCAGGCGCCTCCAGCAGATGGCGCCCTACTTCGAATCAGGCGTATTTCGCCCGCTGCCAATTGCGGGCACCTACTCGCTCGACGACGCGGTCGCGGCATACCGGGCCGCCGCCGACCAGACCGCCGGACGCATCGTGATCCGGCCCGCCGATCACAAAGAGGCACGTTGATGGCATCCGACCTGACCGAACAGACCATCACCGACGCTGTGCAGCGAACCTTCGACACTGCCGCCGACCCACGCTTCCGGGAGGTGCTCGTCGGCCTGGTGCGACACTTGCACGACTTCGCCCGCGAAGTGCGACTGACCGGTGACGAGTGGTTCACCGCAATGGATTTCGTCGAACGGCTGGGGAAGGTTTCCAGCTCGACGCGTCAAGAGGTGATGCTGCTGTCCGACATCCTCGGGTTGAGCATGTTGCTGGACCTCATCAATCAACACAGCGGTTCATCGGTCACTTCGTCGGCCCTGCTCGGCCCGTTCTACGTCGAAGGCCGACCGAGCGCGGAGAACGGTGACGACATCTCCAACGGTCTCTCCGGCACACCGATGTTCGTCACGGGCCGGGTGGTCGACGATCAGGGTGAGGCTGTGGCCGGCGCGCACGTCGACACCTGGCACAGTGACGGCGAGGGATACTACGACGTCCAGCAAACCGAGAGGCTGCCCGACGAATTCGCCATGCGCGCGCTGCTGACCACCGATGATGACGGCCGGTTCTGGTACCGGTCCATCACCCCGCGCTATTACCCGGTGCCCACTGATGGGCCGTGTGGCGAAATCATGCGCGCCGCAAACCGTTCCATCATGCGGCCGCAGCACGTCCACTTCTGGCTTCACGCGCAGGGGTACCAGCCGCTGATCACCCAGCTTTTCTACCGAGACGACCCCTACATCAACCGCGACGCGGTCTTCGCGGATGTGCAGTCGCTGCAGACGGACTTCGTGCGAAACGAGCCCGGAATCGCTCCCGACGGAACAGCCGTCGACGAGCCCTTCGTGACCTTGGACTGGACCTTTGTCCTGGCCACTGCCACCGAATAGCCATGGGAGAACGTTGATGTCACGTATACCGCTGGTGGCGGTCGACGCACAGACCGAGACCGTGCGCGACTTCATGACGCGCCGGGGCGCTCTCAACGCGTTCCGCGTGCTCGCCAACGCGTCGGACGTCTTCGCCGGCTGGACGCAGATGGTCGACGAGTTGTTCGACAGCCCGACGTTCAGCCCGCGCACCCGGGAACTGGTGATCTTGCGGGTCGCGCGATTGCAGAACTCCCGCTACGAACTCAGTCAGCATATCGAGATCGCGCGCACCGCCGGCATCGCCGAACAGCAGATCGGTGCGATCGTCGAGACCGATGATTTCGAAGCAGCCGGCTTCACCCGCGACGAACGTGTACTGCTCGATGTGGTCAGCGAACTCTGCGGCACGCGCCGACTGAGCGATGCGTCGTTCGCCGATGCCCGCACCCTTCTCGGCGACGAGGGCATCACCGAGCTCTTGATGCTCGTCGCCTGTTACTACGGGCTCGCGTTGGTGCTCAACGCCGCCGACGTCGAAGTCGACACCGACGCGACATTCCGGCCCGGGGGAGACCACCGATGACCCGGATCGGTTACCGCGAACCCGAGGACATGACGCCACGGGCCCGCGAATTGACCCGAGCGCGCGGCAATCTCAATGTCTACCGCACCCTCGCCAACGCCAGGCAGGTCTTCACCGGCTGGATGGTTGCGGGCGACGCGGCCCTCACCAGCCCGGTGCTGCCGACGAGGTTGCGCGAACTCGTGGTGTTGCGCACCGCTTTTCTGATGGACAGTGCTTACGAAGTCGGCCAGCACCGTGACGTCGCCCGCACCGCGGGCGTGAGCAGCGACGAAATCGACGCGATCCTGTCCGAGACCGGTTGGCAGAAGCACTATTTCGATGCAGACGAACGTGCCGTGTTGACGCTGACCACGGAGTTGCTCACCACCCAGACCGTCTCGGCGCAGACATTCGACCACGTGCACACTGCCCTCGGCGACCGGGCATGCGTCGAGGTGTTGATGGTGATCGGGCGTTACGCCGGCTTGGCGTTGATGCTCAATGCCCTCGACGTCGACCTGGACGACAGTGCCCGGCTGCCGATCCCGCCCAGACGCGAAACCCGCTGACCGTCACAAGGTAACGGTCAGCGGCCACACCTTCCAGATGTCGTCGCAGTACTCGGCGATGGCACGGTCAGACGAGAACTTGCCACTGCGTGCGGTGTTCAGGATCGACATCCTCGTCCAGCGATCCTTGTCCTGCCACGCGGCGCTGACCTGCTCCTGGCCGGCCACGTAGGAGGCGAAGTCAGCGCACACCAGGAAGGGGTCGTCGTAGCGTAAATTGTCGACCAGCGGCTTGAACACCTCGGTGTCTCCGTGTGAGAACTGGCCTCCGGCAATGAGATCCAGCACGCCGCGAAGCTCGTCGTCTCCTTCGATGTAGTCGGCCGGGCGGTATCCGTTCGACTTGACGCTCTCGACCTCGGATTCGGTGAGGCCGAACAGGAAGAAGTTCTCGGCGCCGACCTCGTCGCGCATCTCGACGTTGGCGCCGTCGAGCGTGCCGATGGTGAGTGCGCCGTTGATCATGAACTTCATGTTCCCGGTTCCGGAGGCTTCCTTACCGGCGGTGGAGATCTGCTCGGACAGGTCCGCGGCCGGGTAGATCAGCTGGGCGTTCTTGACGCTGAAGTTCGGCACGAAGGCGACCTTGAGAACGTTGCTGATCTCGGGGTCGGCGTTGATCGTCTCGCCGACCGCGTTGATCAACTTGATGATCCGTTTGGCCATGAAGTAACCGGGAGCGGCCTTGCCGCCGAAAATGAAGGCCCGCGGCGGAATCGACAGTTCCGGGTTCTGCTTGAGCCGGTGGTAGAGCGCAACGATGTGCAGCACGCTGAGATGCTGGCGCTTGTACTCGTGGATGCGCTTGACCTGGATGTCGAACAGCCAGTCCGGGTTCAAGTCGACGCCCGTCGCAGTCCGCAGGTATTTGGCCAGCCGTGCCTTGTTGCTGCGCTTGATGTCTCGCCACTGCGCGCGGAACGAGGTGTCGTCTACGAAGGTCTCCAGGCCGCGAAGGCGGTCCAGGTCTTTCAGCCAGCCTTCACCGACGGTCCGGTCGAGGAGTTCGCGCAACCCCGGGTTGGCCAGCGCAAGGAAGCGTCGCGGCGTCACCCCGTTGGTCTTGTTGCTGAACCGCTCCGGCCACAACTCGTAGAAGTCCTTGAGCACACTGTCTTTCAGTAGCTCGGAGTGCAGGGCCGCGACACCGTTGATGGCGTGGCTGCCGACGGTCGCCAGGTGTGCCATCCGGACGTTCTTGCCGCCGTCCTCGCCGATCAGTGACATCCGCCGAACCCGGGCGTCGTCGCCGGGGAACTTGGCGCGTACCTCGTCGAGGAACCGGCTGTTGATCTCGTAGATGATCTCCAGGTGGCGCGGCAGCGACTCGGCGAATAGTGTCAGCGGCCACTTCTCCAGTGCCTCGGGCAACAGGGTGTGGTTGGTGTAGCCGAATGTCGCGACGGTGATCTGCCACGCTTCGTCCCAGTCGAGACGACGTTCGTCGACCAGCAGCCGCATCAACTCCGCGACCCCGATCGACGGGTGAGTGTCGTTGAGCTGCAACGCGAATCGCTGAGGGAGCTCCCGGACGCCGGCGTCGGCGAGGTCGTCCATGATGTGCAGCACATGCTGCAGCGAGCAGGACACGAAGAAGTACTGCTGAAGCAGGCGCAGTCGCTTGCCCGCGTCGGGCTCGTCGTTGGGGTAGAGCACCTTGGTCACCGTCTCCGAGGTGACCTCGTCCTCGACCGCCTTGTAATAGTCGCCGGTGTTGAAGGCATCCAGCGCAAAGGATTCGACGGCCCGCGCGCTCCACAACGTCAGCACGTTGCAGGTGTTGACGCCGTAGCCCTGGATGGGAGTGTCGTATGCGACACCCTTCAGCAGGCGTCCGGGCACCCAGCGCAGGCGGTCGTGGCCGGAGTCGTCGGTGTAGTGCTCGACATGGCCACCCCACTTCACCAAATAGTTGACATCGGGTTTGGCGATCTCCCAGGGGTTGCCGTTGACCAACCAGTTGTCGGTCTTCTCGATTTGCCAGCCGTCGCGGATCTCCTGGTTGAAGATCCCGAACTCGTAGCGGATGCCATAGCCGATCGCCGGACGCTCCAAGGTGGCCAGCGAGTCCAGGTAGCACGCGGCGAGTCGGCCGAGGCCGCCGTTGCCCAGGCCGGGCTCGACCTCGCACGCCAGCACCTCGTCGAGGTCCTGGCCCATCGCCGCCAGCGCGGTCTTGGCAGCCTGCTCCAAGCGCAGGTTCAGCAGATTGTTGCCGAGTTGCGGGCCCATCAAGAACTCGGCGGACAGATAACAGGTGACCTTGCGGCCGAGGTCGAGTGACGTCTGCGTCGAGGCGACCCGGCGGTCCTGCATGCGGTCCCGGACGGCCAGTGCGAGTGCCCGGTAGTAGTGCTCGGGCCGCAGCGCGGCGGCCGGACGGCCGATCGAATAGCGGATGTGGTCGGTGATGGCCCGCTGCAGCGCGTGGGCGCCCATGCCGGTGCGGGAGTGCTCGGAGAGGTCGGCCCGCACACCACCGGTGGTGGTCTTTCCGTCGGCGGGTGACTGCTCGACTTCGGTCATTGACGTGTCCTGTTCCCTCGGTCGGCGCATCACGCGCCGGCGCAGGTCGTCATTGTCGCAGTGACGTCTGGACACCGGGCACGCAATTGACGTCCGGCGCGTTAACGAAACCTCACAGGCTCGCGACGTGGAGCTGTCGACCCGGCGGGGGATCACATTTTGATGGCCGGTATCAACCGTTCGAGACTCCAGAGCTGATCGCGACGGGCGGACAGGGACGAGACCACGATCCCCGCGACCCAGATGCCGACCAACACGACGATCGCCTGCCACAGTCGGGTGTCGATGCCGCCGAGGATCAGCTGCCGAAGCCCGTTGACGCCGTACGTCATCGGGTCGAAGCCGTGCAGCACCTGGAACGGCTTGGAGGTGGTCTCCACCGGATACATGCCGCCGGCGCTGACCAGCTGCAGCATCAGCAGCGCCATGATCAGCACCCGGCCCACCGCCGGTCCGACCAGCGCGTTGATCGCCTGGGTCGCGGCGACGAACGCGAACGAGATCAGGATCATGAAGCCGAGCATCGACGCCGGGTGCACCACGTGCATGCCCAGGCCGAACCGCACCACGCAGTACAGGATGATCGCCTGGAACATCGCGATCACCGCGGCGGGCAGATAACTTGACAGCGCCACCCGGATGGGCAGGATCTCCGCGGCGATGGCCCGACTCTGCAAGGGCCGCAACACCATCCAGAGCACGAGTGCGCCGAAGAACAGTGCCAGCGTCAGGAAGAACGGCGCCATGCCGGTGCCGAAGTTGCGGGCGGCATTCTCGTGCGAGGTCTCCAGCTGAACCGGGCCGCCGATGGTGTCGGCCACCGCGTCCTTCTGCTCGGTGCTCCAGTTGGGCACCTGTTTGGCGCCGTCGCCGAGCTTGGTGGCCAACTCCGCCGAACCGGACTTGAGCTGCTGTGCGCCATCGTCGAGTTTGGCTATGCCGCTGGCTAATTGCGCGTTACCGTCGGCCACTTGTTGAGCTCCACTGCGCAGCTGGGTGAGCTTGTTGGTCAGCTCCTGTCCCTTGCCCCCCACCTGGTCGAGGGCTGAACCGAGCGGGCTGCCCGGTGCGCGAAGCCCTGACGTCATGTTGATCGCGGCGTTGCGGGCATCGGTGAGGCGCTGTCGGATCTCGGGGGTGAACTGATGCTGACGGAGTTGATCCTGGATGCCGCGCAGGTTGTTCGCCAGTGGGTCCTGCCGCGCGGCGAGCTGGTCGATCACTGCTGACAACGAGTTGGCGGCGGCATCTTGCGCCGTGGCGATTCCGCCGATCTGGTCGCCTGCCTGCTGAAGAGCCGTCGCTCCCGCCTGTAGTTGGTCGGTGTTGGCTCCGATCGACGACACCGCCTTGCTCACCGCCAGCAGCGGCTCGGTTGCCGAGTTGATTCCGTCGGAGAGTTGCCGCGCACCGGTGGCCAGTGTCGCCGAGCCGGTGCGGGCGGTGTCCAGACCGGCCGTCAGCTGATTGGTGCCGTCGGCGAGTCGTGCCGCGCCGTCGGCGGCCTGCTTGATGCCGGACCCCGACGAAACCACCACCGAGAGCATCTGATTGACGGCTTGCCCGGAGATACGGGACGACACGGCATTGAGCACCTGGCTGATCGCGGTGCGGCCGATGCTGGTCGATATGTAGTTGTTGGCGTCGTTGTACACGGCGATAAGGTTGGCTTTTTTCGGTTGCCCGGTCACCGGGGAGGCGATGGCCGCGCTGAAATCCGGTGGCAGCTCGACCATGAAGTAGTACTTGCCGTGTTCGACGCCGTTGTGCGCCTCTTCGGCGCCGACCACATGCCAGTCCAGGCTGTGGTCGGCGGTCAGGCTCTTGGATATCTCGCTGCCCGCGTTGAACTGCTGACCCGACACGACGGCGCCCCGATCGGAGTTGACCAGAGCGACAGGCAGTTTGTCCACGTGGCCGAACGGGTCCCAGAACGCCCACAGGTACAGCGCCCCGTAGACCAGCGGCAGCAGCATCAGCACAACGATCGCCACCCGCGTCATCCGCTTGCGGCCGAAACGCTTGATCTCCGAACCGAATGCGAGTCCAGCCAGCATCGTCAATCCCTTTCGGTCAGGATGCGTTGATCGTGTAGCTCGTGCTCAGGCGCTTGCTCGCCCAGGGGATTGGTCACGCCGACGACTACCGTGCGTTGCGCCGCCAGCGCACCCAGGCGCTGCACGGCGACGGCGCGACGCGCATTCTCGCGAACCTGCTCGAGGTCGCCCACCACCAAGATGGGCCGGTTCGACATCACCGCCAGTGCGATGCGCAGCAAAAACAGCTCCAGGTCCGACAATTCGACGATGTAGGCCCCGGTTGGTGGCAGCGGAGTGTCATTGAAGACCTCGGTCAGGGTGGACATGCCGGCTTCCAGGGGAATCTGCGCGTACCAGGGTGCGAGCCAACGACGTTGTTCGGCCAGCACCGTCTGCACGGTCACCGATTCCTCCAGTTCGTCGATGTCGGGGAACGCGGCGATCGCGCAGTGCCGGCGAATCGCGCGCGGCTTGGTGTCGCCGAGCACCGTCACGGTGCCGTGGGAGGGCTTGAAGCGACCGGCCAACGTCAGTAGCAGCGCCGTCTGACCCGGCCCGCCCGGCATCTGAATGGCATGAAAGCCCTCGGGGAGCGCCAAGTCGATGCCGGAGAACAGCGGCTCGTGCTCGCCGTCGACGCCGAGTCCGGTCGCGGTGATCACCGGCGGGGCGCCCGTTTCGTCCTGGGTGTCCACGTAGCTCTCCTAATCGCCTTGACCCGCAACGGATCCCAGCAAGGCGGTGATCAGTTGGGCGAGAAGTCCGGGGTCGATCGTGCCGGGTCGCAGAACTTCCTCCATCGCGATTCCCAGGTTCATCGTGACGACGAGTTGGGCGAGTTCGGCCAAGGGCCGATCGGATGCCACCGCGGCAGCCGAATCGGCAAAATTTTCCGCCTGCTCGGCTGCGGCGGCCCGGCGACGCGCGATCAGTCGCTCGCGCAGCTCTGGATCCCGCACCGCGCGCAACCAGTACTCGACGAACAACACGTAGTAATCGGCGTGGGCGTGCACCGAGTCGAGCACGGACCGGCTCAACGTGTCCGCGGCCGCGGCAATGTCGCCACCGCTTTCCAGCGCGGTCGCGATCTGTTCGCCGCGAAGCTCGAACTCACGGTCGAGGAGTGCCAGGAACAGTTCGTCCTTGGAACCGAAGTTCGAATAAACCGCACCCTTGGTGAATCCCGCCGCCTGGCCGATCGCGTCGATGGTGGCGCCGGCGAACCCCTCAGCGGCGAAAACTTTCGACGCTGCTTCCAGGATCCGGTCCTTCACCTCACTCCGGGTCGGGCGGGTTCGCGGCGGCTTGACAGGCGACATGCGCGAAAGCATACTCCTGAGTATCGATTGGATACCAACAAGTATCGAAAGATGGGCAGACGATGGCGGATTTTGAACTGGTCATTCGCGGCGGAACCGTGTTCGACGGGACCGGTGCCGCGCCCGTCACCGCCGACGTCGGGATCAGCGACGGGAAAGTCGCCGCGGTCGCGCCGGGCTTGCCGGACGGCGTCCGCACCATCGACGCCCATGGTCAATGGGTAATGCCAGGGCTCATCGACATCCACACGCACTACGACGCCGAAGTCCTGCTCAGCCCCGGTCTCGGCGAGTCCGTCCGGCACGGGACCACATCGGTCATCCTCGGCAACTGTTCGCTGTCGACGGTCTACAGCGAGGCCGATGACTGCGCCGACATGTTCTCGCGCGTCGAGGCGCTGCCATGGCAGATCGTCCACGACTCGGTCAAAGAGGCCAAAACCTGGAGCGGCCCAGCCGAATACGTGAAGACGGTGGATTCGCTGCCGCTCGGGGTGAATGTCGCCGCGTTCATCGGTCACTCCGACATCCGGGCCGCGGTGCTCGGTCTCGGACGCTCGGTTGATGCCGATTACCGACCGACGCGTTCGGAGATCGGTCAGATGCAGCAGATGCTGTCCGATGCGCTCGACGCGGGCTTCGTCGGGCTGTCCACGCTGCGCAGCTCCTTCTCCAAACTCGAGGGCACCCGCTTCCCGGCCCGCCAGCTGCCGTCCACCTATGCCAAATGGTCGGAGTTCCACGCGCTCAACACCGTTCTGCGCCGGCGCGGACGCGTGCACCAGAGCACTCCGAACCTCGCCCGGCAAGCCGAGGTGTCGCGATACCTCGCGCAGAGCATCGGCCGCGGGTTCCGGCGACCACTGAAAACCACGTTGATCGCGGCCGCCGATGTGAAAGCTGACCGCAGGGCCGCGCGGCTGACCCTGCTGGCGGCGGGCTTGACGAACCGGGCCGGCGGAAACTTCCGCTGGCAGCACCTGCCGGTGCCGTTCGAGATGTACGCCGACGGTTTCAACCTCATCGTCTTCGAGGAATTCGGTTCCGGCTCAGCGGCACTCAACTTTCGCGACGAGATGAGCCGGGGCAAGTTACTCGCCGACGAGTCCTATCGCCGGCAGTTCCGCAAGGACATGGCCAAGCAGTTCGGCCCACGGGTGTGGAGTCGCGACCTGTCGGACGCCGAAATCATCGCCTGCCCGGATAATTCGGTCGTCGGGCAATCGTTCGCGGATGTCGCCGCGAGCCGTGGAATCGAGCCCGCCGACGCACTGCTCGACCTGGCGGTCGAACACGGTGACCGACTGCGCTGGCGCATTGTCGTAGCCAACGACCGCGACGAGGTTCTGGACCGTATGCAACGCTCACCCAACGTCCAGATCGGGTTCTCGGATTCCGGTGCGCACCTACGCAATATGGCGTTCTACAACGCCGGTCTGCGGATGCTCGAGCGTGTGCACCACCGTCGCTCGATGCCTGTCGAGACAGCGGTACACCGTCTCACCGGTGAGCTCGCCGACTGGTACGGCCTCGACGCGGGTTACCTCGGCAACGGCCGACGGGCCGACATCGCGGTGATCGACCCAGCGGGCTTCGACGGTTCCAGCGCCGCCTACGCCGAGGCGCCCTATCCCGGAGCGCCCGACGTCAAGCGGATGGTCAACCGCAACGACAATCTGGTCAGCGCGACAATTGTCGGCGGCCAAATCGTCTACCAGGCAGGCGAATTCGCCCCCGGTTTCGGCACCGAGCTACACGCCGGCCGATTCCTGCAGGCCGCAAGCCGCTAGCGGCGGTCAGGCGACGTCGCGTCGGGAGTCCGCTGCCTGCCACTGCGCGACCTGGGCGCGCAGCTGGCGTAGCTCGGCGCTGTCGCGGGACGAGAAGTCGTGCGTCACAACGTTTTCGCACCGGTCACTGCCGGCCCAACTGTCGCGATAAGCATCGAAGGCCCGTTGCTCCAAAGACCGCGCGACCTGCTGTCCCTTGGCGGTCAACCTCATCCACGCCGCGAACATCCAGCGCTTCGGGTCGTCGTAGTGGTCGATGTACTCATGCGAGATGTGGCGCATCGAGCGATCCAGCGACCGCTTCGAGCTGACGAACCGGTGCTTGCGCACCGCCCCCAGCGTGAACAACCCGTCGTCGACCAGGGTGCGGATGACCTCCAAGGCCTCGTCTTGAACCTCGGATGCTGATGCCGATGGGTTGTCGTGCTTGATCTTCCAGTCGACGGCGTTCAGAGCTACCGGCCTACCCAGGCCCTTCACCAGCAGATTCTCCCGGATCTGTTCGGTCGTCGTCATGGTCACACCTCGCGGTTTCGAAAATCGGTCGTTCTACGAGGGGCGCAACGGGCATGCAAAGACTTATATTCCGGCCGATTCGAACGACGGCGGCCCGCATCGTGGCACGTCGACCAGGTGTGGCATCGAACATGATGTGCGCCAACACATCTCGACCGGTGACCAGTCGCAGTTGGTTCACGGCCGGCTGCGGGCGCACAACGTTGGCGGAATTCCGATACAGCCCGGCATATTTTCGGAAGTCGACAGATGCGGCCCCTCGTAGCTTCGTTGGTGTGTGAAGTCTCGACAGAAAGGTGCCACGTCATGGCGATGAATTTGCTGCACCAGCGGCGGTGTAGTTCGGCGGGATGGGCGGGCGTGGTCCGCGACGAGTTGTTGCCGTGGTCTCTTGCCGGTGTCGAGCTGGGAGACCAGACCCTCGAAATCGGTCCGGGCTACGGCGCTACGTTGCGCGCGCTGATCGATCGCGCAGACTCGGTGACCGCCGTCGAGGTCGACAAACCGATGGCCGAACGGCTGCACCACCTCTACAGCGACCGGGCCCGAATTCTGCACGCCGACGGCAGCGACACCGGGTTGCCCGACGATGAGTTCAGCTCCGTGGTGTGTTTCACGATGCTTCACCACGTCCCCACGGATCGGTTGCAAGATCAGCTTTTCGCCGAGGCATTCCGTGTCCTTCGGCCGGGCGGAGTGTTCGCCGGCAGCGACCGGCTGGCATCGCTGCCCTTCCGTCTCATTCACATCGGCGACACCTACAACCCGGTTCAGCCCGACGAGTTCAGGCGGCGGCTCGATGCCGCGGGATTCCGCGACGTTCGCATCGACGTGGCGGGCGTACGACTGCGGTGGCGCGCGACGAAGCCGAATTAGCCTGGAAGCGCGTCTGATTCACCATGCTCCGACCTGGTTGCCGTGCCTGGGGTATGGCCGAAACTCCGTCGGTACACGTCGATGAACGCACTCGCCGAAGACCAGCCACATTGATGCGCCACCGTGGTCACCGGCGTTCGCCCGGCAAGCAGAATCAGCGCGCGGTGCAGACGCAGTTGAGTGCGCCACTGCGGGAACGTCATACCGAGGTCCTGACGGAACAGCCGTGACAGACTGCGATCGCTGGCACCGACCTCGCGGCCGAGTTCGGCAAGCGTGCGACTGTCACCGGGGTCGGCGTGCAGGATGTCGCACACCGCAGCGAGCAGCGGAGCCGTCGGCGTGGGCACGTGGAGTGGTTGCTGCGGCGAGCTACGCAACTGGTCGAGCAGCACCGCGCGGAGTCGCGCTCGCTCGGGCGTCTCTGCGTCGCTACCGGTGTAGGCAATGATCAGTTCGCGTAATAGCGGAGCGACGGTCAGCACGGTCGGAGACGTGAGCTGTAGCGGGTTGTCGTCGGCGGCCAGGCCCACGGTGTGCAGTTTGAGTTCGCCGTAGGCGCGATGCGCATGAAGCGTGCCGGCAGGGATCCACATCGCCCGTGTCGCCGGCGCGACCCAGGACCCCTTGTCCGTCGTGACCGCCAGAACCCCGCGGCCCGCGTAGACGATCTGGTGGTCCTCATGCCGGTGCGCCGGGATTTGGTCACCCGACGCGAGTCGAAGGGTGCGGGTCGGGGCAGCTGGCTCGCGGCGGATTTCCGGCATCAACGCTGCAGTTTACCGAAATGCCGTCAGATGATGGCTACTCGGTCAGGTCACAGAAGCGGCGTAGATCTCGTCGATGTTCGCCTTGAGCGCCTTGTTGAAGTCGTCGTCGGTCTGATCGACGGTGAGCCCTTCGGTCAGCGCGCGCGAGAAGCTGGCGATCAGGTGATGGTTGCGGGCCAGGATCTCCGCGCTCTGCGCCAGGGTGTAACCGCCCGACAGCGCGACCACCCGCAGCACTCGAGGGTGGTCGATGAGTGATTCGTAGAGGTCGGCCTCGTCGGGCAACGTCAGCTTCAGCATGACCTGCCGGTCGTCCGGGAGTTCGTCGAGCTGCTCGCGCAGCGCCGTGACCAGAAGCCGGTCGGCGGTGGGCTTGTCCGGGCACTTGATGCTGACCTCGGGTTCGATGATCGGCACCAATCCGTAGCGGGCGATCCTTGCCGCGCTGTCGAACTGCTGGTCGACGACCGCCCTGATGCCCCCCTCATTGGGCTCCTGGATGAACGAGCGCATCTTGGTGCCGAAAACGCCCTTCTCGACGGCGCGTTCGAGAAGCTCATCGAGGTTGGTCATCGGTTTCATGAGCTGAACGCCGTACCGGGCGTCGGCGAGCCCCTGATCGACCTTCACGAAAGGCACGATCTGCTTCTGCTTCCACAGGAAGGCGACGGTGCCCTCGCCGTTGATGGTTCGATCCATCGTCTGCTCGAACAGGATGGTGGCCAGGATCTTGTCGCTCGTGAAGCTGGGACTCTCGATCAGACGGGCACGGGCTTGATGGATGAGGTCGAACATCTGGCTGTCGTTGCCGTATGCGTCCTCGGGGATTCCGTACAGGGCCAGCGCCTTCGGAGTGCTTCCGCCGGATTGGTCCAGCGCGGCGATGAAGCCCCGCTCCGAGCCCATCTTGTTGAGTTGCTCTTCGTTGACTGCCATTGTCCGCCATCCCTGTAGTCGATCCGCTGCGTTCAGCATTGCGCAGTGTCCAGCCTGCGGCTACCACTTCACTCGGTCCGGCAAACCACCCACCGGCGATCTAGCTCCGCAGTGTCGCCAGCAGCGCCGTCAGCCCGTACTCGAACACCGCGTCGTAGTCGGTGGGGGATTGCAGCGCCCGGACCAGCGCCTGATCGGGCCATTCGTCGTCCCACAGCGAAGGATCCTCTTCTTCGTGCTTTGCCCCGCGAACCGCGGAGAACTGCATCACCGCCGACGAGATGACGTGAACCTGCACTGCGCGCAGGACGAGGGCGGCGTCGGTCCCGGCCACGCCGAGGTCGGCGAGCAGGGCAGCCAGCCGCTTCTGGATCGGCAGGAATAGCTGTGGCGTTCGGTCGCGCTCGTGTGCGATGGCCAGCAGGTGTTGCCGGTCGATCAGGGCTCTGCGCTGCGAACGGGCAAGCGACGCAATACGTTCGATCTCAGTACTGCCATCAATCGGCAGGTGCGCCATCTCGCCGAGTAAGCGGTCCACCAGACTGTCGAAGAGTTTGTCGCGTCCGCCGACGTGCCAGTAGATCGAGGTGACCGCGACGCCGAGCTCCTCGGCGAGGCCTCGCATGGTGAACGAATCGACACCCTGGCGTTCGATCAAGCGCGCCGCGGTATTTAGAATCGCCTCCGCGTCAAGGGCTTCCGGCATCGGGTTCACCTCCGATCGTGGCGCTCATCCGGTCCCGCTCCGGCAGGTCGAGATAGCGTTCGAGATTGCGATGCAGGTTGATCACCCGCCGCTCCTCCGCGGACAACGTGAGGTGGGTGAACCCGGGTTGATGCAGGCCGCGCTGCAGGCCGGCCAGGACCGAAATGTCCTGCGTGAGAACCAGACCCGGCTCGGCCTGATCGGCCGTCAGCCGAACGTCGGCGGGTGTGCCACGCGGCGCTCCGGGCGCCATGCGCATCCACAGCATCATCACCAACTCGCCGTGGTCGGGGTCCGGTCCCGGACGCGAGCACATCACCGTCAAGTGGTCCGCATTGACCAATATGGTGAGATTCGGGAAGACGTTGTACTGGTGCAGTCGCATCAGCTGATCGGTGCTGGCCCAACTCACGTCGACACCGCGGCCGGCGGCGAAAGCCCGGATATGACCCGCGATCACGTCAATGGCGGGGTGCCCACCCGGATACGGTGTGCCCTCGGCGATCCCCATCAGCGCGCCCTGGGTGGTCACGTAGGCGTCCCACACCTCGGCGTCGCTCAGCGGCACCTTGAGGTGCGGGCTCGGTACCCCGTAGAGCTGCTCGGACTTGCCGCTGTGGCCCCAGATCACCTGTGGCGCGTAGACGTCGTCCATGCATCGGTGCAACTCGGGGTGCAGGGTCTGAATGTGGTAGGTCTCGCTGAAGCCATCGGCGATCGTCTTCCAGTTGGCCTCGACATCGACGGTCATGGTTGCGTAACAACGGAAGTCGCCGAGTCCCAGCCAGGAGATGTCGTCCGGCACTGCTTCGAGGTAGTCGGTCAACGGTGGCGCATCGAGGTCGAGATTGACGAACACCAGGCGCTCCCAGGTGTCGACTCGGACCGCGAACAACGGAAACTCCGCCATCGACAACGCTCCGAAACCTTTGCGATTCGGCACCCGTTTGAGCGCGCCGGACAGGTCCCAGGTCCAGCCGTGGTAGCCGCAGCGGAGTTCTCGTAAATCCGAGCCCGCGCCGGCGCACAGCGAGTTGCCGCGGTGGCGGCAGACGTTCTGGAAGGCGCGCAGGGTGCCGTCAGAGTCCCGCACGATGATGACCGACAAAGGCCCACAACGGTATTCGAAGTAGTCACCGGGCTCGGCCACGTGATCGAGCGTGCAGGCGATCTGCCACACCTTGGGCCACATCCGCTCGACTTCGAGCCGGGCGAACTCCGCGGAGTAGTAGCGGTCCGCGGGGACCAGAGTCGGCTGCTGCGGCGGGCTGCCGATCGCGTCTTCGCGCCGGACATCTGGCGTTGCAGTCATCGAAGCACTCCCGAAGCCTCTGTAACGGTGTTACATTTCGTACTGTAACTGCTGGCAGCGCAGCCCAGGAGAGTATCCGTGTTCGATCTCAAAATCACCGGTGGCACCGTCGTCGACGGAACAGGCGCGGACCGTTTCGAAGCCGACATCGCCGTCAAGGACGGCAAGATCGTCGAGGTCAGGCGACGCGGACCGGGCGGCCCGGCACTAGAGGGTGAGGCCGCCGAGACCATCGACGCGACCGGCAGAATCGTCGCGCCGGGGTTCGTCGACATCCACACCCATTACGACGGACAGGTCAGCTGGGACGCGCTGCTGGAACCGTCCAGCGGCCATGGCGTGACCACCGTCGTCACCGGCAACTGCGGCGTCGGGTTCGCCCCGGTGCGGCCCGGCCAGGAAGACTGGCTGATCGGCCTGATGGAGGGCGTCGAGGACATCCCCGGTGCCGCGCTCACCGAGGGCATCTCCTGGGGCTGGGAAAGCTATCCGGAATACCTCGACGTCATCGGGCGGCAAGAATTCGCGGTCGATGTCGGCAGTCAGGTGGCCCACGGCGCGATCCGCGCGTACGCCATGGGGGAGCGCGGTGCCCGCAACGAGCCCGCCGCACCGGACGACATCGCAGCCATGGCGCGGCTGGTGCAGGAGGCCATCGAGGCTGGGGCGCTGGGCTTTTCGACGTCACGCACGATTGGCCACCGTGCAATCGACGGTGAACCGGTGCCGGGAACCTACGCCGCGGAGGACGAGCTGTTCGGCCTCGGTCGGGCGATGGCCGCTGGTGGTCAGGCGGTGTTCGAACTCGCTCCGCAGGGCATTGCGGGCGAGGACATCATCGCTCCGCGGAAAGAGCTGGAGTGGATGCAGCGATTGGGCGCAGAGATCGACCGCCCGATTTCCTTCGGCATGATCCAGGTCGACGCCGCCCCCGAACTCTGGCGTGAACAGCTGGACGTCTCGGCGGCTGCGCACGCCGCCGGCAGCCGGCTGTACCCGCAGATCGCAGCCCGGCCGTTCGGCATGTTGTTCGGTTTCGAGGGCCATCACGCGTTCGCTCATCGTCCGACATTCATCCGGCTCAAGGCCGAATGTGGCCGCGAAGAGCTGGCGCAACGGCTCGCCGAACCTGCGGTCAAGGCCGCGATCCTTGCCGAGAAAGACTTGCCGGCGGATCCAAACCTGTTGTTCGACAACATGTTTGCTCTCGCGCAGTACGCGCTGGGCCGCACTTATTGGCTGGGTGACCCACCCGACTACGAGCCGACCGACGAACGCACGGTGGAAAAGATCGCTGCCGAACGGGGCGAGGACCCGCTGTCGACGCTGTACGACCTGATGCTCGAGCACGACGCCACGTCGATGCTGATGCTGCCGTTCTACAACTACTCGCACGGAAACCACGACGCGATCCGCGAAATGCTGACCCACCCGGCCGGGGTGGTCGGGCTGTCCGATGGTGGCGCGCACTGCGGCATGATCTGCGACGCATCGTTCCCGACCTTTCTGCTCACCCACTGGGCACGAGACCGTCACCGCGGCGACAGGCTGCCGCTCGAATACGTCATCCGCAAGCAGTCCTACGACACCGCGCAGCTGTTCGGGCTCACCGATCGCGGCGTGGTGGAGGTCGGCAAGCGGGCCGACGTGAACATCATCGACATGGACGCGATCACGTTGCATCGGCCGGTGATGGCCTACGACCTGCCGGCAGGCGGTCAGCGGCTGATCCAGGGCGCCTCGGGTTACAACGCCACGATTGTCAACGGCGTGGTGACCCGTCGAGACGGCGCCGACACCGGCGCCCGGCCCGGCAGGCTGATTCGCGGCGCGCGCTAGCCGATAGCGGCGTCGATCAGCGTCTCGGCCGCTTTCTTGGCGCGAGTCCACGGCTCGACGTCGTCCAGAGAGGTCGCCAAAGCGCCGGCGCCCTCGTACAGCAATGCGAGTTGGTTGCCGAGTTGGCGCGGATCCGCGGCCCCGGCCTGGCCGGCCAGTTCGGTGAGCCAGTCGGCGAAGCCGAGCTTGGACGCCCGGACGATGTCCTGGACGCCGGGCATGGTTCCGGCCGACTCGACGGCTGCATTGTGGAATGGACAGCCCCGGAACGTCTCGGTCTGCGCTGTGCGGCCGTCGAACGCGGCGAGCATCCGCTGGCGCGGTGGTAGGTCGTCGCGTGAATGGATCACCGTGTCGACAACATGCCGTTCCATGCCGCGCAGATACTCTTCTACCACCGCTGTCTTACTCGGAAAGTGTTGATAAAGGGTTCTTTTGGACACCGAGGACTCGGCGGCCAGCCGCTCGACGCCGGTGGCATTGATGCCGTCGCGATAAAACAGAGCGGCGGCGGTGTCCAAGATGCGCTGGCGCGCGCCGCGGCCGCCCCTGGTCTGCGCTACCTCGTTCATATCTGGAGTATACCGAACGGTTTACATAAACGGCCAGCGCGTGTAGCGTGGCGCCGGAAGAGGTACACCAATCGGTTTACTAGGAGTGAGCATGACACAGCGACCCCCCGTGGCTCTGATCACCGGAACTTCGTCGGGAATCGGACGCGCTATTGCCGGCGCTTTCGTGGCCAAGGGCTTCGAGGTGTTCGGCACCAGCCGTAACCCGCAGCGCAACGAGCCGATTGCCGGGGTGGAACTCCTGGCACTCGACGTCAGCGACGATGCGTCGGTCACTGCCGCGGTGTCGACCGTGCTGGAGCGCGCCGGGCGGATCGATGTGCTGGTCAACAACGCCGGCGTGGGTGTCTTCGGCGCCGCCGAGGAGAGTTCGACCGCTCAGGCGCAGCAACTCTTCGACACCAACTTCTTCGGGCTGATCCGGGTGACCAACGCGGTGCTGCCTCATCTGCGGGCCCAGCGCAGTGGCCGGATCATCAACATCGGCTCGGTGCTGGGATTCCTGCCGGCGCCCTACGGCGCCCTAAACTCCGCATCGAAGCACGCCGTCGAGGGTTATTCGGAATCGCTGGATCACGAGACCCGCGAGTTCGGCGTGCGGGTATCGGTGGTGGAACCCGGCTACACCGACACCGCGTTCGACACCAATGCCGCTGAGCCTGATTCGCCGATCGAAAGCTACGTGGCCCTGCGCGAACGCGTCAAAGGGGGCCTGATCGAAGCGGTGCGCGCCGGCGACGACCCGTCGGTGGTGGCGGCGGTGGTGCTGAAAGCGGCGACCAGTCGCGCGCCGAAGCTGCGTTACCCCGCCGGCCCGCTGGCTCGGCGACTGGCGCTGCTGAAAAGAATTGCCCCGACATCGGTGCTGGACAGGGGAATTCGGAAGGTCAACAAGCTCGATGCCGCACCGAAGCCGACTCGGACGCCGGCGAACGTCCGTTAGTCGGCGGCGGCGGCGTCAGGAAGCTTTGGTGTAGCGGCGGACTTTGTCGTCTTCTCCGAAAACGTTTGCGTAGTCCAGGCCCTTGTCGTCGCGACCGAAGAAGGTCCACCTGCGAGGGGCCTTCTGCGGGACGCTGACCATTTTCACGGTGTACCGCAGGGTCGTCTCGCGCAGTGTCCCGATGACGTCTCCGACGCGGATCTGCGACGGATGAATCTCGGGTGCGTCACACCAGTTCTGTACGGCCATTGTGTCCCCCCGATTGTTCTTGCCACTGTACGCGAATACGTACCCATCCACCGTCGAAGGTTACAAACCGCTACTCGCAGCGTATCCTGGATGACGAGCCGTTCTGTTGACAGCGGTGATGCGTCGCTCCGCTTGCGCGTATGGCGTTCACTCGCAATGGAATTCCTCCGCTGTGCCGCAACTGCGGTGACGCGACGCCAGCCGTGAAGGAATTCCGTTGATTTACAAGGTTTTTGCATCAGCCCGATTTGCCGTCAGATGAACGATTGGCGCTCGGCCAATCCCGTTCGAGTTTCAATCGGCGATCAGCTGGGCGGCGACATCGATGGAGCATGGTGGCCGCGGGTCGACCGCATGACTCTGGAATTACCCGCTCTGGTGGAGGCATTGACGCCGATGCTGGGCGGTATCACCTCCATCAACGTCAACTGGCCGCATCTGCAACGACCACCGGACTTCAACTGGCCCGGATGGGAATGCAAACCCCAGCACGTGATGACGATCAACGGCGAAAAGGCGCGGGCCAACCTCTTGATCGTCGCCTACACCACCTACAGCGGACTCGCCCTGATGGTGCTACGTCGCGCCGCGGGGCTGACGATCGTCCCCACCGACCGGGAGAAGCCCGCGTTCACAACGGCGGGCTCGATCCTGGACGCCGCGCTGACCCAATGCGCGGCCAGAGCTCAGGTGCCGCAGAACGTCCGGTAATCGCCGAACTCCTCCGGCGCCGGCGCGGCGTAGCGCTCGAGCCCGGGCCGCTCGTCGTACGGCGCGCTGACCGCAACTAGCAACTGCTGCAACGGATTCAGATCTCCGCCGGTGGCCGCGGTCAATGCCTCTTCGACGAGGTGGTTGCGCGGAATGTAAACCGGGTTGCTGCGATCCATCAGGCCGCCGTCGGGATCGAGGGCTAGCCAGCGCGAGATCCACCCGTCGATACCGGCAAGGTTGGCGAACAACCCGCGGGCCGGCTCGGCGTCCTGGCGGGCCGCGTGCGCGAGTGCCCGGAAGAACGTGGTGTAGTCGACGCGGCTTTCCTTCAGCAGGGCGAGCAATTCCTCGGTGACCGTGGCGACGGTTGCGGCGTCGACGTCCTCCGACAGGCCGAGTTTGGCGCGCATGCCGTCGGTCCAGGTTGCATCGTATTGGTCACGAAACACCTGAAATGCCTTCTGCGCCAGCGCTACACCCTCGTCGACGGTGTCGGCCAGCAGCGGCAACAGTGCCTCGGCGAAGCGCGCCAGATTCCACCCCGCGATCGTGGGCTGGTTGTCGTAGGCGTAGCGACCCCATTGGTCGATCGAGCTGAACACCGTGTCTGGGTCGAAGACGTCCATGAAGGCGCACGGGCCATAGTCGATGGTTTCACCGGAGATTGTCATGTTGTCGGTGTTCATCACGCCGTGGACGAAGCCGACCAGCATCCACCGGGCCACCAGCGATGCCTGCACCGCGGCGACCGCTTCGAACAGCGCGAGGTAGGGGTTGTCGAGCATCGCCGCGCCGGGATAGTGACGGGCGATCGCATGGTCAGCCAGGCGCCGCACCAGGTCGAGGTCGCGTGTCGAGGCGGCGTACTCGAAGCTGCCTACCCTCAGATGGCTGGCGGCGACGCGAGTGAGCACTGCTCCCGGCAGAGGAGTCTCGCGCTGCACGATGCGGCCGGTCGACACCACGGCCAGGGATCGCGTGGTGGGGATGCCCAGCGCATGCATCGCCTCGCTGACGATGTATTCGCGCAGCATCGGACCCACCGCGGCCAAGCCGTCGCCCCCGCGGGCGAATGGTGTCGGACCCGAACCCTTGAGGTGGATGTCGCGGAGCCGGCCGTCGGCGTCAGCCAGCTCGCCGAGCAGCATTGCGCGCCCGTCGCCCAGTCGCGGGACGTAACCACCGAACTGGTGACCGGCGTAGGCCTGCGCTACCGGCGCGGCCCCGGCAGGCACAAGGTTGCCGACCAGAAACCGCAGCCCGTCGGGACTCTGAAGCCATGCCGGGTCGAGGCCGAGCTCCTCGGCCAGGGGTCCGTTGAAAGCCAGCAACCGCGGGTCGGGAAAGGTCTGGGCCTGCCAGCTGACCGCCATCTCGGGCAGGTCGCTCGCAAAGTGGTCGTGCAGGGCCACGGAGGTGTCCGGTGCGACGCTCATCCCGCCCAGCCTACGGGCGACTCGCCCCGTGACCAGCGTGACTAACATCGACCAGGCAACCTTGCCGAGAATGGAGCCGTCACCGGAATGCTGGAGCCGCACGAGGTCGACCGCCTCTTTCCCGCCGATCTGCCCGAACCGGGCGAGTGGGAACGGCGCTATCCACCCCGCGACCTGCCCGCCGGCGCGGAGGTGACGCGCCTGGCCCCGTCGCCGACCGGTTTCATCCACCTCGGCGGCATCTACACGGCGATGATCGATCAATCGGTGGCCCACCACAGCGACGGCCGCTATTTCGTGCGGATCGAAGACACCGACCAGTCGCGGGAAGTCGCCGGTGCCTTCGAACAGTTCGACCGCGCCTTCGCCTACTTCCGGCTCATTCCCGACGAGGGTGTCGGTGGTGGCGAGTACGGCCCGTACCGCCAATCCGAGCGAGCCCTGATCTACCTGAGCTACGCGCGCGAGATGCTGCGCGTCGGTAAGGCATATCTGTGCTTCGCCACCTCCGAACAGCTCGCTGAAATCCGTACCCGTCAGCAACAACTCAAGCGTCCGACCGGCTACTACGGCGAGTGGGCGCTGTGGCGCGACGCCGACATCGCGACCGTCCGCGAGCAGTTGGCGGAGGGGACGCCGTACGTGTTGCGGTTCCGGTCGCCCGGCCGGACCGGCGGGCGGGCCGCCTTCACCGATGCGATCCGCGGCGAGCTGTCCATGGAGGACAACTACAACGACGTGGTGATCCTCAAATCGTCGGCGGCAGTGCAACTCCCGACGTACCACTTCGCCCACGCCGTCGACGACCACCTGATGCGATGCAACCTGGTGATCCGCGGTGAGGAGTGGCTCTCGTCAACGGCGTTGCATCTGCAGCTGTTCGAGGCGCTGGGCTTCGAGCCGCCGACCTACGCGCACATCGCGCTGCTGATGAAACAGATCCCCGGCGGTAAGCGGAAACTGTCGAAGCGCAAGGACCCCGAAGCCGATGTCGACTTCTACATCCGCTCGGGCTATCCCGCCGACGCGGTGCTGTATTACCTACGCGGACTGGCCAACGGCCGACTGGCCGAAACCCCACTGCCCGAGGCGTTGACGGCGCCGATCTCCCTGGCCGAGTGTGGCGGCGCCGGGCCGCTGGTCGATTTGGTGAAGCTCGAAGACATCAGCGCCGACTACATCGCGACGCTGAGCGGGCCCGAGATCTACGCAGCGCTGACCGCGTGGGCGGCGGAGTTCGATCCCGAAGTGCGCCTGGTGATCGAAGCTCATCCCGACCAGACCTTGGCCGCGCTCGCCGTCGAGCGCGACGGCGTCGACAACCCGCGCAAAGACCTTCGCAAATGGTCAGACTTCCGGCCCGCCTACGGCTTCTTCTTCGCCGACCTGTTCGCGCCGGTGGCTGCGGACGACGACCGACTCGGCGGGCTGCCGGTCGACCTGGTCAGGTCATTCGCGGGTGACTTCGTCGCGTCGTATCGCGATGTCGACGGTTCGGGGCAGTGGTTCCAGCAGATCCGGGATCTGGCGCAGAAATTCGGATTCGCAAGTAACGCCAAGGAATACAAGAAGAACCCCGACGCGTATCCGGGTTCGATCCGGGAGGCTTCACAGCTGATCCGCGTCGGGCTGACCGGGTCGACCAGAAGCCCCGACCTGTTTGAGATCGCGCGCGCCCTCGGGCGCGACGAAGTGATCCGGCGGATCAGCTCCCTGGCCGCCTAGGGTCGAACAGGTCTCAGCCGAGGCCGTGCTGCAGCAGGTCGCGGGCGCGGTCGAGCATTGAGGCGAACGGGCCCACCGCGAAGTTCAGCTTCGCTGATTCGACCCCTGGATGCGGGCGGGTCGGCGCAATGGATTCGGCCGCCCGCACCGCGGTCGTCAGCCGCTTGGACTCTTCGTCGTCGAGTTGCTGCTCCAATTTCGGGAATTCGTATTTCTCTTCATGCAACGCATGGTCGAGCACTGAATCCCGAAGCGTTTTGAGCTCTTCGATGAACTCGTCGGAGGTGATGTCCATTTTCTCGATGCGCGACAGCAACTGCTTGGCGTCGTGTTCTTCTTCGAGGCGGGCGTCGACGATCGAGTCGAAGGCCTCCACGTCCCGTCGGGCCCGCGGATGCACGACCATCTCCTCAGCGGTCTCATGCACCGCCATCAGCTGTCGCAGTTGGACGAAAGGCTTCTCTCGGGCCTCCGGATCTGAGGCGTGCAGCACCTGGTCGAACATGTCCTCGATGAGGTTGTGCTGTGCCTTCAGAAACGCGATCACGTCGTCGGGCGACGCGATGATCATGTCGGACATGCGATATACCCCTAGCAATCAAAACCTCGACGGAGTCCGGGCCGTTGACCGGGCAGATTGGGCGTACCCCGGCACGGTGCGGCTAAACGCGGCAAGCAGAGCGCTAGTCTGCACTCGGCACTGTGTCGAAAAGGAGGGTGGCGTGGGCTCTCCGCACCCTCCGGCCGCCCCGATCGACCGTGGCGACCCGACGTCGCCGAAACTCGCCACTGTGCAGCGGGATGGCCGATTTCACCGCTGCCAGATCGGCGCGTCAGTTTGAATCCGAAAAGCTAAGGACAGCAATGGCATTCGCGCTCGATCCCAAGGACTACTATCACACCGGCATCGTCGTGGCCGACCTCGACGTGGCAATGCAGCGGCTCAGTGCGGTAGCCGGTTACACGTGGATCACCCCGGTGACTTACACGCTGCCCTTTCGCACCATGAACGGAACCCGCGAGCTCACCTCGACATTTGCCTATTCGCTACAGGCGCCGCATCTGGAATTGATCCAGCAGGTGCCGGAAAGCCCGTGGACGGCAGCAGCGGGCAACTCGGTGCACCATCTCGGCTACTTCGTCGATGACCTGGCCGAGACCGCCAGGGAATTGGAGGCCAACGGGTTCGCGTTCGAGGCCACCGCCGACACGTCGCCGCCTGACCTGGCACTGTTCGCGTACTACATCGACGCATTCGGCACCCGGATCGAGATCGTCGACCGCAAGCTGTTTCCCGACTTTTCCGCATTCCTGAAGTCGGCGACGCCGGCTGAAGACGGATGACCTGACGCCACCCGGTCCGGTGCCTCAGGCCGCATTGCTGACCGGAGCGTGTCGAATCGGGCGAGGCGGGTATCCGCCCTGCCATGAAAACTGCTTCGAACAAGACACTTGGCTTGTCGATGGCCATGGGCGCGGTCATAGCGGCAGTCGGTCTCGGCGCGCACACGGTTGACCTGGACCTCCAGGCGGCGCCGGGCACGCCGATCCATGTCAGCCCCCCGTCGCCTGAGTCACCATCGCCGGTTCCGGCACCCGCGCAGCAGCAACAACAGCAGCAACAGAATGACGATTCGTGGGCCGGCCAGGGCAGTCCGGGCGGCGCGCCCGGCGCGGGCGGCGGGGGATAGCTCAGCGCCTAGCAGGCGTGGTCGGCGAGCTCGGTGCCGCCGTCGCGGTGTGGCCCGTCGACGGTCACCGCCGCGGGGATCATCTCGCTGGTGACCAACCCGTGTTGAGCGGTCAATTCGTCGACGATGTCGAAGCTTTGGGCGATCCGTTCGGGTGTGTCGATGATGGTCGTGACGACCGGTGTACGGCGGGTGAGTTGAAAGAGTTTATCGCCGTTCGGGTTTCGATCGCCATCGAATCCCCAGATTCCGCGTAGCACCGTCACGCCGTGTGCCGTGCCGGATTCGAGCAGGCGGGAGACCAACGCGCGGTGAATCGGCGCACCGGCAGAAGTGGTGGACCCGCTGGTGTGCACCGTCAGCTGCTGCCACAGCGGACGACCCTGACCGTCGGTATCGGGCAGCCGGTGCGGTCGGTCGAGCAGCCGGCCTTCGCGCTTGCATTGCCGCACCTGCTCGATGGTCATCAGCGCGCCCGGTGCGAGGGCGCCGAGTTCGGCAACCGCCGCCGACGCTTGTGCCGGTGTTCCGATCGCGACGACCATCAGCGGAACGTTGACATTGCGGCTGAAGAAGGCGGCCCGGTAGCGCGTACCGCGGGCGGTGCCGTCGACGCCGAGAAACGCTGTAGCGCCGGAAAATTGGTGGCGACGGAGCAGGTCGCACACCGCGCGGTGTGCGGGTTGGCCGCTGACGCGTTCCTGCCGCCCGATGTAGACGGTCAGCTTGACCGCGTCGCCGGCGCCGGCCGGAAAATTTCCGGAATCGACCCGGCCCGCGCGTTCCAGCGTCACCAGCCCGCGGCCGGTCAATGCCAGCACGTCGTCGACGAGTCCGATGATCTTCGGCTCCACATCGACCGCCGTGACGGCGACCGGTGGATCCTCCGACAAGCTCAACGACTGGTCGGTGCGCAGCACGTGCCGCGGTCCGAAACTGGCAATGCCGCGCAGCATCACACTGGTCGCAATGTCCTTGCGGTCGAACAGGTCCAGCATCGCGTCGGCCAGAAAGCCGGGTCGCCGGCCGTCCTGGGCCACCCGTTGACGTTCGCCGAAGTAGGCCGTCAGCTTGAGGCTCGATCGACTCGGGCCGGGCCGGCTCACAACAGACCGCCGATCCACTGCCCGAACGCTGCCGCCCCGAGCCCGAGCACGATGCTCGCGACGATGTTGGCGACGGCGCTGCCGACTTGTCGCTCTTCACCCAGCCGCTGGGTTTCCAGCATCCAGGTCGAAAACGTGGTGTAGGAGCCGACGAACGCGGTGCCGGCCAACAGCGCCGCATGACGACTCAACGCCAGCGCGCCGAGGAAGCCGAGCAGTGCCGCGCCGCTGATGTTGACCGTCAGGGTGCCGAACGGAAACGACTTGCCGGCCCGACGAGCCACCGCACCGTCGACGAGGAAGCGCAGCACCGCGCCGATACCCCCCGCCAGCACGACCCCGACCCAGATCATCAGCGCAACGCCGCCCGGCGCACCAGACCGGACGCCAGGTGCACCGCGACCAAGCCCAGAACGATGCTGACGCAGGTGTAGCTGATGGCCAGAACGTAGTGACCGTGCTCGATCATCCGCAGTGTCTCGACCTGCATCGTGGAGAAAGTCGTCAGGCCACCGCACACGCCTGTTCCCAGCAGCGGCCGACGGTAACTGGACAGCGGCAACCGTTCCAAGAGCCGCGTCGTGAAATAGCCCAGCAGGAATGCACCGACGATGTTGACGGTGAACGTCGGCCACGGCCAGCGAGCCGGGTCGGCGACCGCCAGGAAGCCGAGGCCGGTGCGCGCGAGGGTGCCCAGGGCGCCCCCGACGAAGACGGCGGCCAACTCTCGGTAGTCGCGCGGCGACGCAGAGCTGGCCACTCGTGAAATCCCTTCGGTCGCGGGGAGTGCTTCGGCAGCTTATTCGGCAGAATCATGGACATGGTGGCCAACCCTCGCGCCGGTCAGCCGGCTCAACCCGAAGACCTTGTCGATCTGCCGCATCTGATCACCGCCTACTACTCGGTGGAACCCGATCCAGACGACGTGGCGCAGCAGGTGGCCTTCGGGACGTCGGGTCACCGCGGATCTTCGTTGAACGGGGCGTTCAACGAAGCCCACATCCTGGCTATCACGCAGGCGATCGTCGAGTACCGCGCGGCGCAGGGCACCACCGGCCCGTTGTTCATCGGCCGCGACACGCACGGCCTGTCCGAACCGGCCTGGGCGTCGGCCTTGGAGGTGCTGGTCGTCAACGACGTCGTCACCGCGGTCGACTCCGCCGACCGATACACACCCACGCCGGCGGTCAGCCACGCGATCATCGCCTACAACCGTGGCCGCACCGACGGGCTGGCCGACGGCATCGTCGTCACGCCTTCGCACAACCCGCCTTACGACGGTGGCTTCAAGTACAACCCGCCGCACGGCGGCCCGGCCGACACCGATGCGACCAACGCAATTGCCAAGCGCGCCAACGATATTCTCCGCAACGGTGAACAGGTCAAGCGAGTGCCGCTGGCCCGCGCGCTACGGACCGTCCAGCGCCACGACTACCTGGACGCCTACGTCGCCGACCTGCCGAACGTGGTCGACATCGACATCATCCGCAAGGCCGGGATCAAGATCGGCGCGGATCCGCTCGGCGGCGCCAGCGTCGACTACTGGGCAGCGATCGGCGAGCGGCATCGCCTGAACCTGTCCGTGGTCAATCCCCTGGTCGATGCCACGTGGCGGTTCATGACGCTCGACCACGACGGCAAGATCCGGATGGACTGCAGTTCGCCGGATGCGATGGCTGGGCTTGTCGGGAAAGTGACCGCCAACCCCGACCGCTTCCAGATCGCCACCGGCAATGACGCCGACTCCGACCGGCATGGCATCGTCACGCCCGACGGCGGCTTGATGAACCCGAACCACTATCTGGCGGTGGCGATCGACTACCTCTACACGCATCGGCCGTCCTGGCCGGAGGGTGTGGCGGTCGGCAAGACGGCGGTCAGTTCGTCGATCATCGACCGGGTAGTCGCCGGTATCGGACGAAAGCTGGTCGAGGTGCCGGTGGGGTTCAAGTGGTTCGTCGACGATCTGATCGGCGGAACCATCGGATTCGGTGGCGAGGAATCGGCGGGGGCGTCGTTTCTACGTCACGACGGATCGGTATGGACCACCGACAAGGACGGCATCATCCTGGCGCTGCTGGCCAGCGAGATCCTTGCGGTCACGGGCTCGAGCCCGTCGCAGCGCTACCAAGAGCTGACCGAGAAGTACGGGGCGCCCACCTACGCGCGCCTCGACGCACCGGCCAACCGCGAGCAGAAGGCGCGGCTGTCGAAGCTCTCGCCGGACCAGGTCACCGCCACTGAACTGGCCGGGGAAGAGATCACCGCCAAACTGACGACCGCGCCCGGCAACGGCGCGGCGCTGGGCGGATTGAAGGTCACCACCGCCAACGCCTGGTTCGCCGCACGGCCGTCGGGCACCGAGGACGTCTACAAGATTTACGCCGAGTCGTTTCGTGGTCCAGATCACTTATTAGACGTCCAGAGAGCTGCGCAACACGTTGTGGATACAGTCATTGGGTGATCCTGGTCTCTCCTCGTGCCCGCCTGACGGCGTGGCGTCGAGAGCGGACAAGGCTCCCGCGTGAAGCGTGGGTGCTGATCGGGGCCAACGTCGTTTCGGCTCTGGGCTACGGCGTGGTGTCGCCGGTACTGCCGGCTTTTGCCCGCACCTTCGGTGTGAGCATGAGCTCGGTGACGCTGGCGATCACAATGTTCTCGGTCATGCGGCTGTGCTGCGCGCCGCCCAGCGGACTGCTCGTCCAGCGGTTCGGGGAGCGACCCGTGTATCTGGCCGGGCTGATCGTCGGCGCCGTGGCCACCGGCGCCTGTGCATACGTGCACAGCTTCTGGGAACTGTTGGTTTTCCGCGCGATTGGTGGCATCGGGTCGACGATGTTCTTCATTTCCGCGCTGGGCCTGATGATTCGGATCAGCCCGGTCGATGCGCGCGGCAGGGTCGCCGGTTTGTTCGCCAGCTCGTTTCTGGTCGGCCTGGTGGCTGGGCCGTTGATGGGCAGTCTCACAGCGGGTTTGGGGTTGCGAGCACCCTTCGTTATTTATGGCGCGGTGACTTTGGTGACCGCGGTGGTGGTCTCGTACAGCCTGCGACGATCGACGCTGAGCGCTCCGGCCGAGCAACTCGAGGCCGAAGTGACGCTCCGTACCGCGTTGCGCCACCGTGCCTATCGTTCAGCACTGGTGTCGAACTTCGCGACGGGGTGGTCGGTGTTCGGCGTGCGCATGGCCGTGGTGCCGCTGTTCATCGCCGACGTACTGAACCGTGGTCCGCGGATGACGGGGTTGGTCCTGGCGGTGTTTGCGGCGGGCAACGTCGCCGTGGTGCTGCCGAGTGGCTACCTGTCCGACCGAATCGGCCGACGCCTGCTCCTGATCGGAGGACTGCTGGCGTCCGGCGTGGCCACTATCGGCATGGGTACCTCGTCGTCGCTGACGCCGTTTCTGGTAGCGGCGGGCTTCGCGGGCGCGACGTCAGGCGTCTTCGCCTCTCCGCAACAGGCCGCGATCGCCGACATCCTCGGCAACGGTGCCCGTGCCGGCACCGCTGTCGCGGCGTTTCAGATGGTGGCCGATCTAGGCGCTATCGTCGGCGCGATCGCGGTGGGTCACATCGCCGAGCACGTCGGTTTCGGATGGGGGTTCGCCGTCAGCGGGCTGATCTTGATCGCCGCTGCGGTGGTGTGGGTGTTTGCGCCCGAGACCCAGTGCGCAGATCCTGTACCTGCACTGGATGACGCGGCCTGATCAGCGACTTTGAAGGCTGGCAGGCCGTGGTGTAACTTCGACAGGCACATCTTTGGGGCTATGGCGCAGTTGGTAGCGCACCACACTGGCAGTGTGGGGGTCAGGGGTTCGAATCCCCTTAGCTCCACCATTTCGAGCACGTCGTCGACCGCGTCCGCGAATACCTGGCACTGCCGTGGCTACGGCCAAGGCCACTCGCTCTCCCGGATCGGGTCAGCCCATTTTGATCATCGACGTGTACATCTCAACGACCGGACGGTACAGATCAACGTCATCGAGCTGACTGCCGAGGACGATTGAGTCGCTGGTGGCTACGAGCACCTGAGCGAAAGTCAACGGCGGTATCACCAGAGACCCGCCTAGTCGGTCGATGCCGGTGGTGATGAACTTAGCCAGCGCTTGGACAGCCTCTAACCGCTTGGCCGCCACCCGCTCCCGTGCCTCGGGATTGCGAAGCAAGTAGAGGGTGAACTCGTGGCCCAAGGCGGCATGCTCTGCTCCCCGGTCGCGGCTCAGTTGACTCCAGCGCTCGGCAATCTCGTCGAGCTCGCGGGCGCCGACTCGGGGGGCGTGGGCCATCACTTCGGTGAAGTTGTCGAAGTAGCGACGCCAGTAGCGATCACTGACCGCCAGGAACAGGTCCTCTTTGGTTGAAAAGTGCTTGTATATAGCCCCTTTGGTATAGCCGGCGGCACGGGCGATGTCGTCTAACGTCGCGGCCAGGAAGCCCTTCACGCCGAATACTTCCTCGGCAGCGTCGATGAGCAGTGAGCGAGTGTGCTCCAGGCGCCGCTCGCGGGTCCACCGTTCCACCATGCGGACAGATTCTGCCAGACCTTTTAGAAACTCTTCCGTATTTCAGATACTAGTCAGTATATTATGACCGTCGACGAGTCCTCGTCATTCGGGTGACCGGCGGACCGAGGTGCGGTGGCCGACCGGAAGGGAGTCGCTGAAGGTGAGCGAATTGTCGCGCGAGGCAATGCGGGTGGATGACGCAGAACTGAACGGGCCGATTCAGTCCAAGGTCAAGCCAGTGACGGTGTGGGCTGCGATCGGCGGTGCGCTACTCGTTCTCCAGCTCTACGTCTGGATTCGGTGGATCAGCGGGCCGTACTTCGTGCACGTGCCGTCAGGCCCGAGTGATCCACCGATGTACATGAAGGTGCCTCTAATCGCGAATGCGATCTGCGCGTGCATCGGTCTGCCACTTTCTGTGTGGTGGTTCATCATTCGACCGTGGCGACGTGAGCGACGGATCACCCTCGACGGCATGCTCCTGGTGTCGTGCGGCCTGATCTTTTTCCAGGATCCGCTGTTGAACTACCTCAACACCTGGTGCACCTACAACACCTGGAACTTCAACCTGGGTTCGTGGTCGTCGAACATCCCAGGCTGGGTGTCACCCGAGGTGCCCGGCCACCAGGTCGCCGAACCGCTGCTGACCAATACCCCGGGTTACGCCCTCAATCTGCTGTTCATCATTTTGGGCTGCTGGGTTATGCGCCAGGTGAAGTCCCGCTGGCCACACGTCAGCAACATCAAATTGATCGGTGTCGTCTACGCGTTCAACATCCTGGTCGACTTCATCATGGAGGGCCTGATCATGCTTCCGATCGGGTTCTACGTGTACCCCGGAGCAATCCGTGCGGTCTCCGTCAATGCGGGCACGTACTACCAATGGCCCATCTACGAAGGGCTGATGTGGGGCGGCGTCCTGACCGGTATGTGCTGCCTGAGATATTTCACCGATGATCGCGGACGGACCATCGCCGAGCGTGAGATCGACCGTCTGAAGGGCAGTTTCATCGGAACGCAACTCATCCGATTCCTGGCAGTCTTCGCTGCGGTCAGCGCGTGCTTCTTCATCTGCTACAACCTGCCGGCGCAATGGCTAGCCATGCACGCCGACCCCTGGCCCGCCGATGTTCAGAAACGTTCCTATTTCAACGGAGGTATCTGCGGCGACGGGACTGATCAACCGTGTCCCAATCCCGTGTTGCCGATACCTACTAAGCACTCCGGCTACATCGACATCGACGGACACCTCGTCCTACCAAAGGGAGCCGATCTGCCGAAGGTCGTTCCGACTCAGCCAAGCAGGTGAGACCGTGATCGACGGACGCCCGGCTACAGCTGAATCATCAGTGCGTGCGGCGTTTTACCGTGCTTCCGGCGACGAGGTCGAGGTGTTTCGGGCGGCTGCGCGCCGCGGTCTCCCGGTGTTGTTGAAGGGGCCAACCGGCTGCGGCAAAACCCGTTTCGTCGAGGCCATGGCACACCAGTCGGGCCGCGAGTTGATTACCGTTGCGGGTCATGAGGACATGACGTCGGCCGATTTGGTAGGCCGCTTTTTGCTCAAGGGCGGTGAAACGGTGTGGGCTGACGGGCCTTTGACGCGTGCCGTACGCCAGGGCGCGATTTGCTACCTCGACGAGGTCGTCGAGGCACGCCAAGACACCGTCGTGGTCATTCATCCGCTGACCGATCACCGCCGGGAACTCAACGTTGATCGGCTGGGACTGACACTGCATGCCGCGCCCGGCTTTCAATTGGTGATCTCCTACAACCCCGGTTACCAGAGCGTCCTGAAGGACCTCAAGGTGTCGACTCGTCAGCGGTTCGTCGGAATCGAGCTGGGCTTTCCTGCCGCCGACGTCGAAACGGAGGTCGTTGCCCACGAGTCCGGGATCGATCTCGAATCCGCCCGCAAATTGGTCGAAGTCGCGAACTCGATTCGCAACTTGACGGGATCGCCGCTGGCGGAGGTGGCGTCGACGCGAACGCTGATCCTCGCGGGTGAGCTGATCGCCGAAGGACTGAGTCTGCGGCGCGCCGCGCACTCGGCGATTGTGCAAATCCTTTCTGACGACCAGGACGTCGTGAGAGCGCTCGGCGAACTCGTCGACGCCGTCCTGCCGCCGACGTGATCGAGGCGGATCGCGAAGACTTGGGCCGATTCCGCCTCCTGGCCACCTCGTTGGCCGGCAGAGCCGTCGAAGTGGCCAGGGCTCGACCGGGCGAGGCCGCCCACACCGACGGGCGAATCATCTTCGTCTCCGCGGACACAACGTTCGATCAGCGGCGCCAGGTTCTCCTACAAAGCGCTCTGCTTGGCGCCGGAAGCTTTGACTCGCAGCGGATCCGACCGCTACGCGCACGTCCTACCCACGCGCGCCGATACCTTGCGCTGGAGGGGAACCGGGTGATTCACGGATTGGCGCACCAGCTTCCACTCGCCGCCGCACACAGTTCAGATGTCCGGCCGATGACCGCGACAGCCGATGAGTCCCTGGCCGTCGCCAAGAGCCGGAGAGCTGTCCCCGAACCGCCTGACTGGTTCGGCGGCATCAAGCCATCGCTACTGCTAGGCAATCCCGGTAACGACCGCCAGTCGGCTGCCAGGGAAACGCAATTCGCGATCGACGCCACTGACGTCACCGAATCCGAGGGCGACTCCGACGAGAACCGCCGGGGGAGAGGGCTTCTCAAACTCTTCGAGAATCCACTGATGAACTCGCGGGCTCTGTCGGATTTCCTGCGCAAGCTCTTCGGCACGGCGCGATCGCAGGATGAAGACACGGCCGGCGCAGAACTCAACAACGCGGCCGATCGCCGCGCACGCCGGGTCACTGCGCTGGCCCGACCTCTATCGATCGGGAGTCGCCCCGACGAGGAGAAGCCTTCCATCACCCTGGGAGCGGGTGCTGCGCTGTACCCGGAATGGGACACCTTCAGCGACCGCTACCGACCTGAGTGGTGCAGAGTTCTCGAATATCCAGTAACGGGCCGTGCCGAGGCAGCGACCGCTGATGTGGCGGCCGATTACGTGCTGCGAAAACGTCTGTCGCGCATCGCATTGGGGCCGCGCATGCTGCGGCGGCGCCCCGACGGTGATGAGATCGACACCGAAGCGCTCGTCGAGTTCATCGCGGACCTTCGTGCCGGTCACCATCCGTCTGAGCATGTGTACGCCGAACGTCGCAGGCTTGCTCGCGAGCTCGGTGTACTTCTGTTGCTCGACGCGTCTGGATCGGTCAGCGAGTCCGACCCGACCGGCCGCGCGGTCCACGAGCAACAGCGGCTTGCCGCTGCGACACTCGCCAGCGCCCTGGAGGAAATCGGCGATCGCGTCGCGCTCTACGCGTTTCGGTCGGAAGGCCGGCGCGCGGTACACCTGCTCGAGATCAAAGGGTTTCGCCAGCGATTCGGTTCGGCGAGCCGCGGACGGCTCGACAAGCTTCAGCCATCGGGATACACCCGCCTAGGCGCCGCGATCCGTGGTGCCGCCGCCATTCTCAAGACTCAGGCAGGTACGCCACATCGTCTGCTCCTCATCCTGTCCGATGGCGCCCCATACGACCAGGGCTACGAGGGGCGATACGCAGAAGCCGACACTTGTAAGGCGCTGGAAGAAGTGCGATCCGATGGAATGGCTGTCCTGTGCCTGGCCGTCGGCAGTCCGACCGCGCCGCACGAACAGGACAGCGTCTATGGCTCCGCCACTCACGTCAGCGCCGCAACACTGGCCGAACTCAGCCCACGAATGGATGAGCTGTTCCTTCTGGCTCTTCGCGAAGTGTCCGCACCGTCAAGAACCAGGTGAATCGAAGTCTACGAATCTCCTGCGATGGCAATTGATTTCGTCTCGAGGTAACCGTCCAGGCCCTCAGGACCGAGTTCGCGGCCGTAGCCGCTGCCCTTGACCCCGCCGAAGGGGGCGAACGGGTCCATGGTGTAACCCTGATTGATACCAACGGTTCCGGTGCGGATACGAGACCCGACAGCGAGGGCTCGCTCAGCGTCATAGGACCAGACTGAGCCGGCAAGACCAAAGTCGGAATCGTTGGCGATCGCGACGGCCTGGTCTTCGTCGCGGTAGGGGATGACGGTGATGACCGGTCCGAAAATCTCCTCGCGCGCGATGCGCATGGAGTTGTCGGCCCGGGCGAAGAGGGTCGGGCGGACGTACCAGCCCGTGTCCAACCCGTCAGGCATGGTGGTGCCGCCGGTAATCATCTGTGCACCTTCGCTTTCACCGATGTCGATATACCCGCGAACCCGCTGCTGCTGGCGCTGGGATACGAGCGGCCCCAACTGCGTATCGGGGTCGCTCGGATCACCGACCCGAAGGCCCGCCATCTCGGTGCCGAGCGCGTCCACGTATTCGTCGTGCCGCGCTTCAGGTACCAGGACGCGGGTGAGCGCATTGCAGATCTGGCCACTGTTGGACAGGCTTGCCGACCGTACTCCGGCGGCGACCTTCTCGGGCGCAGCGTCGTCGAGAACGATTGCCGCTGACTTGCCGCCGAGTTCGAGGCTGACCTTGGTGAGGTTGGCGGCGCACGCGGCGGCGACAGCGCGGCCGGTCGCCGTCGAGCCGGTGAAGGACACCTTGTCCACTCCGGGATGAGAGACGAGTGCTTCACCGACCGCGCTGCCACCGATGACGATGTTCACCAAGCCGTCTCCGAGCCCCGCTTCGGTCAGCATTTCGCCCAGAAGTAAAGCGTCGAGCGGGCTTTCGGGAGCGGGCTTGAGTACGACGGCGCACCCGGCCAGGAGTGCAGGCACGAGTTTGGTGATGATCAGGAACTGGGGCATGTTCCAGGGCGCGACTGCGGCGACGACGCCGACGGGCTCTTTGAGAACGCGTACGTCCGCCCCGAAGAACCCACGTCGATCCTGCTGCCAGATGTGGCTCTCGGCCAACTCGCAAAACGCCCGGATCATCATCGCGGGCAGTCCGACCTGAGCGCGGTGAGCAAAGCTGATCGGGGCGCCGATCTCGGCGCTGATGGTGTCCGCCATCTCGCTGCGTCGCCGGTCGTAGATGTCGGCCAGGCGACGAATCGCGGTGATCCGTTCTGCGGGTTCGCTGTTGCTCCGTCCGCCCGAGTCGAACGCCGTCCGCGCCGCCGTCACGGCTTGATCCACCTGCTCGTGTGTCGAGGCTGCAACTTCGGCGATGACACCTTCCGTGTGCGGCGAGATGACCCGCACAACGTGGGCCTCGACATTTACCGGCATGTGCGCCTCCAACGGGCAGTATCAACTACTTGCTATTGATGTTCTCACGTTATACCGTCGGCTCCGACAGGCCCGCACCGACCAGCGCCTCATGTCGGCGGTTGCAGGCCTGGCTCGATCGGACGCGTGAGGAGCGATCATGGCTCGTTTTCCGAAGCCGGCGGAGGGAAGCTGGACCGAGCATTACCCCGAGCTCGGCACAGCCCCGGTTTCCTACGAGGACTCCATCAGTCCCGAAATCCATGACCTGGAGCGCGAGGCGATTTTCAAGCGAGCTTGGCTGAATGTTGGCCGCGTCGAACAGGTTCCGCGTAAAGGCAGTTACTTCACCAAGGAATTGAAGGTCGTCAACACCTCAATCATCCTGGTTCGCACTGGATCCGGGGACATCAAGGCCTCCCACAACGTTTGCCGGCATCGCGGCAACAAGTTGGTGTGGAACGACATGCCCCTGGAGGAGACCAGCGGAACGTGCAGGCAGTTCACCTGCAAGTACCACGCCTGGCGTTATGACCTCGACGGCAACTTGACCTTCGTCCAGCAGGAAAGCGAGTTCTTCGACCTCGACAAGAGCCGCTACGGACTGGTTCCGGTGCACTGCGAGGTGTGGGAAGGGTTCATCTTCGTCAACTTCGCGAAGAACCCGGACCAACCCCTGCGAGAGTTCCTCGGGCCGATGGTCACCGCTCTGGAGGGCTACCCGTTCGACAAGATGACCTCACGCTGGTGTTATCGCTCCGAAGTCAAGGCGAACTGGAAGCTCTACATGGACGCGTTCCAGGAGTTCTATCACGCGCCGGTACTGCATGCGAACCAGTCGCCGACCGCATACTCGAAAGCCGCTGCGGAGGCTGGTTTTGAAGCCCCGCATTATCGGCTCGACGGCCCGCACCGGCTGGTAAGCACATCGGGAGTGCGGGCCTGGGAGATGGCCGCCGAGATGCGCAAGCCTATCGAGGACATTTGCCAAAGCGGCCTGTTCGGCCCGTGGGGCAAACCTGATCTGGGGCCGATGCCGACCGGATTGAATCCGGCCAAATGCGAACCGTGGGGCCTGGATTCGTTTCAGTTGTTCCCGAACTTCGTCATCCTGTTCTGGGGCCAAGGCTGGTATTTGACGTATCACTATTGGCCAACGTCTTTCAACAGTCACGTTTTCGAGGGCACGCTGTACTTCCCGGCGCCGCGCACCCCGCGCGAGCGGGTGGCGCAGGAGTTGGCCGCCGTCTCGTTCAAGGAGTACGGCCTGCAGGATGCGAACACCCTCGAGGCGACCCAGTCGATGATCGAGTCGCGGGTGATCGACACCTTCGTGCTCAACGATCAGGAGATTCTCCTGCGGCACTTACACAAAGAGACCGCGGCATGGATCGAGGACTATCGGCGGACCACCGCGGTGGGGGTGTGAGCAACGTGCTTCCGGTCGAGTTCGCCGATCTCGAGCAATTCGCGCAGTGGTGTCTGCCGAGCGAACCCGAGCGCTATGCCAAGCGGCTCGCCAGTTCCATGGTCGAGATGAAGGCGTTCTACGACGCCATCACACCCCGCGCCGAAGAAGCCCTGACGTACTGCGACAAGTTCCCGCTCGAGGACCTACCCGACGACGTCCAAAATCTGATGCACCTGCTCTACTCGATGATCATGGTGTCGTTTCCGGTCGAGTGTTGGAAACAGCCGCGGGTCCCCGATTCAGGTGCCTCGACCTTGGACTGCGTC